>CAVZRA010000013.1:0-152556 GCA_963777645.1 uncultured bacterium | reverse complement strand
AATCAACCCGTTGCTCACTCAGGGCCAGATCGAGGGGGCCGTGCATATGGGGCTCGGCTACGCCCTTACAGAGGAATTCCCCACTGATGAAGAGGCAAGACCCACCAACTGGACATTGCGCAGCCTTGGCATCTTGCGTGCCAAAGACATGCCCGAGGTCGAGACGATCCTGGTCGAGGTACCCCAACCCCGGGCCCCATACGGGGTTAAGGGCGTTGGCGAAATCGGTCTGGTCCCGACCGCAGGTGCGGTTGCCGGAGCCTTCTACGAGGTAGACGGCAGACGCCGCACCCAGGTGCCGTTCAATGTCCACCAACCGCTAGAGCTAGCGAAGTAGCGTCGACGACCCCCGGTCTCGTACTCACTCAAGGCTCCGAGGGTTCAGCCATTTCCGGGGCTCTATACGTTCGCCCCAGCTTGGGACACTCCCGAATTCGACACTCCCGCAATCATGGAGCCGAACGGGGAATATCGCTCTGGTGTTTGCACAGCTCCGGCAGGTATTGATATGATCAATACCAAATATGTATCAGAAGAGTAAGTGCTCAGAGAGCAATCCCCACCCGATTCCGGCTGTCGGTGTAGTGGTCGTCGAGGCCAACAGGCTGCTGCTCGTGCAGCGTTCGAAGCATCCGTACAGGGGCAGCTGGGCCGTCCCCGGCGGCAAGGTCGAGTGGGGCGAGACATTGCGGAGCGCGGCGGCTCGTGAGGTGATGGAGGAGACGGGCCTACGTGTCACAGTCCATGATGTCATCTGGGTTGGCCAGAGAATCATCCGCGAAGGGGCAATACCTACTGGTCACAACGTTCTCATCGACTTCGAGGGCACCATCACCGGTGGCGAACTCGTGCCGGGCAGCGATGCTTCGGATGTAGCTTTCGTCCCACTTCCCGATGCGCGCGATCTTGCTCTCACTCCAACGATGAGAGAGCTCCTGGATGTGATCGACCCTCCTCCCACCTATTTCGTCGCAAGCCGTCAAACCCGATTCGGGCGCGGCGCCCGATAGCAAGTGTCCATCAAGGAGACCTCATGCCAGGCAAAGCCACAGTCCCGTCTGATCTCGAGATTGCGCAAGCAGCAACAGTTCGCCCGATTGCCGAAATCGCCAGGAGTATCGGTATCGAGCCCGATGACTTGATTCCCTATGGGTCCACCAAAGCGAAGGTGCATCTCGACATCCTGCCCAAGGTGGCAGACCGGAAGCTCGGCAAGTATGTCGACGTTACCGCGATAACACCAACCCCGCTTGGCGAAGGCAAGACCACCACGGGGATCGGTCTCGTGCAAGGCCTCGGCGTCATCGGGAAGAAGGCAATTGCCTCGATCCGGCAACCCAGCATGGGACCGACATTTGGCATCAAGGGCGGTGCCGCTGGAGGTGGCTACAGCCAGATAATCCCGATGGAGGATTTCAACCTCCACCTCACCGGCGACATCCACGCTATCTCCGTCGCGCACAACCTTGTTTCGGCTGCCATTGACGCCCGCCGCTATCACGAGCGAGCCTTGACCGATGAGAGGCTCACTGAGCTAGGACTCAAGCGTCTCGACATTGACCTGTACCGGCAGACTTGGAACAGGGTCGTTGATGTCAACGACCGTGCGCTCCGCAACATCATCGTCGGGCTGGGTGGCAAGAGCGACGGCCGGCCTCGCGAAGCCGGCTTCGACATAGCTGTCGCCAGCGAACTCATGGCCATTCTTGCCCTGGTGGATGGAGACAGCTATGTATCTGCCTTGCGCAACTTGCGTGAGCGCTGTGGCCGCATTGTCATCGGCGTCAGCCGCTCCGGCAGACCGATCACTCTGGAGGATCTCGGTGTAGCGGGCGCAGTTGCGGTGCTGATGAAAGATGCCCTGCATCCCAATCTCATGCAGACTCTGGAGGGCCAAGCCGCATTCGTTCATGCCGGACCCTTTGCGAATATTGCACATGGCAACTCATCCATCCTCGCCGACCGCGTTGCCCTACGCCTTGGCGACTACGTAGTCACTGAGTCAGGATTCGGTGCCGATATCGGCATGGAGAAGTTCCTAGATATCAAGTGCCGGGTTTCGGGCCTTGCCCCTGATTGCATCGTGCTCGTCGCCACGATTCGTGCTCTCAAGACCCACGGAGGGGGACCGAGGGTTGTCCCCGGCAGGCCGTTGGACAAGGTCTATACAGAGGAGAATCTCTCTTTGCTCCGAGCGGGAATGGTCAATCTCATTGCCCATATCACCAACGCTAGGAAGTTCGGGATACCGGTAGTGGTGGCGGTCAATACCTTCCAAACCGATACGTCGGCTGAGGTCGAGCTTGTGAAGCGAATGGCAATGGAGAACGGAGCGTTTGCCTCCGTCGCTGCCGATCCCTGGGGTGGCGGTGGACGCGGTTGCGTTGATCTGGCTGAGGCAGTTGTCGAAGCTTGCGAGCAGGAATCCAGGTTCGAATTCCTGTATCCGCTCAATCAGAGCATAGAGGAGAAGATCAATACGATCGCCACCGAGATATACGGCGCGTCCGGCATTGAACTCAGTGACACGGCAACCCAGCAGATCGCCAGCTATGAGAAGAATGGATTCGGGTATCTACCGATCTGCATGGCTAAGACCCACCTCAGCATCAGCCACGACCCCAACTTGAAGGGAGCGCCGAGCGGATACGTTATGCCCGTCCGCGAGGTACGAGCCTCGGTAGGTGCGGGTTTCATATATCCGATCATCGGCACCATGAGGACGATGCCGGGGCTGGGAACAAGGCCAGCCTTCATGAACGTCGATATCGACCGAGAAGGAAACGTTGTCGGTCTCTTTTAGGCTGGTGTCGGCTGTTTCGCAGAGGACCGCGTTATCGTCTGACGACGATCACGAGAGCGAGGTGGGAACATGGTCATTCTCCTCGCTGTGATAGCTGCCGCCTCCTTTGCTGCGGGAAGCGTCCTTGCCAAACGTGGGCTGCAGCACACGAACGCTCTAACTGCGTTGTTGTTGTCGTCGAGCGTGGCCGCGTTCATCCTCGGGGTTGTGGTCCTCTTCGATCCTCCCGAAAACGTAACGGCAAACGCATTCTGGCTGTTCGTTGCAGCCGGTCTAGTCGGCGACGGTATCGGGCGGTTTTCGATGCTGGGTGCAGTGGACCGATTGGGACCATCGGTTGCGATTCCGATCCAGACTGCGGCGTATCCGCTGATAGCCGTTACCGGCGGTGTGGTAGTGCTTTCCGAAACCGTCAACGCGATGCAGGTGCTTGGAGCCGTTACCGTGGTAGCCGGCATTTGGGTCCTGTTGACTCCGTCTTCCAGTGATCAGGCTCGGGTCATCGCAGCACCGCGTTCGGCTGCGATGCGGTGGTCTGCGCTGCCGCTGCCGGTGCTGGCCGGAGTGGGATTTGCCGTCTCGGATCTGTTTCGCAAGTCAGGGCTCAAGCACACTGCGCACCCTGCCTTTGGCGCCCTGGTAGCAGTGTTGAGCATGTTGTCCATTTTGGCCGTTGCAGCTGCTTCGGTCCCCGGTTTGCGGCGTCAGATAAAGGTCGGAGCTGGCTGGGGTTGGCTGGTGGCGGCAGGCATCAGCATTGCTGCTGCACTGCTGGCTCTGTTCAAGGCCCTCGAGGGAGGGGCCGTTTCTGCAGTCGGTCCTATCATTGCAGCGCAACCGCTTGGTGTCGTCGGGCTGTCGTGGGTGCTACTGCACAACATCGAACATGTCACGTTGCGGATGGCAACCGGAGCCGGATTGGTCGTCTTCGGGGTGATCCTCATTGCGGTGAGCGCCCAGGTGTGACAACCGGAGGTTGCCCCGGCGAGATGGCGTCGTTGGCCTTGTGCCTCATGAACTCAGCGTCATCGAGTCGACCACGGGTTCATCGGCCTATGCAACCATACTTGGCAGCCATGTTCGGGCGACTATCGCCCTGATACCTGTACACGGCTACCTCTGTCCGCGATGGTACGGGATAGCCAGCGAGAGTGGAACATTCGAGCGGCTTCTGTTGACTACCAGCGCCACAATCGTCAGCACGAATGGGAGGGCTAAGAGCAGCTGATAGGGCAGATCGAAGCCGACGGCCTGGAGGGAAAGCTGCAGCCCATCGAGGAAGCCAAAGAAGACCGCCCCGGCGAGAATCCACGTTACCCGCCAGTTGCCAAAGATAACGATGGCCAACGCGATCCAACCTCGCCCGGATATCAGCTCAGGGAACCACAAGCCTGTCGTTGAAAGAGTCAGGAAGCCGCCACCCAATCCGGCCATCATGCCGCCGAAGACAGTGGCGAAGTATTGCTTTTGCTGCACGCTGATGCCGCGCATATCGCAGGCTTCCGGGTTGTGGCCGACGCTGCGCAGCTCTAGTCCATACCGGGTCTTGTTCAGAAACAGCCAGACGAGAGGGACGCTGAGAAAGGCGATATAGGTCAGCCATTGTTGCGAGAATACGATCTCGCCGGCCCAAGGAATATCGGATAGCCCGGGGAGGTGGGGAACCGTGAACACGCCGACCGTCGGAATCTCAGAGGACGCGGTGTCGGAGAAGATCGTCCGAAACAGGAAGAAGCTGAGCCCGCCACCAAACAGATTGAGCGCCAATCCCGCAACTATCTGGTCGACCTTGACGGTTGCGGACATGAAAGCCATGAGCATGCCCATCAAACCGCCTGCAAATACTGCTCCGGCGATGCCGAGCCATAGTGAGTCGGTACCACCGGCGACGGCGAAGCCGGCAAGAGCACCGACAGTCATCGTACCCTCGATGCTCAAGTTGAGGATTCCCGAGCTCTCGGCGACGAGTTCGCCGACCGCCCCGAAGATCAGCGGAGTCGCGATTCGGATCGCGGTGGCGAGAACACCGATCACAAAAGCCTGAGTAAAGACGTCATTCATCGCGGCTGAGCCTCCGGAGACGGTATCGAACTACGACTGCCCCGATGAGCACCGTTATCAGCACAAGCCCCTGGATGACATCGACGAGTGCCGACGGGGTTCCTGTAGTGATCTGCATGAAGGTTGCGCCGTTGATGAGGGCCCCAAAAGCGATTGCTGCAGCGACCACACCGGCGGGATGGAGTCTGCCGATGAGGGCGATGATGATGCCGGTGAAGCCGTAGCCGATCGAGATGTCGAGTTGGAGGCGGTGATGAATACCGCCCACCTCGCCTGCGCCGGCGATACCGGCCAAGGCTCCGCTGATCAGCATCACGACGATGATTGTCCTAGCGACGCTGATGCCTTTGAATCGCGCCGCTACTGCGTTGATGCCGAGCCCGCGGATCTCGAACCCGAGAGGCGTCTTCCATATGAGGATGTATACGGCGATCGCAGCAATGATGGCAATACCGAATCCCCAGTGCAGTCTGCTGTCAGCAAGGAACCTCGGCAGCCAGGATGATTCGGGCATTTTCTCGGTCTGGAAGTAGAACGTGTCGGGTGACCGCCACGGTCCACCGAGAAGCCAGGAGAGGATCAACAGGATGATGAAGTTCATCATCACGGTCACGATTATTTCATTGGTGCCGTAGCGTGCCCGCAAGAACCCGGCAATACCGCCCCAGAAGGCGCCGGCGATTGCTCCAAAAAGGACAATGAGCGGGAGCATCAAGAATCGGGGGAGGGTATTCCCGACGGCGTCGGCGATCCACCAGGCTCCCATTGCACCTGCGAAGAATTGACCCTCACCGCCGATATTCCATATTTTGGCGCGGAAGGCGACGGCGGCAGCTAGCCCGGTGAGAATCAACGGTGTGGCCTGTACCAGACTCTCCAGAATGGAGCGGCGGGATCCAATCGCACCCTGGATCAGGGCTTTGTATGCGTCCCAGACACCGGTACCCGCAGCCATTATTAGAAAGCTGCTGATTCCGACCGCGACCAGAATGGCGAGCACGAGGGTCACGGCTTCGCTCTTCCACCCGACATGGAGACGCTTCTCAAAACGCCACCTTGCTCCGGGCTGCAGAAGGCTGGTCGGAGTGTGGCCAGGTTGCGGATCAGTAGACGTGTCCGACGGCGGTGGAGTTGTCACGAGCTTGACCCCCCTTCGCCGAGGTTGCGCTTGCTGATTCCAGCCATCAAAAGTCCGATCTCTTCGTAGTTCGCTTCGGCGGGGTCGACCTGGCCGATGATTGCGCCTTCGAAGATGACGATCACACGATCAGAGAGGTTGAAGATCTCATCAAGATCATCAGAGATGAGCAGCACGCCTGCGCCACGGTCACGCTCAGCGACCAAACGCCGCCGTACATACTCGCTGGCTCCGATATCGAGACCCCGCGTCGGTTGATGGATGACCAGTACCCGAGGAGGGTTGCCCATCAACTCCCGCGCCAGGATGACCTTCTGTAGATTGCCGCCCGACAACAACCGGGTTGTGAGCTGTCCCGAGGGTGTCTTGATCTCAAACTCTTTGATGGCGGTGGCGGCGAACTCGCGCATCGCCCGGCCGTTGATCATGCCTCTCGATTCGAAGTCGGATGACCGGTGGCGTCCGAGGATCAAGTTCTCTTGAACGCGGAAATCCATCATCAGGCCCTGGCGGATTCGATCGCTAGGGACGCCAGACAGCCCCTTGCTTGCGATCTTCTTCGGTGAGGCGTGCGTTGTATCGACACCAGCAATGCGGATCGTCCCCCTGGTTGGTGGGTTGACTCCAACCAGAACATCGAATAGCGCGGCCTGCCCATTCCCGGAGACGCCGGCAAGGCCAAGGATTTCTCCCTCTCGGAGATCAAATGTCACGTCTTCAAGGGCTCCGCGTTCTGATCTGCCGGGAGCTGCAATGTTGTCTACCTGGAGTATCACCGGGCCAGCCTTTGCCAGCTCCTTGTCGACTCGCAGCACCACATCGCGGCCCACCATGAGCCTTGCCAGACCCGCGCTGTCGGTTTCCGTCGTATTGACGATGTCGACGAGCTTCCCCTTGCGGAGGACCGCGACACGGTCTGAGATCTCCATCACCTCCCACAGTTTGTGGGTGATCAGCACGATTCCGACTCCGTTCAGCTTCATCTCGCGCAAGAACTTGAACAGGCGCTGCACCCCTTGCGGGGTCAGGACTGCCGTCGGCTCGTCGAGAATCAGCAACTCGACGCCGGTGTAAAGAGCCTTGAGGATCTCGACCCACTGCTGCTCACCGACGGAAAGCAGCCCGACCTCGGTGTCGAGGTCAATATGGATTTCGTACTGCTCGCACAAGTCCTCGAGTTTCTTTCGAGCTGCCGGCAGGTTTGCCCAGCGAGCGTCTTCCGTCCCGATGACGACATTCTCGAGGGCTGACATGGGGGTCACCAACTCAAAATGTTGGTGCACCATCCCGATGCCCGACTGAATGGCTTCCCTAGGATTCCTGAGCTGGAGCGGCTCGCCGCGAAAGAGAAGCTGGCCATCATCGGGGGAATAGACACCGTAGAGCATGTCGGCAAGCGTGGTCTTGCCTGCCCCATTCTCGCCCAGAAGGCACAACACCTCGCCTGCTAGGACGTCGAGGGTTACATCGTCGTTAGCAACGACGTCGGGGAAGAGCTTTGTTACGTGCTCAACACTCAGCAACGGAGGCGGCGGTTCCTGAAAGACTGTCATGCTTCTCATCCAGAATTGCCGTGAGGCCGGTCCATATGGACCGGCCTCACTATTGAATATGGTTACTCGATCGGGGCCTCGTTCATCGGCACAACGAGTTCACCGCTCAGTATCTTGTCTCTGGCTTCCGTGACGGCGGCCTGCACATCGGCGGGGATCAGGTCGCTCATGGCGGCCAGGTCGGTGCCTCCGTCAGCCATCAAGAACACAATTCGATCTGGCGGGCCGTCGTAGGGGGTGCCCTCAGTCACGTGGGAATACCAGGCATCGATTAGATAATTCATTGCTGGGTCCCAACGGGCGAGCGAACTGGTGAGTACCACATCTGGAGCAAGGGCCGCCTGATCGGCCCAATGGCCAAAGGCATACACACCTTCGTTCTCTGCGGCCGCCTCAAAGACGCCGAGACGTTCGGCATAGATGATGTCGGATCCGGCCGCGATCTGAGCGATTGCTGATTCCTTCGCTTTGGTCGGGTCGAACCAACTCTCAATGTAGGTGACCTGCGCCTTGACGTCGGGATTCACCGACTCAGCACCTGCGATGTATGCATTCAAAGGCAGATTCACGTTTGGAAATGGGAAGGCTGCGACGGCTGAGATCACGTTCGACTTGGTCATCATTCCTGCCACGATTCCGCACAGATATGCGGCTTCGTGGGTGTATGCGTCGATCCAGTATGCATTGCCACCGCTGATTCCGTCATTACCCGAACCGGAGAACGCAAACAGGATTTCCGGATACTGATCCTTGAGCGGGGCGATGGACTCACCGAAGAGGCTGTGGCCCAGGATGATGTCGTACTTGCCCGAAGCAGCTAGTTCGCCGATCACTCTCTCACCATCTGCATACGCGATGCTTTCGAACCAGTCGTAGTTCACCGTCATACCGTGAGGGCTATTGGCCTTGATGCGCTCTAGCGTTTCAAGCATCGTGGCATACCACGGCTCTTCCTTCACACCTGCGAATACAACAGCAATGTTGACCTCAGTTGGGCCGTCCGCCGTTGCAGCTGCGGTTGTCTCTGTCCCGGCTGCGGTTGTCTCTGTCCCGGCTGCGGTTGTCTCTGTCCCGGCTGCGGTTGTCTCTGTTGTTGCTTTCGTGGTCGGGGTGGCATCGTCGCCGCCGCATGCTGTTGTGAACAACGACAACACGGCAACTAAGGCGAGGATCTTGATCAATCTCGAACGCATCTACTGGTCTCCTTCTCTAATTCTGACGTGTAACTGATCGAAGCACCCGATAGGGATGCACGAAGGAAGGACAAATGGGGGGAGGTGCGGACATGGGTGACATCCGACGAAAAGTCGTTGCCGGGTCCGAAGGACGGGTCACGCGCATCGAACAGCGACTCTCTAGCCTTCTATGCGACTGCACCAATCGAACGGTCGTCTGCACGGCTCTCCCGTCCCGCTTGGAAGGAATCTACGCAACAAATATTGATCATGCAAATACTCGCAGACCAAAAACTGGGAGGGCACATAATCTAGTTGCGGTTCGTTGTCCTTGGATGTGTGAATTCTGTCGTTGAGCCCGTGTTGATGAGCCTGTATTGATGGAATCAATTTTCGCGGTAGACTGCCGGCTAGCAGCCGAGACACGAAGTCGGGAGCAACCCATGGCCTCGATCAGAGAAGTCGTTTGCCCAGCACAGCTTGAAGATCTTCTTTCGATCATTGACGATCGTGATACCGAATCCCGCCTTTTAGCCGGCGGCACCGATCTACTTCTGAAGTACCGGGATCAGCCGGGGTCCGAGATAACGATGGTGGACATAACCGGCGTCGCCGAGCTTGGTGAGATAGCTGTGGAGCCCGAAGGGTTGCGGATAGGGGCTGCGGTGCGGTTGGTCGACATACTCGCTTCAGATGTTATTGCAGAACGGTTCCCGGTGCTTTCCGAGGGGGCGGTTGTGGTTGCCGGCCCGCAGATACGGAACATGGCAACCATCGGGGGCAACATATGCAACGCCTCGCCATCGGCGGATACGGTCGCCCCGTTGTTGGTGCTCAAAGCCGAGGTACACATCGTATCTGCTGCCGGTCGTAGAAACGTCCTGCTAGAGGACTTCTTCGTAGGGCCTGGCAAGACCGTTCTCGATCGGGGCGAGATGCTTGAAGCACTGTGGCTGCCATGGCCGGCACCCGGTGCGGTGGCTTCCTACACGAAGCTGAGCCCACGTCGTGCGATGGACCTTGCGATTGTTGGTGTCGCGGTGGCGCTTTGGCAAGAACCAGCAGGTCTGCACGCTCGGATCGGCCTGGGCGCTGTGGCCCCAACACCAATACGGGCGACAGCGGCAGAGGAAGTCATCAACGGCTCGGCAAAGATGGACTTGGCTCTTGCGAAGGAAGCCGCTCGGGTGGCGGCAGCCGGGATCTCACCGATCAGCGACGTGCGTGGCAGCGCAGATTATCGAAAGAAGATGATCGAGCGATTGGTGGCCCGCCTGCTTGTCGATCTCGGTGAGCGCGTCGGCAAGCAGAAGGAGGCGTAGGCATGGAGATCAATCTTCACGTCAACGGAGAGATCCGAGATGTAGTAGCAGAGCCCGGCGCGCTGCTCATTGATACCCTGCGGGAGACTCTAGGTCTCACCGGGTCCAAGAAGGGATGTGCGACGGGGGACTGCGGGGCATGCACAGTGTTGCTCGACGGGCGCCCTGTAACCAGTTGCCTTGTCCTGACCGCAACGGCCCAGGGCAAGGAGATTATGACGGTTGAAGGGCTTGCGGGGGAGTCAGGCCTGCACCCGGTCCAGCAGGGCTTCGTCGACTTTGGGGCAGCGCAATGCGGCTATTGCACCCCTGGCATGATCATGATGTCAGCGGCGCTACTGGCCGAAGAGGCTCATCCGACCGAAGATCAGATTCGTGCTGGTCTCGCCGGGAACCTGTGTCGGTGCACCGGCTACGGATCGATCATTTCTGCGGTCAACACGGCGGCACTCTTGATGGCCGAGGGCGAACAATGACCACCTCGAAAACACACAAGCAGGTATCGAAGCCCGAGTACAAGGTCGTCGGCAAGTCGGTGACCAGAGATCGACAGCATTGCCAAAGTCACTGGAGCCTCCAAGTACAGCACCGACTTTTACCTGACGGGCATGTTGCATGCCAAGATCCTCTTCAGCGATAGGCCGTACGCACGCATTGTCGATATCGACGTCAGCAAGGCTCTCGCTCTTCCCGGCGTCAAAGCCGTCATCACCGGTGACGATGCCCCAGATACCCGCTACGGGATCTACCTGAAGGACAAGACGATCCTTGCTAAGGGCGAGGTCAAGTACATCGGCGATCGCGTTGCTGCTGTTGCTGCAGTGAGTGAAAGCGTCGCAGAGCAGGCTCTCGGTCTCATCGCGGTTACCTACGAGGACCGTGAGCCCATATTGGATACCGATGCCGCACTGGCGCACGACGCTCCCCAGTTGCATCCCGACCTTGCCGACTATGCAGCGGTCTTTCCGTACATCAGGTACGGGAACGTATGCATGGAAGCCCAGTTGGAACGGGGCGACGTCGACAAGGCCTTTGCGGAGTCTGACGTTGTCTTGGAACGTGTGTACCGAACCGGCGCCATCAATCAAGCGCCCATCGAACCGCACGCATGCGTAGCGGGTTTTGACCACCGGGGCCGTCTCACCGTTTGGACTGCTACCCAGCAACTGAGCGTGTGCCATGCGGAATTGGCGATGGCGCTAGGGATGTCGATGGGTGAGGTCAAAGTAGTACCGCTCGAATGCGGAGGAGGTTTCGGAGGAAAGCTCAAGAGCAATCTGGAACCATTGACTGCGCTACTAGCTCTGAAGACGGGACTGCCCGTTCGGCTGGCGATGACGCGGAGCGAAGAGTTCATTGCGGCCAACGGCCGAGCTCCGTTCAGTATCAGGGTGAAGCTCGGCGCTACTCGCGACGGTAGGTTGACCGGTGGAGATATCGATATCGTTGCCGATGCCGGGGGGTTCTCCGACCACGTGATAGGCACGGCTAGTCATGCGCTGAGTTCATCGGAGGGGGTCTACCGGTTTCCCAACTGGAAGGTGAGGACCCGCGCGGTCTATACCAACAACCCCGACCACGGCTGTATGCGCGGGTATGGCACGATTCAAGCGGTGTTTGCGCTCGAGACCCATCTCGATGCCATGGCTAAGGAGTTGGCCATTGACCCTGCTGAGCTGCGATTGGCGAACCTGGTGGCTAACGGGGACGAATTGATTTCTGGAGCAACGCTTCATGATGTGCATATCAGAGAGACGATGGAGCAGGCGCTAGACAATTCTGGCTACTGGGACAAGAAGGGCAAGCTCGGTCCCAATCGGGGTATCGGTATCGCAAATGTTGTCAAGACGGTCGGCTTGCTGTCGTCTTCGGCAAATGTTCATCTCGCCGAGGACGGGACAATTTCGATCACGACGGCTGCCGTTGAAATCGGAACCGGGACACACACGGTTCTATCTCAGATTGCTGCCGAAGTGCTCGGAGTGTCTATGAATCAAATCTCGGTGGCCGCCCCCGATTCCGATCACACCGCGTTTGACCTCGGCTCGATTGCAAGCCGAACCGTCTTCGACAACGGGAGCGCCGTGCGGCTGGCGAGTGAGGACCTCTATGCCAAGATCGCGGAATGTGCGGCTCGAGCGTTGGGATGCCGGGAGAGTGACATCACCGTCTCGGGAGGGCGCGCCTACAAGCGATCGGAACCCGAAGTCGGGATGACGTTACAGGCTGTAGCAGAAACCTCGATCTATGGATTTGGTGGACCACTGATTGGCGTTGGCTCATGGTCGGCCTATGGTCACCACGATGAGCCAATTGGCGGTGGGTTCGCCGAAGGCCTTTACCCGACATTTGGATTCGGGACCCACATCGCCGAGGTCGAAATCGATCCACAGACCGGTCAGGTGACGATCCTTGGCTATACCGCGTCCCACGACGTCGGCAAGGCTATAAACCCGATGGCCTTGGTAGGCCAGATCGAAGGAGCCATCGCTCAGGGTCTCGGCGGTAGCCTTTGGGAAGAGGTGATGATCGAGGATGGACGAATCCTGAACCCCAATCTCGTTGACTATCGACTACCCACGATCCTCGACATGCCTCGGATAAAGACCTCCCTGATCGAGGTGCCTGATGCGTTGGGTCCATTCGGCGCCAAAGGCATCGGGGAACATCCCATCCTCGGTCCAGGTCCCGCGATTGCGAACGCAGTTGCAGACGCCGCTGGCATTGCGATAACTCAGATTCCGATCACGCCTCAGCGGCTGGCGACGGCTATTGCGGCACGGGAGTAGGCGCTCGACCGGACAGTTGGCGAGATCGGCTGACCAACTCGACACCGGTAGACTTCTTCGATTCGAGCAATCGCGGAGTGGCCGGGGTATTGGTATAGTCGATACTGATATGATCACACAACAAGACCCACAATCTGGTAATGATGCCTCTGCCGCTGTGTCGGTGGACGGTGATGAGTTGGCGGTGTCACTCGGTCAGGCGCTCCGAGAGCATCGCAAGGCTCGAGGTCTCACGCTCCAACAATTAGCCGACATGTGTGGCTTGTCACAGCCATTTCTCAGCCAGTTGGAGAATGGCAAGGCGATGCCGAGTCTCCTGGCGTTGCATCAGGTTGCCGCCGCACTCGGAACATCGGCGCAAGTCCTGCTCCAGCCCGCCGTCTCGACTGAGGTGAGCCTGGTACGGGGTGCGGCCACCCGCCGTTACCAACTGGGGCATGGAGCGTGTGCTTACTTCCTCGTCGAGGGGGCCCACCATCACGTCGAGACGAATCTCATTACGGCAGAAGAGGGCGCCGAATCGGGTTGCGAACTTGCCCACGAGGGCGAAGAGATGATCTACGTCCTGGATGGATCGATTTCCGTCGCTCTGAGCGGTTACGACACGGTTGAGCTCGAGGCAGGTGACGCCTACACCTATCCCGTCGGGTCGGCCACACGGGTGGCACAACACGGGAAATGGCACTGCGCGGTTTTTATTCGTTAGCTCACCACCGTCGTTCTAGGGTGCCCTTGAATAGTTGCCGCGTACGGATGGCGAAAGCGTATTTGAAATCGCTTAGCGAGAGTTGCTGAGCTTTGCTGCCATCGGGTCGGCCTTGTAGGCAGGGATGAGATCGGCGATCGAGGTGAACTCGTGCACCATGTGGGGGAAGTTGAGCGCCTGCATGTATTCGCTTTGAAAGTCCGGGTCGACGGGCAGCTCAACGCGGGTGATGGTTCGAGCTATCTCCTGAGCCTCGAGTCGCTTGTATCGGTTGAGAAGGGCGATTCGAGCACCATCGCCTGCGGCGTTTCCGACTGAGAACACTCGATCAAGCGGGCAGTTGGGGATCATACCGAGGATCATTGCCCGGGTCTTGTCGATATGGGAGCCAAAGGCGCCGGCCAGAATGATTTTGTCCGGGGTCGTGACGCCTAATTCTCTGAGCAGTATGTGCGAAGCCGTATACAGGGCGGCCTTGGCTAGTTGGATCTGACGCACATCGTCCAGTGTGATCGGGATATCCCTGCCGATCGAGGTCTCGTCAGCCCACGCCACCACGTATTCCCAGCCCAGCTCACCCTGGCGGATCCGCTCCGAGTCCAGGTCCTTGTTGAAATGGCCGCGTGGTGTGATGATCCCTGTCCGGAACATCTCGGCGACGCCGTCGATGATTGCGGAGCCACAAATGCCTTTGACCGGGCCGCCGTCGATCGGTTGGTTCGTCACTCTCGAGCTGGTCCGGTCCCCAACCCTTGGTCCCGATAACCCGGTAACGCGGTTCGAAAGTCTCCGGATCGATCTCGATCCGCTCCAGAGCGCCGTCTGCCGCTCGCATGCCATATTCTATGTGAGCACCCTCGAACGCCGGCCCGGTAGGTGTTGATGTACACACCAGTCGCTCGCGGTTTCCGGCGATGAGCTCAGCGTTGGTCCCAATGTCGATAATGAGCAGGATCTCGTCTTGCTTGTGCGGCTCTTCTGCGATGGCAACTGCCATCGCATCGGCGCCGACAAAGCTGGCCGCGATCGGTAGAACGTGGATGTTGGCGTTGGGGTTGGCCACGATCGGCAGATCGCGAGCCTTGATGTCGAAGGCACGATGCGAGGTCGGGACAAACGGCACTGTGCTGAGGTACTTGGTGGAGATTCCGAGCAGCAGATGCTGCATGGTTGTGTTGCCGACCACAGTCAATTCATGAACATCAATTGCCTTGATGCGGTTGGCTCGTAGAGCTCTAGCGATCAGCTTGCTGAGCCCCGACAATACGGCATCATGAAGGATGGCGAGACCGTCTTCGTGCTCATTCTCATAGGTCATGCGGGACATGATGTCGTCGCCAAACGCGGTCTGTGGATTCATCATCGAATCGGTGTCAACCACCTCACCCGTGATGAGATTGCAGATGTAGATGGCAATCGCGGTGCTACCGACATCAACGGCGATCCCGTATAGGTCCTCGCTGTATCCAGGCCGAATGTCGATAACCTCGCGGTTCTGCCATACCGTTAGCGACACCTTCCAATCGGCCTCGCGAATGACGGCACCCATCGTCCGGATGACGGGGAAATCGAACCAGATGTCGTTGGGATCGGGTTCGACCCAGCCCGGCTTACCGTGGATCCTTGTCATGGCTGCCACCAGACTTCGGGAGACCCGTTCGAGATCTCCAAGAGGGTCTTCGAGTGTTGCCGGGTCTAGCTCCAGGTAGTAGCGCCGAACAGCGGGGTGGATTTCGATGTGGCGGTCGGTTGCGGCCTTACGAATGATCTGTCGGTTGCCCCGGCTTGACTCAGGGACAAACACCACCATGTCCCCTTGGACTTTGGCCTGGCACGACAGCCGCA
Source organism: uncultured bacterium (assembly GCA_963777645.1). Lineage (GTDB taxonomy): Bacteria > Actinomycetota > Acidimicrobiia > Spongiisociales > UBA5794 > JAAETI01. The sequence continues at coordinate 137,164 of CAVZRA010000013.1, read as the reverse complement.
GGCGGTCGGGGTCGAGACCCATCTTGACCCAGGTCTTGGCCCGTTTGGTGATCCACAACTCCTCGGTGGATCGCATCTCGGAAGCATGGTCCGGTGACGAGGTAATGCTGCCAAAGTGGCCGTCTTCGATCAAGACCCGGCACTTGCCGCAGGTGGCAGCGTCGGCGCAGATGCTCTCGATCTCCACTCCGAGGTCGGTTGCCGCACGTCTAATACTGGTCCCAGCCTCGACCTTTCCTCGAGCGCCGGAAGGTTGAAAGACCAGGGTAAATGACTCGGTGCGTGTCGTTTCATCCATAGGAAGCCCTCTGAATGGCGTTCACGCACCGTAGTCGTGCTTTGAGCGAGATAGGTCCGAGGATAGGAACTCCTAGAGCGGTAGACCTGCGTCGATTGCTTCTTGCTTCACCTTGTCGTACATGGCTTGCCACTCGGGAATCGGTGTCAGCGTGTCGATGTCGTATAGCTCCTGGAAGGAGCGCCCGTCTGGCTTGGCGACGAGTTGATCTTCGTACTTGGGGATGAACTTCCTGGCGATCTCATTACCTTGCTCGCGGCTCAGCCCGGCTGCGGCCTTGAAGACCTCGCCGGCGAACTGGTGCTCGAGAGGTGTCAGGTAGTCGGTGAGCCGGCCGCCTGCGGAGCGAGTCCCGACGACATTGGTGACACCGGTGACAGCCATGGTGGTCATTCCGACCAAGCTCTCGTAGAGCAGCATTTCGGTGCCGGGACCCGCCACCTGGTTGGCGATCGAGTGATATACGTTGTTGGTGTTACGTGTGATCGCCTGGTTGGAAACACTCAATGCCCATTGCGCCCGTCTGCCAGAGTTACCCATATAGGAGATATCAAACGGAGGCACGCCGCCTCGTGATCCCTGGAACACTGCGTACATGAGAAGTGTGTAGGCGACCGAGGCGACCGCGGTGCCTTCCGGGCCGCCGGCATAGCCGCCGAGCATCACCCAGGATGACGCTGAGATGTGTTCGCCACCGGCAACATACACCTGGGTCAGCTTGAAGAGCGACTCGTAAGAGGTCCAGAAATCGCCGATGGACAGGATGGTCACAAGGTCGTACTTGGGGCGGTATCCACCCTCAACGCCATAGCCTCCCAGGAGCCCGTAGTGCGTTGTCGATGAGCCGATGGCATCCATCGGCATTCCGACTCGCCCTGCTCTCTTGATCCCCTCGTACATCAGATCGGCCTGATACCGGCCCGCAAGATGTTCGTACGGTGATCCGGAACGAAGCGGCCGTCCGTAGACAGTTTCCAGGGAAGGCCCTTCGAGGCAATCGACGACATCGATCGCGGCCAGGCCGTGGACCATATCGACAAAGATGTCCTCGGACACCACAATGCTGAGCGGTACCGTCCATACCGGCGTCGTGGGGTCGTTCAGCCCGCGATGCTGAAAATGGACTCTCTGGTCGCCTTCGCCAAGCCAGAACTCACTGGGTGCCTCATCGACTAGTCCCTGGAGTTCTTCTGCGTTGAAGCGAATCGCCCGATTCGTGTCGCCGCAGAGGAGACCGATCTCCACTGCAGCTTCGAAACCCGCCTGATAGAAACGGTCGGCGAGCTCGTCGTTGCTCCCGATGGGGTTCTCAGTATCGACAGTCCCGGCGAGGCCAAACTTCTTGACCTTGGCGGCGATGGTGCTCGCGACCACGTTCAGGTTGAATTCGCGTTCCTTGTAGACCGGCCCGTTGTGAGCGCGGTCCAGCACGTCCAAAATACGTTCAAGTTTCATTGTTCACTCCGCCACTACGTAGACGAGATTGGTGTCGGAAGGCGTGGTATCGCCCGAAGCGAGCCGATCGCACACTTGCACGGCTGCCGCTGCATCCGCTGCCCAACCGTTGGCGTTTATGTCGTCGGCGTACTCTCGTGTGACCGGTCCACCGCCGATGAGGACGAAGAAATCGTCTCGCTGGTTGAGCTCGTTGAGGAGGTCAACGACTTCCTTTTGATACGGCATGGACGTCGTCATTAGAGCCGATAGACCGATGAAAGATGCGCCGCTTTTCTCGGCGGCCTGGATCGCTTCCATGGGGCCCACATTGACGCCGAGGTCGACAACCTCATAGCCGGCCGCGCCCAGCATGGTTGCAACGATGTTCTTTCCAATACTATGGATGTCGCCCTGTACGGTCCCAATTACCACTTTGCCGCGTTTCCGGCTGCCGCCCTCACCGGCCTCTGCTTCGAGTCGAGCGGAGACTTCGGCCATGAAAGCCTGCATTGCCTCAGCGGCCAGCACCATTTCGGGAAGGAATAGCTCTCCTGTTCCGAACTTGTCGCCAACTTCTCGGATCACATTGGAGGCGACTTCTACGGCACCGAGAGGGTTCTCAGCGGCGGCGGCCACTTCGTGGCCGATTGCAGCCGCTGCTTGCTCGTCCCCCTCCAGGATCGCCTGCCTGAGGCTCTCGTACTCATTTGGGCTACCCATTGCTTGGCTCCTTGACTCGAAGGCTTCTACATGGGGCTGTCCATAGGTTCATCAGCCATCTGCCCGTAGCCTACTACATGAATATTGATCTAAGCAATATAGAGTCGAGGTTCTGGTGATCCCTGCTATTCGAGGAACGAGGCTGCGGCGGCGACGATTCCAGCAGGGTTCTCCACGGGTACGGCGTGGCCACTCTCGGCAATCTCAACGAGGAGTGCGTTGGGGATTCGGTCTGCCATCTTCTCCATGGTTGCACCGTTGACAAAGCTGCTGGCTGCGTGGAGTAGCAGAGTTGGTGCCTTTATCGTCTCGAGCAGCTCCCAGTGGTCGTCTGAGCGAAACGGCCATCGCTTGAAGAAGTACGGATCGTGCTTTGGCACGAGGGTGCCTTCAGCTCCGGGGGTGTAGCAAGTCGCAGTCATCATTGCCACCATTTCGGGGGTGGCATTCGGGTTGCGTTGGGCTTCTCCGGCAGCTACCTCGTTGATGCCGGCATAGCTCGTCGGGCGTGGGAAGAGATCGGTTTCTCCCTGGGCGAAGGATGCCTCAACGTCGACCACGACTAGCTGGCCAACACGATCGGGGCTCTCTGCGGCGTATTGGATTGCTACTAGCGCACCCCATGACGATCCGATGAGGTCTACGACGGGCGCCCCAAGCGAGTCGAGTACAGCGCCCAGATCAGCAACATGGTCGGACGTGGTGTAGGCGCCCTCGGATGACCATTGGCTTTCACCGTAGCCCCGGAAATCGAGCGCATAGACGTGTCGGCGATCGGTCAGTCCCTCTGCCACCTTGTACCAATTCCAAGCGTTTCCGGTAACGCCATGCATGGCGATCAGCGGCCGGCCGGTTCCACCAAAATCGATGTAATGCAAACGATTCTCGGAGGCTCCGGTTGTGTAGAGGTGCCTAACACTCGGCGTCTTGGTGGTCATCGCTGTTTTCCCTCCGCTACTGCTGGTGATGGGCGTTCGGCGAGAACCAGCCCCGGGTAAGTCCCGAAAGATCGGCATCGGCGATGAGTCGCTCTGCCGCTTCCGTGGCGGTCGCACGGACTTCGTCCTCATCGACCTGAGTTGACTTGCCGTTTTCGACAATGATCTCGCCGCCCACGATTGTCATGTCGACGTCCGCCGCTCTTCCGCAGTGGACGATGGATGCTACCGGGCGGTTCCATGGGGTGTGACGAACCTTGTCGACATCGACAACGACGATGTCGGCAAGACGACCTGGCGTCAGCGTTCCGGCATCGATGCCGGTCATCGCCGAGCCGCCTGCTGCCGCGATCTCAATGAACTGCTCTACGGTTGTTGCTTCTGGATCCAGGTGGTGGACTCGATGGAGCAACGTCCCTGCCTTCATCGCCTCGAACATGTCCTGTCCGGTAACGGCGATGCCGTCGGTGCCGAGCGCAACATTCGCCCCGGCGCTCTGCAGCGGCTGGAGACGCATCACTCCCGAGGCGAGATATTGGTTCGAGACGGGATTGTGGACTGTGGTGGAATGGTTCTCGCCGAGTGCCGACACCTCGTCGTCATCGAGCCAGATGGCGTGGGCCAGTGTGGTCCTATGGGTCAGTAGGCCTTCTCGAGCCAGCCAGGCAACCGGCCGTATACCGAATATCGACTCGAAGAATTCGATCTCGGACGATGATTCGGAGCAGTGCATGTGCCAGCGAACACCCGCATTCTCGGCTAGCTCGGCTGATCCGGCGATCAGTTCTGGCGTTACGTACACGACATTCTCGGGACCCGGCCAGATCTCCACCTTGGACCCCGCCGGTCTGGCATCGATACATTCCTTGGTAATGGCGAGCTCTTCGTCGTTTGTCCAGGGGAAGAGCTCTGGTGCAACTCCCATGATCTCACCACCGCGGTTGGGTTTTCCGAAGATGCCGCGGGCAACCGCACCACGAATGCCGACGCTCTCAATCCCTGCGGCGACTGCGAGTGTGGTGGATGTGTCTGTTGGGCCATAGTGATTGTCGACTACGACGGTCGTACCGGATAGGGCCGCCTGGAGGGCGCCGAGCCGAGCGCCTGCCGCCGCTACGTCACCAGAGATGGTTTTCGCGTAGGGGAACATGAATCGACGAAGCCAGGGTACAAGACTGAGCCCGTCACCCATACCTCGTCCCAACGTTTGGAACAGGTGGGTGTGGCCGTCGGTGAGGCCGGGCATGATGACTCTGTTGCTACAGTCGACTATCCGAGTCGCGTCGTGGCGATATGCGGCCAACTCCGCCGAGTCGCCAACCGCAACGATTCGGTCACCCTTGATCGCGACCCCACCGTTGTCGATAACGCGCTTGGCGTCATCGATAGTGATGACGACCCCACCGTCGAGTAGCAGGTCACATGTGCCCAAGTCAGAAGCCAAGCTCATCGCTATTACTCCTTTCCAGATGTCGGCGATATGCCGATTAGTCGTCTTCTGTTGCCGGGCTCAGTTCGTCGGCGATCCGGATCAGAGCTCGTCGATAGTTCAGGGAGATCTTGTCGGCTACCTTGATATGTAGCTCCTTGGTCAGGTCCAACGGCAGCTGCTCGGGCCGCTGCGACTCCACTACCGGTTTGTCTTGCTCGAGGATCTGGAGCTCGAAGTCCAGGAACTCAGCGTCATGTTCTGGCTCGGTCGCATAGTTGCGGCCGATGTACCAGAAACTCCTGGTCTGTTTCCTGCCGACCGGCGACGGCGCCATGAACAGGATGTAGCGTCCGCCGCCATCGAAGTGGCGGTCGAGGTTCACCGCGTGGGGGAGGAACACTCGATAGACGTTCAGGGCGGTGATCATCTCGCCGGCGGCCCCCAGGTGGGCCTTGAACTTGCCGGTCACTGGTTCGTGGACGGTTTGGCGTCACGCGCATTTCGCCGTCTTCCATCGAAACGTCGTGGTCGGTCACCTCGGGATTCTCTCGTGACCCGAGAAAACCGTCGTGCACCCACGAGAAGTGCCCGAAGTCGACGTAATTCTCCAGACGCCGCGGTGAGGAGCATCGCCACTCTGTGACGGGACCGCGGATGAATCGGAATTGCGGATCGTCCCATTGATGCAGCTCGGGGATGTCGAAGTATGGCTTGTCAGTGAGGCTGACCCAGATGATGCCATAGCGCTCTTCGCAGAGGTATGGCGTCAGTTTGGCGTGGGTGAGACGTGAGAGTTGTGGGCGAGATGGGATCTCGACGCACTGCCCGGTCGCATCGTATTTCCATCCGTGATAGGGGCAGCGAATACATCCGTCATCCACCTCGCCGAGTGAGATTGCGGCACCGCGGTGCATACAAAGGTCGTAGAACGCATGGACCTTCCCTTGAAGGCGGGCAATGGCCACGGTCTTGTCGAGTAGGACGACTCGCTGCGGATGTTCGCCGAGGTCTTCGGCGAACATCACCGGATGCCAGAAGTAGTGGAGCGACTGGTACAGCCGCTCTTCGCCCGCTTCGTCCAGCTCGTTTACCAATTCCGAGACGTCTACGTCGATGCCTTGCGCGACCTCAGTCATCCTGTCCCTCCTCGACTTGGAGTATTGATCATATCAAACATTTGGGACATCACGAACGGCACCTAGGGGTCAATACATGAAGGCGCCGCCGTTGACCAAGATCGCCTGACCCGTGACGAACGAAGCGTCATCGCTCGACAGGTAGAGAACGGTTCCCACCATGTCCTCGGGCACGGAGGTGCGCTTGATGGCACGTTGTGCATTTACGGCATCCTCGTTGCCCGGCTGGTGGGCGCGCAACGCGTCATCCGGGATGAAATCAGGTGCCACATTGTTGACGGTGATACCAAACTCGCCGACTTCGCGAGCCATGGCCCGGGTGAAGCCGAGCAGGGCTGATTTCGAGGTTGTGTAGTGCAGGAACCCGGGGACTCCTTTCCACACGACGTTGGATGAGATGTTGATTATTCGGCCGTGACCCTGTTTCTTCATCGCCGGTAGCACTGCTCTTGCAGCACAGCCAGGGGCCCCGCACGTTGACCGCCATCGTCAGGTCCCACTCTTCGACCGAGATTTCTTCGAACGGTCCACGGGTGACGGACTTGAAGAAGGCAGCGTTGTTCGACCAAGATCATCAATCCTGCCAAATTCATCAAGTACCGTCTTAGCCATTGCCTCAGTCGAAGCGGCATCCGAGATATCGACTTTCACTGCCAGAGCCTGATGCCCGGCCGCCTTCAGCTCGGCAACCAACCCGGATCGCGTCTGCCATATCTGCTACCACGACGGCGGCACCTTCTGCTGCGAACCCTTTGCAATATGCGGTACCAATCACACCGGCACCGCCGGTGACTATCGCGACCCGTCCCTCTAGCTTTCCCATTGTGTACCCTCCGTCATGTTGGTCGATTCCGTGTCTTGTATCGAACTTGCCACGCATTGGCCGTCTATTCCGTTTCTCGGAAGAACGGGATTGTGAGGGCAGATGGTTCGCGGGCTCTCTTGGCGCCGAACGCCACGGCGATGAGTGTGACGGCGAAGGGCAGCGCGATAAAGAATTCGAACGGGATAGCGGTGTCGAGAGTTTGGAAGCGGAACTGCAAGAGCGTCGAGGGCGCCAAACAGGAGCGCTCCGAGCGCGATGCCTCCCGGTCGCCATCGACCGAAGATAACCAGGGCCACGGCGATGAAGCCACGCCCTGCGGTGATGTTGGTGTTGAAGAATCCGAGTTGGCCGACGATGAGAAGGGCTCCGGCAAGACCAGCCAAACAAGAGCCGGCAACGGTGGCGATAAACCGAACGACTACTACGGAATGACCGGCCGCGTCAGCGGCTCGGGGCTCTTCTCCGACCGCGTCCAGCACGATTGTCCAGTAGCTACGCCGCAAGTACACGACAAGGAGCACGGTGATCAGGATTGCGAGATACGCCACCTGGGATTGGCTAAACAATCCTTCGCCAAGAATCGGGATGTTCTTCAAGATCGGAATCTCCCACACGCCCGGCTTAGGAGCCCGTGGCGGGGTACTGCCGCCGCCATAGATCTCGCGATTCAGGAAAGCAGTGAATGCGATACCGAAAAGAGTGAGAGCGAGGCCCGTCACGACCTGGTCGGCTCTAAGTACCACGACCAAGAAGGCGAATAGCGCACCGACCAGGCCCCCGACGATGAATCCAACTCCAAGACCGAGCCATGGCGAGCCGGATTCGAAAGATGCAGCGAACCCGGCGAAGCCAGCGATGAGCATGACGCCCTCGAGACCCAGGTTGAGTACACCGGCTCTTTCGTTGATCATCTCACCCAGTGCAGCCATTCCGACGGAGACAGCAAGACGTACTCCTGCGGCGAGCACGGTTGCCCAAAATGCGATCGAGACGATGTCGGTTTGGCCAAGGATCATATCTGGGCCCCGGCTCCTAGTTGGATTGCGGCGATTGCCGCTACCCGTTCAGCCTCTCGTTTCAGCGCACGCGCACTGAAGGCTTCACCGGCAACTACGAATATCACGATGATCGGTTGGATCGATTGGGTGAGCGCAACCGGCAGTCCGAGCAGGCGTTGCGCTGCCTCTGCTCCTACCAGCATCGCTGAAAGGCCGATGGCAGCCAAGAACACGCCAACCGGACGGTTACGACCGAGAATGGCAACGATGATCGCGGTAAAGCCGAACCCGGCGGCGGTACCACTGCCAACCCGCATCTGGACTCCAGCCAGCTGGATGAATCCCGCTGCACCGGCGAGGGATCCACCGAGGGCGAGAAGAATGAACGGAAGACGGCCGGGCCGGCTTTCGTTGGCGTAGACCGCATAACGGTTAGCCCCGTGGGCGCGTACGAGGTAGCCAAACCGAGAGTAGTTCATTGCCCAGGCTGCGACTGGAACCAACACGAAGAGTGCCAGGATCCCGACATGCATGTTCGTGTTGAAGATCTCGGGCAATGCCCCGTTGCCTACGGTGCGGCTCTGCGGGAGGAACGTTGCCGGGTCCTTCAACGGGACCCGGATTGCCCAGTTGAGCAACGGTTCGGCGATGAAGACCATCAGTAATGTTGCGATCACAGCGTTTACCGCAAACTTGACATGAAGATATGCTGCCACCGCTCCCCAGGCTGCACCCCCCACCATCGCAGCAAGAAGCCCGGCAGGAATGACGATGATGCCCGGCAGATCGCGCATCGGGCCAACGACGGCGATGGCCGTGACTGTGCCAACGATCAGCTGTCCCTCTGCCCCGATGTTCCAGACGCCCGCCCGGAAGCCAAATGCAAGCCCAAGACCGATGATGCCAAGAGGCGTTGCCTGGATGAGCGTGTCACGCCAGCCCGTAGCCTTGAGTAGGGATTCGGTGAAGATGACCCGATAGACATTGAGAGGATTCTCCCCGACCCACAAGATGAGGATTGCCCCGACCAGTAGTGCAGCCGTGACGGATCCAAGGACGATGAATACTCCAGATTGCAGTCCGCGATGTAGCAGCGAGTTGGTCAAACCGTCGGCAGGTGGTTGCGGGTCAGTGTGCGATTCGTCGACGGTCATGTCATACCTGCCATAGCGAGACCAATCGCGCCACGGTCGAACGGTGGCTCGAACTCGCCTGCGATGCTGCCTGAGAACATGACCATGATCCGATCGGAGACCGAGAGAAGCTCGTCGAGATCAGCGGAGACCCACAGAACGGCGCTGCCTGCAGCAGTCATGTCGAGCAGAGCCTGGCGTAGAGAAGGCGGTGGCTCCCGGATCAAGTCCACGGGTGGGTTGGAAGGCAAGTATCAATGCCGGGCCGCCTTCCATCTCACGGGCGGCAACCAGCTTTTGAGCGTTGCCTCCTGACAAGGCATTTGCCGCCAACTCGGGCAACCCAATCACCGACCACTCGTCCATAAGGGGTTTCGCTTTCTCGGTGACGCCGCGCCAGGCGGGTAGTGCGCCCGAGCAGAAGGTTCTCGTCGCAGCGCATTGGCCCGACGAGTGCGGTCTTGTCGCGGTCGGATGGGATGTACAGCGATGTTGCTGGCGATGCGATGGCGCGGGTGAATGTCCGCCAAGCTGATTCCGTCGAAGTCGGCCTTTCCGCCGGTGCAATGCCTGGCTCCGATCAAAACCGCCTCGAGTTCGGTCTGGCCGTTGCCGCCGACGCCTGCAATTCCGAGCACCTCTCCCTCGTGGACGATCAGGCTGATCGGACCGACTTCGGCGGCGGTTAGCCCGTCGAGGATCAGACGTGGTTTGCCGAGACGCTGTGCCGTGCGGATCGCATCGTGGACGTCCGAGCCCACCATCTCTCCCGCTAGTTCTGCAGCTGTCCGCTCACCAACGGGTGCGCCGGGTGCAACGACTCTGCCATTGCGCAGCACGACGACGCGATCCGCAGCTTTGACGACTTCACGGAGCCTGTGCGTGATGAAGACAATTGATCGGTTGTCGTCATGAGCAAGACTCCGCACGATCTCCAGAAGAGAATCGGATTCTGCATCGGTCAGGACCGCGGTTGGCTCATCGAGGAGCAGATACATCTGGATTGGAGTCGAGGGCTCGCAGTAACTCCAGCCGTTGCCGTGCGCCCACGGACATCTCGCCAACGGGTCTTGTCGGAATCGATCTTGAATCCAAGTCGAGCCGACAGTGCTTCCAGATCGCTTGCAGCCTTATCGCGGGTCGTACGCATCCGGCGTTGGCTGCGGAATAGGAGGATATTCTCTGCGGCGGTCATCGTTGGAACCAGCGCAAAATGCTGCTGGACCAGCGTGACTCCGGCACTGACCGCGTCACGCGGAGAGCGAGGTCGGTAGGGCTCGGAACGTTTGAGAAGCTGACCGGAGCTGGCTTGATCCAAGCCGGCGAGGATCCTCATCAGCGTTGTCTTGCCTGCCCCGTTTTCGCCCAGGATGGCAAGGACCTCACCGTAGCGGCACTCCAGGCTCACGTCGGACAATGCTCGCACGAGCCCAAAGTGTCGGGATACCCCGGTCACCGTGATGGCCGGGGTATCCGTTTCGTGTAGGGGTATTTGTGTCAAGACAGGCTGGGTTCTACTATTCCGTTATGAATGGAACCGTGAATGTCCCGTCCTTGATCTCCTGGAGACGCTGGGTATACAGATCCATGGCGGCTTGACTGATATCACCTTCGAGCTCGGGGTTGATCTTCACAATCAATCCGTCGTCTGCAACGCCGACTGAGTAATACTTCGCCGGTGTGAATGTGCCGGCCATGACGTCCTCGATCATCGGCCGCAGGAGTTCTTTGGTGTTCCATGTCACTGAGGCCAGGACGGAGGCTGGGGCAAGGGATGACATGTCACCGACATAGCCGATGGCATAAAGTCCCTGCTCCTTCGCCAGCTCGATCTGGCCCAGGACAGGACCTTCACCGCAGGCTGCAAACACATCAGCGCCGTCGGCCGCCGCAGCACTTGCGGCTTCCTTGGCTTTGACGACGTCAATCCAGTCGCCAACGTATGCTGTTACGCCGCGCACAGCCGGGTTGACTTCCTGGGCGCCAAGGTAGAACGCTTCGATCAGCGAGTGACAAACCGGTATGTCGAAGCCACCGGCTCCGCCGAGCACATCAGTCTTCGTGACGCCACCAGCAAGGATTCCAGCAAGGTAATAGGCCTCGTAGAAAGGCTGTGCATAGTCGGCGAGGTTGCCGGTTTGACCTTCGATGCCGCCTGCCCAGGCAAATGCGGTATCGGGAAAGTCGGCGGCGACGGCCAATGCCGTTTCTCCATATCCGAATGAGTGGGCGACGATGAGGTCATAGCCGTCCTCGGCATAGCCACGAATCGCTCGCTCGGCATCTCCCTCCGGTACCAGTTCGGTGTACGAAAAGTCACTGATCAGACCCTCGGCCTTGAGAGCTTCTGCGCCCTCGTACATCACCTGGTTCCACGACAAGTCATTGATCTCGCCCGGCGTTACCAGGGCGACTCGGATACCGGTTTCCGCAGTCGTTGCCGTCGTCGCGGTATCCGGGGCGGCAGTTGTCTCGGCAGTAGCTGCTGTCGTCTCGGTACCCGGGGTGACAGTTGTTTCTGACGGTTCGTTGTCTCCTCCACAGGCAGTTACTGCCAGGGCCAAGGCCACCAAAACGATTGCGATTCGCTTCATGGTCACGCCTCTCCTCCTTGGTTGTAGCGACCGGGTATGTGCTTTTGGGTCTCTCCGAGACGGCCTGTGCCGATGAACTGGAGAGGGTGTCTTGCGCATATGAATCGGTCTAGTAGGTCTAAGGCTAGAGTTTGAGTATTGGTACTGTCAATACGAGCGGGTAGCCGGTTCCACGACTCGAGGATCAAGTTGCGGTCTCCAGCGAGACATCCGGTCTGGGATGAAGTCCAAGACGGGTCACCAACTCGGGAAGGATCGAGGCCCACGAAACTGCCATCACGTGGAGGCCGCGCACGCCCTCGATCTGGCGTACTTCTTCAGCGATCTCGATGCAGATGTTGACGCCTTCCTCCGCTGCCTTCTCTTTGTCGAGGCCCTTCATACGGGAGACGATCTCGTCCGGGATGTCCATCCCGGCAACCTCGTTCTTCATGAACTCGGCGCCTCGTGCCGACCGAATTGGGCCGACTCCGGCCAGAATGGCAGTCTTCTCGTGAAGACCCATGTCAACGACGCGCCGCATATATTCTCGGAAGCGAGGCACGTTGTAGACCAATTGGGTCTGGATGAAGTCGGCTCCGGCTGCGATCTTCTTGGCCAGCCGAACCGGTCGAAAGTCATGCGGAGGAGCAAACGGGTTGGCTGCGGCACCGATGAAGTACTCAGGAGCGATCTTGGGGATCCCTTTGCCGTTTTCGAAAACCTGGTCGTCGCGCATCATGCGCAAGATCCGGACCAGATTGATCGAGTCGATCTCGAAGACTCCCTTTGTCTGCGGATGATCCCCCCATATGGGGGCGTCTCCGCTGAGGGCGAGGACATTAGTGATGCCGTACATCGATGCGCCAAGCAGGTCGGATTGGATACCCAACCGGTTGCGGTCGCGGCAGGTCACCTGGAGTATGGGATCGAGTCCCGCCTGCTTCAGCATGATGCTCACCGCAAGGCTCGAGGCGTGCACTCGGGCTGATTGATTGTCGGTGACATTGAAGGCATCGGCGTAGTCAGATAGCAGCTTGATCTGGCTATCGACTGCCGCCCGGTTGGGGCCGACCGGTGGTGAGATCTCGAGAGTAAGAGCAAAGTGACCTGCTTGGAGGACGCGAGCGAGACGACTCTGCGAGGGGGCAATGTTTCCCGAAGGTTGGTTCTGGGGTGTTGTCACGAGGAGATGACCTCCGAAGCGTGGTGTGGGCCGCTGCCGCTTCCGGTGACCACCTGATCGCGCCCGATTGCCATGGTCACCCAGGATGCTGCCTTGTGCAGTTGCCAATCAACAGGGGGATTGAGCTTGCCGATCTCTAGCGAGTAGCTCGTCTTAGCCGACCGTTCGATGGCTTTCACCCAGATGCAATCGGCCTCCGGCTTGACCTCACACTTGCCATCCATGCGAACCCCGCCACATGGGCCATTGCGGAGTTGTTTCGGGCAAGTCATGGGGCAGGTCATGCCGGTGGAATGGAGGATGCACTGACCGCACATCTGACAGTCAAAGAGCGGCTTTTTGACAAGCTCTTCGATAGGCTTCGTCCAGCGCGACGCACGCTTGACTCCCACCTTTTCGAACAGACCGCCCATACGTTTGAGGATGGCCTCGGCCAGCTTCCAAGTCCACACCAACGGTGTCGGGTGATCCTGAATAAGGAACCTGATCTTCCTCCAGATTCCCTTCTCCTTGCGGTCACCGAAGCGAAGAGCCTCGGTCTGGGCCTCGAAGGCTTCCGGCTTCGTCATTGTTGTCCCATCCTGTTTGCTGAATCCTTGTTAGGCGATGCGGTGGCGGCAGGTGTCGTGCAGCGCGCAGTAGTCACAGATGGCTCCCTTGGTGGCGATGTCGGCGCCGACACCGATGACGGCGGAGAGAGACTTCAGTGGCCTCATTTCCAGCGTGGGGGAGAGGGTCACGCCTACTTCGTCTGCGTCGATCAGCTCGAAAAGCTCGCGCTGTCCCGGGTCAACACCCCACCCCTCCATCCCCGGGCTGAGGGGAAGGCTGGTTTGGAGCCCTGCGCTGATCGCCTCCTGTTCGATAACGTTGCATGCGGCCGCGTTGAGGGAATAGACCGCTGCCGATCCGACGGCATCGAGGGCAAAGCCATAGCTCACGTTCGCTTCGCTCTTGGCGAGTGCGCGTCTGCCGAGCTTGTCTCCGATTGTGCACAGCAGGACCACAATCTCGTCAGCACCACCAAGGTGCTCTGTGATGAGCGGCCCGGAAAGGTGGTTACCGTCTGCGAGCGTAATCCGGTTGTGTCGACTTCTCTCGACAGGGATTCGCTTCATCAACACCAGGGGCTCGATGAGGGTGCGTCCCTCGTCGAGCGCTCGCTCGGATAGCTCGATCAGCTTTGGTCGACGAACTCGAATGGCAGCCGGATCGGCGGACTGGCTGCGTACGACGTCATCGACGTCGTATTCGAGCACCCAGCCTCGCCGTACGGCCATAGTTGTCAGTCGTCCTTGGGGGCGTGGGCCCGGAAGTACTTGATGTATCTCATCCCGTGGTTGTCGCGGCCGCGCAGGAGATCGGCGGCGTGGATTGTTGGAGCCATCTTGGCTACATCGGTGATGAGGCACGAAGCTCCTGCACCGATTGCCAGTCCCAGGAACGCCTGATTGAGCGTATGACGATCCGGAAGCCCAAACGACACATTGCTGGCACCGAGATTGATGTTGATGCCGTATTCGGCTGTCAGCATTTCAATGGTGTCGAGCGTGATTTTGCCGGCGTTGCTATCCGATCCCACTGTGAGCACGAGCGGATCAATGACGATGCTCTCGAGCGGGATTCCCATGGAATCGGCTCTGTCGATGATCTTCTTGGCAACCGCAACTCGCGCCTCGGCCGTTTCCGGGATTCCATCCTCGTCCAGAAGGAGTGCGATGACTGAGGCGTCGTACTCCTTGACGAGCGGCAGGATCTCGTTCATCGAAGTTTCCTCGCCCCTGACCGAATTGATCAGGGGACGACCTTGACAGGCGGCAAGACCAGCCGCTACGGACTCATGGCTTGGTGAGTCAAGACACAGCGGAACATCCACTGCATCCGTGACAGCGGCGACGACGTCGCGCATGGCCTTGACTTCATCGAGTCCGGGCACACCAACATTGATGTCGATGATGTCGGCCCCGTCATTGACCTGACGTACTGCCAGACCGACGACGTAGTCGAGATCTCCCTCCGTCAATGCCGCCGCCAAACGTTTGCGACCGGTCGGGTTGATCTTCTCACCGATCATGGTGACGGGACCGTCGGTATCGATCGCAACGCTCTTGGAACGGCTGGTGATCGTTGTCTTCATATCTGCTGGATCTCCAATCTCAGGACTTCACCGGATCAAGCGTCGAGTGGAATCCCGAGCTCGATGCACTCGGCCTTGACCTTGCGGTACGCTGCTTCCCATTCTGGAGTTGGCTCGAGCGTCTCCATGTTGTAGGCCTTCTGGAACGGCACACCCAGGTCCGGGTCCTTGATCGAGTCCTCATACTTGGGCAACAGAGCCTTGACGACTTCATTGACCTTGCTGAGTTCCATAGCTGATGCGGCGTGCGCCACCTCGGCAAGGAAGCGACACTCGAGCGGAGTGACAAAGTCGTTGAGCTTGCCACCAGCGCTGCGGGGCCCCGTGGTCAGCGAGGCGCCGGACGCTGCAATTATCGATACTCCAGCGGCGATCTCACGAAGCAAGTTCTCGGTGCCGGGACCAGAAACCTGGTTGGAGATGTTGTGGACCAACGTATGAGTGTTACGGCTCAGCGCTTGGTTCGTCATGCTGAGAGCCCAGAGTCCTTCGCGGTTGACGGTGGCGAGGTACCGGACGTCGTATATCTCGCCTCCACCGACATGGGTTTGCAGAATGGCGTACGAAAGCAGTGCACAGGCAATGCTGGAGACGACGGCGCCTTCGGCCGGGCCGGGCATGCCGCCGATCATTCCGGGGGAGTCACATTTCATGATTCCACCCATGTTGAGGGTGTGGACGACCTTGTGCAGTGTGCGGTAGTCGACCTTCATCTCAGATGGGAAGAGAATCAGAGCAAGGTCGGTGTTGCGGAAGCCGCCTGGCGTTCCATAGGCACCGAACTGCCCATATTCGGTGATGGCACTGATGCTTCCCATTCCTCCCATACCCGGCCGACCGGCCTTGCGGCGGGCCTCGCGATGCATAACACCGTGCTCGTAGCCCATCCGGGTCTCAATCGGTGTCCCTGACAGCACCTCATAGCCGTGAACCGTCGTAAGCGAACCAGCTTCGAGGATGTCCACCTCGGGTTCACTCGCAATCAAGAAAGCCATGTCCGCGTAGATATCTTCCGACAGGGTGATCCCCAGAGATGTCGCAGCCTTCATCGGATAGGGATCGGAAGGCGTCCTTGCCTTGAGAACCGTTGCATCCTTTCCTTCGCCAACCGTGAGTTCAGCCGGTGCATGCTTCAGCGCGCTGTCGAGTTCCTCTTTGGACACGCTGATGATGCGGTCGGTGTCTGTGCACAGGTAGCCGAGTTCCAAAGCCGCCTGATAGCCGGCTGCGTAGAACTTGTCGGCGAGTTCCATGTCCGTGTTGACAGGGTTCTCCATGTCACACGTCTTCTGCAGGCCGTGTTCCTTGAGTATGTTGCGAATTGTTAGCGGGATCTTTTTGGTGTCCCATTGTTTCTGGGTGCAGTACTCGCCGGTCTGGGCGCGGCTGCAGGATCTCAAGGATGTCTGGCTTGTTCTTCATATTGGTTTCTCCGCTTCCTAGGAGTGTGTTGGATATCCTCGGTTCAGGGTTATCGGTGCAGGGACAGATCGCGGGTTTCGTTGCGGCTGCGAGTCGCCATGACGATTGTCGACCAGACTCCTAACCGTGCTCCAGTACGCCGACGAGCACCGGTTTGGCGAGCGGCGCTGTGTTTCCTGCGGCAAGCCCTTCTAGTAACTGGGTTACGACGAGTGCCGCGTCTCGAGCGTCACGGCCATAGCCGTCCGCGCCGATCTGCGCGGTCCACTCCGGGGTGACGGGACCGCCGCCGACGATGACAAAGAACTTGTCGCGTTCGCCACGATCGGTAAGCGTGTTGATGACCTCTCGGTGATATGGCAGCGATGTGGTGATTAGCGACGAGATGGCGATTATGTCCGCATCTTCGGCGATTGCTGCTTCGATGTACTGCTTGGGTGAGACGTTGATCCCGAGGTCAATGACTTTGATGCCATGCGCCGCCAGGATCGCAGACACGATGTTCTTGCCGATGTCATGGGCATCGCCGTAGATGGTGCCGATGACGACGGTTCCTTGTACAGCTCCTTCGAGATCGTCTGCCGAGATGGTTGGAATGATCAAATCGAGGGCGGCCCTTGCGGCATCACCGGCGAGGATCAGCTCGGGGAGGTAGGCATCACCGTCTTCAAACGCCTGGCCGACTTCGTCCATCGCAGGGTTGATTGCACCCTGGATGATTTCCATTGGCTTGATCTCGGCTTCGATTGCCTGCGCAGCAAACGCAGCAGCATCGCCCTCGTCTCCGTCGACTACGGCCTGCTTCAGGCCGTTGAGTATCTCCTGTGCTGTCATGGGACCTCTCTCCTTACTGAGCGTCGAATCGGAATGCACTAAATTCCCGACATTGACTGTATCAATATTCACATCTGCTGACAAGTTCGCATCTACTCTGAACCGCTTTGGTGCGATCTGCAGGAGCAGCAACGCGGCCATACCGGCACGGTTGCTTCCGTCCTCGATGAGGCGCTGAGTGCCGCATCGATCTCGTCAAGGCGCGACGTAGTTTTGAACCACAGGACGTCGGTTCCAGCAGGGGCCGGTACGGATCCTACGTCGAGACCATGCCGGTGAATGCTGCGGCGGCTATCCGTCAAACCGTAGGAAGATCCCGGAGCCTGCCTTGGGAGTGAACCAAGACGACTTAGGCGGAAGCATGGAACCGGCTTCGGAGGCGGCCATTAGTTGATCCAGAGACATCGGATGCAGCAGGAAGGCGACGTCGTACACCCCGTTGTTGACCCATCTTCCTATTGCGTCTGCATCGATGCGCGAAGTCACACACGCAAGTCTTGGGTCGGAGCGCGGGTCAGCGACGCCCAATATACGGTCGAGAATACGGTCCTGTAGCACGACGACATCGAGATCGTCAGCGTTGTCGCGACGAGTGAGTTGGTGCCAATTGCCATCCAGGCACATCACGATCTTGCCGGGCGCCGGAGCCGGGGGTCTCTCGGTGGCTGGACGGGTCTCTATGTCAAACGCTTCAGCCAGTCGTCCGAGGAGACCGGCCGTGGTCTCGGTACCCAGATCGCGTAGGCAGCGATGGTAGGCCACCAGCTGGAGCTGGTCGGTTGGGAAGATCGCCGCCAGAATGGTGGATTCCGGGTCGACGCAGGCGGTTGCGGCGGCGCGATGGTGGCCATCGGTTATGTACATCCGTGGAACGTCACGAAACAGCCCGATGATCTGGCCGACGATCACAATATCTGTAATCGTCCAGATCTCCTGACGAGTCCCGGTATACGCGACAAAGTCGACTTCAGGCTCCCTCGAGACGATGGTGGCGACTAGCTCGTCGATCTCCGGAACCGGCCGATATGCGAGACACACTGGAGATGAACTTGCTTTGACGTTCTCGATGTAGCTGCGCAGCCCGGCCAGCTTCTCATCTCGCGTTTCTTCATGGCGTAGAACCAATCCTTCGTTGTACGCCTGCACCGGAACGGCGGCTACGACCGCGGTCTGCTGGTGGTTCTCGGTCGTCAGCCGATAGATGAACAGGGATGGTCCACCAGTCCGTCGGAACACCCCATCGGCGACCATGCGCCGGAGCGCGGTTTGAGAGTCCCGCAGATGACGATCGGCTCCACGCTCAATACCCTGTCGGTAATCCTCGGGAAGCCTGATTGCGTTGAGGAAGCTGAGGGGTTCACCCGACAGGATGCGATGGCGATCCGCCGTTGACAATAGGTCGTACGCCGGCACCGCCACCTGTGGCGCGACCTCGGGATCCACCAGCATGATATCGAGAGGCCGAATGTCCACCGGGGCTCAGCCAGCGGCACGCTGGAAGTTCAACATGAAGTCACACAATGCCTCGGCTCCGGCCTGCGGCATCGCGTTGTAGATCGAGGCGCGACAGCCACCAACGCTACGGTGACCCTTCAGGCCCGACATACCCCTGGCAGCCGCCTCGGCCACGAACCGGGATTCGAGATCGTTGTTTGCGATCCGGAACACGACATTCATATTGGACCTACAGACAGGATCGATCGGGTTGGTGTAGAAACCATCGCTTCCGTCGATTGTGCTGTAGATGAGTTCGGCGCGTTGATTAGCGGCCGTTTCCATTGCGGAGAGACCGCCCTGGTCCTTCATCCAGCGCAATACTTTTTCCATCACATAAATGGGAAACACTGGTGGGGTGTTGTACATCGAGTCCTTGCTCGCATGTATGTCGTATCGGAAATATGACGCGAGGTTTCTATTGGTTTCCTCGAGAATGCTACGGCGGATGAACACCAGAGCTGCCCCCGCAGGCGCCAGGTTCTTCTGGACTCCGCCGTATACGAGATCGAATTTCTCCCAAGGAATCGGGCGGCTCATGTAGTCCGACGACATGTCGGCGACCAGTGGAACCGGAACTTCAGGCCACTCCTTGAACTGAACTCCACCGATTGTCTCGTTGCTGGTGATATGGAGGTACCGAGTGTTGCCTGCAACAGAAATCTCGTCAGACGAGGGGACCCTGGAGTATGCGAGGTCGGCGCCACTCCACGCGGTGTAGACGTCACCGTGGTGGGAGCCGTCCCTGAATGCCTTGGTGGCCCATATACCCGTGTCAACGTACGCACCTCGTGAGCCGTCGGCGAGCAGGTTCATCGGCACCATGCCGAACTGCATCGTCGCTCCTCCCTGGACAAAGATGACGTCGAAGCCATCGGGGACGCCATAGAGCTCTCTGGCCAGGCCAGTGGCGCTTTGATGCACCTCGTCGTATGGGGCGGTGCGGTGGCTCATTTCCACCATCGACATTCCCGAGCCCCGGTAATCGACGAACTCGGCTTGAACGGCTTCGAGGACGGGAAGGGGAAGCGTGCATGGGCCGGCGCTGAAGTTGAAGATTCTCATGGTTTGGTTCTTCCGCTCTTTTCTCGTGCAATGGCTTGGATGATGCCGTCCTGTGCGGAGATGAGATTCAACAGATCTGCGTCAACGGACCCCGCAACATGGAGGGTGGCACACGCCGCGTTGGCGCCTGCAAAGATTGCATTCTCCATCTGTTCGATGTTGATGCCCGCGTTCTTCAGGAGAGCAAGAACGGAGGAGAGCACACCAACCCGGTCGCGGTGGCGGACGACCAACGTTGTAGAGCCGACCGGATGTGTTTCGGTGTTGACCGAGTTCAGAACCCGACCGTTCTCGAAGGCTTGGATGATTTCGACGACCTCGTCGGCAATTGCTTGCTGTGCCTGCTCCGTAGAGGCACCAATATGGTGAGTGCCGTAGATGGCCGGGTGTTGAGCAAGTTCCGATTCAAAATCCGCCTGGCCAGAGGACGGTTCGTCGGGATATACGTCAAGGCCGGCTGCCATGCCGCGATTTTCGACTGCTTCCAGCAGTGCCGGTCCGTCGACGATGTCTCCGCGCGACGTGTTGATTATCCACGCCCCGTCGCGTAGCTTGCCCAGGAAGGCGGTATCCACCAGATGATGGGTAGCCTCGCTCAGCGGGACGTGAATGGAGACGATATCGCTACTGGCCAATAGCTCGTCGAGGTTATCGACTACCCGGATCCCGATTTCTTCGATGCGCTTCACTGTCGGGGCGGGCCGATCTTTGGCGATCACCAGTACGTCGAGCCCAAAGGCCTTGGCCCGGACCGCTACTTCGAGGCCGATTGCTCCCAGGCCGATGATGCCCATTGTTTTGCCGAACAGACCTTGGGCCTTGGCGAACCTCTTCTTGTCCCATCGTCCGTCGCGCAGCGCAGCAACATTGTCGGGAAGCCTGCGATCTATCGCCAGCAGGAGCGCCATTGTCAGTTCGGCAACCGCGACCGCGTTCTTGCCGGGGGTATTGCACACATAGATCCCCCGATTGGCCGCAGTCTGCTTATCGATTGTGTTGGTTCCGGCGCCTGCGCGTACGATGAGTCGCAGCGAATCTGATGATTCCAGCGCCGCTGCCGTTACCTTGGTGCTTCGCACCACCAGAGCGTCGGCACCGCCCAACGCTGTTGGGAGGTCGTCTGCGGTCAAGCCAGGCTCGGACCTGCATTCGTGCCCGTGCGCTTGGAGCGTGGCGAGCGCGGACTTATCGAAAGAATCGGCAAAGAGGATCTTCAAGAGGGCAACCTTTGTCGTGATTTCCTAGGTGCATTGAGTGGCCAAGGCCTCGGGCCAAAGTAGTCCGAAATATTGATACAAGCAATTTCTCGTGGATCTCGTTCTCGAGACTGAGGGACCGGATCGCGGTGTACCAGTCGGTGCTTGGCGGGGGTTGCGGTCCGGACCATCCGGTATTACTATCATCAATATTGCCCGCCGATTCTTGGAGGAGGAGCTTTGAGGCCCGACGATACCGACCGGTGTGAGCTTCTCCTGATCGGCGGCTCCGTGGTGACCGTCGATGACGCAAGGCACGTCTTTGATCCTGGTGCGGTTGCGGTGACTGGTGACCGGATCGTTGCAGTAGGCCCGGCCGAGGATTTTTCCGGATGGCAGGCGAATCGTCGGATTGATACGGCCGGGATGGTGGTGTTGCCGGGTTTTGTCGACACCCACCAGCATCTGTTCCAGTACCTGATGCGGGGCCTGGGCGAAGGCATGGAGCTGTGGCCATGGTTGTCAGGATTCATATGGCCCCTTGCGGATGCGATCACTCCAGCCGATGCCGTCTTGGGCGCCAAGCTGGGAGCCATCGAGGCCGCACATTCCGGGGTGACTGCCGTTCTCGATCACCACTATGCACCCACCGATGCCGTGGCGACGCTCGGGGTCGCCACGTCGATCGAGGAGGTTGGGCTGCGTGGGGCGGTGGCCCGCGGAATCATGGGCGATCCGACCGATATCGCCCGGCGTCACAATCTTGCCGGGGAGATCTTCTGCTATTCGGCGGCCGATGAATTGGCTATTACCCGCGAGTGCATTGAGGAGCGTCCACCGGGCTCTCAGGTTGGTGTGTGGCCGGCCCCGGTGAATGTCATCTATGTTGACCAGGATCTGATGCGTGCCTCGGTTGACCTTGCTCGGGAGAGTGGAACCGGCTGGCATACTCATTGCTCGGAAGCCAGCACCGATCCGGTGTACTACCTCGACGAGTATGGTGTCCGGCCGGCCGATTGGCTTTACGACCAGGGTCTCTTGGGCGATGGGGCCACCCTCGCCCATGGGATATTCCTTGATGATCGCGAAGTGGAACGGGTCGGGGCGACGGGAACCGGAGTTGCCTATTGCCCCATCTCGCACCAGTACATGGGACTCGGGGTGATGCGGTTGCGCGATCTTCGAGGCGCAGGGGCAAAGGTCGGTCTCGGCCTCGATGGCGGCAGCGGTCACCGTCTCGACATGTTCTCATGTATGAAGCAGTCCGTGCTGCTGCAGCGTGTGCACAACCAGGAAACGACAGTCTCCAACGGGGAGGAGGCTATCGAGCTGGCCACCCGCGAGGGTGCCGCCTTTCTAGGCATCGAATCAGGCTTCCTGGCACCGGGTCGATTGGCCGACATGGCTGTAGTGAAGTTGTCGGGGCCCCATCACACCCCGCTTCACCGGGCGGTTGCTGCGGTTGTCTACTCGGCTTCTCCGGCTGACGTCGCGTATACGGTCGTTGGTGGCAAGGTCATCCTCGAAGACGGCAGATGCACCCTCGTTGACGAGGACGCTGTCTTCGAAGAAACCAGGGCGAGCGCTGCCGGCCTCGTTGCTGCCGCGGGGTTTGAGGGGCTACTCGAACCATGGCGAACGTTCCGGAATTGACAACAGTTCCGAGCCCCAGGGCGCGTCAACGCCAGAGACAATCGGAGACAGCATTTGGAGGATCGGACACGATGATGGGACGAAGAGGAGTACCAAACATGATGACAGGACGAAGAGCTGTGTTTTTGGCTCTCAGTGTTGTGCTGGCGCTGATGCTGGCCGCTTGTGGCGACTCGTCGAGCACTACGACAGCCTCGTCGAGCACTACGACAGCCTCGTCGAGCACTACGACGGCGGTGTCGACGACAGAGGCGAGCCCCGTGTCGTCGGAAGCACCTGCCGCAACCGATGGTCCCGAGTCGCTGAGGATCGCGATGTTCATTGGCAGTGTGCTCGAAGAGCCGTGGAACTCGACCATGGTGGCGGCCCTGGATCGAGCGGTGGAATCTCGGCCGCACAACCTCGATATCAGCTACGAGACGTTCGAGAACATCGCGGCGACCGATGCCGAGCGAGTGGTTAGGGATCTGGCGGCCTCGGGCAAATACGACATCATCCTGGGCCACAGCACATTTTCCGATGCGATCGCACCCGTCAAGGATGATTACCCGGAGACGATGTTTGTCTATTCGGGCTCGGGTAACGAGCCCACCGGCGGCAACGGATATTGGATCGACGTCTTCAACCATGAATGCACCTATCTGGGCGGTGTTGCCGCCGGTTTGTTGACGGAGACGAACAAGATCGGCGCCGTGGCCGCGTTTCCGTTCCCGAACGTCAACCTGACGACCAACGCTTTCATCGACGGTGCTCGATCCGTCAACCCCGATGTCGAGATGTTGATGACTTACATCGAGAGTTGGTTCGATCCGCCGACGGCTCGAGAGGCGGCCGCGGCACAGATTACGGGGGGCGCCGACGTAATCTACGCCTCCAGTTTTGGGTCGCTCGAGGCTGCCAGCAGTGCTGGAGTCCTCGGCGTCGGTGATTTCACTGACCAGGAGTCTGTCTATCCCGAGACCGTTATCACGAGCTCGGTGGCGAGGTGGGATCCGGCGCTCGGGTCACTGATCGACACGTGGTGGGATCATGAGACCAATGGCACGCCGTATGACGCTCCAATGGAGCGGATCGTGTTTCTCCTCGCTGATGGTGGCTGTGAGATCGCTCCACTCAACGAGGCCCTGGTTCCCGAGGACGTGCGTGCGACCGTTGCCGAGATCGCTGAGAAGATCCGCACGGGTGAGATCGTGGTCGAGGGTAACGTCGAGCCAACTGAGGACTCCTAATCTCAGAGCGCGATCTGTTGCAAGCGTTGCTGCCTATCACGATCCTCCTGAGCTGAGCGTTCATTCACGTGATACCAACGAGTATGTCGATTGCGCCCATATCGAGGGCTTGCTCTGCGGAGTCGGCGATCCGGTCCAAAGCCGCACTGAGCGACTGTTCCGGTGTGACGCGCTCATCATCGAATGATGTGCATCCCGGACCGCCGGCGCGACGCGAATGGAACGATTCCGCCCCAGGACCCTTTGCCCAACATTGATCACAACAATATCTCATCGTGTACGCGGTGGGTCAAGTCGAGGTCTGCGGACGGCGATAGATGAACCAATACACGAGACCAACCAGTGCAACTCCACCGATGGTGTTGCCTATTGTCACCGGGAGTAGGTTTGCGGTCAGGAATCTACCCCAGGTCAGATTGCCGAAGTCGGATGCCGCAGTTCCGGTTGTCTTCCAGAATTCATCGATCGCCCCTGACTTCACGAACAGGCCCGTTGGGATGAAATACATGTTGGCGACGGAGTGCTCGAAGCCGGCAGCGACAAACGCGGTGATAGGGAATATGACCGCCAGGATCTTGTCGGTAAGCGTTCGGGCGCTGAACGAAAGCCATACAGCGAGGCACACGAGTGCGTTACAGAAGATTCCAAGCACGATGGCTTGCCCGAAATCGAGACTTGTCTTTGCGGTCGCGGTCTTGAGGACGTTGAGACCAACAGCCCCATCGGCGAAGAGGTACTGGCGGCTCAAGAACATCATGTAGGCAGTCACGATTGAGCCGACAAAGTTGCCAACGTAGACAACGATCCAGTTGTACATGAGGCGCCGGGTTGAGACCTTCCCACCGGCCCATGCCATCACGATCAGGTTGTTGCCAGTGAATAGTTCGGCGCCGGCGCCGATTACGAGGATCAGGCCAAGACTGAAGGCCAGACCCCCGAGCACTTTGGCGACTCCGAATGGAAGTGTACCGGCACCGGTGGTGACTGTGGTAGCAAAGATGGCTCCGAGGGCTATGAAGGCACCGGCCAGTACCGCCAGAGCAAACAAGCTTGCCGGGTTCAGATTGACCTTGGCCACCCCGATATCTTCAGCCTTCTGAGCCATATCAGGTGGAACGAGCGCGTCGAGCGTAGGTTGGCTGGACAACTGTTGGGTCATCGAATCTCTCCCGATTATTGATAGAAACTATAATTCTAACCTTTGCGAGACGAGGATCAAGCTCGGCGGGACTGCATTCATGATTTGAGGGGCAAGCTGGATGGACTAGTCGTTCGCCAGCTAGTATTGAAACAGTCAATACTCCCAGACGGTGACTGGTAAGGAGGAATCGGTGGAGTTCAGTCGACCAACGTCACTCGACGAGGCAGCCTCTGCCAAGGCCAGCGACCCAAACGCATCCTTGCTCGCTGGTGGAACCGACCTCATGGTGGAGGTCAATTTCGGACGCTTCTCGCCCGAGCATGTCATAGGGCTCCGCAAGGTTGATGAGTTGGCGAAATACACCGACCGCCGTATCGGAGCCGGGGTGACCTGGGCTCGTCTTGAGGGCTGTTCCCATCAGGCTCTCGCCCAGGCCGCCCGCACCGTTGGGTCTCCTCAGATCCGCGCCGCGGGCACGATTGGCGGCAATATCGGCACCTCGAGCCCCGCCGGAGATGGTCTTCCGTGGTTGGCCGCCGCCGAGGCCGAGATAGAGGTCTATTCCAAGGCGAGAGGAACGCGTCTCATTCCGTGGGACGCTTTCTTCACCGGGGTCAAACGCAATGCCCTCGAGGCCGACGAATTGATAGTCGCCGTCATGGTGCCGGAAGACATCCCATCGAATCAGCATTTTGGCAAGATCGGTCAGCGTAGTGCGATGGTTATCTCGACCGTGTCTGCCTGTGTCATGAGAGCCGAGAACGGGTCGGTGCGCGTCGCCCTCGGTTCGGTAGCCACGACGCCGCTGCGGGCCCGCCGAGCGGAAGCCCTCATCTCGGGCAACCCGGCGCCGTCGGCGGAACTGCTCGAAGAGTTCGCCAGAACGGTTTCCGAGGAGGTGCAGCCGATTACCGACCATCGCTCCACCGAAGCCTATCGCCGCCATGCTTCCGGGGTATTGGCCCGTCGTTTACTTGAAAGGTGCCTGGCGCAATGATTGTCAACATGAAGGTCAACGACGAGATGCGCAACGCGGTGGTGACAGGTCCCGAGAGCCTACTCGAGGTGCTGCGCGAGCAGCTGGGTCTTCCCGGATCGAAGAACGCGTGTGAGCAGGGGGAGTGCGGTTCATGCTCGGTAATCCTCGATGGGTCGTTGGTGACGTCATGTCTCGTCATGGCAGCAGATTGCGAGAACTCCGAAATCACCACGATCGAGGGACTCTCGTCCGATCGGGAACTGAACGTCGTCCAGAGAGCACTGATCAACGCCGGTGCGGTCCAATGCGGCTTTTGCACACCAGGCTTCGTCGTAGCGGCAGCGCACCTCTTCGGAGAGAACCCACATCCGAGTGATGACACGATTCGGGAGGCACTGTCGGGGAACATTTGCCGGTGCACCGGATACGGTGCCATTCTCCGTGGTCTCGAAGCCCTGGCAGAGGAGATGAGCGGATGACGACATTCGCAAAGACGAGAGTGAGAGATGGTGTAGGCACTTCGCCGCTCCGGCCCGACGGGCTCTTGAAGGTGCGCGGTCGTTTTGCATACGCTTCGGACCTTCACATGGATGGCATGTTGTGGGGCGCAACTCTGCGCAGCCCGTACCCACGAGCTCGAATCACGAAGTTGGATACCACTCCGGCGTTGGCCATGACGGGAGTTCACGCCGTGTTGACCCACGAAGACGTACCCGGAAAACCGTTCTTTGGCCAGGCGGTCCAGGATCAGCCCGTCCTCGCGTCAGAGCAGACGCAGTTCTGGGGTGAACCGGTGGCCATCGTCGCCGCCGACGATCCAAGAACCGCACAACGTGCGGTTGCCGCCATTCTCGTTGAATACGAAGTGTTGGAACCGCTTGTGGATTCGGAACTTGCCGACAAGCTCGACTCGGTTACCTGCCGGCCCCGGATGCGCCGCGGTGATCCGAACGCAGTCGGCGACGTTGTCGTAGAGGGATACTACGAAGTCGGACAGCAGGATCAGGCTCCGCTGGGTAACGAGGCGGGCTTGGCTATTCCGGATGGCGAAGGTGGCGTTGATCTTCATGCTACGAGCCAGTGGGTCCACGAGGATCATGCCCAGATATATCCGTGTCTGGCACTCGAGCCTGAGCAAGTGCGGTGTCATCCGGTCGGCATGGGTGGGGCCTTCGGTGCGCGAGAAGACATGAGCATGCATATCCACTTGTGCATGCTGGCTTTACGGACCGGTCGTCCGGTGAAGATGATGTTCGACCGTGCGGAAGGCTTCGTCGGCCATGTGCATCGTCATCCAGCCAAGATGTGGTTCCGCCACGAAGCCAATCGTGATGGCAAGCTGGTCAAGGTCGAAGCGAAGATCATTCTCGATGGCGGTCCCTATCACGCGACCTCGAACGCGGTGACTTTCAACGCCGCATACTTTGCGGTCGGTCCATACGTTTGTGACAACGTTGTGGTCGATGCTGTGGCGGCCAAGACCAATAACCCGCCCGCCGGGGCGATGCGCGGCTTTGGGTGTGTTCAGTCGGCATTCGCCCATGAGGCCCAGATGGATCGCTTGGCCGCTGAACTCGGGATTGATCCACTCGAGCTGCGTCGACGCAACGCGCTGGAGGCCGGGCAACCGAACTCGACGACCGGTCAGATTATCGAGGGTTCGCTGCCGACCACCAGAGTCATTGATGAACTGGCCTCCATGCCCCTGCCCGAACCGTTGGAATCCGATGATCCGCGCCATCTCCCTGGTGGTACGGGGCTGACGACCGGCGCCAGCCACGTCAAGCGGGGGATTGGCTACGGGGTCACCCTGAAGAACCTGGCGTTTTCGGAGGGCTTCGATGATTACGCCGACGTCCGCGTGGTTCTCACGGAGGTGGGAGTGGAGGTTCACACCGCCGCCGTCGAAGTCGGCCAGGGTTTGGTCACCATTCTCCAGCAGATAGCTCGTTCTGTTCTTGGAATCGAGCGAGTGGACGTTGTGTGGAGCGACACGTCCCGTATCGGCTCCTCAGGCTCAACGTCGGCGTCACGCCAGACGCAGATGACCGGTGGTGCCGTCTTCCACGCGGCGACTGAGCTCAGGGACAAGATCCTCGAGCGTTTTGGCGCAGACGATCTCAGTGAAGAAGGAGCGTGGCGCGACGGCAATCTGATTGTTGCTCGTAGCGAGATCTGCGCAACTGACGTTGCAAAACATGAGATTCGGTTTCGTCATCCAGAGACCTTTCCGCCCGACGAGAACGGTCAGGGTGACATGCACGCCGGGTTTGCCGTTGCGGCGCATCGGGCGGTTGTAGATGTGGACCCGGAGCTGGGGCTGGTGCGGGTGGTTCAGATCGACACAGTCCAGGATGTCGGGAAGGTGCTCAACCCGATAGCGGCTGTCGGCCAGATCGAGGGTGGAACGATGCAGGGCGTTGGCCTTGCTGTTCTCGAAGAGCTCGTGATCGACGACGGCAAGATCCTCAATGCGAACTTCACCGACTACCTGTTGCCAACCTTCCTCGATGCGCCCCATATAGAGGTGCGTTTTGTGGAAGAGCCCGACCACTGGGGACCGTTCGGCGCCAAGGGGATAGGTGAGCCGCCGACTATCTCAGCCACGCCTGCGGTTGTTGCAGCGATCCGGGATGCCACCGGCCGGGCTCTGACGCGGACACCGGTATTGCCGCAGGATATTGCCCTGGGGTAACAATGGTTGAGGGTCGCCTGGGGGTCTGTGGCGGGCCCAACCGGGCCGGCCACAACGTTGGCGTGGCCCCGCTTAGAGGAACATCTCCATTGTGACCGTGCCGCCGGGATCAACGATTACAAATTCATCGGGTGTCTTCCGCTGTTCGGTCACGAGGCGCTCGATGAAAGAAGACTCTCCGACCTTCTCGACGTATTCAAGCTGCCATCGATCCTGGAACCATTGAACCACGGGGGCTGCCAACGGCCTGACATCGGCCAGTTCTTCTTCCGAGAACGCGATTAGGCAGACCCTGTCGTAGTGACCGTAGAACGCCTCGACCACGCGGTCGGCTCGTTTCTCGCCGTACTGCTCGACATATCGTTCGTACTGTTCGAGGGGATCGTTCCCGGTCCCGATCCAGCCCCTGGTTACGTAATAGGTACCGGGATTAGCCTTGATCGCTGCAGCGTGGGCTTCGGCCGAACCGTAGGCCATGCCGATGCAATCGTGGGCTTTGGGCAGGATCAGGGTATGTGGTCCGGCCTCGAGGCCTACCACGCCGTTGCCGCACAATCCGTACCCGATGAGGACCGTGGTGGGCTCGGCAAGTGCGTCCAGTTGGTCCTGGAGGGCCGGCCGCATCCGGGTCGGGTTGTCGTGTAGGCCGAGGTCGAAGAACGTGGCGGGCATACCGCCGTCGAGAAGTGGGGTCAGGTAGGGCTCGAGCATGGCACAGCTCAAGAGGACGGTTGTCGCAGGTGGTGGGGCCGGGTTATCCAAGAAGTTCCATAGTCCGGTTGAGTATGTCGGCGGGGTCGAGGAATTCGACGATGTCTGGTGCCTCGGGCATGAGAGCCCTGGCCATTTCTTGTAGAGCGGCGGGGACCTCAATCAAGACGGGGATTCCATAGGTGTTGCAAATATGGAAGAGCCTTTGGTAGGGAAGGCCTAGCCGGTCCGGGTGGTACAACTTGTGTACATACCCGACAAGGAGATCGTACTTCTCCTTGTCGTTTATGAGGTATGCGGACTTGCCGTGATGGTCTACTCCGTTCGAGACTGGAAGTGTGTCGTAGCCATTGCAGATGAGGTTGGTTAGCAGCGTTGAATCTGTTCCCTCGAAGTAGCCAACCGTCTTTCTTGTCATTTGTTCCTCCGCTGCTGGTCGCATTCTTGCCGATCGTGGGCGTACCCGATTCGTTGCTACACCACGCCCTGGGCCAGCATTGCGTCGGCCACCTTGAGGAAGCCGGCGATGTTGGCACCCCTGACATAGTCGCCGGGTGCGTCGTGGGCAGCGGCGGCGCTGTAGACGTTCTTGTGGATGTTCACCATGATGTCGCGGAGTTTCCGGTCGACCGTGTCGCGATCCCAAGAGGTGTGCCCCGCGTTCTGTGCCATCTCGAGTCCGCTGGTGGCGACACCGCCGGCGTTGGCTGCCTTGCCGGGGGCGAACAAGATGCCCTCGTGCTGGAACATATGCACGCCGTCCGGCACTGTCGGCATGTTGGCGCCTTCGGCAACAAGGACCACTTTGTTGGTGATCAGGCGTTTTGCGTCTTCGAGGCTCACCTCGTTCTGAGTCGCACAAGGAAAAGCGCAGTCCGCGCCCTCGACCGCCCAAGGACGCTCACCTTTGTAGTAATCAACGCCGTATCTGTCGGCGTACTCAGAGATCCTTCCGCGACGGATGTTCTTGAGGTCCATGACCCACGCCAATTTCTCGTCGTCTATCCCATCTTTGTCGTATACGTAGCCATCGGAGTCGGACAGAGTCACGGCCTTGCCGCCGATGCGGTTGATGTTCTCGACAGCGTATTGGGCAACATTTCCCGAGCCCGAGACCAGACAAGTCTTCTGGTAGATGCTGTCGTTCTTGACGCTGAGCATCTCCTCGGCGAAGTAGATGGTCCCGTATCCCGTGGCCTCAGGTCGGATCAGACTTCCTCCCCAGCCGGGGCCTTTGCCGGTAAGGACACCGGCGAACTTGTTGGACAGTCTCTTGTATTGGCCAAACAGGTAGCCGATTTCCCGGCCCCCGACACCGATGTCACCTGCCGGCACATCGGTACGAGCACCGATATGGCGCCAGAGTTCGTTCATGAAAGACTGGCAGAAGCGCATGACCTCCATCTCGCTCTTGCCCTTCGGATCAAAATCCGAGCCACCTTTGGCCCCACCCATTGGAAGTGTCGTGAGAGCATTCTTGAAGACTTGTTCGAATCCCAGAAACTTCAGGATCCCAAGGTTGACGCTGGGGTGGAACCGCAGCCCGCCCTTGTAGGGACCGATGGCGCTGTTGACCTCGACCCGGAATCCGCGGTTTATCTGAACCGCGCCGGCGTCGTCGACCCAGGGCACCCGGAACATGATTACGCGCTCGGGTTCAACCATACGTTCGAGGACCTTCGCCTCTCGTATCGTCGGGTACTCGTCGAGAATCGGATAGATCGACTCGACGACCTCCCTAACAGCCTGATGGAATTCGGCTTCGCCAGCGCTGCGCTGTCTCACGTCATCCATGAATGCAGAAATGGAATCCCTCACACGTGGCGCCCTTCGTTCGACCGCTCGGCAGCGGCAACCGTGTTTGCGAGGAGGGAGGCGATGGTCATGGGGCCGACGCCACCGGGAACTGGTGTGATTGCACCGGCCACCTCCGCTACCGTGGCAAAGTCGACATCGCCAACCAATCCGTCGTCGGTTCGATTGGTGCCGACGTCAATGACGACCGCTCCCGGCTTTACGTCTTGGGCGTTGACGAGGCCCGGTCGGCCCGCCGCGACCACCAGGATGTCGGCAGTGCGGAGAAGTGAGTCCAACTCGGGCGTCCTGGAATGGGCCTGTGTCACCGTTGCATCCACACCTTTCCTGGCGAGCATGATGGCGATGGGGCGACCGACGAGGAAAGATCGGCCGACGACCACGGCCCGTTTGCCGGCAGTTGTGATGGCATAGTGGTCGAGGATCCGCATGATCCCGCTCGGTGTTGCCGGTTGCGGCCCTGGCTCATCGAGCACGAGCAGTCCGAGGTTGTGTGGGTGGAGTCCGTCGGCATCCTTGGCTGGCGCAACCGCCTGAACCGCCCTACGGCCGTCGAGGTGGTCGGGCAGGGGGAGTTGCACGATCATTCCATCGATCTTCTCGTCTGCGTTCAACTGTGCCACCAGCGATTCCACTGCCTCTTGGGTGGTACCGCTGGGCAATGTGTAGTCAAACGACAACATGCCGACCTGCTTCGCCGCTCGATGCTTGTTGCGCACGTATATCTTTGACGCCGGGTCATCGCCCACTAGAACGGTGGCTAAGCCGACGGACTTGCCCTGTTGGTTCAGCGCCGCCACCCGGGTGGCAACCTCCTCCTTCACAACGGCTGCAACGTCGCGACCGGAGAGGATCTCAGCTGCCATTCTTGGCTCCCTTTCGTCGTGGTCCACATCACTGCTGTATTGATATGATCAATAATTGTGGCATGGCCTTGTGCGAACTGCAAGCCAGGCGCCAGGGAGATCCTGGTAGCCCTCGGGGTTGACGGCGGTTGAACTTGACATTTTGTAAACAGGCCGACATCATTGAGCAGATCAATATTCTTTGGCTGGGAGGTATCAATGCCAAAAGTGAGCATGACCGTAAACGGTGCGTCGGTTGCTGTCGCCGCGGACCACCCCCACCTGCTTTCGGCATTGCGCGACGAGCTCGACGTGACTTCACCCAAGGACGGTTGCTCGCCCTCTGGCCAATGTGGGGCATGCACGGTCCTGCTCAATGGTAAAGCCATCCAGAGCTGTCTTGTCAGCATGGAAAAGGCTGCTGACGCTGAGGTGACCACTCTTGAAGGATTTGATCCTGCCGAGCGGGACCGGTTGGCGTCAGCCTTTGCGGTCACCGGCGCCCTCCAGTGTGGATTCTGTACACCCGGCATCATGGTGCGAACAAAGGCACTATTCGACCAGAAGGGCCCAGCAGGCGTAACGTCGGAGATTGCGGCCGGTCGTTTGGGGGCTCACCTCTGTCGGTGCACCGGGTATACCAAGATCTTGGATGCTGTTGAGATGTTGGCCTCCGGATCAGTAGCGCCGCTGAGTTTGCCGGGCGCGGTTGGCAAGAACGGCGTCAAATACGAAGCCATGGACCTCGCCCTGGGTGATCGCGGCTATGTCGACGATCTCCGGCCTGCTGGCCTCCTGCACGGTGCCTTGAGACTCACCGAACACGCTCGCGCCGATGTGCTACGAATCGATACCGGCCGTGCCGAAGCTGCCGATGGTGTTGTAGCAGTGTTCACTGCCGCGGACGTCCCGGGAAAGCTCCGCGTGGGGATGATCCACAAAGACTGGCCCGTGTTCATTCCCGAGGGCGGGAGGACGTCATACTACGGAGATGTCCTGGCAATCGTTGTGGCGGAGACGCGTCGTCAGGCTAGGGCCGCCACCGAGCTCATCGACGTCGAGTACAACGTGCTCGTGCCGTTTGCCGATGTCAGGACCGCGCTGGCGTCCGATGAGGATGCGGTTTGGGGCCTGGACGGCAATGTGCTCTCAACGTCGAAGTACCAGCGTGGCGATGTTGATGCGGCGCTGGCTTTTTCGACACACACCCTCCACGAGGTCTTCAAAACGCAGCGAGTGGAACATGCGTTTCTCGAGCCGGAATCCACCCTCGCCATGCCAGACAAGACGGGACGACTTCATGTCTACTCCGGCGGGCAAGGGATATGGGACGATCGTGATCAGATTGCTTCTCTACTCGGGATTGAGCCACTGCAAGTCGTAGTCGAATTGGTATCGAATGGGGGCGCTTTCGGTGGCAAAGAAGACATGTCAAATCAGGGTCAGACTGCACTTGCGGCATACCTGCTCCAGCGACCGGTCAAATGCACGCTATCTCGTGAAGAATCCTTCAGGGTTCACGACAAGCGACACCCTATTGAGATCGAGGTGTGGGCCGGATGCGACGAACTGGGCAAGCTGACGGCGCTACGGTCCCGGATGATCGGTGACTCTGGGCCGTATGCCTCGGTCGGGATGAAGGTGCTGGAACGTGCCGCCGGGCACATGTGCGGACCGTACGTGGTCGACAATGTCGACGTAGAGGCTGTGGCTGTGCGGACCAACAACCCGGTCGGGGGTGCCTTCAGAGGATTTGGTGCAAACCAGGCACAGTTTGCGATGGAGGGGACAATCGATCGACTCGCACATGCTGTCGGGATCAGCGGCTGGGAGATGCGGTTTCGCAATGTAGTCACGCCGGGCGTCGTCTGGGGACCCGGTCAGATCATGGACGATGGCTGTCGAGGAGCCACCGAGTGCCTCGAAGCTCTCAAGCCTGCCTACGAAGCCGCGAAGGCCAGTGGGAAGGCCGTCGGGATCGGGCTAGGGATCAAGAATTCAGGGCTCGGCAACGGCTTCGTGGAGATCTCCCGAGCTGTTGTTCGGTTCGAAGAGGACGGTACCGTAGAAGTACAACACTGCTGGACTGAGATGGGGCAGGGTGTGCATACAGTGGCGATCCAGGTGGCCGCAGAGGAGCTAGGGGTAGACCCGGCTCGGATCAGGATCACCTCTGACACGAACCGCGAACTCGGAGCCGGGCAGACGACCGGGTCAAGGGGCACTCTGATGGCGGCGGGAGGCGTAAAAGACGCTTGCCGGGTGGCCAATGAGAACGGTCAGCAGCCGGGCATCGACTACCAGGGCGAATACCGCGTAGATTGGACCAATGCGCTCGAGGACGGTGTCGAGAATCCGATTGTCCATTCCGCATTCGGATATGCTGCGCAGATGGTCATCGCTGACCCGAAAACCGGCAAGATAGAGAAGGTCCTTGCCGCGCACGACGTTGGCAAAGCTGTCAATCCCACCCTGGTGCAGGGTCAGATCGAAGGTGCCGTGCACATGGGTTTGGGATATGCCCTGACTGAGGAGTTTCCCACTGATGACGACGCGCGGCCTATCAAGAAGACGTTGCGCAGCTTGGGCATTCTTCGGGCCAAGGACATGCCCGATGTCGAGTCGATTATCGTCGAGGTTCCGCAACCGAGATCCCCTTACGGAATCAAGGGCGTCGGTGAGATAGGCTTGGTACCGACCGCGGGTGCGGTCGCAGCCGCGCTTCACGAAGTAGACGGGAAGTGGCGAACACAGGTACCGATGGGTGTCCACGAGCCTGTTGATATCCAGTCGAAAATCTGAAGTCTGAAGGGAAGGATCGCATGACGGCAACAACTCCCGGTCTCGTATGTGCCCATCACCATCTCTACTCGGAACTGGCGCGGGGCATGCCTGCGCCCCCGAAGGTGGCAACCAACTTCCAGGAAATCCTGGAGCAGGTTTGGTGGCGACTCGATGTGGCGCTCGACCTCGACATGCTGCGTGCTTCGGCCCGGCTCGGGGCACTGGAGGCACTCGAAGCGGGGACCACCGCCATCGTCGACCACAACGAGACGCCGAGCGCCATCGAGGGCTCGCTGTCGGTCATCAAGGAGGCGTGCGAAGAGGTCGGGGTACGTGTTCTCACCGCATACGGGATCACCGACAGGCACGGTGCAGATGGAGCCAGGCGGGGGCTGGCGGAGAATGAGCGCTTCGTCAAAGAAGGCAACAAGGCTCTGGTCGGGGTCCATGCAGCGTTCACCTGCACCGACGAATCGCTCGAGGCCGCTGCCGGTCTTGCCAGAGATCTGGGTGTCGGAGTCCACATCCATGTTTGCGAGGGAATCGGCGATGTCGATGCTCCGCAACGTCTCGAAGGGCTCACCGAGGATAATTGGCTGCTCAGCCACTGTGTTCACTTACCGACCGATCACAACCTGAAGGGGACGATCCTGCACAATCCACGATCGAACCTCAACAATGGTGTTGGCTACGCAGACCCCGCCCGGTTCAGCAATCCGGTTGCTTTGGGGACCGACGGGATCGGCGCCAACATGATCGAGTCGTTCCGTCTCGCCTACGTGATGCAGCGTTCCGTTGACGTCACCGTCGGGCCCGACCCGGCGTGGTCATGGCTCGAAGAGGGCTGGAACATCGTGCCCGAAGCTCGCAATGACGAGGTCACCTGGTCGTACGACCCGATGGATCCGTGGCACCTGGCGTTTACTCCCGGGGTCCACCCCGTCGAGGTCAAGGTCGACGGCGAAGTCGTCTTCAAGGATGGAAAGCCAACTCGCGTAGATGCGGACGAGGTCCGCGCCAAGGCAAGAGAACAAGCCGAGAGACTGCACGCCAAGCTCTAGGAGGGTGATGATGTCGGACCGCTTCCATCCCATCACGATGGAACAGCTCACAGACTGGGTGTTCACCGAGCTCGAGGAAAAGGACTCGATCTTTGGTATTCCCCGGTCTTCGTTCTTCGTACCGTCGGTAGACGATCGTTTCCGTTTTGAGAAGTACGGCAAGCTCCTGGAGACACCGTTTGGTGTCGCCGCAGGCCCGCACACCCAGATGGCGCAGAACATCATTGTGTCCTGGCTCGTCGGCGCCCGGTTCCTCGAGCTGAAGACCGTCCAGACCCTGGATGAGCTCGACGTCAACAAGCCGTGCATCGATCTGGAAGACGAGGGATACAACGTCGAGTGGTCGCAGGAGCTCAAGATTTTCGAATCATTCGACGAGTATCTGCGCGCCTGGGTGCTGATTCATGCGCTGCACAAGAAGCTGGGCTTCCCGGGTGACTTTCCCGGGATGATCTTCAACATGTCTGTCGGCTACAACCTCGAGGGCATCAAGAAGCCGAACGTGCAGTGGTACTTCGACGCCATGGCCGATGCTTCGGCATACAAGCAGCAGTACGTCGACATCGTTGCCCGCAGGTACCCGGAGATCCGGGACATCGCCATCCCCGACACCGTGTCCGACACCATCACCCTTTCGACGATGCACGGATGCCCACCGGACGAGATCGAGCAGATAGTCCTCTACCTGTTGAATGAGCGGAAGATCCACACGTCGGTGAAGTGCAACCCGACCCTGCTCGGTGCCGACCGGGTGCGTGGCATCATCAACGACGACCTCGGCTTTACCGACATCCCCGTTCCCGACGAGGCATTTGGCCACGACCTCAAGTACGTCGATGCGGTCCCGATGTTCCATAATCTGCGGCGGGTCGCCAGGACCAACGGGCTCACTTTCGGGCTCAAGCTGACCAACACGCTCGAGGTGGAGAATCACCGCACCGTGTTCGAGTCCGACGAGATGATGTACCTGTCGGGTCGGGCGCTGCATGCCGTCACCAGCAACCTGGCGCTGCGGATCTCCGAGGAGTTCAAAGGTGATCTGCTGTTGTCCTATGCGGGTGGCGCCGACGCGTTCAATGTCTCCGATCTGTTGCGAGCGGGGATGAAGACGATCACGGTCTGCTCCGATCTGCTCAAGACCGGCGGCTACCTGCGTCTTCCGCAGTACATCGAAGAGTTGAACAACGCTCTCGACAAGGCCGGTGCCGCAAATCTCGCCGAGTTCATTGCAAACACGGCGCTGCAGCAGGAGAACATGGCCGACTTCGCAGGCATCCTCACCTACGGCGCCCTCACCGAGAGCGGGCTGAACCTGACCACAGACCAGGTAGTCTCCCTGGGTGAGGCGCTGCGCTCGGTGAGCGACGGGCAATCGCCGCTGGCCGCAATCGAGACGTGGGCTCGGGACCATGGCTTCGACGAAGAGCGAGCCGCAGATCTGGTCAGGCTGACTCTCAACGCTCTGAAGCGGGTCAACCTCCGCCAGTATGCGAGCTTCGTGCGCACTGACTGGCGCTATCTGAAGGGCTCGTTCCGTACCGATCGCTCCAAGACCGAACGCGAGCTGCACCTATTCGACTGTATCCAGGCACCCTGTGTCGATGAATGCCCGATCGATCAGGATGTTCCCGCATACATGCGTGCAGTCCGTGAGGGCGATTTCGACAAGGCCGTGTCGATCGTGCGTGCCGATAACCCGCTCGGGTCCATTCTCGGCCGGGTCTGCGACCACCTCTGCGAAACCACCTGTATTCGAACCCACCTCGACGAGCCGCTTGCAATCCGTGAGATGAAGCGCTTCATCATGGAGCACGAGACCTCGAGCGGTGTCACGAAAGCGTCGGGGATGCCCGGCAAGGTGGCGATCATCGGCGCCGGCCCTGCCGGCATTGCGGCCGGTCGTGAGTTGGGGGAAGCCGGGCTGTCCGTCACCATCTTCGAGGCCTACCCCTATGCGGGTGGCATGGTCGGTGGCGCCATCCCGGAGTATCGGATCCCGCAGTCGAAGATCGACCAGGACCTGCAGGCGCTCGATGACCTCGGGGTCGAGATCAAGTACAACATGAAGGCAGGCCGTGACTTCACGCTGACCGATCTTCGCGACCAGGGCTACAACTACACCTTCGTCGCGGTTGGCGCTCAGCTCCCCAAGCATCTCGGCTTTGAGGGCGAGGACGCCGAAGGTGTCATCGATGCTCTGGCGTTCCTGCGCAGCGTTCGCGAGGGGCATCCTATGCCCGTCGGTCCGCGCGTCGGTGTTGTCGGTGCCGGCGACACCGCCATGGACTGTGTTCGCTCATCATGGCGGGTCGGGGCAACAGAGACCTCTCTCATCTACCGGCGGAGCATCGACCAGATGCCTGCCGACCGCGAGGAGATCCACGAGTCGCTTGCCGAGGGTGTCAAGTTCGTCGAGCTTGCCAACCCGCGTTCGATCCACGTTGAAGACGGCAAGCTCAAGGGCCTCGTCTGCACCAAGACCGAGTACCGGGGGGACCGTGATGCTTCCGGCAGGAAGATCCCGTTCGACGTGCCGGACTCGGAGTTCGAAATCGAGCTGGACACGCTGATTCTGGCGATCAGCCAGTACTCGCTGCTCGACTTCTTTGGCGACGACGAGCCGGAACTGACCTCGCGTGGTTACATCGTCGTCGACCCGAAGACCCACCAGACGACCATCCCCGGCGTATACGCCGGTGGCGACGTGGCTGCCGCCGGTCCCGCATCGATCGTCAAGGCGGCCGCAGACGGCAAGGCCGTTGCCGCAGCCATCATCGAGGCTGCCTCGGGCATTCCGGTGCCGATGCCCGCCACCTGGAAGCCGCTCGAGCTGAGCCTCTCGGACATGGTGACCCGCAGGGCGCATCGTGAGTACAGGGTTCCGGTGCGGCACACACCGCTCGACGTGAGAGACAATTTCGACGAGACGTTGCATACCTTCACCGATGCCGAAGCGCAGGCAGAGGCATCACGCTGTCTCGACTGCGACACGATTTGTAGCCTATGTGTCGGGGTGTGCCCGAACATGGCGTTGATGACATATCAGATGTCGCCGTTCCGTGCACAGCTACCGGCACTGGCGGTTGGCGACGGCGGGGTGACAGTGGGGGAAATGGGGCCGTTCCGTGTGGACCAGTCGCTCCAGATTGCGGTGCTCACCGACTTCTGCAACGAGTGCGGCAACTGTGTCACCGCATGCCCCACTTCGGGCGACCCGTATCGCGACAAGCCGAGGCTGTACCTGCATCGTCCCGACTTCGAGGCGGAGAAGGACAACGCCTTCTGGATCACAAACGATGGCGACACCTCCGTCATCGAAGGCCGTTTCGACGGTGAGACCCATCGTCTGGCGATCAACGGCAAGGTCGAATACTCGGCACCGTCGCTCCAGGCCACCCTCGAGAACGAAACGCTTGCGCTTGTCTCGGCGCAGCCGGGGACGGGAGCCGTTGCCGGGCAGATACTCACACTCGAGCCTGCGGCCCAGATGTATGCGCTGTGGCGGGGCCTCGAGGGATCGATGCCTCACCTGCCGATGGCGGGTGGTGAAGGCACCAAGGTCGGTCACCCGGGCTACCAGGAATAGCCAGCCACATCCGCACCCTCTCCGGTAAGATTCGCGACCCGAGGAATCACCGGAGAGGGAGGAGATCGTCATGCAACGGTGGATCTTGGTGGGGATTGGTGTCGTCCTCGCGGCTGTGGTCATCGCCTTGATAGCGGCAAGTGGTGGGGACACCGTCGCCGAGACGACGCTCGCTGCCGGCGACACGACGACCTCGACAGAAGCGGCCGGGACGACCCAGACCGCCCCGGGCACAACGGGTGGATCGCAGACCACGGCGACGGCTACGACGGCTGCGAGCTGCGAGCAAGTGCCAGCCGACTACGTCGCCGGTGAAGGCTGGTTCTCCAACTTCACCGATCACCAGGTGCCAAACGGGGGAGAGATCGTCGACAACACTCTCTATGCGTGGAACGTCGTACAGATCCAGTTTCCTGTCGATGGCGGGCCGATGTACCTGTACGGCAGCGCTTTCCTCACGAGGGACAACGGGGACATCGAGACGTATGGCTTTGTGCGCGATAGCCGCAGGGAGCCCACCTCGGCGGGTGGCTCGGTTCTGCGCTACGATCCGGCGACCCAGACGATCGCGGGCGAGGTGCCGGTGTCGGCGTCGGTGACGTCGACCGCGGGGACGACACCCGTAAAGCTCGACGAGCCGGGCACTGTGGCTGCGCACTATGACGCGGCGAGCGATGCCGTGACCGGTACCGTCACCTATTCGCAGATGACCCTGGAGCTTCAGGTACCTACGTCACCTGAGATGCTCGGCGTGTTCACGACCCCGGAGTGCTGGGACACGCTCGTCGAGCAGCCGTGACGCGGTCCAACGAAACAATCACCCACCGGCGTTGGTTGCCTCCTGGTCCGGAGGCTGACGACATCGTCACCGCATCTCGAGGTGACGCAGCCGGGGGAGTACGTGGGCGAGGGCATATGATCCGAGCCCGGCGCCGATCGCGGTGATCGTGATGGTCAGGTCGACTGGGGCAGCCACGACCCCCCAAACGATCTGTCCGGTGCCGAACACGACGATGCCGGTCACCGCAATGGCTCCGCCGCCCAGCACCATTTTGCGCCGCCCCGCAACTGTTGTAGACGCCAATGCGAAGACGAGACATCCGAGGGCGACGGCAACGAAACCGCCGACAGTAAGGCCGTCACTGAGCCTGGGATTCATGTAGGGGTAGTCGTATGGCCAATCGGTCGCCGTTGGCATGTTGGCGGCTATCCCGAGAACCCCGACGGCGAGAGCGAGCACAGGCCAGCGCAACCTGCGGACATCGATGCACCGCGGGGTGCGCATGAATATGATGCTTCCGACGGTAAGGCTCAAGGCACTGAGCACGATCCACCTCCTCACATCCGCCGGATAGGTGTGATCCATCAGGCCCATACCGCCGGTGGCTACGGAGATGAGCACCAGCACGAGCGAGGTCGGGACCGCAGTCAGGTCGTGATCGTCCATACGTCCGAGCAATGCAGTCGGTATCCCACGCATGGCACGCCCCAGTACACGGTGTGGCCCAAAATCTCGGGACATCAACTCCCAGTCGGTGTAGCACTCCGACACGAATCGGGCCCGCCTTTGTGGTTCCATTCCCCAGGAGAGCACGCGGGTGAGCGCCCGCGCAATACCAACTGCAAGCGATATCCGTCCCTGTGCCAGTGCTTCCATGATCAGACTCGTCCCCTTAGCTGGTCGCCGGCACCAACCTGCCTCCCACCCAGCGAAGCTGGTGGATCTGCAACTCGGCCTCGGCCAGTTCGATGCCTGCGTTTGTGATCCGGTAATAGCGGCGGGGGCGTCCTTCGCGCCCGTTCGCCGAAGCATCTTCCAGGCTCTCCCACTCGCTCGTGAGGGCACCACGCTCTTCGAGACGGCGAAGGGATCGATAGAGCGTCGGTTGTGACATGAGTGAGCCCGACTGCTCGGTTGCCGCGAGGTTGCGAGCCAGATCGTAGCCATGGAACCGCTCGGTACCTGCAGTCAGCAAATCCGCCGCGGTTAGTAGCAAGCGGAGCTCGTTGCGTACCAGGCTGGTGCCTGCTTTGCGTCTCAAGTCGTCTCCTGGTTCTCGGTGAGTGGTCCTCGGTGAGTGGTTCTCGATAAGCAGCTGATTCTGCTCGCTTGGGCGCCGCTCCGTCGAATCGTGTTGGCTATTGATGGCCAGCCGTGTGTCGGTCTCTGTGTCATCAACTTGATATGCACGTATCTGCGTTTACCATGCGGATGGGTCAACGGTCAGGCGTAGTGGGTGACTGTACCGCTAAGAGTGCAGGCCTGTCCGGAATCGGCAGGGCTAGTGCCGAGAAATGAGTTCACGGGATCCGAGGGGGGACCCGTGGACTCGCCTGGTTTGCCCCGCTCGCCGAGCTGTGACGGGCCTCTGCTCAGAGGTTCAAGGCAATCAGGGGCACCACGATCACGATGGCGATGATGGCACCGGCGATCACGCCGAGAAGGAGTGATTCCCGCTTGCCTCTTTCGGTCATAGGCACATCCTCGTGTCGTAGCCTGAGCAACACGAACCCTAATCGTTTCGACGCGGTGCGAGGTCTGAAGGACGACACATCGAGCAGCACTATTCTCTGCCGCGTTGAGTCCCGGCAACGGCGGTGGAGAGCACATGACAGAGAACGGCGTCCCAGACAGTGTCGAGGCGGCTCCCGAGAAAGAGACGCACAGGTCTTACTTACTGTTCGGCGCCATCTTTGGTCTGGCCGGGGGTGCTTTGGTGGCGCTGATTGTCATCGGTGCGGCCAGCGCAGTGATACCTGCCGTCGACGAGGTCTTGAGCTCGCCGACGACCGCACCTGTGAACAGTGAACCCGTTGTTGTCGATCCGCTCGTGGCGATGGGCGAGGAGCTTGCGACCAGCAACGGTTGTGTTGCCTGCCACTCGACGAACGGTGTTGATGGCACCGGGCCTAGCTGGAAGGGGCTCGGCGCGACGCGCGACGCTGCCTATCTCCGCCAGTCGATTGTTGACCCGAACGCCGATATCGTTGCGGGGTTCAGCCCGGACATCATGCCGCAGACGTTTGGGGATACGCTCACCGATGATGACATCAACGCCCTCATCGCCTACATCCAGTCGCTGTAGCTGCTACTTGCGGTTGCTCACACTCGCTCAACGACCTCGAACTCGAGAAGGGCAGAGCCCGAGCTGACCGGCGGTCGCTCCGATGCATTGGCGTCGCCGGTGTGCCCGTGTTGGAACTGCTGGGAGTTGAGCCAGTTCTGAAAGTCCTTCTCTGTGGTCCAGCGGGTGTATACGAAGTAGCGATCTTCACCCTTGGTGGGGCGCAGGAGCTCGAAACCCTCGAATCCCGGCATATTCTCAACCGCGCCCAAACGGGCGGCGAACCGCTTCTCCAGCTCGCTCCCGGCACCCTCGGGAACCGAGATCGCGTTTATCTTGACGACGCTCATTGTGTACCTCCTATTTCAGCCATTATCGCTCAGTGGCGAACTGTCGATCACGGGTGCTGATAGCCTGAATCGCCATATGGAGAAGAACGTCATCGGTGGGGAGCTGGAGCAGTGCAGCATGGATCCCCTGACCGGCTGGTTTCGGGACGGATCGTGTCGCACCGGTCCCGGCGATCGGGGCAGCCACACCATCTGCGCCGTCGTGAGCCGGGAATTTCTCGAGCATCAGAGGCGGATTGGCAACGATCTGATCACCCCGATGCCCGAGTATCACTTCCCGGGTCTCGAGCCGGGCGACAGGTGGTGCGTCACCGCGCCTAACTGGTTGCGCGCTCACCTCGACGGTGCTGCCTCCCCTGTAGTCCTTGCCGCCACCCATGAGAATGTGCTCGACATCGTTCCCCTGGGGGTGCTGGAGCGATATGCGGTCGACGTGCCGCCGGATCCGGGCGATCTGGTCGATCCGTGACGATGCAACGGCGATGCGTTACGGCTGCACGTCGAGGGTGATGCCACCTGCGGCGAGGATCTCTGCTGCCCGCCCTGCGATCGAGCCGTCGGTGATGCGTGCATAGAGGTTGTCCCCCGGGCAACTGGTCGCGGCGAGATCGCGATGGCCCTGGATCGTCGCCACGTCCACATTGAACTGCATCGAGCCCCAGGCGACCATCTCCGCCAACATCTCGAGCTGAGCATCGGTCGGTGTTTCGATGTTGAAGTCACCCTCGAGGACGATCAGGAGGTGGCCGGTCGGGTCGTATTCGGTGGCGGTATCGCCGACGGCGGTGTACGGCCGACCTTCATAGACCTTCCCATCGCGCCCGATGATGAAGTGATATGCGATGTCGGGCCAACCAAGGTGGAAGTGCCACTGCTGCCACGAACGGAACTGTGCCGGCCCTGTTACGCCGCCCGACGTGTCGGAGTGGTGGATCGTGATGTGCTCGATCTCGTTGGGGGCAAATGTACCGCGCGGCGGCGCAGCTCCCCACCCATCCCGACCGATCACCGCTACCTGGTATCGCCTCGGGGTGACCGATATCGGGGTGAGATCGAGCGCACGACTGAGAAAAGTCGCCATCTGCGCCCGGGAAATCGCATCGTTCGGGCAGAATCGGTCGTTCTCCGGGGGATTACACCCGGTCGTGAGCCCGGCGCCGTGGATGGCCGCGATGGCTCCCCGGAACGGCGAGCCATCGATATCGATGAACGTGTCACCGACGACGACCGGGATTTTCAGGGCGCGTGCCAGGAACGCCGCCATCTGCCCTCTCGTGACCGGATCGTTCGGGCAGAATCGGTCGTTCTCCGGCGGGTTGCACCCGTAGGTGATGCCTGCTGCGGCGAGCCTGTCGATATCGGTTGAGAACACTGAGTCGGCGGTGTCGGTGAAACCCGCCTGCGGCGCCGACGAAAGGTCGAGGGCGCGTGCCAGGAACGCCGCCATCTGCCCTCTCGTGACCGGATCGTTCGGGCAGAATCGGTCGTTGTCCGGCGGGTTGCACCCGTAGGTGATACCTGCTGCTGAGATGGCTTCGATTGCCCCCTGGTGCTGCGATGCGTCGTCATCGACGAAGGTCCCGCCCGGCGGTAGTGCCGCCGCCGCGCTCAACAGAGGGCTGAAAGCGGTCGATACCATGAACACGACGGCAAGGCGGATGAGCAAGCGCACCCGGTCATAGTAGAGAAGGTGCGGTACCCGTCGACGGTATGCTCCCACGTCTGTTCAGGAGGGAAGGATTGGGTCGGATTTCTCAACGTAGCGGCGGAGCTATCGGGGTTGTCGGC
Organism: uncultured bacterium; assembly: GCA_963777645.1. Classification (GTDB taxonomy): domain Bacteria; phylum Actinomycetota; class Acidimicrobiia; order Spongiisociales; family UBA5794; genus JAAETI01. The sequence goes on along the minus strand of CAVZRA010000013.1, from coordinate 92,637 downwards.
GTCGTCCTCCTGATCGTGGGCGGGGCCACGGTCGGTGTGGCTGGGCCGGCTGACGCTGCCCGGCCGATGCCAGGGGGCGACGTGATCAAGCCAGAGTCTGCGATCAGCCGTGAGAGCTTGACCAGTGACACACGGTTCGATGTGGCGGCAGCGGACAGTTTCGACCAGCTCGCCGGCGTCGCAACGCGTGATGGGACAGTGCGTGTGATCGTCACTCTCCAGATGCGATGGGCACCCGGGCAGTTGCTCGAAACCGTTGAGCGTGTGTCACAGGCGGACACGATCGATGCAAGGCAGCAACAGGTGATCGGCGCACTCGGAACAGCCGGCTACAAGGTGTTGCACCGCTACCGGTACATACCGGCTCTGGCTCTGGAGCTCGACCCGGCCGCGCTGGCGAGTCTGCGGGCGTCGGGTCTTGCGGCCACGGTGCAACTCGATGAGCTCGATACCGCTGTGCTCAGCGAGTCGGTGCCGCTCATCAACGCTCCAGACGTGTGGGACCTCGGATACGACGGTGCAGGACAGTCGGTGGCAATCGTCGACACCGGTGTCGACAGTACCCACGCATTTCTGTCGGGCCGGGTTGTTGGTGAGGCCTGTTTCAGCAGTGGCGGCGACTGCCCCGGCGAGAAGACAAGCGTCCACGGGCCTGGATCGGCCGCTCCGTGTCTCTTCGATACTGTCAATTGCCCGCACGGTACGCATGTGGCCGGGATCGCCGCCGGCTATGACTCGCCGGGTCTTTCCGGAGTGGCACCCGGTGCCGATATCGTCGCAGTCCAGGTGTTCTCGGATGTGGGCGGCGGCGCCGCCGCCTACACCGCCGACCAGCTGGCGGCGCTCGAGTATGTCTATGCCGTGCGCGACACGTACAACATCGCTTCGGTGAACATGAGCATCGGTGGTACGACGACCTACCCGTCCGCCTGTGACACGGACGTCCGCAAGCTGGCAATCGACAACCTGCTCGGCGCAGGTGTCGCCACGGTCATCGCCGCAGGCAACGGCTATGCCAACGACGGTGTCAGCGCACCGGGGTGTATCTCGACCGCGGTCACCGTCGCCAGCAGCACCAAAGCCGATGAGCGCTCGGACTTCTCCAACATCGGCGAGATGGTCGATGTGATCGCCCCCGGGTCGATGATCTACTCGTCGGTGCCGGGCGGATGGGCCAGCTACAACGGCACGTCGATGGCAGCCCCACATGTTGCGGGTGCGTGGGCGCTCCTCAAGGAGGCAAAGCCAAGCGCTGGTGTGGAAGACATCCTCGCCGCCATCAAGTACTCGCCGGTGGAGATCCCGGCGGCTTCGTGGTCGATTGCCAGGCTCGACGTCGCCGACGCGCTCTCGCGGCTCGACCTGCCCTGGCCCGAGAATGATCCGTTCGAAGAGGCGGTTTTGCTGACCTCTCCGATCTCCTTATCGGCGTCGACGGTGCGGGCGACGATGCAGTCGGGGGAGCCACGGCGATGTCTCGATCCGAGCGATGGTGTCGTCGATAACATCGGTGCCACCGTCTGGTATCGCCTCGAGCCCGGCTACAGGACCGAGATGACAATCGACACTGCAGGGAGTGACTTTGACACGATCCTCGGTTTGTACGAGGGCGCGACGGTCGATGCGTTGACCGCCCTTGCCTGCAACGACGACATCGCAGGCCACACAAGCGCCCGGGTCAGCGCCGACGTGTTCCCCGGCCATACCTACTGGGTGCAGGCGAGCGGCTCCAGCGGTGCAACGGGCACCCTGAGTCTCGCCGTCTCCGATGTTGGCGATATCTCGGATCCGCCTACCTGGCCGAGCGCGACGCTGCGGGCGCCGAGTATCCGCAAGGACCAGATCACCCTGGCCTGGCCCGCGGCTGTAGACGACTACGGGGTCGCCGGGTATCGGGTGTATCTGGATGGGACGGCGGTGAAGACCACGACGGCCACCACCGCAACCGTCGCCGGTCTCTTGCCGAACACCACGTACCGCTTCGAGGTCGAGGCATTTGATTCCGGTGAGCAGCAGACGATTGGCCCTGCCGCGACGTTCACAACAGCCCGGGGTTTCATCGATACGGGTGGGTTGATCTTCGAGGAGGACATTGATTGGCTTTCCGGCTCGGGGATCACTCATGGCTGTAACCCACCGGCCAATGACCGGTACTGCCCCGACAGTTACGTGACTCGTGGCCAGATGGCCGCATTCCTGGTCCGTGCGCTCGGGTATGCCGATGCCGGTGCCGGTGACTACTTCGTCGACGACGACGGTTCGGTTTTCGAGGCGGCGATCGACAAGCTAGCTGTTGCCGCGGTTACCGCAGGCTGTAACCCACCGGCCAATGACCGGTTCTGCCCCAACCGCTACGTGACTCGTGGCCAGATGGCGGCCTTCCTGGTGAGAGCACTGGGTCTCAGTGATCAGGGGTCTCATGACTTCGTTGACGATGACGGTTTGGCTTTCGAGTCGAGCATCGAGAAACTGGCAACCGCCGGTATTACCAGGGGCTGCAATCCACCTGCGAATGACCGGTTCTGCCCTACCAGCTACGTCACTCGTGGCCAGATGGCAGCCTTCCTGAGAAGAGCGTTCGGCTAGCAGGGGCCCTCTTTTGTCACGACGGGCGCATGGGTCGCCCGAACACGACGACATCGGAGATACGCGGGTGGTCGAGTAGCCGCCGACGCAACTCGGCGGCAATCGCCTGCTCCGTCTGGCCGACCTTGGTTATCCCGATGACGACTCTCGCCGCTTCCGGGCATGCCCGCAGCAGCCCGTTCGGGTGGGTGAGTATGTGGGCACAGTCCGCAACGGTTAGCACGTGGTGCGGGAGCAGGCCACTGAATGCGATGGCCTGCTCGACGCGATGGGTCGCCTCCGCAAGTGGCTTGCCGATCGCGTCGATGCCCATCAAGATAACGACCATCGTTGTCGTCGCCGGTACCACCGGTTCGTGTGCGGCCGGCGCCTTCAGCGGCCTTCCTCTGGAGCCATCGGCCTCGACGATGACATAGTCGGCACCAGATTCGGCGAACAGCCGGTCGACGACATCGGGCGACGGACCTGTGACCTTGTGGTCGTCGCCCCCGGTCACCAGCATCACGGGGCCGTCACCGGCAAGCGCATCTGTGGCGCACTCCATCTCCGCCGACCAGCAAATCACCGGAGCGGTGAGCGCTTGTTCCCTGCCCATCTTCGTAGTTGTGGTGAGGATGACCCGTGCTCCCCTGCCTGCGAGCTCGTCTCCGAGGGCAAACAGGAGGGTTGACTTGCCACCACCCCCGATGAGCGAAACCAGCTCGTGACCACCGATCCCGAGGAGCCGCTCGAGGGAAATCACCGGGACGTGGGCTCGTTGAGCCAGGTGAGCACCGCCTCGACTACGCCACCACCGACGGCTAGAGCCTCGTAGGAGATCTCGAAACAGGCACTCGTATCGGCGTGCGGGTCGACCTCGGCGATCTTCCAATTCCACTCGACCTCATAGCCTGCAGGAAGTTGTCCCCGCACCACACCACCGAGCCGGGACCGCACCGGGACCCCGTTTATGTCGCCGAGCACGTCGCCGGTGCCGACGAAATCACCGATGGCGACCTTCCAACTGAGGATGCCGAATGTGGGTGCCCTCACGATCCGCTCCGATGGCTTTGTGCCCGGCAGGTCGAGCTGGGCGGGGTTGTCGCTTGGCGCGCCCTCCCAGATGACCCTTCCCAGGAAGTGGCCGCGCATGGTCTCGATCACAGCATGAGAATCAAATCCGGCCGTGAAGCCGGGGCCGAGACCGATTACCAGCGGGGCGTCGTTGATGGTCGTATCGACATTCACCTTGACATGACGGGCATCGATGACGACCGAGGGTTGCCAGGGGAGCTGGAGCAACACCGGGCTGACGAGCACGGGAACGGCGCCAGAGCGAGCGACCTCGAGCGCCTCGTCGATATCGTCGATGAGAATGGCATCGAGATCCTCGATCAGAGCCCTTCCGTCAACAACGGCGGTGGCAACTGCGACGCTACGTCGGATCGCGTGCGGTTGCGGTAGTTCCAGCACGAGCACGGGGAAACCGGCATGCCGTAGGCGGTAGATCGCCCCCGTGGCGAGATCGCCTCCTCCTCGAAACACGACGAGATGGTCGCCGAACAACATCGATGCTCCTTCCCCAAGCGGCGAATGTCACGGTGTTGCGTCCTGGTTGACGCCCGTCGCCGACGACGTATTCCGGGGCGGTCCCATAGACTAGTTGGCTCCATGGCCCGGACACGTAGTGACACCGAAGCTGCCACCCTTCACGATTATCGTTCGGCTCGCAACGGAGAGATCACGGGGTGCAGTCTGCAGGTCTGCTCTCGTGCTGGCATGAAGGCGATGTGATGTGTGACGTCGGGGGAATGGTGCTGGCGGCGGGCCTTTCGGAGCGGATGGATGGGTCGCTTCCCAAGCAGCTGCTCCCACTTGGAGCGCGCACCGTGGTTGCCGTGACCGTTGCCGCCGCGGAGGCTTCTCATCTAGACCGCATTGTGGTCATTACCGGGCATCGAGCCGATGAAGTCGCTGCCGAGGTTGCCGGGGGACGGGCTGAGACCGTTCACAACCCGCACTTCGAGTCGGGGAACATGTCCTCGTTCCACACCGGCGCCACGGCGCTGGGGGAGTGTGCCGCCGTCGTTGTGCTCCTCGCCGACATGCCCGGTGTCACCACCACGATGATCAACAGGCTGGTGGACGAATGGCATCAGCACAAGCCGTGGGCAGCGTGGTCGGTCTACACCGATGGGCCTGCCCACCCGTTGCTCTTCTCGGCAGAAGCGCTGCGCAAGGCGGCGAACGTCGAGGGACCGCACGGTGTCTGGCGATTCCTCGAGTCCGCTGCCGGTGATGTGCTCGGCATCCCGTTCCCCATGATGGCGCCGGTCGACATCAATACTCGTTCCGACTATGAACGGGCGCTGGGCGATCAGGGACTCTCCTGAGACAGCCATTTCCTGATGGCGTCTCCCTGTTCGTCGAGATCGGGTGGTGGGATGGGAGAGGTGGTCGGGTTACCTTCGATCCGGATAGGCGACCTGACGACGCTGGCCCCGGTCGCTTCGTATGTGACGCTCGCGTCGATACCTGCGGCGGTCGCCCACTCGAACGCTTCGTCGATGTGGTTGATCGGTCCGGCAGGCACGCCGTCTGCACGCAACTGCTCGATCCAGTAGTCGGCGGGCTGGGTGGCGAAGGAGGCGTTGAGTTCGTTCACGAGCGCGGCGACATTGACCCGCCGCTTGGCGTTGGTGACAAAGCGGACGTCTGAGGCGAGGTCGTCGCGACCGAGAACCCGACACGTGATCAGCCAGAGTTTGTCGTTGGCAGCGGCAAGGACGAATTCGCGGTCCGCTGCTCGGAATGCCTCATATGGGGCGATCGACGGGTGCCGATTGCCCTGGGCAGTCGGAACGATCCCGGCATTCAAGTATGCTGATCCCTGGTTGAGCAGGGCGTTGAGAGCCGCGTCGAACAGGGACACTTCGACTCGTTTGCCGTATCCAGTCGTTGCGCGTTCGTAGAGTGCGGCCATGACCCCGATTGTCGCATAGAGACCAGCAACCATGTCGGCGACGGCGGCGCCGATCTTGGTGGGGGATTCAGCTGAGGGGCCGGTAATGCTCATGATTCCACTCATTGCTTGCACGAGCAGGTCGTACCCGGGGAATCCGGACGTGGAGCCCTCCGTTCCGAATCCCGAGATCGAGCAGTAGACCACGCCCGGGTTGGCGGCGGTGATCTTCTCGTAGCCGAGTCCCAAATCATCCATGAAGCCTGTGCGAAAATTCTCAACGATCACGTCGGCGCGCCGTGCGAGTCGTCGAGCGAGCTCGAGATCTGTCTGGTCGTCGAGATCTAGGATCACCGAGCGCTTGCCCCGGTTGAGCCCCAGGTAGTACGTCGATGTTCCATCCGGTGCCCACGGGGGTCCCCAAGTCCTTGTGTCGTCTCCTGGCCCGGGCCGCTCGACCTTGATCACGTCGGCTCCGAGATCGGCGAGCTGCATGGTGACCAGCGGCGCGGCAAGCACACGCGAGAAATCGGCCACGAGGATCCCGGACAGAGGCAGCACGGCTATTGGAGAAGCTCGAGGGCGCGGTCGAGGGTGTCTGCGGGGTCGAGGAGCTCGACTATGGGAGGAGCATCGGCGATGACCCGCCGCGCCGCGTCCTGGAGCCGCTCCGGCACCTCTAGCAACAGCGGGATGCCGTATGTCTTGCAGATGTGAAAGATGTGGTGGGTTTGGATGGCATCATCCTCCGCGGCCGCGATCTTGTGCAGATAGCCGATGAGAAGGTCGTACTTGTTCTGGTTGTTAATCAACGTCACGGACTTGCCGTGGTGGTCAGATCCGTTTGATAGCGGCAGCGTGTCAAAGCCGGACATGATCAATCGGGTCAGGAGCCGGGAGTCAGTGCCCTCGAAGTAGCCAACAGATTTGCGTGTCATCTCGAATACTTCCGGCGCTAGGCAAGCAACTCGAGGGCGCGGTCGAGGATCTCAGACGGGTCGAGAAGCTCGACCACATCTGGGCGGTCCGGCATCAGGCGTGCCGCCGCGTCTTGGAGCTCGTTGGGAACCTCGAGTAGAAGCGGGATGCTGTAGGTCCGGCAGATGTGGAAGACCTCTTGATAAGGAAGGTCGTACTCGACCGGCGCATACAGCTTGTGCGGGTAACCGATCAGGATGTCGTACTTCTCCTGCTGGTTGATGCGCCGAACATTCCTTCCATGGTGATCTACCCCGTTGGAAACGGGGAGCGTATCGTATCCGGCACAGATCAGGCTGGTGAGCAGCAGTGAGTCCGTGCCTTCGAAGTATCCAACCGACTTTCTAGCCATACCTGCCTCCACTGCCTTCGCATTATCGCGGGCTACAGAGCACCCAAATCCGCCGGCTCAGACAACGCCCTGTGCCAGCATCGCGTTCGCCACCTTGAGGAACCCGGCGATGTTGGCGCCGTTGACATAGTTGCCTGGTGTGCCGTGGGCCTCCGCTGCCTGATAAACGTTCTTGTGGATGTCCACCATGATGTTGCGCAGCTTCTTGTCGACCGTATTGCGATCCCAGGCCGTGTGACCGGCGTTCTGCGCCATTTCCAGGCCGCTGGTGGCGACACCTCCGGCATTTGCAGCCTTGCCGGGGGCGAAGAGGACTCCCTCGTCTTGAAACAGTCTCACCGCCTCGGGAACGGTCGGCATGTTGGCGCCCTCAACGACCAACCTGACTCCATTGGCAACGAGGCCTTTGGCGTCGTCGAGATCCAACTCGTTCTGGGTGGCGCACGGGAAGGCGCACTCTGCGTCCTCTACGGCCCAGGGGCGTTGGCCCGGGTAGTAGTCGACACCAAAATGCTCAGCGTACTCGGAGATGCGGCCCCTGCGTCCGTTCTTCAGCTCCATGGCCCAGGCGAGCTTCTCCTGGTCGATGCCGTCGGGGTCGTAGATGAACCCGTCGGAGTCGGAGAGGGTTACGGCCTTACCGCCGATGCGGTTGATGTTCTCGACCGCGTACTGGGCGACGTTGCCTGAGCCGGAAACGAGACACGTCTTCTGATACAGGCTGTCCTCCTGGACCCTGAGCATCTCCTCGGCGAAGTACACGGCACCGTATCCGGTCGCTTCGGGTCGGATCAAGCTGCCGCCCCATCCATAGCCCTTGCCGGTGAGCACGCCGGCGAATTCGTTCGCCAGCTTCTTGTACTGACCGAACAGATATCCGATCTCCCGGCCACCGACGCCGATGTCACCGGCGGGCACGTCGGTGCGGGCACCGATATGGCGCCAAAGCTCGTTCATGAAGGATTGGCAGAAGCGCATCACTTCCATGTCGCTCTTGCCCTTCGGGTCAAAATCGGAACCGCCCTTGCCTCCGCCCATCGGCAGAGTGGTGAGCGCGTTCTTGAAGACCTGCTCGAAACCGAGGAACTTGAGGATCCCGAGGTTGACGCTCGGGTGGAACCGCAGCCCGCCCTTGTATGGGCCGATGGCGCTGTTCATCTCCACCCGGAAACCCCGGTTCACCTGGATCTCCCCTTTGTCGTCCACCCAGGGAACGCGAAACATGATCGCCCGCTCGGGCTCGACCATGCGTTCGAGGATCTTCGCTTCCCGGATCGCCGGGTAGTCGTCGAGGATCGGGTAGATCGAATCGATGACTTCGGTTACGGCCTGGTGGAACTCCGGTTCGCCGGGGCTTCTCCGAGCAACCTCGTCCATGAATGCCGATGCAGAATTGGCCACGTCTACGCCTCCGTATTGCGGGTATGGAAAACGTGTCTCTCTTCGTTGTCGGCAAATGCCGCACGCACATTCAGCGATCCATATGGAGACACCGACGTGTCTGAATCCCAGGAAAGAGAGCACCGGGTCTTCATCGGGCACAGCCTATACGGTTATGCGACACCACGCAGTGCTTTCTGTACTTTTTGTCAGGGACCGATGGATTGGCCAACTGACTAGCCGGGAGCCTCGATGAGGGAGAGGCGTTCGACCCACTGTTCCCACGCCTGCCCCGGTATCGAGGTTCCGATGCCGGTGTCGGGTCGGAGAGCCTGCTCTACCACGATCTTGACCTCGCTCAGCCCGGAGTCGATGTTGGCCTGAGTCTTGCCGCCTATCCAACCGGTGGCACCGTACTCGGCGATGCTGCCCACCGCCGCGGCCGCGGTCGAGGTCACTTCGAGGAGTGACCCGGTGACGAAGAAGGCGGCGCTGGCAAGTAGCGACCATCCGTCGACGACCGATCTGGCCCGATCGGCATAGCGGTCGAGAGCGTTGCAGAGCGCTCCGGCCAGATAGCCGAGATTCGCTGCGTGGCTGTAGGGATAGCCTTCGATGTCCCCGATCTCGCCGAATCGAACCGGGTCCACTTCCGGGCCACCGCGTAGCGAGTCGGCGATCAGCCCGAGGTCGCCGACGTGCTTGCGACTTACAAGCCTGAGGAGGAAGTCGCTGGTCAGGTTCCCATCCGGGTCGATCGTCGTCGCCAGATGTGTGATCACGTTGTCGGTGTCGGCAGCGAGCAGTGTGACCGCGGCGTTCAGCAGTGTCGGCTCACCGTCGATGACCATGGCCATGGCTTCGTCGTCGTTGGTTGTTCCCGGTATCAGGGATACCTGATAACGCTCCGCAAGCAGCGGGTAGAGGTCTTCGGGTCGTGCGGCCGCACGGGCGAGCGTGGCAAACGTCCGCGCCGCCAGGGCCGGGTCGCAACCCCGGCTGACGATGCCGGCGAGCGATTGCAGCGGGTCCGATGCCGCCACGTCCGGATGAAATGATGTGAGGCTATCGATGATGGCGAGCTCGACCACCCGGTCCCTACCGGCAATGATCGTTGCGGCCGCCGCAGCCGGCTCCCTGCCTTCAATACCGGTGGTGGCGAGCAGCGGAGCCAGCGTTGATCGGGGAGTGTCCACCAGTTCGTGTGACAGTGACAGAGCAACGAAGTCGACTATCACCCGGTCGGGCGAGTGGATGCTGATCGCTCTTCCCAGGTCGATGAGATCCTCATCCGACCCACTTGCGAGCATCGCCTCGTGGATCTCGTCAAGCACTCCGGCCTCTGCGTTGGCGGCGAGCAGGGCGAAGACCTGTTGCTTCTCCCCCCGTGAGAAGCCGTTGATACGATTGCCCATCTCATCGATCCAGCGCTCCAGCTGGTGGGGCGTCAGCGCCGTCACCACCTGGTTGATCTCATCACTTCCGAGTAGTCGCAATGCATCGACGATGTTGTGGAGATCGTTGTTGGTCACGTCCCAATCACGCAACGACTGGTCGAGCCAATGCGAGATCTCGGACACTGTGCTTTCGATACGCATCCGGCTGGCCACCCAATCTTCGAAGCACTCGTATCGGAGTGACACCCCGGCAGCGAATCTGGCCCGGGCCAGCGCCAGGGGGCTCCACGGCGAGCACTGGCCTGTTCTGATGAGGTCGGCCCGCATGGTGAGGCGAGACGCAACCTCCTCTCCCCAGGCGACGACGCGGCTGCACGCCGCGGCCAGAGATGCGGCCCCGATGCTGAACCCGTGCCTGGTGAGGATGTCCATGCTGTTCCGGGTGACCAGGATCGGCTGGTGGGTTGTCTGGAGCGCTCGAGCTGCGAGCTCGTGCAAGCCATCTGGATCGATTCCCCGAAATCCCAAACCAATCTCCGTATATAGCGATACTTAGCACCATATAGCAGCGATCGGCCGCGGTTTCGAGTGGTTCATCCGCTCTGGCGCAGATCCCTGCGGTCGAATGCATACACCGACAGCGCTACCAGCACTGCCGCGGTGGCGGTGAGAATGGCGGCGTTGCCCCAATCCATCCCGTTGCTGAGCGGCGAGTTGGCCAGGTAGTGGCCAAACGGGGTGAACGCGGCCAGGGTATCGACCGTGTTGTTGAGGATGGCGATCGAGTTGATGAGGAACATCGCCAGGGTGATCCCGATCGTGCCGTATATCGCGACCCTCACCCGCCCGGTGGCTGCGCTGAGCAGCAGTGCTACCCCTCCGAACACCAGGCCCACCAGAACCGCCAGCGTCGTTGCCGCCGCAACATAGAAGGGGTTCAGCCCGAGACCGCCGAGGAGGGAGCCGATCCAAACGCTGGCCCAGATGGCGAATCCGACGAGGAAGGCGTAGCAGACCATGGTGTATGTCTTCTCGATGACAACGGACGAGCGCCGGATCGGGTTGGCCAGGAGCAAACCCATGGTTCGGTCCGACTCCTCTCCTGCGAGGGCCCGGGACCCGATGCTCACGGTCATCACCATCACGGCCATCCAGGCCATGAGGCCGTATATCTCCCCCTCATAGAAATCCTGGGGAGTGCTCATGCCCTTTGCAGTTGAGCCTACGAATGCCCACATGGCGTCGGGAAGCTGTTCGGTGTATTGGAGCAGCACCTTGTCCATGAGGCTGTACAGGGGTCCCATCAGCGCACCCATGAGGAACATCACATAGGCGACCACTATGAAGAGCCCCTGGTGCTCCGAGAACGTCTTGGTCCAGATACGGGACACCCGGATGGATCCGGCGATACGATCGGCGATCTTCCGGGTCATGGGGTGCTCACGGAGTCGGTCGAGCATGGTGGTGCCGACCCTCTGACTCTTCAGGTCGCGTCGGTTGACACCGACAAAGCCCACCGCACCGAACAAGAGCGCACCAACGGCCAGCACCGAGAAGTGGCCGAGGCTGAATCCGTTGTATGCCGGTTCGGCGCCGTTGAAGTAGTACCAGGGGACCGCTCTGGTGGCATTCTCCCAACCGTTGATGAGCGGAAAGACCCCCGCCAGGATGAGGCCGACGATCATCAAGCCAGTCGGCACGCCGATCGCGATGCTCCTGTTTCCCGTCCAGGCACCGAGGGCAGCTGCCAGCATGCCGTAGAACAGTGTATTGATCCACATTTGCGTGCTGTAGGCGGCGACGTGCAGCCCGCTCAGGGAGACACCGAGCAGTGCGGCGATTATGTAGGCGAGTGCCCACAGCGCCACCGTGGCCAGGGTGATCAGGGCCACCATGTTGGCTAGCTTGCCCGCCAACACCTGGCTGCGGCTCTTGGGATTACCCAGCAGCAGGCCGAGGGTTCCGTCGCGCTCCTCGCCTGCGATGGAGGCGGCTCCCAGGGCAATCGCAAGCCCGGCCAGGGTGAGCGCACCGTACATGCCGTAGAACACGGAGATGGAGAGGCTGGCCGCGTCTGCGTTCTCCGGGATGTTCATCAACGATCGAAATGCCTCGGGGAGGTTTCCGAATATGTCCGAGGCGATGCCGCGATAGACCCACATCGCCAGCAGCAGTCCGAGACCGAGGGCAACGACCGCGATGCCGATACCACGCCCGCGGTCCCGCATCGTCTTGGTGAATACCGAGGTGAGCATCAGGCGGGCACCTCCTCGTAGTAGGTGAGGAAGATCTCTTCGAGATCCGCTTCCTGAGTGCTTATGTCGAGCAGGCGGTGCCCGTCGGTGGCCACCGCAAGCAGCTCGGCCATGTGGCCCTCGAACGACAGAACGACGTGATGGTTGTCCATCTTCACCTCACGGACCCCGGGAACGGAGCTGAAAATCGTCCCGTCGACCGGCTCGTCGAATACGAGGGTGACGGTGCGAATCGCCTTCGATCTGAGTTCGGCTACGCCCTCGACCGCGATCAGCTTGCCGCGGCGGATGATGCCGACCCGGTCTGCAACCCGTTGTACCTCGGACAGGGTGTGACTGGACAGGAACACGGTGCGGCCATCTGCGGTGACCTCCCGCATCATCTTCTGGAACTCGCGCTGGACCAACGGGTCGAGCCCGGAACTCGGCTCGTCCATGATCAGCAGCTCCGGCTTGTTCATGAACGCCTGGATCAGGCCCACCTTCTGCCGGTTGCCCGAGGAGAGGTCTCCAACCTTCTTGCTGAGGTCGGCGTCGAGGCGATCGGCGAGCTCATCAACGAAACCCCAGTCGACACCACCCCGCAAGTTGGCGAAGTAGGTGATGGTGTCGCGCCCTGTGAGGTTCGGGTACATCGCCAGGTCACCGGGCACGTAGCCGATGTGGTGGCGGATCTCGACCGAAGCGGTGTGGGTGTCCATACCCAGGATGGTCGCCTTGCCGGAGGTCGGCCGGATCTCATCGAGGATCGTGCGGATGGTGGTCGTCTTGCCTGCACCGTTGGGTCCGAGGAAGCCGAAGATCTCGCCGGGGCGGACCTCCAGATCGAGGTCGACAAGAGCGGGGAAGCTGCCGTAGTGCTTGGTCAATTTGTCGGTCAGGATCGCGGCTTGGTCGCTCATATGTCTTCCTTCTCAGTTTGCTCCTGGGCGTCGACGAATGCCGATGCCATCATTTTGCGCGTCGTGTCGGTGATGAAGCCTGTTGCGAGCTCTACCGCGGCACCGACGTAGTTGCCGGCCGCCTTTGGGTCGTCGGATAGATCCCTGGTGATGTCGACACCGATCAGCCGTTCGAGATGTTCGTGAAGGACCAGTGCCCCGAGCGCCCATATGGTCAGGATTGCCGCTCGCTGCTTGGGGTATTGGCTCGGCGTGATCATGCCGGTGGTCACGCCAATCTCCATGTACGCCGCGGCATCCGCCGCCATCTCGTCGACGATCGCCGCCACATGCGGTGATCCGTCGCCGAGGGTCTTTGCCAGGTATCTCGTGATTGGCGGCCCCCCGGCCTGGCGACGCCAGGCTTCCAGCGGATCGAAGCCGGCACCAGTCTCCATCGCTTCGCTCTTCATTTCGCGAATGGCTGCAACGACGTACTCGTCACAGGCAGTTCGAAGGTCCTCTTTCGAGCCGAAGTAGTGGATGACGAGCCCGGGCGATACCTCCGCCCTGGTTGCGATCGCTCGGATGCTGGTCGCAGCCACACCGTCTTCGGCAAAGCACTGTATGGCGGCGTCCCGGATCCGGGCAGTAGTGGTGCGGTCATCGGTTAAACGCATGTTCAATATATTAAACGAGTGTTTAAGGGATGTGAAGGTGGTTTAGACGAACGAAAGGGAGGGGTGGCGGTGGTACCGTCCACCCCTCCCTAAGGGGTTGGTCAAGAAGACGTCAGGGCACGACTACGACGCCGGCATTCGGCGCTTCGTGGATCACACCCTTACCTCGAAGCTGTTGGTCCATGCGAGCAATTCGTCGGAGAGCGATCGGAGCACGACTGCCGAGTCGGGGTCGGTGTTGTCGGCGGCATCGATCATCTGACGCATTCGCTTCGCCATCTGGGCAAGCCGGGAGGTGAATGCCTTGATAGCAGCGGGCTTGTCGTACGGACCCGGATCCAGTGGTTCATAGTTCAAGTCCTGATAGACAGTGTTGAGGCGACCATCGGGAGCGACCCCGAGAGTACGCATCCGCGCCGCAATTGCGTCACTACCTGCTCTGACGAGCGCGTCGAAGTCGTCTAGTTGCTCGCGGAGTGTCTCGGCATCGTCATCGACGTTCCAGCGCAAATGCTGGATCTGGAGAGTGAGATCAACTAGATCGCCGAGTACCCGCTGCAGCCCGTGGACGTCGCCGAAGTTGGTCGCACGGTCGTCCGATCCGTTGCTGCCGGACTGGCTGTTGTTGTCCCGCGCATACCTGTCTCTGTCGAACAGCGGCAGCGCGCCCACCGTGCCTGGATCCACACTCAGGTGGACGCCGTCGTCGCCGATGCGTTGTACAAAGGTGATCGGTACCGCGCGTTCCGGCGCGGGCATGTCGTAGTTGATGACGAGGTGCGTCGCCCGGCCTTCTTCATTCGTGATGACCTCGCTGATCGTCCCGATCTGGTCACGATCCTTCGAAAAGACAGGCGACTCCGGCTCCAGAGCCACCGCACGCTCCGGGATGTTTCGAGCCGTCACGGTCCTCGTGTATGGCAATTCAGGGGGCAGTGGAGCCCCATAGGGCCCGTACCACGCGAGCGACGGAATGGTCGGGTTCGGGGCCGGTGTACCCGAAACGTCTGTGGTGCCGGATGGGTTGACCGCCACATATCGGCTCTCTTCAAATGGCTGGTACTCATCGGGTCTGGCGCTGTCCTTGAGTTCGACGCGCTCCTTGGTGGCTGTGGCGATGTCGGAGACCGGGACGATCTTCTCCTCAGGCAGAAAGATGCCCTTGCGTACCACCAATTGTGTGACCTTGTCTGCCACCGGATCGATGATGATGCGATCGATCTTGCCCAGGTCGTCATTTCGGGCGGTATAGACACGTGCGTTCTCATTGAGTTCCATAGATCTCCTTTCTCGTTCCACGCCTAAGACCTACCCGTTTGCGCCGCGGTGCAAACCCGGACCGGATCACACCAGGTTTGGAAAGGAGCCAGAGCGGGTACTTCTGCGCGAGTCGAGCAACAGAGGGGCCAACATCATGAAGGCCGTATCCGCAATCGTCATCGCCGCAATCGTCGCAGTGGTCGCAGTTCTGATTTTCACGCGTCGTGGACGCGAGGTCCCCGGTGAGTTCGCGCCAAAGCATGAGCAAAGGACCGAGGACGGGGGCTCGGTTGTCGAAGAGTGGGGTGAAGAGTCATTCCCCGCCAGCGACGCACCGCAGTCCTGGTAGCCGATCAGGCCCTCTCTACGTCGGGCAAGCCCCTGGCGGCAAACGCTCCAGCGACGCCCGCCAATGCAAGGCCGCCCAGGGTCCACTGGTTACCCACGACGCCGGTCAGAGTCGAGACCGCACCCGTGCCAAGAAGCACAACGCCGATGACTGTGTTGGACGCAGCTACATAGTTGGTGCGCTGGTCGCCTGTGCCCATGTCTACGACGTATGTCTTTCTCCCCATCCGTGCGCCCGCGTGGGCCACCGCCAGCAGGAAGTAGGTGGTGACCGTCAGCCAGAGCGGGTCGCCGACGAGCTGGCGGGCAAGCAGGAACACAAAGACGATCACCCCTCCACATAGTGCCGCGGCCGCCATCACGGAGCGACTGGAGTGATCGCTGAGTCGGCCCCACACCGGTGAGCCGATGAACGACGCAGTCCCCGCGGCAATTACAAACGGGCCGAGGCCGCCCAGAGTCGCGGATGCCGAGGCGGCCATCGCGATGACGAGGGGAGGGCTGAGCGCAGTGACCAGGAGCAGCGATCTCGCCTCGATGAACCTCCGGAACTGCCGGTCGCGTCTGAGCATCGAGACGATTGGTTCGGCCCCGGTCGTGTCGTCATGGCTCGATTGATGCTCCCCAATCGACGCAAACACCCGACCGGCGGCCACCCAGAGAGCGGCGGCCCCTGCGACGATGGCCGCCAGCAATGTTGACTCGGTGTTGCCACCGAGAAGAGCGATTGCTCCACCGGCCGCGATGGCAATCACCCCGGATATCGAGGCTGCGATGCCGGTGATCGATCCACGTTGCCCTTTGGGAATCGTCTTGCCAATCACGTCCTTGGCGGATATGGAAGAAAGTGACCTCGATATGGCAAACATGGCAAGCCAGAACAGCATCGCTGCGGCTGCAACCGTGCCAGACCACAGGGTTGCGCTCGCTGCAATGGCCAACACGGCAAGCGCTTGCCCGATGCTGCCGATGATCCAGACATACTTCCGCAGCGCGAACCGCCGCACCCAGGGGACCAGCAACGCCTGAGGTAGCAGCGACCCGGCTTCGCGGATGGGAACCAACAGGTTGATTCCAAACGACGGCGCACCGACCGCGTGCATCAGCCACGGAAGGGTGGTCTTTGGGTCGACAACACGATCGCCGAGTTTGGTCAATGTGAAGGAACCGATGAGCCTTGCGGCGTTCTCGGGGACCTCGCGGCACTCGCCGTCGGGCAGATCCGGGCACCCATCATCTTCGGCGTCATCGACTGCGAGAGAGTAGAAACGGGTGACGGCTGAATTGGGCACGCGCCAGCCTCAGAGGCGGGCGGCCATCATCGCCTCGTCGAACGGTTCGATCATGATGCACTCACCCGGGCATTCCTCAGCTGCCTCAACGGCGACTTCGACCTGATCATCAGGGATCCTGGCGACACCTCTGGCGCCGTCGGGCCCATGCCCGTCTCCGTCGGCTCCGTCGAAGATGATTGTCTCGCCGAAAATGCTGGACTCTTCCTTGACTACCCACAGGCCGTCATCTCGCCCGGTGAATACGTCGGGGCAGATTTCTTCGCAGATGCCGTCTCCGGTGCACAGATCTTGATCGATCCATACCATCAGTTGAGTCTCTTCAGCCATTGTCTTTGCCACGCTCCCTGGAGGTCGGAGGGCCGGGGCGACATGCCCATGAGGCCATCACGGTCGGCCATCACCATCATTGCCGGGTTGTCTCGCACCGGGCGCTCTTGTCATACCCGGCGCGGTGGTACGCCAAACCCAGGAACAGCCGGCCCAGGAACATTTGTTGCAGAAGTTGGTTTCAGGTTCCGTCTCGAAGGGTATCGACGACTAGAGCTGTAAGTGCGAGCCAGGGTGAAGCCGGATCGGCAGCTAGGTTCGGCCTGGCTGAGGTACCTATGCAAGTGAGCGAGACGAAATTCCCGGCGGACGTTGCTGCGGCCGCTGCGGCGCGTCGGTTCGTACGAGAGGCAGGGATTGTTCCCGAGGGGCGCGTTGAGGATGTCGTACTTCTGGTAAGCGAGCTAGCGACCAACGCCGTGAAACACGGGCCGGATGAAGCTGAGATGATCCGGGTCCGTATCACGAAATCCTCCGACTCGGTCCGCGTGGCGGTGGAAGATCCCGGGTCGGGATTTGATGACCCTACATCAGCGCCGAGACGCCCGGGTTCGGGAATGGGTCTCTATCTGGTCGATCAACTCTCCAGCAAGTGGGGCATCGAAGGAGACGGTCAGACGGTGGTCTGGTTCGAGATTGCCACCGAGTAGTGGCTAGTCGGATCCCCTCATCCACTTCCGGAGCGACTCAACCGATCGTGCCAGAAGCCGCGACACGTGCATCTGCGAGATCCCAACTCGCTTCGCTATCTCAGATTGGCTGAGGTCCTCGAAGAACCGCAGATAGAGAATCCTCTGCTCCCGCTCTGGTAGCCGATCCATGACCGACGACAGATCCGACCATTCTGGCGCCATGTCGAGACGAGTGTCGTGCGACGGCAAGGCGTCCCGCAGCACAGGTGCATCGCTGTCGCCACGGGGCGCATCCAGTGACGCGGCAGAGAAGGATTTGCGTGCCAGGAGGGCATGGCCTACCTCAGTCGGGTCGGCGTCGATACGCTTGGCGAGTTCGTCGAGAGTGGGCTCGCGCCCCTCAGATTGCACCAGCTGCTCTGCGGCGAGTTTGGCTTCGAGACCGAGCTCCTGCAAGCTGCGAGGAACCCGCACTGACCAGCCCGAGTCACGCAGGTAGCGCTTCAGCTCACCGTTGATCGTGCGGGCCGCAAAGGTCGTGAACCGGACTCCCCGGTTGGGGTCGAAGCGGTCGATCGCCTTGATCAGACCCACCACGGCCACCTGTCCCAGCTCTTCCCGCTTCAGAGTCGGCCCGGCGAATCTGCGGGACAGGGAGTAGGCAAACGACTCGTAGCGACCGATCAGTTCGGCGCGTGCCGCAGTATCCCCCGACGACGCCCTGTCGAATAGATCTGATTCCCCCGTGCCTGCGGTGAATGTGTAGGGGTGATCGAGAGTGAACAACGCTCGGCCGGGCTCGACGAACCAGGTGGATGCCAATGTCTCCAACAGCGTCTCGGCGAGAGGGTCGAGCGACTCAGCGATGCTTTCGCTGCTGGCGGTAACGCGGATCCCGGTGCCGTTGCGCACCACCTCGAGAGTCACCGGAGCGTTGGCGTCGATGGCCACCGCCATTACTAGCTCGTTGACGAGAACCATCAGGTCTGAGCGGTCCCTGGCGCGCAGATCCCCAACCATGTCTCTGAGGGCGCGCCGGGCGGCCCGTGCCGCGCTGGCAGCTGGGAGCTCGAATTGAGCGGTGTGCTCTCCTGCTCCGGTCACGCCGAACCGGAGAGCGCCGAAAGATCGTCGACAACGACGAATACCTGGTCCATGTCTGTAAGGCTCAACAGCCGTTGTACCACCGCACTAGGGGAGACCAGAGCAACAGGTGCGGCCTTCTGGTTGAGCTGGAATAGGGCACGCAAGCCGCTCGAGTCGATGAATCGGACGCCGGCGAGGTCTATGGCCAGATTGCTGTCGACTCCGGCACTGGATTCAAGGAGGTGGGGTGCTGTGGCCATGTCGAGATCCCCGCTGACGGAGACTCTCGTCCAGATACCGTGCGTGTCTACACCAATGTCGATTGGCAGCTGTTCTGGCATGTGGCTGAGACTCCAGTCGGCGACCAAGGACTCCATGGGCACGCCGCTTGGAGGGCGGGCGCCCTTGCGTAATGCGCCCGCCGAGTATAGAAGCACTGGCCTCAGCCCGATCGGCGCGGCGCGACCGTGCCCGGGGCGAGTTCGAAGCAGAAGTGGAGTCGTGCAGATATGATTGGCGATGTCGGTGGTTGCAGAGATAGGGAATGCGATAACTGGGCAAGTGTCTTCACACCTAAAGGTGCGCTACGAGTCGCTTCGTGCGCTGGCCATCGATCTGGCCACAGCAACCTCAGTTGACGAAGTCGCCGCGGCGACCGCATCAGCGGCGAGGAGAGCGCTTGATGCGCTTGTGTGCGGCGTTCTGGTGGTGCGCCAGGGCGCCGATGGTGCGCATTCGGTGATCAAGGAAGCCCATCGCGATCTGAAGACAGTTCTTGCTGACTGTCCGGTGCTGCTGGACGCGATGTGGAAAGCGGTCGACGATGGGGCACCCGCACGACTCGACCTCGATGTGTGCGAAACCGGAGGCGTCGGGTCGGCTGAGGTTCACCCGATCGCACTGGAGTCGCGCCGTGTGGCAGTTGTGGTGCTGGCCTGGGGTGAGCGTGCCCCTGCCGCAGCGGACATCGGAGCTGTTGTCGGGTTGTGCCGGGCCGCACTGGTTCGGGCCTGGGCCACTCGCCGGGTTCGTGAACTGGTCCCCATCATGGATGCGCTCCTCGATCAAGCGGCGATTGGATTGGCGTTCCTCGACACTGATTTGCGCTATCAACATGTCAACGACCGTCTCGCCGCCATCCACCGGCAGCCGGTCTCGGATCATCTCGGCCGGACGTTACGGGAGATGACGCCCCACATGGCAGACGCCGTTGAGCCCTTGTTGCGCAAAGTGATCAGAACCGGTGAGGCTTCCGGCAAAATCGAAGTAGCCGGCCGCGGCCCGGACGGGAGCGGTTCGGTGATCTTCGAAGTCGCTTACCTCCCGGTTGAGGTCGACGGTGATGTTGTTGGTGTTGCCGCCGTTGTCGACGATGTCACCGAGGACCGGGTGCGGCTCGAGGAACTGCGGCACGGCTATGAGTTCGAGCGAGACGTCGCTGCCCGGTTGCAGCGCGGGCTGACCCCACGCGACTTGCACCAACCGGAAGGCTACGAGGTGGCGACTAGCTATGCGGTCGGCTCGACGGGCCTTGGGATCGGTGGAGACTGGTACGACGTCATCGAGCTTCGCGACGGCTGTGTCGCTTTCGTCATGGGGGATGTTGTAGGCCACGGTCTCGACTCGGCTCTGGCCATGGTGAGGCTCCGGCACGCGCTGGCCGGTCTCGCCCACTCCGGGCTCGATCCGGTCGATGTTCTCGGCAAGCTCGACGAATATGCCACCGACACCGGGGATCAGTTCGTGGCCACCGTTGCGTACGGCTTGCTCGAGCCGGCTGGGGGTGGGATCACCTTGAGCTCGGCGGGTCACCTTCCCCCTCTGCTGATCACTTCGGTATACGTCGACCCTATCCACGCCCCGGGGACGCCGGTCGGGGTGACTGCGGGGAAGCGCATCCCGACCGACTTCTCCATGGATCACGGAGACACGCTCCTGCTATACACCGACGGTGTGATCGAAGAGCGTGGTGAGTCGGTGGCGATAGGTCTGCAACGACTCATGGATCTGGCGAGTAGACCGTTCTCGTCGGCCCAGGAGTTGGCGGACAGGATCTCTGCCGAGGCGGCTCGACACAACAACTCGGATGACGCCGCCGTCATGGTGCTGCGCCGATTCTGATCACCATCGATACCGGGACCGATTCGAGTCGGTCGGCGGGTTACAACGTGGGCTGGGACGGTCCCACCCTGATCTGTAGGCTCGGAATGGATCAATGTCAAAGAGCACTAAGGAGTTGCCGTGACGCTCGTTGCTGGAATCGATTGCTCTACCCAGTCCACCAAGGTTTTGGTCGTCGATCTCGAGTCTGGCGAGCAAGTCGCCATCGGGCGAGCTTCCCACGAGGTGTTTGGCATCGGTGGGGCGCGTGAGTCCGATCCTGAGGGCTGGTGGACCGCATTGCGTGACGCCATCGCCATGGCAGGTATGGGCGCTGAGATCGGAGCGATATCGGTCGCCGGTCAGCAGCACGGCATGGTGGTGCTCGACGCAGCCGGCCGCCCGCTGCGAGCCGCCAAGCTCTGGAACGACACCGAGTCTGCGCCGGATGCTGCCGCGCTGACCGAAGCTCTCGGTGGTCCCGATTGGTGGGCGAACCACATTGGACTGGTTCCGGTTGCCTCCTTCACGGCAACGAAGTGGGCGTGGCTCCGCAGGATGGAGCCGGAAATTGCCGCAGCAACTGCTGCGATCCGGCTGCCTCACGACTTCGTGACCGAGCGCCTTTCCGGGGTCGGTGCATCCGATCGCGGCGACTCATCAGGCACCGCCTGGTGGTCCACCGAGACGGGCGAGTATGCGCCCGCCATCCTCGAGCACGAGCTCGTGCAGCTCGACCCCGCGCTGCTCCCCAAGGTGCTCGGGCCAAATGAGCGCGCCGGGACCGTGACACGTGAGGCCGCAGTCTTCCTCGGCATCCCGGAGGGGATACCGGTGGGGCCGGGCACCGGAGACAACGCCGGCGCTGCGGTCGGTCTCGGGCTGGAGTCCGGAGTTCCGGTGATCAGCCTCGGCACCTCGGGTACCGCGTTCATGGTCTCAGAGTCCCGGATCATCGACCCGACCGGGACGGTTGCCGGGTTTGCCGATGCCACCGGCAGGTTCCTGCCGCTGGCGGCGACCCTCAATTGCACTGTGGCCGTGGACCGGCTTGCGGCGTGGCTCGGTCTCGACCGCGAGGATGTGGCCAGCGAGACCGGGGTCGTGGTACTCCCGTATTTCGACGGCGAGCGCACCCCCAATCTGCCGAACGCCGCGGCAACCATCGTCGGGCTCCGACACACAACCGAGCCGCGTGAGATCCTGCTCGCTGCCTATCGGGGTGCCGTTGTCGGCTTGCTCGATGCGCTGGACGTGATCGACAGCCGGAGCTCGGGCATTGCCGAGGACGCCCCGGTGGTGCTTGTCGGTGGTGGTGCCAAGGGAGAGACATGGCGAAGAGTCGTCGGGCAGATGACGGGTCGGGCGGTACAGATTCCGGAAAACACAGAGCTGGTAGCTCTGGGTGCAGCCGCTCAGGCCGGGGCCATGATCACGGGGGAGGCACCCGATGCGGTTGCCCGTCGCTGGGACACCCGCAAGGGGACGACACTCGACCCGGTGTCGCGCGACGACGAAGCCAGAGCACGTATCGATCGAGTTCGGGAGCTCACCGCCGGGCTCAACGAGGAGCGTCTCGGCTGAGCACGACGCGTCGGACGCACCACGGGGCGATGCTGATCACAATACGCACCACCACTCGAGATACGCACCACCACTCGAGATACGCACCACCACTCGAGATACGCACCACCACTCGAGATACGCACCACCACTCGAGAATCTGTTGTGAGCGAGCTCGATCACACTTTGCTCTCAGGAAACTCCCAGGGTTCGCACAGGTTTGGCTAAGGCCGGGTACCTATGGTTGACATCATTGAACCACGGAATGGACACTCAGGGAGTACGTGTGGAGACCCCCAAGACCAACACCCCGCGCGCTCGGGTACTTGTTGTCGACGATGAGGAATCTCTTGTCGACATGTTGGCAACGGCATTGCGCTTCACCGGCTACGACGTTGCCAGTGCAGGATCGGGTTTCGATGCGTTGCGTGCGGTCAAGGAATCCCGACCGGACCTGATAGTGCTCGATGTGAACATGCCCGACCTGGATGGCTTCGAGGTGTGCCGGCGCATCCGGCGTGACGGCATCGATTCTCCTGTCATCTTCTTGACGGCGCGCGATGGGCCTGAGGATCTCCGTATGGGCTTCTCCCATGGTGGTGACGACTACTTGACCAAGCCGTTCAGCCTCGAGGAGCTTTCACTGCGGATCGAGGCCATTCTGCGCCGGGTGCGTGGCAACGGCGCTACTCCCAACCGTCTCACCTGTGGTGATCTCGTTCTGGACGAGGACGCGCACCAGGTATTCGTCGCAGAGGAGGAGGTCGAGCTGTCGCCTACCGAGTTTCGTCTGCTGCGGTACTTGATGTTCAACCAGGGTCGGGCTCTTTCCAAGCTGCAGATCCTCGACTACGTGTGGGAGTACGATTTCGGCGGCAACGCCGCTGTGGTCGAGACCTACGTGAGTTATCTCAGGAAGAAGCTCGGGCCGGAAGTAGCCGAATGGTTGCGGACGGTACGTGGCGTCGGCTACATGTTGCGTCACCCGTAGGCTCGACCGATGAGGCTTCGCACCCAACTCGTCGTCACCTTCACCATTCTTCTCGTTGCGGTCATCGCCGCCGTCGGTGGAGTCGTAGTCCAGTCGAGCCGGGCCGTGCTCACCAACCAGCTTGACGATACGCTGCGAGGCATCCAGATCAGGATCGAGCCCAATCGTGCGCTACCGATCGGCATTCCCGACCGTGGTGGTGATCCCTCACAACGGCAAGCAGCTCATATCGTTCTCGACGAGGCACACGACATGGTCTTCGAGGATCCCTCAGGTTTCCGGGACGCCCCCGATCCGCTGCCGGACATCAGCGATCTCTTCGAAGACGCATTGGCCCGGGAGATAGTGACCGTGCCATCGATCGATGGATCGATGCACTATCGGGCGTTCTATGAGCAGCAGCCGACGGGCCGTATCGACGTGTGGGCGGCGCCGCTGACCGAGGTCGATGCTGCGGTGAACCGGATGCTCTTCATGCTGCTGCTCGCCGGTGCCGGGGTGGCCCTGATCGGGGCGACCGCCACCTGGTGGCTGGTCCGCAGGGGGCTGCAGCCGGTCGACGCCATGGTGGCAACGGCGACGGCTATCGGCGGCGGCGACCTGTCCAGACGTGTCCCCGAGGCCAAGCCGGCCACCGAGTTGGGTCAATTGGGCACCGCGCTCAATGAGATGATGGGTCAGATCGAGGATGCCTTTGCTCATGAGGCGGAGGCGCAGGATCGGCTCAAGACCTTTGTCGCTGATGCGTCTCACGAGCTACGAACACCGATTGCCGCCATCCAGGGCTACGCCGAGCTGTACCGCAAGGGTGCGCTCGAGGAACAGGAAGCGCTCGACAACGCCATGCGGCGGGTCGGCTCGGATGCTGCTCGCATGCGTCGCCTCGTCAGCGACCTCCTGCTCCTGGCACGGCTCGATCGCGGCCAGGTCATGGAGCCACGCCCGGTGAACATCAGCCACGTTGTCCACGACGCTGTTACCGACAGCGGTGCGATCGATCCGGATCGGGAGATCACGGTGGAAGGCAGTCTCGATACGGCGCGGGTTCTCGGCGACGAGCATCAGCTGGCTCAGGTGTTCACGAACCTGCTCGCCAATGCCCGAGTGCACACTCCTGCGGGCACCCCGGTGGTGGTTCGGATGCGTGAGCAGGATGGCTCGGCAGTGATAGATGTCATCGACGACGGTCCTGGCCTGCCGGAGGACGCGATCGGCAAGGTCTTCGATCGCTTCTACCGGGTGGATACCTCACGTGCCCGCAAAAGCGGTGGCAGCGGTCTGGGTCTTGCCATCGTCTCTGCGATCGTTGCAGAGCACGGTGGCGCCGTCGAGGCCTGCAACGAACCAGGTCACGGCGCTCGATTCACCGTGTGGCTGCCAGTCATCGCCGCGTAGCTGAGCAGCGGCTCTGTAACAGGCACTGATCGCAACGCCTCGTCGCCGCGACAGCGCTCTCTAGAAGCGGTTGACTGCCATTGGATCGTGTTCACGCATGACCTTCTCGCCGGAGACAACCTCGAGAGGATTTTTCGAGTGAACGCCGACCGCAACCGTGCCGTCACCATCTGCGACCAACGTCTGGCGCCAGGCCCGGGACGAGCCGGGAGCGGCGATAGCAGCGATCAATGCGGTGGCGACGCCGGTGAGGAGGCCACCCATGAGGGTGACGCGCCGCCGCCACCCGGGAGCAAACATCGAGATCGCGGCCATTCCGGCGATTGCACCGATACCGGCGGCCCTGGCATTGTCGCGAATGAGCAGGTGTCGAGGCGGGGGCGTGTCTTGCTGTGGCCAGGCGCCAAGCAACGAGACCCGGGACGGATCGATGTCGGCGGCCTCGAGATCAGTTATCAGCTCACGTGCGGCGCCGAGGTCGGGGACCGCGGCCACGACGTTGTACTTGTCCCTCACCTCGTCGAGCGTTGTGATCGGATCACCCTTGTGGCGGGGCGGCTGTGGTGTCGTGTGTGCATGGGGTGCGGTCATTGTGATCAACTCCTCGCTTGCACGCGTACCCGAAGGCGCCGGATCGTAAACGCGGATGGCACCGGGTTTGAGGAGCAACCTGGCCGGGTAGGCCTACAAGAGCACATAAACCTCAAGACCCAGCGGTCGGAAGGCAAGGGATTCCGATTCCAAGAAGCGTCATAGAAATCGGCCCATCTATCGAGCACCTCGTCGTCCTCGATGAGAATGGCAACCTTGACGAAGAACTCGATCCCGGGCTCGACGACGAGTTCCTGCTCCGCCTCCACCGGGTGATGCTGGAGGCTCGTCGCCACGACGACCGCAGACTCAAGTGGCAGCGCTCCGGGCGGATTGGCACGTTCGCCCCGATCAAGGGCCAGGAGGCCGCTCAGATTGGTGCCGTAGCCGCTCTGCGCGAGTCCGACTGGATGGTGCCCTCCTTCCGTGAGGTTGGCGCGTTCATCTGGAGAGGTGTGTCGCTTGCCGATCTCGCAATCTTCGATGCCGGCTACAACGAAGGGGTTGTCATCCCCGATGGCACTCGCAACCTACCCAACGCCGTGCCCGTTGCCTCCCAGTTGACCCACGCGGTTGGGATTGCCTACGCCTCCCGACTCAAGGGAGAAGACTCGGTAGTCATGGTGTTTTTCGGAGACGGCGCTACCTCAGAGGGAGACTTTCACGAAGCAATGAACTTCGCCGGAGTGTTCAATCTGCCGGTCGTCTTTGCGTGTCAGAACAATCAGTGGGCGATCTCTCTCCCCAGAGAGGAGCAGACTGCATCCAAGTCGATCGCACAGAAAGCGCTCGCCTACGGATTCCCCGGCATCCAGGTAGACGGCAACGATGTCCTTGGCGTCTATGCCGCCGCCAGCGAAGCCGTGTCCCGGGCTCGCAATGGAGACGGCCCAACCCTGCTCGAGCTGTGCACGTACCGGTTGTCGGTCCACACCACCGCGGACGACCCCACCAAGTACCGCTCCGAGGAAGAAGAAGATGTGTGGATCGCCCGTGATCCACTGCCGCGGTTCCAACGCTACCTGCGCACCCGCGGGCTCATTGACGATGAGACGATCGCAAACCTCGAAGAATCGATCGATGGCGAGATCGATGAAGCGTGGCAGGAAGCCGCAGCCCGCATGGAACAACTCGACGACGAGGACCTCAACATCTTCGACCACCTATATGAAGAGATGCCGCCGTATCTGCTCCGGCAACGCCGGGCAGCGGGCGAAGGGGGACGAATATGACCGAGCGCACCATGGTGCAAGCCATCAATCTTGCTCTCAGCCAGGAGATGGACGCAGACAAGAGCGTCGTCGTCCTCGGTGAGGACATCGGTCAGGACGGGGGGATCTTCAGGGTCACCGACGGACTGCTCGGCCAGTTCGGTGAAGACCGGGTGATCGACACCCCACTCGCAGAGTCGGTGATCGTCGGTTCATCGCTTGGCATGGCCATCGCCGGTCTCCGGCCGGTTTGCGAGCTGCAGTTCTCAGGGTTCAGCTACTTTGCCTTCGCTCAGATCGAGAGCCACGTCGCCCGGATGCGCTGGCGCTCCCAGGGTCGCTTCCCGGTCCCGATGGTCATCAGAATGCCATACGGAGGCGGCGTCCGCGCTCTCGAACACCACTCCGAGAGCGAGGAGATCATCTATGCGCAGATACCCGGGCTCAAGACCGTGATTCCTTCCGGTCCGCGCAACGCTCGCGCCCTGCTGGTGTCGGCGATACGTGACCCTGACCCTGTCGTCTTCCTCGAACCGAAGCGCTCCTATCGATCCTTCCGTGAGGAGGTTCCCGATGACGTCGAGACCATGGACATCGGCTTGGCGCAACGTACCAGGGAGGGCGAAGACCTCACCATCATCACCTACGGAGCCATGCTGCGCCCGGTGCTGGAAGCCGTCGAGGAGCTCGAATCCGGCGATGGTGCGTCGGTCGAGGTCATCGACCTGTTGACGATCGCACCGCTCGACGCCGACACCCTCGTTGAATCGGTGGAGAAGACAGGGCGTGCAGTCGTGGTCACCGAGGCGCACCGAAGTTATGGGCCGCACGCCGAGATCGTCCGTCGTCTCGTCGAGGATGTTTTTTGGTACCTCGAAGCGCCGATTGAGACTGTGACCGGATACGACGTGCAGGTGCCGTACTTCGCCCGTGAGATGTTCTACATCCCCGATCGTGAGCGCATCGTCGGCGCCGCCCGTCGCGTGCTCGAGGTTTGAGAGGATGCAATGACGCAACAACTACTGCTACCTGATCCGGGTGAAGGCATCCACGAGGCTGAGATCGTTGAGATCGCAGTCAGCCCTGGCGATGAGGTAACCGAGGACGACCTGCTATTCGAGGTGGAGACCGACAAGGCAGTCACCGAGATTCCCGCCCCGTTCACCGGTCGCATCGTCGACATCGAAGTAGCGGTTGGCGATGTGCTCGAGGTAGGGCGGGTCCTGCTCACATACGAGACGAACGGTCACGAATCGGCTGGATCAACAGAGTTGGAAACCGACGCAGGTCCGCAGGAAGCTTTGAGCGCTGAGAAAACCGCAAACGGCTCCGGCGATGGTGATAGCGCGCCTACGGGTGCGCCCACCCCCGAGCCGGTGGGCTCGCTGCGCCCCGTACCGGCGTCGCCCGCAACCAGGTCACTGGCCAAACGTCTTGGCGTCGACCTCCACACGATCGATGGCTCCGGTCCCGGCGGCCGGATCGAGCCGGGCGATGTCCAGGCGGTTGCGGAAGTGGAAGACACCGCCGCTACGGAGGAGACCTCCGGGCCAGCACAGAAGATCGAGACGGCCGACGCAGACCGATGGGGCCCGGTTGAGCGAGTCCCGCTGCGAGGGATACGCCGTGCCACCGCACAGAACATGGAGAAATCATGGCGCGAGATTCCCCATGTCACTCATCAGGACGTCGCCGATGTCACCGACCTCGAGGAGTACCGCAAAGCGCACGCCGATGCGGTAGGTGCGTCGGGCGGCAAGCTCACTATCACTGTGTTCCTGGTCAAGGCGGTCGTTGCCGCGCTTCGCAAGCACCCACGGTTCAACGCGTCACTCGATGGTGACGACGTGGTCATCAAGGACTACTTCAACATCGGTGTCGCTGTCGACACCGCGGATGGCCTTGTCGTCCCGGTGATCAGAGACGCTGATCGGAAGTCTGCCGTCGACATCGCTCGAGAGCTCGCCTCCATCTCGGCGAAGATGCGGCGTGGAGACCGGGAGATTGACGACTTCGCAGGTGGCACATTCACCATCACCAACCCCGGCGGTATCGGTGGCACTTCATTCACACCGATCGTCAACTACCCGGAAGTTGCCATTCTCGGCGCGGCCCAGGCACGGTGGCAGCCCGTCGTGACTGGTGAGGGAGGCCCGACGGCCGGGGTGACGCCCCGGCTGCAGTTGCCGCTGGTGCTCTCGTTCGACCATCGGGTCAACGACGGTGCCGATGCAGCGCGCTTTGTTCGGACGCTGGTCACCTCGTTGGAGGATGTGACCGGCTTGCTGCTCGGGTTGTGATCTATCAGCCGTGGATGATGCGGCTGATCACCTCGGGGTCTGGCTTGCCGTCGTAGATCAGCTCACCGTCACGTAGCCCGACACAGCGGGTTGCGGCTGCAGTCAGGTTGGGCTGGTGAGTTGAGACGAGGACACTCCGACCCGCCTTGGCGAGGTCGCCGAGGATGGTCACCAGAGCGTTTTGTCCGGCCACATCGAGGCCGAGGAACGGCTCGTCCATGAGCAGCAGATCAAACGGGCGCACCAATCCGATGATCATCGCCGCCTTCTGCCGCATGCCCCTCGAGAACCGGGCGGGGAGGTCGTCGACCCGATCCGTCAGCTGGAAGCTCTCGATTAGGTCTTCGGCCGCCCCCTCCCAATCGCGAGCGTTGTGCAGAGCCGCGTTGTAAGCGATGTGCTCCCACAGCGTGAGGTCGTTGTACAAGATGGGCTCGTCGGGCACGTAGCTGCGGCTGGTGCGTGCCGTGACGCTGTCTGCCGGGGCACCCTTGATGGAAACCGTGCCCTCGGTGGGATCGAGGAAGCCGCTGAGCAAGCCGAGCAGCGTGCTCTTACCGGAGCCGTTGTGACCGACCAGCAACACCAGTTCACCGGCCCCGACCTCGAGGTCCATCGGGTTCAGCCCAAATCCGTCCCCGTAGTCCTTGGCGAGTTGCTCTGCAGAAATGGCTGGTTTGTCGGTCATGTCGTCTCCGGGTGTCGGCTGCGGAGCCATAGCAGGGCAAGCCCGCACGAGACTCCCATGAGGAACAAGCTGTTGGAGCCCGTGGCTCCGGCAGGGGCATCCGTCACCAGACCGCCGACGACGGGCAGCATCGGGATGACCGCGATCGCGGGTGGTGCCAGGATGCGGGGCACTGTGGTGAGGGCAAACATCTCGGATTCCATAGTCGTTGCCGTGAACGTGGGTGCTCCCAGTACGGTGCTGACGGCGGCGCCCACCGCTGCCCCTGCGGTTGTCGCCGGGAGGGCCAGCAGTGCAATGGCGGCGATGCCGGTCCCGCCGACGATGATGGCGGAGATGATGGCGATGACCGCAACCGGCGCCATACAGGCCGCCCCTGCCAGGGTGAGCCGCACTACCAGGTCGCCGGGCAGGACCGGTTTGTTCGCCCACAGAGTTGGTTTGTCGATCTCCTGGGCCAGCGACTCGATGAAGTCGTATGCGGCGACAAACAACAGCAATCCGGTGAGTAACGCCATCGGTGCCGCCCACTGCACCGCAAGACCGAGTGTGACACCGGCGCCGATGCCGAGCGTGCCCGCCCGCACCAACGTCGATGCGGGCGAGTGGAGTAGGCCGTAGAAGGTGCGACGCAAGGCCGGGAGTCTGTTGCCGGTGGCACGCGGTACCGGCAACCAGGTGCGCTTCCTGTGGGTGTGACCGGTGAGACGACGCCGGAGCACGACGACGGTGCGCAGGTCCTGCATGGTCAGGGCGAACCGTATCTGGCTGACGAGGCCGGATCTCCGCAGTGCTGCCTCGAGCGATACCGATGCTGCCGATCCGAATGCAAGGAGCAGCAATACCAGCACGATGATGATCCCGATGAGTGATGTGGACCGGGCAGTCTCCTGAAGCATCCCGAGTTGCCCGATCATGCTGAACGGTGAGGTCACGGCGCCTGTGACCAGGTCGGCGACCGACCAGGCGATGACGAGCAAGCCGACGATCGTCGCCATGGCGAGATTGAGCCGCCGTCCCGACGCCAGTAGCGCAGAGCCAAACAGCGCCAGCGCGGTGACCACACCAACAATGCCGAAGCCGAGTCCGAGCCAGAAGACGCCGCCCGGCAGCGCCGCCGACGCACCGAGGCCGATGGCAAGGCCACCGCCAATCCCCCAGGTGATTGCAGAGCGGAGCTGGTTGAGCGCGGTTCGTCTGGTGAGAAAGCCACGGTCGACGGGGGATTGGAACAGGTAGTGCACCGTCGGCGGGTCGAAGACGAGTGGCCCACCTCGGGAACCCGATCTGAGCCCTACGGCTATCGCCAGTGCGACCAGCAGCCCGATCGCGGCCGGTGCGTACTTCGTCATGGTCTCGAGTTGCCCGGCACTCACCTGGTCTTCGGGAAGGACGGAGGCAACCGCGGCGGCTGCGGCCGCGATGGCAAATCCGGCCACGTATGCCTGGTAGATCGATTCCCAGATGTCGATGTGGGCTCGCCGCGCATCGCGCCTCGCTCGCTCGAGATCACGCACCGCCTCCCGGGCTGCCATCTGTCCTTCGTCAGTCATCCGAACGATTGTGGCACTTCTCAGCCCTGAGCCGTGCCACCTGGGTCATTTGATACAGTGGTTGTCGTGTTCGCGTGGGGCGTAGGCAACTGATGGCCGGTGAACGGCGAGCGGGGCCACCCGAAGGTGGCCCCGCTTCCGTTTGCCTCGATTGTTGTGGTTTCTAGAGCGCGACCCGGTTGTTGAACTGGTCGATGAGCTCATCGATGGGGTCGACCAACGCCTGGATGTTGGTCCAGTAGTCCGGGTCGTACCACTGACGCTGGATCTCGTCGTAGGTCTTGCCCTGCTGCTCGACCCAGGTGTAGTACTTCAGGTTGTGGATCCTCTTGCGCTCGTAGTAGCCGAGCTCCTGGGTGTTGGCGGTGCTCTGACCCATCAGATGCTGGTGATAGGCACCGGCGGCATCCGAGGTGGTGAACTCGCCACGCTCTTGACGCAGCTCGTTGATCCGAGACCCGTACATCTCCATCGAATCGGTGCCGAGCGTCATGACGATGTCATTGCCGGTGAGCTCGTACCACTTGGCGAGTTTGATTGCCATCAGCATGTTGGCAACACCGGAGATGCCAAGTAGCGGTAGCTTCTCGATGAAGGCCGCCGATACGCCCTGCTTGGCCAGGTACTCCTGACCGGCCGGCTCGTTGAAGAGACGGATCAAGCTCATCGGCGACTCGTCGTCGATGGCCATGGCCATGTCCGTGTTCCTTATGTTGTGGACCCACGGGATGTGCTTGTCACCGATACCTTCGATGCGATGCTCGCCGAAGCCGTTGAGGATCATCGTTGGGCACTCGGTCGCCTCACCGGCGACGATCTTCGAACCAGGGAACACCTGCTTGAGGTAGTCGCCCGAGCCGATGGTGCCCGCAGAGCCCGTGGTCAGGGTTACACCGGCAAACCGGTCCTTCTCACCCATTACCTCGTTGAGGACCTCGACCATGGCCGGGCCGGTCACCGAGTAGTGCCACAGGTAGTTGCCGAACTCGTCGAACTGGTTGAAGATCACCAGGTCCTGGCCTGACGCCCGCAGTTCGTTGCACTTGTCGAAGATCTCTTTGACGTTTGACTCCGAGCCCGGTGTCTTGATGATCTCGCCTGCAACGCTCTCCAGCCATCGGAAGCGCTCCTTGCTCATCCCCTCGGGGAGGATGGCGATGGACTCGCAACCAAGCAGGTTGGAGTCGTAGGCGCCGCCGCGGCAGTAGTTGCCGGTTGACGGCCACACGGCCTTCTGCGTGGCGGGGTCGAACTGACCTGTGACCAAACGCGGGGCGAGACAGCCGAACGCGGCGCCGACCTTGTGGGCGCCGGTGGGAAACCACTTGCCCTCGAGCATGATGATCCGGGCGTCAACACCGCTGATCTCCTTGGGGATCTCCAGGTAATTGACCTTTCCGAAACCACCACCCGACACCGTCGGTTCGTTGTGCCAGGTGATGCGGAACAGGTTCAGTGGGTTGAGATCCCACAGCCCGACTTCGCTGAGCTGGCTCTTGATGGAATCCGGGATCAGCTCCGGATTGCGCATCTGCTTGAAAGTAGGAATTCGAATCGATCGATCCCGCGCCACCCTGGCTGCGGATTCGAGCACCGACTCGTTGACCGTCAGATCGATCATCAGCTGGTTCCCTTCTGTATCGCTTCTTTGAGTGCTTCGAGTGTCGGGTCTACAACCATCGGCGTCGTCCCAGCCGCGGCCACTGCCTTCATCGCTGAGGCAACGTCCTTGAGACCGGACCCGGTTGACAGCACGACGATCTCTTCATCCGATCTCACCAGACCGGTGGCAACAGCCGTGATCAGGCCGGCGTATGCGGTGGCGCCCGCCGGCTCGGCGAACACGCCGGAGCCACGTGCCAGCAGCGGCATCGCCGCCAGGATCTCGTCATCGCTCACCCGGACATAGGCACCGTCTGTCTCGGTGACCGCTCGCATCGCCTTGATCCGGTCGCGGGGGAGGTCGGCGCTGATGGAGTCGGCAATGGTGTCTGCCGAGATGGGTGCCTTGGTGAGCACGTCTTCACCCGACTCGAACGCCTGCACCATGTAGTCGCTGCCCGCGGACTGGATGCCGTAGATCCTGGGGGACTTCTGGATCCATCCGAGGGCCAGTGCGTCCTTCATGGCCTTGTGCACGCCACCGATGATGGAACCGTCCCCGACGCTGACGAAGATCGCATCAGGCGGATTCCACTCGAGGTCTTCGAGGATCTCCCAACCTGCGGTCTTCTTGCCTTCGGTCATGTACGGGTTGTAGCCGGTGTTCCGGTTGTACCATCCGTATTCGGCAGCTGCCAGCATGCACAGCTCGAAGGCGTCGCCGTAGTTGCCGTTGACCAGCGCCACCGTCGACCCGTACGTCAACAGTTGGGCGATCTTGGCCTCCGGGGCGCTCTTGGGGACGAAGATGACGTTCTTCTGCCCGATGCTTGCCGAGATCCCGGAGAGAGCCGCCGCCGCGTTGCCAGTGCTGGCGGTTGTGACCACCTCGGCTCCGACCTCGCGTGCCTTGACGACGGCCATCGCCGACGCCCTGTCCTTGAGCGACGCGGTCGGCTGTCGCCCCTCGTCCTTGACCCATACCCTTGCGATGCCGAGGTCGGCAGCAAGGGGCTTGGCGTCGTACATCGGGGTGCAGCCAACCGTGAGCGGCGGCACCTCGGCGTCCGGGGTAACCGGCATCACCGGCTTGTATCGCCACATGGTGCGGTCCGGGTTGGCCGCAAGGTCCTCCTTGGTCCACTCGGATGCGATTGTGTCGTAGTCGTATTGGACGTCGAGGATGCCTTCGTTGCCATGGTCGGTGCAGACGTACCCGGCATAGTCTGCCGGGTACGTCTTGCCACAGATCACACAGGTGAGCCCGGTGACATTCCTCATCGAACGATCCGGGTGCCGGTCTCGCCGGCGACGGCTCGCTCGATGTTTTCGGGGTTGGTGATGAGAGCTTCCTTGCCCCCACCCTCGAGGAATTGGACTACGGCCCGCATCTTCGGAGCCATCGACCCTTCAGCGAAGTGCCCGCCCTCTGCCAGGTGCTGCTTGACCTCCGCGAGCGTGAGCTTGTCCACCCACTCCTCATTCGGCTTGCCGTAGTTGAGGGCGACCTTCTCGACTGCGGTCGAGATCAGCAGCATGTCTGCGTCGATCTCAAGAGCGAGCAGGGCCGATGCCAGGTCCTTGTCGATGACCGCGGCAACTCCCTGCAGGTCGCCGTCCTCGTTGGCAATGACGGGGATACCGCCACCACCGACACAGATCACGACAACACCCGAATCGATGAGCTGTCGAATTACATCTATCTCAACGATGCGTTGTGGCTGTGGGGAGGCGACCACACGTCGCCAACCGCGGCCGGCGTCCTCTTTGATCGACCAACCTTCCTCGTCCCGGCGCCGTTTCGCCTCGTCCTCTTCGAGGAACGTGCCGATCGGCTTCGACGGGTTGATCATGGCCGGGTCATCGGCGCTCACCTCGACCTGAGTGACCACCGTTGCCACGGACTTCTTGATGCCCAGGGCGCGGAAGTCGTTGATCAGGTTCTGCTGGAGCGCATAGCCGATGGCTCCCTGCGTGTCGGCTCCTGCGACGTCCATCGGGACCTCGTGAAGCTCGTGCCGGGACAACTCGGACCTGCGCATGATGAAGCCGACCTGGGGCCCGTTGCCGTGTGAGATGGCCACGTCCCAGCCGTCCTTGACAAGCTCGGCGATGTGCTGGTCGGTGACCGCAGCAGCCGCATACTGGTCGGGAACCGACTGATGCGCCTTGTCGGCGATCAGCGAGTTGCCACCAATGGCGATGACGACTTTTGCCATGGTTACTCCCACACTCCGAGGATGGAGGAGAGGAGGGCCATGCGCATGACGACGCCGTTGTAGGCCTCCTGCCAGTAGCGGGCGTGCTTGAGGTCGTCGACCTCGGGAAGCAGCTCGTCACGGCGGGGGAGCGAGTGCAGGATGATCGAGCTGCCCTTGGCCTTCTTCATCAGCTCCTGGGTCACCTGATAGTTGGAGGCCGTGTGGGCATACACTTCCTGCTTTTCCTGGCGGCTCTTGGTGTAGTCGGGCTGGACCACCGGCTCCATGTAGATGACGTCTACCTCGTCGATTACTTCGTCGATGTGGTTGACGATGCGGTAGTTGGTGCCCTTCTCATCGAGCTCGGCGAGGAACTCGGGCAGCGGTGACATCTCTTCGGGGGCGAGGATGACCATCTCGGCATCGAACTGCGAGAGTGCATATCCGAGCGAGTGCATGGTGCGCATGCGATGGTCGCCAACGGCGAGGAACGTCTTGCCGTCAACAGATCCCATTTCCTTGGTGACGGTGTAGAGGTCGGTGAGGACCTGGGTCGGGTGCTCACCCCAGCCGTCGCCACCATTGATGATCGGAATCGAAGCCCACTTGGCGGCCTCGTGAGGGGCGCCCTGCTCGAAGTGACGCATGACGATGACGTCGCCGTAGAACTCGAGCATGTGGACGGTGTCCTTGATGGACTCCTGGTAGAAGTCGCCTGCCCGTGTCATCTTGGCATCCGAGAAGCCGGTGACATGACCGCCGAGGCGGTGCATGGCGGCCTCATGGGCGAGACGGGTACGAGTGGACGGCTGATAGAAAGCAGTGACGAGAGTCTTGTGAGCGAGGAGGTCTGAGTTACGACGCTCCCGAGCGATTGGCTCGACCCGGTCTGCGATCTCGAAGAGATGCATGAATTCGTTGCGCTCGAAATCCTTGAGAGAAAGGATGTCGCGTCCCGCAAAACTGCGCATATGTGTGCCCTCCTTTAAGAGCTCGTGTGAAGGTCTTTCAATTCGACCCTTGCCGAATTGGTCATACCATCGTACAATATGATCACATTACCGGCTAGTCCATTTTCGAGATGATTACAAGAAACCCATCGCTCACTGATCAGGTGAAGGCCCACATCAAGGGGCAGATCCTCAACGACGAGTTCCGCGGTGGGAGGATCCCGCCGGAGGCCACGTTGGCCGAGGAGCTCGGGGTGAGCAGGACCACGATTCGTGATGCGTTGGGCAAGCTCGAGCACGAGGGTGCGATTTACCGCAGGCAGGGAGCAGGGACGTTTGTCAACGAGCCCGGTCTTCAGATCAAGTCGCGACTCGAAGAGATCTGGTCCTATGAGCAGGTGCTCGAGGACCACGGGTACCAGCCGGCCGTCGAGGTATTGACACACAAGGTATTGCCGGCAAACGAAGAGACCGCGGCCGCGCTCGGGTTGAACGAGGGCGACGATGTGGTGGTTATCGAGAAGTTGTTCCTGGAGGACACAACCCCGGTGGTGCTAACCAGAAACCGTATCCCGGCCGGGATGCTCGACAAGTCCGCGGTGATGCGCGACGAGTTGCCCATCTACGAGTATCTCGACGAGTACTGCGATCGCAGGCTCAGCTACTACGTGTCTGAGATCGTGCCCGTCGCTTTTGATAGCGAGCAGGCGAACAAGCTCGGCGTCGAGAAGGGCACCGTAGGGCTGTCCTTCGTCGAGGTGGGGTACGACCAGAACAACGAGGCCGTGTTGCACGCCACCTCGTACTTCCGTGACGATTTGCTCCGTTTCCGCTTGATCAGGAGGAAGGCCGGAGCATGAAGGCAGTCTCTCTAGCAAGAAGGAGCAATTGATGCAGACATATCTGCACGGTCGTGACATGATCACGACACAGGAGTGGACCAAGGACGAGCTCGACACGATCATCGATGTCGCCCTCGATCTGAAGCGTCGTCGTGCCCTCGGCGAGCAGCATGCTCTGCTCGACAACAAGGTTCTTGCGATGCTGTTCTTCTTCTCCAGCACTCGCACCAGGGCCAGTTTCGAGGCCGGTATGGCCCAGCTCGGTGGCCATGCCATGTTCCTCGACTCGACGAGCACCCAGATCGGTCACGGTGACACGTGGAAAGAAATCGGTGAGATCCTCGGTCGTTACAACGATGGCATCGCCATCCGTAACGTCGACTGGGACATCGGCAACAAGTACATCCGCGCCGTTGCCGAGGCGAGCCGGACCCCGGTGCTCAACATGCAGTGCGACTGGTACCACCCGTTCCAGGCACTTGCCGACCTGCTCACGGTCATCGAGCAGAAGGGCGATCCCCGCAAGCTGACGTTCAACATGAGCTATGCGTATGCGTCGAGCTATCAGAAGCCGATCAGCGTCCCGCAGTCGGTCATCCTGCTGATGACCCGCTACGGAGCCAATGTCCGGCTCACCCGTCCGCCCGAGTTCAAGCTCTTCCCCGAGGTCATTGCCCAGGCCGAGGAGAACGCCAAGAAGTCGCACGGTTCCTTCGAGATCTTCGAGGACTTCGAAGAGGGCATGCGTGGCGCCGACGTCGTCTATGCGAAGTCATGGGGTTCGATGCTGACCACCTCCGATCACGAGGAGTCCGCCAAGATCTCGGAGAACTACAAGGACTGGATCGCCGACGAGCGTCGTATGGAGATGGCAGACGAGGACGCCATCTACATGCACCCGCTGCCGGCCGACCGCAACATCGAGGTCACCGACGGCGTCATCGACGGTCGCTGGAGCCGGGTCTTTGACCAGGCGGAGAATCGTCTCCACGCCCAGAAGGCTGTGATGGCGCTAACGATGTAGCCGCTTTGGCGTCGCAAACCGGAATATATTCCGGTTTGCGACGCCAAAAGGCTCTGAAGGGACCCCGGGTCGTCTGGCCCGGGGTCCCTTCTTTGGGTCAGGCGAGATTCGTGACTCCTTCCTCCGGGAATCTGCTTGTGTAAGTGTTCGAGGTGGTCTGAGCGTTGATGAGTTGAAGCAGCGACGGAGCGTGTGTGCAGAGTTTCGACACCTTCTACCGACGATCCAAGGACGCGTGTTATCGGGCTGTGGTGGCTTCCCTTGCCGATGTCGACGCGGCGAACGAAGCCCTCGACGAAGCGATGGTCTTCGCGCTTGGTGTCGGAACGCGCCGATTCTGTTGCGCTACCTGAGCCTTTCGACGAGCAGCTATTGCAGGCGCTTCGCGAGTTGCCGCGCCGTCAGCGCGAGGTCGTGGCGCTACGGATCTTGCTGGATCTGGATACGGCCACGACTGCGAAACAGTTGGGCATCGCTCCGGGAACCGTCACTGCGCATTTGCACCGGCCGATGAGCCAACTCCGGCTTGCCATCGCCGTTCGAGACGATTTGGAGGACCCGCATGACCTTCGATGACACGATCACCCAGGTAAAGGAACGATTCGACTCGTTGGGCTATGACCGGTCCGTCGAATCTGTCCATGTCGAGCACCGCCGGCGGCGGAGACAGCGTCAGTTGAGTTCCTTGGCGGCCGCTGCTGCTGTGGTCGGGGTGCCAGTTGTGTTGGCGCCTTTCGCCAAGCAATCCGCGATCGCCGGCTGGACTTCCGAGCCGCATGCCGCCGATCCGGCAACGGTTGCGGCGTCAAATGCCGCGTGTCGTCCGATGTTGAGCGCGTTCCTGCCGGATGTTGGCACGCCGGGCTGGAGCGACC
Source organism: uncultured bacterium (assembly GCA_963777645.1). GTDB lineage: Bacteria > Actinomycetota > Acidimicrobiia > Spongiisociales > UBA5794 > JAAETI01. The sequence goes on along the minus strand of CAVZRA010000013.1, from coordinate 54,353 downwards.
TACGTGGCAACGCTCTCGTTGTTGCGTACCCGACTGATTCGGCGGTAGGGGTGTGCATGCAGGTCGACAAGGGACGTGGGTTTGCAGCTGCTGGTGCCGCCGCCGTCCCGATCGATCTCGAGCCGCTCACTGGTGTGTTGAGCGTCGCCAGTGTCGCTGGCCTGGAGTCGGGTGGCTCGGGCGTGACCGTGGTGGTGGGCCGGGCATCGTCGGAAGTGACGCGAATCGTGGTGACGGCACCGGATTGGACCGCAGACGCGTCGAGGTATGAGAGCTACTGGCTCGCATGGTGGCCCGCTGCACCAAACGCTTCCGATGTTTCCGTGGCGGCCTACAACAGTGCAGGCGATCTGGTGGGAACATGGTCGCCACCTCCGACTCCAACGGAGGGATAGCCGTCGCCGCGAGCTGTCCCCTCGTGGGTTCCGTGTCACCCGGAGAGTGCCTCCGCTGCGACATAGGGTTGTGAGGTGGATGTGGAGCGAATGACCGAGGTCCGATAACCGATTGTCCCAATTCCTGCCTGTTGAGAGAATCAACTGTACGCCTGATGGTGGCCCAGAAAAGGAGTCGGCCGTTCTCCGTCGGTGGTCGCGACCCCTACGGTCCCCGAGCCGGGTGGATGAACTCGAACTCGCCGTCGGCCGTCCGTTTGATATTCCATCTGCTGTTGTGGACCAGGGTGTGGTGACGACGGCAGAGGAGGATGAGGTTGCCGATGTTGGTCTCGCCGAGAGACTCGAACCAACCGTCGATGTGGTGGATGTCACACCACTGCGGTTTGCGGCCGCATCCGGGGAACCGGCAATGGCGGTCCCGAACTATCACGGCACGTCGTTGTGCCTTTGTGGGGAAGCGGGCGGAGCGGCCCATATCGAGAATCAGCGAGTCGCCGGCCATAATGAATCTGGTGAAGCGGGCCTCGCAACACATCTGGTCGAGAATGGTCCGGGTGACACCGCCGACACCCTCGATCTCGCAACGGGAGGTGGCCATCTGTGGTGTCTCGCCGAGCAGACTTGCCAGGTCGATGACTGTGCTGACATTGGGAGGGTTGCTGCCGGGCCGGCCGCCATTGATGTGCATGTTGAAGATGTCGGCCAGCGCGTCGGCGCGCCGCTGCGAGAGAGTGCGGGGCCCATCGGGGGCGTCCTCAGGATCCGGCGGCGCCTCGTGGTCGAGGGCGCTGAGGAACTGAGCGCCAAAGGCGGGGTCGAGGTAGAAGTCCCCGTTGACCCATCCGTCGAGACCGACCGACGCGTGCACGTGGCGACGCTCCCACTTCTCGGCATACACCTCCCTGGCCAGCTCGTCATCGGCGAGCGAAGCCCAGTGGCGCATGACTTTGGTGAAATCTTCGACGGGGAGCTTGCTCGCCTGATCCACCAGGACCGGGGCATGCTCGCCCAATAGTGGGAGGCGGTCGCCTGACATCACCCGGCCCATGGCCTCGACGTGTTGCGTTGTGATCTCGCCGTCAGCCAGACCGGTGGCCACGGGCTCGTGCTCGGCAACGATGCGGGCATTCCGTACCAGACGTTGTGCTTCACCCCCTGCGAGGGGAGTGTTGCGGGTGAGCCACGAACGCGGCGAGAGCGACCCGTCGATCTCCCAGGCGCGGTCCCGCTCCCACTCACCGGTGAGACGCAGGATCTCGGCGTCAAATCGCTCCCGGGTCTCCAGCAGCTCGATCAGCCGCTCTGACTTTGAGGCCCCGGTCCAATACGAGCGATCCTCGGTCGACAGTGCGGCGATGCTTCGCCGGATCTGGAGAACCGGATCGATCCTGCCCGGCGGCGTGGTTCGCATCTCTGTAGTATCGAACATATGTTCGATACTACATCATATATAGGACAAATCAATAGGTATGTACGATCGCCTCTGGGTTTTCTGCTACAACACGACCATCGAAGTAGACCCAGGGGGATCGCTGATGCGTTGTATTCGTGTGACCAGCGAAGGAGTACCACGATGGCTGCCCTTCTCTCACCGGCGGTGGCAGATGTGGCTCTGACCCCGACTCCAGACTTTGGTGGCTTCTACCGGCAGGAATGGCCCCGGGTGCTCGGTCTGGTCTACGCACTCTCGGGTAGCTCCTGGGGTGCTGAAGACATCGCCCAGGACGCCTTCCTGAAGGCTCATCGTGACTGGGACCGGATCGGCCGCATGGAGCGACCGGACGCCTACGTGCGCACGATCGCAGTCAACCTGGCTCGGTCCCGGTTGCGTCGGGCCGGCGCCGAAGTGCGGGCGCTCCGCCGCTGGGTGGGTGCTCAACCATCGTCGTTTCCGGCGCTCGAGCCCGAATCGGGTGAGTTCTGGTCGGTGGTGCGTACATTGCCTCGCCGTCAATGTGAGGTCGTGGCTCTGCACTACGCCGACGACCTCGCCGTGGCGGACATCGCACAGATTCTCGGAGTGGCGGAGAGCACAGTGAAGACGTCGCTGCAGAAAGGGAGAGCATCGCTCGCCAAATACTTCGCAGAGCAGGAGGTGTTGTCGTGAACATCGATGATCGGGGACGGCGCGCCGCAACAGACCTCGCCCGCAAGGCGGTGCAAGCCAACCTGCCGTCACCGCCGTCGGAGCGACCGCTCCTCACCCGGAGGGTCTGGGCGTTCTCGCTTGGTGCAGTCGTCATCATCGTGCTGGTCCTCGTGCCGCTCGTGCTGCTCGGTGGCCCGCGGGATCCCGATGAGCCGGCGGACACCGTCACCAGCATCCCGTCGACCACTACCGAAGCGCCGCAGCCCACCACCACCGAAGCCCAGGCCACGACCGAACCGGAGACGACAACGACCGTACCAACAGCCGAGACAACGGTGATCGACGATCTCGCCGCACTGTTGCCCGAGGCGCCGTCGCCTGACGTTGTGGCCCAGCTCGAGTGGGGAGCCGATGACGATCAGCTCGGCCTGACGGAGGGTTTGGTTGGACCGGCGGGCTTCGATGTGGCATCCGACGGCACCATCGTGATCGTCGACCACGCCAAATTGAGGCTGATTGCAGTCGGGCCACACGACGGTGCGGTGCGCACCATCGCACAATGGGATGCAGGCGATTTCGTGCCGGATGCCATGGTGATCGCCTCTGGCGATCGCAACGATGTGATCTTCGTGCTCGGGATGACGAACCGTCCTGGTCGGCCCCATGATCTCATCTCGATGGGGCTTGACGGCACCGTTATCGACCGAGTCGAAACCGTCTTGTCGGATCCGATGGATCTCGTTGTCAACGTTGGCAATGTATGGGCAACGGAGTTGATCGGTGCGGACGCGCAATGGATCCCGCTGTCAGGTGAGGCAGGCGATGTGTTCGATCCAGCCGACCAGGTCCCTGTGAAATCGCTCTATCTCAGCGATAGTCGGTTGACCGTGCAATATCCGGGTTCGGATACCGGAGTGACCGTCACGCTGACGAATCTGGATGGCGTCGCGGCCGGTGTCGTGAGGATCGACCCGAGCGGTGAGACGTGGGGCCACACGGTGTTGCCGCTGGGCGACCGGTTCCTGGTAACGGCATTCACGAGTGACTTTGGGCCGGATGGGGCAGTCGGCCGGATTGCAGCCGTTATCGATCTCGACGGCAACGTGGTCGATGGCTTCTCCTGGGCGGGAAGCCGGTGGGCGGAAATAGGTCCGTTCGGGATCACGCGTTTTGGCCCCGACGGCGCCATCTACGACATGTACTCCACGGAGGCCGGAGTCGAGATACGGCGTTACCCGCTCTCCGCCGCCTCAGCATTCGACGACCTGGCCGCCCGTTCCGGGTACGGGAGGGCGATGGCTGTCGATGGTGATTCGTTGTGGATCGCCGGCCCGCAACGGGTGAGCAGCGAGCGTGGCGACTGGTCTGAGATCCTCCGGGTCGACACGCGAACTCATCAGCTGATTGGTTCGTATGACCTCGAGCTCGACATGCATTCGATCGACGCTATGGGTGGCACGGTGTGGATGACCCGGGCCGGCGACGGTGCGTACCCGGAGAACCTCGTCGGGCGGTTGGACGCTGCGACCGGGGATCTGGAGTTGGCCGACCTCGGTGATCTCTCGGCCCGAGACATCGTTGCAACCGACAGCGGCATGTGGCTCGTTTCATGGAATGGCACGGAATAACCCCGAGCTTGCTTTCGTCGATGGGGCGACGATGCGCGTCGGGAGCCGCATCCCGATGCCGGTCGAGGCGCAACCAAAGGCGATAGACATCTTCGACGGCGTGCTCTGGATCGGCTCATACGACGGGATGGTCTATCGGTTCGATACGGGGATCTGGCAGTTCCTCGACCCATATGACACCAGCCTTGCTGTGGTCGACATCATGGTGGAAGAGGATCGGTTCGCAAGCGATCTCGCTGCCTGGGTGATGGGCGATGGCGGGGGTGTTCGCAAACTGACCGCGGATGGAGCCGTCGCGGTGACGGTGAGCCTCCCCGGGTTCGGGGGTGCGCTCGCCGGAGGTGGGACCGTGGGGACGGTGTGGGCAGTCACCGACACGGGCGACGTCTACTTCGTCGGTGAGGACGGTGAGCTGAGTCTGGTGGCAGAGACCGGCGTCCCCGGTGTCAACGACATGGTCTTCGACGGTGGGCACCTGTGGATCCTCGGGGAGACGCTGGCGACGGTGAGCATGGGTGGCTGATCTACGACACCTGATTGATCACCGGTTCCCGTTCTCGAAGCTGTAAGGAATGGTGACGTCCCTGCTCACGTTCTCCATAGAGTCGCATGTAAGGAGAGACCATGACTTTGCGCGAGGACCTTGCCGAGTTCGTTGCCGCAGGTAGAGCGCACCCCAATCCAGAGCGGGCTGCGGTGTTTGCTCGTCAGGCGGAGGCCCTGGCGACATCGGATCTGCTCGAGACGGCTCTGCGAACCGGCGATGCCGCACCGATGTTCGAGCTCCCCGACGCCTTCGGAAAGCCGGTTCACCTCGAAGACCTCTTGGTGAGCGGACCGGTGATCGTATCGTTCTACCGTGGTTCCTGGTGCCCCTTCTGCAACCTGGAGCTGCGTGCCCTGCAGCGCGAGATAGAGAACATCGACTCTGCCGGAGCGCAGCTGGTGGCGATCTCCCCGAACAAGCCCGATGTATCTGCTGAATTCGTGGGCAAGCTGGGTCTGACGTTCACGGTGTTGTCCGATATCGACAGTGAGGTCGCAGCGGCCTTCGGCATTGCGTATGAGGTCGTTCCCGAGCTCAAGGATTTGTACGAGAGAGCGGGACGGGACCTCGGCGATCTGAACGGCAGCGAGCGGTGGATGTTGCCGGTGCCCGCCACCTACGTTATCGATCGATCCGGTGTCATCAGGTACGACTATGTGGATCTCGATTACAGGAAGCGGGCGGAACCTTCGGAGGTGGTTGCCGTAGCGGCCTCGCTTTCCTGACCCGTGTCGGTGGCCAGGCGATGGACTACCGATCGGGACTGCTATGCCTCATGGCTACTTCGGAGAAGAAGTTGCCATGGGGACGGTGTGGGCAGTCACCGACTCGGGTGATATCTGCTTTGTCGGAGATGATGCCGAGCCGGACCTGGAAGCGCAGACCGGGGTCCCCGGTGTTGACGGCATGGTCTTCGTGGCGGTTTCCTGTGGGTCCTTGGTGGGATGCTGGCAGCGGCCGGTATTGGTGGCTGACTGACTTCTCCAACGCCCGGAGGTGGGTCCCGTCGGGTGAAGCATGTAATTGACATATGTGTTATACATATGTAAGTTACAGATATGACACGCGGACAACACCCCCATCACCACGGACGGCGCGGTCCCCGCTCCAGGAATCGTTCTTATTCCGACGGCGAGGGCTGGCAGGTGCAAGCACGGGTCGAACGCTTCGTCGAGCCGGCATTGCTTCTCCTGCTGTCTGAGGGCGCAACGCACGGGTATGACCTGGCGGACCAGCTCGCTTCCCTCATGGACGCAGAGCGGGTCGACTACGGCAATCTCTACCGGGCGTTGCGTGAGGCTGAATCAGAGGGGATTGTCGCCTCCGATTGGAACGACGATCTTCCCGGCCGAAGCAAGCGCACCTACGAGCTGACCCCGCTGGGGAAGGAGCTCCTCGAAGCCTGGGTGTTGTCACTACGAGCAGCAAGAGAATCGATCGACTCCTTCTTGGAGCGATATGACGAAAGGAACACCTGACATGCATGGTTTGTACGGTCACCACAGAAGCCGCCGGCTCCGCCGGGGGATGGCAATGAAGAGGCAGATGGGGATGATGACGGCGATGGGCCATGGCCCATGGTTCGATCACGACCATCACGACGGCCACTGGGAGCCGAGCGCCGACGCGCAGGTCCGCTGGCTCGAGGAGTATCAGCGGGACCTCGAGCAGGAGACGGCCGATGTCGCCTCCCGCATCGGCGAGCTGCGCGCCACCGCACCCGGCAGCCAGAAGTAGCAACGTCGGCTCGATCCGCACGGTTTGGCCGTGGCGGATCGAGCCGCAGCACTCGTGGCGCATTTCACCGACCGGCCGCACGTACCGGACAACACCGTATGCTTAAGAGAACGCGGCGTTGCCGTTTCGAGTACTGGAGCTTGTCGTGGAGACTGATCAAGAGAGCGCAGAGCGCTACGAACGGGAACGCAAAGAAGAGCACGACCGCCACGAGCGAGAGCGCAAGGCTGAACACGAGCGTGCGTCGCAAGAGCGACTGGTAGAGCACGAGCGGCACGCCCGGGGGCGGCGCGAGGAGTAGTCGTCAGGTCGTCTGCGGCTCTGTGCCACACGACGGGTGCGTGGCATTTGTGGCTCCGATGCTGGTGAACAGTGGTGTGGGCTCTGATACACGGAGTGCGTGCCAGGTGCGAGCTGCTGCCAGTCGGCAAGCCTCAACCAGTGGTTCCGACATTCGACTCGCCAGGACGGAAGATTCCCACTCCAGCAACTGGTCGATGTCGATCGCATTGTTGCGGAGCACGGCTGCGATGTACTCGTCGTGGACAAGGCCGATGATCGATGGCTCGGGGCAGGGGAGATGGCAATTGGCAGCATCCGGCCTCATCAGTACCGAAGAGCTGGCGACATCGGCGGCAGGGGCGCCTGCGGCTGCGTCGAACCAATCGATGATTATCGGCCCCTTCGGGCCCATCAGTATGTTGTTGGGGTGCATGTCGAAGTGACACAGCTTGTCATCGTCGGGTTTGCTCGGCGAGATCGTCCAGAGCCGCTTTCCGCTCTGATCCCGGGTCGAGGATCGGTGTTGCGCTCGATATTCTTCAGCAGTCGATCGTTGAGACCGGGCAGCCCGGCCGGGGCGGAGGTGGAGTTGACGTCTGCCTGAAGTGTCGGCGAGGATCCGGCTCAGCCTCCTGATATCCATCGGGTGCATCAGCATCTGCTCCCACATGGAGATGCCCTCGACCAACTCGAATACGATGGCGGGCGGCCGCTGACGGTAATGACATCTAGAACCGCAGGCGCCGGAAGCCCGGCAGCATGGACCCGCTCCCGCGATCTGAGCTTCACGATCCGCCCAGTCGTCTGGTATTTCGGTGAGCAGGACTTTGATAACGGCGTCGGCACCCCAGCGATAGACGTCAGACGTGTTGCCTTGAGCGACCAGCGTATCGAGCTGTATCACCATTTGGTTTTTCTCCTGCTCCAAGTGAGCATATTGGTCGCAGCGATCATGCTCGCTGCACCCTCTTGCCGTGGCTCACAGCCTACGCCTTCGACTGCGTGCACAGAAAGGCTTGTTGGGCAGTCACACATGCACCAACACGTCGTCAGGCCGATCCGCCGGCGATCTCGACGTTGATCCCTGTGACATAGCTTGCATCGTCGGAGAGCAGCCAGAGCACGACACCTGATGACCTCGTCTATCGAGCCATAGCGCCGCATCGGCACCATATTGATCATCATTTCCTCCACCTTGCGCGATGTCGGAAGGGAAGTACTGGGTGCCCGCAGCGGCTTGTAGCTCGATCTGTCGCTCCCACATGGCCCCCGGGCCGATGAACGCAGGCGCGACACTGTTGACGCGAATCGCCGTGCGGGGCAAGATCCTTGGCGCGAACTGGTTGTCATGGCCAGGATCGCTGCCTTCGAGGTGCTGTAGGCAAGCATGTTTGGTGCCCCGGTTACCCCGGCCATCGAGGACATATTGACGATGGCGCCCCCGCCACCGGCATCGACCATGAGGGCCGATGCCGCTGTGAGGACGTTGATCGCACCGACGACGTTGACATTGATTACCCTTGCGGCATCGTCGAGGGGATAGCAGTGCGTCGGTGTGAACGCTCCTTGGATCCCGGCGTTGTTGAACAGCAGATCGGGTGCGGCGAGCAGTCGGCGGCGGCTGACCTCGATTGCCTCCCTGGTAGCTGCAGCGTCGGTGATGTCGAACTCGGCAGAAACAATCGGGGCGTCCGGGTGCGGGCTTTGCGGCACGCCTCGAGGTCGCCTGCAGTCGCTCCGTCGCCGGGGATGGTCGGTGGCGATCACTGCGGCCCCTGCCTGTCCAAACGAATGCAGCAGTGCCACCGATATCACCGGCGGCGCCGGTGACGAGGGCCGTGTGGCCTGCAAGGGATTCGTGCCCAGTGTTTCTACTTCCGGGTGCTCCTCTCATGGAGGAGTACCCGCGGTGCACTCTCGGGGTGGAGGAGGGGCCCCAAGAGTGCACCGCGGACCTAGGAAATGGACTGTCACTTGACGGCACCCATGGCCAGGCCACGAATCATTCGCTTCTGTGCCACCCAGCCTGCGATGACAACGGGGAGCGTCGCCAGGGTGGAGGCTGCAGACAGCTTGGCGAGGAAATTGCCACGAGTGCTCACGTTGGCGTGATCCAGATCGGGATCGTGGATCCTTCAACAGGATTGAGCTGCACGGCGAGGAAATACTCATTCCAGGCGAAGATGACAACGAGCAGAGCGGTTGCGGCAAGACCAGGAGCGACGATTGGCAGCATGACCTTCTGACATCTGCTGTCTCAGGTTGGCACCATCGATCTGGGACGCCTCGATAAGTGCTTCCGGGACTTCCTTGAAGAACGACCGGAACATCCACACCGCAAGCGGCAGATTTATGCCCATGTAGAGGATGATCAGCACAGCCGCGTGTTGAGCAGCCCGAGGTTCCTGGCGATGATCCACAGCGGCAGGATGCCGGCGACGATCGGGAGGAATTTGGTCGAGATGAAGAAGAACAGGACGTCGCGGGCCTTCTTGATCGGGCGAATCGAGAGCGCATAGGCCGCGGGAACGGCCAGGATCATGACGATGAGCGTCGATACGCCGACGATGACGATGGAGTTCATCATCGCCTCGTTGAAGCTGAGCAGTCCCTGGGCCTGTGCGGTGACGGCCCGGAACTGCTCGAGGGTCGGGGTGAAGAACAGCTTTGGCGAAGCATTGGCGTCGAGCTCGGTCTTGAAGCCGTTGAGGACCATCCAAAAGACTGGGAAGAAGAAGATCAACCCGACAAGCCATGCGGAGACGGCAAGAAGGATTGAAGTCGAGCGGCGCTCGCCGATCTTGTTTCGTTGCGTCTGCCATTTAGATCTCCTCCTTTGGCAGCAGGCCACCGAGGAGTCGAAGGCCGAAAGTTGCAAGCACGATGCGAGGCGGTCACGACAACGGTGCTGTAGGCCGCAGCCTGCCCGAAGTCCCAGCCGCCGCCGATCGAGCGCTGGTAGACGAAGTACGGGACGTTGGTGGAGCCTGGGCCACCCCCGGTGATTACGTCGATATGGTCGAATACCTGGATCAGGTAGATGGAACCGAGCAGCGCCCCGAGTTCGAGGTAGGCGCGGAGCCCGGGCAGGGTGATATGCCGGAACAGAGCCAATGCCGATGCACCGTCGACACGCGCCGCCTCGAGTATGTCGGTCGGCTGGCTTTGCAGACCGGCCAGGATGATCAGCATCATGAATGGCGTCCATTGCCAGACGAGCACGGTGATGATCGACCAGGTAGGGAATTTCCCGACAAACTCGATCGGCTGCAAACCGATCGGTCTGATCAGCCAATTGAGCACGCCGTATAGCGAGTGGAAGATCTGTGTCTTCCAGATCAGCCCTGCGACCACCGGCATGATCAGGAACGGGGTGATCAGCAGGGTCCTGACGAGGCCCCTGCCGAAGAACTCACGGTCGAGAAGAAGAGCGATACCGAGGCCGAGGAGCACTGAGAATGCCACTGCACCGACCGTCATCACAACGGTGATCCATACCGCCGAGCGGAAGAAGGTGTTGGTGAAGAGCGTCACATAGTTGTCGAAGCCCGGTGAATGCCCGTGGTATCGGCGGGGTGATCTTCCACTCCGTCACGCTGTACCACAGGTTCATCAGGAACGGGATCTGGGTGACGATGATCGTGAAGATGAGAGCCGGGAGCAGGGGCAAGCGACGCATCCAGCGGTCTTGGCGAAGACTTGGCCTTCTTGGCCTCCTCGCGGCTGGCTAAATCCGTACTTACTACCTGCTCCACGGCTCTCCTCCTAGTCCGCTACGTTTCAATGTTCGCAGTGGGCTCTGTCTACTTGCTCGCCTCCGATGCGATTGACTGGCAGGCCTGCAAGCGCATCATCGATGCTGATGTTGCCCGCGATCGCTGCCGAGAACTGCTCGGTGCAACGGGTACCGACATCCTGGAACTCGGGTACACCGACGAACTGAACGGCAGGAACGCCGGGTCGTGGTGTGGTTCCGGGGTTGTCGATAGGCGCCGCTTCCATCGCGGCAAGCGTCTTGTCGGCGAATGCCGCAGCCGCTTCCTGATAGTTCGGATTCGCATAGAGCGACTTGCGGGTACCGGGCGGCACCGCAGCCCAGCCACCCGGCAGATTCTCGCCCGCCTTGACGAGGTAATCAGGACCGGTCGCCCATGCCACGTACTGCCATGCGGTGTCCGGGTCCGGTGCATTCTTCGGGATGGCGAGGGCCCATGCCCACAGCCAACCAGAAGCGTCCGTCACCTTGGTAGGAGCAAGTGCATAGTCGTTGAGACCCTTGACCGGGCTGTCCGGTTGCCTCGAGATTGGAGGCGGCGACGGTGGCGTCGTACCACATTGCCACCTTGTTGTCCTGGTACTGGGACAGACACTCGTTGTAGCTGGCATTGGCAGCATCGGTCTCGCCCGCGTCGTTGAGCAGATTGACGTAGAAGGTGAGGGCTTCCTTGAATTCCGGCTGGTCTATCTGGGCAGCTCCAATTGAGCCGTCCGGATTGGCCGCCCACCACGTACCACCGAACGTGTTGAGCACGGTAGTGAACGCAGCACCGAGATCTCCCCATCCCGGCTTGCCACGTAGGCAGATGCCGGCCATGTCCGGGGAATTGATTTCCCGTGCAATGGTGGCGACTTCATCCCAGCTCGGAGCATCCGGCATGGTCAGGCCGGCCGCGTCGAGGATGTCCTTGCGATACATCAAGAACGACGACTCCGCATAGAAGGGTGAGGCCCAGATAGCCGTTGTCGGTCGAAAGACCGGAAACGACTGCGTCGATGAGATCGCTCTTGTTATATGCAGCGTCATCGACCGCCCATTTGTCGAGATCGTAGAGCCACCCATTCTCGCCGAACTGTGGTGCCTCGTACATGCCGATCATCACGACGTCGAACTGCTGGCCGGAGGCGCCAACGTCCCTGGTCACGATCTCGCGCAATGTCTGCTCTTCGAGGATCGTGTACTCAACGTTGATGCCGGTCTCGGCGGTGAACAGTTGTGGGGTGAGGCTTGCGATGTCTTCCATTTGCGGGTTGCCAACGATGGCGACGTTGATTGTCTTGGTCTCGCCGGACGACGCCGTGGTCTCGGTGTCTCCACCGGCCGCAGTCGTAGCCGAACCTTCGTCGTCGGATCCTCCGCAGGCGGCGAGGATCATGGCGAATGACATCAGCAGCACCACCACCCGCCACATACGAGAATCGCGGCCACTCCAGTTCCGTTTCATAAGGGGACTCCTCTCTCTCCTCCGCCAACGTCCGTGAATATAGTGTCCACAGTTTGTTTTATGTTGGCTTACGATCGCATTATGACCCCCAACCACAGAAAAATCAACATTGATTATTTGGTTTTACGTTGGTATAACAGACTCTCATGACTGATCACACCGAATCCCGCCATCCTCTCAGCCCTGCAACGCTAACGGGGCCTCGATCCCCGGATCACGGTCCCTAGTACGAACGTTCCGGGCTCGATTCCTGGGATCGTGCATATTGGTGTTGGTGGCTTCCACCGTGCTCATCTCGCCACGTATGCCGACGAGTTGGCCACAGCGGGCATCGTGACTGGGCCATTGTGGGGAGCGGCGTGATGGCTGCCGATGCCGCGAATGGCGGATGTACTCAACGGGCAGGATGGCCTGTACAGCCTGGTGGCGCGCAGCGAGCGAGAGACAACGGTGCAGGTCATTGGGAGCATCGTCGACTACATCCTCGCCGCCGATGACATCGAGCCGCTGGTGGCCAGGATCGCCGATCCGGCGACGAGGATCGTGTCGCTCACGGTTACGGAAGGTGGCTATCCGGTAAACGAGGACACGCGTGTCTTCGACCCTAGCCAGGCACCGGCAGGTTCTGACAGCGCATTCGGCATCATCGTCGCCGGACTGCGGCGACGTCGTGATCGGGGGATCGGACCGCTGACCGTTATGAGCTGTGACAATGTCATCGAGAACGGCAATGTGGCGCGTCTCGCCGTGCTCGGCGTCGCAGAAGGTGTCGATTCCAAGCTGGCCGCCTGGATCGAGACGAACGTGACCTTCCCCAATGGCATGGTCGACCGCATCACCCCGGCGACCACAGATGCCGATAGGGAGTTCGTCACCTCGGAATACGGGGTGGTGGATGGCTGGCCAGTGGTGACGGAACCATTCCGCCAGTGGGTGATCGAAGACTCGTTCGTTGCCGGGCGCCCTCCGTGGGAAGACCTCGACATAACTGTGACGAGCGATGTCGAGCCCTATGAGCTGATGAAGCTCCGTCTGTTGAACGCGGGTCACTCGACCATGTCATACCTTGCGGCGCTCGCCGGTATCGAGCTGGTCGACGAAGCAATGAACGAGCCATTGATCAACAGGTTCCTGCGGCGATTTCTCGAGAGCGAAGCGGGCCCTGTGCTCCCGGATATTCCCGGGCATCGATGTGCCTGCCTACCAGGCGAGCCTCATCGAGCGGTTCTCAAATCCTGCGATCGGAGACCAGATTTCCAGGCTTTGTCTCGATGGCTCGGCCAAATGGCCCAAGTTCCTCATGCCGACCATCCGCAACGAGCTGCAGGCGGGTGGGCCGGTGACCCTTTCAGCGCTGGCACTGGCCGGCTGGTGCCAGTACCTGGTCGGTGTTGCCGATGACGGCACCGAGATCCAACATCCTCCGATCCGGATTTGGAGAATGCACAGCGCTACGCAAAGGCGTCCGTCATCCGATCCCGACCTCTTCCTCGGGTACACGCGGGTCTTCGGCGATGACCTTGCCGGCAATGTGCGTTTTCGCGAGGCATTTGTCGACGCCCTGGAAAAGTTGCGCACCGGCGGGGTCCGTGGCACGCTCTCCACAGTATTGGGAAGCTCCTGAACCGCTGAGCCATGGCCACACCACAGACAGAAGACCGCCCGAGGTTCCAATCGGAGCGTCATAGCGAGATAGCACAGCTCGTCTATGACAATGGCCGGGTCGAGGTTCCGACCTCGCCAGGCGATTTGATGTCACCACCGAAACGATTCGGCGGGATCTCTCCGAGCTGGCAAGACGCCGCGTCGTTCGCCGGGTTCATGGTGGAGCTATTGCATACCAGAGCCTCCGTCACGAACCGATGCTCATCGTCCGCGACACCCAAAATGCAGCGGAGAAGACGACGGATCGGTCGGCGTGCGATCGAGGAGCTTCCCAACGAGGGATCGATCATGATCGACTCGGGGAGCACGCTCGGGATCTTTGCAGAAATGCTGCCGAACGACCGTGATCTGAACGTTTTCACCAACTCGATCCCGGTCATCCAATCGTTGTCGACCCGTGATCGTCTCGAGGTGAATGTGATCGGCGGCTTCCTCAAGAAGAACACGATGGCCATGGTCGACTTCACCAGCGTCAATGTGGTTCGCGAACTGACGGTTGATGTTCTCTTCATCAGCTGTGACGGTGTCTCCCCGGAACGTGGCTTCACGACGCCATATCGGGAAGAGGTTGCCATCAAGAAGGCAATGATCGCGGCAGCCCGCCGGGTGGTGATGCTGTTCGATCACGGCAAGATCGGCAACGATCAGATGCTCAAGTTCGCAGACGTCTCTGAGATGGACACGATCGTCACCGATGCGGCAACTCCAGACAGCGCCATTCAGGCCTTTGCCGACCTCGGCCCTCAGGTTATCCGTGCCGAGTGAGCCGACCTCCGCCCCACCGCCTCCGTCGGTGCTTCGGGTGTGGGAGATGACGATTCGCGGACGCTTGAGGAAGTGGCGCTATCAGGTCGCGTTGCAGCGGCCGATCTGGTGCGGGGAAGGCTGGGCCTTGCCAGGATCGTAGACATAAAGACGACACCGACAGACGTGGTCACTCAGGCGGACATCGAGGCGGAGACCATGATCCGTGGCCTGCTGCTCGAAGCGACTCCAGGAGCCGCGATCTGTGGTGAGGAAGGCGGCGCTGCCGGCGGGTCGACATCGTTGCGATGGATCGTCGATCCGATCGACGGCACAGTCAACTTCCTATATGACCTTCCTGTGATGAGCGTCTCCATTGCGGCGGAGATTCATGGTGTGGTTTCCGCAGGTGCCGTTGCCGATGTCGTCCGCGGCGAGGTGTTCAGCGGGAGCCTCGGTAACGGAGTCGGATGCGATGGCGTTTCCGTCGGCCCGAGCGGGGAGACGGATTTCGCGACAGTCTCTTGTTGCTACCGGGTTCTCCTACTCCGCCGAGCAGCGCGGTCGCAGGCCGAGGTTGTGACTCGGGTGATCCCCGAAGCCCGGGACATACGCAACTTCGGATCGGCCGCACTTCACCTCGCCTGGGTTGCGGTGGTCGCGTCTCGAGGCGCTTCTATCAGCGTGGTCTCCACGAGTGGGATCTGGCTGCAGGAGCATTTCTCGCTGCTGAAGCGGGGGCAAGGGTAGAGCTAGGTTCAGCGGAGAACGGGGGGCTGGTGCTGGCTGGCCGCAGGGATCTACGATCAACTGCGCCGCCTCGATCACGGGCTAGGGTGCGGCGTGAACCGCTGGTCCCCCCACGATCTCGAGCATGCTGCGCTGGAAACCGCGCGCATGGCTGCGCAACATATCAGGGATCGTATCGAGCCACAGGGTGTGCTCGCCACCAAGTCGACGCCCACTGATGTGGTCACCAGGACCGACATGGCTGCTGAGGAGCTCATCCGCAGTGAGCTCGAGCGGCGTGTGCCGGGGTCATCGATCGTGGGCGAGGAATTCGAAGACGTCGAGGGGCATACCGGTATCGGCTGGATCATCGATCCCCTGGATGGCACGGTGAACTTCGTTTATGGCTTGCCGATCGTCTCGGTCAGCATTGGTGCGACTCTCGACGGCGAGCCGGCCGCTGGGGTTGTCGTTGATGTGTTCGGTGGTGAGACGTTTACCGCCAGCCGTGGCGGCGGGGCTTTCCTCGACGGTCGCCCGATAGAGGTCACCGGGCAGAGTGACCTGAGTGCATCTTTGCTCTGCACTGGATTCTCTTATGACGCACAGAAGCGGGGCGATCAGGCAGAGCGGCTCGGTGATCTGCTGCGACGAGTCTCCAACCTGCGAGCGCTCGGTTCGGCGGCACTCCATCTCTGCTGGGTGGCGGTGGGCCGCTTTGATGGCTACTTCGAAACCGACCTGAAGCGATGGGACTATGCGGCGGGAACAGTGATCGCTGCCGAGGCCGGGGCACGGGTCGAGATGCCGAGCGCCGAGAACGGCGACTTCCTGTTCGTGACCACACCCGGCATCTTCGACGAGCTGCGTCCGTTGGTGGCTCCTGCCTGAGTATCAGTCGCCGGAGAGCGCGAACAACCAGCTTCCGTCATCCCGGATGCCGACGCGGAACAGACCGTATCCGCCGAAGAGTTCCCACGCCTCGATGAACTGCTGCTGTGTCATGTCGTTCATGAGGCTGATCAGGCGCAGCTGTTCGTCGTCGAGTTCAGCAATGTCGTCGAGCTGGGCGGCAGCCGGCCATTCGTAGTAGGTGATTGCTGCACCGGCGCCGTCGGTAGATGCGACCTCAGCGGGATCGAAGGCAGCGAGCGCAAACACGAGCATCCGGAGTGCCCCGTCGCGGTCGGCGATCTGGAAATCGTAGACGCTCGTGTTGGCCCCCCACCAGAAGCTGTCGTCTGCCTGGTCTGCACCCGAGAGGTTGATGAGAGTCTCGATAGTCGCATGCGATGGCGGCCCAGATCAGATTGGAGCGTGTGTCGGCAACGGGGTCGGGCACGACTGCGGTCGCATATCGCTCCATGATGTCCTCGGCATCGCCACCGAGGTCGGCAGCCGAGCACGCAAGATTGTCGAAACCCGCCTCGCCCTGTAGGTAGACGTCGGCCAGCGAACCGGGGCCCGTGTACCAGAGTGGGGTGTTGTAGCGCCCCCACATGAGGCGGACCGCCTCCAATGGGTTGTCGGTCCGCTCGCGTTCCATCACCAACTCCAGCGCATCGGCCATCGCCTGCGGCACGGGATGGAGGAGACGCCCTCCGGTGTCGAATACGAGCTGGGTGGTTCCAAAGCGGGTGATGGTTATGAGGGTGTCGCCCGGTTTCAGGTTGGTGTAGAGCGCCTGGTACTCCTGGGAGTGCATGTCGTCGGTCGCCTGCCATCCATCGTGGACGTCGATGGGCTGATGTCCTCGACCCGGAGGACCGGGTTCTCACAGCAGCGTCCGATCTCGACCGCGGTTGCCTCGAAGATGCCGTCGCTGCGCAGTAACGATTCGAGTGCGTCCACGATGTCGAAGCGTTCGAAGTCCGGAGCGTCGGTGACGACTGTGACGCCGTCGGACGAGGTCGTGGATGGATCTGGCGATTCTGACGGCTGATAGAGATCGCCGCTCCAGCGCAACAGAGTGTCACCATCGCTGCCAGTCACGAATTCGGGGTCAATATCCAACCACTCCGGGCCTGTCGCCAAGACCCCGTCGATGCACGTGTAATCAATCTCCCTCCCGGTATCGGTGTACGACCAGAACGCCTTGTCAGCTGAGTCGAAAGTGACTTGCCAATGTTCTTGGGTGTAGTCGCCGCCGGGAGCTTCCCCACCGAGCAGTTCTTCGACCGAGGCCCACACTGTGCCGACGAGGTCCTCGCAGCGCCCTGCCGACGCCGGCGCGTCGGTGCCCGGCGCGGTTGGCTTCGCGGCCATAGTTGTGGTTGATGAGGTCGGGTCGCTCTTTGCCTGGCTCGTGCAGGCTGTCAGCGAAATGAGGACGAGCAGGGCAGCAGCCGGTCGACGCATGGTCGGCATGGTACCGACCGTTGCCGACTATGGGCCTTTGGCCACTAGCGATGGCGCTGGCGGTGAGCCATGCTCACCGTGTCGCAAGAAGGAGTGGTGATGGCGCTACCGAAGACAGCGGACGAGATCTGGCCCTATATCGAGAAATGGCCCTTCGGGGTGCTCAGCTTCGTGACACCCAAAGGCCAATCACGCAGCGCCGGGGTGATGTACAAGGTGAAGGGCCGCGTCCTGTACGTGGTCACCGGCGAGGACACGTGGAAGGTCCGCCACATCCGCTCCAACCCGAACGTATCGATGACGGTGACGATCCAACGCTTTCCGATCCGGATCAGGCAGATGCCACCGGCCGTGATTACATTCTCCGGGGTCGCTTCGGTGTTGGGCATCGACGAGGTTGAGGAAGGGCTCCGCTCTCGATCTGACTCGAGGCACGGGCGAGATGCCGGGGATGTGTGTCCTCGCCATCGCACCGGAGGGGCACTTTGTCACCTACGGCATTGGGATCCCGGTGATGGAGATGCGCCATCCGGAGAAGTCTCGGGCCCGGGTGCCCGTTTAGGCGAAACGCCCGGTACGGTTGGGGAAGACCGGCAGTTTGGTGTCGCCGGGGGGAGGATTCGTCATGTGCCGCTGTCGCGGTCGGACTGCTCGCAGTCATCCTGTTTATGGGCGTTGTGAGTGGTCCCGCAGTTGCTGATGTGCCGCCGGGTGGGTCGTTTCTTGATGATGATGGGTCGGTGCATGAGGGTGCGATTGAGGCGATTGCTGCTGTTGGGGTGACGGTTGGTTGTGATGTGTTGGGGGAGCGGTTCTGTCCTGATCGTGCGGTGACTCGTGCCGAGATGGCAACGTTGTTGGTGCGGGCGTTGGGGGTGGAGCGTCGGGAACCGGTTCGGTTCACCGATGCTGTGGGGGTGCATCGGGGGAGTATTGGTGCTGCCGAGGTGGAGGGCTGGTTCAAGGGCTGTAATCCTCCGGCGAATGATCTGTTTTGTCCTGACGATGTGTTGACGAGGGGGCAGGCTGCTGCGGTGTTGGTGCGGGCGTTTGGGTTGCCGGCTGGGGATGGCGACTTCAGCGATACGTCGGGTTCGGTGTTTGTTGGCGATATTGCTGCGTTGGCGGCTGCTGGGGTGACCAAGGGTTGTGATCCGCCTGTCAATACGCGGTTTTGTCCTGGCCGGGCTGTGACCCGTGGGGAGATGGCGACGTTTCTGACCCGACTGTTGGGGCTCACCCCCCAGACCCCCGCCCCCGCCTTCCAAGGACGGATCGTGCTAGATCTGTGGAACGGGCTTGTTGGATTTGGCGGCATTGCCACGATGGAAGGTACGCGGGACCCACGAACGCTCATCGCAGATACCGTTGGTCACCCCTTGCTTTCGCCAGATGGAATGTCAATCGCATACGTTGATATGCGCCGGGAGTGCCCTCCTGTCACCAGTGGATGGTGGGATTGCTACACACGAATATTCACCACGCCATTCGACGGTGGTAGTGAGGCCCAGATGACCCCAAACGCGATAACGCCCGGCTCTCCAACCTGGCTGCCGGGAGGGAGCTCGATTGGTTTCAGCGAGATCATGCAGTCGGACGTTGATGAGTGGACGGGCGAGTGGTACTTGTCGACCGTTGCGACGGGCGAACCGCTGCTAGTCGAGAGAATCGCAGGGCCTTATGCTTTGGAGCCGGAATTGATGGGGTGGTCCTGGTCTCCCGATCATTTGGCGATCGTTGACCAGAGGCCGGGCGGCTCAACCATTGTGGTCTTGAACCGTGACGGCGATGAAGTGGTCGAGATCGTTGCGTCCGGAAGTGATTTGACCAGTCCTGAGTGGTCCCCCGACGGGACGCAACTCGCCTACGTCGTCAGGAGCGCAGAGGACGAGCTCGTGATCAGTGCCGCGGACGGTACCGACACGAAGACGGTCTGTGTTGCACAGAACATGGGTGTGCCACGTTGGTCATCGGATGGCACGCTATTGGCGTTCGCAGCCGGAGACGGCGAAGAATCACTGCTAGGGATCTGCCTTGCCGACGGTGGCGGATCGAGGGTGTTGACGGAGGCGCCCGATCTGTGGAGCGTCACGTGGAACCCTGATGGTTCATCTATCGGATTCGTCAGTCGGTTTCGCGCTTGGGCCGTGTCCGCTGCTGGGGGTGAACCTTGGCCTCTGACCCCTAGCGACACGCTGGTAGCGTCGATCGATTGGGGCGCCGGTCCGTGATGGTGCAATTGTGGCGGATCAGCGAGCCTGGGTCATCCCGGTATCCGATGATGCGGCCTGGTCGTTGATACCATCGGACGTGGTGGATTGATCGTCTGTTATGTCGATGGTCGGCTGAACGGCTGTCCGGCCGGTTCCGTCACATACCCTGCCGATCAATGCCCCGCCTTCGCTGCTGCGACGCTTGGCCCGATACATCAGCTCATCGGCCATCTGAACCATCTCCTCGACCGAGGCGGGGGGGTTCGTGAATGTGACGAAGCCCATGGTCGCCGTGGTTAGTGGGATATCGGTCCGCATCGAGATCCGGTGTCGGATTCGCTGGAGGACGGCGCTTGTCTCGAACTGGTCCGTCTCGGGGAAGACGAGCGTGAACTCGTCTCCGCCGACCCTGCCAACGATGTCGCTGACACGCACCGATCGTGTGATGATCGATCCATATGCGGCGAGCACCGCGTCACCGACGACGTGGCCGTGTGCATCGTTGATCTGTTTGAACTGATCGAGGTCCAGGAAGGCAACCGAGATGGGTTTGCCGGTGCGATCTGCTCGAGATCGTTCCCGCTCGGCGAGATCCTGAAAGGCTCCGGTATTGAGCAAACCCGTGAGCGAGTCCCGGCGCGCCGCCTCGTCCATGTCCAGGATGAGTCTGCGGAATGCCCGGGTGAGCAGAATCCCGAGTGTGAGCAGAACCGTTGCCGACAACGCGCCGAGCAAGACGAGTGAGGGCGTTGGCTCGGTCTGGTCGACGATGGTCCAGATTCCGAGTAGAGCGGCTCCCGTAACGGCAGCTTCGACCGTGTGTCCCGTCCATGTCATCATCACGACGATCACAGAGAAGCCAAGGAGGAGATGCGCATCTGAGTCGATCAGATGATCGACCACCAGCAGCGCAATGCTTGCGACAACAGCGGCGCTGAGCACCATCCACCGTGGTGCTCGGATACCCCGCAACAGCAGGTCCCAGGTGGGGAGATTCTGTCGCTTCGTGGTGATGAAGCGGTCGTCCCTCAGCGCAGCCATATCCCCCCATCGGAATATGTACCTACTCTCTGAATGGTTTTTGATCCGGGCGGTTCTCGGCGCCAGGTAGCCTGATGGCAGAGTCATCAGGAGGTTTGGGATGGACATTGCCGGAGCATCGGCGGTTGTGACCGGAGGCGCCTCCGGTCTCGGGGCGGCAACGGCGCGGCGTCTCGCCGCGGCCGGAGCCCGGGTCGTTGTGGTCGACCTGCAGGACGACCTGGGCGACGCGGTCGCCGAGCAGGTCGATGGTGTGTTTGTGCACGTCGATGTCACCGACGCCGACGAGGTGGCGGCCGCCATTGCCGCCGCGGTGGATCTCGGCCCGCTGCGAGGGCTCATCAACTGTGCCGGGATCGGTATTCCGGCACGCACGCTGAATCGTGAGGGTGAGCCCCACGATCTGGGCCTCTTCCGCAAGATCATCGATATCAATCTCGTTGGCTCCTTCAACTGCATACGGCTCGCCGCGGCAGCCATGGCGCAAACGGATCCGCTCGAGGACGGCGAGCGGGGGGCAATTGTCAACACCGCGTCGGTCGCCGCATTCGACGGTCAGATCGGCCAGGCAGGTTATTCGGCATCGAAGGGCGGCATTGTCGGGATGACCCTGCCGATCGCTCGTGACCTCTCGAGCATCGGGGTGAGAGTCAATTCGATTGCTCCCGGGATCATGGACACACCGATGCTCGCAGGCCTTCCCGAGGAGGCGAAGGCGTCACTCGGCACGCAGGTTCTGTTCCCGCAGCGGCTCGGTACCCCCGAGGAGTACGCCGAGCTGGCACACTTCCTGATCACCCATTCCTACATGAACGGCGAGACCGTACGGATGGACGGCGGCATCCGGATGGCACCCAGGTAGGCGGCTGTTCCCAGATGCCCCGGGATAGGTACCCCCAGAAAGTGGGATCGCACCGGCACACCCTCATCCTCTAGAGTCTCTCGGATGTTGTGGGGCACGCTCAATAACGGGCTCGATCTGCCGACAGGTATGGCATGAAGCCAGTAATCGCCGTTTCGGCGCAGGCCGCGGTCACCACGAATGAGTTCTACGGTGAGCAGAAGCTCACCAGCTTGTACGACATGTACGTGCGTGCCATCAAGGCGGCAGGGGCTCTTCCTGTGGTGCTGGCACATAGTGACCCATCCGATGTGCCCGAACTGCTCGAGCGGTTCGACGGTCTGCTCATCCCTGGTGGCGGCGACATCGACCCGTCTTCCTACGGCGAGCAGCCAGACACCGAGACGCTGTATGGGATTCGCCCCGAAGCCGATGCTTTCGAGATCGCTCTTGTTCTCGAAGCAGCCAAACGGCATATTCCGACTCTTGGAATATGCCGCGGTCTCCAGATCATCAACGTCGCTTTCGGGGGCACCCTGCATCAGGATCTGCCCGAGCATCCGAAGGATCTCATGGGCAGAGCCTTCGCCGGCCACTACCTCACCAGCGTTGTCAGAGGGACCCGGCTGAGCTACATAGTCGAGAGGGACGAGGTGATCGTCAACTCACTGCACCACCAGGGTGTCAAAGAGTTGGGTGATGGCTTGCGGATCGCAGCAACATCCTGCGACGGCATCGTCGAGTCAATCGAGGCCTCCCATCCGACTTGGGACATGCTTGCTGTGCAGTGGCACCCCGAGTGCCTCCGCAAGGATGACGCCGCCGCATTGTTCGACTGGCTGGCCGACGCTGCGGCGATGCGGATGACCCGGGTCGACGTCCGGTTGCTCACCGAGAGTGTCGAAGTCGTCGCCATGAAGCCTCGCAAGGCGGCAGCAGCCTCGTAGGACGTCTGGCGGGTGCCAATTCCAAACGGCTAACTTGAGCCTATGAGCACTCTTCTGGTCAAGCACGCACAGGTATTGGCGACGATGGACGGCACCCGGCGGGAGATCGCCGATGGGGGCTTGCTCATCGAAGACGGGTTCATCACTGCGGTCGGTGAGACCGGCACCTTGCCCGATGTCGCAGACGAGGTGCTCGATCTGAGTGGTCACCTCGTCCTACCGGGGTTCATCAACACGCACCACCACTTCTACCAGACCCTCACCCGGGCGGTCCCCGGGGCCCAGGATGCTGGGTTGTTCGATTGGCTGCGCACGCTATACCCCATTTGGGCTCGGATGACCGCGGAGCACATCACCGTCTCCACCAAGCTCGCTCTCGCCGAATTGGCGCTCTCCGGTTGCACCACTGCCTTCGACCACCTCTATCTGTTCCCGAACGACTCGCGGCTCGACGACGAGATCGAAGCGGCTCGTCACGTCGGGCTTCGTCTGCACGCTTCGCGTGGCTCGATGTCGCTGGGTGAGAGCGACGGTGGTCTTCCCCCCGACTCGGTTGTCGAGACCGATGCCGCCATCCTCGCCGACAGCCAGCGGCTGATCGAGACATACCACGACGCCGGGGCGGGTTCGATGACTCAGGTCGTCGTCGCACCCTGTTCACCGTTCAGTGTCACCCCGGAGATCATGCGCGAGTCGGCGGCCCTGGCCCGCTCATTTGGGGTGACGATGCACACCCATCTGGCAGAGACGATGGATGAGGAGGAGTTCTGCGTCGCCACATACGGCCGGCGTCCCATCGAGCTCATGGAGGACCTCGACTGGATGGGCGATGACGTCTGGTTTGCCCACAGCGTGTTCATCAACGACACCGAGATCGGTCGGATGGCGGCGGCGCAAACCGGCGTGGCGCACTGCCCATCCTCCAACATGCGTCTTGCGTCCGGGATCGCTCCGGTTCGCAGGTATCTGGCGGCAGGTGTGCCGCTTGGCATCGGTGTCGACGGGTCGGCGAGCAACGACGGCAGCCATTTGCTGGGTGAGGCGCGCCAGGCGATGCTGCTTGCCAGGCTCGATGCCGCCCCCAACCAGCAGGGGGGCGATTTGCTCACTGCCCGCACCGCAATCGAGCTTGCCACCCGGGGTGGTGCCGATGTGCTGCGTCGCCCCGACCTCGGTTCACTCGAAGTTGGCAAGGCCGCTGACTTCGTCGCCATCGATCTGAACCGGCTCGAGTACGCCGGGGCGCTCCACGACCCGGTGGCGGCCGCGATGTTCGCTGCCCCGGTGAACGTCGACTTCAACTACGTTGCAGGAATGCCCGTTGTCGTTGACGGCAGGCTGGTGACCCTGGAGCTCGAGTCGCTGATCGAGGAGCACAACCGTTTGGCGAGCACCCTGCTCGAATAGCGGTAACGGGCTCGGGGGCCGTTTCAATCCGGCAGAATGTCCCCATCGCTTCCCGCCCGACCACGGAGCCGTCATGACCAACCGGAATCGCATTTCACAGCGCAAGATTCTCAGTAGTGCTCTCCATCCCTTCCACGGTGCGTTCGGCTCCGACACCTTCGGGCGCCGTGCCGAGATGTTCGCCAGGATGTTCGGCACCCCGAAATTCCTCATCGCTCAGACTGCGATCGTCGCGGCGTGGATCGCAGTCAACGTCCTCGTGGTGACGCTGCGGTGGGACCCCTACCCCTTCATCCTGTTGAATCTCGCCTTCTCCCTCCAGGCGGCGTACGCTGCTCCGTTGATCTTGCTTGCCCAGACCCGGCAGGCGGATCGGGACAAGGCGATCAATGAGGCCGATACGAAGCATCGTGAAGAGCTTGCCGCCGAGACCATCGAGTATCTCGAGCAGGTCAACGGCCGCGCCGAGGCGCTGCGGCACCTGCTGGATCTCAACACTCACCTCACCAAGGAGATCAGCCGGTTGACGACCGAGATCCATCAGTCGGTCACGGCTGAATGATCTCCGTGGCCGCCTGGTCAGCTCTTGAGCCCAAGCGCACGTTTACAATCGATACAAGAGGAGGTGTCGATTGCAGATCACCCGTCCCAGAACACTCAATGAGGCTCTAGACGCCCGGTCGGAGAGCCCCGGCGCCGACATGCTTGCCGGCGGTACCGACCTCATGGTTGAAGTCAACTTCGGCCACAGGAAACCGGAGAACGTAATCGCGCTGCGTCGTGTCGAGGAGCTCGCCGACATCGAGCCGAGACGGATTGGCGCCGGCGTTACCTGGGCTCGTCTCGAGCACAGCGAGCATCGGGCGCTTGCTCAGCTCGCCCGTACCGTTGGTTCGCCACAGATCCGCGCCCTTGGCACCATCGGCGGCAACATCGGCACCTCGAGCCCGGCCGGTGACGGCCTGCCCTGGTTGGCGGCGATGAACGCCAAGATCGAGGTCGCCTCGCGGGAGCGTGGATCACGACGGGTCCCCTGGAATGAGTTCTTCACCGGCGTAAAGCGCAACGCGCTCGAGAGCGACGAGGTGATCGTTGCTGCGGTGCTCCCCGACTACGTGCCCGCGAATCAGTATTTCGCCAAGGTCGGGCAACGTACTGCCATGGTGATTTCGACGGTCGCTGCCGTCGTCGCCCGTGACGACGAGGGCAGGGTGCGGGTGGCGCTCGGCTCGGTGGCGCCGACACCGATTCGTGCTACGAGGGCGGAGCAGCTGATCGCAGACAACCCCAACCCGTCGGAGAGCTTGCTTGCAGAGTTTGCGAAGACGGTCTCGGAAGAAGTGAGACCGATCACCGATCATCGCTCGACGGAGGCCTACCGGCGTCATGCCGCAGGCGTGGTGGCCCGGCGACTACTCGAAAGGTGCCTCTCCTCATGATCATCACATTCACAGTCAACGGAGAGAGCCAGGTGGCAAACGTCGTGGGTGATGAGAGCCTGCTCACCGTGCTGCGGGAGCAACTCGAGCTTCCCGGTTCAAAGAACGCCTGCGAGCAGGGCGAGTGCGGATCGTGCTCTGTGATTCTCGACGGTGCCCTCGTCACCTCCTGCCTCGTCATGGCTGCAGACTGCGAAGGCGCCGAAGTCACCACGGTGGAGGGGATCGGCAACGACCGGGAGTTGACCGCGATCCAGCAGGCGCTCCTCGATCATGGAGCCGTGCAATGTGGCTTCTGCACTCCCGGGTTCGTGGTAGCCGCCACTCACCTCTTCGAGCACAATCCCCATCCGTCATCCGATCAGATCAGAGAGGCGCTTTCGGGCAACATCTGCCGCTGTACCGGGTACGGGGCGATCTTGAGAGCACTCGAGGGGCTTGCAGCGGAGCCGACATGACGACTGCTCCAATCACGAGAACCCGGGTGCGGGGTGGTGTCGGCGAGTCGCCGCAGCGTGTCGACGGCATTCCCAAGGTCACCGGCAACTTTGCATACGCATCCGATCTCCAGGCCGAGGGGATGCTATGGGCGGCGACACTGCGCAGCCCGTATCCCCACGCCAGGATCGCCAAGCTCAACACAGCCCCCGCATACGGAGTAGGCGGTGTCGTCACCGTGCTCACCCAGGAGGATGTTCCCGGCTTGCCGGGATTCGGGATGCACGTCCCCGACCAACCCGTGTTTGCTGCGGGCGAGGTCAATTACTGGGGCGAGCCGATCGCCGTTGTGGTTGCCGACGATTTGCCTACGGCTAAGCAAGGCGTTGCCGCTATCGAGGTCGAGTACGAGGTGCTCGATCCGCTCACGGACATGGAGGATGCCGACGCAACCGAGTCGGTGTTCCGGCGAATGAGGGTGAACCGCGGTGACCGTAGCGTCACCGGGGTGGTCGTGGTCGAGGGCTATTACGAGGTAGGCCAGCAAGACCAGGCACCGCTTGGCACCGAGGCCGGGCTCGCCATCCCCGACGGTGAGGGCGGCGTCGATCTCTACGCCGTCTCGCAGTGGGTGCACAGCGACCATATGCAGATCTACCCGTGTCTCGACGTTGCCCCCGATCAGGTGCGCTGCCATCCGGTCGGGATGGGTGGTGCCTTCGGCGCCCGTGAGGACGTCAGCATGCATATACATCTGTGCCTCGCCGCGCTCCGGACCGGCAAGCCGGTCAAGGCCATGTTTGACCGGTCCGAGTCCTTCGTGGGCCACGTGCACCGTCATCCGGGCCGCATGTGGTACCGCCACGAGGCCGATCGCGATGGCAAGCTGGTCAAGATCGAGGCGCGCATCATCCTCGACGGGGGAGCGTACGAATCATCTTCGAACGCAGTGATCGCAAACGCCACCTACTTCTCGGTGGGACCGTACAACTGTGACAACGTGTTCATCGAGACCGTCGCCGTGAAGACCAACAATCCACCGGCAGGCGCGATGCGTGGCTTTGGTGGTGTCCAGACTGCATATGGTCATGAGGCACAGATGGACTTGCTGGCAGCCGAGCTCAGCATGGACCCGTTGCAGGTGAGGCGGATCAACGCCCTCGGGCACGGTGACCACATGAGCACATCCGGTCAACTCGTCGAGGGCTCGCTGCCGACCGTCGAGCTGATCGATGAGCTGGCGGCGATGCCCATGCCATCCCCGCTCGATACCGATGACCCCAGGCATCTTCCTGGCGGCACCGGGCTGACCACAAGTCGGGATCAGACTCGCCGCGGTGTCGGGTACGGGATCACCATCAAGAACCTCGCCTTTTCCGAGGGCTTCGACGACTACTCAGATGTGCGCATCGTGCTCAGCCCGATCGGTGTCGAGGTGCACACGGCGGCCGCCGAGGTCGGCCAGGGTCTTGTGACTGTGATCCAGCAGCTCGCCAGGGAGGTGCTGCAGATCGAGCAAGTTGCCGTGGTCTGGGACGACACGGGGCAGATAGGCTCAGCCGGTTCGACTTCTGCGTCACGACAAACCCAGATGACCGGTGGCGCAACCTACCAGTGCGCTGTGGAGCTACGCGACCAGATCCTCGACGAGTTCGGTGGTGACGACCTCAGCGTCGATGGGGTGTGGAAGAACGGGCAGCTGATCGTCACGCTCGACGAGGTGTGTGCGCTACGGCCCCGGGAGCACGAGATCCGTTATCGCCACCCGGAGACCTTCACCACCGACGAGAACGGCCAGGGTCATCCGAGTGTCTCGTTTGCGGTTGCCGCCCATAGGGCGGTGGTTGACGTCGATCCCGAGCTCGGCCTTGTGCATGTGGTTCAAATCGACGCAGTCCACGACGTGGGCAGGTTGCTCAACCCGGTTGCCGCGCTCGGTCAGATCGAGGGCGGCACCGCCCAGGGGATCGGGCTGGCCACTCTCGAAGAGATGGTCGTCGACGGGGGAGTGATCAAGAACGGGAACTTCACCGACTACCTGCTTCCGACATTCCTCGACATGCCCCCGGTCGTCGTGCGCTGGGTGGAAGATCCGGACCGTTGGGGGCCACTCGGGGCGAAAGGGATCGGCGAGCCACCCACCATCTCAGCCGGTCCTGCCGTGGCCGGTGCCATCAGGGACGCCATCGGCAGACATCTCTACCGGGTCCCCGTGCTGCCACAGCACATTGTCGGGGTGTGACACAAAGGAAGAGAGGACGGCTTGGCCGTCCTCTCTTACCTGTGGGAATGCAGTGGTTTAAATAGATCCTGACTTAGCGACTCAGTATCAACCAGCGTCGATTGTCACATCCACCAGGGCCGATATGCCTGACGGCGCATCCACCAGGAGCCCGTGGTGTGATTGATAGCGGCCAACCGCCATGAAGTACCGGTCATTTCGGTTCCCTTTGCTGATTCTCTTCTTATCGGCAGAGAGTTGGGGTGTGTTAGCCCGCAATGCCTGATGTGGCGAGTGCGAGCCTGGCCCTGCCGGCGAAGTCCATGGTTGGTTCCTGCATCCACATGAAGGCGAGGCCACTCAGTGTTGCGAGGATTATTTCGGCCTGAGCACGGGCCCCGTCGGCGATCTCGGGATGTTCCCGGGCGATCGCCGCAGTGAAGCGGGCCACCCTGCGCTCATGGTGACGGCGCACGCTACCACTGAGCGATCCGTTTGTTGCCCCGGAGATGGCCATCTTCAGATAGACCCTGGCAACGTCCGGCTGCCCGAGGATGAACGCGATGAAGGCTTCGACGAGCTCGCTGAGCGAGTCGGCTGCGTCTTGACCCGGGTGGGGGTCGACGGCCCGGATCGCATCCTTGACCACCCGTAGCACCGCATCCTCTTTTGAGTCGAAGAGGTTGTAGAAGCTGCCTGCCCGTACCTCGGCGCGGTCGCAGATGGCCTTCAGGGTCGTGCCCTCCAGGCCCGGCCTCTGCAAGCAGCTCTCGGGTCGCCTCGAGGATCCGGGCCTCGGTGCGGATCCCTGCCTGGTAGCGCGCCATGTTTGCCTTTCGTGTGCCCGGGAAGGTTAGTCCTTTCGGGTCAAACTTGGAGCATTCGCTCAAAATAGAGTGTATACTCAAAATCCCCTGTAGCATAGCAAAGGCACGCATCGGGGAGCACACATGAGTCACTACAAGACCAACCTGAGAGACATCAAGTTCAATCTGTTCGAGGTGCTACAACACCCAGGAGTACATGGGTGAGGAGCCGTTCGAGGAGATGGACCAGGAAACCGCCGAGCACATGCTGAGCGAAATCGAGCGGTTCGCAGTCGACGAGTATTCGGCTAGCTTCGTCGACGCAGATCGCAACCCGCCGAAGCTGGAGAACGGCGAGGTCAAGCTCCCACAGAGCCTCAAGGATGTACTGCAGGCGTACCGGGAAGCAGGCTGGGACAGCCTGTTCCGCCCACCCGTCACACGGTGGCGTCGCAGCTCCGATGTCGCTGCGCTGGGCCGCTCAGGAATTCCTGGTCGGTGCCAATCCAACCGCATTCCTATTCAATGGCACACTGATGCCGGTCGTCCTCAACGAGCATCGGCACGCCCGAACAGATCGAGCGTTTTGTCGATCCGGCGCTCGAGCAATGACTGGGGCGGGACGATGGTGCTGACCGAGCCCGACGCAGGGTCGGATGTCGGTGCCGGTACCACCAAGGCCATCCCCGTTGATGAGGAAGCAGGCATCTACCACCTCGAAGGTGTGAAGCGCTTCATCACCTCCGGTGAGCATGACGGCGCCGAGAACATCATCCATCTCGTTCTCGCCAGACCGCTTGGTGCAGTCCCAGGTACCAAGGGCCTCTCGTTGTTCGTTGTACCCAAGTACATGGTGAACGACGACGGGTCGCTCGGCGAGCGCAACGGTGTGTTTGCCACCAACCTCGAGAAGAAGATGGGCATCAAGGCTTCGACGACGTGTGAGCTCAGCTTCGGCGTCGACCAGCCGTGTGTTGGCTACCTGGTTGGGAATGTCCACGACGGCATCCGGCAGATGTTCCTCATCATCGAGCGAGCGCGGATGCTCATCGGCACGAAGTCGACGGCAACGCTGTCGACCGCCTATCTGAACTCGCTCGAGTATGCCAAGGAGCGTTTGCAGGGTGCGGACATGACCCAGATGACGGACAAGACCGCACCACGGGTCGCCATCATCCGCCACCCCGATGTGCGTCGCATGCTCATGCTCCAGAAGTCGCACGCCGAGGGTCTCCGGGCGTTGCTCTACTACACGGGCTGGGTCCAGGACCAGCAGCTGCGTTTCCCCGACGAGAAGTCGTGGGCGAAGCTCGATGATTTCCTCCTCCCGCTGGTCAAGGGCTACTCGTCGGAGAAGGCCTATGAGTTGCTGGCCACATCGCTTCAGGTGTTTGGCGGCTCGGGGTTCACCCAGGACTACCCGATCGAGCAGTACATCCGCGACACGAAGATCGATACCCTCTACGAGGGGACGACCGCGATCCAGGCGCTGGATCTCTTCTTCAGGAAGATCGCCAGGGATCAGGGCCAAACGCTGATGGGCTCTGGCCGGGCAGGTACTCGAGATGGTCAAGGGTGGACCGGACGATCTGGCCGCAGAGCGGGAGTTGCTTGGCAAGGCACTCGACGACACCCAGGCTCACCTCGGAGTCATGGTCGGCCACTTGATGGGAGCCCAGCAAGACCCGACCGGTCTATACAAGCTCGGCCTGCACGCCAACACCCTGCTGGAGAGCGTTGCCGAGGTGACCATCGGCTGGCTGCTGCTGCGGCATGCCGAGGTGGCCCTGGAAGCCCTGCCCGAGGCAGACGATCGGGACATAGCGTCTTCTACGAGGGAAAGATCGCTTCGGCGCGGTTCTTCTCCCGGCATGCGCTGCCGAAGACATTGCTGCGGCGGGAAGCCGCCGAGCAGGAGGATGGGGCCCTCATGGACATGGCGGACGAGGCTTTCTGAGAACGGGATCTGCGGGACCCGTCCCGCAGTCAGATCGGCGATCAATGCCCGGTTGGCTGCCGCCCGCAGCTCGTCGGGCTTGAACGGCATCTTGACGACAGCGTCGACACCGGACTCCAGGATCTCCTGATCGATTTCTCTCTTGTGTCCGTGGTGATGGCAACGATGCCGGGGGAGTCGACTCGTGATCGGAGACGTTCGATCACGCCGAGGCCGATGCTGAATGGTTGGTATACCCCGATTACTACGAGGTCTGCTTCCGGGAATCCGCCGAGGCGTTGGGAACTGTGGGGTAGTCGCTGCGATTCGAACTCGGCGTCGTATTCACGGAAGCACGTTTCGATGAGACGGCGGAACACCGCCGAATCCTCGATTATCAGCACACGCATCTGATATTCCATCCGTGGGATATGGCTGTCTCTTGATATGTCTGGTCTGGCTCAAGCACGCACACTTCCCGCTGCAGCCGAAATCAAGGATTCGCTCCTCTCCCCGGACAACGGCCAATCCGCACTGACCGCGGGGCCAATTAGCCGCTTCTGCATTTATGTTCGGTCGACAGCGTAGTACTGCAGATGCAGACAGTGGGTATCGTTGAACCATGTGAATGATCTATACGGTTTCGTGACCACACTTCGAGCTATCAGTGCACTATGCCGAACGGCCGCTCGCTCGCTCGGATCTCGATGCGATCCTGGAGGCGGGCCGTTGGACGGGGTCGGCGAAGAACCGCCAGGACTGGTCATTCATCGTCATCCAAGATCGTGAGCAATTGGAGCGGGTCGCCGGCTGTGGCGACTTCACCGACCCGATTCGCAACTCGGCGGCGACGGTGGTCATCGTGGCGGAGCCCGGTGGCTATGAGTTCGATTCCGGTCGGGTGGCGCAGAACATGATGCTCGCCGCCGCCGCTGTTGGGGTCGCTTCATGTCCGGTGACGTTGCATCGCCAGTCGGATGCTGAGGAGTTGCTCGGTGTGGGGGAGGGCCGGTCACTGCCGGTATGCGGTCGCCCTCGGCTATCCGGCCCCGGATGCGGCGCCACGCAAGTTCGGTGGCCGCAAGCCCCTGGAGGAACTTGTGCACCGGGAGCGTTACTGACGCGAGGGGTGCTGGCGCGGTTGCGTCTCGGGACGGTAGCTAAAGGTCAGTCAGCGCACCGACAATGACGAGAATGACCCCCGAGAGTCAGCCAGAGCCAACCCAAAGTGCTCATTTGGAAACGGAGATGATCAGGGAGCTTGCCCTGAAGTGGCGGGTGTAGACGCTTGTCTGCTTCGAACACGGCGCCTATGAGAATGAGAAAGATCCCAAGAGCGATCATCCTTGGACGCTACATCGCGAGATCGTCGCCGACGATTCGGTCGGTTGTCTGCCCGAGTTCACTCGTCAGGAACCCGAAAACCGAACTCAGGGCGCTGGTTGCCGCGAACCGTCTTGGCTGAGGCACACTGCTACGAAGTTCCACTGCTGCACGGCGACCGTTCCTGCAATCGAGGTGGACGCTTGGATAGCGGGCCCAGGGCCGGCTGAGTCCAGTGTGGACGCAACACGCATTGAAGAACGCGCCCGCGAGTCGAGATTGCAGATACGGCGCCCTGATCTTCAATCGGATCCGGGCTCATCGGGGATATCTGGTCTTCCACGCTGCGTTTCCTGGCGTTGCGATCCTGATCGAGGGTCACTGTACCGACTTGGGTGGTTCCGTACGTTGCATCCCACCTGGCTGAACTTGGGTCATCGTCGCGTCATGCGTACCCACCATTAGCGTTATATAGCAGTGCATAGTATGGTTTGGCTTGTGATAGTAGACCATAAGTCCGTCGTATCGCCTGGCGGTCCCCTACCACGCTTGGTACGGTCCCGCCGGATGGTGTAGGAAGACATGGCGACTGAAATAGACAAGTCTCTGGAGAGCCCGTACACAACTCCGACTCCGATCCGTCGGAGCTTGCTGAGCCGGATCAAGCTCGGTCACGTCGTGATGATCATCGCTGCCATCTTCGCCCTTGTCTTCAATCTCGCCGTGTTGCGCAGCAGAGACGCAACTGTGGAAGTCGTAGTCGCCGACGGTGACATTGCCGCGGGGACGAGCCTCACTGTTTCCCATTTCACGACTGCCTCCGTGGCGGCAGACGATCTGCTGACCTCGAGGTTTGTGACCGCGGACGCTGTCGACTCGGTGGTGGGGCAGCTGGCGACACGATCGATAGCCGACGGTGAGCCCATCATCGAATCCGACCTTCTCGCTGTCCAGAACCGGCAAGGGTTGCGGGCGATGAGTGTCCCCATCGATCAGTCTCAGGCGGTCGCCGGGCACCTGGCGGCCGGCGACTCCGTCGATATCGTGCTTGTTCAAGACGGTGTCGCCACGTACATCGCAACGGGGGTCGAAGTCCTCGACGTGCCGGGTGCCGACACCAATGCGCTAGGGGCGAGAACCGGGTACGCACCAACTCTTGCCGTGGATGCAACCCAGGCATTGCGGATAGCCTCAGCGCTCGACATCGGAGAAGTCCACATCATCCGCTCGACCGGGGCGGCCTTGCCGGAGTTGGAGCAGGCATCCGCCGTCATCGAGTCGGGTGACGGTGACGAAGGCGGGTCGGGATGACCTCTCGCTCGGCGCGACAGAGCGAGCCTGCCGTCGCGGTGGGCTCGTCGCAGCGCAGCTGGGTGGCCGAGTTGATGAGCTACGCCCAGGATCACGCCGGGGTTCGGGTGGTCGGAACGGTCCTTTCGGCATCAGAAGCCGTCGCGCACAGTTACGACGTATTGCTCATAGACGACACCACCTCGTATCTGACCAAGCGGCTCATCGACCGGGTGCAGTCGATGCGGCGCATCGTCATCGGTGTCTATGAGTCCACCCGGGGAGACGTCGGCATGGAGAAGCTGCTCGAGCTAGGCGTTGATGCCGTGATCGATGCCGAAGCGCCGGTCAAGGAGTTCATGGCCAGGATCCGGTATCTCACCGAGCAGCGTCTCGTCGATCGAGATTTTGTCGAACTGATGTCAACAGAATCCTTTGCGGAGCCCGATCGGGGGGAGCCACCGCTCGACGCCGAACCGGTGGGTCGACCTCACTCGCTCACCGTGGTCTCGGGCAGCGGTGGTGTCACCGAGATCACCGTCGGGCTCGTTGCCGAACTCGCCCGCCGCAAGCAACCTGTTGTCCTTGTTGACCTCGACACGCTGGAGCCCTCCATTGCCCAGCGGCTGGATGTGCCTTTGTCGCCAAACGTGCTCACCGCCATCGAGTCCCTGCGTCATCTCGGCAACATCGACGGCATCGTTGTCGACCACGAAGCAGGCTTTTCGGTATTGGCCGGGTTGCCGAGCCCGCGCGAGTGGGAGGCGTGCACCCCGGACGATTCGATCGACCTGGCCCTAGCCCTCGCCGAGCATTACGCCAACGTGGTGGTGCGGGTGAACCGGCATCTCGAAGAGCTCTCGCCCTTCGGGGGCCGTGCGGGGCGATTTGGCGTTGCCCGCAGGTTCGTTGCCGAGTCCGATCAGCTAGTCGTTGTCGGTGATCCGTCGCCCACCGGTGTCACTGGACTGCTTGCCTGGATCGGCGACGCCAGAGCGTTGAGCAGCGCCCCGATCCACGTTGTGCTGAACCACGCAGGCAAGAGCCTGTACCAGCAGGGTGAGGTCAAAGAGGAGATCAGGAGGACGTTCCGCTCCGCATCGGTGGTGTTCACCCCCGATGAGCATCGTGTCAGAAAGGCGGCCTGGCAGGGCGAGCTGCCACCGGCGGGCCGGTTCACCAGGGCGCTAGAACCGGTGGTGTCACGGGTGGCTGCGATCCCCGCCTCCGTGGGAGATTCGTAGATGGCGAGCGCATACGAGACGCTCCGGTCCCGGGCCGCCGAGCGAATTGAAGACCGCAAATTCGATGCCGACGGCAACCCGGAGGGAGTCCGCCAGGTCATTTCCGAAGTCGTAGACGAGTATCAGGCGACAGCCCATCGAGGCATAAACGAGCCGTTGCGAGACTCGAACGACATGGAGCGTCGTATCTGGCAGGCGGTTGCCGGGTTTGGTCCGCTCACCGAGCTCTTCGACAACAACAGCGTCGAGGAGATCTTCATTGAAGGCCCGCGTATCTCCTATATCGACGACTCAGGGCGGCTCCGATCCCATGTTGTTTCGACCACCGAAGCCGAGCTGCGTCAGGTGATCGAT
This sequence comes from uncultured bacterium, assembly GCA_963777645.1. GTDB lineage: Bacteria > Actinomycetota > Acidimicrobiia > Spongiisociales > UBA5794 > JAAETI01. The sequence continues at coordinate 19,454 of CAVZRA010000013.1, read as the reverse complement.
CGGCTGCTGGCAGGCACCAATCGGCGTCTCGACAGCGCCAACGCCATTGAACAAGCCCATGTGCTCAAGGGCACCGCCCGATTGACGGCTGTTGTCCCACCGGTCTCGTCCCGGCTCTCGGCAACGATCCGCAAGTACACCGTCACCGACGAAACACTCGGTTCGATGGTCCGGCTCGGTTCGCTGAGTGGGCCTGCGGCTGCCTTCCTGTGGGCGACGGCCCAGGCAACCACCTCGATTCTCTACTCGGGGGCGACCGGGGCCGGAAAGACGACGCTGATGAGCGCCTGGCTGCGTGCCGTCCCCAACGACCAATGCATCCGCATCGTCGAAGAGGTCCGCGAGCTGCATATTCCGTTGCCACCGCACTCGAGCTACTACGAGGCGTCACCGGTGACCCTGCAGGGCGATCGTCGGTTCGAGTTTCGGGATCTGGTCAAAGTCTGTCTCGCTCAGCGTGTCGATCTGTTGTGTGTTGGCGAAGTTCGTGGCGCCTGAGGCCTTCGAGTTGACCAGAGCGGTCAATGCCGGATGCGGTTTTGCCTGCACGGTTCACTCCAACTCGGCACGTGATGCCCTGACCGCCATCGTCAACGCCGCCATCATGGCGGGCGAGAACGTGACCGAAGGGATTGTCAGGCGGGTGTTCGCCAATTCCATCGACTTCGTCGTCCACCTCGACCGTGACATGCGCCGGCACGACGATGCCGATCACGGGATCCGCCGTCAGGTGCGGGAGATCCTGGCGGTCACCCGGTCGCTGTCCTCAGACGATTTCACCACCGAGCCGATCTTCGTTCGCCTCGCAATCTGGGTGAGCCCATGCGATGGACGGGGAGCTATCCGCCTGAGGATCTGGTTGATCGGATCGACCGTCCCTGCCCACGGACGTCTCCGTCAAGCGAATTCTCCATGGCGATTGGAGCCCGGACCTATGAGGCTGCTTGCTGCGTTGGCGACGGCGGTGTTTGTCTACCTGGCGATCGGGTTTCCTCACCGGGAACGCCCCGGAGATGGGAACACGGGTCAAACCGGCCGCGGATCCCTGCCAGCCAGTCCTGGCTCATCCAGGCGGGGTCCGATCTGAGCCCCCGGCAGTTCTGGGCCGGTTCGATGCTCACGGGCTTGATCGGGCCTGCTGTTGCTCTGGGCCGTTGCCGGAAGCTGGTGGGTTGCCCTCATCCCGGCGGTGGCGCTGGCATCCCTGCCGTACGCCTACTTCTCCCGTCAGCGGCCGACCGGCTGGCCGCGGTGCAGAAGGCGTGGCCGGACGGTCTGCGTGAGGTCCTCGCCCATGTGAACTCGGGGGCAACACTGGGTTCCGCCATCGAAGCGCTTGCCGTTCGGGGACCCGGGGCGCTGCAGGAAGCATTCTCCCGATTCCCGTCCCAGGCCCGGATGTTCGGGGTGATTCCCGCCCTGGAGATCGTCAAGGAGGAGCTCTCGGACCCCGCATCCGACAAGGTCATCGAGGTGCTGATCCTGGCCCACCAGTCTGGTGGCAGCAGTCTCCAGATTGTGTTGCGCGACCTCATCGAGACGATGACGGCTGACCAGCTCACGGCCGAGCAGATCCGTACTGCCGGCTTTGAGCAGCGGCTCGAGGGCGTGGTCGTCGCCATCGCACCGTGGGTGATTCTGCTGTTCCTGGCAACTGTGCCCGAGACCTATCGGGAGTTCTACCGGAGCAGCACCGGCCGCTTCGTCGTCATCGTTGCCGGGGTGTGGGCTGCGTTCGGGTGGGCTCTGATGCGAGTCATTTCGAGGTCTCCGCAGGAGGTGCGGGTATTCGGGGGTGGCTCGACGGTGGGTGGTTACGAGAGGGCAGGCACATGAGGCTCTCGTTCCTGGAGTTGCTTGCTGTGGCCTCGTCGATTGCGTTCGCCGTGTCGGTGGCGTGGGTGCTGGTTCGACCATATCGCAGCCTCGCCGGTCGAGTTCGTCCCTACGCCACTGTGGCCAGGGTGCGGCTGACCCGGGCCGCCGACGTGCGCGGGGTCGCCCACGCCGGGCCCGCATTTGGCGACGCCACGATGAAGCGTCTCTTCGGTCCGATCTTTGACAGGATCATCGAAGCGTTTCGGCAAGTTGGTGGCGACCTCCAACACCGAACGGCTGGCATTGCGCCTTCGTCAGGGCGGGCTGTATCCGGATCTGCCCGCCGGGCAGCGGGTGCAGGAGTTCCGGGTGCGTTCGTTGGTGCAGATCTCTTGGCGTGGGCGACGGCCTCGGGTTTCTTGGGTCTTGTGGTGCAGGGGCTCGCTGTTCATGGTCATCTTCGGACTGCTCGGGTTCGTCTACGGCGTCCTCTCTGCACGGTCCCGCATCGACAGGGCGGTGTCAGAGCGGAGCGAGCGTCTGCGCGGTGAGCTGTACACGATCAACCAGTTGATTGCGATGCGCACCCGGGTCGGTGGTGGTGTGGTCGATGCGATCCGTCATGTGGTCATCCGAGGCGATGGTGCGCTGATCGATGAGCTGGCCGAGGTTCTGCGTCTGCATGAGAGCGGCATGTCCTTGTCCGACGCTTTGAGCCGTGCCGCCGAGCTGACGCCCGAACCGGAAGCGGCTCGCACCTATGCCGTGTTGGCGACGGCCCAGGAGCGTGGCGCCGATCTCGGCGAGGCGCTACTCGACCTCAGTAAGGACCTGCGAGCCGCCCGACGGGAGGAGCTTCAGCGTGCGGCGTCGAAACGGCGGCTGCTGATGGTGATCCCCATCGTCGTCGTGCTGGCCCCGATCGTCCTGTTGTTTATCGCAGGCCCGATACCTCAGATCATCTTTGGTGGGAAATGAGCCCGGAAATGGAGAGAGAGCAATGAGCATGTTGTGGCTGCACCTCAGCGGTGCCATCGGAGACCTGCGCCGTGATGAGACCGGTGCGGTTGAGAGTGCCCAGATATTCGCGTGGATCGTCGTCACGGTCATCGCCATCATGGCGTTGGGGGCGATGATGCAGGCGCTTGGCGTCGATGTCATCAACTGGGTGCGCGACCAGATCGGCGTTTGATCTCGCCGTGAGCCGTCGTGCTTGTGGCACGGTTGCGATCCGATGAGGCCGGCATGACTTCTGTCGGCATTCTGCTCGCGGTCGCGTTCACGCTGATCGTCGCAGTTGGCGTGGTCAACCTCTTCCTCTACCTGTACGGGCAGGCAGCGTCCAGGGCCGCTATCGATGAGGGGGTGAGGGCAGGGTCCCGGGTCGCGGCCGGCGAGGTGGTCTGCGAGCAGCGAGCCGCCGAGGCGCTCAACGGCCTGATGCCGGGACCACTCGGCGATGGGGTGTCGATCTCGTGTGACGGTTGCGGGTGGGGAGTTGGTTGCGGTGGCCGATGCCACGCTGGATAGCCCGCTTCCCGGCATTCCCGTCCTGGTCGTTTCGCATGGAGGCCCGAGCGGTTCAGGAGACGGGTGGCGATTGATGAGGATCCTGTGGAGAAAGGTGGCTTCGGATGAGACCGGCTCGGCGTATGCAGCCATCGAGATGGTGCTTGTGCTCGGTCTCATCCTGTTGCCGCTGCTTGCCGGCATTGCCCAGCTGCCCAGGTGGGTGGATGCCAGGTCGACGGCCGATCTGGCTGCCCAGGAAGCCGCACGGGAGATGGTGCTTGCCGACAGCTACGAAGAGGGATATGCCGCCGCCGAGACGGTGGTGGCCACGATCGTCGCCAACCGGGGGTTGGATGTCGGGTGCCCTCGAAGGGCTCGATTTCGAAGGTGTGCTTGCCCGTGGCGAAACGGTGACGGCAACGGTGACGTTGCGGGTGCCTCCGGTGATCCTGCCGGGGGTGGGCCCTGTGGGCGGGAACATCTCCATCTCCCGCACGGCGACCGAGCGTGTCGACGACTACCGGCAGTTCGGGCCCGATCTGCTCCGTAGCGGCCGTCCTGGCTCATCCAGCCCGGTAGGCGTGACGCAGCCGTCATTCAGTTGATTGGGTATGTTGCGCTCGCGGAAACCCGACGAAGGCGCCAGCCAGCAGCACGCAGGCGATCGCCGTCATGACAATCAGCGGCATCGCAGGCACAGCGCCGACGGGTGGGTTGCCGACGTGTGTCGTCGGTGACAGGTCGAGGATCCAGTGCGATAGCTTCAGGCCGGGGCCGAGGAACGCGATGAAGGTGACCACCCCGTAGGCAGCCCACGAGACCGCATACCGCCGGGGGAACATGCCGAACAGCAGCAACGCCAGGCCTGCGAACATCAACTCGGCCGGGAGATAGGCGATGCCGGCACGGAGCAGCGTCGCCACCTGCCCTGAATCACCCATCGAGATTGCCGAGGCGAGACCGAACGAGACAGACGAGACGACAACGATGATGACCAGACCCGAGAGAACCACCGCCGCGTGCGCCGCCAGCCATTGAGCCCGGGACAGGGTGCCTGCAAGTCTCGACTCGAGACGTTGCTCGCTCTCCTCACGGCTCAGAATCCCGATCGCTTGAACCACGTAGCCCATAGCGATGATGGCGAGATATACCTGGACGATGCCGATGAACCCGTCCGCGAGATTGCCGCCGCCTGCGCCCATGGCGTCTGCCATCCCCGGGTTGCCCTTCAGAGCATCGATCACCTGCTGCGACAGGGCGCCCATCATCACCCCGAGCACAACGGACCCGGCGAGCCAGCCGAGCATTGACGTCCGATGCAGCCAGGTGGCAAACCCGAGAGGGCTGCGGAGACGGTGCGACGCTCGTGGTGACCCCGATCCGGCGGCGATCATGGCGCTACCGAGGTCCCGACGGCCGGCTAGATGAGTCGCCAAGTGCGGCCAGGGCGCCTCCGACAATGAGCGGGATGAGCAACACCCACCACCGCTGGTCGCCCGTGGGCGCGGTCTTCTCCTGCCAGCCGAGGGGGGACAGCCAGGTGAGCCAGGTCCCGGTGGCGTCGCCGATGCCCCGCAATCACGTACGAGACCAGCAACACGGCGAATCCGCCGAAGTAGACGCCTCGGGAGTGCAGGGTTATCTGGGCAATGAGGGCTGAGATCCCGACGAACACGAACGCAAGACCTCCCAGCGAAGCGGCATAGAGGATCGACGCACCAACCGGGACCCCGGATGCGGCGACGGACGCCGCAAAGGCAACGACCATCACCACGATGACGCCGGTGGCAATGAGCAGAGCCGACACCAGGGGAGACCGTCTGCCGATGCGGCCCGACAGCAGCAACTCGAGACGCCCCGCTTCTTCCTCACGTCGGGTGGAGCGGGCGATCAGCGAGATGCCGAGCAGTGGGAGCAGGAACGCCGCCATGAAGGCGAACTCGTCCTGGATGATCCCACCGAGGCTGTCGATTCCTTCCACCTTGCCGTTGATCGCATAAAGCGATCCACCGGAAACGGCGGCGGCATATGAGTGGATCTTGGCGGGTGTGTTGTACAGGGGCACGATTGCCGCCGCGGTTGACGCCAGCGACGCCACCAATGCCAGTACCCAGGTGATGAGGCCCTTCCAGCGGGTCTTCCACTGGATCCCCATCATGGTGCTGAGACCTGCGGTACTCATCGCTGCTGCCTCGCTGCGACCGACTTCCTCGGCGTTGGCCGCCGCGGTTTCGAGCTGTTGGATGTCGTCGCCGTAGCTGCGCAGGAACAGCGTATCGAGACTCGGAGGATTGACCGTGAGCGTGTGGATGCGCGCCGAGTGCAGCCGGCCGATGACCTCGTCGAGATGATCGGGATCGATGGTGAAGCCGGAATCGACGATGCCGTCGAGCCGCTTGGACTTGAAGTCGGCAACACCCGGAGCAGCACCGAGGCCCGCAGGTTCTTCGACGGTGACCGCATGGACCGAAGTCCGTGTATGGCGACGCAGGTCGGCCAGGGTGCCGGTCTGGATGCGTCTTCCCTTGCGGATGATGGTCACCCGATCGGCGAGGGCTTCGACCTCTCCGAGGATGTGGCTGGAGAGAAGCACCGTGACCCCCTCCTCGCGCCGTTCCCTGACGACCTCCTGGAACGCCTGTTCCATCAGCGGGTCGAGGCCGCTCGTCGGCTCGTCGAGAACGAGCAGGTCGACATCTGTCGACAGCCCCGCCACGAGCGCGACCTTCTGCCTGTTGCCCTTCGAGTAGTCGCGCAGACCGTTTCGTCGGGTCGAGGTCGAATCGCTCGATGAGCTCGGCACGGCGCTTTTCGTCGGCCCCACCGTGGGTGGCGGCGAATATGTCGAGACACTGCCCGCCGGTGAGCCCGGGCCACAGCGCCACGTCGCCGGGAACATATGCGAGGCGTTTGTGCAAGTGTGCCGCCGCCTGCCAGGGATCGCTCGCCGAACATCTCGATCCGGCCGGAGTCGGCTTTCATCAGCCCAAGCAGGACCCGGATGGTGGTCGACTTCCCGGCACCGTTTGGTCCGAGAAAGCCGTGGACCTCGCCCTGGGCTCACCTCGAGATCGAATCCGTCGAGGGCCCGCACCGGGCCGAAGGTCTTCACCAGACCTTCTACTTCGATGATGGTCTTCTGATCGCTCATTCTGACTCCTCGTTCATTTGGCTGGGGACCTGGAAAGCCCCTTCGGTGTACATGAGAACGGCCTCGTTGACGAACGCAACGGCACCCTCCTTCGAGAGGGGGTCGAGCCCTGTGACCGCCTCCAGGAAGGGACGAAGCAGGACGAGGCCGAGATCGTTTGAAAGCAGGATCGCGGCGCGGACCGCCGGGTTGGCGCCCGGCTTGGCGACACCGGCGGCCGCCAAATCGTCCATGACCTTGACCGAGTCCGCATACCAGCGTTTGAACAGGTCGAGGCCTGCTTGGTCCCCGGTCAGCAGCAAACGGCGAAGGTATGCGGGTAGCGGCGAGTCCGAAGGGAATCCGGCGGCGAGGGCCTCGACGAGGCTGCCCGATCCCGGATCGGTGACGGACTCGCTCAGCTCATCTGCCAGTACATCGAGCATCGCTTCGAATATGCCGGCGACCTGGGCGTCGATTGCCTCCCGCAACCCATCCTTGCTTCCGAAGTGATGAAGGATGAGAGCGGGTGAGACGTCTGCGGCGGCGGCGATCTCTCTCACGGTGACCGCATCAGGCCCCGATTCGGCAAATAGCCGCAGGGCGGCGTCTCGGATGGCCGCTTTGCCGCTCGGGTCCATTTCTTCGTTGACTGAACGCATGTTTAGTAGACTAAACGCTTGTTCAGCCTGATGCAAGCGGGAGTGTCCGGAAGGTTCTCGCAAGCGATAATGGCGGCATGTCACGTCGGGGTTTCGTCGATCCAGACCCGCTTCTTACGGAGAAGCTCGAGGAGAGATTCAGAGAGATCGAAGCCCGCTTTCCCGAGCCGCGATCTCGTGCGGACAACAGGAAGCTGAAGCGAGCCAGACGCCGGGTGTCGAGGGAGTCCCACCTCTCGCGTGGGGCTGTGAGGTGGCTGCTAGACGACCGAGGTCCCCTCAAATCTAATAGTCATGAGTGATGTCGGGTGTTGTTTGTCAGTGTTTTGTGGCGGTTTTGTGTCACAGGTGGTTGATATGTTGGTGGCATGTTGGATAGCACCACCACTGTTGATCATTTGGAGGCCACTGTGTTGGCGGCCGAGGCTGAGATTGCTCGGCTGCGTGCTGATCCAGTTGGATGCGATACGGCAGTTGGATGATGCGGGTGTGGTCAATATGGATGGGGCCCGTTCGATGGTCGACTGGGTGACCGCCAGACTCGATGTGGCTCCTGAGACAGCGAGTGCTCTGGTGCAGGCATCCCGGATCTTGACCGATGACTCGGCTGGGAGTTGGGGCGTGGGGAGTGTTCGTTTGATCGGGCCCTGGCTACCAGCAGGTTGGCAGTGGCGGGTGCGGACGGGCGGGAACTCGACATGTCGAAGGGTTTCGATATTGCTGGGGTGCGTCGTCTCATTGCCCGACTCGGCGGTTCACCCGTGCTGATGAACAGCGGGTGTTTGGTGAGCAGCATTTGGTGTTGCAACCGAACCTGGACGAGTCCCAATACCGCATCTACGGGAGTCTCGACGGTGTCGGTGGCCGCACCGTCGAAGAAGCGTTACAGCATCGCTCTGACCAGTTACCAGACGACCTGACATCTAGGGCACACCGCTACGCCCTGTCGTTCACTTCGATTTGTCACGACACCCTCAACAACAACCATGACAGCCACTACGACAGCAACGGTGGGCCGGATGTTGTGTTGTTTGCCGATCTGGACCGGATCACATCTACGTCAGCCGAGACCGGGATCGAGGTCGAGTTCGGACCCAAAGCCGGACCCGCCGCGTTACAAGAAGCGCTGTGTGGCGGGTCGATCCAGCTAGTCGGGTTACAAGACGGCAAACCCGTTGTCACCACGGATAACACCAAAGCAATCCCACCGGCTGTGCGCCGCTTCGTGATATGGCGAGACGGTGGCTGTGCCATTGCTGGATGCCGATCCCGCTACCGGCTCCAAGTCCACCACATCAAACACCGCAGCCACGGTGGCAGCCACGACCCAGACAACCTCACCTGCCTGTGCTGGTACCACCACCACGTCATCATCCATGGGCGCGGCTACACCATCGACCCGACATCACCACCACAAAAACGGCGGCTGGTATCACCCCACCGACGAGCACCACCCTGACCGTTCCACAACAACTTCCCCCCACCGACCGCGACCGACCCGCACCAGCCTCACAAGCCGGAAACCACCCCATCCGGCCACTTCGGCGCGTCCCAGAAGCGGCGTCAGGCCAGGCCGAGCCGCTCCTTCGCCTCCAGGACCACGCCCTTGACGTGGGCCGGGGACATGCCGAGGGCGGCACCCGCCTCTTCGATCCTGGTGGTCTCACGCTCGTCGACCGAGCCGTCGACGGCGGCGATCTCGAAGCACGATGCGAGCAACGACTCCTTGCCCCGGTCGTTGAGCATCCCGGCCACACCTGCCAAGCGTTGAGCCAGGTCGCCGTGCTTCAGATCCTTCAGATCGTCTTCGAGATGCTTCATCGTGTACGGGGTGTCTGCGTACCGCTGCATCACCTCGAGACCCTTGTCCTTCTCGGCGTCGGTGACGACCCCATCGGCGGTGATCAACGAGACGACTGCCTGCCGCATGGCGTTCGCCAGGTTGTCGACCATGGCGGCGGCGGTCGGCATGGTGAGCACCTTCATGTCGTATGTCGATCCGCACGAGCTGCACTCGATGAACTCGCCGAGCACCCTCATCGGGATGAGCGGGATGAAGAAGAGGGTGAACCACCTGCGCGCCTGGCGCTTCCGGTAGCTACGGTCGCCGCCGTCGTGAGGGCAGTAGAACGTGCCCTCCGCAAGCGTCTTGTAGCGAACCCTGATGCCGAAGATCACCAGCACGGTTGGCTCCTTCCGATCGACTGCGACCTCAGCAGCCTACCGGCCAACCCGTCCTGTCTCGTAGGCCCACATGGCGATCTCGACACGGTTGCGCGCCTCGAGCTTCAGCATCAAGCTGGCAACGTGGGTCTTGACGGTGCTCAGGCTGATGAAGAGGTCGTCTGCGATCTCAGCGTTGGTGCGGCCGTTGGCGACCTCGATGAGCACCTCTTCCTCGCGGTCGGTGAGCGGATCGATCGGTTGCGCCGGCTCAGCAGGACGGCGGGCTTCTGCGAACGTGGCGAGCAGCCGGGCGGTGATGTTCGGTGCAACCAGAGCGTCTCCCGCCGCCGCGGCGTTGATTGCCTGGACCAGCAGCTCGGGCCCCGCGTCCTTCAGCAGGAATCCCTTGGCTCCGGCCTTGAGTGCCCCGTAGACGTACTCGTCGAGATCGAAAGTCGTGATGATCACGATCGGGAGCGGGTCGTCGACATCGGGGCCGGCCAGGATTCGGGTTGCCTCGATGCCGTCCATCTCGGGCATGCGGATGTCGAACAGGCATACGTCGGGTCGCAACTTCCTTGCAAGCTTCACGGCCTCAGCACCATTGGACGCTTCCCCGATCACCTCTATGTCGGGTTGAGCATTCAGGATCATGGTGAGCCCGGTCCGGATCAGATCCTGATCATCGGCGATGACGACCTTGATGCTCATGAGAGTCCCCTTGGTAAGGTTGCCCGCACCGTCCAGCCTCTTCCGTTGTTCGGGCCTGCCGCAAACGTGCCCCCGTGTAGCACGGCCCGTTCCTCCATGCCGACCAGACCGTAGCCAGAAGCGCCGCCGCGATCGAAGTGGGTGGCATCGCCGTTGTCGCCAACGGTGAGGCTGACCGTGTCACCGTCCCCGACCAGGCGCACCGTCACCCTCGTGGCGTTGCGGGCATGGCGTCGGGCATTGGTGATCGCTTCCTGGGCCAACCGGTAGATGGCCGCCTGAATCGTAGGGTGGATGCCGGCTAGATCGCCCCTGAGATCCAGCTCCACTGCGAGCTTGCCACCTCGATTCGCGGCGAGCTGATCCAAGTCCGCGATACCTCGCTGCGGCACCAGCTGCGCCTCGCCTCGTCGCAGCACACCGACCATCGAGCGCATCTCGCCGAGCGTCCGTGATGCCTCAGCTTCGATGGTCTCCAGCACGGTTCGGGCCGCTTCGGGGTTCGACGATGCCATAGCCCTGCCCGCCTGGGCCTGGATAACGATGGCGGACACGTGATGGGCGACGGTGTCGTGGAGTTCCCTGGCGAGCTGTTCCCGCTCGAGCAGCTTTACCTCGTCGATCTCTCGTTCCCGGGCCTTGGCCCGGAACCGCACCGAGGCTCCGAGCGCCGACGGGAACAGCAGAAACGCAAACCCGGCTGCCGTGGTTTCGGCAGGGGACGGGTAGTAGATCATGTTCATCACGTGTGGTAGCGCCATCAGCACGAACCCGACAGCTGCATCCTTTCCGGAACCCCACCGGAACAGCGCATAGGGGAAGACGACCGTGCCGATCATGACGAACAGGCTGGCCGAGTCACGGCCGGCAAGCAGCGTGGCGATATCGAGCAATGCGATCCCGCCGAAGGTCACCGCCACAGACGGCAGCGGATGTGTGCGCCGCCACAGCAGTGGAGCCAGCAGGATCATCGCTACCGGCAGCGCAACCGGCCGCCACACCACATCGGGGGCAAACAGGCCCTCGAGAACTGCAATCAGCTCCAGTGTCCCGACCAGAGCCCAGTCGCGCCAAACCCTCCGAGGGGGGTTGGGGACACGTGGTTCGTTCCACAGCGATCGCAGGACGTTGCTCAACACCCGCACAGGGTATCCAAACGCCTCCTCTCCCGTATCGGCCGAAAGTACGAACCCCCGATCGCCCTTCCGGGCAGTTGAATCAGGCTCTTTTGCCCGATGTCCCCGGTCGATCCTTCCGGCACCATGGCGCCAAGCCCTGCAAGGGGACAACGAGACGGAGGGAATCCATGAAGTCACTACAGAAGCTCGGTGGTATCGGAGCACTCGTCGCCTCGGCGACGTTTGTCATCGGCCTCGTCATGTTCGGCACCATGCTCATCGACTACACGACCGCAACCGAGCCCGCCCAGGCGGTCGAGTTCCTGGTCAACAACCAGGTGCCGCTCTATGTATGGAACATCATCATCACAATCATCTTCGGGATTGCCATCGTCCCGCTCGCCCTGGCAATGCGGGATCATCTCGATGGGCCACTGAGTCGTATCGCCACCGTGTTCGGTCTCATCTGGTCCGGAGTGATCATCGCAACAGGCATGATCACCAACATCGGCATTGGCACGGTCGCGCACCTCAATGAAACCAGCCCGCAGACGGCGGCGACGGTGTGGTCGGCGCTCGACGCGGTACAGAACGGCCTGGGCGGCGGCAATGAGGTAGTCGGTGGTGTTTGGGTTCTCCTGCTCAGCATCGCTGCTCTCGGTGCGGGGGTGTTCCCTCGATGGCTCAACTACCTGGGTGTCGTCATGGGCATCGCAGGTATCGTCACCGTGATTCCTCCGCTCGAGAATGTCGGAGCGGTCTTCGGTATTGGGCTCATCGTCTGGTTCGTCACCGTCGGTGTGAATCTGTACCGGGGTCACACCGCAGTGGCGCCGGTCGAGACGACGGTGCCCGTCCGGGCCTGACCACAAAGCAACGAGCTTCACACGGGCGCCGGAACGACCGGCGCCCGCTCGTATTCGCAGGATCGGCGCCCCCGCCGGGTACTTATGATTGGAAGTACCGAGCACAGGAGGACTGCCGTGAAACGTGTCGTTGTCACCGGGGGAAGCGGGAAGGCAGGACGGGCGGTGGTTGCGGATCTCACCGGGCACGGGTTCGACGTGCTCAATGTCGATGTGATTGCCTCGATGCACCCGGACGAGCCCACCCGGGTAGCGGACCTCACCGACCTCGGGCAGACGATCGAATCGCTGCGTGGCGCCGATGCGGTGGTTCATCTCGCCGCAATCCCTGCACCGAACATCGTCCCGCCGGGGGAGACATTCCGCATCAACATGATGTCGACATACAACGTGTTCTCGGCTGCCGAGATCTTGGGGCTCGAGAAGGTGGTGTGGGCATCGTCGGAGACTCTGATCGGGATCCCGTTCGATCGGGAAAAGCCGGGATACGCACCGATCGATGAGCAGCATCCGAGACTGCCCGAGTTCCACTACGCACTCTCGAAGCTCGCCGGCGAGGTCATTGCCGAGCAGTTCAACCGCTGGTCGGGGATACCGTTTATTGCCCTGCGGATCTCCAACATCATGGAGATCGCCGACTACGCAACGATTCCCCGGCTTCTGGGACGACCCGACCATCCGGGCCTGGAACCTGTGGGGTTATGTCGATGCCCGTGATGTTGCCCAGGCTGTCCGGTTGGCGTTGACCACGGATATCGCAGGTACCGAGGCGTTCCTCGTCGCCGCCGCAGACACGTGCATGACCACACCCAGCGCCGAATTGATGCAACAGGTGTACCCGGACGTGCCGATCACCGGTGACGTCGCGGGCCACAAGACGCTGCTGGCGATCGACAAGGCAAGGAATGCTCGGCTACGAGCCGCAGCACTCGTGGCGTGATTACGTCTCGACCTGAGACGGCTGTCCTGTGCAGGTCATGCACCTGAAGCGAGAATCACCGCGGCACGGTCGCGCATGTTCGGGTACAGGTCGTCAGGAACCCCCGGCTTGCCAAGAGCTTCCTTGACCTGACGCCGGGCACAACTCATGAAGTCGCCGAGGCAATACCGCTTCTTGTACATCGTCCCAAGGCCTCCGGTGTCTGGCATCTTGTCGTTGAAGAACGGGCATCCCGGCCAGACAATCACATTCCGTCACTGCTCTCTCCTGTTCATGGCTCTCTGCCGACCCTTGTCGGCACATGAACGCAAGCGTGGAACCGTATGTCGGGTCCTGAGCGACTATTTGGGACATTCCGGGACTTTCGGGCATGACCCGGGGTCACCGTTCCTTGCTTTGGCCCGATCGTCGGGATCTGTCGGGTCGCTCGGCCCTTAGCGTTCATGTGCATTGGCGTTAATTTGGGGCGGCAGATGAGCCACGAGACAACCCGCAGTTGTGCGGCAGCGGCTGCGGGTGACCGGAGTTGTCCAGGGCGTTGGTTTCCGGCCGACGGTCTATCAACTCGCCACGACCCTGAGTCTAGGTGGCTGTGTCGGCAACGACAGCGCCGGGGTCTTCATCGAGTTGGAGGGCGACGGAGCGCTATCGACCAGTTTGTGCTCAGCTGCGTGCCGACCCACCACCGCTGGCCCACATCGACTCGATCGAGCGGCGTGATATGCTCAACCCGTGGCGAGACGCAGTTCGTCATCGTCGAGAGCAGACGTGACAACAACGCAACGACGCTGGTGTCACCGGACCTCGAAGTTTGCGGCGACTGTCTCGCCGAGATGAACGACCCGGCAGATCGGCGATACCGCTACCCGTTCATCAACTGCACCAACTGCGGGCCCCGGTTCACCATCACCAAGGCCACGCCGTACGACCGACCGATGACGACGATGGCTTCCTTTATCATGTGTGACGTCTGTCGGGCCGAGTACGAAGACCCTACCAATCGCCGATTTCATGCTCAGCCAAACGCATGCCCCGACTGCGGCCCCCGAATCTGGCTGGAGCGAGACGAGGGTGATCCCAGCCGACGACGTGATCGCAACGGTACCCGGGAGCGGATCGCCGCCGGCGAGATCGTCGCCATCAAGGGCATCGGCGGCTTCCACCTCGCCTGTGACGCCCGCAACGCCGCGGCAGTCGCAACGCTGCGAGAGCGCAAGCACCGCACCGCCAAGCCGTTTGCGGTGATGGCTGCCGACATGGCCACCACCGAGAAGATCGCCAATCTGGCCAGCGCCGAGAGAGACCTGCTCAAGTCGCGGCAGCGGCCCATTGTCCTGGTCGAGGAGTCGGCGATTCCAGCGATCTGGTTGATGGGATCGCCCCCGGCAACAGCCGTATCGGGGTGATGCTGCCATACACTCCGCTCCATCACCTGTTGCTCGAACCGGGTGACGTGTGGGTGATGACTTCTGCCAATCATGCGTCTGAGCCGATCGTCAAAGACAATCGATGAGGCCAGAGTGAAGCTGCTCGAGCTTGCAGATACGCTGTTGCTGCACGATCGGGATATCCACGTCCACTGTGACGACTCGGTCGTTGCGCATCGCCGCCGGCAGGGACCTCCCGGTCCGGCGCAGCCGTGGCTTTGCGCCATTCCCGGTTCGGCTTCCGGTCGCGGTGCCGCCGACGCTAGCGGTCGGCGGCGAGTTGAAGGCGACGTTCTGTCTCGCCGACGGCACCAACGCCTTCATGAGCCAGCACATCGGCGATATGGAGAACATCGAGACGCTCGAAGCGTTCACTGCTGCGGTCGAGCACATGAGCGGGCTGTTCCGGATCGTCCCCGAGCTTGTGGTTGCCGACATGCACCCCCGCTATCTCTCTACGCGGTGGGCGCAGGAGCACTATGGCGATCGTCTGGTGCTGGTGCAGCACCATCATGCCCACATCGGGTCGGTGATGGCAGAGAACCAACAAACCGGCCCGGTAATCGGGTTCAGCTTCGACGGCACCGGATACGGCACCGACGGCACCATTTGGGGTGGCGAGATCCTGGTAGGTGACCTCGGTGGCCTGTATCGGTCGGGTCACCTCGCCGTCGCCCAGCTGGTCGGCGGCGACGCTGCAGTGAAGCGGCCGTATCGGATGGCGTTGGCTCATCTCTATGCGGCAGGCATTGGCTGGGACGGCCGCATCCCGTCGGTCGCCCACGCCAGTGACGAGGAGCGGCGCATCATCCGTCAGCAACTCGACACCGGGCTCAACACCATCGAGACCACCAGCATGGGTCGTCTCTTCGACGCCAGTCTCATCGCTCGCCGGGGTCTGCCAAGAAGTCTCGTACGAGGGACAGGCGGCAATCGAGTTGGAGGCATTGGGTACGCCCGATGCCGAAGGCCGGTACCGGTTTGATCTCATCAACAACGACGATGCGCTGATCATCGACCCGGCGGCGGTTGTGGCCGCCGTTGCGGGAGACGCCGCAGCCGGTGTGCCCGCTGCAGTCATCAGCACGAGATTCCATCGAGCACTGGCGGCAGTGATAGTTGCCGCCTCCGAACAGATGCGACGCAAGTACCATATTGATACGGCCGCGCTGAGCGGCGGGGTGTTTCAGAACGTAACCCTGCTCGAAGCGGCCAAGCGAGGTCTGGAAGAGGCGGGTTTCGCCGTCCTCACCCATCGGCTGGTACCCCCAAACGATGGTGGTCTCGCTCTCGGACAGATTGCTCTGGCAGGACGGAGGTAAGAACTATGTGTCTTGGAATTCCCGGCAAAGTTGTCGAGGTCTACGAGCAAGACGGAGCCCGCATGGGCAAAGTCGATTTCGATGGCATCGTCAAGGAGATCTGCCTCTCGTTCGTGCCCGAGGCTGAAGTGGGCGATTACACGATCGTCCATGTCGGATTCGGCATCACCAAAGTCGACGAAGAGTCTGCTCACGATACGCTCAGCCTTATGAAAGAGATGGGTGTGCTCGCAGGGGAGTTGGATGCCAACGTCGCGCTCGCCGAAGAGGAGGCCATCGCCACCGGCGAGGGTCGGTCGTGAAGTACCTCGACGAGTATCGCGATCCCGAGGTAGCTCGCAAGCTGTTTGACGAGATCGACCGGCTCACCACCCAGCACTGGGTGATGATGGAGGTCTGTGGTGGGCAGACCCACTCGATCATCCGCAACGGCATCGACAAGCTGCTCAACGACAACATCGAACTGGTGCACGGTCCCGGCTGCCCCGTGTGTGTGACTCCGCTCGACACCATCGACAAGGCACTGGTCATCGCATCCCGTGGCGACGTCATCTTCTGTTCCTTCGGCGACATGTTGCGAGTCCCCGGCTCTGAGCGGGACCTGTTCCAGGTGAAGGGCGACGGTGGCGACGTGCGGATCGTCTACTCGCCGCTCGACGCGGTCAACATCGCAAGGGACAACCCGGACAAAGAGGTGGTCTTCTTCGGCATCGGGTTCGAAACCACCGCTCCCGCCAATGCCATGTCGGTCTACCAGGCGAAACAGCTCGGGCTGAAGAACTTCTCGATGCTGGTTTCGCACGTGCTGGTGCCACCCGCCATCAAGGCTGTGCTCAACTCCCCGGTGAACCGGGTGCAGGCTTTCCTCGCCGCAGGGCACGTCTGTTCGGTGATGGGGTTCGCCGAGTACGTGCCGATCGTCGAGGAATATCACGTCCCGATCGTGGTCACGGGGTTCGAGCCGATCGATGTGCTCGAGGGAATCCGCAAGACGGTGGCGCAGCTCGAGTCTGGTCGTGCCGAGGCCGAGAACGCATACGCCAGAGCGGTCAGCTTCGAGGGCAACAAAGCAGCGCAGACACTGTGTGCCGATGTGTTCAAGACCACGGATCGCAACTGGCGAGGGATCGGGATGATCCCGGGCAGCGGATGGGAGCTTTCCGACAAGTACGCAGACTTCGACGCTGCACTCCGGTTCGACGTCGGGGACATCGACACCAAGGAGCCGGAGATCTGTCGCTCCGGAGAGGTGCTCCAAGGATTGATCAAGCCAAACGAGTGCGAAGCTTTCGGCACTCTGTGCACACCCCGCAAGCCACTCGGGGCAACAATGGTCTCGAGCGAA
Source organism: uncultured bacterium (assembly GCA_963777645.1). GTDB lineage: Bacteria > Actinomycetota > Acidimicrobiia > Spongiisociales > UBA5794 > JAAETI01. The sequence continues at coordinate 2,437 of CAVZRA010000013.1, read as the reverse complement.
GGAGCCTGCGCCGCCTACTACCAGTACGGGCGTTTCATAGACATAGAAGGGGTGAAGGCATGACAGAGGGCGGAGCGACCATCGATGGATGGGTGTGCCCGATGCCCTTGCGGGATCAGCCCAACATCGTCATGGGTCACGGCGGCGGTGGCAAGCTGTCTTCGGAGTTGATCGAGCACCTCTTCCTGCCTGCATTCTCAAACGAGTACCTCGACGGGCTTGGCGATGCTGCCGTCATGGATCTCCCTGCGGGGAGGATTGCCATGTCCACCGACAGCTTTGTGGTGCGCCCCCGGATCTTCCCGGGTGGCAACATCGGGGAGCTCGCCGTCAACGGCACCGTCAACGACGTCGCCATGGCGGGAGCCGACCCCAAGTACATCAGTGTCGCCATGATCCTCGAAGAGGGCATGCCGATCGACGAGCTCGCCTGGCTGGTGCAGGCAATGGCCAAGGCTGCCGAGACCGCCGGTGTCCAGCTGGTCACCGGCGACACCAAGGTGGTCGACCGGGGCCACGGCGATGGCGTGTACATCAACACCACCGGTATCGGCGTGATCCGGGAGGGCATCAACGTCCATCCCCGCAACATCAAGCCGGGCGACGTGGTGCTGGTCAACGGCACGATCGGCGACCACGGCATGGCGATCATGAGCGTGCGCGAGGGGCTCGAGTTCGAGTCGACCATTCGTTCCGACACAGCGGCACTGAACCACCTGGTGGCAGCGTTGCTCGACGCCGGGATCGAGGTCCGGGCGATGCGTGATCCCACCAGGGGCGGTCTGGCCGCAACGCTCAACGAGTTCGCTGCGGCCGCCAGTGTTGGAGTCGTCGTTGACGAGCTGAGTCTCCCGGTCAACCGGGCCGTGGCCTCTGCTTGCGAGATGCTGGGTATGGATCCGTTCTACGTCGCCAACGAGGGCAAGGTTGTGGTCGTTGTGCCTCCCGAGCAAGCGGACCGTGCGCTCGAGGTCATGCGTGGCAATGAGCTGGGCAGACAGGCGGTTCGGATCGCCGAGGTTGTTCAGCATCATCCGGGGGTAGTAGTGGCACGGACTGCGCTCGGATCGACAAGAGTCGTGGACACCCAGGTCGGCGAGCAGCTACCGCGGATCTGCTGACCGATAACATCATTCAGTACCTTGTGGTGTGGGCCGATGTAACCGGGTGCACATCAGGCCCGGCCTGAACAACGAAGGGGTGCAGCCGTGGATGAAGCCATTGATCTGCGCGGCGATGATCGCGTTGTCCCGGCCCATCGGGCCGCGGACGCCCGATCGCGCTTTCTCGTCAACACCAGCCAGGAGATTCGCAACCGGGTCAACGAGATCATCGGCCAGACCGGAGCTCTCCTCGATACGACGCTCACCCTTGGCCAACGTGGTGCGCTCGTCTCGGTGCAGCAATCGGCCGATTCACTGCTGACACTGGTAAACGACCTTTACGACGTTTCCCGTCTCGAGGAGGGCGACTTCATCCTCGAGGACACCCCGTTCCTGTTGCGGCGCACCGTCGATCACCTGATGAAGATGCTGGCGCCTCCTGCCGCGGAGAAGGGTCTGCAGCTCACCCATGAGTTCCAGCCGGGCTTGCCGGATTGGCTGAAGGGCGATCCGGGAAGGTTCCGGCAGATGATCGCCAACCTGGTCGACAACGCCATCAAGTTCACCAAGGCAGGTGCGGTGCGGGTGTCCATTGCTGGCGAGCACAACGTCGAAGGCGGCATCGATCTGGAAATAGCCGTCACCGATACCGGGATCGGTGTGCCCGACGACGCGCACGAGCGAATCTTCGAGTGGTTCACCCAGGGCAACGCGGCCACCTCGCGCAATTTTGGTGGTATCGGGCTCGGTTTGCCGATTGCCGCCAAGCTGGCAGCCAAGATGGGCGGGGAGATCTCGTGCGAGAGCAAGATGGGCAAGGGCACCACGTTCCACTGTCACGTGTCGCTCGCCCTTGGAGAACAACCGGACGAGACGCAGAACATCATCGACGCCTTCCGCTCAGCCTCCGATGAGCTGCCGGTTCTGGTCATATCCGACATGGAAGAGGAGAGACGGCGTCTGGTGACCGCAATGGGCGACAGCCGCATGTCACCGATAGCGGTTGCTCATCTCGAGCCTGCTTTCGCTGCTTTCCAGAGAGCCGGTGAGCGTGGCAGTCCGATCAGGGCTGTGGTCTTTGCCGTTGGTGAAGACCCGTTCCATCTCTACACGAGATTCCGCTCTGCGTTTGTCGAACGCATCCCGGTGGTGGTGACGGTTCCTTCTGGCAGGCGGGGCGATGCCAACATGTGCCGTGAGCTCGGGATCGCCGGTTACCTCGCAGGCACCTATGAGCCAAGCGACGTCTCCGACATGGTCAAGGCCGTCGTGGAGCTGCACCGCCGGGGGGAGTCGACCCTGGTGACCAGGCACTGGTTGCGGGAAGGGCGGAG
>CAVZRA010000012.1:0-224245 GCA_963777645.1 uncultured bacterium | reverse complement strand
GGTCCCGGGGTGGCAGGCGGAGATACCCTTCTGGCGCGGAGCCGCCGAGATTGTCGAGTGGCACGAGGCCGACCCGGCGCGGAGGGAGACAAACCCCGCTGTTGATGCCGCGATGGATCGGATCATCGACCGCTACGGTTCCCCGGCCTGAGCCGCGTGACCGCTGGGCAGAACTCGTACGACAACCAGTGACTTGCCGTCGCGTCCCTGGTCGGCCCACTCGGTTCAGGCCCCCGGCCGCGGTGCCGATGGCGTAGGGGTGATAGAGCGGACCATTCGTGAGATACGCCACTCGATGTATCGGCCGTGGCGGGCAATCGGCACTGCGTTGACGGTGTGTCCGGTCTTCATTGCGCCGCTCACGTCGTTCTTCCTTCGCAGCCTCGGGTTCTCGGCGGGCACGGCCAACTGGTACGGCTCGCTCACCGGGGTCGGCACCTTCATTGCGTTCGTCTGGTACCTGGTGGTGCGGGGGCGGGCGAACCTCGAGCAGGCGAAGGAGATGGCGCCGCAACGGCGGGCGGCGCAGAGCCCCCGTCCTCGAGCCTCGCGTTTCGATGCGGCGGGTGGACCGGAGCCGGCCGCCCGGGACTGGATGCGGTACCTCGGTTTCGGTGACGCCGCGTCGACCGGCTCCGCCGGCGGGTTCGTCGCTGCGGCGGCGGTGGCGCAGGTGATCACAGATCCGGCCCCGGTCGGGCCACAGGCAATCGAAGCGCTGCACACCGTCGCCAATACGCTCGGGAAAGGGGCGATCGTCTTTGCGCTCGGCGGATACACCAAGCCCGCCGTCGAGCTGGCAGACGGGCACGCCATGGCGCTGTTCATCGTCGACCGCGCCGGCGAGATGAACGCCGCCAACAGCCTCGCCGACGGGTTGCTGGCCGAGGCGGACAAGCACCCGTACCGGGACCGGTTCACAGACGACGGCGCCGACCCGGCTCCGGGGTCCGGGCCGACGGACTGAGAACCACCACCCATCGACGTCGGAGCCGGTAGCCGGGCTGCAGTAGCCTCATTTCTATGGAGATTCCACAGTCGGTTCGAGATCTGCTGGCCACCGGGCCGCTCGGTCATTTGGTCACCCTCGATGAGGACGGCACCCCGCACGTCACGCTGCTGTGGGCAGGCTTCGACGGCGACGACCTCGTCTTCGCCACCTTCCCCGACCAGCACAAGCTGGAGAGCATCAGGCGCGACCCGAGGGTCGTGATCTCGTTCCAGGCCAATGAGAACACGGGGGAGACACTGCATCCGTATGCGGTGATCTCCGGCCGCGGCCGGGTGACCGAAGGCGGCGCCCTGGAGTGGATGGACCACCTCGCCCAGTACTACATCGGCCCCGGCCAGCAATTCCCGATGCGTGACGTCCCACCCGGATTCGTCATCCGGGTCACCGTGGAGCGGATCTACGGGGTCGGGCCCTGGGGGCACGAGTTCTGACGGCAGTCTCGCCGCCCGCTAGCCCGGGCGGCTGAAGATATGTGATGCGCGACGACCGACAGTGCGGGAGGCGTCACACAGTCTCACTCCACCCGACCACGAATCGTCTCTGGGCATCCGTTTCGGGCGAGAGGCGATGGCCGCGCACCGGATCGACCTCGCCGCAGCGACCGGATCGTATCGATGACGTCCGACGGCACCGCATATCCGTGTCGCAGCAACCAGCAACCGACAACTGTGCCGGTGCGGCCGACACCACCCCAGCAGTGCACGTAGACGGCTCCATTTGCGACACCGGCATCTATGTCATCCAGGATGGCAATCATGTCCTCCCGGCTCGGGGTCGACAGGTCCGTGATCGGGCGGCGAAGCATCGCCGCTTGCGAGCCAAGTGCCGTTTCGTAAGGGGTGAACGGATCGCCGCTGTGATTGGTCTCGGTTGGTTCCATCAGATTCAGGAACGTTGTGATCCCGGCGTCGAGCAGGGGGCCAACCGCCGCAGACATCCCGGCGGGATCGGGTGAGCCGGGAAAAGGTCCGGCGAGAAGCTTCCCGGGAACGACCCAGTAAGTCCCGTTCTTCGGCGGATGATCTCCGTCGGCAAGCTTCATACGGGCTCCTCGCCTCGGAGAAGGCGCCTTGCTGCATCCTCCACGACCTCGGCTCCGGGCAAGGCCATGACGGAGGGCGTCGGGTATGCCGCTGAGCCCCCAGTAAGCACCTGCGAGTTGGCCGCACACGGCACCCGTCGTGTCGGCGTCGTCGCCGAGGTTGACGGCGCTCAAGACCGCTTCCGCAAAGCCGTGCGATCGGGAAAGCGCCCACAGCGCCGCCTCCAAACTGCGCACCACGTAGCCGGTGCCCTTGATTTCGGGCGGATCGCTGCGGAAGCTGCCGTTGATCACCTCGTCGACGGCGGGATGGATGTCCATTGTCGACCGCAGAGCATCGAGCATCGGCCAGTCCGGATCCAGCACCGCCTCGCGCGGCTCGCCTGCCATCAAGGCCGCCAGTAGCAGCGTCATGTATGCAGCCGCCGACGTCGCCTGCGGGGCACGATGGGTGGGCAGACTCGACTCATAGCCATACCGGATCAGCTCGTCCGTTCGATCTGGATACAGATCCGCGTAGAAGATCGGTACGGGTGCCAGGCGCATGATCGAGCCGTTGCCGGCACTGTGCTCGTCATCGGGTCCAGACGTGGATGCGTCCCCGGTCCTGGCGTACGTCTCGAGTGCCTGCCTGGTGGCGTTGCCGATGTCGAAGCACCGGCCGTTCACCGAATACTGGCCCGTGCGGTACCAGGACAAATACCGGTCCGCCTGGTCGTTCAGGTCCCAGCCGACCGTCGCCAACGAATCGGCGAGTGCCAGAGCCATCGACGTGTCGTCGGTCCACTCTCCGGCGTTCAGGCCGTGCGGTCCGCCGTCTCGATACCCGGCAACCGGCTCGAATGTGCCGGGAGGCTTGAACTCCACAGCCGCCCCAAGCGCATCACCGATGGCCAGGCCCAGTAGGGCACCTATACGACGGTCCTTTTCGGGGGACACTGTCATTGGCGCAACCTATCACGGTCGGATTGGGGAACGGCAACATCGACAATGAGCGCTGGCCCTCCAGACGGTCGGTCCCTACCGCCATGGAGGGTTCCGGCGTGGATCGGCAACTACTCCAGAAACGCACCGTCGCCACTGCCATGGCGGCTAACACCTTCGGGTATACGGCGTTCATCCGCGTCGGCTGATTGGCGTTCGCAATGCTGTGCACGGAGTCACGGGTCCTAGACGTGTATCGAAGGCCGCCCGGGAGCGAGTGCCTGACCGCCTGGTGTAGTTGTGCTGGGGCGCCTAGGGTTCGATGCTGGTCCGTCGCGCGTTGTGGCGTTTGGCCAATGACGAATCGCCAATCAAAGTGAGTCACCATCGCAAAGCTGAAAGAAGATGCCATCGTGCTGGACGGCACCATCGTGCAGTCGCTACCAAACGCCATGTTCCGGGTTCAACTCGACAATGGCCACACCGCGCTCGGGCACATTTCCGGAAAGATGCGCCGCTACTACATCCGGATTCTTCCCCAAGACAGAGTCCAGATAGAGCTATCCCCATACGACCTCACCCGAGGACGCATCACCTACCGCTACAAGTAGACGCCTCCGCGCCGGTGAGAGCGTGTACCTCGAGGTCACACTGGATCTCGAGCCAAACGCCCCTCCCGAGTTCGGGGGACTCGTCGGTGAGTTCGATCCCGCACCAACTACGGCCACCTACCTGTCTTCTACGGAGACGATCCCCACGGCTTCGTCGACTAAAGCAGTCCGGCGTTGGCAGCCTGGACGGCTGCCTGGGTGCGGTTTGTTGCTCCGGTCTTCATCAGGATGCTGCGAACGTGGTTGGCTGCTGTGTTTGTGCTGATCATCAACGTGTCGCCGATCTCCCTGTTGCTGAGTCCCTCTGCGAGCAGCCGGAGCACGTCGAGTTCACGGGGGCTCAATCCGAGGTCACTGCCGGTCGCGGCGACCGGTCTGGTGGTCTTTTCCAGGGGGATGCGTCGTTTCAGCCCGATCCGGTTGGCGATCTCACGACCCTGAGCGCCTAGTTCTCGGGCTCGCTCATGTTCGCCCGTGGCAGTGAGGTGGGCGGCGAACGACAGCAACGTCTCGGCCTCGTGAATCGCGGCGTGCATGCGACGGTCCATCTCGAGCGCCTTTTCGAAGTGGGCGGTTGCGGACTCCATATCGCCGAGGACATGGTCGAGCAGAGCAAGGTAGCGATCTGTACTTCCGAGAGGCACGAGGACATAGCCGGCCAGCAAGTTCTGGCCCTCGAATGGTGCCAGCAGCTCGCGCAGGTGTCGCGCCGTCGCCGTGTTGCCAACCATGGCTGTGGCCTCTGTGGCAAACACTGCGAGTGCAGCCCATTGGGTCGAGACGGGGCTGATCTTGTCACATGACCGCATCACCGAGGGTAGGAGGGCTACGACCTTCTCCCTATCGCCCAGCTCGGTGTATACGGCAAGGGCACCCGGCTTCCAGCCCCCTTCCCCGATTGCCGCCGTAATGATCTCTTCCGGGAGAGCCCGGAGCTTCCCGCTGGCCCGCTCGATGAAGAACATCTGCATTCCAAAAGGCCCTGACGCCTTCGTCGACCCGAACGGTTCTGCCTCGCGCATCCACGCGTGTGCCTGCCGGCGAGCCTCGTCGAGCCGGCCTCCGAGGTAGGACGCGGCAGCTTCGAGCCAGCGACCGGCGAGGGTCACCGTCGGTTGCGCCACCGAGGGTCCGTAGTGTTGCGCGAGGATGACTCGGTCCTCGAAGGCGTTCGGTATCCCGAGCCGGTAGCCGGAGTTGGCGCCCATGCCGTACGCCAAACCGACGTGGAAGTGCGGCGCGACGTCGGCCAGTTCGAGAAGCTCCAGCGTCCGATCGTATTGCACTTGCAGCCTGTCCGGAGGGGCAAACGCGGAGATGGCCATGGCCAGGGCATGGGCCAGCAACTCTCGGTCTCCGATCTCGCGGGCCTGCACCAGCGCAGAATCAAGAATGTCTGTCGCTTGCTGCACTGCGTCGGTCATCAGCAGTGCCCGGCCCAGGCTGGCCAATGCGCGTGTGTGCAGGGGATCGGTGGCGGGTAGCACCGAGACGGCATCGGCCAGCAGTCGGGAACTCAGATCGGGATCAACCGCGTCCGTCCATGACGCCTCTTCGAGTCCGATGGCGGCGCGAGCTCTCTGCCGGGGGTCAGTCACGTTGGCCAACTCACGGTACAGATCCTGCGCCGCCTCGAGATCCCAGCCGCGGCAGTGCGATTCCGCCGCTTCGAGTCTCAGTTCGATCGCTTGCTGCCCCTGGACGAGCGCGGCGGCGTGTTCGAACGAGGCGGCGGCTTCTCGATGGGCGAGGCTGCGACGGGAGGCCTGCGCGCTCAGTTTCAGGTACTCGATGGCCTTGTCGTTGTAGCCAAGCGGTGCGGCTTGCTCGTAGTGGTGGGCGATGGCGGCGATGGCATCTGGCGTCCGACGGCCACGCTGCTCGAGGGCGAGTGCAACGTCGACATGGATCCGGAGCCGATCGTGGCGCGGGATGCGATCGATCACGGATTGGCGGGTGAGCGCATGCCGAAACGAGATTCCGGATCCGGTCTCTTGTAGCAGCCCGTGTTCGATCGCATCGTCGACCGCCGCCAGTGCCGTGGCGGGTTCGAAACCGATGTCGTAGAGCAGGTCGAGGTCGATGTCGTCCCCGGCGATGGCAGCAGGACCGAGGAGCCCGAGTGTGCCCGGGGCTAGGGCAGCGAGCCGGAGCTCGAGCACGTCGCTGACGGTGCGTGGGGTGGGGAGGTTGTCGGCGATGAGGGCTTGGAGGTCCTCACGCCTGTCGAGATCTCGCCATGTCTCTTCGAGAAAGAAGGGGTTGCCACCCGTGTGGTCACGGAGGATCACCGCCGCCCGCCTGGCTTCGAATCCGGTGAGCCTCCCCGAGGCGGTGAGAAACTCGGCGATCTCCTCGGAGTCGAGACCGGCGAGATCGATCCGGCTCACCCCCGTCATGCCATAGAGATCGGCGATCGATCTCGTCAGCTCGCGGGACCGGTCGGGAGCTGTGGTGCGATGAGTGGCAACAATGAAGAGACGGCGATCGTGGGTGGTCGCAACCAAAGCCCGCAATAATTGCCGAGTCTGCGGTCCGGCCCAATGCAGGTTGTCCAACACCATGACCACCGGCTGGGAATCGGTCAAGACCCTGGTGATCTCGGTGGCGGCGTGTAGCAGCGGCGACGGGTCGTCGAAGGCGGTGGGGGAGGCCGGCTCGACGTTCACGCTATGCGCCAGCTGCGGGCTGAGCAGGGCAAGGTTGGCCACGGTGTCGGTGTCGAGATCATCGACAATCTCGACTGCGGCAGGCTCCAGAAAGAGACGGTCGAGCATTTCGACAAACGGCTGTAGCGGATAGCCGAAGTCGCGGGTGCTGGAACCGGCGAGGACCACGGCGCCGTCCTCGTAGCAGGCGGTGGCGAGCTCACTTGCCAGGCGTGTCTTCCCCGCCCCCGGCTCGCCTCCAATGAAGACGGTCCGCCGGCGACCCGACACGACGTCCTCCCAATGGGAGGCAAGCTCACGGCGCTCGTGGCGACGCCCGACAAACACAGTCTCGTTCTCGACTCTGAGCTGTGGAGGCAGCGGTGGGCGATTCTCCAGCATGTAGCAACGATACGCGGGCAACTCGTCGGTGGGTGCACGGAAACACCACGGGGATCTGCGAGAGTCGTACCGTTTCGTTGAGGTGCCGAACGCCGACGCGATCCGAACCGGTGCAGCCGGGCCGGTGTCCCGGCGGACGCGATCATCGAGCCGGCGGAATAGTCACACCTGACTACAGCGGACAAAGGCGAGATCTGGTCATGCGCACAGCGTCAAGGGCGTATACCTTTGCCCTCAGCCAACAGGAGGGGAGTAGTGGCGAGGGACCCCAGCAACGGATTTGGTGACCGGTGAACTGATGGATCAAGCCGAGGGTTTCACATCGAAGAGACTTCCTCGGCGAGCCACCGAGACTAGGGGAGGAATGATGATCCGAAAGCGATGGGCGCTGACGGCAGGTGTCGTGCTGGTGGTGCTTGCAGGAGCATGTGGTGGAGCCGAATCAACCGCGACGACTCAGCCAGCCACGGCACCAACAACTGCGGCAGCGGTGACGACGAGTACCACACAGGCGACAGAGGCCGCTGATGTCTGTGCGACGTCCGGGGCAGAGCGCATCGAGACCGTGCCGCTGGAGTTCGATGGGCTGAGCCGAGAATTCGACATCGTTGTCCCGGCGGGTTCCGGACCGTTCCCACTTGTCTTGGCGTTTCACGGGTATGCGCAGTCGAGCGACCTGCACGCGGAAATGACGGGTCTGGGAGACGCCGCTCTTGAGCAGGGGTTCATAGCGGTCTTTCCTGAAGGGAGCGTCCCTCCCGACGGGTCACAGAGGTACTTCAACATACAGACGACTGACGACGAGAGCCTTGCCGATGACATCGGGTTCGTCGTGGCAATTCTCGATCTGATCGAGTCGCAGCACTGTGTTGACGAGGCTCGGGTTTATGCCACCGGCTGGTCGAATGGCGGGTGGATTTCCTCGGTGCTCGCATGTGAGATGGGTGACCGGTTCGCTGCAGTCGCCGGTGTTTCGGGCGTAATCCTGCCCGAGGATTGTCCCGGCTCGGTGCCGATAGTCATTCTCCATGGAACAGCAGACTCGATCGTGCCGTTCGATGACGCCGAGCCTGGTGACATCGCAGACACACTGGTCGAATTCGCCGCGAGTCCATCGCAGGCAGAGATGTTCACGCCTCTGCTCAATCCGGTCGAGTACATCGACCTGTGGGTCGAGCACAACGGTTGCCAACCGGCTAGTGCGGTTGAGGAGCCGCCGGGCCTGCTGATTACCGAATACTCGGGGTGCGAGGCCGACGTTGAGACCGTGATTCTCGAGGGCGGTGATCATCGCTGGGTCGAATACCCGACTGAGTACGTGCTCGACTTCTTCTTCGAGCATCACCTCTGAGTCTGGTGGTGAATGCCGTTGGGGGGGACCGTGTGGTCCTCCCCCAACACAGCGGATCAACGCACCAGCAGCGGAACGATCTTTCGGGCCGCAAACCCGAGCTGGCCGACCATGTCTTTGCCGAAGGGGACCAGGACCAGCGAGTCGATCCCGGCGTCGATCAGGGTCCGCAGCCCGGTCTCGTTGACGACTCTGAGCTGTGGAGGCAGCGGTGAGCGATTCTCCACATGTAGCAACGATACGCGTGGAACCCGTACCTAGGTGCACAGAAGCGCCTTGGCGTGGATAGGATCGTCTCGGAGAGGAAAGGGGACACCTATGTCGATCTTCATGATCGAGCGGCAGTTTGCCGAGCAGCTCGAAGCTGACGAGGAGACCGTTGCCGCCCTCAACCGCATCAACGACGAGGAAAGCGTGCGCTGGCTGTACAGCTTCCTCTCTCAGGATCTGCGCAAAACGTACTGCCTCTATGAGGCGCCGAACGCCGACGCGATTCGAGCCGCCGCCGCCCGGGCCGGTATCCCGGCGGACGCAATCATCGAGCTCACCGGACGGCTGGAGAACGACGGCTCGGTCACTCCGATCGGCTGAACCCCGCGGCTCGCACCGGCGCAATAGTCAGATCTGACTAGCGCGGACAAAGGCGAGATCTGGTCATGCGCACAGGGTGAAGGGCCTATACCTTTGCCGTCATACCAACAGGAGGGAAATCGTGGCGACGACCTCAGCAACGGACGTGTTGACCGACGACTTGATGGATCGGTTCGACGCACGAACGATGGCCTATGACAGGGAGAACCGATTCTTCACCGAGGACTTCGAGGACCTGGTCGAGGCCGGCTACCTGGCGCTCCCGCTTCCGGAAGCGCGGGTGGCAGGGGGGCTTCTATAGCTGAGGTCGCCGCCGCCACCCGGCGCCTGGCGACCGTCGCACCCGCCACCGCGGTTGCTTGCAACATGCACCTCTACTGGGTGGGGATCGGTGCGGATCTGGAGCGGGTTGGTGATCCAAGAGGGAAATTCATACTGGATGCAGCCGCCGCCGGCAAGGTGCTTGCGGCCGGCCACGGGGAGCGGGGCAACGACATTCCCGGCCTTTTCTCCAGCTCGTCTGCTGAGCGCGTCGATGGCGGTTGGCGGATCACCGGCCACAAGATCTTCGGCAGCCTCTCACCGGTGTGGGACTACCTCGGGCTCCACGCCATGGACGTCAGCAACCCCGAGGCGCCGCAGGTCGTTCACGGCTTCGTATCACGTGACGCCGAGGGTCTTCGCATCGAAGAGACCTGGGATGCGCTTGGGATGCGTGCCACCGCCAGCCACGACACGATCCTCGACGGAGTGTTCCTGCCCGATGATCAGGTCATATCGGTCTGCCCGGCCGGGTTTGGTGGTGCGGACTTCTTCATCGTTGCGCTGTTTGCCTGGGGGCTGTTGGGGTTGAGCGCGGTATATCTCGGCGCCGCCGAACGGGCCTACGCCGAGACCGTGAAGTCGGTACAGAACAAGACCTCGCTGGCCATGACCCGGTCGATGGCATACCACCCCGAGGTCCAGCACAACGTCGCCGAGATGCGGATGTGTCTGGAGACGGCCTCGGCCCTGCTGGAGCGTACGGCCATCGACTGGACGGCCGGCGTCGACTACGGGGTCGACTGGATCGTCAAGATCGTCACCACCAAGCACGTTGTCGCCAGCAACGCATGGGCGGTGGTCAATCGCGCCATCGACGTCGCCGGCGGCGGAGGCGTCATGAAACGCAACCGTCTCGAGCAACTCTTCCGTGACGTACGTATGGGTCTCATCCACCCGGCGAACCCGCTTTTCACCCACGAAGTCGTTGGGAAGCTGTCGCTCGGCGTCAACCCGGATGAACCGCCCCGCTGGGGCTGAACCAACTCCGAAACCCTTCATCCCCCGCTCCGACTGGTCGCCGGCTGCCGCCTACCGCGGCGCCGAATGCGACGGTCGAGCCTGCAAACTGCATTGATTGGGTGTAGGTTTCTGCTGTAAGGCTCCGGTCGGGAGGTATGGGAATGGTTATGGGTATTCGGCGTCGGTTCTTTGTCGCGCTTTCGTTGCTCGGGTTGGTGATCTCCACCTTGGTTGTCGTCGGCGTTGCGCCTGCGGCCGGTGCCACCACGTTCGTGGTTGACACCACCGTCGACGATGGGGCACTCAACGGCTGCACACTGGCCCCCGGCGACTGCAGCCTGCGTGGGGCGATCGCCAAGGCCAACACCACCGTCGGTGCCGACACCATCGACTTCCTCATCCCGGCCGCCCAGTGCCCGGGTGGGGTCTGCCCGATCACGCTCACCGAGGGTCCGCTCACAATCACCGAGGCGGTGACCATCGACGCCACCACCCAGGTCCAAAACGGCGGTCCCCAGGCCAACGTGTGCGCCACCGAGACCGAGCCTTCGTACATGCGGATCGAGCTGGTGGTCGACCCGACCGGTGCCGACGGCAACGGGTTCGTCGTCAACTACGCCGGCGGCCCGACGACCATTCGCGGCTTCGCCATCGGGACCAACTTCAACGGCAGCGGTTTCTGGAGCGGAATCGACACGTACGACGGCAGCGGGCACCACATCGCCTGCAACCATCTCGGGCTCGACGCCGCCGGTACCAGCCAGCTCGGCAGCGAGGACTTCGACGCCATGGTGGCTGTTGACGGCTACGCCGATGGCGTCATCATCGGAACCGACGGTGACGGCAACAACGACATAGCCGAACGCAACGTCTTCGGATCCGACGGCTACGGCATCTACATCAACGGCAACACCAACAACCGCATTTCCGGCAACTACTTCGGGTTCACCCCCGACGGGACGAGCACCATCTCATACGGCAGCGTCTACATGCGCCAGGACTCGTCCAACAACCTCGTCGGTGTCGACGGCGACGGTGTCTCCGACGACATCGAGGTCAACTACTTCGGCAACGCCTACGCGTCGATCATCATCACAACCGGGACCTACGTCACCACGGGTAACGAGATCGTCGGCAACGTGATCGGGATGGGCCCGACCGGAACCACGGCGACATCCACCCGCGGCATCTCCGTCGCTTCTGACGTGGCCTTCTCCGGCTACGAGATCCGCGACAACACCATCCTGGGCGCCGTACAGCACGGGATCGTGGCGGACGCCCCCGGCTCGGGGCTGCTCATCGACGGCAACCTCATCGGCGTCACCGCCGACGGAACGGCAGGAGCCAACGGAACCGGTATCGGGATCAACGGGACGACGAGCCCACAGCTGAGCGGCAACTTCATCACCAATTCGTCTTCATCCGGCGTGCAGCTTGCCGACACCGCCACGCTCGCAGCCGGGTCCACCGGCAACTGTGTCGTCGGCAACACCGCAGGCGTCACCAACAGCACCGGCACGAGCGTCAACTTCGAGAACAACTGGTGGGGAGCCATCGACGGGCCATCCGGCTCCGGGCCCGGGTCCGGCGACACGGTGAGTGCCGACGTCGACTACGACCCCTGGCTCACCAGCCCGGGCGCGCTGTGCAACACCGCCCCGGTGGCCGACGACGCGACATTCAGCATCGCCGAGGACGCCGCCGTGGGAACCACCGTCGGAACAGCTCCGGCCGTCGATGACGGAGCCAACCTCGAATATGCGATCACGGCCGGCAACGGGGCCGGGAAGTTCGCCATCGACGCCGCTACCGGTGAGATCACCACGGCAGCGGCCCTGGATTTCGAGACCACACCCTCGTACTCGCTCACCGTCGAAGTCAGCGACGGGCAGTATGCCGACACCGCCACCATCACCATCGACGTCACCAACGTCGCCGAAGGCCCCACCTTCATCGACGTGCCGGAGACACACACGTTCTACGGCGACATTGAATGGCTGGCGGCTGAGGGAATCACCAAAGGCTGCAACCCGCCGGACAACGACATGTTTTGTCCTGCCAACCCGGTGACCCGGGGTCAGATGGCGGCATTCCTGCACCGGGCGCTCGGTGGCACGCTCACCCCGGGGGCTGCGGTCACCTTCACCGACATCGACGGTTTGGCATTCGAAGCCGACATCGAATGGCTGGGCTCGGTAGGTGTCACGAAGGGGTGCAACCCGCCAGACAATGACATGTTCTGTCCTGCCGAGTCGGTGACGCGGGGTCAGATGGCGGCGTTCCTGGTGCGTGCCCTCGGGTACACGGCCGGGGCCGGTTCGGACCGGTTCACCGACGACGACGGGTCGGTGTTCGAGAGCCGACATCGAACGGCTCGCCGAGGCAGGGGTCACCAAGGGATGCAACCCACCGGAGAACGACATGTTCTGCCCGAATGCTCCGGTCACCCGTGGTCAGATGGCTGCCTTCCTACACCGGGCGCTGGGGTAGCGGAAAGGCGGGCCCGCAGCGCGGGCCCGCATCCCTGCCCGGTCTGCCGGCTCACCCGCCGACTCTGTCGTGCCCCATGCAGGTGCGCCAGGGTTGGCGTTCGGCGTGTAGGTTTTCGTTTCCCAATCCATCGCCGAGGAGAACCCAATGCCCGACCGACCAGGTGCGCTCGCCGCTATCGGCAATACGCCCATCGTCAAGCTGTCCAGTTTCCCCGGGCCCGGCGCCGGTGAAGTGTGGGTGAAACTCGAAGCCGCCAACCCCACCGGTTCCTACAAGGACCGAATGGCGTTGGCGATGATCGAGGCGGCGGAGGAGCGCGGCGACCTCCGGCCGGGGCAGACCGTCGTCGAATACACCGGAGGCTCGACCGGTAGCTCTCTGGCGTTCGTGTGCGCCATCAAGGGCTACCCGATGCGCATCGTCAGCTCGAACGTGTTCGCTGAGGAGAAGCTGAAGACGATGCGGGCCTTCGGCGCCGAACTGGAACTGATCCACAGCGACCATGGCATCCACCCTGAGCTCATTCCCCAGATGATGGCGAGGGCCGCAGAGATCGTTGCCGAGGTCGACGGGTTTGCCACCGACCAGCTCAACAACTTCGACACCCTCAACGGCTATCGACAGATCGGCGAGGAAGTCCTCTCCCAGATCGATGGTGAGATTCACGGGGCGTGTGTGTACGTCGGTGTCGGCGGCGCCTATATCGGCACCGTCTCGCCGATAAAGGCAACCTGGCCCAATCTGATCCGTACCATCGTCGAACCGGTCGAGTCGGCGGTCATCGCCGGCGATGAGCCGGGAACACATCGTATCGAGGGTGGCGGCATCGGGTTCATCCCCAAGATGATCACGCCCGATGTCTACGACCGCCTCGACGCCGTCAGCACCGAGGACGCCTTCGCCACCGCACGCGAGGTGGCGCGCACCGAGGGTGTCTGGACCGGGCCCAGCGGCGGCGCCAACGTGCTCGCCGCTACCCGTCTTGCCCGCGAGCTCGGCCCCGGGCATCGAGTGGTCACGGTGCAACCGGACTCCGGTCTGAAGTACCTCGGCGGCGATCTCTACCGCTGATTGGCCACACCGTATCGAGGTCATATCCCCTCCCCGGGCACGCCCTACGGGCATCAATCCACCGGCGACCGACGTATACCCCACCCAACCCGGTTCGGCCGTTTCGGTCATCCGGCTGTTCATGAGCATCGTCCCCGCCGCGCTGCTCATTGCCGCCTTCGCCTTTGCCCGCCGCTATCCCATCACGTTGGAGAAGCACCGATCCCTGCTCGAACAACTGGAACGAGGGACTAAACGGCCAACAACGGCCGCACACATGCAGGTTTAGCTATGTCTTAACGGTGCCCAACCCGGGCATTAGCGCAAGCACTTTCAGTTCGTGAGACATTGCACTCACACGCAAATGAAAGGCAAGAAAATGTTGAAGGGATCCGTTCTCGTAGCGGCGCTGGCCATCGGCCTGCTCGCCCTCGCCGGTGTAGCGGTTGCTTCGGTCGCACCCAGCACCGACGTCGCCGTCACCACCGATGGGGTAACGGTCACAACGGAGGCGACCACCGACGACGCCACCGAGATGGAAGAGTCGACCACCACGACATCGACGCTCGCCGACACCTACGACGACGAGAGCGACACCGACTACGTCGACGACTCCTCGATGGAAGAGAGCAAGTCGAGCGACTACAGCGAGACCGACGATGACTCGTACGAGCACTCGACGTCGAGCACGACGACCACCACCATGGGCTATGGCGACGACTCCTCTGACGACGACTACAGCGACGAGTCCTCGGACGACAGCTATACCGACGACAGCTACGCGGACGATAGCTACAGCGACGAGTCCTCGGACGACAGCTATACCGACGACTCTTCGGATGACAGCTACTCAGACGATCAGAGCGACTCCGAGTACAGCCACGATGACGACTCGGCCGAGTACGGCGACGATGACTCGTCAGATCACTCCGACAGTGGCTCCGAGGATACGACCGTCGAGTTCGCCACCAAGTAACGCCTGCCAGCTCCCGAAGAGCTCCCGGGGCCCCGCACTCAACGTGAGTGTGGGGTTCCACTACTTCCCGGTCCTTCTTGTCCCCGTCTGTTCGAACGCTATGCCAGCGCGGTGTGGATCCGGGCTGCGGTGGCTTGCAGCTGCTCGGCCAGCCCGGGTGGGCCATCGACCACAAAGCCGACACCAAACCAGAGGATGCTCATCGCCATCCAGTCGAGCGAGTCTCCGCGCATAACCAGACGGCAATGTTTGTCGTCGATGGGTTCGACGGTGTTGTCGCCCGGTGGCATTCGTCGGGTCACATAGCCGGCGGGGGCATCCAGAGTCACCCGGGCGTTGTAGCGGGCCGGCATCGACTCCTCGACAAACCGCACCGCGTCCCCACCGGGAATCGGTCGTGTCTCGAAGCTGAGTCGGGTAGAGCGGGGCCCGGTGATCCGGTCCATCCGGAACGTCCGCCAATCGGATCGGTCGAGGTCAAACCCGAGCAGATACCAGCGGTGGTGGAGAGCTAGGAGCCGGTGCGGCTCGACGTGACGATCACCCGGCTCCGCATCCCGAGCCCGATAGGTGAAGCGAACCCGTTCCCGGTTCCGGGTGGCGCCGGCGAGGGTGGCGAGAACGGACGCATCCACCGTCACCCACGGCTGTGGCTGGGCCACCATCGCTTGACGCATCGTGGTCACTTGCGACCGGAGCCGGGGCGGCAGCATCTGCTCGAGCTTGGTGAGGGCCCGCAGCGATACTTCCTCGATACCGGCGATCGTCCCGCCGGCGGCCGTCATCAGACCGATGGCGATCGCCGCCGCCTCTTCGTCGTCGAGTAGCAACGGTGGTAACACCGATCCGCCCTCGAGCCGGTAGCCGCCGTGGAGACCGCGGCGCGCCACGACGGTGTAGCCGAGCTCGCGCAAGCGATCGATGTCGCGCCGTAGCGTCCGCTCGCTCACCTCGAGACGATCCATCAGCTCTTCGCCCGACCAGGAACGGCGCGTCTGCATCAGACCGAGGAGCCGGAGCACTCTTTCGATTGTCTCTGCCACCTTCCCACATTATTCGATATTCCGGTCAGAACCTGGCATGAATGATTCGTAGGGTTTCCATTGAGAACCCCGGGA
Organism: uncultured bacterium; assembly: GCA_963777645.1. Lineage (GTDB taxonomy): Bacteria > Actinomycetota > Acidimicrobiia > Spongiisociales > UBA5794 > JAAETI01. Next base: position 208,743 of record CAVZRA010000012.1, on the reverse strand, counting down.
AAGACGCCGGGGCCACCGGAAAGGAATGTCATGGGCACACCATCAACGCTACGGGGGCTCGCCACCATCAGCTACTTCGCCGCCGACCACGAGGCGGCGCGGCGTTGGTACACCGAGTTCCTCGGCATCGAGCCCTACTTCGAGCGGCCCGGTTACGTGGAGTTCCGTCTCGGCGACTACCAGCACGAGCTCGGGATCATCGACAGCCGGTACGTGCCCGGGGTCGAGAGCGGTGCCGGCCGGGCGGGTGTCATCGCCTACTGGCACGTCGATGACGTCGCCACACAGGTAGAGCGCGCCGTCGCCATCGGCGCCACGATCCTCGAGCCGATCCAGGATCGGGGCCACGGGTTTGTCACCGCAACGGTGGTCGACCCGTTCGGCAACATCCTCGGGCTCATGTACAACCCCCACTATCTCGAGATACTCGCTACGAGACCGGTGATGTGACCGGCAGCGGCGGGCCGCCCTCGACAGGATGGCAGACAGGAAAAGACTCCAGGTCACCCGCGGTCAGATGGCCGCCTCCGACACCGAGCTATGGGGGGCTGGAGCAAGCGAGCGGCACTGGCTACACCAACCCGGCGTCCGCAAAGCCGCGTAGCAGCACCCCGGCCAGCAGGCGACGCCGGTATGTTGTCGATGCCCGCACGTCGCTGATCGGGGTTGCCGTCGATCGGGCTGCGGCGGTCCGGATCAGGTCCTCGGTCAGCGGACCCGACTCGAGCAGGGCCGCCACCGCAGGGTCGACACCCACTACCGGCGAGACCGCCCTGGGTGCCCGATCTGATAGTCCGTAGACTGGTCGCCGATATCAGGGTGCCGCCGAGATATCCGGCGGTACCCAGCACCAGCCAGAACAACGGCCAATCGGTCCGGCGTCCCTCGCCACGCCGCATGGCTCTGTATCCGATCATCGCCATGATGGCCGCATCCGCCACCACCCACATGATGGTGCTGGAATGTCCCAGGTCAGAGCGGGAGACAACCCAGAAGGTCCCGGTGGCGACAACGACGCCGATGCTGAGCGAGTCGAGGCTGGTGATGACTCGCTGGTACCTATCGACGGCGGGGAGGGGGACGATGACCGCGGCGGTCGCGCCCAGGGCATAGGCGAGGACGACAAAGGTGTATTCGGCGATGGCCGAGTCGAGTTGATCGGCCAGGTAGATGGGTGTCATCGTCGCCATGCAGAGCCCAAACGTGATCCAGGCGAGACCCTCCCGGCCCCCGATCCGACGACCCTTCTTGATGCTCGTGAAGGAAGCAATAGCGGGCAGCACTGTGGCACAGACAGTCACAACCCAAACCGCTGTGGACGATTTCTCGCCGGTCAGGGCTACGGCCACAGCACCAACCGCTGCTATCGCCGGCACCGCAGCGACGGCCCTGACGCGGGTCAACACATTCATGTTGATAGGTGTTAGCAGGATTTGGTTATCGGGTAAGGGTTGCGGCAGTTTGTTGCATCGGGCGACAGATGTGACAGGTCCCGGGATCCTCGACTCGCCGGCCGTTCCGCCGACCCGCCGACGAAACGTGTCACGGGCTCGCCGTACGTTGGATGCAACTACCCGAGGAGGTCTATGAAGGTCTTTGTTGCATCCGGCCCGGGCGAAAAGAGGCGTCCCGATGACTTCAGCTGGACGGTCGACGGCGAGCTGGTGAGCCTGCCTCTCGATACCTGCGATTGCCCCGACTGTGGGTGTGACCGCTCCGTCGCCGGGCTCGGCAGCTCGAAGGGAACCACCACGTTTGCGGTCATCGATCACCCCGAGTTGGACGCCGCCGGTTACGTCCGGGCGTTCAGCGACGCAATGAAGCGCCAGGGCTGGGTGAAGGAAGACGGCGACGACGGCTGGCTCGCCGAGTGGGCGGGAGAGCACCTGCGTCTCGCCACCGGATTCTCGCCCGGCCAGGTGCTCGAGATCGACGGCCACAGAATTCGGGCCAGGTAAGGAGACCGGCATGAGTGCGGCGGAGTCGGGAGAGGGAGCTTTGGTCTGCTTGGTTGGGGTCTTTCTTGGAGAGAGAGGGGAGCTTCTCACCCTCCCTTTGGGAGGGTCGGCGCCGCACCGTAGGTGCGGTCGCCGGGGAGGGCGTGTGCCGCCGTCGCGCCGCCGAGCCGCCGTCTAGGGTTCCGGCGTGGATCGGCAACTACTCCAGAAACGCACTGTCGCCACTGCCATGGCGGCTAATGCCTTCGGGTATGCGGGGTTCATCGCGGTCGTGTCGGTGGCGTCGTTGCTCACGTCCGAGATGACCGGCAACGACAGCATCGCCGGTATCCCGTCGGCGGCTGCCACACTCGGCACTGCCTTCGCCGCCGCGCCGCTGGCACAGCTGGCACGGCGACGGGGCCGCCGCATCGGGCTCCGGCTGGGCTACGCCCTCGGGGTCGGCGGATGTGCCGCCGCATTCGTCGCCGGGCAGCTCGGCATCTTCTGGCTGCTGCTGGTGGCCATGGCCGTGATGGGTGTCGGCAACACCGCCAACTTGCAGAACCGTTACGTCGCTGCCGACCTCGCAGACGAGCACATGCGTGCCCGTTCGATCGCCATGGTGGTGTGGGTGGGCACAATCGGCGCCGTTATCGGCTCCCCGGCCGCCGCCTGGGCCAATCGGATCGGCACCGGCTTCGGGGCGCACGAGTGGGTAACGCCGGCTCTGCTCGGTATGGTCGGCTTCGCTGCGGCCGGGCTCATCGTCAACACCTGGCTCCGACCCGACCCGCTCGAAGCGGCAGGTGGCATCGACCCGGACGCACTCCGCCCCAACCCGATTCGGGGCGCCGCCGACGGGCTCCGGGTCATCTGGCCGAATCTGCATGCCCGTCTCGCCATCGTGGCTCTGGCGGTCAGCCAGATGGCAATGGTCGCCGTGATGACGATGACCCCGCTCCACATGAAAGACCACGGCCAGGCCGAGCTGTCCACTCTGGTGATCGCATTCCACGTGTTCGGCATGTTCGGGCTGGCTCCCATCATCGGGCGGTGGGCCGACAGATTCGGTCGGATCCGCTCCCTGCAACTGGGAGCGCTGATCCTTGCCGCAGGCACCGTCTCGGTGGTCATCGCCGGTTACGTGCCGGCGCTGATGTTCGTCGGCCTGTTCCTGCTCGGTGTGGGGTGGAGCGTCGCCCTGATCTCCGGATCGGCGCTGCTCACCGAAAGCGTGCCCGAATCTGAGCGGGTCAGCGCCCAGGGGCTCTCCGATGTCATGATGAGCCTCCTCGGTGCTACCGCCGCCTTCTCATCCGGATTCGTCAAAGCGGCGGTCGGCTACGACTGGCTGGCCAACTTCGCCACCGCAGCAGCGGTACTCATCCTGATCGGTGCGATCCGGGTCAATGCCCGGCTGGCTATCGCCCGTGTCGGCTGATTGGCGCTTGCAAACTTCTGCACGGAGTAGCGGTTATAGATGTGCCGCGACGGACGCCCGGGTGGTGGAGTTGTGCTGGGGCGCCTAGGGTTGAAGGCTGGTCTGCCGCGCGTTCTGACGTCGGGCCAATGACAAACCCCCCAATCAAAGTGAGTCACCATCGCAAAGCTGAAAGAAGATGCCATCGTGCTGGACGGCACCATCACCGAGTCACTCCCGAACGCCATGTTCCGGGTTGAGCTCGACAATGGCCACACCGCGCTCGGGCACATTTCCGGGAAGATGCGCCGCTACTACATCCGAATTCTTCCCCAAGACAGAGTCCAGATCGAGCTATCCCCATACGACCTCACCCGAGGACGCATCACCTACCGCTACAAGTAGACGGCTCCACGGGCAACGGACCTGCTGTCGGAGCGCCCAAGCTGACCTGGGCTTGATCTGCACCTCTTCGACAACCCCTCCCGCTCAGGCCTCGGCAAGATCTCGGCCAGTGCCAGGACCCACGCGGGAAACTGATGCCCTGTTGCTCATCAGTCGAGCAAGATATACTCATAGTATGAGTAAGCGCCTTCAGGTAATCCTGTCTGACGAGGAATACGAGGAGTTGCGATTGGTGTCATCGTCTGCCGGAATGACCGTAAGTGAATGGGTGCGGCAAGCGCTGCGCAAGACGCGGCGCGACCGATCCCTGCTCGAAACCGAAGGCAAGATCGACGCAGTGCGGACGGCCGCCAAGCATGAGTTCCCCAGCGGGGACATCGACGCCATGCTCGACGAGATCGAGACCGGCTACCTACGGTGATCTTCGTCGACTCGAACATCCCGATGTACTTGATCGGGGCCGATCACCCGCACAAGACCGACTCGCAACGGCTACTGGAGCGGGCCATCGTCGCAGGCGAAGCTCTCGTGACAGATGCCGAGGTGTTCCAGGAGATCCTGCATCGGTACGTCGCCAACGAGCGCCGCGATGCCATCGCCCCCGCCTGGGAGCTGCTCACCTCGATTACCGATCAAGTCGCTGCCGTCGACATCGACGATGTCACGAGCGCCCGGGACCAGGTGCTGGCCGGCAGTGCCGTGTCTGCCCGTGACGCCATCCACGTCGCCGTCATGCGCCGCCTGGGCTGCACCCGCATCCTGACGTTCGATCGGGGCTTTGATGCCGTCCCCGGCGTCACTCGCATCACCTGAACGGGTGGACGTGTGAGTCGTTCAGTTGATGTACTCGTCGACCTGGCGGTTCATGCCCTCATCGCCTTCGCTTCGCTCGGCACTCCTCCCAGAGGGAGAAGGAAGATCATCGTCGCGTAAGGCTGGGTTCGGCGTTGCTATGCCCTCATCGCCTTTGCTTCGCTCGGCACTTCTCCCAGAGGGAGAAGGAACATCGTCCGCTTGGCGGCTGAGGGGAGGTCGCGAAAACAAAATTGCCCACCTTTTGCGCATTGTCGGTAGACCTGACACATGCGCCCCAGGTAGGGAGGGACGATACAAGTGGTGATTCCGAGACGTCCACGACTTGAAGGACTCGAGATCGATCGGTTCCTCGACGGTGTTTCCCGGCTGCCGGATTTCCCCATAATCGTTGGTCAGCAGCCGCAGCCTCCGGACCTCGTGGTCGACATCATCCGGCCCGCCGACCTCGTGGCGATGCGGGTCGAAGCCTTCGGGCTAGAACTGATCGCAGGGGACGACCCCACCCTCACCGCAGGTGAAGACGGCGGCCACCTCATCGTCCACCTCAGCTTCCAACACATCGCCGAACGGGCCATCTACGAAGTGAAGGTCGACCCCTCCATCCCCGACGACGACGCTATCGACGGGTCGGGGAGCAACACTTTCAACCCGCCGGAACAGGCCCGGCCCGCTAAAGGCAGCCGGCTCGTGTTCACCGTCCCCGCCGACTATGAGATCCCGTTCACCACTGCGGGCATCCTCAGCGCCATCTCGCAACTTCCGATGGCGGTCCACCCCCTCGCCCAGCCCAGACCCGTCATCACCCTGCCGCCCTTCGACCCCAACGGCCCCATCCTCGGCCTCCAGCCCGGCATCGTCGGCCTCGCCACCGACAACGGGCTGATTCTCGCTTCCGAGACCTCTCGCCGCCGCGGCCCCGACCCCGCCACCGTCGCCGGGCTCAACCAATTGATGCGGGACCGCAGGGTCGCCCGTGCCATCAACGCCCGTCTTGGCACCGTCGCCACCCGTCGCATCGACGTCGCCGGCAACACGTTCCTCGACCGCCTCATCGGGGGCGGGCTCGTGATTAGCCGGATCCCACGGCCGAGCCTGAGCCGGGAGCCCCGCCAATTCGAGACCGCCATCGAAGCTCCGTACCGCCTTATCATCAGCCCCAGCGACCTCAACGGCTGGACCCACGCCACCGAACCGGTCGGAGCAGAGGACGCCGGGCACCGTATCGAGCTGTGGCACTCCCGGCTCGGGGTGCGCCGGGTGGGTCGCGACGATTCCGTCACCGTCGACGAAGCCAGCAGCTACCAGCGCATCATCCGCGGCATCTGGGCCCGCGACCGGGAAGCCATGCCCGACTGGACCACCGAGAAGACCCCCACCCACGCCGACGACCCCTTCCGCAGCTCGCTCGACGGTGCCGACCGGCACATGATCGTCCGGCAATCGAGCGAAGCCTGGCTCGGTGCCGACAACCAGCGCATCACCCCCGAGCCCGTCGAAGCTCGCAGCCTCTACGTATCCGCCATCGGCGCCTGGCTCGACCTCCACGGCGCCTGGGAGACCATCGAATACTCCGAAGGCGGGATGTCGTCCATCGAATCGTGGGACCACATCGCCCCCATGGGCCGCGACCAATACGTCAAAGTGGTCTACCCGGGATACCTGTGGCCGTTCGGCCACCGCGCCAGCCTGGTCAAGCTCACCGAACGCAAGATGAAGGACGCCGCCCCGTCGATCGCCGGGCTCTACCAGCGGATGTTCCTGGTCATCAAAGAGCCGGTGAAGCGGTTCAGCCAGCGAGATCTGCCCTTCACCGAGGTGCGGATCGCCCCGCTGGTCACCCCGACCCTCAACCCGCCGCCGTCCGGCGACGACTTCAACGAAGCGTTCGTTCCCAACGTCGACAACGCCCCGTTCCCGTTCATCCTCCACGCCCGTGACCACGAGGATCGGCCGGTGCGGCTGGTCACGGCGCTCACCTGGGTGGCCGAGGTGTACACCGACGGTCCCGCCATCCGCACTCTGCACGCTCCTCACGCCACCATCGCCGCCGACGGGCAGAAGGTCGCCTTCGCTGCGGTGAAAAAGGGCGGTGACACCATCGCCCCCGCCGCCAACCTCACCTTCGACGCCGAACCGTTCGTCGGCGGCGCCACCCCCAAGATGACCACTGCCGCCATCACCATCGACGCCGTCGAGCAGCTGTCGGCCGCTGGACCGGTCGCCGTCGAGTACTTCCCCACGTATCTCGACCACGGTTTTGGCGGCGGCAACGCCGGTGAAGTGTGGGCGAAGCTCACCGCAGCCGTCGAACTCGGTTTCGGGCAAGGCAAGTCCTCGGGGAGTGACAAGGCGGGCGGCTTTATCCAGCCCGACCTCACCGTCGCCGGGCTGTCCCGGCTCAACGGCACCGTAAACGACCTCGCCAACGTCGCCAACAACGTGTTCGACCCGGCCCAATTCCTCGACGGGGTGTTGCCCAAACTGTTCGGGCTGGTCGACCTGGTCGACATCCTCGAGCTGGTTGGCCTCGACCTCAACGACGCCCCGGCCGTCGTGTCCGAGACCTTGAACCGCATCGAGGGGTTCATCGACGACCTCGAACGCGCCAAGAAGGCAGTCGAAGACGCGGTCGCCGAAGCCAACAAACTGGTCGCCCGTGCCACCGGCAAGGCCGCCGAGCTCCAGCAACAGGCCCAAGACGCCCTCAACGCCGCACAGAATTTGGAGACCCTGGTCACCAATGCTGTCGACGACGTCACCACCACCATCACCAACCTGGTCGACGCCACAGAACAGGCCGTCGAGCAGGCACTGGCCAACCCGCTGGCCACGCTCAAGACTGCCCTCGCCGAGATCCCCAACGTCGCCCCGCTGCTGCCGCCGCTGATCCGGCACCAGCTGGAGAACCTGGCGGCGATCCTGCAAACCCTCGTTGATGCCGTCGACCTCATCCACGACATCTTCCGCTTCCTCAACGGCCTCGGCTCCAGCAGCGCCCAGTTCAGCTACCGCTACGAGTGGAAGCCCAAGATGCAGTCGTGGCCAAGCGGCAGCGCCCCGGTGCTCGAACTGCAATCCGACAGCCTGGTGCTCGCCGTCGAGGGCCGCATCAACGGCAAGGGCGAAATGGGTGTCGAAGCCCTCGCCGAGCTCAAGGACTTTTCGCTCAACCTGCTCCCCGGGGCCGAACTCGTCGAGTTCCGGTTCGACCATCTCTCGTTCCGGGCAGGCACCGCAGGCAAGCCTGAAGTCGACGTCATCCTCAACGACATCAAGTTCGTTGGTCTGCTCGGCTTCATCGAGGTCCTCAAAGAGCTCATCCCGTTCGACGGATTCTCCGACCCGCCGTTCCTCGACGTCACCGCATCCGGCCTCACTGCCGGATTCACCCAGGACTTGCCCAACGTCGCCATCGGGGTCTTCAATCTCTCCAACCTGTCGCTCGGCGCCGACGTCCAGGTGCCGTTCCTCGGCGAGATGGTCACCGTCGGCTTCAACTTCTGTACCCGGGAGCGCCCGTTCACCCTCGCTGTGCTGTTTATCGGCGGCGGAGGATTCTTCGGCATCCGGCTGTCGCCGCAGGGCCTGGTGGTGCTCGAGCTCAGCCTCGAAGCCGGGGCGGTGCTCGCCGTCGACTTCGGGGTAGCTTCCGGCTCGGTGTCGGCGATGCTCGGCATCTACATGCGGCTCGAAGGCGACGCCGGTTCGCTCGCCGGCTACTTCCGGCTCCGTGGCGAAGTCGATGTCCTCGGCCTCATCTCCGCATCCATCGAGCTCTACCTGGAGCTGATGTACGACTTCGACACCGGCAAGATGGTGGGGCGGGCCTCACTGACGGTCAAGGTCGAGGTGCTGTTCTTCTCCGCATCGGTCACCATCGAAGCCGAGCGCCAATTCGCCGGCTCCAACGGCGACCCCAACTTCGTCGACGTGATGGGCCTCGAAGCCGACGGCACCTCACCCGCCTGGTCCGACTATTGCCTCGCCTTTGCAGGAGCCTGACATGGATCGTTTCACCGTCGTCGCCCTTCCCTACAGCCGGGACCCGGCCGAAAAGTTCCACGTCTCGCTGTTCATCTCGCCGCAGCTGGAAGCTCCCGGTGGTGAGGCTCCGCTCAAGGATTCCGCCACGTTTGTGGAATGGACCAATGGGCTGTTCGAAGCCGAAATCGTGCTCAGCAACCAGTCGGGCGTTATCGCCGCCCAACCGCTGCTCGACGATCTGAAACCGGACGCCTGGGGTCAGGTCTTCCCGCCAGACACTCCGGTGCGGAGCAGGCAACAGCCAGACTGGGGCAATCGGCATTGGCGAACCTTCCGTGCCGCCGAGGTGCACGACACTGCCAAGCTGCTATCGGCAGTGGCGATGGCGTTCAACCCCGTCTCGCCTGGAGTACCCGATCGGGAACTCGATCCGCTGGTAGGTCTGGTCAACAGCCGTCTCGACCTGCCGTCCGACCTGAGCGGATACAGCGAGGTGCAGTTCACCGCCAGCCAGGACGAAACCATCGGTGAGCCCCGTGAGCACGGCGGGGACGCCACCCCGCTGTCCGCCATCGAAAAGCGCATCGGCGCCACCCGCGGGATCGAACGAGCCTTTCTCGAACTGCACCGGGCCCGCCGCTTCTACGAGCGACCAGAATCCCAGACCGCCGTCCGACCCCGTCCCATCGAAGGCGCCACCCGCGATCCGCTGCCCCGGCCCGACCCCGACTTCCACGAACGGGTCTCGCTGCTCGCCGACCATCCCGGCGTGCTTCGCAAACTCGGCCTTGTCATCGACCTCAGGGTCGACGACCTCGACCTGCTCGCCAAGAGCGAATGGCTTTCCGCCAAGATCAGCACCGGCTCCACCGTCAGCCTGACCTCCCGGACCGCATGCGCCGTGTTCGGCGCCTCCATGGTGACGGTGCCTCGCACCGAAGAATGGGCGGCGGGCCGGCTCGTTGTCGGCGACGCCAAGCTGTTCGGAGTCCTCGACATGGATGCCGACGGGGCCGCCCTCAAGACCGACCGGTTCCTGTGGACCATCCCGCGCCTGCTGCACACCGTCGACAACAAGGGGGAGGCCACCACGGCCACCCCGGCCATGCGCACCGGCGGCTTCACCGTGGTGCGCCACAATCGGGCCCTCGAAACCCAGGGGCGCATTGCCACTCAGGGCTCGATGGGGCAGAACGTGCTCGGCGGCGGCGCACCACTGCTCAACACCGAAGACGTCACCCAGGGCTACCGGGTCGAGGTGCTCGACGAAACCGTAGGGAAGTGGGCCACCCTGCATGCCCGGAGGGTCGACGCCGAGGTGCTCGATCACGGCACCGTCTTTGATGACGTTCTCGACGAGGGCTTCGTCCAAACCACCACGGCCTCGGAGACACCAGGGGTCGATCAGTCCCCGGTGCACGTGCACGAGGCCATGTTCAGCTGGGGTGGGTGGAGCCTGTCGGCGCCCCGCCCCGGGAAACGGGTCCGCCACGAAGCCGGTGAGGAAATCGTCGAAGACCCCGACGTCGACCCCGATCCGATCACCCCGATCGTGCTCCACTCCCGGGTTGAGCCCGGCACCCTTCCCCGCCTCCGCTACGGCCGCTCCTACGCCTTCCGGGTGTGGGGCGTCGACCTGGCGGGCAACAGCCGCCCCCACGACATGGTTCCGCCGTCCCCGCCGCAACCATTCATCAACCAGGTGGCCGCCGTTGTCGATGGCCTGGCCGGACGGGGCGCCCCGGTCGGGCTGGAGACCGATCTCCGTGACCTGACCACCGTTTCGGTGATCCGACGCCGCAATCTGCCCGACACCCGTGTGGTGCGCGAACTCACGGACTCCGCCCCGCTCACCGGCAATACCGCAGTCGATGCCTCGGTGTTCACCCGGCTCCAGGAGCGCCGGGCGGCGCCCAAGACCCGGATGGGCCGATCCGAGATCATGGCGGCAATCGACCGGGCCAGCCTGGTGGAGCGCGCGTTCGAAGAGCTGATCCTCGACGGCGACTCACCGTTTCTCATCGAACCCGTCAAGTTCGACCCCGCGGTCATCGCCGGGGGCATCGATGTCGTCCCCGAACTCGACCCGAAGTCGGCGCTGGCGGTTACCGAGTTGCGCCCCTTCCTCCGCTGGGAACCGGTACAGCCGCCCACCGTGGTTGCCCGGCACAGCAACTCGGCAGGGGAGTCCCTGCTGCAGCTGGTCATCCGCTCCGGGGTGATCCAGGACCCGGAAACCCTCGAGATCGAGGTGATCCCGCCCGACCAGTACGCTGCCGAGCACGCCGGTCACAACTACCGGGCCAAGTCGGAACGGCACCTGGTGCCGCCAAAGACCAGCCAGTACGAATCCGAGCTGCATGGTGCATTCGACGCCGCCATCGGCTCGCTCAACGCGGCCGATCACAAGAAGCTCCTGGCGATCGCGGTACGGGAAGCCGGCACCCTCTTCGACGTCGACATGCCACGCCTCGACGATCCCAACACGCCGCGACCCGCAACCCGGCATTGCCCTTGTCAGCGACCCGGGTGTCCCGCCCTCGACACTGAAGACCTTGCCGCTGACGCCGGGGGAGGCGCCGGCCCCGGGCCAGTACATCGTCCACGACGTCGACCAGGTGCGTGTTCCCTACTTGCCCGACCCGGCAGCCCACGGCATCTCGCTGGTCTTCCAGGACGCCGGACGCGACCGGCAGCTGCTATTCCCGTTCGGCACCGAAGGCTTCACCGCCCGGTACGGAGGCACCTGGCCAGAGCGCAACGCCTTCCGGGTACTCCTCGAAACGGCTGCCGAGCTGCAGGGCCGGCTGACCGGTCATGCCCTCCACATCGGCTTGCCGCCCGGTGACGTGCAAAGGTTCCGGCTGTCTTCGTCGCTGCGACACGAAGACCTCGACCTCTTCGGATTCTGGCGCTCGTTGCCCGAGGTGATCCGCAACAACGCCGATGTTGCCGAAGCCGCCGCCGACGGCTGGCTGTGGATACTCACCCCGTTCGACAAGGTCACGCTGGTCCACGCCGTGCCCCGGCCTCTGGAGGCCCCGTCGCCGACGACGGTGCGAGCATTCCGTGTGGCCGGGTCGACCGACTCGTCACTGATCGGTGGCGTCGACGTCCACGGGCCGAGCACCGAGCAACTCACCGCCGAGGCCCGCTGGACCGAGTACACCGACGATCTCAGCCTGCCCGGGCCCGAATCCGCCCCGTTGAATGGAATCGGGTTCACGACCAACATCCGCCCCGAAGAAGACCTCGCAGTGCTGGCAGCCGCGGTGCCGGCCGACATCCGGTTCGAGATCCCCGGCTTTGGCCCCGTGTGGCTGCATCGTGCCGTACATCAATGGGGCGACACCAAACACCGTCAGGTCACCTACCAGTTCCGGGCGTCTACCCGCTACCGGGAGTACTTCGACCCGGAGACCCTCGCCCCTGCGGCGGATGCTTCACCGCTTGACGACGGTCAGAGCGTGGTCGGTCCCGAGGTGACCCTGTCGGTGCCCAGCTCGGCCCGTCCCGCCGCCCCCATCGTTCACTCGGTGCTGCCGCTGCTGCGTTGGGACGTCGGCACCGAACCCGAGCAACCGATGGCGGTGCGGTCCCAGCGCCAGGCCGGAGTCCGCATCTACCTGGAGCGGCCCTGGTACTCGTCGGGGGAGGGAGAGCTACTGGCGGTCCTGCTTGCGCCCGGAGGATTCGACACGGGTGCGGAGAACTACGTCAGCCAGTGGGGCGCCGACCCCATCTGGCGCAGCAGTGAGGTGCCCCGCCGCGGCATGTTCCTGGAATTCGACAACTTGATTCGCACCCTGGGCATCGATACGCGACCCGGCGACGCCCGGCCGGTGGCACCGCCGGTGACGATGCCATATGACGCGGTCAAAGGGTCGCCTCAGGTGACGGTGCTCGGCTATCAGCCGCAATACAACCAGGAGCGGGAGCTGTGGTACGTCGACGTCGCCATCGACCCCGGCGACAAGTTCTGGCCGTTCGTGCGGCTGGCCGTTGCCCGCTACCAACCGGAGAGCATCAACGGCTGTCACCTGTCGGCACCGGTGAAATGTGATTTCGTGCAGCTGCTGCCGGAACGCATTGCCAGTGTCTCTCGTACCGATGTCCGCCACGTGCGGGTGGTAGTGAGCGGGTCGGTGGGGACCAGGGGTGGCGGCGAGGAGAGCTTCCCACCGCCGGCACTGATCGCCGACGAAGCCGTGCGTCGCAACCGGCGGCTGGTGGCCCGGTTACAGCGGGTCGATCCCAACGTGCCGACCGACCTCGGCTGGGACACCATCGACACAGTCGACCTGCGGCTACGCGGAGCCGGTCGCACCAACACAGAAGCGGCCTGGGTGGGAGAGCTGGCCTCGCCGGTCAACATCCCGCTACGGAAACCGGGCACAAGCACCAAGTGGCGAGTCGCCATCGAGGAGTGGGAGCTGCTCAAGGGCGACCCGGCCGACCTCGGCGAACCCGGGCCCGCCGTCACCGAACGGCGTCTCATCTACGCCGACGAGCTTGCGCTGTAGGGAGGGAACACCTTCCCGGGCAACTGCTCGTGTCAGCTGCGCTGACCATCGTGAGCGGAGTGAAAGGGGTGACGGGAGGTCTGTTCTTTCGGCCGTCCGATGACTTCTCCTGCAATGCGACTGGTTCCCATTGGGCGGTACGCACTGGCCTAAGTAGCTCTCTGGAACATGTCCTACCGATGCCGTACCTTGGTAGCATGATTGGCATGGCCAAGAAAAGCAAGGTATCGATCACCCTCGACGAGGACCTGATCGCCGCCCTCGAAGGCGAAGGCGACACGCTCTCGGCGCAGGTCAACAGCGCAGTGCGGGCAGAGGTGGAGCGGCGGGCTCGGCAACGACTCCTGCGCCGCTGGCTCGACGAGATGGAGGCTTCCGATGGCGCCGTCGACGAGGCCCTGGTGGCGTCGTTCGAGGAGCTGCTGGGATGAGCACATCGGTGGTGCTCGACAACGCCGCACTTGCTGCGCTTGCCGGCAAGAAGGGGACGGCTAAGACAATCGTCCGTGCTGCGGTCACCGCAGCGCTGCGCCGCCAGCGAAATGTCGTCGTACCCGCCGTCGTTCTCGCCGAGATGTACCGGGGTCGTCATCACAACCAGGTCGTCGATGCCTGCCTTTCCCGGGAGACGGGTCTGATGATCAGGGACACCGATCGAGCACTGGCACGGCTTGTCGGAGGCATCCTGACCGCGGCAGACAGGGGCTCGGCAGATATGGTGGATGCCCACGTGATTGGTGCCGCCGTCGAGTGCGGCGGCGGTGTCTGTCTCACCGGCGATCCCAGCGATCTGGAAGCTCTGGCGGCTCCGTACGCAAACGTTCAGGTCATCGACGTCGACCGCGGTCCGTAGGCAAGGTCGCATCGCAAACTCGAACGTATCCCGTAGGGACAGGCGCGCCCGGGGAGGGTGGCGCGGTCCCAACCCGGAGCGCGATGACCGAATCGATGAGAGCCAATCCCTCGACGATCAGCTGAGGGCCATCAAGGCGATGAATTAGTAGGCATTGGACGGAGCGCTTCGGAGGTTGGCGGGTTCGGTCGTTATGCGGAGATGCTGGATCCGTGGCGGTTCGTGTCCTTGCACGGACATTGTCCAGCGGCCGTCGAGTTGGCGTACCGGTGATGCGACGCTTCCTGCCCTTGTCACTGAACCGAACCGCCCACAAACTCGCATTGATTCGGTGTAGGTTTCTCTACTAGGGCTCCGGTCGGGAGGTATCGTCGAACAACCTGGTCGGTGTCGATGGCGACGGTGTCTCCGACGACATCGAGGCCAACTACTTCGGCAACACCTACGCGTCGATCATCATCACTCCCGGGACGACGGGTCGGTATTCGAGGCCAACATTGAGCGGCTTGCCGAGGCGGGAGTCACCAAGGTACGCCCAAGTGGAAGAAGCGGACTCCGGGGTTCATCTCTGCGTCTGCGGCAATCGGGTTGGATGGGGCTGTGTACGCCGGGTGTTTGACTCGTAGTTCTATGCGCTCGATCCGGAGACGGGGAAGGTTCGGCGGAAGTTCAATACCGGCGACTACATCTTTGGCCCGGCGGACCCGGCCGCAGTGTCCTCAGCCGCCGCTCACTGCGTGGAGCACATACACATCGGCGTTCTCCGGGACCGGCGTGTCGAGTTTCGCCTGGGTGCCGTTGACAAACACCGCGACGTGCGGTCGGATTGCGTCGGTCTCGTCCAGGATGTGTCCTCGCAGCCCGGGCTCGGCGGCGAACAGGTCTCCCAGAACCTCGGTCACGCTGGATCCGGAAACACGGTGGGTAGCTTTTGTGTTGGCCGTCTGAGCGAGCATTTGGGTGATTTTGAGGTTGGCCGTCATGGGATCATACGCACCGCACCGATGCGGGGGAATGACGGTGCCAGCTCCTGCCACGATTCGCCGTTGTCCCTGGTCAGCCATAGTTTCCCGCCGGTGGTGCCAAAGCAGAATGCGCCGTGGTTGTCACCGTCGAAGGCTCCCCGCAGCACGCCGGTGAACTGGGGCGAATCGTGCCACCCGGTGCCGGCGACCTGCCACGAATCGCCGTCATCATCGGAGCGGTAAGCACGTAGCTCGCCTTCCACTGGCACCCGGTTGACGTCGGCGGTCAGCGGCACGGTGAACAGGCGTCCGCTGGAATCGTCCCGCCACATCACAAAGCCGAAGCCGGCAGGAAGACCGTTCTCGATCTTCTCCCAGTTGTCACCGCCGTCGGCGGTGCGATACACCCCGCTGTGATCCTGACGCCAGATTCGCATCGGGTCGGTGGGGTCGTGGGCGACACAATGGACGCAATACCCCACTTCGGGGCGGGGAGCGTCCTCGGGGAGACCGACGGTGTCAACCCCATCGTTCTTAGGCTCCCAACTGGTGCCACCATCGTCGGAGCGAAATACGCCGACCGCCGAGATAGACACCCACTGAGAGGCACCGTCGATATTGACCCGGTGGGCGCACAGCCCGCCAAAGCCGGGCTGCCAGTCGGGTCGGGTGCGATGCTCGTTGAGACCGTCGACCGGATCCCAGGTGACACCCTGGTCCGCGGACACGAACAATCCGGCATGAGCGACACCCGCCCAAATACGGTCGCCCGCGGTGTGGAAGGTCCAGATCTGCTCCATCTTGCGGTCGGTGTTCTCCGGCCACGCCGGCGGGACGTCCGTCTGCTCCCAGTTGACGAGGTCCTCAGAGCGATGAACGCCGACCCCGAACCAGTTGCTACCCACCGAGGCCAGGTTCGTCCCATCCGGGGCCACGCCAAAGGCGGTCGTCTTCCAGCCGGGGAAGATCGGCCCGGTCACCCCCCACTCGCCTCCCGGCTCCTCTAGTAGATATGCGCCCTTTTCGGTACCGACCAGCAACTTCACGATCACGCCTCCCTCGCCAGCACTCTTTTGTCAGAGAACCTCTCGGCAATCGAGCCTACCGGCGGTAAACCGATTCGGACCGGAGCACTTGGCGGCCAGACGGCGGTGTGCCTCTACGAGGTTCCACTCGGCCGGCCCAGGACGGCCTCGGTCCAATACACCCGGCATCTCTGACCGGGGACGTGCTCCGGACGAGATTGCAGCGTCGAGCTGGATAATCCACCACCCCAATCGGGACATGGCCTGTATGTTTGACGTCGTCGTCGCAAGGGAGGGACGTGGACTGGCGAGACGAGGAACCCGGCTTGCCGATCAAACTCGGGCCGGCCTCCAACGGCGAATACCTTCCCCAGCCGCTCGGCCCTACCGTCACCGAAGCGTTGCGGCTGGCGCGGGAACAGTGCGATCGGGCCGCCCGCAAGCTGCACATGAACCGCCGCGAATTCCTCAAGACCGCTGCGGCGTCGGCGATCACGTTGTTCTTCCTGGATCAGACGTCCGCCGCCGCGTCGGCCGACCCGGGTGGGCGCTTCCTCATCCCGGCCGATGCACTGTGGGAACCGCTGGCGGCCGAGGAGCGGCTAACCGGCGACGAATTCATCATGGACGTCCAGGGGCACCTCCTCGAATACGACTTGAACCCGGCCAGCCGGGGGCAGCGCTTCTGGGGCGATCAGTTCCCTCAGGTCAACTGTGGCGAGGAAGACCCCAGGGCATGTTTCACCATGACCCACTTCATGGAGGAGATGTTCCTGCGTTCGGACACTTCGATGGCGGTGGTCTCGGCGCTCCCCATCTACCCCGAAGGCAGTCCTCTCCCCATCGAAGTGATGGAAGAGACCCGGATCGCCGCCATCGGGCTCACCAGGGACGACCGGATCAAGATCCACGCTCAGGTGCTGCCACAAATCGCCGAACTCGGTGCCACGCTCGAAGCCATGGAGCAGGTGGCGACCAGCTACCCGATCGAAGGATGGAAGACCTTTACCCACTTCCCCGACCCGGTCACCGGAAGCCACTACTGGCTCGACGACCACGAAGACGGGGTGCCACAAGTGGGACGGGCCATGATCGAGAAGTCGCTCGAGCTCGGCATCAACCGCATCTGTATCCACAAGGGCCTCTCGGACGGCACCAAGTTCGGATCACCGATCGACGTCGGGCCAGTCGCCCGCGACTACCCGGAGATGAACTTCATCATTTATCACTGTGGCTTCGAGGTAGATGTCGTCGAGGGCCCCTATACCGAAGCGACCCGGGATCGGGGCGTCAACCGGTTCATCACCACCTTGAGGGAGAACGACATCGGCCCCGGAGGAAATGTCTACGGAGAGCTGGGCTCCATCTGGTGGTATCTGATGCGTACCCCGAACCAGGCCGCCCATGTGCTCGGCAAACTGCTCGCCCAACTTGGGGAGAACCGCATCCTCTGGGGCACCGACTCCATCTTCTACGGATCACCCCAGGACCAGATCGAGGCGTTCCGTGCCTTCTCCATCACCTCCAGCTACCGGGAGAGATATGGCTATCCCGTCCTCGGCGGTCGCACCAAACGACGCATCTTCGGTCTCAACGCCGCCGAGCTATACGACGTGGACCCGGTGAAGGTGCATTGGGATTTCACCCGGGATGAGCTGGCCGAGATCAGACGCACATTCCCCGACATAAATCGCACCCTAGGGCCCACCAACATCGCCCAGTACATGGCGTTCCACGAACACCATCGAGGCTGGTTCTGACTCGTACCGACACTTCGGGACGCACATCTTTGCGGTTTGCGTCTCGTCGTGTATTCACGCCGTTCGGGCTGCACTAACTTGGAGGGGTGGGCACGATCGTTCTCGCCGTTCAACTCCTCACATCGGTGATCGTCGCAGTCGTGCGTGCGATCGGTCGCCGCCTCCTGAACGGAGCGGCGGTGCCGGGGTGGAGTTGGACCGTCGAGCTGCGAGCTGTGGCGTTGCGGTCCTTCATCATGAGCGCCGCGGCACATCCCGACCCACACGCAAGAGCAAAGCTCGAAACCCGCCTCGACCCACCGCTACCCCGACGGCTCCGTTCGGTGATGCGGGTACGCGCGGAGAGCGTCGGGGGAGTCCCCGGCGAGTGGCACGAGCGCACCGACACCACCTTGACCGACCGGTGCACCCTTCTCTACTTCCACGGCGGCGGCTACGTGGCGGGCAGCCCCGCCACCCACCGGCAATGGGTGTCCCGACTCAGCTGGGCGATCGGCTGCCGGGCGTACGTTCCGGCGTACCGTCTGGCACCACAGCACCCGTTCCCCGCCGCTCTCGACGATGCCTTCGCTGTCTACCTGGCGCTCCTCGACCGTGGAGTCCCGCCCGGGGAGATCGTGCTCGCAGGCGACTCCGCCGGCGGAGGATTGAGCCTCGCCCTCCTGCTCCGGCTCCGTGACGAGGCACGCCCCCTTCCTGCTGGTGCCGTCCTGTTCTCCCCCTATACCGACCTCGAGCACACTGCCCCATCGATCATCACCAATCTCGCCACCGACTATCTCCCGGTGGGCGAGATCAGGGCCAACACGGAATACCTGGGCGGTCATAACCCGAAGGATCCGTATGCCTCGCCCCTCTACGGCGACTACACCTCAATCCCACCGCTGCTCGTGTTCGCCGGTGGTAGGGAGATGATCCTCGACGACTCGACCAGGCTCGTTGACCGCGCCCGCACCGACCGATGCGACATCACAATCCATGTGGCCCCTGACATGTACCACGTATGGCCTGCGCTGCTGCCCGGGCACTCCGAGAGTCTCGTCGCCCAGGCCCGTACCGCAGAGTGGGTCGACCGCCACGTCACGATCCCCACCAAGTAGTTGCTGCCCCAAACCGCTCGAACGGGGAGTAGCTTCTCAGGGGTCATATCGGAAAGTCAAAGGTGGGGATATGCCATCAACCTCTCGCCGTCGTTTCACAGCCTGGATTGCAGCTGCGATCCTCGCCGCCACACCACTCGCCACCGTTGCCACAGCCGCTCCCGCGTCCGCGACTACATCGTATGTAGTGGATACCGTCTCCGACAACGGGGCGCTCAGCGCATGTACCGACGCCCCCGGTGACTGCAGTCTGCGTGGTGCGGTCACAGCGGCCAACGCCGGCGCCGGGGTGGACACCATCGATTTCGACATCCCCGCCGCATCGTGCCCCGGTGGAGTTTGCCGGCTCACCCTCACCAATGGACCGATCACCATCACCGATCCGGTTGACCTCGACGCCACCACCCAGCCCCAGAACGGGGCACCGTGGGCAAACGTATGTGCCACTGCCACCGAACCGTCCTACATGCGCATCGAGATAGTCAGTGCCCCCACCGCGGGGAGCGCCACCATCTTCAATGTGAGCAGCGCCACCGGAGCCACCACCATCCGGGGCTTCGCCCTCGGAAGCAATGACTCCACCTACTTCACGCCCGGCATCTTCCTGGACGAGGGATCGGGTCACCAGATCGCATGTAACCACTTCGCCCTGGACGGGCCTGGGATCAACCATCTCGGCAGCGGCGATTTCACTACCGCCATCGAACTCGAGCAGAACTCGTCGCACGTGACCATCGGGACCAACGGTGACGGAGTCGGCGACCTGGGTGAACGCAATGTTTTCGGAGCGACCGGGGCGTTCGCGGTCTACATCAACGGCGATCAGAACAGCACCGATCATCGCGTGTCCGGCAACTACTTCGGGTTCACCGCAGATGGCAGCACCGTGCTCGGCGGCGGGCGCGTCTACATGCGGCAACTCGCCACCGGGAACCTGATCGGCAGCGACCTGAACGGCGTCTCCGACGATCTCGAACGCAACTACTTCGGTGGTGACAAGGGTGTCGGTCTCGACGGGACCACTTTCGCACTCGTCGATAACAGCGTCGTGGGCAACGTGTTCGGGTCGAGCCCGACCGGGACGGCGGCTCCCATGACCATCGGCGTCGAAGTGAGACTCAAGACTGGATCGAGCGGTATCGAGATCAAGGACAACTACATCGGCTCGGCAACCGAGGGCATCTACGTCACCGGTGACCCGTCTGTCATGGGTTTCACCATCGACCACAACGTGTTTGGATCTGACCCCGCAGGCAACTCCCGCCCGAACGGCGAGGGAATCAGGCTCTACACCATCAGGGCGACAGTCGTCTCGAACAACCTGATCGCCGAATCCACCACAACCGGGCTGGCGATGTCGGACGACGTGACCCTCGGCACCGGCTCGTCCGGGAACTGTATCGTCGCCAACAACGCCGGGGTGGCCAACTTCAGCACCACGAGCGTGACGTTCGAGAACAACTGGTGGTGGGATGCCACCGGGCCGTCCGGAGCAGGCCCGGGTTCCGGAGACAGCGTGAGCAACTACGTCGACTACACCCCATGGCTCACCAGCGAGCCGGCTGGATGTGGCGTGGCGGTCAACGCAGGCAATGCCAGCTTCGCCGTCGCTGAGAACGTCGCGGTGGGGACCTCCGTCGGCTCTGTGACCGCGTCTGGTTCCGGCATCCTCGAGTACTCGATAACTGCCGGCAACGCCGGCGACGCCTTCGCCATCGACCCGGAGACCGGTGCGATCACAACCGCAACCGCTCTCGACTACGAGACGACCCCCACCTATGCGCTCACGGTCGAGGTCAGCAACGGTGGAACCAGCGACACCGCAGCCGTCACCATCGACGTCACCGACGTGTACGAGCCACCGACGACGGCGACCTTCGATGACGTGCCGACCACCAACACGTTCTTCACCGACATCGAGTGGCTGGCCAACGAGGGCATCACCCTTGGCTGCAACCCGCCCGACAACGACTTGTTCTGCCCCGGTGATCCCGTCACTAGAGGTCAGATGGCGGCGTTCCTGCATCGGGCGCTCGAGGGCACCATCATGCAAGGCCCGCCGGTCACGTTCACCGACACCGCCGCTTCCGTGTTTGTCGACGACATCCAGTGGCTCGGTAACACCGGGATCACCAAGGGTTGCAACCCACCCACCAACGACATGTTCTGCCCGCGCGGTCAGGTGACCAGGGGTCAGATGGCGGCGTTCCTGGCCCGGGCGCTCTTTTTGACCGATGACGGCGGTGGCAATCC
This sequence comes from uncultured bacterium, assembly GCA_963777645.1. Taxonomy (GTDB): domain Bacteria; phylum Actinomycetota; class Acidimicrobiia; order Spongiisociales; family UBA5794; genus JAAETI01. Next base: position 187,699 of record CAVZRA010000012.1, on the reverse strand, counting down.
GTTTGTCGATGCCCAGGGGTCTGTGTTCGAAACGGACATCGCCCGGCTCGCCGCGGCAGACATCACCCGGGGATGCAACCCGCCCACCAACGACATGTACTGCCCCAACAACCCGGTCACAAGGGCGCAGATGGCAGCGTTCCTGCATCGCGCGCTGGGAGAGTGAGCAACCACACCGGAAATCGGGGCGTCCGGCTCTCGATCGACCCGTTGCCGCGCCGCAGACCGGTGGCTCGATCCGCTACTTGAAGTGCTCGTAGACCTGTCGCTGCAATGCCTCTACCGGGAGGTCGAATCCGAGGCTCCGGGCGTAGGGGAGGAAGCCATCGGCCGGCTTGCCATCGTCGTCGGTGACGATGATCGACGACACCAGGACGCCGTCTGATTGTTGATTGACGGCCTCCATCAGAGTGGGGAACATCGATCGGTCAACCAGCATCTTGAGCTCGTCGTAGATGGCCCACCTGACCTCGCCGTGGGTAATTGTGTCCCGGCGTTTCGCCCTTGCGATCGTCACGAGCCGTGCCAGCTCCACCGCCCGGTCCCATTCCCGCGGCGTCTGCACTGGTTCCAGGTAGGCGGCGTCGCCCGAATGCTCTAGCGCGGTGACATGCCGTTGCGCCTGAGATGCACCGACATTCGACAGCCGTTGTTGGAGAAGGGCGGCACGCTTGCGGTCCTGGTCGTCGTCGCGCTTGGGGGTGTTTTCCCTTGCCATCTGGCGCGCTTTTTCGATTCGTTCTTCCCGGTTCATGTGGGGAGTATCGCGTACCGGGCGGGGGTTCGGGCATTCTCGGCCTGATCGGGCCGCTTCACCGCGGCTGGCTACAGCGAATTCTCAGCTTCCCAGAAGCCGGCGTGCACGTCCGCGGCTTCGTCGACAAGAAGAGGCCCGATCACTTCCACATGTCGGTTGCCGGCGTTGAGGACTTCGTGAGCTGGCAGCGCCAGTGCCGGGCCGTCGGCGTCGGCCGTGATCATGTCGTCGAGTGCGGACTCGGACAGACCGTAGACAACCCGGGAGATCCCGGCCCAGAAGATGGCCCCCGAGCACATCGCACATGGCTCGGTGCTCGTATACAGCGTCGCCCCGCTCAACACCTCAGGGGAGAAGCGATGCGATGCGATCCTGACCAGATTGGTTTCGGCGTGGCCGGTGACGTCCCGGTCGGTCACCACGGTGTTCTCGGCCTCGGCAATCACCCGGCCATCGGCATCAGCGAGCAGTGCCCCGAACGGATGGTTGCCTTTGGTTCGAGCCGTGGCTGCCAGCGCGATCGCACGGCGCAACAGTTCGATTTCAGTGTCCGCGATCGTGTGGTCCATACACGCCAATCTAGCCAGAGGACATAAAGGAGGGCCCGGTTGCCAGGGCCCTCCCGTTGCGTTCCTCGATGGCTCCCTTAGGTTATCCCAGCGAGTCCAACCAGTCCTGCAGTGCTCCCCTGGTGATCCCGAACCTCCTGAGGCCCTTGCCGAGTCCTGCAGCGTCGATGATCTGCGCTCCGGAGCAGCCCGCGGTGTCGCTGATGGTCACGCCTGCTTCCTTGCCGTTGGGGTCTACAAGGCTGCCCGAAGCGTCGGCGACGTAGTGGTTCTGTTTCCACCCTGACGGTGCTACCTCCGGCAACGTTGTCGCCGGGCACAGATCGCTGGTGTCGAGAACGCCGTCGTTGTCGTCGTCGGTGTCGACGATGTCCGGAATCCCGTCACCGTCGCTGTCTGTGAGGCAATCCGACAGGGAAACCGATCCCGTAGCCACCGTGCTGGTTCCTGCCGGACAAAGGATCGCTTCGGCAGCTCCAACAAAGTCCACGTAGTAGCCGATCGGTGCCGGGGTGCAGGCGACTGAGGCTTCGGTGCCGCTGAACGTCCCGACGGGGCACGGAGTTGCCGCCAGTTGACCTGACGTTGCCACGTAGGTCCCGATCGGGGCCGCGGTGCACTCGAACGCCCCGTAGTAGCCGGCCGGGCAATCCACCGCCCTGGTCGGGTCGTTCGGGAAAGCATCGACATCGTCTGACACGCCGTCACCATCGCTGTCGACAGTTCCGGCGCTGTCGTCGATGGTCACCGAAAACGCCATGTCGAAGTTGCCGGTTTGACAGCTGCCCGCCGCGGCGCACTCATTCCAGGTCTCCCAAACCCCGGATAGTCGATCCACAGCTCACCGCCTGTGTACGGATCGCCGCCTGAGGTCGCGTAGTCGCCGCCTGTCTGGACGCCGGTGGGATAAAGCGTATATGTCGAGCCGGCCGACACCGGCACTGGTGTGTCGAGCATGCCATCACGTTGGCGGAGGAGCGTTTGTGGAGCGTTTGCGAGGATCGGAGAAACTCGAACCTCGCAAAGCTGACACGGCTACCCGACGATGGGGCGCACCGGGGAATCGGCGGGAATCGGGTCGGGATCCGCGAGCTGATTGGTGCTGCAGGAATCGGGCTCCCGGTCGGGCCGCCAGCGCAGCATCTTGGTGGTGCCACGGAACCGGCCCGCCGTTGTCCACGTGTAACGCACCTCCACCACCCGCTCCGGCCGCACCGGTATCCACGAGTGGTCACGACCCGACGCGCCGCTCCAGCGGTTCGGTGCTCCGGGCATCGAGCCGTCGGCGTTGGCCTCGGCGTCCATCCACGCTGCCCACGGATGTCCGCTGATGTCGTCGAGGACGAGCGGCTCCATCTCGACGGCCAGCTCCTTGCGCTTGGCGGCCGTGAAGCTGGCTGCCACCCCGACGTGCCACAGTTGCCCATCGGGCGCATACAAGCCCGAGGATCAGCGAACCGACACCGTCACCGGATTTGTGCATGCGATATCCGGCGACGACGCAGTCTGCGCTCCGGACGTGTTTGAGCTTGAACTGGACCCGCTTGTCGAACACGTATCGGTCACCGAGCGGCTTGATGATCAGCCCGTCCAACCCGGCACCCTCGGTGGTGTTGAACCACTCCATTGCCAGCTGCGGGTCACCGGTGGCAGGGGCGAGATGCACCGGCGGTCGGAATCCGGACGCGATGCCCTCGAGAGCGGCCCGACGCTCGCCGAAGGGTCTGTCGACATACGACTCGTCGCCGAGGGCGAGCAGATCGAACGCGACGAACCCGGCAGGAGTCTCCTCTGCCAGCATTTCACCCGGGATTCGGCGGGATGGATGCGCTGGCCGAGAGCATCGAAATCGAGCCGGCCGTCGACGCTGACAATCAGCTCACCGTCGACGACGCAGCGCTCCGGCAGGACCTCGCCATGAGCACTGGCTCCATCTCGGGGAAGTAGCGGTTGAGCGGCTTCTCGTTGCGGGAGCCGAGCACGATCTCGTCACCGTCACGGAACACGATGCAACGGAACCCGTCCCACTTCATCTCATACGACACGTCGCCCTCGGGGAGTTTCGGCACGGGCTTGGCGAGCATCGGCTTGATCGGCGGGTTCACGGGAAGATCCATGCGACAGAGACTATCGGCCCGTCCCGGGGATGGCGTCTGCATTCGCTGATTGCGCTACTGACCGATGGCGCCGTCGATGCGTTCCCGGAGCAAGTCGGCGTGGCCGAGATGGCGGGCGTACTCCTCGATCATGTGCACCAGCACCCAGCGCATCGACCTCGGCCCCCGGTTTGGGTTGACACGTTTGCCCACCGCGTCGAGATCCGGGTGCGCAGTGACGAAGCGGTCGGCGTTCGCCACCTCTGCCCGCCACGTGTCCCACGCTCCGGTCAACGAGCGCCGGGTCGGCGACGGCACCGTCGAAATCCCCGTCCGGGTCGTCACGGCTATAGAACAGCGGCGGTGCATCCTCATCGGCCATGAATCGGCGGAACCAGTGGCGCTCCACCTCGGCCATATGGCGAATCAGACCCAACAGCGACATCGTCGACGGCTCCACTGAGCGGCTGGCAAGTTCTCCGCTTCGAGACCCGAGCACTTCAACTCGAGTGTATCCCGCTGCCAGTGGAGAAACCCGAGCAGCGTTTCGAGCTCGTCGCCTGTCCCCGGCGGGTCATGGCGTGGGTCCTCGTCGATGTCCACAAACATGTCTGCTCGTCCGCTCATGACATGACGCTAGCCGCGGACCGCTGCTTGGCTGCGGTCTCGACCGCGAAACCTTCGAAATGAGCCACCGGATTCCGGGTAATCTGGAGTTATGGAAGACCAACAACCCAAGGATCAGAAGAAGCGTCCGGATGCGAAGGACCTGTGGAAGCTGTTCCTCGCGATCATCGGCGTCATCGCCATCGTGCAGCAGTTGCGCAAGCCGTCCGAGGAGCGCACCTGGAACGGCAAAGTTGCCGGCCTCGTCCCTTACGACTTCCGCCCGCCCACCATCGAGCGGTTCCGCGAAACCTACTGGAATCCCGAAGGTCCCGTGCTCTCCAGCAAGGCCTGGGGCGTCGGCTGGGCACCCAACCTAGGTGCCGCAAAGAGGCTTCTCGGCAAATAGCGCCCCAACCGGAAACGTCCGCATCTGTGCGTTTCTTCGTCTAGTCGACGAGCTAGCAACCGCCGGTGTGACCAGAGGCTGCAACCCACCCGAGAACGATCGCTTCTGTCTTGTGACTCCGGTGACCCGGGGTCAGATGGCCGCGTGTTTGCACCGCGCACTGGGTAATGAGCCAAGCCGAAAGCTCCCTTTGGCTATCCTCGCTCGAAGGTGACCGAGATGGGAGTCGCATGCGGACGGCGGGCAACATTCTCTGGCTATGTCTGGCCGGGTTCTGGTTGGCCATCGGCTACGTCATGGCAGGACTCATCAACCTGCTGTTCATCGTCACCATCCCGTTTGCGGTGCAGTCGTTCAAGCTCGCTGGCTATGCGCTCTGGCCCTTCGGGCGGGTGGTTGTCGCCCGACCTGACCGCAGCGTTGGCCTTTCGACGCTCGGTAACGTCATCTGGCTGATCTTCGGTGGCTTGTGGCTCGCACTTGGGCACCTGATCACAGGTCTGGTGCTGATGATGACCGTGATCGGCTTTCCGCTCGGGGTGGCCAGCTTCAAGATGGCGGGTCTGGCCGTTGCCCCGTTCGGTAGGCAGATCGTGTCGCTCGCAGAGGCGCGCGAGGCTGGGCGTACCCGTCCTGATCGACTTCGATTCAAAGGCGTGACCTTTCGCCACTTCGAGCCCGGCTTGTCGAAGCTTGCCGGCTGTTTGACCGCAACTCTCGGATTGGCCCTCCAGATCCCTGAAACGTCGGGTAGCTTTTTCAGGGTCCAGGTAAACAGGGGAGGTAGGGAAAATGTCGATTGGCATTCGCCGTCGGGTCGTTCCATGGCTGGCAGTAGTAGGACTGGCCGCAGCGTCATTCGTGACCGTCACCGCCGTGGCTCCCGCTCGAGCCGCTACCACATATGTGGTCGACACGGTTGTCGACAACGGGGCCCTGACCGCATGCACCGCAGCCGCAGACGATTGCAGCCTGCGTGGCGCCGTTGCCGCGGCCAACGCCAACCCGGGGGTCGACACCATCAACTTCAACATCCCGGCCGGCTCCTGTCCCGGCGGGGTGTGTCGGATCACCCTCACCGACGGCCCCCTGGTGCTTACCGAGGCGGTCGAAGTGGACGGAACGACCCAGCCGCAGAACGGGGCGCCGCAAGCCAATGTCTGCGCCGCAGTATCCGATCCCTCCTACATGCGTATCGAGGTGGTGACCGCGCCGACCTCCGGTAGCGGCATCGCATTCCAGATCGACCACGCTACCGGCTCGTCCACCATCCGCGGTTTCGCCTTCGGAACCGACGACAACGTGGGCGTCAACTCTGCGATCAACGTCATCGACGGCTCCGGGCACCAGATTGCGTGCAACCATTTCGGTCTCAACGCGGCAGGAAGTGCGCAACTCGGCACCCTTGAATTCAATATGGGCGTCCTCATCGAGTTTTCGGCAACCGGGGTAGTGATCGGCACCGACGGCGACGGGACGGCGGACCTGGCGGAGCGCAATGTCTTCGGGCCCGGCGGGTTCGCCGTGTACGTCAACGCAAACGACTCGAATCGGATATCGGGCAACTTCATCGGGCTCACCGCAGACGGCACCACCCGGGTCCAGGCCGGGAGGATCTTCATCAGACAGAGCTCCGGTCACAATCTCATCGGCACGGACGAAAACGGCACGTCCGACGACCTGGAACGCAACTACTTCGGCACCTACGAGGGAGTTCTGCTGACCGCAGACGGCTTCCAGCCCACCGATAACCGGGTCGTCGGGAACACCTTCGGTTTCACTCCGGCGGGGGTGCCGCTCGACATCACTTATGCAGTCTCGGTGGATAGCCTCGACGCTATCGAGACCGGGTACGAGATTCGCAAGAACATCATCGGCTCCGCGGTGACCGGCGTCCACGTCACCGGGGCCGAGGCCGGGGCGAGTGTGCTCATCAGCGACAACCTGTTCGGCGCTGCGCCCGACGGTAGCGCCACTGCCTACCCGAACACCACAGCGATTCTCCTCGATGGGGCCGGCTCCCACGCGGTGAGCGACAACGACATTCTCAACTCCACCGGCGACGGGATCTCTGTCGCCGACACCGCGACTTTTGCCGCGGGCTCGACGGGCAACTGTGTGATCAACAACGGTGCAGGCGTTGCCAACAGCACCGGGATCGGGGTGACCTTCGAGTCGAACTTCTGGGGCGCGAGCAACGGCCCGTCCGGTGCCGGGCCCGGCTCGGGCGACAGCGTCAGTGCAGACGTCGACTACGTCCCGTGGCTCGACACACCGCCCGCCCGCTGCAACACGGCACCGGTGCTGGACGACACCACGTTCGCCGTCGCCGAGGATGCCGCCATCGGAACGGTCGTCGGCACGATTGCCGCCATCGACGACGGGCCAACCGTCGACTATTCGATAACTGCGGGCAACATTTCCGGGGCCTTTGCGATCGACACCACCAGCGGGGCCATCACGACTGCGGCCGCCCTCGACTACGAGACGACGCCTGTCTTACGCACTCACCGTAGAAGCGACAGATGGAGTCCTCAGCGACACCGCCACCATCACCATCAATGTCACCGATGTGGTCGAGACGCCACCGAACACGGCACCGGTCGCCTCCGACGGGTCGTTCACGATCGCAGAAGACGCGGCAGTCGGATCGACCGTCGGCACGGTGGCCGTAACCGATGACGGGCCAAGCCTCGCCTTCTCGATCACGGCGGGTGACCCGGCAGGCGTCTTCGCAATTGGCGCGACGTCCGGGGGGATAACAACGGCCGCCGGCCTCGACTACGAGACCACTCCCCAATACGTCCTCACCGTGCTGGTGAGCGACGGCTCGTTGAGCGATACCGCCACCGTCACCATCAACGTCACCGATGTAGCCCGAGCCGTCGACGACCCCTACCTTCGACGATGTGCCAACCACCCATACCTTCTTTGCCGATGTCGAGTGGCTGGCAGCCGAGGGCATCACCAGGGGGTGCAACCCCCCGGCCAACGACCTGTTCTGCCCCGATGCTTCGGTGACGAGGGGCCAGATGGCGGCTTTCTTGCACCGGGCGCTCGGTGGCGTGCTCACTGCCGGGGGACCGGTCGTGTTCACTGACATCTCCGGGTCGGTGTTCACCTCCGATATCGAGTGGTTGGGTGGGGTGGGGGTCACCAGGGGCTGCAATCCTCCCGACAACGACATGTTCTGCCCCAACGCCCCGGTAACCCGGGGCCAGATGGCGGCGTTCCTGGTGAGAGCACTTGGCTACACCGCGGTGCCGGATCGGACTCGATTCGTCGATGACGACGGGTCCGTGTTCGAGGCCGACATCGAGCGGCTCGCAGAAGCGGGAGTGACGCTGGGCTGCAATCCACCTGACAACGACATGTTCTGTCCAAATGCCCCGGTGACCCGGGGCCAGATGGCGGCGTTCCTGCATCGGGCCCTCGGCACCTAGCGGCGGCCGATCTCAACCTGCCGGCCCCACCATTCACCAGACGACGGTGGGCAAGCGACGTCGTGTCGCAGACCTCCTGGTGAAGCTTCTTCGGGATGAAACTCTCCGGCTTTCCAACGTCGCGCGTTGGATCAACCCGGCCCTAGCCTGGTGGTTTGTGCCCTCTCCAGCCTGAGTGCATACATAAGGAGGTTGAATGAGACGGATCACACTTGTCGGAGTGCTTCTCGCGTTGGTTGTTGCAGCTTGCTCCGGAGGACAGGGAACGAACACCACCGTTGCGACGACTACGGCGGCCGCCGAGACGACAATGGCGACCGAGACGACGATGGCGACCGAGACAACGGCCGCCGGGACGGCCGATGGCGAAGCGCCGGACAACTGTTCGCTGATCACCTCCGATGAGGCAACTGCGCTTGCCGGTCACGCCCTCGAAGTCGGTCAGGACTCGATGATCGGCTGCGGGTACGTACAGCCCGAATCCAGCATCGCCGAGATCTCGGTTATCGCCTTCACCCGTGACGGCGATGCAGCATCAGTAGCCGCCACCGACTATCCCGACGCCGGTGACATCATTCCAGTGGCGGTCGGGAGCGACACGGTTGCCGTCACCACCCCCGCGGATGATGCCGTGGCTTCGATCATCACTGGTGACAGTGGCCACTTCGTCGAGCTCCAGATCGTGTTCCTCGAGATCGACCCTACCGACACCGCCGGGATCGAGGCAGCCGCCCAGCTGGCGACAACCGCTCTGGGTCGTTGGAACTGACCAGTCGCTTTCGACATGGCCGTCTGCCTGGTTCTCGGCTCCGTGCCGGAGCCGTCGTGGTTGCGTTGCATTGCCGGCTCATTATCTTCAGAGGTACAGCCATGATGGATGGCAGCGCCGACGAGGACTAGGAGCCGGACTGATATGAAGAAACTCATCAACGCTCCCGATGAGGTGGTCAACGAGGCGCTGGTCGGCATGGGCCTTGCTCACCCCGAGCTCGACATCGACCACGAGCTGCGCATCGTCTACCGGGGAGATGCCCCTGTCGCCGGCAAGGTTGGGGTCATCTCCGGTGGGGGCTCCGGCCACGAGCCGATGCACGGCGGTTACGTCGGTATGGGCATGCTGGATGCCGCCTGCGCCGGGGCCATTTTCACTTCGCCGACCCCCGACCAGATGCTCGCCGCCACCAAGCGGGTTAATAGCGGCCATGGCGTGCTTCACATCGTCAAGAACTACACAGGCGACATCATGAACTTCGAGATGGCCGCCGAGCTCGCCGCCGCCGAAGGCATCGAGGTCAGCTCCGTTGTCACCAACGACGACGTGGCCGTTGAGGACTCCCTCTACACCGCCGGGCGGCGTGGGGTGGGGGTTACGGTGCTGTTGGAGAAGATCGTCGGCGCTGCCGCCGAGCAGGGCCGCAGCCTCGACGAGCTGGTCATCCTCGGTGAGAAGGTCAACGGTAACGGCCGCTCCATGGGAATGGCGCTGACCTCGTGCACCGTCCCTGCCGCAGGTGCCCCCACCTTCGATCTCGCCGAAGACGAGATGGAGATCGGTATCGGCATCCACGGTGAGCCCGGCCGGTACCGGGAACCGCTCGGTACTGCCGCCGAAATCGCCGGGCGCATCCTCGACCCGGTTGTCGACGACTTCCCGCTCCACAAGGGCGACCGGGTGCTTGCCTTTGTCAACGGCATGGGCGGCACACCTCTCATCGAGCTGTACCTGATGTACGGCGAGATCGCCAGATTGCTCGACGCCCGCGGCATCGAGATCGGGCGCTCCCTGGTCGGTCCCTACATCACCTCGCTCGAGATGGCCGGCTGTTCGGTCACTCTGCTCAAACTCGACGACGAGCTCACCGCGCTTTGGGACGCCCCGGTCAACACCCCCGGGATGCGGTGGGGAGTGTGACCATGCCAGACCAGACCGTAACCGTCGCCAACCTCGAGGCGTGGCTCCGTGAATTCGCCAGGCTCGTCGCCGAGAACAAGGACTATCTCACCCGGCTCGATTCCGATATCGGCGATGCCGACCACGGCATAAATATGGACCGTGGCATGAAGGCAGTTATCGCCGCTCTCGACGCCGAACAGCTCGCCGGGATCGCCGACCTGTTCAAGAAGGTAGGGATGACCCTTGTCTCCACCGTCGGTGGAGCAGCCGGGCCGCTCTACGGCACCTTCTTCTTGCGCTTCGGGATAGCGGCGGGCGATATCCCCGAGTTGACAACGACCACACTTGGGGAGGCATTGGTGGCCGGGTTGGAAGGCGTGGTCGCCAGGGGCAAGCCCGAAGCAGGCGACAAGACCATGTACGACGCGATGGCTCCCGCCACCGCCGCCTACAAGGAAACGATCACAGCAGGCGACGATTTGGCGACGGCGCTCGACAAGGCCCGGGCCGCCGCCGAGGAGGGACGTGACGACACCATCGCAATGCTGGCCAGGAAGGGGCGGGCCAGCTATCTGGGGGAGCGCAGCATCGGCCATCAAGACCCCGGCGCCACGTCGACTGCGATGCTGTTCGCCGCGGCCGCCACCACCCTGGCATAGGTGATGGTCGGCCTGGTAGTCGTCTCTCACAGCCCGGCCCTGGCCAGGGCCGCCGTCGACCTCGCCCTCGAGATGGTCCCCGGCGAACCACCTCCTATCGCCATCGCCGCCGGGTTGACCGGTGGCGAGATCGGCACCGATGCGGCTGCGGTGCAAGCCGCCATCGAGCAGGTCGACGACGGTGTCGGTGTCGTGGTGCTGATGGACCTGGGCAGCGCCGTGCTCAGTAGCGAAATGGCACTCGAATTGCTCGACCCCGAGCTACGGCAGCGGGTGCACCTCACCGCAGCCCCGATCGTCGAAGGCCTGATCGCCGCCGTGGTGCAGGCGGCCGCAGGTGAATCACCCGGGACCATCATGCGGGAGGCCACCGCCGGCCTCGGAGGCAAGGAAGCCCATCTCGGCATCACCCCTACGCCCGCCGAGGATCCGACAGCGGCCGCGGCGGGGGAGGAGCGAGCGGTGTTCACCGTGACCATCGAACACGGGTTGCATGCCCGGCCTGCCGCACGTGTCGCCGCAACCGCGAGTCGATTCAACGCCACCGTCCAGCTCCGCAACACCACCACCGGCACCGGCTACGTGCCGGCTGCCAGCCTGAGCCGGGTCGCCGCTCTGGCCGCCCGGCAAGGTCATCAGCTCGAAGTGGCGGCATCGGGACCCCAGGCCCGGGAAGCCGTCGCCGTGATCGTGGCGCTGGCCGGGAGCGATTTTGGCGACAAGCCCACCTCTGTGGCGCCGGCGGCGGTGGCAGCCCACGGGCCAATGGCAGCCTCGCCCGGGATCGGCATCGGCCCAAAGTGGACCATCGGCGGTGGCGACATCGCCGTGCCGGAGACCACCACTGTCACCGACGCCGCGGAGGAGTGGCGGGCTCTCCAGGCGGCACTTGCCGCCACCAGGGACGACATCGCCGGGACCCGGGACCGGATGCTTCGGAACCGTGACGAGCAGAACGCCGCAATCTTCGACGCCCATCTGATGCTGCTCGCCGACGCCGAGATCCTGGACGATGTCAGGCATCGCATCGAGGACGGCGCCGCCGGGGGAGCTGCCTGGCACGCAACGTTGAGCCGGGTCGAGGCGGACTGGGCCGAAAGCGACAACACCTACCTGAATGCCCGGGCCACCGACGTACGCGGCGTCCGCAACCAGGTGCTCTCCCGGCTGCTCGGCAAGGAGCGGCACATCACGTCGCAGCCGGGGATCCTGGTGGCCGCCGACCTCACCCCCAACGACATCGCCCTCCTCGACACCGGGGTGGTCACCGGCATTGTCACAGCCGCCGGTTCGCCAACGTCGCACACCGCCATCCTGGCCCGCGCCCTCGGCATTCCGGCCGTGGTCGCCGCAGGAGACGACGTGCTTGCCCTCCCGGACGGGACCGACCTCGTCATCGACGGCTCCGACGGGACCTTGTTGGTGATGCCACCTGCCGAAACGGCGCGCATCTACCGTGCCCGCGCCGAAGAGGCGGCCGGTGCTGAGGCGGCGGCCAGGAGCCGCGCGAACAGCCGGCACTCACCCGTGACGGGGTCGTCATCGAAGTCGCTGCCAACATCGGGGCGATCGGGGACGCGTCGCTCGCCGTTGCCGCAGGCGCCGACTCGGTTGGGGTGCTGCGCACCGAATTCCTGTTCATGGGCCGCACCGAGCCACCCACGGCGAAAGAGCAGGAAGCCGATTACCGGGATATCGCCGTCGGGTTGGAGGGACGCCAACTCACCATCCGTACCCTCGACGTCGGCGGCGACAAACCCATCGACTATCTGCCGCTGCCTCCCGAAGCCAACCCGTTCCTCGGGATACGTGGCATCCGGGTGAGCCTGCGCTACCCCGAGTTGTTTCATGACCAGCTCACCGCTGCGGTCAGGGTTGCCCGGGATCACCCCATTTCGGTGCTGTTTCCCATGGTCACCGCGGTTGCCGAGCTCGACCAGGCACTCGACATGCTGGAGCAGGTCTGCGGCGAGCAGGGAGGCCGCCCCTCCGACCTCGAGGTGGGGATCATGGTGGAAGTACCCGCCGTCGCCGCCAACGCCGCCGCGTTCGCCTCCCGGGTCGACCTGCTCAGCATCGGCACCAACGACCTCACCCAATACGCCCTTGCGGCTGAACGGGGCAACCAGACAGTCGCTCATCTCGCAGACGCACTCGACCCCGGCGTGCTGCGATTGGTACAGAGCGTCGTTGCCGGTGGCGGTGCAGTCAGGGTCGCTGTGTGCGGCGAGATCGCCGCCGACCTCACCGCAGTGCCGGTACTGATCGGGCTGGGGGTAAGAGAGCTGAGCGTCACCCCCCATGCGATCCCCAGAGTCAAAGATGAGGTGCGCAGGTGGTCGCATGCGGACGCTGCTGCCCTCGCCGCTGAGGCGGTCACCCTCGAATCGGCGACAGCGGTGCGGGCCGCGGTCGAGAAGTGGCGGTAGCCGGTGTCGTGCCGGGGGCGAGTCAAGCCCACTTTGGCGTCGTAAACCGGAACATATTCCGGTTTACGACGCCAAAACGGGTTAGGTGCCCGGTGGGAGGGTCTCGAGTTGGTCGGCGTCGAGGATGAAGTAGGCATAGCCTTGCTCGGCCAGGAAGCGTTGCCGGTTGGCGGCGAAGCGTTGGTCGACTGTTTCGCGGGAGACGATGGTGTAGAAGTGGGACACCAGGCCGTCGCTGTCCGGCCTGAGGATCCGTCCCAGCCTCTGGGCTTCCTCCTGACGGCTGCCGAAGGTTCCTGAGATCTGGATGGCGACGTTGGCGTTGGGCAGGTCGATAGAGAAGTTGGCCACCTTGGATACGACGAGCCTGCGCAGCTCGCCGGTGCGGAACGCGTCGAAGCGTTGATCTCGCACCGACTGGGCGGTTTGGCCTGTGATGATGGGGGCGTCGAGCATTTTTGCGACGTCGCGTAGCTGGTCGAGGTACTGGCCGATGATCAACACCTGATCGTCGGCGTGGCGCTCAGCGAGCTGCTTGACCACCGCCATCTTGGCGGGTGCAGTTGCTGCGGCCCGGTAGCGGCGCTTCGGGTCGGTTAGGGCATACTGCATCCGCTCCTCGGCCGTCAGCTCGACCCGTACCTCCGTGCACGCCGCGGGTGCGATCCATCCTTGAGCCTCCAACTCCTTCCACGGGGCGTCGTAACGCTTGGGACCGATCAGCGAGAAGACGTCGCTCTCCTTGCCATCCTCCCGCACCAGAGTGGCAGTCAGCCCGAGACGCCGCACCGCCTGGATTCTGGCGGCGGCCCGGAACACCGGTGCCGGCAGCAGGTGCACCTCGTCGTATACAACCAAACCCCACTGTTGCCGATCGAACAAAGCGAGATGTGGATGCCTTTCGAACAGATCGGCTTTTCGGTCGATCGCCGGGTTCGCCCAGGTGAGCACCTGATAGGTGGCGATAGTGATGGGGCGGACCTCCTTGCGGTCTCCCGAGTATTCGCCGACCAGCGACATGTCGATGTTCGTCTTGTCCTCGAGTTCCCGGATCCACTGCCTTGCGGCCGAGATCGAAGTGGCGACGATGAGCGTGTGGGCACGGCTCTGGGCGATGGCGGCCATGCCGATGATGGTCTTGCCTGCGCCGCATGGAAGCACAAGCGTGCCGTTGCCGCCTGCAGGCGAACCGTCGGCCCACCAGGCGGCGACCGCATCGCCCTGGTAGCCACGCAGCCGGCAGGTCAGTTCGATGTCGAGAATGTCGCCCTCGGTGTATCCGGCCTCGTCCGCCGGTGGCCAGCCGAGACGCAGCAGGGCCTGTTTCAGGGCACCGCGGTCGCCGAGCCGCACCGCGAATCGATTGCCGTCGAGCCGTTCCCCGATCAGCGCGGCGACCGACTTCTCCCGGACCACTTCCTCGAGGATGGCCGGTTCTGCCGTGGTGATCGCCAGTCCGCCGCTGTCGAAATCACGAACGATCACGAGCCGTCCGTAGCGACCCATCTGATCGCCCACCTCTGCAAGCACCGAAGGGGGAACCGGATACTTGGCCAGCCCGGTCAGTGCCGCCGTGACTTCATCGCTGGTGAGACCGGCGGAAGCTGCATTCCAAAGGCTGAGCGGGGTGATCCGGTAGGTGTGGATGTGCTCGGGCGATTTCTCCAGCTCCGCAAAGCGAGCTAGCGCCGCACGCGCCTCACCGGCCTTCGGTGCGGCCACCTCGAGCAGCACCGTCAGATCGGACTGGACGATCAGCGGGTTGGTGGGGTCAGTCATATGCTGTCGAGAAGGTCGGCGTCGAAGTCCTCATCCCATTGCGCATCGCGCCACCACTGACGAGGGTCGGGCGGGGGAGCGGCCGGTTCGACGGTCCCGTCTTGGAGGGCGGCGGCCAACCGATGAGCGTCGATGTTGGGGTCGATGATCGGGTATCCGGTCCTCGCCCCCCAAATCCGCACAGGCGACCTCGGTTGCTGCTGCTCGTTGTTCACAGTCTCATCCACCGCGGCAATACCCGCGGCTCGTAGCGCAGCAACCACTTTGTTGCGGGGAAGCCCACTGACGGCTGCGGTGGGCGAGACGGCGGTGAGCCCGGCCCGATTGACCGCAACCGCGTTTGACAGCATCACCGGGTCGTCACAGGCGATCCAGGTGGTCGTCGATCCCACACGGAGACGCCCGTGACGGGCGGAGGCGTCGCGGATCGTCCGGTCCACCACCTCAGGTATCCCCACTGTCGAGTGGTCGGCGAGGAAAGCCAGGATGTCGTCGGCGTCGTACTCGGCGTCGAATGCGGGAGTGAGGGTGTGGTCATCGATCCGGTAGACATGGGCACCGTGGTCCGATTCGAGAGTGGCGATTTGGTGAAGACGCACCGTCACCTCATGCGACAGGTCGGGCGGGGCGATGATCGTGTGATCGGCCTGTACGACAAACCCCCTGCTGCCGGCAGCGACAACGGCACGCAGGTCGTCGCCGGCCAGCCAATGGCGGGCCAGGGGCGTCGGTACGATGAGATCGGTACCGTCGAGCAGCCCGAGGATCTGTGCCTGATCGACCAGTTGGTTGGCAATGCCGGGTGTGCACATCGTCGGATATTTGAACGCAACCCAGTGGCCAAACTGCTTGCGGTCCACGGCGACACTCTCAGGGATGTGGCGAAGCGCCCGCAGCAGCAGCCCTCGCGCCAGCGGGGGATGGCCGCCGGCGTCCTTCAGGTCGTGGCGCTGCAACGGCGTTTCGGTGAGCGGTAGCCGGACGCTCTGTGCCCACGTCGAAACCAGCCGCAGCCACTGGTCGACGGGCGCGGACGTTCGCCACTCGTCGCTCCTAATCGGCCGCCATTCCTCGACCACGTTTCGGTTGCGGCCCCTGCCGGTCGCTTCGGTAACGACCGTCCCCAGCAGCTGCAGCTCGATGAGGAGTATCACCACTAGCCCGGTGGTGGGGGTGGGCAACCCGACTGCCTTGGCCACCGCCTTGACGGCGTTGGTGCCGATACCACCGCTCTTTAGCGCCGGCTGCGGGGTCGATGACAGCTGGGCGAGTACGCGCTCGGCCATGCCGACAATCGCCGGTATCCGCACGTCGGTGTCGCCCGGCGCCGGAACGAAGTCGAGCTCGACTCGATCCCAGGTGTCGAAGAGCCGGCCCCGCAATGCCACTTGGACGTCGAGCCACACCCACGCCCGGTGCTCGTAGAGGTTCAGCCCGACGAGCCCGAGCGAGTGCAGCTCGATGACTGTCTGCTTCCGCTCGGCGTATCGGTCGTGGTCGTCCCGGCTGCGGTTGAGGTCATCCCAGAGATGATCGAGGTCGAACGCTTCTTCGGCTCCGATGCGGTTGAACGCCGTTTCTGCTTCCGGACCGAGTGCGCGCAGAGTCTGCAACACGATGTCGGGATCGCGGATGGCGGCCTCGATGGCGTCAACCCGCTCGGTCTTCAACCGACCCGGATTGATACCGAGATTGCGGCAAAGCGTCGCGAGATCGGCGCTCGTGATGTACTCCGCTCCATCACGAAACACGACGCCCGGGAGCCTGAGCATGTCGGCAACCCCGGGCCGGAGCACCAGCCAGCCCGCAGCGGGGTTGATCAGAAGCAGCTCCGCCATCACTGCTACTGCGTTGTCGAGGATCTCGGGGTCGAGCCCGGACTCGGCGATGGCGTGTTCCCTGGTGAGGGCGCCACCCATCCACTTGGCCAACCCGATCAGCTGTTGTTGGGTGCGGTCGAGGTGCGCCAGCAGCGCCACCGTGCTGCTCGTCCTGGTCAGCTCGGCGGCCAGGCGCTTTGCGGTCCAGTTTTCAGACGAGGGACGCCACGCTGCCAGCGGACCGGTGTCTTGCACGAGCTCGGCGATCGCCGGTGCCCGTTCGAACAGCGCAGATATCGCATCGACGCCCCCGCTACGTAGTGCCTCGAGCCTGTCTCGCTGGATAGCTCGGCGGTCTTCATCACGCATCATGGCACCCTATCGCATGGGGCGGACAGAGAACACAAGACCGGGCGATTTCGCAGCGGTTGGGTGGATTGCCGCATCGGTGAGGATGGCGGCCATTGCCTGCAGCGATGCGCTTAGCTGGATTCTATGCTCAGGGGTCTGGTTTGCCGCGAAGTGGTGTGCTCGAGATTGGCATTTCATGCGACGTGGTGGCGTGCGGGGGATGGGGCGTGGTGGCTGGACGCGTCTGCTCGGCGCGGTGTTGCTCCTTGCAGGTTGTGGCGGCGCCGATTTGGTTGAGAGTCCCCAGACCACCCGGGCACGGCGCAGGGAGGCGCGGCCCCGAGTGTTCTAGCGCCGTTCAGCCACCGGGTTGCTGCGGTTCAGCACTACCAGGCAATCCGGCAGGTTCAGGAATGTCTCTCGCAGGTGCGGGTCTGCGATCTCGGATAACACGCGGCGGATGGTCACACCTGCCAGCTCCACCACGTCGGCAGCCAGCCGCTTCTCGGCGATAGCATCGAAGACGTAGAGGCAATCCACCATCGATTCGATCGGGTATGGCAATCCGGCCGCCTCCACCTGCTTGATATCGCGCCATACACGTCGCGCTGTCTTGGCCGCTTCATCGGCATGTCCCTGGCCGAGTCGCGCCCGGGCGATGATCGCTTCGACCGTGGTCAGGAAGTGCTCGCCTCCGATGCTCGCCCACACATTCCGCCCCTCGTCGAGCACCGCCTGCGCTTGCACATACTTCTCGTCCTCGACCAGGAAGCGTCCCCATTCCGGCAGCTTGAGACGAAGTCCCAACGAGAAACCGCTGTGTCTTATCCCGGCGATACCCGACACGAACAACTCTCTGGCGGCGGCACGGTCGCCCGCGCCTGCCTTGACCTCGGCGAGTTGGCATTCGAGATAGGGGAGCTGCACCGAGTCGCCGAGCTCGTGGGCCATCGCCAGGGCCTGCAGCGTGTACGACTCGGCCCGGATCCAATCACCCACCAGCACATAGGACGCACCAACATTGCCCGCACTGTGCGCCGCCCGGGAATGGTTGCCAAGGGCGTCGAACGCTTCCAGCGCCTCGATGTCCCATCGCAAGGCAGGGCCAACGCGGTACTGCTCGGCATACGCCATCGCCATCCGGCTCGCCGTCTCGGCAGCCCCCGCCATGTTGCCTGTTTGGCGAAATCTCTCTGCGGCGGGGTCGAGCAGGGCGAGCGCGGTGTCGAAGTGGCCGCTCGTCGTCTCGGTCTTGGCGGCGGCCACTCTGACGAACGCCTCGAGATCCGGGTCGTCGAGGTCTTCGACCAGGTGCAGGGCGTCAACGAATATCTTCCGGGATCGGTCGATATCGCCTGACTGCTCCGCCAGTGCCTGACCAAATCCCGACGCCAGCATCACCCGTGCCCGGCGTTCCTCCGCCGTATCGCCCGGCACCCGGGCGATACCACGTTGATATCGCTGCTCGCAGATCTCGATGGGGGTCTCATGCCATGCCAGTGCCAGCTGATACGCCGACGCCCGGGCGGCGAGCACCGGGTCGGCGGCGTCGGCCGCCCACTCGAACAGATCGACTCCGGCCGCCATGCGTCCTGCGGATTGGCAAAGCCGGTATAGGCCGCCACCCGCTCGCACCAGCCAGCGGTGGTCACCCAACGCCACGGTGTGCAGCCAGGCGGCATCGATGTTGTCGATGTCGGCGATGAGCCGCTCGGTCGCCTCCCGGGCATTGGCCCCGGACAGCGCTGTCTCCGCATCCACCAGCACGGATAGGAAGTGCCGGGCATGATCTCGGAGTGCTTCCTCCCGGTCACCAGTTCGCTTGCTCAGCTTCCCCGCCGCGAACTGACGGATCAACTCGTGGATCTCGAACCTGCCGTCTGCCCGTCGTGACAGCAACGTCCGCCCCACCAACCGTTGCAGCGCCGCCGGGCTCGCACCGGCAACGGCCACTGCCGCCGCGCGATCGAACCCACCACGGCACACGCTGAGGCGGGCCATCAACCGACGATCGGCCGGGCGGAGCCGGGCCCATGATTGCTCAAGCACCGACGCCATGCTGCGCTGCCGATCGGGCACATCGCGCAAGTCGGTGGCAAGTACCTCGATGCTCTCCTGCAACGCGTCCCGGATCTCGGTCGGCCGGTGGCCGGCGACCAGACGGGCGGCAAGCTCTATTGCCAGGGGCATCCCGCCCACCATGTGACAGATTTCAGCGGTCGTGGCGTCCGGCTCGAACGACCGCAGCACCCGGCGGGCCCGATCGACGAACAGCTCGACTGCCGGCGATGTGCTATCCGGATATGCACAGTCGACGGCGAGCCCGTCCAGCAGGAATACGTGCTCGCTTGCGACATTCAGCACCACCCGGCTCGTCACCAGCATTCTGATATGCGGGCAGGCCGACAGCAACGCCGACGCGGCGTCGCCGACCGCTTCTGCGACCTGCTCGGCGTTGTCGATGACGATCAACATCTCCCGCCCGGCGAGCCGCGCCGCGATCTGAGCAAGGGGGTCACGATCGGTCACCAGGATCATCTCACATGCCGCCGCCAGCTCATGTGGGACGCGGTCCGGGTCGGTGGTGCCTTCCAGCGACACCACAGTCACATCCGTGCCCCACAGGTCACGCACCCGATCTGCGACCGCCGCTGCCAACCGGGTTTTGCCGATACCACCCGGCCCGACGATGGAGATCAGCCGGGTGTGGCCGTCGCTGAGAGCCTCGGTGAGCCCGTCCAGCTCTGACTCCCGACCAAACAGCAGGGTGGCGGGGACCGGGAGAGTCGTGGCGTGAGGCATGGTCTCGCCGGCGGAAGCGTTCGCTTCGATTGTCGTCAGCAGCGTCTGGGTCTCGGCGGAGGGCTCGACACCGAGTTCGTCACGGAGGATCCCGGCACAGCGGTCGTACTGCTCCACCGCCTCGGGGATTCGATCGTCTGCAGCCAGTAGCCGCATCACCAGCCTGTGCCCGACCTCGTTCCACGGTTCCAGGTCGAGGATGCGGTGCGCTGCAGCAAGGCCTGTAGCGATATCGCCCTCGTGCAACGCCTGGGTCGCTGCCGTCTCGAACACGGACGCCGCCACCATCGCATGCGCTGAGCGGACCCGCTGGACCCACTCCTCGAACAACTGCGCATCCAGGACGGCGAGCCCGGCGAGGAAATCGCCCCGATATCCGTCTGCCTCGATGGGTCGGGTGTCGATCGTGTAGTCCCCGGAGATGCCCACCTGGTCGCCGTCGACGAGTAGATGGTCGGGGACCACCTTGCGCAGCGCCGTAAGGGTCTGGCGGAGGTTGTTGCGGGCCGCCGCCTCGTCGCGGTCAGTCCACAGCAGCCCGGCGAGAGCCGAGCGGCGATGCAGGTGGCCGGTCTCCGCCAGATAGACGAGAAGGGCAACTGCCTTCGTAGAACGGAGCTCGGTGATCCGTTCTCCGTCTCGCCATAGCGAGACTTCGCCAAGCGTGCGTATCGAGAGTTTGGGGTGAGACAGAGCGCCATCCATCTCGAGCGAGAGTAACGCGGCGGAGGGACGGGTGTGGAACAAGTTGGCTTGATCGGGTCCTTCGCACAAACATTTGGCAAACGCTCGGCAGATACGGTGGAGCCATGGATCAGTGTGACTCGACAACGGACCACATCAACCCGCCGCCCGCGCTTGCCATCTTCGCCACCAGGAACCCGGACGCCACCATGCATCTGACGTCGATGGCATGGAAGCCGTTGCAGGACGGCACGCTGTTGCTCGAGTGCCGGGAAAGCGACATCGCCGTCGAGAATCTGCGCCGCGATTGCTTCTGCTGGGTAATCCTGCACCGGGGCAGGCTGCCGGCCCAAAACCCCGACGACCACTCTGAGGTTCATCTCATCGGCAGTGGCTTCCTGGAACCAGCCGACGGTTGTGGATTGAGGGGCAGAGAGGTGATTCGATTTCTCCCCGATCGGCAGTCCACTCTGACGTCGGATCTCGAGGGCTGAGCTTGAACGCAGAGCCGGGTTTCGGTCACCCACATGCGATGGGTACGCTGCGGCGATCCAAGCGGCAGCCACGAGCGGGAGCCATGGGATTACAGAGCGCGATCGGTTACGAGGGTGGGAGCAAGAACCGGCTGCGGTCGGGGATTCTCTGGCTCACGGGTACCCGGGCAGGGGCCTGGGCCATGTCCAAGACGGTCACGAAGCTCGACGCCGCCGTGCATCGCCTCTCCCGGGGGAAGTACACGGCTTCGGCCGTCATCGCCGGGCTGCCGGTCGTGATGCTCACAACCATCGGCGTCAAGAGCGGCAAGGAACGCACCAGCCCTGTGGTTGGGATCCCGATGGGTGAAGATCTCGCCGTGATCGGTAGCAACTTCGGGCAGAAGAAGCACCCCGGGTGGGTGCACAACCTGCGTGCCAATCCCAATGCAACCATCACATACGGTGACAGGTCCGTGCCGGTGATTGCCCGGACCGCCGACGAGGCAGAGTATGAGCAGGCGTTTGCGATCGGCGGCAGCATTGCCTCCCCCTTCCACCAGTACCGCGATCGTGTCAGCGGGCGGGAGATCAACGTGTTCGTACTGGAAACGGCCGCCGGGTAGGTGCCGACGCCAAGTGTCGCGCTCAGCATGGTCTCGGGTGGGAGCCGGCCTGCATACCTGCTATTTCTAGATCTCGAGACTTTGCTACCTTCCGAAACCATCCGGCTGGGGGCATGATTGGGGTGGAAGGCACCCGGGCGAGGAGTGGGCAAATGAAGGCAGGAAAGATCATCGCCGCCGTGGTTGCGGTGGTCATTGGATTGGTGGCGGCAGGTTTGCTCGTTGGTGGTGGTGCGTTGATCTGGGCACACACCACACAGCGGGACGCAAACGGGTTCTTGGAGAGCCCGACATACGATCTGAAGACCCAGGGCTACGCCCTCACCACGGCCGGGGTCGACATAGCTTCCCGACCCGGCGACTGGTGGCCGGGCGATCTTGCAGATGTGAAGTTCGATGCGGCGAGCGACCAGGCCGTGTTCATTGGCATCGGCCCGGCCGCCGACGTCGCACGCTACCTGGGTGACGTCTCCCGCGACCAGGTGACCCACCTGGGGCGTGCCGACGACATCGAGTATCGCCCCTTCAGCGGTGGTGCCCCGGCCACTGCCCCGGGCGACCAGGATTTCTGGGTGGCATCCAGCGAGGGCACCGGGACCCAAACCATCACGTGGGGTGTGACGAAGGGGGAGTGGGACGTCGTCGTCATGAACGCTGACGCCAGCGCCGGAATGAGCGTGGCAGTCACCGCGGGCGTCCACATCGGGATCCTGCTCGCCGTCGGCATCGGCATGCTGATCCTCGGCCTGTTCTTCGGCATCGGTGCCGCAGCACTCCTGGTTTGGGCAACCCGCTCGGAACGGACCGAAGCGGAAGCAACGGCGGCGCCAGCGGCTCCGGCCGTGGCTCCCTCGGGTGCATACCCGCTGCGTATTGAGGGGAGGCTCGATCCTCAGCTGAGCCGGTGGATGTGGCTGGTCAAGTGGCTGCTGGTGATCCCGCACATCATCGTGCTTGCCTTCCTGTGGGCGGCATTCGTCTTGCTGACGATCGTTGCCTTCTTCAGCATCCTGTTCACCGGTCGCTACCCACGGGGCATCTTCGACTTCAACGTTGGTGTGTTGCGGTGGAGTTGGCGAGTCGGCTTCTACAGCTACAGCGCCCTCGGCACCGACCAGTACCCTCCGTTCACGCTCGAGGACGCGGACTACCCGGCACGGCTCGATGTCGCCTATCCCGAACAGCTGTCGCGGGGGCTTGTGTTGGTGAAGTGGTGGCTGCTCGCCATTCCCCACTACATCATTGTCGGCGTGTTCACCAGCGGCCTCGTTTGGTGGACGAGCAGCATCGGAGACGGTCAAGGCGTACTCCGACTCGGCGGCGGCCTCATCGGTGTGCTCGTGTTCATCGCCGGCCTTGCGCTTCTCTTCAGAGGCAAGTATCCCCAAGGCCTGTACGACCTGATCATGGGTATGAACCGGTGGGTGTTCCGGGTGGGGGCATATGCAGCGTTGATGCGCGACGAGTACCCGCCGTTCCGTCTGGATGTTGGCGGTGAGGAAGTGGGAATGCCTGTCGGACCGGTGGACAACCCGCCACCGCAGGGAGCCGGCATCAGGTGACGGTCGGCGGCGTCTAGTTGTCGAGGGAGCTGCGGACTTCGACCGTTTCCCAGTCGAAGGTGTACTGGACGGCGAGATAGTTGGGGTCGAGGACGTGGACGATGCCGTGGTCGTCGACCGCGGTCCCTGCCCAGCGGCTCTCGATGGTGAACTGGTGGAATGCTCGCTCGTCGTAGGCAAACCGGAACAGTGGATCGTCGAGGTCTCCGCCGCACTCGGTTAGCGAATCGGCGCTGCCGTTCGAGCAGGTAACGGTGTGATCCCAGACGCCGTCACCGTTGATATCGATGGCCAGCCCCTCGAGCCAGATGTCGACGTTGACGTTGTAGGTGATGCCGGGGGTGGGTAGCTCGACGCGGAAACCGTCGATGTATCGGTTCTCGCCCTCGGTGACCTCGTACCAGACCAGGTTCTCGAGGCCCACCAGGGTGCGGAACTGCGGATAGGTGGCACGTACCGGAGTTGGCAGATAGTCGCTGGCGTTGATGATCTGTCGCCACCCGTCGATGTCGATGATCTCAACGCAGTACCGCTCGGAGTACTCGTGGATGCCGATCGAGCCGTAGGAGCCGATGGTGCCGTGCCGGGCATCCCAGATGGCGTCGATGGAGCGGACCCCGATCATGGAGTCGTCCGTGCAGGTGTCAAAACCGCTGAAGACATGTTGGAGGCACGAATAGCCGCCGACGTCAGGGACATCGAGTGAGAACCAGGCGGGGTTGTCGGCGACGTCGCCGACGATCGAGTAGTAGGCGCTTTCGGTGCTATTGGCGGCCACATCATCGGCCCACGCCTGGGGATACCAACACCGGCTCTCGCCAGACACCACGGCATGGGCAGGGCCGTGGTCGGCGAAC
The DNA here is from genome assembly GCA_963777645.1 of uncultured bacterium. GTDB lineage: Bacteria > Actinomycetota > Acidimicrobiia > Spongiisociales > UBA5794 > JAAETI01. The sequence continues at coordinate 163,883 of CAVZRA010000012.1, read as the reverse complement.
AGCTCCACATCGATCGACGGTTCCAACGCCGCGCCTTGGACAACATTGGACCCGTGGTCCACCCGTACCCGTGCCACTCGCCAACGCAATCCCGGGTCATTGCACAGAAGAGGACGACCAGTGACGGCGATGAACGCATACGCGGTCACAGGTTTCGTCCTATCCACTCGACCGGGACCATCTGCGGCCAGCTCCGTATCCGAGATCGACAGGAAGTCTCCAACACCCTGATAGCGCCACCGGCCGTCGTCCCCTCGCTCGAGACGTGTAGGTTGCTGCATCGAGATCCCATCCCGGATAAACCTTCACGACGCTCTCCGCTCTCTCCGCGATCGTCTGCTCGCCACGCATGTCGGCAACCTGACGAGTGCACGATCGCCTTCAATGTCCATCACGTCTATCGCGACTGTGTGGATCCCCTGATCGACGTAATGCCAGTTGTTGTCGACCAACTCCTTGAAGTCCCGCAGAATCCGTCGCGGAACGGGTAGCCATCGCTGAACATCAGATCCAGCATCGCGGCGACCGTCAGGAGGGTGGCCTTCTAGGTAGTTGAAGAAATCGGCTAGTTCGAGTGCGATGCGGTAGAGGTTGTCGCCGGTTGTGTCGAAATCGTCGACCGAGGCCCGGTCGAAGTTCGAGACGAGTTTGTCGGGTCGTGCCATCGGATCGACGGTGGTGGTGGTCTCCGGCTCCGACGTGGTTGTCGGCTGTGTAGTCGGGGGAACGGTTGTGATTGGAGCGGTTGTGGTTGGCGCGGTCGTTGCTGTCGCCGGTGGCGCGGTTGTGGTTTCTGTCGAGCTACCGGAGCAGGACGACGTCAGCACAACGCCGGCCATAAACAGGAGCCCCCAGGCCCATGCACGCTTGGCACTTCCCACCATGTGGTGCATTATGCCACTTTCGCTGGTACGTCGACAAGTACGGTACTTAAAGATGACCAACAATGGACTGAAACTATCAAGGAACCGTCAGCTTGCTTGTCTGCGGCCGCGTCGCACTATCTCTAGATCGTCGGTACGCTGGATTGGGTGACTTCCAGGATTGCTCTCATCGCCGTGTTGGGCATCGTGCTTGCTGCTTGTGGTGCGGCGAGCGCCGACACGGCCACCACGTCGCCGCCGACCACGACCATCGTGTCGACGACGACCTCGACGACCGTCTCTACGATCACGACCAGCTCCGAGCCACAACCGACAACGACCACCGAGTCGCCCTATGCCCGTCCTGGCTGGTTGGGGACGAGACCGCTGCCGCTAGGGCCCGACGGCAAGACCGCCATTGCCCAGCCGACACCACCCGAGCTCCAGGACCGGCAGTTCGAGACTATCGACTACCTGCCGCCGCCGACCGACGGCCGGTTCCACTCCACCATCGAACCGGTACCGGACGACGTGCTCGCTAGATCCACCTGGGTGCAGGAGTGCCCGGTCACCCGTGACGATCTCGCCTACGTGACGGTTTCCCACTACGGCTTCGACCACAAACTCCATACCGGCGAGCTGCTCGTGAATGCCTCAGTGGCAGACGACGTGGTCAGCGTGTTCAACAAGCTCTACGACGCCAGGTTCCCCATCGAGCAGATGCGGATCACGACCAGGGACGAGCTCGATGCCCCACCGACCGGCGACGGCAATGTCACCGGGGCCTTCGTATGCCGGCCCACGGTCGGCTCGGATTACTGGTCACAGCACGCCTACGGGCTCGCCGTAGACATCAACCCGTTCCAGAACCCCTACGTGAAAGGCGACGTCATCATCCCCGAGCTCGCCACGTCATACGCCGACCGCGATCAGGATCTGCCGGGCATGGTCTCCAAAGGTGACGCCGTCACCAAGGCGTTCACCGACATCGGTTGGGGTTGGGGTGGCAACTGGAACAGCCTCAAAGACTGGATGCACTTCAGCCAGAACGGGCAATGAGCCGGTTTCCGACGGCCCCATCCACCTCGATCCGTCCCGCCAATTGCCCATGGAGTTGGGCGCTCGCGTCATGTGACCGCCTCAGACCTGTTACATATGGTGGGTATGGAATACGGAATCACTTTCGACTATCTGTGCCCCTTCGCTCGCAACGCCAATGAGGCGGTACTCAATGGCCTGGCCGAGGGTCGACCCTGGCAGCCCCGATTTCTCGCCTTCTCTCTGGCACAGGTGCACACCGCAGACGATGAGCCTGATGTTTGGGACGATCCCGGGGGCAAGTCCGGCGTGTTGGCCTTGCAGTGGGGGATCGCGGTTCGGGACAACTTCCCGGAGCACTTCGCCGATGTGCATCGAGCCCTTTTTGCCGCCCGGCACGACCACGGTCACGACATCAACGATGAGACCGTCGTCGGGGATGCGGTCGCCGGAGCCGGGGCAGACGTCGATGCGGTAGGCGAGATTGTCGCCACCGGGTCACCCATGAAGACCCTTGTCGACGAGCACATGCAATGTGTCGCCGATTGGCACGTATTCGGGGTCCCGACGTTCATCGTCGATGACAGCGCTACCTTCATCCGCTTTATGAGCCGGGGGAACACATCCGATCTCGCCCGTGCCCTCGATCTGCTCACCTGGGTCGATCTCAACGAGTTCAAGCGCACCACCATCCCGCGCTGATCGCACTCGAGTGACCGCCGACACTATATAGACAAACTATCTAGTAGTAGGTAGAATAGCTATATAGTGAAGACGAAGCCGAGATCCACCACAACCGAGCAACGCAGGGGCCAGTGGCTCAAGGGGGTGCTAGACCTGTGCGTCCTTGCCCGCCTGTCGCACGGCGACGCGTACGGCTATGAGCTCGCAAGGGGGCTTGAGGAAGATGGTTTCGGAGAGATCAAAGGGGGAACTCTCTACCCGCTGCTCAATCGGCTCGAGCGGGATGAGATGGTGGCCACCTACTGGCGGCCGAGTGACCAAGGGCCGGACCGCAAGTACTACCGCATCACCAGATCAGGCGCCATCGCACTTAGTGACGCCGCACCTGCCTGGGCCGACTTCGCTGCTGCTGTGGCGCATTCGTTGGCGGTAGTCGATAGGAAGCAATCATGAACCAAACCAATTGGACCTACCTCGCCCAACTCGCCCGGGCCCTGCAAATGGAGGGCGTCGAGGGCCACCGCTCCGGAGAGTTCATCGCTGAGATCGACAGCCATCTTGCCGAAACGGGTGTCGACCCCGTCGAGGAATTCGGGACGCCGTATGAGCTGGCCGCCGAGCTCGCCGTACGACCAGGAGCGAGACGACCCGGCTGGGTGCCGCCGCTGTGGTTGATGTGGTTGTTGTCGGCCGTGGCGAGCATGATCGCAGTCGTCGCCGTCGACGCAGTGATGTTGGGCTGGGAGGACGGACGAGTCCCAATCCGTGCCCGGGGCATCGTCTGGATTGCCGTCTTCATGGCATCGAGCCTGAGCTTTCGGCTACTTCGCCACCCGACGTCTCGACGGGAGGAGTTGGCGGCCCCTCAACGGCGGAGGCGCCGCACTCATCATCTTTGGAATCGCAGTAGTCGTTACCACGGCCAGCCAAATGGTGGGGGACCGCGTCATTGCGACGGTGCCGGCAGTCGCTTTCTGGGTCACAGCCGCGATTGCGCTCCCACTGCTGATCGTGGTGATTGCCCGGCGCAACAACCCGATTCGCTTTCCCGACCACGCTGCTCACCTGCGACGACTCCGACGGGGGATTCTCGCGGGAAGGCCGCCGTCCGGGGACTGACGGCGGCCTCAGCGGGTAGTGCCCGCTCAGATGGTGCTCAGATCGTGTATTCAGAGCGTCTTCGATGTCGACCTGGTCTGTGTCCTCCGAGGTGCTGCTGAGCAGTCGACCGTCGAATCGGCGCAGCTCAGCCGGAGCAGATGCGTCGGGTAGACATTGCGCATCTCGAACACAGCAGCCACCTCGTTGGCGTAGATACGTCTGTCGAGGCCGCGCATCCAATCATCGGGCACACCGACGTCCCTGGCGTCGGGCACGCCACCAGCCGATCCCAGCACCGAGCGCGCCGCCAACCACCCAGCCGACTATCCCAAATGACGAAGATGCCGAGCAGACCGCCCCACCAGGCGCCGAGCATGGCCCCCTGGGCGGGTCTGAGCTCCCGAGTCTGGATCATTTCGGCTTGCCTTGCGGTTAACGCCGACGATGGCGGCGTCGGTCAGCTCAACCGATCCCCGCTTGCCCAGCCGGGTTGCCGCAAGCAGTAGTTCCTGGCCGCGGAGACGGTCAGAGACGGCCATTGCCAGCACGTTGGGCGGGGTCGTTGTGGTGGATGTAGTGGTTTCTGTTGCTGGGAGGGTTGTTGTCATGGTTCACCTTCTTTGTCACCCCTCAGTGTGATCCCGCACGGTTAGAGCGTCTTGAAGGCTCGGTAAGAAACACGATGAGACCGCCCTGACGAAGCGAAGAAAAGGGGTTTGAAGATCGGTGTTGATCATCGATATGTTTACACTGTAGTTTATGATGTAAACAAAAAGGGGTCAGCTATGAGTACAAACGGACCGATCGCTCGGGGAGCGCAGCGAGTTGCGGCAGCCGTCGGCAGTCTGTGTCGGCATCTCGGGGCTGGACCACGGCTTGTTCGAAGTCCTCCAGGGCAACACGCCAATACCCGGGCTGATCATCCAGGCGCATCGGGCCCGAGCAGCAGATGTGGGAGAGCGGAACCGAAGAAGCGTTCACCGTCGTCCCCAACTTCCTCGTCACCGGCATACTCGCCCTGCTGGCGGGAACGGCGATGATCGTCTGGTCCGCTCGCTTCCTCCACCGCCCCGATGCCGCTCGGGGATTCCTCCTCATCGGGCTGCTGATTTTCCTGGTCGGAGGTGGCATCGGGATGCTTGTCTTCCTGCTGTTCGGCTGGTCGATCACCAGACGCCTCAACCTTCCACCCGCCTGGTGGAGTGTACCCAACACCGGGAGGGCTCGGATCCATCCTGGCCCAGATCGTGGCGGACGCCACCGGCTTCGGTGTGGCTCTCTACGTCATCGCTCTCGAGATCGCAATCGTCGGGTATGTCCCGGGCGTGAGCGATCCCACCCTGGCGCTGGCGGTGTGCTGGGGGCCTGCTGGCGACGTTTCCCATGTTCACACTTGCCCTGTCGGCGCCTCACAGCGAACCCGAACGAGCTCTCGAGGCGGTCGCATGACCCCCCGTAAGCGGAGCCCACTAACCCGTGACCAAGTCGTCGACACCGCACTGCGCATCGTTGACGAGCAGGGTCTGGAGGCGCTGTCGATGCGGCAGGCTCGGTGCCGCCCTCGGTGTAGAGGCAATGGCGCTCTACCGGCACGTCCCGAACAAAGAGGCGCTGCTCGATCGCACGGTTGACCGGATGCGGTCCGAGATGCGTCTCGCGGAGCCCTATCCCGAAGACCCTGTCCGACCTGTTGGCAACCGATATTCCTCGAGTACCGGCGGGTGATGGTGGAGCACCCCAACATGGTGCCGCTCGCCGCCAGGCGCACCGGCGCCGGCTTCCCGTCCGGTCTCGAATACCTCATCGACCAGGGTCTCGAGCGAGATGCTGCGGTCGGGCTGTACCAATCGCTCCTCGCTTTCACCATCGGTTTCTCCGTCCTTGGGGCCCAGGAGTGGGGAAGCCAATTGGCGGGGGTGGCGACGAGATCGCCGACCGTCTCGGGCAATGGAAGCGACGACACCTTCCGTCGCACCCTCAAGGTGATGCTCGACGGCTATCTGAAGGAGAACAGAAATGAAGTCGATCAGCGCCGTTCTGCCGTGGCTGCTCGTCGTTGTTATCGGCGACAGGCGCGATGCTGGTGGATGCTCGACCGGGAGATAGCGGCCGGGAAGTGGTTGCTGGGGGTGTTGCTGTTCGCCCACGGAGCGGTACATCTCCTCTTCGCAATGCCCGAGCCCGATGCCGGCGCCGAGTGGCCATTCGACATGGGGCAGTCGTGGGCCGTCACCAGGTCCGGGCTCGACCCGGGTGTCGTTCGGGGGATCGGGTGGGCGTTGATCGCAGTCACCGTCGTCACTCTTGTGCTGGCTGCCCTCTCTACCGTTGGTATCGTGGTGCCGCAAGATTGGTGGCCACCGACGGTGGTAGCGGGAGCGGTGGCGTCGACGGCGACGCTCCTGCTGTTCTTCAACCCGCAGCTTGTGGTAGGGATCGGGATCAACGTGCTGCTCGTCTGGGTTGCGGTCGCCACCTCGATTGCCGACGAGCTCAGTATCTCCGTGGCGACCTGACCGGACGGTCTCGCTATCGATGGGCACGGGTTGTTGGGTACCGTACATGCGTCTGAAACGGCGAACGAGGAGCGGGCATGAACACGGGTCTTGAAGGCAAGGGTGTGCTGGTGACCGGCGGAGCGGGCGGGATCGGGACTGCCATTGTTCGCCGGTTCGCCGCCGAAGGTGCGGTGGTCGCCGTCCACTACAACTCGTCACAGGTAGCCGCTGAGACGCTCGCCGACGAGGTGCACGGCATCGCCATTCACGCCGATCTTCGTGACGAGGCACAGGCCGACACTCTCATACCCAAGGCTGTTGCCGGCCTCGGCAGGCTCGACATCTGTGTTGCCAACGCAGGCAGGTATCCGCGGAGGACCGGTCCATCTGGAACCTGTCACTGGAGAGATGGAACGAGACCATGGCCGCCAACCTCACGTCGACCTTCCTCACCGCTCGTGGGTTTCTCGAGTATGCGGCCACGACCGGCACCGGTTCGCTGGTGATGATCGCCTCAACGGCGGGCAGCTTTGGCGAGGCAGGTCACGCCGACTATGCCGCCGCCAAAGGCGCCATCCTCAGTGGGCTTCTGCTCAGCGCCAAGAACGAAGCAGCCAGGATCGGCCCGGGCGTGCGGGTCAACGTTGTCGCTCCCGGGTGGACGATGACACCAGCCGTCGAAGCCCGCGGTCTGAGTGAAGATCACTTTGCGCACGTGACCGCGACCATGTCGCTCAAGAAGTTGGGCCGTCCCGAAGACGTCGCCGCACAGGTTGTCGTGCTCGCCTCCGACGAGCTGTCCGGGCATCTCTCCGGCCAGGTGGTCACAGTCGCCGGTGGTATGGAAGGCAGGCTCATCCCCGGTGTGTAGACCTACGTTCCCCGGAGCGGCCTTTGGCCAGGCGACCTCCCAACGAGAGCGTGAACTGTCGGGCTAGACGTCGAGGATGTCGCCCCGGTTGGGGAGGTGGGCCTCGATGCCGAACTCGGAGCGGAAGCGGTCGGCAAGGGCGGCGCGGGCTTCGTCCTCTCCATGGATCAGCACCACCTGCTTTGGCTTGGCCTCCGAAACCCAGCGCACCAGCTCATCCTCGTCGGCGTGGGCGCTGTAGGCCTCCAACCTGGTGACCTCGGCGCGCACGTTGACGTTGATACCGTGGATGCGGATCGTGTCCGCTCCGTCGAGCAGGCGTCGCCCCGGGGTGCCTTCTGCCTGATAGCCGACAAACGCAACCACGTTCTCCGGGTACGGCAGACGCCGCTTCAGGTGGTGCGGCACCCGTCCTGCGGTTGCCATGCCCGACGCAGAGATGATCACCATCGGACCGCGTAGAGAGTTGAGTCGTTTCGACTCGTCGACCGTGTGAGTGAACTTCAGCTGCCGGGGCCGCAGTGGGCTCGAGCCCGCCTGTTCCAGCGCCTTCATCTCCATGTCGTGCTCTTCCCGATGCCTGGCATACATCTCGGTGGCGTCGATGGCCAGAGGACTGTCGAGAAACACCGGGATCGACGGGATTCGCCCCGACTCCTCCAACTCCCGGATCCTGAACAGGATCTCCTGGGTGCGGCCGATCGAGAATGCCGGAATCACCAACACGCCATCGGTGCCGATGATCTTGTCGAACACCCTCGCCATCATCTCGTTGGCATCAGCCGACGGGTCCTGATGTGAGCGGCCACCGTAGGTGGACTCAATGAGCAGCAAATCGGCGTCGTGGGGTGGCTCCGGGTCCTTGAGCACCGGGATGTCCCACCGACCGACGTCACCGGAGAACGTGATTCGATGCCCGTCGGTTTCAAGTGTTATGTGCGCCGAGCCGAGGATGTGGCCGGCGAACGAGAACCTGGCCCGTCCAACCGGCACGTCGAGCCACTCGTGATAGTCGACGCCGCGCATCAGCTTTTGCGCCTCGAAAGCGTCGTATTCGGTGTAGAGCGGTAGCGCAGGCTTGTGTCGGCTGTATCCCTTCTTGTTGGCGAAGGCGGCATCCTCTTCCTGGATCCGACCCGAGTCGGGGAGCATCACCGAAAGCAGATCGACCGTCGCGCTCGTGGCCAGCACCGGGCCCCGATAGCCGTGAGTGCCGACGAGCCGTGGCAGGTATCCGGTGTGGTCGATATGGGCGTGGGTCAACAGCACGCTCTCGGGCAGACCGACAGCAGCGAAGGGGTCTTTCCAGTTGAGCTGCTTGATCTTGCTGGAGCCCTGGAACATGCCACAGTCGATCAGTGTGCTGTGCCCGTTCGATTGCACCAGGAACCGGGACCCTGTGACCGTGTCTGCTCCGCCGAGGAAGGTGATCGTTGTCATGGTGGTAATCCTAAGGGAACCGATGTGCCGTCACGTCGGTGGAAACCGTTGCCCGGACTCGATGCGGCTCCGTAGAATCCTCTGCCATGACACCTCCGGCAGATTCCCTCCGGGTGCTCGGCACCTGCCACCATGACTGTCCTGACAGCTGCGGCTGGGTCGCCACCGTCGAGGACGGGGTGGCGGTGAAGCTGCGTGGCAACCCTGAGCATCCTTACTCGCGGGGTGAGCTGTGCCCCAAGGTGAACCGCTTCCTCGACCGCGTCTATTCACCCGACCGATTGTTGCGCCCGCTGATACGGTCGGGCCCCAAGGGGAGCGGTCAGTTCACCGAAGTCACCTGGGACGAGGCCCTTGCAACGGTGGCCGGGCGTCTCGGCTCCATCGTCGCTGAATGGGGCGGCGAGGCAGTGCTGCCCTGGGGCTCCGCCGGAACCCAGGGGCTCATCCAGATGAGCTCGCTCGACCGCAGGTTCTTCGCCAGGCTGGGTGCCACCCGCCAGACTGGATCACTGTGCGGAGCGACCGCATCAGCCGGGGTGAAGGCAACACTCGGTACCGGCCGTGCCAACGACCCGGCCGATCTCCGTTCTGCCCAGCTTGTGATCCTTTGGGGCACCAACACCCGCCTCACCAATCGGCACCTCTGGCCGTTTGTCGAGGAAGCCCGTGCCAACGGCGCCACCATTGTGGTCGTCGACCCGGTCCGGACTATCACTGCATCATCCGCCGACTGGTTCATCCAGCCACTACCCGGCACCGACGCTGCCTTGATGCTGGCGATGATGCACGTCCTCATTCGCGACGACCTCATCGACCACGACTACATCGAGAAACACACGGTTGGCTTTGACCGGCTCGTCGCCCACGTCTCGACCTGGACACCCGAACATGCCGCCGAGGTATGTGGCGTTGGCGCCGACGAGATCGAACGTCTTGCCACCGTCTACGGCACCGCGTCACCGGCGTTCATCCGCACGCTTATCGGGGCCGAGCACCACGAGAACGGCGCCACCTTCTTTCGGACCCTCGCCATCCTGCCAACGATCACCGGGTCGTGGCAGCACCGCGGCGGCGGGATGGCGCGCAGCGTCGGCACCTGGAGCGACGCCAACGTCGACGACAGTGTGTTCGACAAAGTCAGCTTTCCCGTCCCCGAGCGGCGGGCGATCAACATGACCCACCTCGGCGCCACCCTGACCGACCAGACGCTCGATCCACCGGTCAAGGCTCTCTTCGTGTGGAACGGGAACCCGCTGGTCACCGTTCCGGACGCAGCCCGAATCAGGAAAGGGCTGGAGCGGGAGGACCTGTTCGTGGTGGTAGCGGAGCAGTTCCTCACCGACACCGCCCGCTACGCCGACGTGATCTTCCCGGCAACGACCCAGCTCGAGCAGGTCGACATCGTGCCCGCATGGGGCCACCTCTACCTTGGCTGGAACGAACCGGCGATCGCCCGGCGAGGCGAGGCAGTACCCAACACCGAGCTGTGGCGGCGTTTGTCGGAGGCAATGGGCTTCACCGAACCCGAGCTATTCGAAGATGACGAGACGCTGCTGCGATCGGCCCTAATCGGCATCGACCTCGACCAGCTGCGGGAGCGGGGATTCATGCGCCTCGACGTACCGGAGGACCTCCTCCCGTACCGGGAGGGCGGCTTCGCAACTCCGTCGGGTAAGGCACTGCTGGCTAACGACGACCTTGCCGACCCATTACCCGAGTACCGGGAGCCGGTAGAGAGCCCCGGAGGGAACGGCCGGCTGCAGCTGCTAACTCCAAAGATGCACACCCGGTTCCTCAACACCTCGTACTCACACCTTCCCGGCCACGGCGACCGGGAATCGGGTCCGTTCGTCGAGATCGACCCCGAAGACGCCGCCGCCCGCGGCATCGTGGAGGGAGCTCCGGTGCGGGTGTGGAATGACCGGGGCGAGTTGACGCTGCCCGCGACGCTGTCGGATCGACTCCGACCCGGCGTGGTTGCGGTCCCATTCGGATGGTGGATGGGCGATGCCGACAAGCCGGTCACTGCCAACACGCTCACCAGTGCCGCCGATACCGATTGGGGTGGCGGCGTTGCGTTCTTCGACACTCTTGTGGAGGTAGCCCTCGCCTGAAACGGGGAGACAGCCTGTCCGCTGTGAACCGGGTCTTTGGACTACTACCGATCGCCGTGACCGAGGTCGAGGTCGGAGTAACGCAGTCCCCCGAACCTCGAGACGACCACGTCGTCTAGCTGATCCGCCGACGATGCGACCGCTGCGAGAGCGACTCGCAGTTCCTCGAGGTCCAGGTAGTCACCGAGAAGCGTGTGCTCGATTGCCAATATCGCGTCGTCACCCCCATCGGCGCTGCATGTCAGGTGCCCAAAGAGGAAGGAACCCGAGGCGTCGGCTAGCCAGCGAAAGAGTTCGTCTGACACCGGCACATTGCTAGCCACGAGAGCTCCAATGTGGACAAGAGTCCGGTTGCCCGTCTCATCGGCTCGTGTTGTTATCGCAAGCCGGGTCGAGCCAAAGGGGAACCACATCTCTCCTGAGGGGGAGGTCTGGAACTCCCCGATACACAGGTGCAGGTAGTCGGTGACCTTGGCTCTCGTCTCGTCGAGGTTTGCCACAATGTCCTCCATGGGCGGTGCCTAGAAGATCACGATCGAAGGTCGGAAACTCATGTCAAGCCGCAGCAGATCTGTCGTATCGCCGGCCAGGTCGCGGGCGAGCTGGATACAAGCGGCGCTCGCCGTTGTCACGCGTTGCCAATCGATGGCAACGCGTTGCTCGATACCTGAACTCAGTCGCATCTCGATCTGAGACTCGAAACTGGACCTGTAGAGTTGGTTTCCAAGCAAGCTGCCACATTGAACGAGACCGATCCCTTCGACCAGCTGATCCATAGGGAATTGGCGGCGCAATGCTCCAGCGGTCACGTCGGCAAGGTCTTCCGCTCCAAGTTTGACGATGTTCTGAGCATCGACGTCACCCCGCTCCGCCGCAGCACATACGCTCGCAGCGAAACGCGCGATCTCCTTCTTCATGTTTGGATCAGCTATTGCAAGATCCCTGAGTTTCGCGATCAAGGCTCTGGTGTCATTTGGTCGAATTCCGTACACCTGCCTGAGCCGCTGAAGAAGGACTGAGTCACTGCCTGCCTCGAAGTCACGATAGGCCTGTCTGATAGCGCCGAGACCAAGCCAGAAGCCACTTCCGTAATCGCACGCAACCCACTCATGGCCCCCGGACTGGTGCAGGCTCCCATCGGATGCCTTCACGATCACGCTTGATCCAGTGCCAGCGATGATGATTCCATTGGCACGGGATCCGAGGAGGAGAGAGACGGCATCGTTCGCAACGCCCATCGAGTGGATGTTCTCGTAGCCAATCGCAGGGCCAGAGTCGTGGATGGCCACCGTGAATTCGTCTCTGGTCCATGGGGTGAACCCGGCGGCGCTGATCCACACGTACATGGGTAGATCGTCAATTGCCAGATCTTCCAGGCGTAGTGGAAGCGGAGCGAGGATCTTGCCCAAAACGTTGGGTATCAGAGATGGAGCAAGTGCACCCGATAAGCTCTCAGCGGATTCGTAGCTTGCTGACCGCCTGTTGCCATTGGCGTCGCTAACCAGGATTTCGACATTGGTCCGAGTTCCTCCTGAGTCAATGCCGACAAATACGCCTGCGCTCATTTCACCTCCAGCCACTTGCCCGTTGCGGAGAGAATTCCCGAGCTGCAAAGCTCTCGAATCGCTTCGTCGATGTCTTCTGCCTTGTGCCCGAGGCCGAAGAAGTGAGATGTCAGAAGAGTCCTGCTCAGTCTCCCCTCGGCGTTCTGAGTCGATCGCGCCCACGCTTCTACGTCATCTGGGAGCCCTCCCGACGACATAGAGGGCGCCTCATTTCGGGGATCGGCTCCAATGCTGTAGACCGAAGTCCTCACCGCGGCGAGCTCCTCTTCGAGCTCTTGAAGTTCCCCTTCGAGTTCCTTGTTCTGCTCTCGTGCAGATCGTGTCTGGCGGCGTTCAAAGTAGAAGCCAGTCACAAGTCCGATGATCAATCCGATAGAGGTGGTGATCATGTCAGGTACGAAGTCTGGCCACACCCTGAAATCCGCTTTCTCGGCTACCTGTCGCTAAGACCATAGTCCTTCTCACAGATCTCCGGATGGAAGTAGCGTCTCGCCGTCAGCGAGGAGAGAACGGGACTGCCGAGTTGTTCGGGGATGCCGGGCGTGTTGGTATCAACGGGCTTGTTGCGGTACGGGCGTAGACGCCTGCGCTAGAATCTGCCAGTAGGTAGTGATCATGGAGGTGGTTGCGAATGGCCGAGCCGCTGCTGCCCAGCAATACCGATGGTCGTGTTGCTGCAGTCGACGCCCTGGGGCGTGCCGCGGGGCCGCACGGTTTTGTGGCCTCGTCGGCGGATGAGCACTACTGGTCCGTGTGGGCCCGGGACTCAGCAATAGCGACACTCGGTGCTGTGGCATCAGGTGACAGAGGTTTGGTGCGTTCTGGAATCGAATCTCTGTTGACGCTTGCTTCCTGCGCTCGCGGGAATGGCCAGATTCCCAACACAGTCTGGAGCCGCCCCACCGGTCTGTACCGGGATTGGCATGAGAACGGTGCCGTTGACGCAAGCGCGTGGTTTGCCATTGCCTCAGCACATGTCATGGACAGCTGTGAAGCCGATGAGGCAGACACCCTACGTGTGAAGTCGGCCAACGCGATTCGATGGCTGCGTGATCGCGATATGAATGGCATGGGAGCCCTTTGGGTTCCGTCGGCCGGAGACTGGATGGATTCGACGCTCCATCGTAGGGGGAGAACGATCCTGACAAATGCCCTCTATGTGTGGGCGCTACGGTTGTTTGAGCCAATCGCTGATGACCACGATCTCGATCTAGGTCGAGGGCTTGGTGCAGACGACACCGCAGCTGCGGTCCGCTCGCTTCTGTGGCCGCCGGAGGACCTCGACCTCGCAACGCTCCTCTTCGAGGTACCCGAAGACGTCCGGAGTGGCTGGCCGCATCCGGTCTTGGCGTCAGTCCTCCACAAAGCCTTCAGGCCTGATCGCAGATGGTTTGGGGCTGCCCTGGATGCCGGGCAATTGCGGGAGAACCTCGACGTCCTGGGTAACTGTGTGGCCATCATCGCCGACGTTGCTACCGCGCAGCAGAGAGACCGGATTCTCGACGCGCTCGAGGAGCTATCAGTGAGTGAGCCGTTTGCTACCAGGACCCTCGACAAACCTGTCGACCCTCATGATTGGGCAGGCCTCGTTGACCCCGCCGCCGAGGCCGCTCAAGATCCGAGATGGCGAAACGCACCGTACAGGTACCACAATGCAGGGGCATGGCCGTTCATAGGCGGATTCCATTCCTGGGCATTGCGGCGCGCCGATCGTGCTCGAGAGGCTGACAAGGTGGTTGCGGCAATCGATCGAACGAACACGGTCGATGGCATGTGGGCATATCCCGAGTGGGTCGCCGGAGATACCGGGGAGCCGTGCTCAACGCGCATGCAGGCCTGGTCGGCGGCCGGGCGTCTCTATTCATCCATGTCTACGTGAAACGCACTCAGCCGATACTCCTCGACTAGCGGTAGCAGCAGCCGGATTCCAGTCCAGTGACAATCTGGTGCCAGGGACAGATTCGGCGCGGTGGTCCAGGACACCTCGCAAATCTGTCAGCGGCCACGCATACCTTGGACGTATCTCGCCATAGGGGGTATGTGTGAAAGTATTCGTCGCCTCAGGGACCAGCAATGAGCCGTCTCCACTTCCGTCGTGGAATGCTGAGGATGGGGAATTGGTCTGGGTGCTCCCCGGCTTGCCACCGTGCTCAGCATGCGGATGCATGGTGTCGGTGACGGGTGTGGCCAGCGGGAGGAGCACGCCCTGTTTCAGAATCGAGGATCGGATGGATCTCAACGCCGACGGCTATGAGGCACTTCTCGTCGGCCGGTGGCGTGGCAACGGTGCTCGCTCCGAAAGTGCCCGGCGTAGCGCTGCGGCTATCGCACGGATTCAGCTGGACGCTGCAGCCCGGTTTCCTGTCGGTCGTGAGTTCAATCTACGGGCGGCGAGTGATCGCAAGATCTTGCTTGGCCTCCTCTAGGAACCGCCCAGGATCCGCCGGAGTCTGATCGCTATGTTGCCCCCGCCGGTACGCTACCAACCGTGGGACGACTGCCGCTTGCTCTGATCGCTGTGTTACTCCTCGCCGGGTGTGCAACCGCAGGCGCGTCCCCAACTTCAACCGCGCCACCGGCGACCACCCTCGTTACGACAACGACAACCGGTACCACTGCAAAGCCCCCTGCGACCACCACAACAACAGTGGCCGTGACCACCACGACGGCTTCCCCCTTTGCCCGTCCCGACTGGCTCGGCACCAGAGTGCTGCCACTCGGCCCGGACGGCGAGAACGGCATCGCACAGCCGACCCCACCCGAATTGCGGGACCGGCGACTCGAGACCATCGATCGGCTGCCACCGCCACCCGACGACCAGTTCGTCGCCACCATTGAGCCGGTGCCCGACGATGTCATCACCCGCTCCACTTGGACGGATGAATGCCCCGTCAGGCGCGACGAGCTCGCCTACATCAACGTCTCCTTCTACGGATTCGATGGGAAGTTTCATACGGGAGAGACCATTGTCAATGCCTCTGTCGCCGATGACATCGTCGGTGTCTTTGCAAGGCTGCATGCCGCCCGGTTCCCGATCGAGGGAATGAAGGTGACCACCCAGGAAGAGCTCGACGCCCCTCCCACCGGTGACGGCAACAACACCGGATCATTCGGGTGCAGGCCAGCAGTGGGCACCGACAACTGGTCCATGCACGCCTACGGGCTTGCGATCGACATCAACCCTTTCCACAATCCTTACGAGAAGGGCGAGCTGATCATTCCCGAGCTGGCGATGAGCTACCTGGACCGCGACCAGAACTTGCCCGGGATGATCCACGACGGTGACGTCGTCGTCGCGGCCTTCGCCGACATCGGCTGGGGGTGGGGCGGCGACTGGAAGACCCTCAAGGACTACATGCACTTTAGCCAGAACGGCCGATGAGCTCTGCGGGGGCGGGACAGCTCTCTAGCGGTGTCGCCACCTCAACACGGTCAGGCAACATCGCCCGGTATCGTCACCTGCAGATCCACCGTGTCGTTGCCGCGCAGCACCTGTACTGCAAAGGGCTCTCCGGTAGACACTGACTGAAGGGCATCGTGGAGATCGTCGACGTCGCTGATCGTGGTGCCGGCGACGGAGGTAATCATGTCACCCTCGGTGATTCCGGCGGCGGCCGCCGGGCCGTCTTCGGCGACTCCGCGTACGAGTACCCCCGGGCGGTCGGGGAGACCGACGGCGCGGCGCATCTTGGTTGCCACCTGGTTTGGCACAACAGAAACGCCGATGTAGCGGCGCTGCGGGCTTTCTCCGGCCGCAAGCTTGCCCACCTTGTCGTGGAGTTCAGTGGTGGCTGCGATCGCGAGGTAGAAGCCCTCGCCGAGTCGGTTGGTGTTGATCCCGAGCAGATCTCCCCCCGGCATCGACGAGCGGTCCGCCGGATGAGCCGGGGAGCAGGGGAGAGGTGTGCTCGATCGAGCCGCCGATTCTGCGTCCGCGTGGGCCACGGAAGCTGCGGTCGACGCCGGACACGTAACCGATGGTGACTCGCAGCCCACGACCACCCGGGTTGCTCAGTGCCGCAACCGGGGTGCCGAAGTCGACCTCCTGCACGCTCCATGCGACCGGCGTCACGTCACCCGTGTCGACCGAGACGGTGGCGATGTCGCCGTCGACGTCGAAGCCGGTGACCTGTCCGGTGGCGGTGCGACCGTCGGCGAATGTGATCGTTGTCTCACGACTGTGGATGTTGTGGGCGTTGGTGAGAACCGTGCCCTCTGCAACCACGATTCCAGATCCGACGTGGCGGTGACGACCTACCCCGACTACCGCGGTCCCTACGGTGGCGGCGAGGCCGCTGATCGTCTCGTGTACTCCTGTCAGCATTTCTTCCTCCATTGTCACTTGCAAGTTGCAAGTATACCCTACAAGCGAATCCTGTGCCGACATTGGGAACTACCGTGTTGTTGATGCCCGACTCACCACTTCACATCGCACTCTCGAAGGTCGGCGACCGCTGGACTCTGCTCGTCATCGAAGGGTTGCTCGATGGGGCAGCCCGCTTCGGTGACCTTCAGGACACGGTCGCCGGTATCGCCCCCAACACTCTGTCGTCACGGCTCAAGGCGCTCGAGGCCGACGGGCTCGTGGTGGCTACCCCATACAGTGAGCGCCCGCTGCGGTACGAGTACACCCTCACCGCAGCCGGCAAAGACCTTGCCGGTGCCATTCGGATGCTCACCGCCTGGGGTGCCGAGCACAACGCCGATGCCGAGGCCCCACGCCATGGGCTATGTGGCACCCCACTCGAGGTGCGTTGGTACTGCCCGACTTGCGACCGTCAGGCCACCGAGAGCGAGGAAGCCTGGGAGTTCTAAGGACCGCCGCAGAAGGATGAGAGGTTTGATATGGACATCGGCAGATTCGGCTTATGGGATCGGGCTGCGTTCTTGGAGAGTCTGGAAGCAGAGGAACTTGCTGAGATCGGCGAGCTGGGCATTCAGACGGTGTGGGTCGGTGGGTCGCCCCCGGCCGATTTGGCTCTTCCCGAAAGACTGCTGGCAGCGAGCAGTAACCTGATCGTTGCGACCGGAATCGTCAACGTGTGGAGCGACCCCCCTGAGGCTGCGGCTCGCTCCTACCACCGGCTCTCGGGCTACGGCGACCGTTTCTTGCTCGGCATCGGGGCGGGTCATCGTGCGCCTGGTGGCGTCCCGTACAAGCCGTACGACAAGCTGATCGAATACCTGGACGGGCTCGACGCCGGCGGAGTACCCACCGAGGGCAGGATCCTGGCGGCGCTCGGGCCAAGGGTTCTCCGGCTCTCTGCCGAGCGGACTGCCGGGGCCCATCCCTACCTCGTGACTCCGGCCCACACCGCAACGGCCCGGGAGATCCTCGGCGACAAGCTGCTCATCCCCGAGCACAAGGTCATCCTGGGCCGCGATCCCGAGGCTGCCCGCACCCTGGCCAGGGATCGGCTCGCCATGTACCTGGCGCTGCCCAACTACACGCGCAACTGGCTGCGGCTCGGCTTCACCGAAGACGACCTCAGCGGCGGTGGCAGCGACCGGCTAGTCGACGCGATGGTGGCCTGGGGCGACGAGGAGACCATCCGCTCCCGGCTCGACGAGCACCTCGAAGCCGGTGCGGACCAGGTAGCAGTGCAGATCCTCAACGATGACAAGATGGTCACGCTGCGGCGGCTGGCACCGGCGCTGACCTGACAATCCAGCACCGAGGTCTTCACCGCGGGCGGACCGGTGGTGTCGATCGTGGCCGTTCTGGAGATGATGTGGCGCGGTTCGCCGACCGGTTCGACACGTCGCCGACCGGGTGAATTCTGCTATCGAGTCGGGCCACCTTTGTCCTTGAGTTGCGAACCCACAGTTGCAACTATGGGGGTTCCCGGCAGTGCGAGGTGTGATGCCAACGAGAGTCGCTATCCCGATCCTCGTGTTGTGTCTGGCCGCGTGCTCGCAAGGTGGAGTTACCCGCCCGGAGACTGTGGCGCCGACGAACGAGGAGAACGGAATGGAACTGACATCATCGGCATTCACAGACGCGGGCACCATCCCCGATCGCTATACCTGCAAAGGGAGCGATATCTCACCGCCGCTCGCCATCGCCAACGTCCCCACCGACACCGTGTCCCTGGCCCTGGTGATGGACGACCCCGATGCTCCGGTGGGGGTATGGGATCATTGGGTGGCATTCAACATTGCGCCTCGAGAGACCATCCCCGAGTCTGTGGGCAACCTTGGCGTCGGTGGCAACAACTCCTGGGGTCGGACGGGGTACGGTGGGCCGTGCCCTCCGAGTGGCACTCATCGCTACTTCTTTGCCATATATGCCCTCGACACGGAGCTCGACCTGGCCGCAGGAGCGAGCAAACAAGAGGTGCTGGACGCGCTCGAGGGCCATTTGCTGGCACAAGCAACGCTGGTGGGTCGAGTCAGCCACTGAGGCGACCGGAAGCAGGGTACGTCTCGGGCGTCCGTGAGCCGGGTGTCTAGCCAAATCTACGTTTGTCGAGCCGATCGGTCGTGGACCCGTGCTTAGACTCCGCCAACGAGAAATCGATTCGAGGAGTGGTAGCGAGTGCAGGTGCCGGTCGCAATCTGCCGCCGGTGGTTTCTCCTGCCGCTTGTCGTGGTCGGTACGCTCATCGCCGGAGTGTGGGCGCTCGGTGGGCGAGGCACCGTCGGCGCAACCTGAACCGCGTCCGGGGGTCTCTAGTTGCACGGATCGTCGCCAGCCTCCACAATCTGGAGTACGCCCAGACAGTTTCCGAGCGGTCGAGCAGGCGGAGGAGGGATGGGTGAGACGTCGCAGCGGCAACGGGTTGGTGAACAACGAGCTGCCGGCGCGCCTGATCACCGGGCAACCTCGCCGGTACTACCGGGTAACCGACAACGGAGTCGCCGCAGCACGTCAGGCCATGACGGACCTCGAACCCTCCTGGAACGATCGCCACCTGCGAACGTTGGAATCCCTGTGACGTGGCCCGGCTACGAAGGACGGGCCACCTGGGCCGGGCGCTTCGTGCTGGTCATCGATCGCATCGTCACCTGGGGTATGGAGCCTATGGCACGTGACGCAATGCTTCGAGAGCAGGCGGCCGACTGGGAGGCAATGTCACGAGACCGTCCGGGATGGCCGATGGTGGCCCGGCAGCTTCGGGGTATCCCGATGGCGATCTGGTGGCGGCTGAGCAGAGGCGAGGTGACGGCTCTGCCTGCGGCAGCAGCAGACGCCGTGTTGGGCCTGGCCGTGCTCATCAGAGGGCTGGCTTTCTCCGAGTTCCCGACGTCGCATCGTGTGGCCCTGGTCTCAGCTGCTTGCGGCATCGCGCTACTTGTGTTCCAGCTGGTACGTAGCCCGCGACGAATCGTTGCAGCCAGGTTGCGCCTGGCGGCCACGTTCGCCGGCGCCGGGGCCGTCGCGGCCGCGATCACCCTGCCGGCAGGCGACGGGCGCCTGCATACTCCGGTGATCGACAATGTGATCAGGTTGGGCGTCGCAGTCCTTGGGGTTGGCTGCCTGGCCCTGGTCCTGGCTTCTGTTGTCGAGCGGCCACGGCAATGGGTGTTGTTGGGGGGTGGCCTCATCGTCGTCGGCAGCATTGTCGTGGCCGCAACCGAGGCCGTGTGGGGTGTGTGGGCATCCCCAATGACTCTCCCGGTGGCCGCCGTCTCGCTTCTCATCGCCCTCGGTGCAGGCTTGTTTGCCCACATGGTCCTGCGATTACGTCACCTAAAGATCAGCTGACGGATGCCACACCCGGTAGATCAGGTCATGATCTTCGTGCCGAGCAGGTCGAGGAACTGCGAGATCCAGGCCGGGTGTGCCGGCCATGCTGGTGCTGTCACCAGGTTTCCCTCGGTGTGAGCCTGGTCGACGGGGATGTCCTGATAGTCGCCACCGGCGCCGGTCACGGTCGGGCCCACTGCGGGGTAGGAGGCGCACTCTCTACCACCGAGCACCCCGGCGGCAGCGAGAATCTGCGGGCCGTGGCAGATGGCTGCGATTGGCTTGTTTGTCTCTGCGAAGTGCCGTGTGATCTCCAGCACCCGCGGGGTAAGGCGGAGGTACTCGGGAGCGCGACCACCCGGGATCACCAGGGCGTCGTAGTCGCTCTCGTTGATCTCGTCGAATGTGGCGTTGAGGGCGAAGTTGTGACCGGGCTTCTCGCTGTAGGTTTGGTCTCCCTCGAAATCGTGAATGGCGGTGCGCACCGAATCGCCAGCCGACTTGTTGGGACACACTGCGTGCACTTCGTGACCGACCGCCAGCAACGCCTGGAACGGGACCATGACTTCGTAATCTTCAACGAAGTCACCGACCAGCATCAGGATCTTCTTGGACATGTGCTACCTCCTCGAGTCCACCTCCGAAGATATCAACTGCAACAGTCGATGTCACGACGAGTTCGGATCGGTTCATCGGCGACAGCCGTGGAGCGGGTCGGCTAGCGCAAGCCGTCCCGGGCCAATTCCGGGGTGAGACGCACACTGGCGATACCGGAGAAGAACGTCGGGATCAGCTCGCCGAATAGGCGACGCCGGTTGAGCACGAGGATGGTGATCGCGGTGACCAAAGGAAGAGCGAGCAAGACGGGTGTTTCGCCCGCCAACCGTTCGAACAGGACACCATAGGCAATCGCCTGAAGCAGCATGCACCAGGCGGGGTTGCGACCGAACAGATACAGAGCCAGCACCGCACCACCCGCTACCGTTACCGGGAGCCCGGCACCTGAAATGGCGAGACCACCGAGCACAGCAGTCCCAACAGCTGCGTCGACGATGGGGTCCCATGAGCCGATACGGGTCTGAGCAGGCGCACTGCGAGCGAGTCGCCCATCGAAGAAGTCAGTCCACCAAGCCACGACAAGCATCACCGCGACCGGCTCGAGCCATCCGGTCCCGGCGGCGAAGAAGAGGGGAATGGCGAGCAACGCTCTCGAGATCGTGAGAGCGTCTGCGATGAATGATGGACGCAGTCGTGTCTTCATGGCGTCACTGTCGACCGGTGGATGCGGCCTGAAAGCGCCATTCTCGAGGAACCGGCTTGCCGCGCCGACACCCGGGTCCACTGCTTGCTGCAGCAACGAGACGACACAGAATCACGATCGCACCTTCACGGAAGCTACACATTGCTGTGGCACATTGCTGTTGACGTTGCGAGGAATTGCAGCAACGCCGCAAGGAGCTGCCATGACAACCAACAACAGGCGAAAGCACAACTGGCCCCGCCGCCGCCTGGTCATCCGTTCGATTATCTCGTCGACGCTCCCGATTGGCTGGACCTGGGCTGCCTTGACAGCGTTGATCCCATACTTTTGGATCGGTCACGGTGCCGGCACCAGCGCCGAGACACTGCTCGGTGCCACCCGGGCAACCTGGCTGAGCCTCCATGTCTGGTCGAGTATCACCATTGCAATCCTCACCATCGCTCACATGCTGTTGAACCGTAGGGGTGTTGCCCGCTCCTATCGAGTTGTGAGCGGCGCCCCAAACAAGGCTTCCTCTGTAACACCGAGCAGGCGTGGCTTTGCCTGGGCAGGCGTATTACTGCTGGCGGCGATCAGCATTGGTGGTGGCTATTGGTTTGCGAGCGTTGACGACAGCCATTCTCCGGGCAACAACCGTCAGATCACTGTCGAGCAAGATGCCGCACTCGACGGCGGCGGTCTTCAGAGTCACGGGAATGGCGGCGGATAGCTCTCCCGATCCCCGCACAGCCCGCGGGTAGCTCGCCCTCCCGATCACCGGGAGGGCGAGCTCGCTTTTGGGTGGCAACGAAAACCGGCCGCGGTTGCGGATCCTGGGCGCGGTCGGCTGCGTGCCGATAGCCGGGCCGTTTGGTCCCCAGAATCGGGACTCTGGGGTGATACCTCTGAGCCCCCTGGCGCCTATTGCGCCCGATCCCGCTGCGGAACAATGAGCAAATGGACGTATATGCGCGTTCGACCGGTGACAACACAGACATCTACACGGTGGAGAACAATCTTCCCGCGATCGCGGTGCTCGGTGCCGCACTCGGTGTTGTGGTTGCCCTCATCGTTGTTGTTGTGGCGTGGCTGATCGGGGTCAAGGGCAGTGGTGCGATCGTTGGTGCCGTTGCAGGCGGGATTGCCGGTGCTGTGACCGCTGTTCTTGCCGCCCCTGGCCATATTCGGTAGTCCACGCCAGCAGAAGGCGGCTGCTCGCGCGCGATCTCAATCGCCCGGTGTGGCGAGGCGCGGAGCTCCGTCAGCCATTGAACCAGGGCTGGCGACTGTCTAGTCCGTCTTCTGCATCTCGCGGTGCTCGATCTTGCCGTCGGCGTGGAGAGCGAAACGCCCCTCGGTGCGGGCGTGTACCGGGCTACGTGTCGACCAGGGCCAGCCACCGAAGCCGGTCCTGTTGTAGTCGTCGAACGCCTGACGCAGCTCTTCGGGTGTGTTCATAACGAACGGTCCCATCTGGAAGACGGGGGCACCGATCGGTGTGCCCTGGAGGAGCAGGAATTCGGCGGGGGTGCCATGGTTCTCGAGAACCACCGGGACATCTGGGCGTACCTGGACGCCGATACCCTTGCTGACGCGTGTGCCTGCGAGTAGGACGTTGTCGCCCGCAACGCAATGGAGCATCCGGTTGACCCTGGCCGGCGCCTTAGGGAGGTCCCATGTGGCGTCAGGATCGAGCCGGATGAACCAGATGCCCAGGTGAGAATCGAGCCGGGATGCCCATGAATCGGGGGGAGGAGCGGGTGGCCGGATCCCATCGATCTCACCCGCCATCACGTCCACTGTGACACCGGGGGCTCCTGCGATCGTCGGAATGTCCTCGCTCCACAGCATCGCGAAGTAGGCGGGCACCATCTTCGATGCGGGAGGGAGGTTGAGCCAGATCTGGAAAAGCTCGAGGGGATTGTCCCCGTTCTCGTCGATGAGTGGGAACATCTCGGAGTGCTGGATGCCCGACCCGGTGGTCAGCCACTGCACGTCCCCGCCGCCGTAGCGGGCAGTCGCCCCAAGCGAGTCGGAGTGGTCCACGTAGCCACGCCGGACGACGGTCACGGTTTCAAAGCCACGGTGCGGGTGCTGAGGGAAGCCCGGCACAACATCGCCGTGGTACATCGACCAGCCATTGAGATAAGAGAAGTCCGAGCCGATGCGGCGACCATCCAGTGGCTCAACAGGACCGAGTAGCTCGTTGCCGGACGGGTAGTGATCGACGTGATGGACCGTCATCAGGAATGGGTCCAATCCGACCCACGGAAAGCCGAGTTCCTCGGTCTTGATTATGGGGCTTGTCATGAGGCGAGATCCTTAGTTGGCTTCTATGCAATCAACGAATCCCGACTCTACGGTATTCCGGGCAGATCCGGTGACGATGCCGGCCTCAATTGCTAGACGATCGCTCGTATCGAACTGCGAAAGACCTCAGCGCTGGCCTGCCCCAGACCGTGGGCGTTCTCGTTGAACGGGACCCCGGTGGTGGCGAAGATCACCTTGGTGATCCTGACGGCCTGTTCGAGATGATTCGGGTTTGGATTCTCCTGGGCCAGCACCTCTCGCAACCCCGCCTGCAGTGACTGTACCTGTCGAAAACCCCAGGTGTTGTACGACCAATCGAAGAACTCCCATGGGTCCCGATGCTCGATGGTCATGTTGCCAATGAAAGCTTCGGTCACCTGAGTGACGGCTTCGTCCGGTGTCACTTCATGAGTCCTTCCTGCAAACGAGGACGACAATAGCGGCAGAGATGATCGCGGCCAGAAGGTGATCGTCTTGACGGATCGGGCAAAACGCGTGACGCTACCGTGGACTCAAAGGCCCCTTGCTGATTTCAGAAAAGCAGGCCTACGGTCGATATGAACAGAACAGGTCCTTTGACCACCATGAAGGGGTTGCAGCTTGGCGGACGATCCTGTCGTCGATAGCCGTGCCGGCGATGACGATGTCGCCCGACTGGTCGCGTTGACCGAGCGTCAGCACGAGCTGTGGGATCTGTTGCGCGACACCAAGGATGAGCAAGTCCGCAACAAGCTGCTCGACGAGCTCACCGCAAACAGGGAAGAGCTGACCAACCTGAAGACGAAGGTCAGCTCGGAGGTCGATCGTCCACCCGTGGTCCCTCCTGTGATCGTCCCCAATGCCGACCTGGCCGCAGATGAGCATCAGCCTCGCTCGGTAGGTGAGCAGCTGAGGTCCCGGATCATGAGCCCCGGTCTCGACCAGACCGTTGCCCCCAACCAGCCACCACCCCCACCGCCACCACCTCCACCGGTCGCGTCCGTTCCGCCTCCGATCGACGAGGAGCCTGCACCATCTGCGGAGTCGGCTCTGCCCCTCATGCCATCGCCCCGGCCCCATGTAGACGCTCAACCCGTTCCAGACGATTCCCAGCCTCAATCTGTGCCAGAAGAGACCGCGGCGCCCCATACGGATGAGCACGAGGAGTCGGATCCGGACCTGCTGCTGCCGGAGAAGACCCCCTATCGCTCACGGGACGATGATCTGGCCGCAACGAGGGTCCGCAGGGAACAGTCTGCAGTGAAGCCTGCCGCCGCTGCCGTCGAGTCGGATGCCATCGCCGGGATGCGTGCGGATCGACGTCAAGCGGCCCACGATGCCATGCGGGACCTGGAGAAGATGCGGCCGCACCACCCGGTGCACAACCGTAGGTGGCTGTTTCCGGTTGTCGCCATCCTGATTGCGCTGACGGCCGTGACACTTGCCGTGTGGTACCTGCTCTTCAACGACAGAGACACGGGGTCATCGACGACCTCCATAAGCACGACCACACTTGCCGGGTCAAGCGAGCAGAGCTCTGCAGCCGCACAGATCCGAGCGGTCGTCATCGGCATGGGTCTTACCGGGGTGACCGTTGAAGAGCGCACCGGCACGATCTATCTCACCGGCTCCGTCAACTCGGAAGCCGACCGTACTGCGGCAATCGGCGCCGCAAAGGCACTGGCCGGCACGACACCGATCGACGCCGGTGGGCTGTCGGTGGCGGTGCTCGACGACGACCTGCGGGCTGCCGCTCTCGCCTCGATCTCCGCGGCGGGATTCGACAAGGTGAACGTTTCCGTGTCCGGGGGAGTGGCCACACTCACCGGCGTCACCCCTGAGGCGGGATCGGCCGAACTGATCGCTGGCCGTAAAGGCAGTCGACGGAATCTCACAAGTTGTTGACATGACCGAGACCGCCGATCGTGCTGCCGCCCTCGCCACCGAGCTCAATCGGGTGACCGCAGTCACTCCGATCATCTTTGAAAGCGGGCAGATCTCCCTCAATCCCACTTCAGAAACGGATCCTCGACAGTGCTGCCGAGATCATGCTGGCTTATGACGGGCCGATTGTGACCATGGTCGGCTATACAGATGCTGCCGGGACCACAGAAGAGAACCAGCGAATCAGTCTGCAACGTGCTGAAGAGGTGCGGACTACCTGATCGGGCAAGGTGTTGCCGGCGGAGCGGCTCGCAGTCGATGCTCGTGGTGAAGCCGGATCAACAGGTTCCGAATCTGTCGCCGGTCTCGAACGCAGTGTCGAATTCGAGGTCGGCTATGCGGTCCCTTCGGGTGGCAACGCCGATTTCCGTATCGGCATCGTCGCCCCGAGTGCTGCGAATGATCTCGCCTTCACCCAGAGCATCGTGGACGCCGCCGATGTGATCGCAGCCGAACGTGGCGATGTCGGCGTCGACATCTCCGACGGGCTGTTTGTCACCGCAGACGCAGAGGCGGCCATCCGGCAGTTACGCCGCAGAAGGGTACGACCTCGTCATCGCCCACGGCTCGCAATACGGACCTTCGCTCGCGGCCATCGCACCGGAATTTCCCAACGTCGCGTTCGCCTGGGGCACGGCGGCCGATACATTCGACCTACCCAACGTCTCCGCATACGAGGTAGCGGCCGATGAGGGCGGATATGTGATGGGCACGGTCGCAGCCCAGCTCACCGAGAGCGAACGTCATCGGTATAGTCGGTCCCCTCGAGGTCGGTGACGCAGCTCTATACATCAACGGGTTCACCGCCGGCGTGAATGCGACCGATCCCAACGGTGACGGTACTGACCGACCTACATCGGGTCCTTCAGTGATCTCGGTCTCGCCGCCGAGGCGGCCTCTGCGGCACGTTGCAGCCGGGGCCGATGTGCTCACCGGCAGCGCCCAGATGGTTGTCGGCGCCGTTGGCGTAGCCGCCGAGAATGATGCGGTGTGGTTCGGCAACCAGGCCAACCAGTCCGAGCTCGCTCCGAGCCTCGTCGTTGCATCTCAGGTGTATCACTGGGAGGTTGCGTTGCGACAAATCATCGATGGGCTCGACCAGGGTGTGCTCGGTGGAGAGACCTACACGCTGACCCTCGCCAACGGGGGCATCGTCATCGAATACAACCCGGGCTATTCGACTTGCGCCGGCATCATCGCGAGCTGCAGATGCGGTGACGGCAGGCATCATCGAGGGATCCGTGACCACCGGGCATAGTCCGCGTCTCGGCCCCTCGGCCTATTCGTCTCGCATCAGTTCGGGAATTGCGTCGTGCGGTGTGCGGAGCCTCTGCTCGCGCGGAGAAACCTGAAGAAGCTCCATGTCGCCACCGCGCCGAGTAGGTGCCATATCGCGTGTCCCTGCATCAACGAATCTGGATGACACCACGGCTGACCGGCCTTGCCAGTCTGCCAGATCGCATAGGCCAGCAGGAAGGATCCGGTGCCGGCGTAGAACCAGGGAGTGTATGTCCTGCGAGCAGGCGGAGGGTTGGTGGCGAGTAGCCCGGGCAGCCAGAACAGCGGCCACCACCAGTACTCGCCGATGTTGTTGATCATGTCGACAGGGGTGATTCCGAACGCTGCTGCAACGGCAAAACCGAGGAATCCCGACGCCCAGCGGGTCGTCGGCGACCAGAAGCGGTAGACGAATTCTGAGATCGAGCCACAGCGGGATCGACACCCGGAACAGCTCGAACCCGATGCCGAGATCCGGTGCAATTAACCAGTACCCGGCCGCATATACCGACCACGATGGCCCCATAGACCTTCAGCATGCGTGCGGTCCCGCCAGCGGCCCAACACGGACACGTTGAGCAGCCATGGAATGGTGATGTATGCCAACCATCGAGACGTTGTCGAGCCACGCCCCGAAGAACGTGTGCGTTCCGTGCATGACCATGGAGCCGGGGCCGAGGAACAACGGTGGCCCCCGCATAGAGCAGCGAGATCGTGGTCAACCCGATCATGCGGATTCGTGACATGGGGCGCTCTGTGACCTCATCCCGTCCCAGCACCCAGAGCATCGCCAGACCCGATACGACAAAGCCGAGATTGCCCAATGTGTTGACCGGTTCCCGCAAGAAT
This sequence comes from uncultured bacterium, assembly GCA_963777645.1. Lineage (GTDB taxonomy): Bacteria > Actinomycetota > Acidimicrobiia > Spongiisociales > UBA5794 > JAAETI01. The sequence continues at coordinate 136,416 of CAVZRA010000012.1, read as the reverse complement.
CCGCCGCTGACACGTTCGCACCACCGGGAAACCTCGCCGACCGCTTGTTCGTTGGCCGCCGGTTGTCCCCAGCCGTTGAGGCCGATCAGAGACACGATTCCGAAGGCTGCCAGCAAAGCGAACGCGATCCACAACGGGCGGTACGGCACGGCGCATCACCAGCACGCTACCCAATTAATGACGGCGTTGTACGCTTCGGTGTCCATCCAGACTGGAGACCCATGAACCAGACCATCTCGGTATCCGGGATCGGAACCGCCGCCGCCCCGCCCGACCTGGCGATTCTCGACATCGGGGTTGAGGTTCTGGCGTCGCTCGGTTGCCGAGGCAAGAGCAACAGCCTCCAGCGCCATGGACGCCGTTATGCACTCGTTGCGGGACAGACGAGATCGGCGATGCCAAGCTGAAGACCACCTCATATACGATCAATCCCGAGTACGACCATCGGCAGGGGTCCCGGCTCTACCGGCTTCCGGGTTACCAACATCGTCGAGGTCGAGATCGAAGACATGGTTCGGCTAGGCGAGATCATCGATGTAGCCGCCGCGGCCGGCTCGGAACATGTGATTGTCCGGTCCTGCGTTTTGCCCACAGGGACCCGGCTGTGTTGGAGAAGGAGGCGCGCAGCCGTGCCTGGCAAGACGCCAGTGGCAAGGCGAAGCAACTGGCGACGCTGGCCGGTGTCGAGGTCGGTGGAGTTGTCGCGATGTCCGAGCAGCAGCACCAGCGTGGCCCGCTGCCGCCGATGCGAGCGATGGCCATGGAGACCGCAGCAGCGGCCCCGATCGAGACCGGTGAGTTGGCGGTCGCGATCTCGATCCAGGTCGAGTTCGAGATCGACTGAGCGCTACACCGGCGCCTACGTGTCTGGCGAGATCCGCACCATCACTGCCCGGCCTCTGGCGGTGACTGTCCCTTCGACGGATAGCTCGCTGATAACGATGACTTTGCGGTCGCCGATCTCATCGGCTGTGCCGAGAACCGCATCGTCGATAGCGGAGTCGGAGCGACGTAGTCGACCTCCAGCCGGGCAGTCACGAAGCGTGGTGTCGGGTCTTGACCGATGACCAGGCCGTTGTGCCTGCATCCAGAAGATGGCCGCGGCGCCCGCCGAATGGCAGTCGATGAGACTGGCGATCAGCCCTCCGTATGCAAATTCGGCGGCGCCGGTGTATACCGCATCCGGCTGGTGAACGGTCATCGGCGCGGCTCACCCGTCTCTGTGGGTCTTGATCTGATGCCCGTGCTCGTTGAGCTTCCGCACCCGAAGCAGTGGGCGAATTCGTCGGGGTAGGTGTCCTGGATCGCTGTCATGCGGACATGATCGCAGCTGACGCGGTGACATATGGCCCTAGCGCGATACGAAGCGCCAGCGCACGCTTAGAGATGGCTTAGCGGCTCCGGAGGATGTATGAAGTACCGCATCGAGCGCTACAGAAGATGGCGAGTGGATCATGGCCGACGTGTGGAAGCGGGGCTCGGGCATGCTCTCCGACCCACTTCTGAACAAAGGCACTGCTTTCACCAAAGAGGAAAGGGAGTTGTTCGAGCTGGACGGGATGCTCCCGTATCACCCGACAGATCGTGTCCATCAGGCGCAGAGAGCCTACGAGCACCTCGAGGACCGCGGGGACAACGCGCTGGAGAAGTATGTCTCGATGACCGGTCTCATGGACCGCAACGAGACCCTGTTCTATCAAGTACTCGCCGGCCACATTGAAGAGCTACTTCCGATCGTCTATACCCCGACCGTCGGCACCGCCGCGATGGGGTACAGCCACCTGTTCCGCCGTGGCCGCGGGCTGTGGATCACACCCGATCACAAGGGCAGAATCTTCGAAGTACTCGGCCACACCCGCAATGAGATCGTGAAACTGATCGTGGTCACCGACAACGAGCGCATCCTCGGTCTCGGCGATCAAGGTGTCGGCGGAATGGTCATCCCCATCGGCAAGCTGGCTCTCTACACGCTCGGGGCCGGGATTCACCCGGCGTATACGTTGCCGATCAGCCTGGATGTCGGCACCGACAACGAGCGCCTACTCAATGACGAACTGTACGCCGGTTGGCGTCACCCGCGACTGCGTGGCGATGAGTACTACGAGCTCGTGGACGAGTTTGTTGATGCCGTTTCCCGTCGTTGGCCAAAGGCGCTTGCTCCAGTGGGAGGACTTCAAGAAGGCCAACGCGTTCATCCTCCTCGATCGCTACCGCGATGTGCTCCCGAGCTTCAACGACGACATTCAGGGAACCGCGGCCGTGATTACCGCCGGGATCCTGGCGGCTTGCCGCGCCACCGGGACCAAACTGTCGGACCAGCGGATCATGCTGATGGGCTCAGGCGCAGCGGGAGTTGGAATCGCCCGACACCTGCGGCACGAGTTTGAAGCTGCCGGAGTGACCGGGGAGGACCTGTATCGGGCATTGACGATGATGGACTCCACCGGGCTGGTCACGCTAGACAGGGAGGGGTTGGATGATCACAAGTGTGACCTGGCGTGGCCTTCCGAGCTGGCTGCCCGTGCCGGCTTGCACGGGGGATCCGATGCGCACACCGTGCTCGAGAAGGTCAAGCCGACGGTTCTCATCGGGACTACCGGTCAGCCGGGAGCGTTCTCGGAGTCGTTGATCAGGACGATGGCAGCCCATGTGGACCGTCCGGTCGTAATGGCCTTGTCGAACCCGACGGCCAAGACGGAGGCCATCCCTGAGGATGTCTTTGCGTGGACCGATGGTCGTGCCCTCATGTCCACCGGAAGCCCATTCCCTTCGGTGGTGCACAACGGAGAGACGCTTGCGGGTATCGCAAGGCAACAATGTCTACGTGTTCCCCGGCATCGGTCTCGGTGCAATCGTCACCGGAGCCCGCATGGTCACCGATTCCATGTTCGCCGCGGCCGCCAGGGCACTTGCGGCGATGGTTTCCGAAGAGGATCTCGCACAGGGCGTGCTATATCCACCCATTGCAGATCTTCGAGCGATAAGCCGGGTCATCGCCCGAGCCGTTGCGATAGACGCATGCGAGAGCGGTGTCGGGCTCGACATGACATGCGAAGAGATCGACGCAGCACTCGACTACGAAATCTGGGATCTTGACTATCCGACGCTGAGACCTGTCTAGGAGCGGCGGCCGACGACCTCGCTGAGGTTGTCGATGAGGCGATGCACTACCGGCACGGTTGCGTTGGTGCCCATCAGGCCGATCCGCCACGCCTTGCCGGCGAGCGGGCCAAACGCACCACCGATCTCGATGCCGCGTTCGCGCATGGCCTTGCGCACTCCGGCATCATCGATCCCATCGGGGATGTTGACGACATTGAGCATGGGGAGCCGGTGATCGGCGGGAGTGAACAGATCGAATCCGATTCCAGCGACCAGTTCAACGAACAGGTTGTGAGCCTCCTGGTGCCGCTCGAATCGGGCTTCCATACCCTCCTCGTGGATCAGCCGGAGTGCCTCACGGAATCCGTAGATGTTGGCCACAGGTGCGGTGTGATGGAAGGCGCGGGCTGAGTGCTTCCCTCCTCACCCCAATACCGGAAGAGTCGCTCGATGTCGAAGTACCAGCTGGCAACGGGCGAGGTTCGACGCTTGATGGCATCGATAGCACGTGTGCCCAACGGTTATCGGCCCGGATCCGGGAGGGGCGCCAATACACTTCTGGCTACACGAGCCGGCAGCGTCGATCATCCAGCCTTCGACATCGACGTCCATCCCGCCGAGGGAGGTCACCGCGTCGACCATCAATAGTGAATCGTTCTCGCGGACGATGCGTCCGATATCGGCGAGCGGTTGGGCGGCGCCGGTCGATGTCTCGGCGTGCACCAGGGCAACCAGTTTGGCGGGGCCGTTGTCGAATTCCGCAGCGATTTGGGCCGGGTCTATGACCTCGCCCCAGGGGACCTCGACGGGGCGGACGATCGCTCCCGCGGCGCTGGCGAGTTCACACAACCGCTGTCCGAAGTGACCGATGACACCCACGATCACTTCGTCACCGGGCTCGACGAGATTGAACATGATCGTTTCGAGGCCACCGGTGCCCTGTCGATGAGATCGGGATCGTGTGATGATTGTCGGTGCGGAACAGCATCCGCAGGTCCGACATCGTCTCCTCCATGACGGTCAGGAAGTATGGATCTAGATGTCCGACGAGCGGAGCGGCCATTGCCCTGCTGACCACCGGGTCCGGGTTGGACGGTCCCGGGCCGAGCAGCAGTACTTCGGGGGGATCGAGTGGGGCACGCACGTTGGTCACCTCAGGTCGGGTTGCTTGGTGCTCCAGGCTACCGCGGCGTCAGCCCAGGCGCCCGCGTCCGGATAGCGCTTCGACCTCGTCCGCCACCCAGGCCCATGCTTCATAGAGCCATTGCTTTCTCGCCTCGATCCCAGCAGGGATCTCACCGGCTCGATAGCGCCGAAACCAAATTGAGATCGTCCTTCCAATGGGTGCCCGGGCCCAGATCTCCTTGATACCGCGTAGCTCCTCGAAGCCGGTGTGGGCGGCAACGACGACGTCCATTCCGGTGTCGAGCAGTGCCAATACACCGCCGGTTCGGGGCGGAAGCACGTTGTCCCGGTCGGCGAGCAAGGCATGCAGTTCCGGGTCGGAGTCTGCGAGCTCTGCCATGCGACGTTGCCTCTTGCTCTTGCTGAACCGGGTGCCTTCGGGGAACAACAGGATCCCTTCGCTCGGTGCTGATCCCCGCAGCGAGGCTGGCGATGTTGGCACGCTCGGTCTCCGAGTTCATCCGCATCCCGGTCGACGAAGTAGTTGGGCATCCGGTTTCCGCCGATGTCCAGTGCCGGGTCGGCGAGGAGCTCCTTCTTCAGCACCCAGCGGAGGCGGATCCGATATGGCTGGGACACAAAGACGTGGGGGAGAAGGTTGTCCATGATGCTCACGTGGCGAAACAGCACGATGATCGGCCCCGGCGGCACCACCTCGGACCCGCTCACGACGAACTCGAGCCGGAAGACGCGCTTCATGGCGGCCATGATCGTGTTGACCCACCAGGTTTGGAGCGAGTAGCTCCACTCGCACCTCATCGCCGCGGCCCGGCCCGGGAATAGGAAAGACAGCGGCCACTGTGCCCCGGCTACGACGATCACTCCGACCTCGGCAGTCAGGTAGACCCAACCCATGACGAGCAGCCTGGTGGCGATCCACGGCTTGCCAAAAACGATCCTTCGACTCAGGTCGACAGGGGCTGCGATGAACACCAGGAGCGGAAATGTCACCGTCAGAACCATCCAAAGCAAGAACGTGCGCGGGATCGTTACCAGGCGACGCCGGATCAAGATCGACCTCCGGCCTGCAACGAGACGTTGGCTGTTATCGCTGCCAACCGCCGTTCTCCTGCACCACCGACGAACCACCAAGAGCCAACGGCCAGCGCAGATAGCAACAGCGACCCCAGGACAAAGAGATAGGCCGCGAGCCACACGCCACCAGCCGACTGGAGCGTCTGCCAGCCGAGACTCAGGCCGAAGCCAAACGCGGCGACACCGAATCCGGTATAGAACAGCGTCATGAAACCGAACCATGTGAGCCGAGAGCCTGGAGCGAAGGTGACGATCTTGCGCTCATTCAAAGGGAAGAGATAGGCACTCTCCATCTCATGGGCGACCAGCACATTGGCACCAGCGACCTTGTTGAGGTGCTGCTCGAGCACAGTCGAATAGTGTCGGGAGAAAATGAGGTAGGACGCATCGAACGCGGTCTGAACGGCACCGAGAATCGCCATCGGCGGGATCAGCAGGAAAGCGATCGGCACTTGCCACGCTCCCATGACGAACAGCACCACGAGCGTGATGCTGGTGAAACGAATGTCGGAGAAGAATCGCTCGTGGTAGGAGCGATTCATGCCTCGCATTCGCCCTAATTGCTGTGCTGCGAGTGTTGCCGGGTCGGTCATCTGTCCTCTGGTTCGGCACCGAATAGCCGCGTAGATGAAGATTACGACGATCCTTTCCGCAAAGTCACCCCTCGGGCGCCCTGTTGACTTTGCCTATCGCTCGAACATTCTCGTCGTCGTTGCCTCTGGCCTTGTTGCGGCTGTCGTCGGGACCTACAACCTGGTTGCGCAAGAGCCGCTGCCAACTCCGTGGTGGGTGGCCGGAGGTGGGGTGTTCGTCGCATGGGCCATCGCCCGCGAGCTCGACCCCGATCACAACATGGCTGCAACCGCGGCGATGGTCCCCGCTGCTGTCTTCTCGGCGTTGGCCCGCCCGTCGTTGCTGGCGGGAGCTGGACTACTCCTTGCCGTACGACTTACCTCCGGGACCGTAGGCCTGCCCAGGCGTGGATTCGATACCGCTTTGCTTGTTGCACTCGGCGCCATGCTCGGATTCAGCGGCGAGGCGATAGTGGTGGTCCCCGCGCTCATGGTTGCCGTTGTGATCCATGGCAACACGCGCCGCAGCTCGGTCTTGGCGGCGGGAGCGGTCGGCGGTATTGCGTTGGTCTCATACCTCAACGGTGGGCTCGGTCAGCGCCTCGGCCCACCCGGACTCGCGGCGATTGCGTCGGTGCTGCTGATCGGAGCAGCGGTCGCCGTCACACTGCCGGTGGGTCGTATCCGCAGTCGGACCGACACCGGGCAGATGCGGATTATTGGCTGGAGGGTGGCCGTGTCACGCATCATGGCGGGTACGACCGTCACGATCGCGGTCGTGCTTGGAGGTCAAATTGGTGGGCTCGCTCCCGCGGCGACCATCGTCTCCAGCATGATGGGCGTTGTCGCGGTTCGGCTGCTCACAGGCCGGCGGCACCGGCTGCTTCCCGTGTCGAGGCTGGTTGTCCCAATGACTGAATCGACTACCGATCGGATCAGGATTGGGTTGAGTGCGTGTCTGGCGGGCGACGAGGTTCGTTTCAACGGCGGGCACGCCCACCAGCGGTACCTCACGACAGACGCTCGGGCGATTCTTCGAATATGTGACCATCTGCCCGGAGATCGAGGCGGGTATGACTGTGCCCAGGCCTGCGGTGCGGCTTGTCGCAGATGGAGAGCGCATCAGGGTCGTCGATCCGAAGAACGGAGTCGATTGGACTGCGGCGATGGAGCAGCACGCGGTGCGGCGGGCGGGCATTGTCGACTCGGAGAATCTCAGCGGATTCATCCTGAAGAGCAAGTCGCCCTCCTGCGGTATGGAGCGGGTCAAGGTATACGACCACAACGGCGTACCCAACGCAACGGGCCGCGGCGATCTTCGCAGCGGAGCTGCTCCGCCGCTACCCGTGGCTTCCCGTGGAAGAGGAGGGACGACTGAATGATCCGGTGTTGCGGGAGAACTTCATCGAGAGGGTCTTTGCCTTTGATCGTCTCCGCTCGGTCTTCGCCGGTGAATGGACGATTGGCACCATCGTTGATTTCCATTCATCCGAGAAACTGCTGCTTCGCGTACACGATGAAGCCATCTACCAGGGGCTCGGGCAGCTCGTGGCGAATGCTGCCTCTCAACCACGGCCGGCCTTTGCGGCTGAATACCAGCAGATGTTCATGGACGGCATGGCCAGCCAGAGCCACCGTAGGACGACATGCAAACGTGCTCGAGCACATGCTCGGCTACCTCAAGAACAGAGGCGATGCAACAGGCTCGGGACGATGCTCGGACGGCAATCGACGACTACCGAAGCGGAATCGTCCCGCTCATTGTCCCGATCACATTGTTTGTCCATCTGGCACGGCGCTACCACATCGAGTATCTGCTTCGGCAGTCCTATCTTACGGCCGCATCCGAAGGAGCTGATGCTCCGCAATCACGTTTAGCGGCTATTCAAGGCTTCTCGATGGGCAAGCCGACCACATTGCCCCACTCGGTCCACGAGCCGTCGTAGTTGCGGACGTTGTCGAACCCCAGGAGATAGGTGAGGGTGAACCAGGTGTGGCTGGAGCGCTCCCCGATCCGGCAATAGGCGATGACCTCGTCTCTCTGGTCGAGGCCGACCTCGTCGTGGTATATCGTCTCGAGGGCTTCCCTCGTCTTGAAGGTGCCGTCACTCGTTGGCGGCGCGTTTCCACGGGACGTTCTTGGCGCCGGGCACATGACCGCCGCGGAGCACACCTTCCTGCGGATAATCGGGCATATGCGTGCGCTCGCCTGAGTACTCCTCGGGGGAGCGCACATCGATGAGAGGGTCGACCCGCCTCGGCGTGCTCGATTGTCTCCCGAAGCATGGCGCGGATTGGCCGAGTCGTTTCTGCGGACGACCACGGGGTACTCGGTACGGGGCCGCTCCAGTACTTCGGTGGTCATGTCCCGCCACTCGGCGAGCCACTTCTGCCGACCCCCGTCCAGCAGTCGGACATCGGGATGGCCGAAGAGCTTGAAGACCCACATCGCATAGGCCGCCCACCAGTTCGAGTTGTCCCCGTAGACGACGATCGTGTCATCGCGGGCGATGCCCTTTGCCGACATCAAGTCGGCGAACTTGTCCGAGTTCAACGTAGTCCCTGATCAACGTGTCGTTCAGCTCGGTATGCCAATCGACTTTGACCGCTCCCGGGATATGGCCGGTTTCATACAGCAGGATGTCCTCGTCGCTTTCGACCACGACCAGACCGTCGTCACTCGAGGTGGTCGGCAAGCCAACCGGTGCTCACCAGAGCCTCCGGGTGGGCATAGGCGGCAAACTTTGGATCCGGGTCCAGTGCGACATCGGACATCTCGGCGTCTCCTTCGGTTGGCGAGCCCCTAAATCTAGACCCGTGGCGTCACTGCCTACATGGCGATTCGTCGCCAACGACGGCGAGCAGGTTCGTCTATCGTCGGCAGCGATGGCAGTACCAGAGAAACTTGCACAAATTGTCAGCCTGTTCGCCGCTGTTCCCAAGACTGTGAAGCTCCAGGCTCTGCTCGACTACTCACGTCGTCTCCCTGAGCTTCCCGGCTGAGCTCGCCGACTCCGGGCGTTTCGAGCGGGTCGAGGAGTGCCAGTCGCCGCTCTTTCTCCGTGCAGATGTCGGTCCCGACGATGATCGTCAAGTTGTGGTTCGATGCTCCTGCAGAAGCACCGACCACCCGTGGCTTTGCCGGGATCCTCGCTGAAGGGCTTGAAGGCTGCAACTGTCGCGGAGATACTCGAGCTCCCCGATGATTTCTATGCCGAGCTTGGGCTGGACGAGGTAGTTTCGCCGCTTCGGATGCGTGGGATGGGATCGATGGTGTTTCGCATCAAGCGGCAGCTCCGCGAGCAGGCAGAATCGGCCCCATAGGAGCGTGGACGCGCCGGCGTGCCGAATGCCGGGGCCTCGACGGTTTCGAGAGAGCGATGCCGGGCGGCGACTTCAGGTGAACCGGAGCGCGGCGGCAGCCCAGTGGAAACCCGCTCCGAACGCGGTGAGCACAACCAGGTCCCCGCTGCTGATCAGGCCTTTGTTGATGGCTTCCCACATTGCGAATGGCACGGTCGCAGAACCGGTGTTCCCGTAGTCCTGCACGTTGACGTACACCGACTTCACTGTCGATCCTCAGCTTGTGCCCGACGGCGTCGATGATTCTCTTGTTTGCCTGGTGCGGAATGAGAAGCGAGACGTTGTCGATGCTCTCTCGATGTGTCGAGCACATCGGTTCACCGATCCGCCATGCGGCGAACCGCCTCCCGGAAGACCCGGCCACCGTCCATGTCGAGGTGGTTGTAGGCGCCGCTGGCGAGCGCCTCCGCGTTGAACGGATGGCGGGTACCTCCGGTCTTCAGGGTGAGGATGTCCGTTTGCGAGCCGTCGGTGCCGGCAACAACGTGAAAGTTCTCTGCCTTCCCCTCGCCCGGTCCCATGATCATCGCGCCTGCAGCGTCACCGAACAGGACACAAAACGACCTGTCCTCCCAACTCATCAGCCGGGAAATGAGCTCGACCCCGACAATCAGGATCGTCCTGGGTGTGAGCAGCATCCTGGCCCTGGCAACGTCCAGCGCCTGGATGAACCCGGCGCAACCGCTGCCACCGAGATCATATGCCGGGATCTCGCGGCATCCGAGACGGTGTTGCAAGAACGAGGCCGTGTCGGGCGTGTACGCCTCAGGCGTGTCGGTGGCGACGATGATCTCGTCGATGTCCGCCGGGGTGAGCCCTGCATCCTCGATCGCTTTCTGTGCGGCCGCGGCCGCAAGATCTGACGGTTGCCTCGTCGTCTGCGGCAAAGTGTCGCTCCTTGATACCGGTCCGGGTTGTGATCCAGTCATCTGACGTGTCGATCAGGGCCGCCCAGTCATCGTTTGTCATCACCCGCTCGGGGTGCGTATCCACCGAATCCGAGAATTGCTGCCAAGCTCTCCTCCTCCGGATTCTGATCGTACCCGGATCGATCGACGGCGCGTCCTCGAGACGGCGATCTGCGAGGGGTATGAGGTCCGTCTATCTGGTCTTATGTCCATCCGGACGGCCCGGCCGCCGCGAACACTCGCTCAATGACCTTGATGTTGTTGGCGGCGGCCGCACCCGTGTCCGGCATCGGAGCTCCGTCGAGGACGGCTGCGGCGAATGCCTCGGCCTGGAGGGTGTACTGGTTGACGGTCTCGAACTCGAGGGTCATTGTCGCCGGAGCTACGGGAGGTTCGCCGCCTGCTGTCACGAAGACCCTCGTGGGGCTATCGATCGGGACGTTGAACGGGATCTCGATCCGGATCCGGCCCTTCGTGCCATAGATATCGACCCGCTGATCGGGCTCGGTGCGGGTAGAGCATCCGAACGTAGCGATGCGATCGCCGAATTCGAGCACACCTGAGGTGACGATGTCGATGCCGAACTGAGATCGCGCCTCACGGCAGCTTTGATGGCGGTGGGCTCGCTACCGAAAAGCAGGCGAGACACGTGTATGCAGTAGCAGCCGATATCCATCAGGCCGCCGCCGCCGTAGTCGAGCACGTTGCGGATATTGTCGGGATCATCGTTGAAGTAGGAGAACCAGCTGTCGATGGCGACGACTTCTCCGATCTCGCCACTCTCGACGAGCTCCCTGGTCCGCTGCCAGGCGGGATGGAACTGGTACATGAAGGCTTCACGCAGAATCACGCCGTTGTCCCGGGCGGCGCTGACCATCGTCTCGGCCTCAGCAGAGCTCAGTGCGATCGGCTTCTCGCAGAGGATGTGCTTGCCGGCGCGGGCGGCCGATATGGCCCATTCGGCGTGCATATGATTGGGGAGCGGGATATAGACCGCATCGATCTCGTCGTCGTTGAGTAGCTGCCCGTACGAGCCGTGTGCCCGGTTATCCCGAAAGTCTCCGCCACTTTCTCGGCACGATGCTGATTACGTGACGCGATGGCCACGACCTCGCATCGATCGGCCTGTAAGACTGCCGGGATGACCTGTTTGATCGCGATATTGGCTGTCCCGAGAATGCCCCATCTGACTGTTGCCATCTCCCCAGCGTAGTGGCCGACGGCGTGACGGGGACAAACACCTTGCCGTCCGGGCCAAAGGCGGGCACCATTCGGGCATGGGGTGGCTTGCGGCAAAACTGATGAGGCTCGAGGATGGCGATTCGCCGGTGCCAAGCCGGCGATGCACAAGTTCGTGGTGATCGCGGCGCCTCATACTACCAACTGGGACTTCGTGGTCTTCCTGGGGTGGCGCACCACTTCCGGATCCGGGCCCGGGTGGTGGGCAAGCAGAGCCTGGTGAGATGGCCGTTCGGTTCGCTGATGCGCAGGCTCGGTGTCATCCCGGTACGCCGTGGCTCCGGTCAAGGGCTCGTCGATCAGGTCGTTGCGGCGTTTGCAGCTTCGGAGGATCTGGCCTTGACCATCGCTCCCGAAGGGACGAGGAGCGCCGTGCCATATTGGCGGTCCGGGTTCTACCGCATCGCCTTAGGCGCCGGGGTTCCGATAGTGTTGGCTTTCATCGACGGTGAGCGGAAGCTTGCCGGTCTTGGGCCCACCCTCGAGCCGAGCGGTGATTTGCGACACGACATGGATCAGATCCGCGACTTCTACACGCCGATACGGGGAATCAGGCCGGACCGGCAGGGACCGATCCAGCTAGTTCCTGCGACAGATGCAGACTCAGATATATAGTGACTTTCGACCCTGACGATTCCAAGTTGTGCCGATAGCCTGAGGTCAAGGAGGCGACCGATGAAAGATCCGACGAAAGATGATGTTGAAGGTCTGATCCTCGATGTAACCCCGGCCGACGCAGAGTTCGATCGGAGCTTCCTGGAGAGACTCGGTCATCCTGTTCTGGTCTGCCACGGCCCTGAGGGAGGACATTCCTGCCCGATTCTCAATAGCGAGTGTGAGATGCTGAACGCGGCGCACGGTGTCGTGTTCCAGCTGGACCTCGAACGGCCCATCCATCGCGCCATCCTGAAGCGGTATCAGCAGGTGGTGGCGGACGACAAGCCCATTGTCGCGGTTGTGCGCGAGGGGCAGAAGGCCAAGTATCACGAGCTCCTGGCCGGGGTGCAGGTGTGGGAGTCGGAACCGAATGCAGCCGATCTCGATGGTCTCGCAGCTTCGGTCGAGGCAGCCGACTGGAGCCGCGAGTAGCTCACCTCTCCAGTGTGGCATCGACGGCTGTGCGGACATCGGCAACGAGAGTCGATATCTCCGCCATTGCCGCGTCGTGCCGGCTCGAGATGCCATCCTGATCCGCGGCCGCCAGGCTCGGGAGATTGATTCGCACATTGAGCGATGCCCCCCACGCCGCTGCCTCAGCACAGGCGGCAGCCACTCCGGCATCGGACACCGAGCTGGGATTGCCGTCGCGTGCCGCTCGTAGCGAGAGTTGGAGCGCGGTTACGGCGTGCTCGAGTACCTCGAGCGGGACGGTGGCGGCTGCTAGAGCGGCTGCTGACATCTCGCGGTCTCTGAGCTTCTTCTCCACCGCCGTGCTCTTCGGAAGCCTGACGGCGGTGATTACGGCGTTGAAAGCGTCGGTGTCTCGATCGACGGCGAGGCGGAACCAATCCATGAGCGTCTGCGCCGATCTCCCCAACGTCTCCATCTCCTGGCGCGTGCTTTCTCGCCCTTTCTTGTTGAAGGTGAGTGCCGCCACCATCGAGGTCAGCGCCGCCGCCAGCGCTCCGCACAGAGCGGCGACACTGCCACCGCCGGGAGCGGGCGAATCGGACGATATATCGGCGAGGAGCTCGCGTGTTGACAGCGCGGTGAGCCCGGTCCTGCCCCGGCTCACCCGGTACTCGATTACCTTCTCGCCAGGATCGAAAGGCCCGAGCTCGGCCAATCCCAGGGAGAGCACTGCGGACCTGATGCGGTCTGCTTCGGGTACGCCTGTTGTCTCGTCCTGTCTGGCGAGGAAATAGTCACCGGCTTCCAGCAGCGCCGCTTCTGGCACAAGTCCGACCAATTCGCTGCCGGTGACCCGCATGCCCCTTTCCGCTGCCTCAGCGACGCATGCTTCGAACACGTCCTGTATCGAGGTGACCTTGTAGTTGGTCAGGTTGATAGAGACCTGAGCTCGTCCATAGTCCTCGAGATACCAACCCATTGCCTTGCACTCCCGAAACCGGCCGGGCTCGTAGATGGTCTCGCCATCGTCGTTCTTGACGATGCGGCCGTTTCCGTCCCGGCGTGGCGCTCCGAGCTCGCGGATCGACTGTGCGATCTCATGAGCGAGACGTCGACTGGTCGTGTTCAGGTTCACGTTGTACGCGATCAGGAACTCCCGTGCGCCGATCGCGGTTGCACCAGCTGTGTCGTTTCTGTCCGGGCCAAGATCGGGTCGATCAGCTCTCTCCGCCAGTGCTTCATACTCGCCGCGCCTCACGTCGGCCAGGGAGCGCCGACCCGCCTGGGCGGCGTGTTCGTAGAGATAGACCGGGATACCGGCATCGCCCACCCTCGCCGCAACACTCCTGGCCAGCTCGACACATTCCTCCATCGTCACCCCGACAACCGGGACAAATGGGCAGACGTCGGTCGCTCCCATGCGGGGGTGAGCCCCATGGTGGTTTCTCATGTCGATCAGAGCGGCAGCCTTGACGATTGCCCGATACGCTGCTTCCGCCACCGACGTCGGATCACCGACGAAAGTGACAACGGTTCGGTTCGTGTCCACGCCGGGGTCGACATCGAGCAGCTGTATGCCCGTGACGGCTTCTATCTCTGCGGTGATGGCACCAATCACGTCGGGGTTGCGGCCTTCCGAGAAATTCGGGACACATTCGATGAGTTGCACAGGGGTTCCTCCGATGGGCACGGCTGCAAGAAAAAGCCTATAACAATTGGCCGATGCGTGCGGCAAGGCTCAACCATCAGCACAACCTGCCGACAGAGAGGCAATGGCGGTTAGCGAATGCCCATCCGGCTTCGATTCAGACGCGCTGGCCGAGATGCTACAGCGCCAATTGGCAGTGTCCGAGGCTGTGGTGCGAGCACAATCGGCTGCTCTCGACGCAGTCGACCGCCCACACATGTTTGCTGATGTGCTGCACGACCTGGTCCTGATCGCCGGAGCCAATGGTGGCTATCTCGGAGCGGTTGTGACCAATCGGGCAGATCAATTCCTCGTGCGACCCTATGCCACCGAGGGAATGGCCTGGGACACAGGCGAAAGCGCCGATATCACCAGGGTGCTTGCCGCCCGCGTGCCCGGCCCTTGTGGAAGCGACGGCGACCGGCTGTGTGTGCCGCTGAGCCACGAGGGCGACACGGTCGGTACCCTCGTTCTCGAGGGGGCCAACCCCGATGCTCTCGAGAGCGTGCAGCCGCTCATCGATGTGGCTGCAAGATTGCTGGCCCCCTTTGCTACCGCTAGCGAGCTCAGCTCTGATGTTGCCGATGCCACGCTGCAGGCCGCCATCGCCGAAGCGCCCATGGTCTTGTTCATGATCGATGCCGCGGGTCGGTTCGTGTTTTCCGGCGGGCGTGATCTCACCCACCTCGGAGTAGACGATCGTGGTCTCGCCGGCATGCACGTCGGGGACTTCTCGGCAATCCCAGGTTGGGATGAGATGTACCTACAGGCGCGCGACGGTGGCAACCCCACCGGAGTGCTCGCCGCGTTCGGTCGGCAATGGCAAATGGCACTGAGCCCCACCGGTCGTGGCGACCAACGTATAGGACGCGTCATCGGCGTGGCCACCGACGTCACCGATCGGGCTCAACTGGAGCGAGCACTGGAACGCAGCAGAACCAGGCTGCAGGTCATCCTCGACGCTACCTCGGACCTGATCGTCACCCTCGACAGCAGGGGAGTATTTCGTTTCGCCAGCCCGTCGATCAAGACACTGCTGGGATGGACCATTGATGAGATCGTCGGCCGCGAGGCCGTTGAGTTCTTTCACGCTGATGATGTCGACAGCATATTCGAGGCTGCCTCTGCCACGCCGGGCGGATCCACGACAGCGGCTATCCAGCACCGTGTCAGGCACAAGGACGGTGGATGGAGATACTTCGAGTCGGTCGGCACCAACCGACTCGGTGATCCCAGAGTCAACGCTTATGTGATCACCAGCCGTCCGATCGACGAGCGACGTGCCTCCGAGGAGGCACTCAAGTCGAGCGAAGAGCGTTTCCGACTGCTGGCCGAAAGCTCGACAGACATCATCGAACGTAGGGGGCCCTACGGCAGAATCACCTATGTCTCGCCAGCTGTGGCATCGGTTCTCGGGTACGAGCCCGAGGAATTCGCTGAGATGGACACAACCGGACTGGTCCACTCGGCGGAAGCCGCGGCGTACCGGAAGTTCGTGACGCCGACGGGAGATACACCCTCGGAGGCGATCTACCGGATGCTGCACAAGGACGGTCACTTCGTGTGGCTCGAGGGAACCGCAAGGCTGGTCCGGGACTCCGAGACCGGGTTGCCGCTTGAATACCAGGTGACCTCTCGCGACGTCACCGAGCGCCAGAAAGCAGCTGAAGAGCTGCGCGCGGCCTTGGAGGCCGCTGAGGTCGCCAACCTCGCCAAGTCACAGTTCCTGGCCAACATGAGTCATGAGATACGGACCCCGATGAATGCCATCCTGGGGATGACCGATCTCGCTCTCCTCACCGAGCTGAGCGTCGAGCAGCGGGACTATCTGATGACGGTGTCGCAAGCATCCAACTCCCTGCTCGATCTCATTAACGACATCCTGGATCTAGCCAAGATCGAGGCTGGTCGCCTCTC
This sequence comes from uncultured bacterium, assembly GCA_963777645.1. Classification (GTDB taxonomy): domain Bacteria; phylum Actinomycetota; class Acidimicrobiia; order Spongiisociales; family UBA5794; genus JAAETI01. The sequence goes on along the minus strand of CAVZRA010000012.1, from coordinate 120,337 downwards.
GCTCGAGTCCATACCCTTCAGCCTTCGTGACACCGTTGCCGATACCGTCGGGACCATGTCGGTGCGGGCGCGAGAGCAGGGAATCAGCCTGCGGGCGGAGATCGACCCGGATCTGCCACACGGCTTCCTTGGTGATCCAGGCAGGCTGCGTCAGATCTTGTTCAACCTCATCGGCAATGCGGTGAAATTCACTCACGTCGGAGGTGTGACTGTCAGCGTATCGGCCGCCGAGGAGGAAGCGCCGTTCTATCGAGTCAAACTCGCCGTGGCAGACACCGGTATTGGTATTCCCGAAGAGCGACTCGATTCGATCTTCGAGGCGTTTTCCCAGGCCGATTCGAGCACGTCGCGCAAATACGGGGGGACAGGGCTCGGACTCGCCATCACCTCTGAGCTCGTCGAGATGATGGGTGGCCGGCTGAACGCCACTAGCACAGTTGGCGAGGGCAGCGTCTTCTCGTTCGAGATAAGGCTCAGCCACGTGAATGAGGACGCCATCTCACCAATCGAGCCGCAAGGTGGTGGCAACGCCAACGTCCTGGTGATTGCCGACATAGAAACCCGGGGATTGCAGATCGCCACAACGATCGGCCGGTCTGGAATGGCGGCAAGCGTCGTCCCGGACGTGGCAGCCGCGGTGGTCCGCATGGCGGCGGACGATGTGGGCTACGACGCAGTGGTGCTCGCCGCAAGCGGTCGGTCGATCGCGAGTGCCGAGGAGCTCGGTCGCAGCGGCATCATGGCCCGGATTCCGGCGATTGCACTAGTCGCAGTGGGGCAGCGGGGGAGTGCCAGCCGGTATCGCCAACTCGGTTTCCAGGCTTACCTCGTTGAACCATTGGCTCCAGGGAGCCTTGCTGAGGCATTGACCATCGTATCCGTCGAGGGACTCGAAAGCACCGAGATGATCACGCGCCACTGGCTAAGAGAGCGTCGTCGATCGTTCCGCGTACTGCTGGCCGAGGACTCTCCGATCAATCAGAAGCTTGCGGTCCGGCTGCTGGCGCGCCGCGGCCACGATGTCACCGTGGTCGACGACGGCCGCAAAGCCGTCAGCGCGTTCCGCGATGGCGAATTCGATATCATCCTCATGGACATCCAGATGCCGGAGCTTGACGGGTTCGGGGCTACCACCGAGGTTCGTGCCCTCGAGGCAGGATCGAGCCAGCACATACCAATCGTCGCGCTCACCGCCCACGCCATGGCGGGTGACGAGGCACGGTGCCTTGCCGCGGGTATGGATGCATATGTCTCCAAGCCGTTCCGGCCCGAGGAGCTGTTCGTTGCCGTCGAGCAGCTCGCAGGCAATGATCGGGCTGTAGCGGTGACCACCGATTCACCAGAGGAGGACGACGTGGTTGTTTTCGACCATGCAGAAGCGATGGCTCAGTTTGGCGATGATCCGGCCTTTCTCGCCGAGATCATCAATATCTTCATCGAAGAGTCAGCCGAACTCGAGGCTGAGGGAAACGCCGCACTCGACGCGGGCGACCTGGATGCGCTTGGTCGGGTAGCGCACCGGCTCAAGGGTGCAAGCGGGCAGATGACCGCGGAACAGGCGCGACAGGCCGCCTACGAGATCGAGATGGCTGCCAAGGTGGGGGACGAAGACGGAATCGACGTCCTCTGGAAAGAACTAGGGGAGGCGTTGGCCCGAATCCGGGTGGTCCTAACGGAGTTGCTGCCCAACGAGGACGCCGGCTGACAGTCCCCTCAGGCATCAGTTGCGCAGGTTGAGGTATGCCGCCCTAGACTCCCGGCACCTTGCGCATTACGACACGAGCCCTGCTGATTCTGCTGGTCGCGACGCTGGCGATCGTCGTGATCCCAATTGCTGCGAATGCCGAAGGGGAGACGATCAAGGGCACCCTCGAGAAGATCGACGGCGACGCCCGAGAACCTGTTGCCGGTGTCACCATCACGGTAGAGATGGATGGTGCGACAGTCGGTACCGCCGAGTCGGACACAGCAGGCAATTGGGAAGTGCCAGTGCCCGGTCCTGGGACCTATCTGGTCCGGTTGGAGACAGATACCCTTCCCGAAGGGGTCGCCCTTACCAACCCGGAAAGATCCGAACTCCCCAATCTGAGCGTGCGTGCCAATCAGAACAAGACCGCTCGCTTCAATCTCGGTCCGGGACTGGTCACCGGCAACGTCAGCACGCTCAACCGCCTACTGGAACTGCTCGTGATCGGGTTGAAGCTGGGAGCGATCATCGCCATGGCGTCGATCGGTCTGTCGCTGATCTTCGGGGTCACCGGGCTCGTCAACTTCGCCCATGGTGAGATGGTCACGATGGGTGCGGTCATCGCCTACTTCTTCCATCTGTCCACGATCGGCCCCGGCTGGCCACTGGTCATCGCCGCGATCCCAGCGATACTGCTGACCGCAGCGTTTGGATGGCTCAACGAGACGGTGCTGTGGCGGCCGTTGCGACGGCGCCGGGTTGGACTCATCTCGATGCTTGTGATCTCGATCGGACTTTCGTTCTCCGTGCGCAACGCCATCAATATCATGTTCGGAGGGGAGCCGCGGACGTACGCCGACTTTGCGATCCAGCAGCCGATTCACATCTTCGGCATACAGACCGTTCCGAAGAACATATTCATCATCGTGCTCAGCATCGTGGTCTTGATCGGTGTCGGCCTGTTCCTGCTGCGCACCAAGACAGGAACTGCGATGCGGGCGGTTGCCGACAATCGCGATCTGGCCGAGTCGTCCGGGATCGATGTGGAGCGAGTGATCCTGGTCACCTGGGTAGTCGGCGCCGGTCTTGCCGGGTTGGGCGGCATCCTCCTGGGGGCTTCCGAAACCGTGCAATGGGACATGGGCTTCAAGCTGCTGTTGCTGATATTCGCTGCCGTTGTGCTCGGTGGACTTGGCACTGCGTTCGGGGCGATGGTCGGCGCCTTTATCGTTGGTGTCACTGTGGAGATGAGCACATTCTGGATTGATGCCAATGTGAAGAACGCGGTTGCGCTCGGCCTCCTCGTTGTGATGCTGCTGATTCGCCCGCAAGGAATTCTCGGGACGAAGGAACGGATCGGCTGATGAACTGGGTTGACATCTTCTTCGACGGCTTCCTGGCGGCACTTGGTCCTGTGAGCGCGGCCTATGCGCTGTCGGCAATCGGCCTCAATCTCCAATTCGGCTACACAGGCTTGCTCAACTTCGGCCACGTGGCGTTCATGATGGCAGGAGCGTACGGGACCGCGATCACCGTCGAGTCCGGCGGCTCCATATGGCTCGGGATCGTGATCGGTGTGCTCGCCGGGGCGTTTCTCGGGCTGTTGCTCGGTATCCCGACGGTGCGGCTCCGGGCGGACTATCTCGCCATCGTTACGATCTCTATCGGTGAGATCATGCGGCTCGTGGCCAGGGCCGGGTTTGCCGAGCCGCTGACCGGCGGTGTGTTCGGGATACAGTCATTTGCCAACGACTTCTTCGCTTTGAACCCGTTCTCCCCCGGAGCTCGATACGGGTGGGGCCAGTTCGTCTTTCAGGGAAGAGCGCTGTTCGTGACGCTTGTCGGGTGGTCGCTGGTGGGTCTGGGATTGCTGCTGACCTGGAAGCTGCTCCGCAGTCCGTGGGGCCGCGTCATCAGGGCGGTCCGCGAGGACGAGGACGCGGCACGGAGCCTCGGCAAGAACGTCTTCTTGTACAAGCTGCAGGCTCTCATGGTCGGCGGCGCCTTTGGGGCCTTGGCCGGTGTGCTGCTCGCCATTGAGCAGCAGAACGTGACCCCGAACTCATTTGAGCCGAAGGTGACCTTCTTCCTCTATGTGATTGTGATTGTCGGCGGCGCGGGAACGATCGTGGGGCCCGTGGTCGGTGCTCTCATCTTCCAGTTCCTCTTCTTTTTCTTCGACAGCCTGATGCTGAGCGCCCAGGGCCGGGGTTATCTCGATTGGGCCGGGTTCGATGCCACCGATGCTGCTCAAGTGAAATTGGTCCTCGTCGGTCTCGGTCTGATGAGTCTCATGGCGTTCCGACCCCAGGGCATTTTCGGTAACAAGGAGGAGATGCTCATTGGTGACACATGAGTCCCCCCTCGCCAGCGTGGCACCCGAACCGGGTGTTGCCAAGCCCGATCCAATCCTCGTGGTCGAGCACATCAGCCGTGCCTTCGGAGGGCTGCAGGCCGTCGATGTCGGCAGGCTCGAGATACAACGCCACACCATCACTTCGCTGATTGGCCCCAACGGCGCAGGCAAGACGACGCTCTTCAATCTCCTCACCGGTTTTGACCACGCCGACGACGGCCACTGGCATCTCGACGGAGGGCCGCTGGTCGGGATTCCCGCCTATCGGGTAGCCCGCCGCGGGGTCGTGCGCACGTTCCAGCTGACCCGGTCCCTCGCCAGGCTCACGGTGCTCGAGAACGTACTGCTGGCCGCGACGGATCAGCGTGGCGAGACGCTGCTCGGCGGCCTGCTGACACCGTGGCGCCGTATCGAGCGAGTCAACATCGCCAAAGCCGATGAACTCTTAGAGCGATTCGGCTTGGAGCACATGCGGGACGAGTACGCCGGGAGCCTGTCGGGTGGTCAGAGAAAGCTGCTCGAGATGGCCAGGGCCTTGATGGTGGATCCTGAGCTGATCATGCTCGATGAGCCGATGGCAGGGGTGAACCCGGCCTTGACTCAATCACTGCTCCATCACATCAGAGGGTTGCGCGAGGCAGGCAAGACGGTCGTCTTCATCGAGCACGACATGGACGTCGTGCAGGAAATCAGCGACTGGGTCGTGGTACTCGCCCAGGGTGTCCTCATTGCAGAAGGGCCCCCTTCCCACATTGCGGCCAACCAGGATGTCATCGACGCCTATCTCGGGCGCCATCACGGGGAGGCACCGTGACTACCGAGGCTCCCTCGTACCTGGTGGAAGCCACCGATGTCATCGCCGGTTACTTGCCGGGAGTCGACATCCTGAACGGGTGCAATCTGACGCTATCTGAGGGGGAGTTGGTCGGGATCATCGGCCCGAATGGCGCCGGGAAATCGACGTTCGTGAAGGCTCTCTTCGGTCTCGTGTCTATTCGTAGCGGGCTGGTGACCCTCCGGGGAGAGGACATCACCAATCTCGCAGCCCACACCCTCGTCTCGAAGGGTGTCGGCTACGTGCCACAACGTCAGAACGTCTTCCAGACGTTGACGGTCGAAGAGAACCTGAAGATGGGCCTGTTCCTCGCCCCGGGACTATGGCACGAGCGCTTCGCCGCCATTTCCGAGCTGTTCCCGTTGCTCGCTGAGCGTCGCCACCAGCGGGCGGGATTCATGTCTGGTGGTGAGCGTCAGATGCTGGCAATGGGCCGGGCCTTGATGATGAGCCCGTCTGTCCTGCTGCTCGATGAGCCCTCGGCCGGGTTGTCTCCGGCAAACCAGGACATGATCTTCGATCGGATCAGGCAAATCGCCGACACCGGAGTATCGATCGTCATGGTCGAGCAAAACGCCAGGCGATGTCTGCAGATTTGCGACCGTGGCTACGTTCTCGACCAGGGAACCAACGCCTATACGGGTCCGGGACATGAGTTGCTACACGACCCGAAGATCATCGACCTGTATCTGGGGACGCTCGGACGCGCCCAGTAGCCACACCAGGATCCAAAATGAGAAGGGGCCCGGTCGAGCCGGGCCCCTTCGTGTTCGTACCGGTAGTGGTGTTTCTAGACCTCGACCTGGTCAATTGTGACCGGGTTACCTTCGGAGTCGTATTCGAATACGTCGTAGACGCCGGTCGAAGGTTCGCCTGCATCGGTGAACTCGAGCGGTCCGGAGGCACCGTCATAGTCGATGTCTTCGCCTGCCTGCACCAGGTCGTAGCACTCGCCGAAGGTGGAGCACTTGGTACCACCCTCCGTGACGCCATTCACCTCATTGACCCACACCGTCGCATCGTCGGTGCCGGCGATGGCCGACGCGAGAGAGAAGATCACGGTGCAGTCGTAGAACTGGGCCGAGAAGATCGTCGGTGTGCCCGGGGCGAATGCCTCGAGACGGTCCCCGAATGTCGCCTCGCCATTGGGCGGGGAGGCCGACGGTGCGGTACCCCTGATGCCCTCGATGGCGGCCGGGTTGTTCGGGTCGACGTCGGCCGCGGACACGGTGTCCTTGAAACCGTCGGCGACATAGACGGGGATATCGGCGGGTCCGACACCGGCTTGAGACATGGCCTGGAGCAGCTGAGCGCCTTCACCGAACACAATGATGGCGATCGCATCGACACCGTCGCTGGCGAGCTGCGATGCCTCGGCATCGAACGACGTGGCGTTCGGGTCGTATGAGATCTGGTCGGCGACCGTGACCCCATTGGCCTCGAGCGCTGCGGCGAGCGAATCGTTGAAGCCTGCACCGTACTCATCGTTGCGATAGACGATGGCAACGCTTGATGCGCCATCCCCGGTGATCAGGTCGGCGAGAGCCGGGCCCTGCAGCAAGTCGGACGGCGCCGTACGGAAGTAGTACCCGCCGTCGTCGACGTTGGAAAGAGCCGCTGCCGTGTTGGAACCGGAGCACATCGGTACTTGCGAGCCGGTGACCTTGTCAACGATCGACAAGGAGACACCGGATGCGGCAGCACCCAGGATGGCGTCGACGCCGTCGTTGAGAAGACCATCGACCGCGGTTGATGCTATTGCCGGGTCCGTTCCCGAGTCGCCGGGGACCAGGGTCACGTCAAACCCCAGATCGCCCTCTTCGGAGACGGCCATCTCTATCGGCTTCACCAGCGCATCGATGATGGCTGAGAGGGAGCCGGTCTGCGGCAGCACGTAGCCGAACTTGAGCACCCCATCGGCGTTGTCCGGCATGGCGGCTGCCGTAGTGGTCGTCTCCGCTGCCGTTGTCGTGGTTTCCATCGCCGTCGTTGTCGTCTCGGCTGCTGTGGTTGTCGTTGCTTGTGTCGTATCCGGGGCGGCCGTCGTCCCGGAGTTGTCTCCACCGCCGCATGCTGCGATGAGCAATGCGAATGCGATGAAGGCGACGACGAAGCGATACCGCTTCAGTGCATTCATTACTAATTACCTCCCGTACAGCAAGACGTGCCGTCTTGCGGGGCGGAGCATACCCTCACGATGAGGTACGTGACGACATGAGAGCGAGGCCGGCGTTGGCTAATCCGCTCGACAAATCCCGAAGCTGTGGCAAAATGCTCTCACCAGAGAGAGGAGGTGGTCCAAACAATGAATGACTGTTTTAGCAGGACCCTGGAGGTGGCCGAGCGCTAAGCGGCTACCCATGTGAGTAGCTGCTTTGGCCTCGCTGAGGCCTGGTGGCGACTCCAACTCGGACCACCGGAACCCGGAGATCTGCGATCTGGTCCTATCGCAGCGGCCTTCTCGACACAGTCGGAGATTGCCGAAGATGCTCCGGGTTCTTTCGCGCCCGCTGAGGGAGAGTGCGGCTGCATCGGTCGATCGAGGCTCCTAGAGTCCGCTGCCATGGGTCATATCGGCAGTGAGATCGGGAAGCTTCGCACGGTGCTGGTGCATCGACCCGGCATCGAGATCGCCCGAATCACCCCCGACAACAAAGAGGCATTGCTCTTTGACGATCTGCTCTGGTTGGAGCGCGCTCAAGAAGAACACGATCGGTTCACCCGAATGATGACCGATCGTGGCGTCGAGGTTCTGTACTTCGAGGACCTGCTGCGGGATGTGCTCGACATCGAAGGCATTCGTGGCGAGATCATCGACGGCATAATCACTCCGGCCCGTTGCGGCGCAAGCGTGGCAGAGTGGCTGCGGGACAGTCTGCGCGACGCCGATTGTGAGCGGGTAGTCGATGTGCTGCTCGGCGGGCTGTTGGAGCGCGAGCTGCCCGAATGGGGCGTCGACCCCTTGTTCGCAGATCTCGTTGCCGATCGTTTCCACTATGTGTTGAGGCCACTGCCAAATCTGCTTTTCATGCGCGACAACGCAGCGTGGGTGAGCGACGGGCTGGTGCTCAACGTGCTGGCGACTCCTGCCCGGGAGCGCGAGTCGATCTACATGAGGGAGATCTACCGCCACCATCCTCGCTTCCAGGATCGGGAGTTCCCTGTCTGGTATGGAGGGGATGCGGATGATCATTACCCGGCCAGCATCGAAGGTGGCGATGTGCTCGTACTGGCGGAGGACACGTTGATGGTCGGGCTGGGGGAACGCACGGCACCTGCCGCTGTTGAGTTGTTGGCGCGCCGGTTGCTCGCCGATTCACCGATCGAGAAGATAATCGTCGTCCATCTGCGGCGTGCTCGGGCTGTCATGCATCTGGATACCGTCTTCACGATGGTGGATCGATCGGTATTCAATGTCTTTCCCGGATTGCTCGGCGAGGTAGACGTCCACATCATCACGACTTCGGGTGGCGGGCTCGAGGTGGTGAGAAGCCCCGGGCTCGAGTCGGCTCTCCTGGAGACCCTCGATCTTGCAGAGATCAACCTCGTCGTGACCGGTGGCGATGCCATCGGTCAGCTGCGCGAGCAGTGGGACGATGGCAACAACACGCTCGCCATCGAGCCTGGTGTGGTCATTGCTTACGAGCGCAACCAGGAGACGAATCGCCGGTTGCGGGACGCAGGCATCGAGGTTCTCGAATTGGACGCAAGCGAGTTATGTCGCGGGCGGGGTGGCAGCCGGTGCATGACCCAGCCGATCGAACGTGATCGATTGTGAGCGAGCAGATTGATGTTCCGGCCCAGATCAGCGAGGGGATCATCGCACACGTCCGGTTCTGTCTGCCGGAAGAGGCATGCGGTCTGCTTGCAGTTGACGCCACCGGGCGGTTGCGCATGGCATATGCGACCACCAACGTGGAGCGTTCACGGGTTCGGTTCACCGTTGCGCCGCGTGAGCATTTTGGCGCGATCCGCAACGCGGAGGGTCGCGGGTGGTCGATCGGAGGGTCATTTCACTCGCATCCGGAATCGGCAGCTTTCCCGTCTGCGACCGACATCGCCAGCGCTCTCGACCCTTCGTGGCTCTATCTCGTCGTTGGCATGGCCGGTGGATACCCGGAGCTGCGCGGGTTCCGTATCCGCGGTATGGGAGTGGATGAGGTGAAACTGCGGGAGGTGCCGTGACCGACGGCAGGTCCGGGCACTTGACCATGTACGGCCTTGTGGGTGTTGCCATGCACCTCGTCGTCGGGGTGTTGATCGTGGCCTCGGCTCCGGTGATCTCGTCGGGGTGGCTGATTACGCTCCTGGGTGTGTGGGCGATCACAGCCGTGGTTGCGGCGCTGCTCTGGCGGCGCACGGTTTGGGTAGCTCTGCTGGCTTCGCTCGTGCTGTCGGCGGTTTGGATGATGGTGTTCTTCGGGAGCAGGTGAAATGCAGCTAGACGTATTGGGAAGCTCGGGTACCTATCCGGCGCCGGATCGTCCGGCCTCGGGGTATCTGGTTAGTCACGGTGGGACCAGGATCCTCTGCGACGTCGGATTCGGTGTGATGGGGGAGTTGCTGCGGCGGATAACGCCCGACCAACTCGACGCGGTGATCCTGTCGCATCGGCACCCCGACCACTGTGCCGATTTCCTGGCGCTGTACCACGCCCTTGCCTACGGCCCTTTCGACTGTCGGCAGCTTCCTGTCTACGCGGCTCCCGGTGTTGCAGAGCGGATCGCCGAGTTTCTCGGAGCGGGGGAGGGCCACGTCTTGTTCGATACATTCGACTTCCACGAGGTAGGTGCCGAGAATCATGTCATCGTCGGCAAGATGGAGCTCCGGTTCGCCGTTACGGCGCATTCGGTGCCGACAGTCGCCACCCGATTCGAGGGTGGAGGGCGATCGCTGGCCTATTCGGCCGACACCGGGCCCGGTGGTGGCTTTCCACGGCTGTGCAACGGGGTCAACGTTGTCCTGGCCGAGGCATCGCTACCGGGGACTCGCAACGATCATGAGTTCGCACATCATCTCACCGCAAGCGAAGCTGGCGAGATAGCGCGAGATGCCGGTGCCGGGAAACTGATCCTGACCCATCTGCGCCCGGAACTGGATCACGGGCGGTCGCACGACGACGCCGGACGCGCGTTTGGGGGGCCGGTGGCGATTGCTTCCCCGGGTGACGTCTACGAGATATAGCGAGAGGTTGAAATGAGAGAACACCGCAAAACAGATGAGCTGCGCCCTGTGCGGCTGCATCGGGGTTACACGGAGATGACGCCGGGATCGGTGCTGGTCGAAATGGGGAAGACCCGTGTGCTGTGCACAGTTTCGATCGAGCGAGACGTGCCGCCGTGGATGCGTGGTACCGGCAAGGGTTGGGTCACTGCCGAGTATGCGATGCTGCCCGGATCGACCCGGGAGAGGGTGTCTCGCAAGGCGATCAGCGGTGGGCGCACCAAGGAGATCCAGCGTCTCATCGGCCGGTCGTTGCGGGCTGCCGTCGATGAGGCGGCGATGGGGGAGATGATGGCCCGTGTCGACTGCGATGTTCTACAGGCCGATGGCGGTACCCGTACCGCATCGATCACCGGAGCCTGGGTGGCGCTGGCCGATGCGTTCGACCAGCTGGTGTCAGAAGGTGTCCTCGAGAAGTCGCCGGTGGTCAGGCACGTTGCAGCAGTGTCGGTTGGTGTGGTCGACGGCGAGGTGTTGCTCGACCTCGAATACTCAGAGGACGTCACCGCAGACACGGACTGCAATGTCGTCATGACCGGGGATGGCGGGTTCGTTGAGGTACAGGGGACGGCCGAAGGCGCTCCTTTCGACCGGGCGGAACTGGATCAGATGCTGGATCTGGCTGCAAAGGGAGTCTCCGAGTTGGTGGAACGACAGAGAGCAGTACGAGCCTGATGCAGCTTCGGCACGTCATCATTGCCTCGAAGAATCCCCACAAGATTGCCGAGATTCGTCACGTGCTGGAAGAGACCGGGCTCGAATTCGAGTTGATCGATGATGTCGACTGGCCCGACGTCGTCGAGACCGAGTCGACCCTCGAGGGCAATGCGTTGCTCAAAGCCCGCGAGGTACGCGCTCACACCGGCTACGCGGTCATTGCGGATGACACCGGTCTCGAGGTCGATGCGCTCAACGGTGCCCCCGGGGTCCGGTCGGCTCGCTATGCGGGGGCAGATGGCTCATATGAGAGGAACGTCACCAAGTTGCTCGCAGACATGGAGGACGTCACCGACCGGACGGCACGCTTTCGTACCGTGATGGCGATGATCGACGAGGCCGGCGAAGAGGTCGTTGTCGAAGGCATCATGGAAGGTGAGATCACCCGGGAGCGCCGGGGGACCAATGGATTCGGCTACGACCCCGTGTTCCTGGTTGGAGAGCAGACCTTCGCCGAGATGCCTACGGTCGAGAAGAACGCCATCTCGCATCGTGCTCGTGCTCTGCGGGCGCTCGCTGCTCTGATCACCGAGCGGCGGTGAAGTGTCGGGGGTTTGCCTTCGGCTGAGGCCCGATTGGTCTTCTGTTCGATTTTGCAGACCCGACCTGAATTGAGGATTAGACGGGAACGTGGCGGTGGGGACCAGTTTTGCGGCAAATCCATCCATGGTGGAGCAGATTCCCTCATGATTCCTGCACTGCCGCCGACAGAATTCAGTACGGCGGTCGGATCGGCAAGCGCCGGCCGGGACCAAGGACGATTGCAATGACGTTGCTAGCAGTCAAGCCACAGTTGCCACAGCCGGACATTGGAGCAGTGCTCGATGTACTGGCACACAAACAACCGGTCGAGTTTCATTGCGATGCCTCACCGGTAGACCCGGATCCCTTCGAAGTAGAGAGTCGTACCGAGCTCGAACAACGACTCGAGACCCGGTTTCCGTTCCGTGCTCAGATGTTCCCTGTGAGGGATCCGGCTCGCGCGGCGGTTGGGATCTCCCTGATTGGCGGTCCGCCCATTTACGGAGAAGGCGACTCGTTGGACAACGCGCTCGCCAGCTTCCTCAACGCTGCGCTTGTCTATGTAGGCGAATGGGAGAGGACCCTACGCTTCGGGGTTGAGCACCAGAAATACTGGGGCTGGGTGTACCGGCTCATGCTTGCAGGAGACGACGAGCACATCCTGGCGACGTTGCTCGACCGGCCGATCGATTAGGTCCACAGTCTGGTCTATCCCGATCTCGACCCGCCACGCTCGACGTCCCCGAGATAGCCGGCCTCGTGCCCTTCGAGTCGTCCTAGTTATGCTTGCGCAGACTCCGAGGAGATAGTTGGTGGACGACAAAGCGGGCTGGTGGCTCATCGTGGGTGGTGGTCTGATTGCCGCCGGGTCATTCTTGCCGTGGATCTCCGCCGCGACAGTATTCGGCACGATCACCCAATCCGGCATGGATGGCGACGGGATGTTCACGTTCGCAGCAGGCGTCGCAATGGGCATTGTCGGAGGGCTGCTGCTGAGTGGAAATCGGACTTCCCGGTTTGCCATAGTTGTTGTCTGGAGTGCGATCGTCCTGACAACGCTGGTCTGGATCGTTGACTTTCAGGACATCAGGAACAAGATCGAGTTGGTCGACTCCGCATTTGCCTCCGGCAGCGTCGGCTACGGGATATGGCTCATCGCTGTGGGTGCGGTGGTTTCCGTCGCCGGTGCCGCCAACCTACCGACCGCGCGTGGCCGAGCTGAACCGGCCGAGCCGCTCTGAGCCGAGCCGGTGAATCAGGTGGTGCGGGCGAAGGGACTCGAACCCCCACGAGCATTGCTCACCAGGACCTAAACCTGGCGCGTCTTCCATTTCCGCCACGCCCGCGCAATGCGCCTCCACCCGTCCGTGTGCGGCGGAGGCGAATGTGGTGGGTCGCCAGGGAATCGAACCCTGAACCTACTGGTTAAGAGCCAGTTGCTCTGCCTGATTGAGCTAGCGACCCGGAGCGATGTTAGCAACGCTACGAACCCATACCGTCTGCAACGGTCTCGATCCAGGTCATGATGCGATTCCAGTGGTCGGCGGACCGTCGGACACGAAGCCGGCAGACACCGTGCTTCAAGCGGTTCTTGCGGTGTCCGCTGCCTCTGGGCTTCGTATAGGTCTTCGTAAACTGGGCGTTAGGGAGCCTGACTGCCCTCCGCCAGTAGCTCTGTGCTGCCTCTTCGTCGTTGCCCTCGTGGAGATGGAGGCTGAGGACAAACTCGGCGTTGTCGTCAAGGTGCCGTCTTACCCAATCGACAAACAACCGCAGCGTTCGTGCATCAGTGTTTGCCAGAATGACATCATTCCTCGACTTCGAGCCCTCGGCCCAATAGAGAACTACGCCGGCGACGAACAGTGGGTCATCGAGGTGTGCCAGGGCATACACCGAGGCTTCGTTGCGAATCCTCTCGATCTCGAGCCGACGTCTCCATTGTGAGTCCTTTGGCACACCGAGCTGCGAGGGGACACGCTCCTTTATCGCCCGGATCTGCTCCGGGGTCAGGATGACGCTGCTACACCAGTTCGACAGGGTCGCTTTCGGGACGGGAATGAGGTCGCGAATCTCACTGTAGGTAAGCCCGCAAAGCCGAAGCGCCTTGCCGAGCTCGCGACGTTCCCAGCGATGTAGCTCGCCCCACTCGGCGCTCTGTTGCAGTAGGTGAGGTGGTACTTCCGGTCTCATCCATCAATAATACGAAGCGGGTGTGACGCATCCCTTTGACGTGCAACAATGGCGTCCGCAACGGGATGTTGTGCTCCCTCGTCTGGCGTCGGAAAGCGGAAAATGTTCCGATCTCCGACGCCAGAGCAATCTCTACTCGACCAGACGGAGCATGCCGGGGAGGTCCATGCGACGCATCCTCCTTGCGGTGAAGAGCGGTGCGACGGCTACCGCCATCACTCCGAGGACGACAGCGGTGATAACCGTCGCCGTTCGCAGTGTCACCGTGAAGCCGATGTCGGGGAACGTCGAGGAGAAGAGCGCCCGGTTCATCCACTCGAGTGCGCCGATTCCCCCGATCACTCCCAGGACGGTCGCGACGATGCCGATGATCACACTCTCCGTTATCGCCATTCTCAGTGCGGTGCGCACTCGGACCCCGAAAGCAAACAGCGTTGCGTGCTCCCGCGAGCGGGCATCGAGGTTGATGCTGGCGGTGAGGAACGCGATGAGCATCGTCAGGATGATCACGGGAAAGACGAAAGCGTTGATGACGCTTGTGAATGTCTCCAGCTGGGTGCGGATGCTCTCTGTCGTTGCCCGAACGTCCTGAACCGACGCCACACCGGGGATGGAGAACAGATCCCTCTGGATGTCGATATCGGCGACGCCCGCCGCGGGAACCACCTGAACTACGTTTGTGATCCCCTCGAGCCCCATCAGGTCGGCGTGTGAGGCATCGAGGTAGGTGAAGTTCCTAACCGGGTAAGGATGGATGGCAAGGACGGGGAACTCGGTCTCGACAAAGGCGAAGCTGGCGGGGCCCGTACGCTGTGGATGGCGCAGCGTGACTGTGTCGCCCACTGCGACGCCGAGGTCACGAGCCGCCTCCTTGGCCAGCACCAAGCCCGGCTCGTCCGTCACGGCACCCTCAACGATCGAGGGATGCCACAGCTCGCTATCGAAGTCGATGATCTCGACGATGGCCAGGAAGCTCGTATCGCCCGCCGATAGATCACCTGCGAGACGTAGGGTCGGTTCGGCCGCTCCGACGGTGTCTGCAGCGGCGATGGCGGTCACGTTGGTCGCGTCGGTCGGCTCGAAGCTCATGAGACTGACGACCATACGATCCGGCGTGGCACCGATCGCCTCCTTCTCTGCAACGTCGACCGTACGGAAGATCGAATCGATGAGGCCGAGGAAGGCGACCGCAACCGTGATTGCCAGAGCGATGGAGATCGTTGTGAACGCTGACCGCCACGGCGAGCGCCGCAGGTTGTGAAACGGCATGCGGGTGAACGTCGTGCCGTGTGAATGTGCCTTGCGCGAACGTCTGCCTACCGGCACCGCCTTGTGGTAGAGCGGGCGAATGGCATCGATGGGACGGACGGCGATGGCTTGCCGGATCGGGACCAGCGTGGCCAGGAATGGGACCAGGAACCCGATCAGCGCCACCCAGGCATACAAGCCGAACTGGAACGAAGTGTCCCACACCGGCAGCGGGACGACTTCCTCGAGGATCGGCTTCATCGACTGGGCGACC
Organism: uncultured bacterium; assembly: GCA_963777645.1. Lineage (GTDB taxonomy): Bacteria > Actinomycetota > Acidimicrobiia > Spongiisociales > UBA5794 > JAAETI01. The sequence goes on along the minus strand of CAVZRA010000012.1, from coordinate 105,285 downwards.
CACCACCCAACACCCACGCCGAACACAACACCGAGCAGTGCGATCTGGGCGCTGACGAGGAGCGGCCGAATGGCAATCTGCCGGCGGGGTGCGCCCAGCGCCATTGCTATCCCGATCTCGCGTCGCTGCTGCTGGGTGAGCCGGTGGATCATGATGTAGGCAGCGATCACGGCCCCGATGAAGAGCAGCAGTGCCAGCGCATTGAACATCTTCTGATCGTTTTCGACGTCGTTGGTCAGTGACAGGTAGGCCGAATTGTCATCGCGCGTTGAGACGGAAACACCGATCCCGGCATCGGTCATCGCGTTGTCTATCTCGTTCACAACGGTTGTGCGGTCGGCGCCTTCTCGCAGAGTGATGACCAAGTCATTCACGCTATCGCCGGAACCTGAGAGTGCCTGAGCCGTCTCCAGCGTCGTGTGCACGCCGGCAAAGTTCGCCTCGGAGAGGAAAGCCTCACCCTCTGGGGACACGGCGAAGTATTCAGGTGTCGTTGCCTGAGCGACATAGTCGACCGTGGTACCGCCGGCTAGCGTGATCGAGCCGGTGTCTGCCAGGTCGGAGTTCTGCGCAAACAGGCGATCGAGCATGACGGTCGGCTGCCCCGCGTCGGATTGATCGAGCATTCGGCCCGTGAATGCGTGGTACCCGGCGACGCTAGGGCCGCCCTCATCGAAATTGGTTCCGATGAGCTGTCCACGCACGAGTATCTCACCATCGGGTCCGACGGCGTCGACCTGAGTGGGGAGGACGAGTCGTTCCTCGGCGCCGCTGATCCAGCCGCTGTGGGGGAGTGAGTCGAGGACTGCGTCCAGCGATCCGGTGGGTGTGTAGACGCCCGCAGGAAGGCTGACTCGCACGTCGTACATGGCCAGCGCTGAGAAGTTGGTGTCGTAGGAGTTGCGGCGCCAGTTGGCGTTGCTGCTCAGGCCCGCATACGCACCTGTCCCAATGGCGATGACCAGGGCGATGGCGAGGACCTTGGCCCAGTGGGCGCGGAGGTCGCGCCAGGACCAACGCAACATCAGTGCGGTGTTCTTCATGAGGACCTCCTTACCAGTGCAGGTCGGCGACGTCGGCCTTGCCGCCTTGCGGTGGGCCGTCGCTGACGATTCGTCCGCTGCTCAACTCGACGACCCGGTCTGCGATCCGGGAGATCTCACGGTTGTGGGTCACGACGAGGACGGCGCGTCCGGTACCCGCCTGCTGCTGGAGCAGGTCGAGGATCTGGATGCCGGTATGGAAGTCGAGCTCACCGGTCGGTTCGTCGGCCAGGATCACGGGATTGTCCGTGGCGAGGGCGCGGGCGATGGCCACGCGCTGCTGTTCACCACCGGAGAGCTCGTGGGGGAAGCGATCCAGCATGTCGCCGAGGCCGACACTCTCGAGCACTGCTTGTGGGTCGCGGTCGGACCTTGCGGCGTCGACGCCGAATTGCACATTCTCTTCCGCGGTCAGTCCGGGGAACAGATTGAACGACTGGAAGATGAAGCTCACCGACGACCGGCGGAAATCGAATAGCTCCTTGCGTGAGGCTGTTGAGATATCGATCCCGTTGACCTGCACCCGTCCTTCGGTTGCCGTATCGAGGGCGCCGACGATGTTCAACAGTGTCGTCTTTCCGCTCCCGGAAGGGCCGAGGACGACGACGAATTCTCCCGGGGCGACGAATAACTCGACGTCCTGCAGGGCTGCCACGCTGACGGGGCCAGTGCCGTATCGCTTGGTTACGTCTTTCAGCTCGATGATCACGTGCGATCACCTCTCCCTTGGAGAAGTGGCCACCCGCCCCGCCTTCTGGTCGGCTAGAAACCGTTCCTGGAGCTTGGGTATCTCACGGGCGTACCAGTGGTATATGTCATGGACGTCTTGGAGGTAGGGGACCGCGTGCTCGCGGTCGTCAAACTCGTTGAGAGCTTCTGTGAACAAGTCTTCGATGGCGATCAGCCGCTGTAATCCCAGCCACAACACGTTGACGATCGCCCCTCGGCGTGGCGCGAAGTAATCCCGACGCTCGCCGCGAACGTTGACACGCTCAATCAAGCCCATCTGGAGGAGCGACCGGGTAGCACCGCTTATAGATCCGGCACTGGCCCCGAGAATCCGCTGGAGGTCGTTGGCCGACAAGTGTGCCTTGTCCGTCACGAGGAGCACGGCCCAGACTCTCCCGGCCATTCGAGTCATCCCTCCGCTTTCGAAGAACTGTCCTATCTCCTCGGCAAACTGCAACTCGACTTCGGTCACGTCATCCGGCATTGCCACTCTCCTAGGCTTGGCTACTCTCAATACTTTCAAAATATACTGAAAGTATTGAGATGTCAATCGGTAAGTCTGTTTTGGGCAATCGCACGGGCTGCACAGCGCTCCAACGTGCAACAATGGTGGCCGCAACGGGCTGTAGCGCAGTTTGGCAGCGCACCTGCTTTGGGAGCAGGGGGTCGCCGGTTCAAATCCGGCCAGCCCGACGAGGTGGGAGAAGTCCCCGCAGTGTTCGAGCCGAATCGTCGGCTCGAACCCGGCTACCGCAGGCTGGTTGCTTCTTGTTTGCCTCCGGGCTCTGTGTCGTGTTGGTTGTTGGGCGTGTTTGTTGTGGGTTGGTTGCGGGGTTCAGAGGTTCAAATCCGGCCAGCCCGACGAGGTGGGAGAAGTCCCCGCAGTGTTCGAGCCGCATCGTCGGCTCGAACCCGCTACCGCAGGCTGGTTGCTTCTTGTTTGCCTCCGGGCTCTGTGTCGTGTTGGTTGTTGGGCGTGTTTGTTGTGGGTTGGTTGCGGGGTTCAGAGGTTCAAATCCGGCCAGCCCAACAAGGTCGGGGACGCGCCCGAAACAGACATGACGGCGACCCGGAGATGAGTAGCTCCCACTGGCCGGTGCCGTGCTCATCGTGAACAAGAGACTGATTGGCGTGTTGTTGGCGCTCGATCTCTGACCTACTCGAGAAGTCGAAGAGTAGATCTCTTCGGCCGCTCACCTCAGATAGCGCACTGAAGCTCAGCCACGAATCATCCGATCAACACAGTCAGTCCATTAGGTTGATGCAGTTGTATGAGTGAGCGCTTAGCACAAGGAATCCTCAGTTATTTGGCCGCGCTCGCTCCGGTGGGCAGGCGAGCAACAGACGTGGTAAGTCGGGAATCGGAGTTTGCCTGGCTGGGGGGCAACCCGAATTATCGATACGTCCCCGATGTTGATGCAGCTATACGGCTGCCCAAGACAGACCAACTCAAGCGCCTGGTCGGCATTGATTCGCTGAGCCCTACCGAAGATCTGCTGCGTCTTGGCTGGCTGTTCCTGACAGGAACCATCGAAGTAGATCAGGAAAGTGTCCGGTATTGCCTTCCGTTGCTATCGGTGCCGGTCAAGATCCGAAGTTTCCTGACTTGGTATCAGCTCTCTTACGCGGGGGCGATGGAGATGCCGGATGACCTGTTCGACTGGAATACCAGGCTCGAGCTGGAGACATCGACTCACGCCTACGGAGAAGGGAGCTCGACGGGCGATGACGAAGTTGCTACCCGGTTCCCGCGGCTAGCGGAATGGGTGAAACGGGCTCTCGACGCAACCGGTCTTCCGCAGCCCACTCTGCGCGGCGGTAACACCAACCCCTTGAAGCTCCGCAGCCAGCCCGGTCTGAGTGTCGTGGCCGGTTCGGCGATCTACACCAGTCGGGATGTGTTGACCCCCAACTCGGCCGGGGTCCTCTCAACCTGGGCACACAAGCCCGTCGCCGAAACCGCTCTGTGGGCTCTCTATCGCGCCGACCGGGCACCCGAACCTGCGAACGATCCGGCCGGGGTTGTCTCTTCACCGCTTCCACTGAACAGGGCGCAGCGGGAAGGCCTCGAACGGACGAGACGGGAGCCGATCACGGTGGTGTCCGGTCCGCCCGGGACCGGTAAGAGTCATCTGGTCGCGGCCGTCGCCATAGACCAGGTTGCCCAGGGCCGGAGTGTCCTTGTCGCAACGCAGTCCCACTATGCGGCATCCGTGATCGCGGAACTACTTGACAGATATCCGGGCCCGCGCTTCGTTCGTTTTGGGAATCGAGATGATCGCGAGTCCGTGGCCGCTGAGCTCGGCGACGGCCTGGCACAACCATTGTCCGCGAGAAAGCAGGCCGATCTGCGGGCGATTGTCGACTCCTCAGCCAAGGAGCTCGCCCGAATCAACGGATGGATCGCCAGGCTGTTGGAACGCGAGGTTGCCTTCACCAATGGGCTGTGCCGGCGGGATTTGGCGCGGCTTGCAGCCGTCGAAACGCCTGGTGTGCTCGATGAAGGATTCGACCTCGACATGGCGGAGGGCCTGCTGCAACGTGCCCGTGAGGGCATTCCCATTCTCCGAGCCTGGGCGAAGGCGAGGGCCGGGACGAAGTTGCGCCATCTTGTGCGATGTGACGCGGGTATGACGCTCGACGACATCGATGCTGGGATGGACGCCGCCCGCGCCGAGCGGGACGTCAGGCGGGGCATGGCTGAGGGCGGCCTCTCTCTTGGAGATGCATGGTCTGCGTTTGAGCGTGCCGACACGGAGCATCGAGAGATGGTCGGGAGGCTGATCGAAGCGGAGCGACGTTCGCGTGAGAACAGCCAGCACCGATCCACCCGCGCTGTCGCGACACTCGCCTCCGCATTGCGTGCAGGGCGAGCACGCCGGCGCCAGCTTCTCCAGGAGCTGCAGGCCGAGGACTTTCTCGATGTTCTCCCTCTCTGGCTGGGAACCCTGACGGAGATAGACGACACGTTGCCGGTAATCCCCGGGGCGTTCGATCTCGTTATCTTCGACGAGGCATCGCAGATAGATCAGATGCGGGCTGCACCCGCGCTGGCGCGTGCCAAGCGGGCCCTGATCGTGGGAGATCCTCGGCAGCTTCGCCACGTCTCGTTCGTATCGGACGATTCGATGCGCCAAGCGGCCGACGCTGCTCATCTCGATCCGGCGCTGGCGCGATTACTCGACGTGCGGCGGAATAGCCTCTTCGACATCGGTGCATCGGCTAGCCAGGTCACGTGGCTGGACGAGCATTTCCGGTCTGCGCCGCACATCATTGAGTTCTCCGACCACACGTTCTACGGCGGGAACCTCCGGTTGATGACACAACACCCGCGCAACGAGTCAAAGGACGCCATCGAAACCGTGCGGATTGCCGGAACCAGAGACCGGAAGGGCGTCAATCTGGCCGAGGTCGATGAGGTCATGCGACAGATCAGCCCGCTACGCCGATGCGGGATCAGCGTCTATTGGCGTGGTCAGTCCATTCCGAGCCCAGGCCGATGCGATCGAGGAGTCAATCCTGGCGGCGTACGGGCCCGAAGACATCGAACAACTCGGGCTACGCGCCGGAACCGTCCATGCTTTCCAGGGCAGCGAACGTGACGTGATCATCGCGTCACTGACAATCGACACAGATGTAAACGGGGGCTCGCTCAGCTTCCTGCAGGACCCGAATCTGTTCAACGTGCTCGTCACCAGGGCAAAACGCGAGATGGTGGTGGTCACGTCGGTCGACCAGGCGAGCCTCCCCGGAGGATTGCTTGCCGATTACCTCCGCTACGCCGATCACCCCCCGCACGGCGCAACCAGCGCGACGCCGGCGACTGAGTGGGCACAGAACCTCCAGCGGGAGCTCGAAGCGTACGGTGTCCCCGTCGTTGCCTCCTACCCGGTTGCCGGATGGTCCGTGAACCTGGCAGTTGGGGAAGCAGCCAATGCGATCGGTGTCGAGACGGATGTGCATCCTGACGGGCCCGAGGCCCACATCGAACAACACCTGGCCTTGCGGCGGGCCGGGTGGGAGATGGCGGACGCGTTCCAGAGCAGATGGCTCACCGACGCCGATGGTGCGGCCGAGATGCTGTCGAAGCAGTTGCTGCGACGCTCGTCCGCCCCGTAGCGACCCCGTGCTCCGGCCCTCAGCCGACCCGCCACACCCGCCACAGCGCCGACGGGTCCTCGAGCGGATTCCCGTGAACCAGGAAGAAATCTGCCGGTCCGTCGACCTCGATGCGACCGGCGGTGGGCTCGCCTAGCAAGTCGCCACCGACCCAGGTGGCCGCGGCCAACGCCTGCCACGGCTCCATCCCGGCCTCGACCAGACACTCCACCTCCCAGGCCAGCTGATTGGCCCGGAGTGAACCACCCCCAAAATCGGTGCCGGCCGCCATCTTGACCCCTGCCGCCGACGCCAGCCCGACGCTGTGGAACGCCCGCTCTTTGCGCTCGGCAAGCGCCGCCTTGCTCTCAGCGGAGGCGAACCGTTCGATGGTGGTCGTCGACGAGAAGGTCATCCAGGATGCGATCACACCGAGCGTCGGCACCAGGTAGGTGCCGCGCCGGGCCATCTCCGCTACCAGGTCGCCGTCGAGCGCGGTCCCGTGCTCGATGCAGTGGACTCCACCGGCCACACCGGCACGAGCCCCCGGCAATAGCGTGGCGTGGGCGGTGACGGCAAGACCGTGTTCCTCGGCGGCCGCGACCGCACGTGCCACCTCGCCGGCGGTCCACGGAGACGTGTCTCGGTCCGGTCCGTCCAGATAGAGCTTGATCAAATCGGCGCCGTCGCGGGCCTGCTGGTGCACAGCCGCCACCAACTCGTCGGCGTCGGTCGCCTCGACGTCGATGGTGGACGGCAACGCACCGGCTTTCGAGATCCATGCGCCCGCTGCCCGGACGTAGGGGCGATCGTGTCTCTTTGCCCATGCATCCCGCACTCGCAGCGCGAGGGCCCTGCCGTCTCGGGGCGGGGAACCGACATCCCGCAACCAGCGGGTACCTGCCCGCCGGGCGATGTCACCGTTGTGCTCGGCAACAGCCAGCAGTTCGTCGGTGGCGTCGTCGATACGGGCGATCCAGTGGGACCCACCGGGCAGAACGGTGTGGCTGTGGGCGTCGACCATCCCAGGCACGACTGTGGTGCCTCCGGCATCGATCACCTCGGTCGGCTCGGTCGGGCCCATCTGCGTCGTCATCGTGGCCGATCCAGATGATCCGATTGTCCCTGACCAGGATCGACTGATCGAGAACAAGCTCGGGGCCGGTTCCGTTGGCGATGCGCAGCGTTGCGATAGAGAGTGTCCATGAGGTTGAGTCTATGAGCTGCATCCTCTCTCGTCGTTCGCCTCGTTGGCCCACATCTATAGACTCGCCTTCCATGGCATGGAATATTCCCGAGAAACCGAGCCGTCGAAGGTCTCGAGCACAAATGGGATGAAACCTGGGAGAACGATGGCACATATCGTTTCGACCGGTCGAAGACCCGTCCCGAGATTTACTCGATCGACACCCCGCCACCCACTGTGTCGGGCTCGCTTCACATGGGCTCGGTGTTCGGATATGTGCAAACCGACGCCAACGCCCGCTATCGGCGCATGTCCGGCAAGGAAGTCTTCTACCCGATGGGGTGGGACGACAACGGGCTGCCGACGGAGCGCCGGGTACAGAACTACTTCGGAGTGCTCTGTGATCCATCGCTGCGCTATGACCCGGAGTTCGATCCGCCGGCAACCGCATTCGATCCGCCGGTTCACATCAGCAGACGCAATTTCGTCGAGCTTTGCCATCTGCTCACCAGCGAAGACGAGAAGGTCTTCGAACGTCTCTGGAGGGTACTCGGGCTCTCCGTTGATTGGACCCAGACCTACGCCACCATCGACGACCACAGCCAGCGAACGTCCCAGCGCGCCTTTCTGCGCAACCTGGAGCGGGGCGAGGCATATGCCCGGGAGGCGCCTGTCCTGTGGGACGTCGACTTCAGGTCGGCAGTTGCCCAGGCCGAGCTCGAAGACCGTGAAGACCAGGGGATGTATCACAAGATCGCATTTGCACTTCCGGACGGAGGACCACTTTTCATCGATACCACCCGCCCCGAGCTGCTCTGCTCGTGTGTGGCTCTGGTCGCCCACCCCGACGATGATCGCTACCAGCAACTGCTCGGTAGTAGCGCAACGACACCGTTGTTCGGGGTTGAGGTACCGATCGTTGGTCACGAGCTTGCCGAGCCGGAAAAGGGGACCGGGATCGCCATGGTCTGCACGTTTGGCGATACCACCGATGTGGTTTGGTGGCGTGAGCTACGACTGCCGACCCGTACCGTCATCCAGCGGGACGGGAGATTCCAGGCCGAAACGCCGGATTGGCTGTCCGACGCCGGCGCCGCCGCCTACGGGCTGATCGCCGGTCTCTATCCAAAGCAGGCCAGACAGAAGGTTGCCGACCTGCTCGCCGAGGCTGGGGAGATGGAAGGTGAGCCTCGACCGATTACCCACGCCGTCAAGTACTACGAGAAAGGGGAGCGCCCACTCGAGATCGTCTCGAGCCGTCAGTGGTATATCCGCAACGGTGGCATCGATCAGGACCTGCGCGATGAACTGCTCGGCAGGCGGCGAAGAGCTGCGTTGGGTGCCTGAGTTCATGGGCGTTCGGTATCGCCATTGGGTCGAGGGGCTCAACAGCGACTGGCTCATTTCGCGGCAGCGGTTCTTCGGCGTCCCGATGCCCTTGTGGTACCCGGTGAGAGCCGATGGCACGGTCGACTACGACCGGCACATTGTCCCCGACGACGACCAACTCCCGGTCGACCCGACCACCGACACCCCGCCCGGCTACGACCAATCGCAACGCAACCTGCCCGGGGGCTTTGTCGCAGACCCGGACGTGATGGACACCTGGGCCACCTCATCGCTGACTCCGCAGATCGCCGGGCATTGGGATGACGACCCTGATCTGTGGCAGCGTCTCTTCCCCATGGACCTGCGACCTCAGGGCCCCGAGATCATCCGCACCTGGCTCTTTGCGACCGTGACCGTACGCACCAGGAGCACGCAATGCTCCCCTGGCATACGGCAACGATAAACGGTTGGATCCTCGACCCGGATCGCAGGAAGATGTCGAAGTCGAAGGACAATGTCGTCACCCCGATGCCGCTCGTCGAGCAGTACGGCGCAGAGGCGATCCGCTACTGGGCGTGCAACGGCCGGCCGGGGGTCGACACTGCTCTCGACTTCGGCGTGATGAAGATCGGTCGGCGGCTTGCCATCAAACTCCTCAACGCATCCCGATTCGTGCTCGGCTTTGCCGATATCGCCGAGCCGGGTGATATCACCGAGCCAATTGACCGGTCTCTGCTCGCTCATCTCGCAGAAACGATCGAGCAAGCCACTGCGGCGTTCGAGGAATATGACTATGCACGGGCACTCGACATCACCGAGAGGTCGTTCTGGGCGTGGACCGACGACTACCTGGAGCTGGTCAAGAGCCGTGCCTACGGTGAGGGGAGACCCGCAGCATCGGCGCATGCGGCGCTGCAGCTTGCCCTTACTGTCTACCTGCGACTGTTTGCACCGATCCTCCCGTTTGTCACCGAAGAAGTGTGGAGCTGGTGGCAGGTGGGTTCTGTGCATCGAGCCCCGTGGCCGACAGTGGGAGAATTCGGTGAGCATGCGCGGGGACCCCGGATTGATGGACTTGACAGCGGAGGTGCTCACGTCGGTTCGTCGGGTGAAGTCCGAGGCGAAGGCGTCGATGCGCACGCCGGTTGCCCGGTTGATCATCTCAGGCTCTGTGGAACAGCGTGATCTCCTCCAGCACGCCGAGCCCGATCTCGGGGCAGCCGCGGTAGCGCTGGAGGTTGTCTACGAGGACGGGGCGTTTGCGGTCGAGACGGTGCTTGCCTGACGGCACACCAAGCGGAGTGCCTGCGAAACGAAACCAGGCCCGGGACGGAATGTCGCGGGTCGACACGGCCCCCGATCCGAGTAATCTCATGCCGGTATTTTGCGGATGTAGCTCAGTGGTAGAGCCCCAGCCTTCCAAGCTGGTTACGCGGGTTCGACTCCCGTCATCCGCTCGAGTGGACGCCGGTGATGGCCACCAGGTGTCTATCCTTCGGCGTCCTCGGTGTGCCCCCGTAGCTCAGGGGACAGAGCAGGAGCCTTCTAAGCTCTTGGTCGAGGGTTCGAATCCTTCCGGGGGCGCCGTGTACCGGTTCTGCTGGTACATTGGCACCTTGGCGATCCGGCAAACCGGCTCGCCGGAAAGACAGCGGAGAGATCCGCTTCATGGTGGTCGTAGCTCAGCTCGGCAGAGCACCTGGTTGTGGTCCAGGAAGTCGCGGGTTCAAATCCCGTCGGCCACCCCAATTGCCGTAGCCGGCGCTATCGAGAACGATGGCGCCGGTACGGCGGTCTCTCATATCAATATCTGAGGAGCATCCGTGCAAACCGACATCAAAGAGGCGGGTCCGTTCGAGCGGATCCTCACGATTCGGCTCGAGGAGCGAGAGCTCGAGGAGGCGAAGAACAAGGCCGCTCGCAAGCTCTCCAAGACGATGCGGATCAAGGGTTTCCGTCCAGGCAAGGCTCCTCGCTCCATCGTCGAGCGCATGGTCGGCGAAGCCGCCTTGCGTAGCGAGGCCATCGACGATTCGCTTCCCGAATTGGTCGGCCCCGCCATCGAGGAAGCCGAGCTGGAGCCGGCAACCGCGCCACGTCTCGAAGCTGTTCGTGACGCCGAGGGCGGTGGCGTCGACGTCGATATCAAGGTCACGCTGTGGCCGGTGCTCGACGCCATACCCGATTTCACCGGGCGCAAGATCACGATCGACTCACCCGTGGTCGGCGACGAGGAGATCAACTCGCAGATCGACCGGCTGCGTGACCAGTACGCCGAGCTCGAAGACGTCGAGCGTCCCGCCGGTGATGGGGACTTTGTGATGATCAACATCTCAGCCTCGGTGGACGGCGAGGAGATCCCGGAAGCCGCTGCAGATGACCTTCTCTACGAGGTTGCGTCGCGTTCGTTCATCCCGGGTCTAGATGACCTGCTTGGTGGGTCGTCGGTTGGCGACATCCGTGAGGGTCCTGGCACGCTTCCCCCCGGTTTCGGGCAGGACGAGCCCCGTGAAGCCACGTTGAAGGTATTGGTCAAAGGGGTGAGGGCAAAGAGACTTCCGGAGGTCACAGACGAATGGGTCTCAGATGTCTCCGAGTTCGACTCGGTCGACGAGCTCACCGAGCGGATCAGGACCAACCTGAGGATCATGAAGCTCGATGCTGCCGACCGGGTTTTCCGCGACAGGTTGCTCGATGAGATTTCGAGTGAGCTCGCCTTCGAGGTGCCTGAGGCGCTCATCGATGCCGAGCTTGACGCCGCTTTCCACAACCTCGCTCATACTCTCGAGCAGCAGAGTCTCGATTTCGCCAACTACCTGCGAATCACGGGCCAGAACGAGCAACAGTTCGTCGACGAGATGCGGGCCCGGTCGGAGCGGACACTGCGAACCAGGATCTTGCTCGACAGCGTCGCTGCTATAGAGGGCCTTGAAGTGGCCGACGAGGAATTGGATGAGGCAATTGCATCGATGGCAGAAGGCGTCAATCAGGACGCGGCGACACTCAAGCAATCATTGGTCAGCAGTGGTCGGGTTGAGGTGCTCACCGGTGATATCCTGCGACGTAAGGCCCTCGAGCGAATCATTGACTCAGCTGAGGCAATCGACGATGAGGGTGAGCACATCGACCTAAGGCCGCCTGAAGTAGCCGACGATACAGACGAAGGCGCGGTAGAGGACGATGAACCAGGAACTGAAGAGGATTAGGAGAACCATGAGCTATCTGGTGCCGACCGTCGTCGAGAACACCCCTCGCGGGGAGCGTGCCTTCGACATCTACAGCCGCCTCCTCAAGGACCGTATCGTGTTCCTCGGCACACCGATCGATGACGGTGTCGCCAACGTGATCATGGCCCAGTTGCTACATCTCGAGGGTGAGGATCCTGACAAGGACATCTCGATCTACATCAACTCGCCTGGTGGATCTACCTATGCATTGATGGCCATCTACGACACCATGCAGTTCATCAAGGCTGATGTGGCCACTTACTGCATGGGTCTCGCAGCATCTGCCGCAGCGGTGCTTCTCGCCGGAGGTGCCCACGGCAAGCGCTACGCCCTCCCGCACTCCCGCGTGATGCTGCATCAACCCCATATCTCGGGGTTGGCCGGCCAGGCCTCGGACATCGAGATCCACGCTCGTGAGATCATCAAGACGCGAGAAGAGATCAACGACATCCTCGTGCATCACACAGGGCAGAATCTCGAGCGGGTCGCCGACGACACGGAACGGGACTACTGGATGAGCGCAGCCGAGTCGAAGGACTACGGGATAGTTGACGAGGTGCTCTCACGGCGTACGCTAGAGGCAGTCGACGGGTAGGGAAGAGAGAACAACTTGGCGAAGTACGAAGGCGGCGAACTCCTCAAATGCAGCTTCTGCGGCAAGTCGCAGAAGCAGGTGCGCAAACTCATCGCCGGTCCAGGTGTCTACATCTGTGACGAATGCGTCGAGTTGTGCAATGAGATCATCGAGGAGGAGCTTGCCGACACCGAAGAGGTGAGCTTCGCCGAGCTGCCCAAGCCCAACGAGATCTTCGAGTTCCTCGATGGTTACGTTGTCGGGCAGGACAAGGCCAAGAGGGTTCTCTCCGTAGCCGTTTACAACCACTACAAGCGGGTGCGCGCCGGGCAGAAGGCCAAAGACGAGGATGTCGAGCTGCAGAAGTCCAACATCCTCATGGTCGGACCGACCGGTGTCGGTAAGACTCTGCTTGCCCAAACGCTGGCTCGTCGTCTCAATGTTCCCTTTGCTATCGCCGATGCCACCGCCTTGACCGAGGCCGGCTACGTCGGTGAGGACGTCGAGAATATCCTGCTCAAGCTGATCCAGGCGGCCGACTTCGACATCAAGCGAGCGGAGACCGGGATCATCTACCTCGACGAGATCGACAAGATCGCCCGCAAGGCGGAGAATCCGTCGATCACCCGCGATGTTTCCGGTGAGGGGGTCCAGCAGGCGCTGCTCAAGATCCTCGAAGGCACGGTCGCCTCGGTGCCACCGCAAGGTGGCAGGAAGCACCCGCATCAAGAGTTCCTGCAGATCGACACCACCAACATGCTGTTCATCTGCGGTGGAGCGTTCGCCGGCTTGGAAGAGATCATCCGCAAGCGTGTTGGCAAGAACTCCGTCGGCTTCGGCGCCGAGGTACGTTCGCTCGATAAACGGTCTGATACCGAGATCTTTGCCGAGGTGATGCCGGAGGATCTGATTGCTTTCGGGCTGATCCCGGAGTTCATTGGTCGTTTGCCCGTTGTGACGACGGTGGAGGATCTCGATCTCGAGTCTCTCGTCAAGGTGCTCCAGGAGCCCAAGAACGCGCTCGACCCGCCAGTACATCAAGTTCTTCGAGATGGACGGGGTGGAGCTGGTGGTCACAGATGCGGCTCTCAAGGCAATCGCGGAGCAAGCCGTCACCCGTGGTACCGGAGCCCGTGGCTTGCGGGCAATCATGGAGGAAGTGCTGCTCGACACGATGTACGAGCTGCCCTCCCGCACCGATATCGCTCGTGTCGTGATAGACGAGGACGTCGTCAGGCAGCGGGTCAACCCGACCCTCATCCCGGTCCAGGACCTCGGCAACTCCGAGGCGAGAGAGCGCTCCGCCTAGATCCGCCATTCCTCCGGTCGTTTACACACCGAGCCGGGCTGGTCGACCACGTTGGTGTTTCTCCCTCCCCGCCCGAATCTGGTGATCCGGGCGACCCTCCCGCTGGGAGGGTGAAGGGCGTGGCGTAGCCGGTACGCAGCGACACAGGAGGGTGAAACCTCGGGGTGGTCTTGCCCGAGGCAAGCTCCATGCTGATTGAGCTTTGTTTGGTTGTTGGGTGGTGCTTGGTGCCTGGATGTTTGCCGGAGGCAAACTCCATGCTGATTGAGCTTTGCTCAATCAGCCCTTGACCAGCTTTCCCGCCTTCCAGATGTGGGTGACGCGGTCGGCGTCTCCCCAGACGCTGATGTCGTCGATCGGATTGACATCGAAGGCGATCACATCGGCGTCGTAGTCCTCGCTGAGCCGGCCCGACCTGGGCGCCTGGGGTCCCAGTGTGAGCGGACCGGTGGCCGTGGCCGCTTCGATGGCTTCGAGCGGGGTCAGGCCGGCGTCGATCAGGTACTTCACCTCGAGAGAGTTCTGCCCGTACATAGGCCCGCTCACGAAGATGTCGGTGCCCATTGCGATCTTGACTCCGGCAGAAACGGCGATCTTCATTGCCATCTCGTGGCGATCGGCGATGGCGACACCTTTCTTGTACGCATAGGCAGGCAGGGTGTCCTCCATCCCCAGCAGGGCGGCGACAACGAATCTCGTTGGGACCAGGATGGCGCCCTGGTCGACCATCGTCTGAGCGCTCTCCTCGCTGAGATAGGACCCGTGCTCGATCGTCTGCACTCCTGCCTTTAGGGCTGCGACGATCCCTGGCTCACCATGACAGTGGGCGCCTACGAAACGATCGGCTCGTGCTGCTTCCTCGACGATGGCTCGGAGCTCCTCGTCGGAGAACTGCTGGTGAATCGGGTGGTCGATCTCGCTCATCACGCCACCCGAGGCACAGATCTTGATAACGGACGCACCCATCCGTAGTTGCTTGCGCACTGCTCGCAGCACCGCGGGCACACCATCGGCCAGCTCGCTGAATATGAAGCCCCGGTCGCCACCGCCGAGCACGAAGTCGAGAGGAAGGCCGTGGATATCGGCGTGACCGCCGGTGGGGGAGAGCAGGGCCCCGGCCGGGTAGATCGTCGGGCCCGGGATCGTTCCTTCATCGATGACGGGTTTCATGACAGTGCCGAGCCCGCCCATCTCCCTGACGCTGGTGATCCCCGCGTTGAGAGTGGCGGCAGCATCGGCAGTTGCCCGGGCCATGAGCGTCCCCGAGTGCTCGGTGGCCATATGTTCGAGGTTCGGGATCGCCGATCCGACGAAGTGCCCGTGCGATTCCCACATTCCCGGCATCACGGCAGGCACGGTGTACGTTTCATCTCCGGGAGTGGCAGGAGGAGCGGCGGCGGTCGGGCCGACGTATGCGATCTTGCCGCCTTCGAGGATCACGGTCCCGTCGACGATGGGTTCCCCTTTGCCCGGGATGACTGTCGTGGCCGTGATCCTTACCGTCATAACCTCTCCTTTGTGCGTGTAGCCGGAATCTAATCCAACAATGAGGTTGGAGATTCTCAAATGATCGAGGATGTGACTAGTCAGGTTGTACAACTACTCTTTGTGTCTGGATTGCTACAGAGAGTAGCGATAGGTTCCTGGTGTAGGTCGGAAGACCTACTCCGCAGATGGCGGGCCAAATGCAAGACCACTTGGGATTCGCAAGCAGGGGGAATGCTTGGGGGGTGCGAGGTGGGAAGGCAGGTGTCGCAGCGAACCCGGGACCAGCGCCCCGGGTTCACTGCGTTATCATGCGCGATCCCCACGAACGATCCCCGATTCTTGCTGAGGAGCGATGGAAGCTGCCTACGACCCACACGCTGTCGAATCCCGCTGGTACCAGGTGTGGGAGGACGCCGGGGTATTCAAGCCGGAGATCAACCCCGGAGGCGAGCCATTCTCCATTGTGATCCCGCCGCCGAATGTGACCGGGGTGCTCCACATCGGCCATGCGCTCAACATGTCGATCCAGGACGTGATCATCCGTCGCAAGCGGATGCAGGGGTTTGCCGCCCTCTGGTTGCCCGGCACCGACCATGCCGGCATCGCCACTCAGAACGTCGTCGAACGTGAGTTGGCCAAAGAGGGCCTCACCCGTCACGACCTAGGGCGAGAGCAATTCGTCGAGCGTGTTTGGGAATGGAAGGCCAAGCACGGCGACAGGATCAAGCAGCAGGTGCGACGGCTCGGGTTCTCCACCGACTGGAGCCGCGAGCGCTTCACACTCGACGACGGGCTCAGCGATGCGGTTCAGAAGGTCTTTGTGGACCTGTACGACGACGGGCTCATCTATCGGGGGGAGCGAATCATCAATTGGTGTCCCCGCTGTCACACTGCCCTTTCTGAGATCGAGGTGGAGCACGAGGACGAAGCCGGCGAGCTCACTCATATCCGCTATGACTTCAGCGACGGCACCGGGTCTGTGGTGGTTGCCACCACACGTCCTGAGACCATGCTTGGAGACACCGCGGTTGCCGTCCACCCCGATGACGAGCGCTACCTGAACGTGATCGGCAAGACGGTGACACTTCCGCTGGTCGGCAGGCAGATTCCGATCGTCGCCGACGAGGGTGTCGACCTGGAATTCGGTACCGGCGCCGTCAAAGTGACCCCGGCACACGATCCGCTCGACTTCGAGATCTCTCAACGACACGACCTGCCCGCCATCAAGGTCATCGATACCGAAGCAAACATCACTGAGGCCGGTGGCGATTTCTTTGGTCAGGATCGGCTGGAAGCCAGAGAAGCCGTCCGGCACGAGCTCACCAAACAGGGATTCATCGTCAAGATCGAAGATCATCATCACTCGGTCGGCCACTGCTCCCGCTGCGGCACCGTCGTCGAACCGATGCTGTCGCTGCAATGGTTTGTCAACGTTGGTCCGCTGATTCAGCCGTCGGTGGAGCCGATAGAGCAGGATCGGGCACGGTTCGTTCCCAAGCGCTGGGAGAACAACTACTTCCGCTGGATGGAGAACCTCCGTGACTGGTGCATCAGCAGGCAGTTGTGGTGGGGGCATCGTATTCCCGCCTGGTATTGCGATGAATGCGGCGAGGTGATGGTCACCACCACCCGGCCGGACCGCTGTTCGTCATGCGGGCACAGCGAGGTGCGGCAAGAGCAGGATGTGCTCGACACCTGGTTCTCGTCACAACTCTGGCCGTTCTCCACAATGGGCTGGCCCGAGGAGACCGCCGATCTGGAGAAGTACTACCCGACCGATGTACTGGTGACCGCATACGACATCATCTACTTCTGGGTCGCGAGGATGATCATGATGGGGGTCCACTTCACCGATGTCGAGCCGTTCGAGGACATCGTCATCCATGGTCTGGTCCGTGCCGCCGATGGGCGCAAGATGTCGAAGTCCACAGGCAACACCATCGATCCGTTCGATATCGCCGACGAGTACGGCGCCGATGCGTTGCGCCTGGCGCTGCTGCAGTCCGCCGCGCCGGGGCACGACATCCCGCTCAATGTCGAGTGGATCGATGCGGCTCGCCGGTTCGGCAACAAGCTGTGGAACGCCGTGCGCTTCACCCTGCGGCACGTCGAGAGGGGCGGGGTTCCTGCGCACGGTGGCTATCCCGAGAACCCCGGGCCGGTGGACGCCTGGATCCTGAACCGGCTCGACGAGACACTGGCCGAGTACGATCGGCTGCTCGATGAGTATCGATTCTCCGATGGTATCGGGCTCCTCTACAACTTCGCCTGGGCCGAGGTGTTCGACTGGTACCTGGAGATGGCAAAGACACTGCTGCAGGATGAAGCGACCGCAGGGCCAACCGGCAGAACCCTTGGTGTTGTCATTCGTGATCTGCTGGCTCTGTTCCACCCCGTGATTCCCTATGTCACCGAAGAGCTGTGGTCGGAGCTGGTCGGCGATGGTTTGGTGGCAGCGAGCCGATGGCCAGAGCCCTCCGGTGCTATCGGCCCAGAAGGCATGGCCGAGCTCCAAGAACTGATCGTGTCGATTCGCCGGTTCCGTGCCGAGCATGGTGTCTCCCCGAAGCGGGAGATCGGGGTGCTCGTCGATGATCCCGACGACGTTGCTGCCGGGTGGTGGCGCACCCAGTTCTCCGCCATGGCAAATGTCGCTGCGAGCTTTGAAGGTGGCCCGGAGGACGTGGCAGGACACACCAGGATGACCGCGGGCTCGATGCAGGTGTTCATCCCGCTAGCCGGGCTCGTCGACGTTGCGGCCGAGAAGCCCCGTCTCGAGAAGGCAATCGCAGAAACCGAGAGACTCCTGGAGAGATCCGAGACAAAACTCGCCAACCCCAATTTTGCCGAGCGGGCCCCTGCCGAGGTCGTCGCCGCCGAGCGCGAACGTGTGGTCGAGTACCGTGCCCAGCTGGAGAAGCTGCGCACCCAACTTGTCGAGTTGAGCTGATGAATACCGACTATCCCGGCGACTACGAGGCGGCAGTCGCGTTCCTCGATCGTCGTATCGGTGACGGCATTCGCCCGGGTCTCGAGCGAATCCAGCATCTCCTGGAATTGATGGGTGATCCGCACCGTGCCTATCCGGTCATTCATGTGGCCGGCACCAATGGGAAGACGACAACGGTCCGAATGATCTCCGACATCCTCGGCGCACATGGTCTGTTCACGGGAACGTTCACCTCACCACATCTGCACCGGGTCGAAGATCGATATTCCGAGGGTGGCGCATCTTTCGGCCCGACCCATCTGGCGCGAGCAGTTGAGGATGTTGCTCCTTTCGTCCTGATGCAGGAGGAGCAGTTCGGGGAGAGCGCCGACCTACTTCGAGCTCACGGCCGCTGTCGGCCTGTCCGCCTTCAACGTCGACGCAGTCGATGTTGCTGTTGATCGAGGTCGGCATGGGGGGACGTTGGGACGCCACGAATGTCGTCCAGGCCGACGTATCGGTTATCACCGGGATCGCGATGGATCACATGTCGGTGCTCGGCGACACCCAGGCGCTGATCGCTGCCGAGAAGGCTGCCATTCTCAAAGAAGGGGGCACGCTGGTGAGTGGGCCGCTCAGCGATGAGGCGCTCGAACCTGTGCGAGCCCGGGTCGAGGAGACAGACTCGACCTGGTACCGGTCGGTGTCGACTTCGACATCGTTTCCACCGACCGGGACGAGCGAGGACGGATGGTCACTATCCGCGGCCTCTACGGCGAGTATCCCGACATCGTGCTCGGTATTCACGGCCGTCATCAGGTAGTCCACCTCGCAACTTCCGTCGTGGCGGCTGAGGCTTTTTTCAACCGGGCGCTGGACATCGACGCGTTGCGAGAGGCAGCAGCCGCAGTACGGTCCCCGGGTCGTCTGGAGGTTGCCGGTCTGGCGCCCACGCTGATCATCGACGGCGCCCACAATCAGGAGGGCTTCGAGGGGCTCGCCGATACGCTTGACAGCGAATTCTCCGAGGACAGATGGGTAGCTTGTGGTCGGCGTTCGTGGCGACCGCGACGTCGCGTCACTGGTGGCCCCGCTGCGTGGGCTGGTCTCCCGGGCGATAGCCACCAGAGCCGACGACTACATGGGTGTTGATGCCGCGACGGTGGCTGCAGCCGCGGAAGAGGCGCTGGGTGTACCCGTAACGACCGTGACTCCAGTTGCCGATGCGATTGAAGCGGCAATTTCGGCGGCTGAAGTTGGTGAGGGTGTGGTCGTAGCAGGTTCCCTGTATGTCATCGGCGAGGCCCGTCACGCGCTCGGCCTGGAGAACGCGCCATCACCGGTGCACCGTAGATTCGAGTCCGAGATAGGCGAATAGGCGAACTCGCCTACGGCGAGTTCATTGCAGTTCGCTTTGTGAACTGCTGCTTGTGTGGTCTTGTTCGAGGGCTTTCTGCCAAACCAGAATCTCACCCGGTCTTCTGGCTGAGTTCTGGCGTAGCCGGAACTCAATCGTCAGCGAAGCTGACGCGACTACCATCTCGTCCCGGAAATAACCGCGATAGAGGATTGGTAATGGCTGTAGAGCACACGTATGTCATGGTGAAGCCCGATGGTGTGCGCCGGGCGATAGTCGGCGAGGTCATCTCGCGCTTTGAGCGCAAGGGGCTCAAACTGGAGAAGATGCGAATGCTCCAGATGGATGATGAAACCGCGGGCCGGCACTACGCAGAGCACACGGAGAAGCCGTTCTTCGGTGAGCTCGTCGAGTTCATTACCAGCGGTCCGGTGGTGGCCATGGAATGGTCGGGCGAGTCGGCAGTTAGCGTCGCACGCACGCTGATGGGCACGACCAATCCCGCCGAGGCACCTCCAGGTACCATCCGCGGCGACTATGGGCTGATCATGACCAACAACATCGTCCATGGCTCCGATTCTGTCGCCTCCGCCGAGCGGGAAATTGGCATATTCTTCTGGCAGCTAGCACGATGCGATTTGGCGTAACGCCGGACCACCTATACGGTTAGGCTCACTCAGGGTCGCTATCTTGCGGCCATGATGCCCGCTGGCGCCTGGGTAAACTGAACCTACCCCCCTGCACTGTGAGCACACGATGCTTGACAATCTCTTCTCCGTCGCAGGCCGCGATATGGCAATCGACTTGGGCACGGCAAATACGCTCGTGTTCGTGCGCGGCATGGGCATTGTGCTCAACGAGCCATCTGTCGTCGCCATCAACACCCGGGACAATCGGCCGCTCGAGGTTGGCATGGAAGCCGAAGCGCATGATCGGCCGGACCCCGTCGCATATCCAGGCGATCAGGCCCGTTGCGGCACGGGGTCATCGCAGATTTCGACATCACCGAGAAGATGCTGCGCTACTTCATCAACAAGGTGCACAACCGCCGCTTTGCGGCCCGTCCCCGGATCGTCATCTGCGTCCCTTCAGGGATCACCGCGGTCGAGAGGCACGCGGTCGAGGAAGCCGCCTATCACGCAGGTGCCCGTCGTGCCTACACCATCGAGGAGCCGATGGCGGCAGCCATTGGTGTCGGTCTGCCGGTGCACGAGCCGTCCGGGTCGATGGTCGTCGATATCGGCGGTGGCACTACTGAAGTCGCGGTCATCTCCCTTGGGGGCATCGTCGTCTCCAAGAGCACCCGCATCGGTGGTGACGAGCTCGATGAGGCGATCATGGCCTGGGTCAAGAAGGAGTACAACCTGATGCTCGGTGAGCGCACCTGCCGAGCAGCTCAAGATGGCCATTGGCTCGGCATTCCCATTTCCCGGAGGAGCCCTCAGCCGAGGTACGGGGCCGTGACCTGGTCAGCGGTCTCCCCAAGACCGTTGTGCTCAGCGCCGCTGAGGTACGCGAAGCTATCGAAGAGCCGGTGCAGCAAGTGGTCGATGGCGTCAAGTTCGCACTCGACAAGACACCGCCGGAATTGGCCGCAGACATCATGGACCGAGGCATCGTCCTCACCGGGGGAGGAGCCCTGTTGCGTGGCCTGGATCAGCGACTCGCCAACGAGACGGGAATGCCCATCGTCACAGCCGACAAGCCGCTGCAGTCGGTTGTACTGGGCTCGGGCGCCTGTCTCGAGGAGTTCGAGGTCCTCCATGTTGTCCTGTCGAGTAGCGGGCGCCGGTAGAACCTTGCCTCCAGTTTCCGGCCTAGTGCGCAGGGCCGGCTGATGCAATCGTTTCAACGTTTTGATCGTTCGACCACTCTCATGGTCGTTCTTCTCGTAGTCTCATTCCTGCTCGCGACCTTCGATGTGCGCAGCGACGGCACCGGGGTGGGCACCACCATGCGCGACGGGGTCCAGACGCTTTTCTCCCCACTTCAAGATGCGGCCGCGGCGGTGACACGCCCTGTGGTTGGGTTCATCGACGCGTTGTCCGACATCGCAAGTCTTCGCACTGAGAATGAGACGCTGCGGCAGCAGAACGAGATATCTGAAGGCCAAACTCGACCAGGTCGCCAGCATCGAGGCCGAGCTTCAACACCTCAAGGACATCAACGATCTCGAGGATCCCGGTGGTTTGTCGACGGTAGTCGCTCGTATTGCGTCGTCGGGATCCAGCTCGTTCGACCATGTGCGGTATATCAACAAAGGATCGGACGATGGAATCTCACGTGGCGCTGCGGTCATCGACGAGCAGGGCCTGGTAGGGAGCATCGATCTAGTGCTCGCCCATCGCGCACGGGTGAGGCTCATCCTCGACCCCAATGTCGAAGTGGCGGTGATCGACCAGTCAACGAGCCAGACCGGGATCGTTCGCGGCGACAATGAGAACGATCTCCTTCTTCAGGATATTCGACGCCGAGGAACCGGCCAGGCAAGGCAGCGTCGTAGTGACTTCCGGCAGCCGTTTCCCACCGGGGCTGACCGTAGGCACCATTACCAAGACCGCCTCCACGATGCCGGGTTTGGGCTGGTCACCGGTGTGGCTCCCGCCGTCAGTTCTCCCGGCTCGACTACGTCAAGGTGATCGTTGGCTACTCGCCGCTCGACGCCGCCAGCATCGAAGAGGAGCAACAGCAGAACGAGGAGACGTCAACCGAGGACCAGCCGACGGATGGATCGACAACCGACGAGGGTGGCACCACCAGCACGACGGAGCCGGCCGGATGATGGGTCGCAACGTCGGCATTTCCCTCGTGCTCGTAGTCATCGCTGTGGTAGCGCAGACGGCGGTGTTCGGTACGTGGCCGGATCGATCCCGTTCGGTTTCTCACCTGCCGTCGTCATCGTCGTCGTGCTTGCCTGTGCCCGCTATCTCGATGCTGAGCCGTCGATTCTGCTCGGCTTCACAGGAGGGATGCTGCTCGACTTGCTGGGCGGAGCACCGCTCGGGTTGTGGGCAATGGCCTACACCGTTGTGGTCTATGTGGCTTTCCGGTTCAAGGAGCGCGTCGAGGATGGGCCGGTCTTGCTCGGGCTCGGAGTTGTCGGGCTGACCCTTCTGTCGAACGCATTATTCGTGGTTGTCGGTACTCTCTTCGGGGAACGTTTCTTCACTAATGCAGATGTCATCCAGAACATGGTCGTTCCTGCCTTCTACAACCTCTTCGTTGCCGCTGTGGCATTCCCCATCATCACCCGACTCATCGGTGATCGCCGCCGGGTGGGGTGGTCGATGTGAAGTCTGGATGGCGGCTGGGCGCCGTTGGTCTCGTCTTCACCGTGATGTTCTCCATCCTGACGTTGCAGTTGTGGCAGGTGCAGGTGGTCGCTACCGAGGTGTACGTGAAGGCCGCCGAGGAGTCTCAGGTGAAGTTCGTTGCTACTCCTGCCCCGCGTGGTCAGATTGTCGATCGGGCAGGGAGACAGCTCGCCGGGACAACGGCAACACTGTCGGCGGTCGTCGACGGTGCACTCGTGCCGGAATCTGCAGTCCCTGAGTTGGTCTCTCTGTTGACAGCCTTCAGTGGTCTCGATTCCGATGAAGTCTCCGCAATCGTGGCCGATGCCCGTACCCGCGGCGATCGGCGTGTTGTTGTCAGTGATCTCAGCGAGCGGGACGCCGTATACCTCGCCGAGCACAGCGAGGATTTCGTCGGTGTCTCGGTCTAGGCGGTGCCGCAGCGTGTCTATCCATACGGGAACCTGGCCTCGGGCGTGATCGGATACATCGGCCGTCCTTCCCAAACCGACATCGATAACGGTGCCAGCTCTACGGACATCCTGGGGAAGGCGGGTCTCGAGAAACAGTACGACTCACAGCTGCAGGGTACGGAAGGTGCCATCAAGTACCAGGTCGATGCGCAACGCACGGTGCTTTCTGTTCTTGGCGAGGAGTTTCCAAAGGCGGGCAACAAGCTGGTCACGGAAATCGACGTGGACCTCCAGCAGGTGCTGGAACAAGCTCTGATCGACGGTCTCGATCTTGCCAGGACCAAGTACAACCCCAACGGGTGTGACCCGGGAAGTGCTCAGAGACGGCACCGAGGACAAGGGATGCCCGGTGCGCGCCGTTGGAGTGGTGCAGGAGATCAACACCGGAGCGATTCGGGCAATGGCTTCTGTCCCCAACTTCGATCCCGGCCTGTTTGTCAACTTCGACGCCGATGAATTCGACGCTCTTCCGGAGGGGGCGCTCACCAATTTTGCGGTCCAGGGCCAGTACGCCCCGGCGTCTACCTTCAAGGCGCTCACCTATGTGATGGCGATGGAGGAAGGCATAGCCCCTGAGGGTGCGAGCTCTGTCGAAGACGAGATCGATGTGCTCGGCGCAATTGTCGGCGGCAGCGTTGGGAGAGGGGAGTCAGCAGGTCTTCCAGAATTGGACGAGAGCAGACGACGGGCCGACCGACATCCACCGGGCCCTGCGGCGATCCTGCAACACCTACTTCTGGGAGATCACGCTTTCGTTGTGGAACAAGTACAAGGAGACTGACAAGGAGAACCTGCTCCAGGATTGGGCCCGGGCGGCAGGTTTCGACGAGAAGACGGGCATCGACCTTCCGTTCGAGAAGTCTGGCATTATCCCAGATCGTGCGCTGTTCGAGCGGTGGGCGGAAGAGAAGGACCCCCGTCTTTCCGCCGACCGGCTCGACTTGCCAGCCCGTGGTTTGGTGGCGACCTCTTTCAGGCCGCGGTCGGGCAGGGCTCGGTATTGGCGACTCCCGTGCAGCTGGCGACCGCATATGCGGCCCTGGTAAATGGTGGCATCGTCTATCAGCCGCGAGTAGTTTCCGAGATCCAGACCGAAGACGGCAGGTTGGTCAAGAGGTTCAACCCGGTGATCGTCAAGACAATGGACGGCCTCTCGTCTTCAACGGTGCGGGCATTGCGGGAGGACCTGCAACAGGTGGTCAACAGCCCGGAGGGAACCGCACACTCAGCGTTTGCTGATTTTGGTCCTGCAATAACTGATGTGGGTGGCAAGACGGGAACAGCTGAGATCATCAAGCGGCAAGTCGACGACAACGGCAATGTCACTCAAGCTTCCGTAACCACTGCCCTCTTTGTCGGTGTTGCCCCGATCGATGATCCGCAATATGTCGTCGTGATCATCGTCGAGCGTGGTGGCAGCGGCGGTGGTATTGCCGCCCCGACGGCGAAGCCGGTTCTGCAGTACCTGCTCGATCAGAACGTCACCCCGGTCAAGCCCGGGCAAGAGGCCGACTGATGGCGCTCACCGCGCGCCGTACCGAGCCGGTCACCCTGCTGCAGCGGGAGCGGTCGCTGCGTCCCGACATCGTGCTCATCATTGCCTATCTCGCTCTGAGCGGACTCGGCCTGGTCATGATCTATTCGGCGTCTGCTCCCCGGCTGATCGCACAAGGGCTGAATCCAACCTCGCTGGTGCAGCGTCAGTTGTTGTTCGTCGTGCTCGGGGTTGTCGCCTTCTTCGCAACGTCTCTGATCGAGCCTCGCACGCTCAAGATGCTCACCCCGATCGCCTACGTAGGCAGCTTGATTGCACTGGTCATCGTGCTGTTTGGTCCCGTCCGCGCCGGTGCCACACGGTGGGTACCGATCCTGGGCTTCCAGTTTCAGCCATCAGAGATTGCCAAAGTGACGGTGCTGCTGGCGCTTGCCTACGCACTGGCGATGTCGGCAGACAAGACTCTGCACTGGTCAGAAGTGGCAAGGGCCGTGTTGCTGGTCGCCGTGCCGGCCGGGCTGATCTTCCTCCAACCCGACCTCGGCACCATGCTCGTCTTTGGATTTGTCGCCGTCGTCATGGTCTTCGCCGCAGGAACAACATGGCGCCAACTCGCGTTCCTGTCCATCTCGGCAGTGGTGGGCTCGGTGAGCCTCTTCGAGGTCGGAGCCATTCACGACTACCAGATCACCCGGATCACGGCGTTCCTCGATCCGGGTGCCGACCTCGCCAACACCGGCTACAACCTTGCGCAGAGCAAGATCGCCATTGGCGCAGGCGGCCTCTTCGGGCGTGGCCTGTTCCAGGGGACTCAGACCAACCTGTCGTTCGTCCCCGAGCAATCGTCGGACTTCATCTTCACCGCCATTGGGGAACAGCTTGGGTTCATCGGGGCGACGGTGGTCATCGCTCTCTTTGCCATCATCACCTGGCGGTTGTTGGTGGCGGCGGCCAACGGTCGCGATCGATTCAGCCAACTGGTGGCTATCGGCGTTGCTGCCATGTTGGTATTCCAGGCATTCGTCAACATCGGCATGACGGTGCGAATCACCCCGGTCACGGGGCTCCCGTTACCGTTCCTGAGCGCGGGAGGTACGGCGTTCGTCGCCATGAGTATGGCCCTGGGGTTGGCGCACTCCGTCTGGATGCGTAGGTCGCCAATCCCGGTCGACGTGGAGATCTAGCGATCTCCATTCACGAAACCTTCGGTTTCGTGGTCGGGTGGTCCTGCAGATCCGGCGGCCGAATCCCTCGCTGTGGCTGGGTGGATCTGAAAGGCGAGAACCAAGATCGACTTCTCGTGCGTATAGGTGGGTGTACGGAAGAACGAGGAGAGACAATGAGATCCAAGACAGGACTGGTTATGGCTCTGGGGCTGCTGTTGGCCGCCTGCAGCGGCAGCGGCACCGAGAGCACAACGACAACATCCGCCCAGACAACCACGACGGCGGCAGAAACGACGACCACCGTGCAGAGCCCGCAGAGCGCTATCGCCCAATCGGTTGCAATTGGTGCGTCGGATTTGGGCGACATCCTTGTCGACGGAGATGGCAACACGTTGTATCTGTTCTCCCCAGATGCGCAAGGCCCGAGCACGTGCTACGACGCATGCGAGGCGAATTGGCCACCTCTGGTCGGCGACATCAGTGCTGGTGCCGGAATCGATACCGCATTGCTCGGCACGGCGACGCGTGACGATGGCACTGTCCAGGTCACCTACAACGGTTGGCCTCTGTACTACTTCGCCAACGATGCCGCAGCCGGCGACACGAACGGTCAGGGCATCAACGGTGTCTGGTACGTAGTCTCGGGATCGGGAGATCCTGTAGAAGGTTGACGCGAGCCTGGAGGGAGACTGCTGTGCAACTCTCGAGCCGCACCATACGCCGCTTCAGCGAAGGCGATGGAGACGCGGTGCGCGAACTGTACCGGGAGTACGGCCGGTCCGTGTACACGGTGGCGCTGCGGGCGCTCGGTGACAGGGGGCTGGCCGAGGAGGCCGTGCAGCAGACGTTCCTCCAGGCTTGGCGAGCCGCCGGCCGACTGGACCCGGATCGTGATCCGAGTCCCTGGCTATACGCGATCGCCCGGCGGGTCGCCGTCGACCTCTATCGCCGGGAACGGCGGCACCAGACGGTCGACAACACAGAAGCTGAAGTGGCGGTACTCTCGCCCTCGTTTGAGGGAACCTGGGAGACCTGGCAGGTGAGATCGGCGCTGGACAGACTCAGCGATGAAGAGCGTGCGGTGGTGAGGGCGACCCACTATCTCGGCCTCACGCACGAGGAGACTGCTGAGAGGCTTGGCCTACCTGTCGGGACGGTGAAATCGAGGTCCTATCGAGCACACAAGAAATTGGCAACGCTGCTCGGCCACCTGAAGGAGCGAAGCGCATGAACTGCGAGGAATACCGGGCTGCCGTCCTAGCCGGAGAGAGCACGGAAGCCGTTGCGGCTCATGCCGAATCATGTGCTGCGTGCCGCTCTGAGACAGAGGACCTTCGTGTCATGCGTACCCTGCTAGGTGAGCCGACACTCTGGGATGAGCCGTCGTACGGGCTTGGTGAGCAGATCGAGGCCCTGATTGGTAATGCTACGAGACCGGCAACGGGTAGCGACCGTGTACACCGTGCATGGTGGTGGGGTGCCGCGGCAATCCTGCTCACAGCCGTCATCGGATTGAGCGCCCTGGCCACCATCCGCGGCTCATCTCCGGACTGGGAAGTGGCGTTGCCCGCAACGCCTGCTGCGCCGAATGCGGCGGCGACGGTCTCTGGTTGGAACGAGGAGGGAGGGACCCGGATGCTGCTCACGGTTGACGGGCTCGTCCCAGCTCCCGACGGATACACATACGAGGTCTGGCTCAGCGACGGGCCGATTCACGTTTCGGCAGGGACCTTCCGCTCGGGCCAACGCGTTGAGCTCTGGGCAGGGGTGCGGCGCGCCGACTTCCCGCGGATCTGGGTGACGCTGGAACCGTTGGACGCAGATGAGAGCCCGTCACCTGCTGCCGTGCTCGACACGGGCTACGACGCGGATGCGGCCTGACTCGGTGCCGGCTCGGCTAGTCCTCAACCAGCTGAAGCCTGGTTTGGCGCGCCTCGTGGGGGTCGTAGCAGCGACGGCACCGCGCCTCATAGGCATCGGTGGCGCCAAGCACAACCAGCTCGTCAGATTCGACGACTCGCTGGGTGAATAGGCCGGGACCGCCGCATCGGTGGCAGACGGCAAGGCTCTTGGTGACGTACTCGGCACGCAACATGAGCGAGGGGATTGGCTCGAAGGGACGGCCCAGGTAGTCGAGATCGAGACCGGCGACGATTACCTGCTTCCCCGCTTTGGCAAGCAGTGTTGCTACCTCCACGAGCCCGATATCGAAGAATTGGCCTTCATCGATGCCGACCACGATGGTGCGATCCTCCACGGCGCCAAGCAGAGCCGCCGAGTCGGCAACGGGTTGGGCGGCGACCGAGAGATTGCTGTGGGAGACGACCTGCTTATCGGCGTATCGTGTGTCCAACTCCGGTTTGAAGGTCTGTGAGGGGACTCTGGCGAGCTGGTAGCGCACGATGCGCCGGATCAGCTCCTCGCTCTTCCCGGAAAACATCGGGCCGGAGATCACTTCGAGCCAGCCCTGGTCTGAACGTCGGTGCATGGATAATGAGCGTAGCAGTGTGCGGTCGGGGATTAGGCGGGCGAGGAACGCCTCAGGAACCGTGCTCGACAGCCGATATTGCGTAAGAATAATCGGCCGGTTTTCGCGGGTTGTCTGCTAGCCTTCAGACCCGCCGAACCGCTTTTACAGCGGGAGAGTTCTCGATTCAGGGATAGGGGATGCGGGCCAGCTTCGCACATCCAAGATCATCATTCGACCCGTCAGTTGTCGGCCTTGTTGCCGCGCTGGCGAGCCTGTCTTCGATTGTTGGCAGACCTTCCAGCTTCATCGAGAGCGCACTTCCGGTACCGGCATCTTTGCCGTCATCAGTGTCTCGCCCGATGGGGCGTTTGAAGGAGATCATCAATGCCAATGTTCCGCAGGAAGACCGCGCGGGTAGTCCGCCGGGGAGCGGTCGAGGAACCAGAACCTCAACAGCAGGAGCAGGCGAAACCGCCCTCCGGCTCTAGAAGATCCGGCTCAAGACAGTCCAGCTCTAGACAGTCGAAGAACCAGGACTCCCAACAGCAACGGGGCCAGTCGAAGCGACAGAACAACGGGCGCAACAGGTCGTCGGCTAGGAACGGTTCCGCCGTGAGAGCCCGTAGCACCGAGAAGCGACAGTCCCGTCCGCATCTCGAGGTCGTCGCACCACCGAACACAGCCGCGTAAGCAGATGCTGGTTCGTTCGAGCCCGCATCAGACTCAGATCGTCGTCCTCGAAGGCCCACTCCTCGTCGAGCACTATGTGACCCGCTCTGATCAGAAGTCGCTGGTGGGCAATGTCTACCTCGGGAAGGTTCGCAACGTCCTCCCCGGTATGGAAGCGGCCTTCGTCGATTTCGGCGAAGGTAAGAACGGCGTCCTCTACGCAGGCGACGTCAACTACGACGACGCCGAAATTGAAGGCAAAGCACGTCGCATCGAGATGGTGATGAAGCCGGGCGACACAGTGCTGGTGCAGGTCGTCAAGGACGCCCTCGGCCACAAAGGAGCCAGGCTGACCAATCAGATCAGCCTGGCCGGGCGCTACCTGGTGCTCGCACCGAACTCCGATGTCCGTGGTATCTCGCGACGGCTGCCAGATGAAGAGCGACGACGCCTACGCTCGGTGATCGGTGAGGTCACGGCC
The DNA here is from genome assembly GCA_963777645.1 of uncultured bacterium. Taxonomy (GTDB): domain Bacteria; phylum Actinomycetota; class Acidimicrobiia; order Spongiisociales; family UBA5794; genus JAAETI01. The sequence continues at coordinate 75,969 of CAVZRA010000012.1, read as the reverse complement.
GAAGGGGATGGGCGTGATCGTCCGTACCGCCGCCGAGGGGCCTCGAAGGAGGACATCCAGGCGGACATCAAACGGCTACTCAAGATCTGGGAAGATATCGAGCAGAGCAGCGAGGTCAAGGCGCCTGCGTTGCTTCACGAGGAGCCGCCACTGATCCTCAGGGTGATTCAGAGAGCACTTCACCGGCGAATTCCGCCGCTTGCTCGTTGACGATCCCACGACCTATGAGCAGGCACTCACCTACCTCGAAGGCACGGAAGCCGATCTGCTGGACAAGGTCACGTTGTACGAGGATGAGTTGCCATTGTTCGAGCGATTCCATGTCGAGGATCAGCTTCGCAAGGCTCTCGACCGCAAGGTGTGGCTGCCCTCCGGCGGGCACATCGTCATCGATCGAACCGAAGCGCTGACCGTCATCGACGTCAATACCGGGCGCTTTGTCGGCAGATCGAATCTCGAAGAGACCGTCCTCCAAAACAACCTGGAGGCGGCCGAGGAGATCGCCCGCCAGTTGAGGCTGCGCGACATCGGCGGGATCATCGTGATCGACTTCATCGACATGGAGATCACGAAGAACCGAGCCGCAGTCCTGCTCCGTCTGAGGGAGCACCTCGCCAAGGACAAGACACGCACGCAGGTCTTCGACGTATCGAACCTGGGGCTCGTAGAGATGACCCGCAAGAACGTCTCCGCCGGGCTCCTCGAGTCGTTCAGTGACGTGTGCCCAAACTGCAACGGTCGTGGTGTCGTCCTCTACGAAGAGGCAGCGACGGCCGGATCGCCGCTCCCGAGTCGTGGCGACATAGCCGGATAGCCGGTTTCGGCATTGCCGAACCTGTACTATCATGCGCCGGCGCTCACCGAAGAGCACGGTTGCTCGCGGCGTGAACGCACACCGGGACGACAAGCTGTCCGGGAATCTCGGAGGAAATGATGTACGCGATCATCCGCGCCGGCGGAAAACAATCGAAGGTAAGCGAAGGCGATGTCATCGACATCGAGCGTCTCAAGCAGACGGGCGACGTCACCTTCACGCCGCTGCTGATCGTCAAGGATGACGGCACGGTCATTTCCGACGCCAAGAAGCTGGAGAAGGCCAAGGTGACGGCTGAGGTCGTTGGCGAGCATCGTGGCGAGAAGATCGAGGTCTTCAAGTACAAGAACAAGACCGGCTACCGCCGCAGCGCCGGCCATCGCCAGACGTACACCACGATCAAGGTGAAGAAGATCACGATGTCAGGCGGCGGCAAGAAGAAGAAGGAAGCCAGTAAGGCAGCAGCAAAAGACGAAGCTGCTACGGCCGAGGAGAATTAACTCATGTCCAAGACAAAGGCGGGCGGTTCAACCCGCAACGGTCGCGACTCAGCGGCACAGAGACTCGGCCCCAAGGCTTTTGACGGTCAAACGGTCACCGCAGGCTCCATCCTCGTACGGCAGCGTGGCACCAGGATCCATCCCGGGCTAAACGTAGGCCGTGGTGGCGACGACACCCTCTTCGCCAAGATTGATGGCGTCGTCGAGTACGGGACCCGCAAGGGTCGTCGCCAGGTGAGCATCGTCGTAGCCGACTAGCAGCGTGTTGAGGAATTCCGGTCCAGGCTCGCTCCCTGATCCACGACCCGGACGGGCCTCGGCCTTGCGACCCTACTCGCACCGCGTGCGAGCCTTGACTCTGGTCCAACAACCCTCTATTGAAGCCACATGGCTTCGTTTGTAGACCAGGTAGTCATCCACGTCAAAGGTGGTTCCGGTGGTGCCGGGGTAGCCTCCTTCTTACGTCAGAAGGGAAAGCCGCGCGGCAAACCGATCGGTGGTTCCGGTGGCGCCGGCGGGGCCGTGATCGTGGTCGCCAACCCGGATACTCCAACGCTGTTGCGCTATGCCCGCAAACCACACTGGAAGGCAGAGTCGGGCACACACGGCGAAGGTGACCTTCGCCACGGGAGAGCCGGAGATGACCTCATCCTCCCGGTACCGCCCGGAACTCTGGTTCGCGACCTCGACGGGACGCTGCTTGCCGATCTGGTGGAGCCGGGCCAGCAAGTTCAGATAGCGGCAGGTGGCCGGCCCGGCCGCGGCAACGCTGCCCTGGTAGCCCGCGGTCACAAGGCCCCGACCTTTGCCGAGCAGGGTGAGTACGGAGATGAGCGCTCCGTCACGCTCGAGCTCAAGCTGATTGCAGACGCCGCCCTGGTCGGCTACCCCAACTCAGGCAAGTCCACGCTCATCTCACGAGTATCAGAGGCAAAGCCGAAGATCGCCGACTACCCGTTCACCACGCTCATCCCGAACCTCGGTGTCGTCTCTCTCGACGACTACGAATTCGTACTCGCCGACATCCCGGGGTTGATCGAAGGTGCGGCAGACGGCAAAGGTCTCGGCCACGAATTCCTACGTCATGTCGAGAGAGCCCGCGTGCTCGTGATCCTGCTCGACCCGACGCCGCTGCAGACGGATCCGGTCGCCGACCAGTACCGGGTATTGATCAACGAGCTGGAGAAGCACTCCCCGGAGCTGGCGACGCGAAGGCGGATTGTTGCCGTGAACAAGATCGACAGCGTTGCCGACGACGACTGGACCAGCCTCGAACGGGACCTCGGGTTCGAGGTCCACCGCGTCTCAGGGATCACGGGATCTGGTGTCACCGAATTGCTCTACGACATCGGGAGCGCGGTTGCTGCTGAGGTGAGGGCGGCACCCGATAGAGCAGGGTATGAGCTACACAGGCCGCTCCCGGAGTCATTTGCGGTGCAGTGGGTTGGTGACGAGTGGGTGGTCAGTGGGAAGGCGGCGGAGCGGGCCGTCAACCTCGACGACCTAACGGCAGGCCCCGCCGCCGATTATGCGGCGAAGCGGCTCAGCCGACTCGGTGTCGATGAGGCGTTGGCCGCCGCCGGTGCGGTTGCAGGCGACGACGTGCGAATCGGCGATATTGTGTTCATCTACGAACCAAAGCACGATGAGGAAGACGAGTGAGAACGAAGGCCGCCCCGGGCCGTCCGGTCGTAATCAAAGTGGGGTCGTCGAGCCTCACCGCGCCTGAGGGCGGGATTGATCCCGGGCGATTGGCACGCACCGTTGAACAAGTCACCGACCTGTGGCACGGGGGTTACCCGAGCGTTCTCGTCTCCTCCGGAGCGGTCGCCGCAGGGCTCTCCACGATGGGGCTCCGGGAACGACCCAACGATGTGCCGGGTCTGCAGGCAGCCGCCGCGGTCGGCCAGGGCAAGTTGATGGAGAGCTATTCGGGTGAATTCGGCAAACGCGGGTTGATCGTCGGCCAGGTGCTGCTGACGCGCGATGTCGTCGCCGGCCGGGGGCAGTACCTGCACGCCCGGGAGACGCTGGAGCGGCTGCTCAACCTCGGTATCGTGCCTATCGTCAACGAGAACGACACCGTGGTCGTCGACGAACTCAAATTTGGCGACAATGATCGGCTGGCCGCCATCGTTTCGCATCTAGTCGACGCTTCTCTGCTGATCATCCTCACCGATACGCCGGGTCTCTACAACAACGATCCCCGTCACGACTTCGGGGCACAGTTGATCACTGCGGTGCGTGACACCGATGACATTCTCGATGAGTTGCATCGAAACCGGGGGTCTGCGGGTGCGCTTGGTTCCGGTGGCGTGACGACCAAGGTCGCTGCCGCCCGCATGGCTGCTTGGTCGGGGATCCCAACGGTGATCGCGTCTGCAGATGACACCCGGGCCGCGGTGAAGGCCGTGGCAGGTGACGAGGTCGGAACGTGGATCGCACCCCGGGAGAATCGGCTGTCTGCCCGCAAGCTGTGGATCGCGTTCGGTCTGCCTTCCTGGGGTCGAATTCGCGTGGACGCCGGTGCGGCCCACGCCCTCATCGAGCGGGGCGGTTCGCTGCTCGCGGTCGGGGTCACCGACGTCGAAGGCGATTTCTCAGTCGGGGATGCGGTGGAGGTGATCGATCCTGGAGGTGGTCTGGTTGGCAAGGGTCTGACCGGTATCGGAGCATCGACGCTCAGCCAGGTCGCAGGGCGGCACACCTCCGAAGTGGGTGGCGAGGTGATCCATCGAGATGACCTCGTTGTTCTCTACTGAACGCTCCCTGGGCTCACCGCCTCGTTGCCACTACCTCACCATGGAGGAAAGCGAACCACCCGTCGGGTTCTTCGGCCCAGCGCAGCCACGCATCCGCAACCGTAGCCATATCCGCCGTCGGGTCGAGCGCTTTGGCCGGCTCGGCAAATCGAGGCGCCTGGATGCGCTCGGCCCATAGTGACGCCCACTCACGACGGTGCTCCGCAGTCGTGTAGGACCAAGCCGACACCGTAGCGTTGATGTCGGTGAAACCGGCGTCGGCAACCCACCCCTGAAGGCGGCGCCCAGCGTCAGGCTCGCCACCATTGTGCCTGGCGACCATTTGATAGACAGCCAGCCAACTCTCCAGCTCGGGGTAGCGGGGAAAGTGGATCATGGAGCCGTAGTCAGCATCTCGAACCGCCACGATGCCGCCCGGTTTCAGGACACGGTGGATCTCGTTGAGGGCAGTAACCGGCTCGGCAAGATGCTGGAGCACCTGGTGGCCATAGGCGACGTCGAAGTAGGCATCGGGATAGGGCAAGTCGTACACAGAAGCCTGCAGGTACGACACGTTCGCGGCGTTGTGATCATGGCGGGCTACGGCGATTGCTTCGTCGTTCTGGTCGACTCCAACCACACTGCCGTTGGACCCGACATGGCTGGCGAGGTCCACGGTGATCGAGCCAGGGCCACACCCGAAGTCGAGCAAGTCGATGTCGCCTCTGAGGTACGGGAGGAGGAATTGCGCCGAGTCGGCGACACGGCGACGGGCATGGGACTCAACCACTGGACGGCTGTGGCCGTGGGTGTAGAACTCGCGCGCTGGTCGCATCATGTGATCGTACCCGTGCCACGGGCGCAGAAGCTAGCCGCTAGCGTTGCGAGCTATGAAGGACCGATTGACGAAGCTCGATGCAGGAATGGAGATTCCCTTCGGTGGCGACAAGGTGACCTACGTGTCCCCTGAGCTGGCGCACGCCTTTCGGCCGGGAGATCATCTCATCGTGGTGCAAGCGACCGGGGATCTGCTGCACGTGCCGGCTGCAGCCCACGAGACGGCGACCCGGGCGATCGACGCAGCCGCCGCTGCGTTCAGAGGTTTCGGTGCAGTTGGCGACGATCAGGTCACGACCTTCTACGAGGAGTTTGCACGCCGTCTCGCCGACGACGCCGTGTTTGCGCCGATAGCCGCGGCCAACGAGGCCGATGTCGCAGCCGCCCGGGCACGTGGTCGGTCCGTCACCCGGCTCATCCTGTCAGACAAGATGCGTGCCGGCATGATCGAGGGTCTCGGCCTGTGGGCGAGCACAACGTCGAGCCGTGACCAGGTGATCGAGACGATTCCTCATGACGGCTGGAGCCTCGACCTCATCCGGTCCGGTCTGGGGATAGTCGCGTTCATCTTCGAGGGCAGGCCCAACGTCTTCGCCGATGCCACCGGGGTGTTGCGTAGCGGCAACGCGGTCGTCTTTCGCATCGGGTCTGATGCCCTGGGGACGGCGCGTGCCATTGTCAGGCACGCTCTCGCGCCTGCCATCGAAGCATCGGGGCTCCCGGATGGGATCGTCTCGCTGGTCGACAGCCCGGAACGCGCCGCAGGTTGGGCGCTCTTCTCGGACTCGAGGCTCGCGTTGGCGGTTGCCCGTGGCTCCGGTGCCGCGGTGGGTCAACTCGGTGCGGTTGCCAGGCAGGCGGGAAGCCCGGTGAGTCTCCACGGGACCGGGGGAGCGTGGATCGTCGCAGGTGAGAGCGCAGATGTTGACCGTTTCCGCGCCGCTGTCGTGAACTCGCTCGATCGCAAGGTCTGCAACACACTCAACACGTGTTGCATCGTGGAATCGCGCGCCGCTGAGTTGGTGCCGGTGTTCCTCGATGCACTCACCGAAGCTGGAGCGAACCGCGGCTGCAACACGAAGCTGCACTTCACGGGGTCGGCCCGATCTCTCATCCCCGATGGCTGGCTGGACGACGTTGATATCGCTCGTGCTGGTGGCAGCACTGTCGAGCCACAGGCGGAGCCCATCGCCGATGATCTGCTCGGAGTGGAATGGGAGTGGGAGGACAGCCCGGAGGTGACTCTGACTATCGTTGCCAACCAGGCGACAGCGGTGCAGCTCTTCAACGTGCAGAGCCCCAAATTCGGGGCCAGCCTCGTCGCCGACGATGAAGATGAGCAAGCCGCCTTCTTCGCCAGTGTGGATTCGCCGTTCGTAGGCAACGGGTTCACAAGGTGGATCGACGGTCAATACGCTATGAATCGGCCCGAGCTGGGTTTGTCAAACTGGCAGGCGGGTCGGCTCTTTGGCAGGGCAGGCGTGCTCAGTGGCGATTCGGTCTTCACGATCAGGTCCCTGGCCCGTCAGGAGGATCCGGATCTCCGACGCTGACGGCAAGAAATGACCCGACAAACCCTTAATGAGACGCGATCGCGGCCGACTCAGTAGGTACCAGGGGGATACCCTGGTTGGTAGCAGAGGAGTTCTGTGTCAACACAACGAGCACTCATAGTGGACGATTCGGACGTATTGCGCCGTCTCATTGAGATGTGCCTGCGGCCTGAAGGCTTCGAGCTCGCCTCTGCAAGCAGCGGTGCCGAAGCACTCGACGTCGCGTCGTCGTTCCGTCCCGACCTCGTGCTGCTCGATATCGGGTTGCCCGATATGACAGGGTGGGATGTACTCGATGCTCTGCGCAAGTCTGAGATCGGCGACGAGGTGAAGGTCTTGATCCTCTCCGGTTATGAGGATGTGCACGCTGAGGCCAGGAACCGTGGCGCCGATGCCGCCCTGGTCAAGCCCTTCCGCAACGATGAGCTACGTCGGCTGGCAGTCGAAGTCGCTGCCGCCCCGGCAGGCGAAGCAGTCTCCTAGGTCGACGAACCCCTTCTCCGGCCATCCGGCCGGGTATATGTTCGAGCTGCGGTTGGTGGCTTGGTACCGTTGATGCTCGTTCTCTGGCTGGTCATCTCACTTCTGGCACCTGCACCCGTTACGGGTTCTTGTGCCGGTCTTGTGCGTCCAATGCCAGGCGACGTTGTGCGTCCCTTTGCGCCGGACGGTCGATATGCGGGTCACTGGGGGATCGACATCTCGGCCGACGTCGGCACACCGGTACGGGCAGCCGCGCCGGGGAAGGTCACGTTCGCCGGTGTGGTGGTCGGCGTGCGGTCGGTCACCGTGGGTCACGGGGGAGGGCTGCGCACCTCCTACTCCTATCTGGACGATATCGCGGTCGTTTCAGGGCAGTGGGTCTCGGTTGGCGATACGCTGGGTTACAGCGGGCTCGATCACGACCTGGCAGCATTGCACTTCTCGGTCCGGATTGGCGATGTTTACCACGATCCGGAGCGATGGCTGGTTTGTCTGACGGAGACGCAGCCAGCATTACATCTTGTCGCTGTCGAGTCGTTCTAAGCTGCGGCCGTGCGACGCGGCATTCTCGGCGGGACATTCGATCCTCCACACCTTGCGCACCTGTTTGCGGGTGAGGCGGCCTACCGCGATCTGCACCTGGACGTAATTACCTTTTTGCCTGCAGGGGCGCCCTGGCAGAAGGCGGGGCGCCAGGTGAGCGGTGCCGAGCATCGATGGAACATGACCGTGTTGGCGTTGGACGACATCCCGTATTTCGAAGCCGACGACCGCGAGATTCAGCGTCAGGGCTGGACCTACACCGCCGACACTCTGTTGACCTTCCCCGACGACGAGGAGCTATTCCTCATTGTCGGTGCGGACACGGCGCGGGGGATACCGACCTGGCACAAGGCAGCGGTTGTCTTGGAGCGGGCAACCGTGGTCGTGATCCCACGACCGGGTGTCAAAGCTGAGGAAGTAGACGTTGCTCTGGAAGGAAGCAGCTTCGTTTGGCTTCACACGCCCGATGTGAGGCTGAGCGGCACCATGCTGCGTCGTCAGGCGGCTGCGGGCAGGAGCATCCGATTCCTGGTCAGAGAGGCCGTCTGGCGTTACGTTGAGGACAACCAGATCTACGCCGGGTGAGGCGCCGGACGCCCCTATCATTGTTGGCCAGCACATCACTATCGAAGGAACCGAACCATCAGCGCAACGCAAGAAGCCATCGAAGCGGCCCTCGCAGCTGCCGCCGCAATCGATGACAAGAAGGGTCTGGATGTTGTGCTGCTGGACATCTCAGAACTGCTGGTTGTCACCGATGTGTTCGTTATCGCCTCAGGAACGTCGAACCGCCACGTCCGTAGCCTCGCCGACGAGGCTGAGGCAAGGCTGGCCGCCGAACTCGGGCGCAAACCGTTGCGGCGGGAAGGTCGGGAGTACTCAACGTGGATACTGCTCGACTACGGCGACATGGTGGTCCACGTCTTTGATCAGGACACACGCAACTACTACCAACTTGAGCGTCTATGGGCCGATGCTCCCGTCATAGAGTTTGAACAGACACCCTCTGAAGCCTGATACAATCACAAACCCCCATGGGGCTGTAGCTCAGCTCGGCAGAGCGCCTGCATGGCATGCAGGAAGTCAGGGGTTCAAATCCCCTCAGCTCCACAACCCGATCCCCCGTATTTGCGGGGGATCTTCTCGTTTAGAGCTCGAGTGACATTGGTCCCGATCTTCTGAGAGTCCGCGGAGAGTCCGCGAGAGATCGGGCGCGGCGGCTTCGAGGGCGGCTGACGCTTCCCGGTCGCGACCTTCGAAGAGGTGTCCGTAGACGTCGTAGGTGGTGCGAATGGAGGCGTGGCCGAGATCGTCGGGAGATGACGTAGGGGTCTTCTCCGGCGGCGATGAGCAGGGCGACGTGGGTGTGGCGCAGGTCGTGTGGCCGCATCGGTTCTCCGACGAGTCGTGGACTGCGGGTACCAGATGCGCCGCCGGACAGTGTGAGCCGAGCGGTCCACCTCTGGGGTGCGGTGAAGACGAGGTCGTTCTCACCCGGGTAGGTCGCCAGGTGTGCGGCGAGTTCTTCGGCGAGGAATGGGGGGAAGCTGACGGTGCGGCGGGCGGCCGGTGTCTTGAGTGGTTCCTCGACACGGAGTTGGCGGCGGAGCAGGTCGAGCCGATCGATGCGGAGGGCGGCCAGCTCGCCGGGGCGGAGGCCGGTGTAGGCGCCGGTCAGGACGAAGGCCCGGTATCGGGGCCGGATCGTTGTGGCGAGTTGCTCGACCTCCTCGATGGAGGAAGCGTTTCTCGTGATTGTTCGATGCGGGGAGGGCGATGCGGCGACATGGTGATCGGGCGAGACGGCCGTCTTCGACGGCCAGGTCGAGGGCGAGCTGGAGCAATGTGTAGGCGCGGCGGATGGTGGAGGGGGAGTAGCCGGCGGCGACGAGGTCGGCGACCCAGGCTCGGATGTGGCCTGGTTCGATGGCGGCGAGGGCGCAGTGTTCGAAGGTGGGGAGGATGAGGCTGCGGATGACCGATCCGTCGCTGTCCCGGGTCGAGGCGGCCAGGTTGACCCGGGCCTCCTTGACTGTGGTGTTCCACTCGCCGAAGGTGATGCGGGACCGTCGTGGGTCGGTCCACTCGCCGCGCAGCATGTCGGTCTCCACGGTGGCGAGGAACGTCTCGGCGTCGATCCTCCGGGTGAAATTGCGCGCCCGTTCGCTGCCGTCGGGTGCCCGGTAGCGGGCCTGCCAGGTGCCGGCGTCGGTCTTGCGGATGTGCGCCACGTCGTTTCTCCGAACACTTGGTTGCGACTGCGTTTCAGATGCACGCAGGACACATCGTCGGTTTCGACCCTCTGATCAGAGTCTCACCAGAGTCTCAGCAACCCTCTCACCAAAGTCTCAGGGCATGTCCTCTAGGCGCTGGCTGGTCGGCGTTGTAGGCGTCCGAGCGTTCCGGGTACATCCGTGACAGTCTTCCGGGGAGATCGGTGACATCGGTGGCCTGAGCGTCCCGGCGGTGGATCGGCTTCTATGAGCGCGTCGGCGGCGGAGTCGGATGTAGACAGGCCGCATAGTCAGGACCGAGCTAGGTCCGGCTGAGACTCTGGTGAGAGGACCCTTCCCCCAGATGAGCCAGGTAGGCAACTCGCGGAGGAGGAACCCATGTCAGGAAGAACTGCAGCCCGGTACTCCGTCGACAGCGCATCTGAGATCGCGCTCGCGATTCTCGCCGTACCCCTCTCAACACCACACGCACATGCAACGCCATTGCTGATGTACACATGTTCACACCGGAGGCCGTGATGGATCTCGACCGTGGCGAGCTCGCCAGGATCGACCGCAAGCTGCTTGCCGGTCTGGGACGGGACGAGACGTACCGGATGGTGCGGGTGCCGGTGCCGCCGGCGAAGTGGTCGACGTGGAAGCGGTATTGCGACTCGGCCGGGATCTCGATGGGTCGAGCCATCGTCGCTCTCATTGACCGGGAGCTGGCAAGCGTGTCTCGATGACCCGGGTGGTGACGTTTCTCCGGTGTTGGCGCAGAGGGTACGCGAGCAGCTGGCTCGCCGCGAGGCTGCGGCTACGAGTCGGGAACAGGCTGTAGCGTTAGCTGAGGAGAAGCTCCGCAGCAGAAGTGAGCAGCTTCGTCGCTGGGATGCCGAGCTTCAGACAATGGCGCAGCGAGTCGAGCTGGCATCGAGCTGGCAACAAAGCGTGAGGACGACAGTCCGAAGGTCGGTCGCAATGATCGTTGTCCGTGCGGGTCGGGGCTCAAGTACAAGTTCTGCCACGGCTTCCCCGTTCAACTACCCAGCGTTGTTCCCAGATAACGGGACTACCGGAATATTGCCGGTTCCCGGACGGTCGAGGGCGCTCGATATCGTGCGGGGTGGTGAGTGATATGGCTTTCTGATGGGCTGGACGTTCAAGTTCTATGCGGAGGGCGAGAACCGGGATTTGGGTCCGTACTACCTCGAGATGTGGTACGGCGACTCGGGTGACAAGTTCCAAACGCTTCTGCTGCGGATCACTTCGAGTTGTCGAACATCGACCCGGTTCCTGGCCCTGAGCCGAAGCCCAACGTCAGTTGGAGTTGCTCCAACAAACCTGATGACTCGCGGACATGCACCGGCAATACCGACACGCTCGACTCCGCAGCCGAATCGTGGACGTGCACACCGATCCCGGACCCGGACGACCCGACCGACCTGGACTACGCGGGAGTGGGACTGTGTTGGCGACATTGACAAAAGAAATGGCGGAGACGAATCGTGGTTCTGCGAGTCGTATGGCGCCTGCAGCGGCAATGTCGACACGAGCGACAGCGCCGACGAGTCGTGGGAAACCAGTTGGAGCTTCTTCGGGTTGCTCGGAGATGGGGACATCGACAAGAGCGACCCGGGTGATGAGGAGTGGCAGTGCGATGAAGTAGCAACTGGCCTGTCCTGCTCGTCTGAGACTCATCCTTGGGAATGGACGTGCGACGGCGACTACCGAGGCGACTGGACGTGCTCAGGGACGGTCGGCCGCCTCGCCCCTATCGTCGGACCGGTGTCTGCCGACTTTGGTGAGTGGTAGTCCAGCACACGGCGGTCAACCAGATTGACCTGAGCCGAGAGCGCCGCGCCGCTGGCACCCGTCTTCAAGTCGGCTACGACTATGAACGATCGGGCACGACCCGCACATGACGGCACCGGTGCGTGCGGTGTTTGGACACTCACCGTGACGATGTTCCCTAGATAGCTCAATCTGCCGGATCCCGGACGCCCGTTGGTGCTCGACAACGTGTGGGGTCGTGAGCGATATATGCTGGCTGGGCCCGTTGCTGCTGTCTCGCGTTGGTGTGTGAGTGTCCTTGGCTGCGAAGTGGTGGGCGTCGCCTGTGGATCGGGTGCCGATCTAGAGCTGGTAGGGGCCGCTAGTTCCATGTAGGCGCTGCTTTGGGGTTGAACCCGGCTAGAACGTTTCCCGGGCTCGCGCCGGCAAGGATGGTGTCTTGTGCTCTGCTCGGATGCCAGCGAGGTGGATTCTTGGCTCCATTGTCGTTGAGTTAGTATTCTTCGAGGCGAGTCGGAGATGGATCGGTGAGGTTCCGGGCGACGAAGGTTGTGGCGGTGGTTGCCTTGCTGGCGGCTGCGTGTTCCTCGGATGCAAGAACCACGCCGGTGATCGATCTGCCTGTGCCGCCCACGCCGACCTTCATGACTTCTGGTATTGCAGGTTGGGAGACCGCCGTGGTGAACAAGGTTTGTGTCGATGTCGTCATGGAGGGGGACTTCGGTTCCGGTGACTACGGGCTCCCCGACGTGTACACGACGAGGATCATCGAGGGTTTCGGAGTCGAAATTGTCGACGCGGAGTGCGATGCCACGTTGAGCGTGGAGATCGACGCCCGGATGATTCCCGCCGACTACACGGGTCTTGCCCGATGTTTCGAAGGATTCGATGGCACGGCGACGGCGACGCTGGTCATGTCCGGTTACCCGGATGCAACAGGTTCCAAGGAGTACCACGATGCCCCGCCGCTATCGGTATTGGAGAGTGCCTGTTCCAGAGAGGCCACCGTTCCTGAGGGCCGCTGGGATGGCATGGTTGTGGGTGTGCTCAGCGATTTGCTCGGTGACTCATCCGTGTTGCTTGCTCGGCAGGTGAGCGACTCCGGCGGATTCATTCGGGATGATTATCTTGAGTCCTTGGATATGCCGATCTCCGAGTCAGCTGTAGCGCTGTTGAAAGAAAGGCTCTTCAGCGACGACCGTGGAGCCCGATACGAGGCTGCTCAGTTCGCTCGAGATCTCGCCGCTGCTGTTGTACCCCGGGATCGCCGAGCCCTGGACCCGGTCGTGCCGTATCTGATCTGGGCTTTGGCTGACGAGGACCAATGGGAACTTGACACTGTGGGATCGATTCATCCCGGCGACTACTCGGACGGGCTAACGCCGATACGGAGGATGATCGGGGAGGCCCTTCGTAAGATCACTTATGATCAAGACTTCGATTTCCGTGCCGACCACTGGTGGGAGTGGTGGCAAGAGAACTCGGGCTGAGAACGTGATCGCCTCGGCGATTGTTCGGGGCTGTTCCTAGAGCGTCAACGCCGCTGACCTTCTCGCCTTAGATCACTAGATATGCTCGATATCACACCTTCCGCTCAACCACGCATATCGGCACCTCGCCGTTCGGCCATTCGGCCACCTACCGTTGTTTCCGGCAAGTGGTGCGGTTCGGTCGGTGATCACACCTGTTCGACGACTGCTCCGTAGCGTTGCTGCGCAGCCTGCGCTGAGGTGCCCAACAGCTCACCGATCTTGACCCACGGGATGCCCGCGGCTCGTGCCGCCACCACCGCATCAACGGTTTGGCGTTCGCTACGAGCCCGCGCCATGGCGGCGCGTTCCAGCAGGTATTCCTCGACGGGTCGTTCGTCGCCTTCTACGGGTTCGTAGTCCTCGAATCGTTTCGCCAGTTCGTCGGCGTGATCGAGGATCTCTTGGATAGATCTTGGCATCAGCGCCTCCTCGAGAATCTCGGTCGGGCCTCCATCGTGTGGACAATGAAATCCACGCTCTCACCTGTCACCACCCCGATCTCGAGTAGCCGTCCAGATTCGTCAGCGCCAACCAACATGACGAGTTCGTCTATCTGGAAGACGCGGATTGGGTTGCGGTAGGCGTGGAGCATGTCTTTGTCGTTGATCCCGTGTTTGCGGGCGCTTGCCAGAATCACAGGATCCGTGTCATCAACTTACCTTGATGCTACAACGCTGTCTATACACCCGATGACACGTTGGCATCACCAGTTCTGCGTGGTCTAGATGCCGGGGTGGCGTCGCTGGCGAGTCCGCGGAGAGTCCGCGAGACATTGAAGAGACACGCAAGATGACGCGAAATGTCGAGAGGCGAATCGTCAATGAATACGGGGGATTCTCGGTATTTCGCTGGGTAGCCGAAGTGCCCTGATGTTGCATGGCATGCAAGAAGTCAGGGGTTCAAATCCCCTCAGGTCCAGATCCTCTGTCAATCCTTACTTGACGTGACTCCCTCTGTCAAGGTACGCTTGACATAACGTCAAGAAGTCATTGACAGGAGTAGTGATGAAACCAACAGACGAACAGCGACTCCGAGCTCGAGTCTCGGATCTCGTCTTGGAGTGGTACACGGACAATGCAGATGCCGATCTCGATCAGGCAACGGTCGACGACTTCAAGCAACTCATCCGCACCGCACAGGTCGTTTCCGACGAGGCGGGATACTCGCTGAATCGCTGGGTGGGCACGGGTCGTCACGCCGGCTTGAGCTGGGCCGAGATCGGTGATGTGCTGGGGGTGAGCCGGCAGGCGGCCCAGCAGCGATTCTCCTCGCCGGACGTTTCCACAAGCCCGGATGGTGACTGGATAGTTCGAACACGCATGACCGCGTTCAATGAAGTCGCTGCTCTCGACGAAGAGGGGATGAAGGGTAATGAGCTCGTGGGTGCGGCACCGCTCAAGCTCTTCTTCGTCCCGCGGGGCCGTCCGTGGCAAAACATCAGGGTCACCGCGTTCGGAACAAGACGCTCCCAGATGATCAAGCGCTACGAGGAGGATGGATGGAAGATGGCCGTTGAATGGGGGCCGTTCTACTACTTCACCCGACCGGCAGACAGCCAGGCGCAGCGGAGCGATGCTGGCTCCGCGATCTGACAGTTCGGTTGGTGCCCAGATGTCGGCATCGTGCAGGCACGAACACAAAATTGACGAGGCTCGGGGCGGGCCTGTAATAGGCCCGCCCCTAACGCTTCGGTCTCGGAGCTGTCAGCTCATCTGCAAGAGCAACGATGCGTCGTACGTGAGCACGTCGCTTGCGTGTTGGCCGATGAACTGTGGTGTGAATCCCTCGACCTGGTTGATGAACGCCTGCAGCTGAGCCTCGTATGCGGCCGTCTTGCCTTTGTCCATGAACCGGCGAGCGCGATCCAGCCGGTCGAGCAGAATCTTCTGCGTGTTTTTCCCGGTGATCATGCCCTGGTCGGCGTAGTACATGACCAACGCCTCCAAGGTATCGAGGCTCACATTGTCTGTGTATACGTACCTCGCCACCTGGGGGTCATGATCGCTGGTGCCACGAGCACCGTCACCGACGTAGTCCGAGGGCCAATCGCTGTTTATGTGCGGCGCCCGCATCTCGACTAGATCTGCGAGCACCGATGGCGTCACGAACAGCTGGTCCAGCGTCTGCGCCTGTCCCTGGTACACATAGCTATAGGCGGCGTCTGGGTTGGCCGCCAGCAACGTGCTGTACAGGTTGGTCATACCCTGCGAGTACAACGCAGCGAGCTGATCGCTGTCGGGATAGACATTCAGGTCGCCTCCGACCATCACACGGACTTCAGGATTCGCCGTCTGCAATGCGTCGACGATGGCGGCGTTGTAGGTCGCCTGCTCGGTCCGCTGACCGACTCGGCTGTCCGGACCGCTGCTGAAGTGGTTGTCGATCAGGTACGTGTCGGCATAGGCACCAACCCCTACTGTCTCCTGCCAGATGCGGAAGTGCCCGACCAGCGGCGCCCTGGTGAAGACCAGATCGCCGTCGGTGCCCGTCGTTGTATCGACATCGCCCGGCAGGTCCGCATTCAGCGACTTGGGATTCTGGATGTCCGTGTTGTAGGCGAGCCCGGGAGCCCGGTACTCGACCTGTGGGTCGTCACCGAGCACCGGATCCGCGGCATCGGGTGCCATCAGCTCGACACGGTCCATCCGGAACATGAACCCGTTGACAATGCCGCGGTCATCTGCGCCGTCACGGTCATACGCCGTGTCGTACTTGATGCCGCTCTGGGCATAGATCTTGGTGGTCAGTTCCTGGAGCGTATCCGGCTTTCCGTCCGCATTGTTGGTCGTGCCGCACACCAACTCCCACGACGAATCGACCGTGCAGATGTCCTGATCCTCGAGCTCCTGAGCCAGTACGACATCGGGAGCCTTGAGGTCGTTGACCACCTGCGAGGCGATCTCACCGAGACGGGTCTGGTACACCGAATTGCTCGTCGGCACGTAGTCGAACGGTGGGTTGACACCGACGCAACCCGAATCGGTTGTGAAGTCACATCCGTCGAATGGGTCGTTGCGGTAGTCGTACAGGTTCTCCATGTTGAACGTGGTGGCGCTGTACTCCTGGGCAACGTCAGGTGCCTGTGGCGGATAGTTGTCTGCCGGGTTGATGCCCGGGCTCAACTCGAGTTGCGACCCAACCTGGATCTGATACTTCGAGAACGAGAAATAGACGCCACCGACGGCAGGCGCCGTGGTGGTGTCGAAGGTTCGCACCGGAGCGATCAGCGCTGTGTTGTCATCTGCTGTCGCCTTGATACCGAGGCTGCCCATGACGATCCGGTATCCGTTGCCGGGGGCCTCGCCGGAGCTCAGATTCCGCTCATCTCGGAATGCCCTGCGGGCATAGTCGATGAACGACGCGATCGGGCTGTCGGGTGCGGATACCCACACCTCACCGTCGAGAGTGCTGGCGAACACGTCTCGTCCCGCCAGTGCGAAGCTGCCTGCCGGGATCTCGGCGCGCATGCCTTCATGGCGCTCCCAGTAGCGGTTGGCGTCATCGATGCCTGCCGGTGGGCTCGTCACGAATGTGGGGGTCTCCGTGTCGACGTCGACCCCGGTCCTCACGACGGACAACAAGCTTGCGCCGGACAGCTCGGTCAGGTGGTAGTACTCGCTTACCTGCGCCCGGATGATGAGCTCGTCACCAACCTGGAGGTAGTAGTAGCCACCGGCGGTGTTGTAGATGTCGTCGTACCTGCCCGTGTACAGGTAGATGCCGTCCGAGGAGTTCGGATCGCCGTCTGCCGTCGCCGCGGTGTTCTGGAGGAAGAAGCCCCAGCTGTTGTTTCCCGAGCTAGTCCGGCTGAGCACCTTCTGAGTGACGACTGCCTGGATGGTCACGTAGTCACCGACGTAGGCAGAGTCGAATGTCAGCCCATTGTCGGTGTCGCTGACCGAGCCCTGGATGGTCCCGATCGGTGTGATCACAAGCATGTCGGCGCTATTACGCGGCTCGATCTTGAAGGCACCGAAGGCGTAGTTCAGTGGCCCCTGGAGGAACCTGACGTTATCGCCGGCGGCCGGGACGTATTGTAGTTGCCCAGATCGTCAACCACGACGGCCCCTGAGCCGTCGTCGATCGACCACTCGCCGAAGTCCGAGGTCGGGATTGACGACCGTGGCGTTCTCGGCTCCGCACAAGCACGGACTCCCATTGTTCCTGGCCGATGTCGCCTGTAGCGAGAACCGCCGCGTCCGGGACTGCTGCCGTGCCTACCACTGAGACACTGCCACCGGAGATCTCGGTCATGCCGTAGTACTCGCTCACGGTGCCGACAACCTTGACCTGGTCACCGACAGACGGGGTTGAGGTGGGATTGAAGACGTACAGACCGCTCCATGGGCCTGTGCCGTCCTGAATGAAGACGTCGCTGCCGAACACTGCAGTGACTGCACCCTCGGTGAGCACGAAGTCACCAGCGTGAGGCGAAGCGCCCGATGCGTCGGTGGTGTACTGGATGTCGTGGATGCTGGTCACCGTGGTCGGGCTCACCGTCACCGTCAGGTCACAGGTGCCCGTCTGCGGCGTTGCGTCAGAGTTGGTTGCCGTCACGGTGACGCTGTAGATCTGTGCCGGCACGTCTGCAGTGACGGTCACGTCGGCAGTTGCCGAGCCACCGATTGTGGTGGCGGGAGTGATCGACGTGAGAGAAATGCTGCCGGTTGCAGGGGCGGGGTTGACGCTCAGTGAAAGACTGGTCACGATCCCGTCGGCATCACTTGCAGTAACCGCTGAAGATGACGGCGGTACCGGCATCAGTGAGGATGTCGGCGCAGGAGACTGTTACCGCGGCGTTGCCGCTGAAGGTTTGGCCGGCGTTGACTGCACCGAATGAGCTCGGCAGTCGGGCTGGCTCCAGGTGAAATCCTCGTATTCCGTCCCTGGTCCTGATGAGTTGTAGTGAGTCACCCTCTGGGGTACTCGAGGTTTCTGAAACCCCGATATCGGTGCTTGTCATGCCTGCAGCGGGGCCGCCAACCGCGGTGAAGTGACCCTCATAGCTGAGACGAACTGGACAACAGTGTTCGAGGCATCTACGAGCGCTAACCCATCCGGGGCTCCGTTCTGTATGCCGTTGACCTGATAGTTGACGACCGAGAATCCGAATCCGTTCGAGCTATCGGCGAGTGTGCCGGAGAGCGTTGTCGTGCCGTAGCGGGGCGCCACCGCTCCCGTTGTAGAGCACGATGCTCCACCCGGCCAGGTCGGTCCCGGCCGGGACCTGCGACCTCGACCGCCTCACCGGTATCGGTTCCGGCGTTGTCGTAGTGGATTTCGTTTATGAATACCGGTGTGCCCGGAGCGGCTAGCGCCGCTGCGGCGCTCAATGGCAGCAGCGCGGCCACCATGGCGAAGACCGAGAGTACGGTCCATAGCTTCCGTTTCACATTGCCTCCTTTAGAGGACGCGTGGAGCAACGAGCGGGGAGATAGATGGCTGAACATAGTTTCGGCTGGAAGTTGTCTTCCCCACCTCGTCGCACCCCTTCTGCGATTCAAACCGTAGAAAAGCCTAGCGATGGTCGCGTTCTTGTGGGGGCCCGCGAGGTGGCCGTGCTCATTGCAGGCATCTGGGGAGCGGAACGGCAGCTATGCCGAGCGCTAGGGTCCTGGTCATGCCGATGCTGACACTCATTCTGATGACAATCGCTGCGGTGCTCCACATCGGGTTCTTCGTGATGGAGAGCCTCATGTGGCGTCGCCCCGCCGTGCACCGGCTATTCGGGGTCACCGATAGCGCCCAGGCCGGGTTGATGGCAAAGGCTCTCTACAACCAGGGCTTCTACAACCTGTTCCTGGGTCTCGGGGCGATCGTTGGTGTGGCTCTGAGCAGCGACATCGTGACCCGTCACCACAATGACCTGCTCATCTTCACCGCACTGTTCATGATCGGGGCGGCCCTGGTGCTCCTGATCTCGGATCGGCGCATGATCCGCGGCGCTCTGGTGCAAGGATTGCCACCGCTCCTGGCGCTCCTCGCAGCGATCATCCACTAGCTTCTGGCGTCCAAACCGGCAACATGTTGCCGGTTTGGACGCCAAAACCGGTCTTAGGCCACGACGATGTTGACCAGATTGGGTGGGCGGGTGATGACCTTGCGAACTTCGCCCTGCTCCAGCCACGACTGGACTTTCTCGGCGGAGAGGGCTGCGGTGCGGGCCTCATCTTCGGTGATCGACACCGACACCTCGATGCGATCCCGCACCTTGCCGTTCACCTGGACGACCAT
Source organism: uncultured bacterium (assembly GCA_963777645.1). Classification (GTDB taxonomy): domain Bacteria; phylum Actinomycetota; class Acidimicrobiia; order Spongiisociales; family UBA5794; genus JAAETI01. The sequence goes on along the minus strand of CAVZRA010000012.1, from coordinate 56,725 downwards.
GGTTACAACGTCCTCTGCGGCAACATCGGGGTCGAACTCGGGCCACGGTTGCATGTGGATCGACTCGTCATGGCCCAGGTGATGCCACAACTCCTCGGTGACGTGGGGCGCAATCGGGGCCAGCAGCTTGAGCAGGGATTCCACGGCGTCGGTCCACAAGGTCGCGGAGACGTCTGCGGTGCGCAGCGAGTCGAGCATGGCGTTGCGCAGGGTCATCAGCGCCGCCACGGCCGTGTTCCACTTGAACTCGACCATGTCGTCGCCGACCTTGGCGATGGTTTGATGCACCTTCCTCATCAGGTCGGTGTCGCTGCTCTCAGATACCGTGCCCGGCAAATAGTCGGTGGTCGCGATGCGCCACACATCCTCGATGAAGCGCCGCGATCCTGCAATGCCCCTGCTGTCCCACGGGCCGCCCTTCTGCCATTCGAAGGCGAACATGAGGTGAGTCCGCACTGTGTCTGCTCCGAATTGTTCGACGAGATCGTCTGGATTGACGACGTTGCCCTTCGACTTCGACATCCGCTGAATCTCGAGGTGATGCTTCAGTTGCGTGACGTCGTTGCCGCCCGGGATCGAGGGGATCTCGACCGTTGCTCCTGCCGGCACTTCAACGCCGACCAGGCCGCCATTGGTGGAGACTTGGAGCAGGTTCTCGGTTCGCCGCATCAGCTCTCCGACGACGGCTCCCGCATCGGCAGCTGCGTCCTCGTCGACGGCAATCGAAGACGCGATCAGGCGGCCCTGGTCCCACGTTCCATTGATGACCAACCGGTCCCCGTGCCGCTCTGCGCCCAGCACCTGGCCTTGATTCCGCAGCATCAGGAAAGGCTCGTCGAATTGACCCTCCGGGTTGCGGCCGTGTGCCTGCATCGCACGAGCGGTGTCGTCAAAGACCCCCATGTCCCGCATCGCCTTCACGAAGAACCTCGCATACAGCAGATGCATCACCGCGTGCTCGGCACCGCCGGTGTAGACATCGACCGGCAGCCAGTAAGCCGCCTCCTCGGGATCGAACGGTGCCGTGTCGAAACGAGGCGACAGGTACCGGAACCAGTACCAGGATGAGCACATGAAGGTGTCCATCGTGTCGGTCTCGCGACGCGCCGGATTCCCGTCGGAGTCGACGGTGTTGACGAAGTCGGGCAGCTCGGCCAGTGGGCTGCGACCTGAGAACTCTACGTCTTCGGGCAGGATCACCGGAAGCTCCTCGACTGCCTCGATGGCACCGTCCTGCCGGTGGATCATCGGGATCGGAGAGCCCCAGTACCGCTGCCGGGATATCAGCCAGTCTCGGACCCGGTAGTTGATCGCCTCTTTGCCGGCGTCGTGTTGCTCCAGCCAGTCGATGGCGGCGTCAACCGACGGGTTGGCCCTGCCCTTGCCCTCGGTGGTCGCGACCCCGTCGATGGGACCGCTGTTGACCATCACCCCGGGGCCGACGTATGCCTCTGTCATCGAAGGCTCGTCAAGCGGTTCCCGTCCCTCGGGGCGGATCACCGGGACGATGTCGAGCCCGAACTTGCGGGCGAATTCGAAGTCGCGCTCGTCGTGGGCCGGCACCGCCATGATCGCGCCGGTGCCGTACGAGACCAGGACGTAGTCGGCGATCCACACCGGGATACGCTCCTCGTTGACGGGGTTGATGGCATAGCCGCCCGTGAAGACACCGGTCTTCTCCCGGCTCTCCTCCATGCGCTCCAGCTCGCTCTGGGCTGCAGCCATCTTCCGGTATTCCTCGACACGCTGGCGTTGCTCGTCGGTCGTCAGCGACTCGACCAGCGGGTGCTCGGGCGCCAGCACCATGAAGGTGGCTCCCCAGAGCGTGTCGGGGCGGGTGGTGAAGACGACGATGTCGTCACCGGCCTCCGTCTTGAATGTCACCTCGGCGCCTTCGGAGCGGCCGATCCAGTTGGTTTGCATCATCCGGATCGAATCGGGCCAGTCGATCGCTGTCGAAGTCGAGCAACTCGTCGGCGTACCTGGTCAGGGCGAAGAACCACTGCTCCATCATCTTCTGGATGACCGGTTGGCCGGTGCGCTCATCCTTGCCGTCGATCACCTGCTCGTTGGCCAGCACGGTTTGCAGCGTTTCCGACCAGTTCACCATCGCCTCACCGCGGTAGGCGATACCGGTCTCGAACATGCGCTTGAAGAACCACTCGGTCCACTTGTAGTACTCGGGATCGCAGCTGACCGCTTCGCGCTCCCAGTCGAACATCGCGCCCATGGAGCGCAGCTGCTTGCGCATCCTGTCGATGTTCTGATAGGTCCACTTCGCCGGATGCATGTTGCGTTGGACGGCCGCGTTCTCAGCGGGAAGGCCGAAGGCATCGAATCCGATGGGGAACAGGACGTTGTATCCCTTCATTCGCATCACTCGGGCCCTGGCATCGGAGGGGGTCATCGCATACCAGTGGCCCATGTGGAGATCACCGGAGGGATAGGGGAGCATGGTCAGCGCGTAGTACTTCGGCTTGACCAATCCACCGTGCTGCGGTAGATCCCTTCTTCTTCCCACGCCTGCTGCCAGCGCTTCTCGATGTCTTGGTGTCGATATTCCATCTCTGCCTCGAACCGGTTGAAGGCGCCATGGTAGGCGGGTGTTGATTCGCCGACCATGCGGTGGGATCGATGGCGCACATTCGAGGGTACGCTCTACGTTTCATGTACGACTCAGCACCAGCGGACGAACTGTTGCGTTCGCCACCGGCATTGACCCGAGTGACCTCGCGGGGCCAATGCCGCGGGTGGACGCCTCCGCGGTGACCGTGAAGGTCGCCTCACCGCTGTTTCGGCGCTTCTGGGCAAAGGGGATTGCCGCCGTCTCGCTGCCGACTGGGATCTACGTGCAGCCCGCAGTCATGGATCGGCTTCGCATCGGAGCAGATCCTGAGCGTTCCGGAAGGCTGATCGTGCACGAGCTCAGTGCACCTCGAACAATGGCGGAGATTGGGGGCGCTTCCGGCACGTCACGCAGTATCTTGGCGATTACCTGAGGGGACGTTGGAAGCGGCTCGGGCACTGGGAGGCATACCGCGCCATCCGTCTCGAGGTGGAAGCCAGCGCAGATCGCTGCGCGATACCGCAAGGCAGGCCGAGGTGAACGATCGATATCTCCCCGCGGCGGTGTGGACCTATCCCGATGCAATCGCGCTATTCATCGGCGGCCTGCTCGGCTCTGTGTTCGCCCTTTCCTTCGCCTATCACCATAAACGGCAGCCAGGATCTCTCCGACGTCGGTGTGCTGGGATGTCATCGGCAGGCTCGGCTCTGGTGACGTTGGCCATTCTCGGCTACCTGTCGCGGCGGCGAGGGTCGGGCTCGTGGGCGATTGATTTCGGGCTGCGATTTCAAGTCGTCCGACGTTGCTGGGGCTCCTGTACGGGATGGGACTCCAGATCGTTGTTGTGCTTCTCGTCCAGCTTCCGCTGTTGAAGTTGCTCAACCTGGACAACCCTCCGGAGCAGTCAGTGACGCAGATCGCAGGTGAGGCAGTCGACAATTCGCTGCCAAGCCATGGTCGGTTCATGGTCGTGGTCGTGTTGGCACCGCTCACAGAAGAGCTGCTCTATCGGGGTGTGTTGCTTTCCCGGCTGCGCGCGACTTCTCTCCGCATGCAGCAGTTGTCATCTCGGCAGCCGTCTTCGCCGGTATCCACCTTATCGATCCGAATGCCATTCTGGCGGTCCCGGGCCTGTTCGTGATCGGGCTCGTGCTCGGCTACATGGCGCTCACACCAATCGGATCGGGCTGACCATCTCCACCCATGCCGGGGTGAATCTGCTGGCAGCGATAGCGATCCTGGCTGGTCTGAACGTCTAACCCTCTTCACACTCGGCCCCGGTGCTGCTATGTGTTGAGCTGCGCTGGTGCGACAACGGTGGTGGAGTCGCATGCCTGCGCGCAATTGATCGCCGTCGCCGTTCTCGCTGTTGCTGCAAGTCGTCGCCTGGGCCTGGTACGGGCGCACCGCTCCCGAGCCGGCACCTGTTGTGCTCACCGACAATCGGTGGTGATGCCGCGGCGCGGGACACATTACCGTGCACGTCTCGGGTCAGGTGGTTGCGATTCCGGGGCTTGTGGTTGTCGCCGACGGTCCCGGCTTGCCGACGCCATCGCCGCGGCGGGTGGCACAACGCGGCGGGCCGCCTCGACCGGGTGAATCTGGCGGCCCCGCTTCAGGACGGTCAGCAAGTGGTCATACCGGCCGTCGGCGAGGACGCTCCGGTGTTGCGACGGCAACGACGACGGCAAGATCCACATCAACACAGCCACGGTCACCGAGATGGAGCAACTTCCGGGTGTGGGGCCGGTGCTTGCAGAGCGGATTCTCGCATTCAGTGACGAGAACGGGCTCATTCAGCACGGTCGAGGATCTTCTCGACGTTGCCGGCATCGGTGAAGCCAAGCTGGCATGCGCTTGCGTGACTCGGTGGCGCTGCCCTGAGCGTGCTCAACCTGCCACGAGGGATGGGTGTCCCCATCGTGGCGACCGCTGCCGCGATGTGGCTGGGTGCCCTCCTGGGAGGGGCCGCCGCAAGCATCGCAGCCGGTGGGATTGTCTTCGGGTTGGGTCTCGTTGGGCGCTGTTGACCGAACGGTCTGCTGCTGCTGGTCACGTGTGGTCGGCATCGGGCCGGTGTCGGGAGGGCTTGCCTCGCAACGTCGTGAGGCAACTCTGACCGCGGGCTTGCCGCACGGGGCGCGGTGTCCTCGTCGGTGTGGCCTCATCGGATGCGGTCGCCTACGGAGGCTTCTATCGGTTCGTGGTCCGTCCCACCGGTTGGGGAACCCGCACCGGCGGTCTCGAGGCGTGGGAAGGCCCTGCGGTGGCGGTGATTACCGATGACGGGGGCATCGTTGCTGGCGACGTCGTATCCGTCGCCGGTCTGATCCGCCCTCATCCGGACCTGATCCGTGGCGACCCGGTTGCGGGTCGCATCACGACAACGGCCGTGGTGGTTCAGCGAAGGGCCCGGCTCAGCCCGTCATGGTGGCGGGAAACGCGTTTCGGCGCAGGGTGCAGTCACAGATCGGCAGCTGCTCGGGCAATCACCGCAGAGGCAGCACTGCTGCAGGGTTTCCTGATTGGTGACATAGCCGGTCTCCCCGGAACCGGACACCGACTCGCTGCGGCGCGCCGGATTGACCCACTTCGTCGCGGTCTCCGGCAGCAATGTGGCGCTTGTGCTCGGTGCCTGGTGGCTTGTGCTCGGTCCTCGTCGGCGCCGGCAATCGGATCAGGGCGGCCACTGGCCTCGTGGTGCTGGCGGTTTTTGTGGTAGCGACACGGTGGGAGTCCTCGGTGATCAGGGCGGCAACGATGGCATCGTTTGTGCTGGGCGGCCGCGCCACGGGTATGTCATTGACGCCTGGGCCGCCCTGGGTGGCAGCGGTTGCCCTTTTGCTTGCAGTCTCGGGTGATCTTGCCTACGACGTCGGGTTTCAGTTCTCGGCGGTTGCCACCGCGGGCGTGTTGCTCGGGGCGAGGTTGTGGTCGGACCGCATGCCACGCTTGGTCTGGGCGCTGCTGGCTGCCACCGTGTCCGCTCAGGTCGCCGTCGCCCCGATACGTCCTTCTCCACTTCGGTTCGGTGCCGCTGCTGGCTCCGGTGGCCAACCTGGTCGCGGCGCCCCTGGTCACGGCGGCGACGGCGGGTGCCGGGGTGGGGGTCATGACCGGCTGGGCATTGGCGCTGCATCTGGCCGGATGGGCGGCGGGTCTCGTGCTCCATGTTGCGAGGTTCGTAGGCGAGTGGCCCCAACTCGGGGTAGCTGCTGCGACCGGCTTGGCATTGTTGGCAGTGGCTACCTGGCTGGCCAGAGTCCCGTGGGTGACGCTGGTTGCCGTCGGCGTGGTTGCCGTGGCAGCGTGATGCCTTCCGGGCCACCGTCTGTGCCGACTGTCGATCTTCTTGGACGTCGGTCAGGGCGATGGCGTGTTATTGCGTGATCCCAGCGGGGCCGTGGTACTCATGGACGGGGGCAGAGACCCGTCCGTTCTCCGGGATGCATTGCGAAGACATGGCATCGGCCACATCGATCTCCTCGTGGCTTCGCATGGCGACGCCGATCATGTTGGCGGATTCGAGGGGTTGCTCGACAGGGTGCCGGTGGGCCGGGTGTGGGTACCGGAGTATGCCGCCCTCGGAGATCTGCTCGACGGTGTTGTTGCTGATGCGGGCAGGCTCGGCATTCCGGTTCAATCAGTGTCCATTGGCGACGGCGCCGGGATAGGCGAATTCACCCTGGAGGTCCTCAACCCGGTGCGGCGGTATGCCACAGACAACGACGGCTCGGTTGTGTTGCAGGTATCGACCGCTACTCGCACTCTGTTGCTTCCCGGTGATGCGGGCGCCATCGCCCAGGCGAACCTCCACCGCTGGCACCCGACGTGATGCTCGTACCGCACCACGGAGCGGCCACCACCGACCCCAAATGGCTGGCAAAGACCGTTGGTGACGTTGCCGTCATCAGCGTTGGTCCCAATACGTACGGTCACCCGGCGCCGGAGACGATGGCGGTACTCGAGGCGAGCGGCACAACCGTCCTCATGACGCAGGATCTTGGTGACATAGTCGTGGCGCTGCGGTGACGGGCTTGTCGTTACCACCAGCTACGCTCGTCGTCATGAAGCCACTCGTCGTCGTAACCGGGCCGCGCGATGCAGGTCCCGGTGAGCGAGATCTGATGATGGAGCGGGCCCATCGAGCTATCCGTCAGCTCGGCATCGACACCCCTACCCGAATCGACATTCCTGCGAAGGGGAGCGGAGGTGATGGCGACGAGGGTGGGCTTCGTGGCCAGGTGCAGGAAATCGTCCCCGCTCTGCAGAGCGGCTCGCTGTTCGGTGGCTCCGAAGGTGTGCTCGTTGTCGATGCGCAGTCGCTGCTCAAGAGCGAAGCAGAGGTGATTGCCGAGTTGCTCGACATCTCATCCGATCCGATCGCGGTATTCGTGGCGGCCGGCTCGATCCCTGCCCCGCTCGGCACGCTTCTGCGCAAGAAGGCCGAGACGATATCGGTGCAGCGAATCAACGAACGCTCTGCAGGTGAATGGTTGGGGAGGGCGGCCCGGGACAGAGGTCTCCGGATCGAGGCTGATGCGGTAGCGTTACTGCTGCAACGATTCGGCACCAACGTCGCCGCACTGGGCCAGGCTCTCGACCAACTGATTGTCGAAGGCCCCGACATCGACGCCGACCTGGTGAGAAACCGCTTCAAGAACCGCCCCGACGAGCCCATGTGGCATTACGTCGACTCAGTGGTAGTCGGCAGCCAGGGTGATGCCCTGCGGCGTCTTGCCGATTTCCTCCAGCATGGCCATCCGCTGCAGCTCCTTGCCTTTCTCCAGAACGACGTGCGTCGCCGCTCGCTTGCTGCAGCAGCACCGGACTACGAGACATTCCTGGAGTGGGACGGCGGCAAGGCCGGTTGGGGGATGGAGAAGGTGTGGAAGCAACGTAGCAGGATCAAGGGGTCCGACTTGAGGCTGGCGGTCGGGGCTCTCGCCCGTGCCGATCTTCAGCTCAAGACCGCACCCGAGAGTACACACCGGGTCACGATGGAACGCCTGACGGTTGCGATGTGTCGCTGGTACGGCGGGAGACGACGCTGACGGTTACCAGCTAGAGACGCGGAGGTTTCCGTCGGTGTCGATCCATGCTTTGATCGTCACCGACCCGCCCCAGTAACGGTAGAGGGTGAGCACCATGTCCCCATCGCTCTCGTAGTAGTAGCTGCCGCTCCAGCCGTAGTTGAGCGTGTAGTCGGAGAGCACAATCGTCCCGTTGACCACCTCGAAGGTGAACGAGCCAGCCGAGGTGTTGATCGACTGATTCTGCACAGGCGCCGCGGTGGTCGTGGTGGTGCTTGGCGGCACTGTGGTTGTGGTTGTCGTGGTTGTTGTGGTTGTTGTGGTCGTCGTGGTCGTCGTGGTTGTCGACGTGGTCGAACTGGTTGTCGAGCTTGGTGCGGCAGTGGTGGACGTCGCGGCCGCGGAGCTGGTCGAGGTCGTCGCACTCGGGTCGAACGTCGTTGTGGTGCCGTGGCCTGCGCTTGCGGCGTTGTCCTCGATGGAGTCGAATTGGTCGTTCATGCTGGAGTTGATGGCGTTGATCGCAGCAACGGAGGGGAGCATGACGAGCGCGGCAATCAATGCATATTCGACGAGCGCGGCACCTGCCTGGTTTCGTAGTCTCTCGAGGATGCGAGTCATTGTGCCACCTGAGCGGGATCTCTTACATGAGACCTGTCGGCAGCTTGTCGGTGCGGTTAAAGGGTCATTGCGAAGCAGCGCAAACGGGCTAGTGCGTGGTGACTAGGCCTCGTAGACGCGAACGCTCTTGACTGTGAGGTTGAAAGTTCCGCCAGGCGCCTGGTAAGACCGTGTCTCACCGGGAAGCGGCGCCGAGCAGCGCTTATCCCGACCGGGCTCGTTGGGGACGCCAGGATCATTCCCGGCACCTTGTTCTCGGCGGAGGCGATGAAGTAATCCATCTCGTCGCCGTCCTCATCGATGACCGTCACGACCGTGCCGATCTCGACCTTGCCGGAATCGTCGGCGGCACGCACTTCGGAGTTCTCGAGGGTGTGCTTGATCTGCCGGATCCTGGCTTCCATGAGACCCTGATCGTTCTTTGCCGTGTCGTATTCGGCGTTCTCACGAAGATCCCCATGCTCGCGCGCTTCAGCGATACGCTTCTCGATAGCGCGACGCCCTTCGGTAGTCAGATATTCGAGCTCTTCTTGCAGCTTGGCGTGTGCCGATGGTGTCAACCAGGTTGTGTCACTCATAGTTTCGACGTTAGCCGAGGCTCTTGCGACCTGCTTGGCGAGTCGGGACTTGCGACGGGCTGCCGTGCTCTTGTGCAGCAGGCCCTTGGTTGCCGCCATGTCGATACGCTTCTGAGCTTCCCTGAGACGCGCCTCCTCGGCGGCTTCGGCGTCACCGGCTGCTGCGGCCTCGAGCGCATTACGGGTCGTGTCTTCAGCTCGGAACGCATTGATCGATTCCTGACCCGGGCCGCTTCATTCTGCAGGTTGCGTTTCTTTTGTGATTCGATATTGGCCATGCGAAAAAGACCTCTGAGGTTTGGAGGAACGGCAAAACCATAGCAGAACCGGCGAGCAGGTACAATGTCGGTCCGCCCACCTCATCCTCTCCATCCCTGGATCCAATGACCGAGCTATCGCGTATCCGCAACTTCTCGATAATCGCGCACATCGACCATGGGAAGTCGACCCTGGCCGATCGTCTCCTCGAAGCGACCGGGGCCGTTGAGCAGCGTGACATGCGAGAGCAGTTGCTCGACACCATGGATATCGAACGGGAGCGAGGCATCACCATCAAGGCCAACGCGGTGAGGCTCCACTATCGCGCACAGCGATGGCCACACCTATACGCTCAACCTGATCGACACCCCTGGGCACGTCGACTTCTCCTATGAAGTCTCCCGGAGTCTGGCGGCGTGCGAAGGGGCGTTGCTGCTGGTCGACGCGGCCCAGGGCGTGGAAGCCCAGACCCTGGCCAACGCATACCTGGCTATCGAGAACGGGCTCGAGATCATTCCCGTTGTGAACAAGATCGATCTTCCGTCGGCAGATCCCGACCGGGTCGCGGCCGAGCTGATCGGCATTGTCGGCGGGTCCGAAGACGATGTGATCCGTGTTTCGGCGAAGAGCGGGATGGGCGTCGAGGATCTACTCGAGGCGATCGTCGCCAAGCTTCCGGCACCGGCGGGCGAGCCAGAAGCACCGTTGCGGGCGATGGTCTTCGACAGCTACTACGACACGTACCGTGGCGTTGTCTGCTCGGTGCGGGTTGTCGACGGGCGATTGGTGACGGGCCAGCAGCTGCGCTTCATGGCGACCGACCTCGCGGAAGTCGCAGATGAAATCGGGATCCTTGCGCCGAGGGCAACACCGGTGAAGCTCTGGAGACCGGCGATGTTGGCTACCTGGTCACCGGGATCAAAGAGATCGATCCTGATGCGGGTTGGCGACACGGTCACCAGCTCGGTCGAGCCGAGCGGCTCAGGCTCTTCCCGGCTACGAGGAGCCGAAGCCCATGGTCTTCTCGGGGCTGTTTCCCGCCGACGGTGATGACTTCGAGCGACTACGCGAGGCGCTCGACAAGCTCCGGTCTCAACGACTCGTCGCTCGTCTACCAGCCGGAGACTTCGCGAGCGCTCGGTTTCGGGTTTCCGGTGTGGCTTCCTTGGTCTGCTCCACATGGAGATCGTTCGGGAGCGGCTGGAGCGAGAGTACGACCTCGATCTGGTGGCGACCGCCCCTCGGTCGAGTACCGGGCCCATCTACTCGACGGCTCGAGTATCCAGGTGCGATCCCCGCAGGATCTGCCCGGGCCGCAGGTGCTGGAGAGCATCGCAGAGCCGTACGTGAAGGTGATGGTGATCACTCCTGCGGAGTACGTTGGCACGGTGATGGAGTTGATCCAGCAGCGTCGTGGCGAGATGGGTGACATGACGTATCTAACCCCGGAGCGGGTTGAGCTCCACTACCAGGTTCCGCTTGCTGAGATCGTGTTCGACTTCTTCGATCAGCTCAAATCACGGACCCGCGGGTACGCATCGATGGATTACGAGCCTGGCGACTATCGGCGTTCCGAACTGGTCCGGGTCAACATCCTGCTCAACGGGGTCCCCGTAGATGCCTTCTCGTCGATCGTCCACAAAGAACGTGCCTACCGGTACGGCAGGGCGATGGTGGAGCGGCTCCGCACTCTCATTCCTCGCCAGCTATTCGATGTTCCGGTGCAGGCGGCCGTTGGCACCCGGGTGATCGCCAGGGAGACCATCAAGGCGCAGCGCAAGGACGTCACCGCCAAGTGCTACGGCGGTGATATCACTCGCAAGCGCAAGCTGCTGGAACGACAGAAGGAAGGCAAGCGGCGGATGAAGATGGTCGGCCAGGTTGAGGTGCCTCAGGAAGCCTTCATCTCCGCGCTGCGGATCGATGAGTGACCGACTGCGTCTCGTAGACGCCGCAGCCGACTGAACGCGCCGCCTATGTCCACATCCCGTTTTGCCGCCGCCGTTGTCCGTATTGCGACTTCGCCGTATTCGACATGTCACGGGGGCGGGCCGAGGTCGAACGGTATGTTGCGGCCGTCATCGCCGAGATCGCGATGGAGCCAGAATGGGGACCGTTGCACGCCGTCAATCTCGGCGGGGGGACGCCTTCAACACTCTCTCCCGGAGCAAGTTGCCGAGCTCATCGAGGCGCTACGCCGCCGCTTCGGGCTGGTGCCGGGTGCCGAGATCAGCATCGAGGCCAACCCTGAAGACTGGAGTCCCGAGTATGCCGCCGCTCTCGCCGGCATGCGGTGTCAACCGTGTCTCACTGGGAGTCCAGTCGTTCGATCCGGATGTGCTCGTCTATCCTGGGACGACTCCACAAACCAGAGGAGGCGATAGGCGGCGGTGCGGGCCGCCCGCAACGCGGGGATCACATCAGTCAACATCGACCTCATTTTCGGTCGCACCGATCGAGTCGCTCGAGTCATGGCGGTTCTCTGTATCTGCTGCGCCCTCGATACCGGTCCCGACCATGTCTCGGCATATGCGCTCACTGTCGAGACTTGGCACCGCACTGTCCCGAGCGGTGCAGTCGGGAGCGGCCGCCCCCGACGACGACGACCAGGCAGACAAGTACGAGTTGTTCGACGCGGCGGCCACGCTGGCGGGGTTGGAGCATTACGAGGTCTCCAATTGGGCCCGACCCGGCCACACGCTGCCGGTACAACTCGACCACGTGGGCGCACGGCGAGTACGTCGCCTTTGGAACGGGGGCACACGGCTTTCGCAACGGCATCAGGAGTCGCAATGTGCGACGGCTCGATCGATATCTGGATGCTGGTCGAGGAGGGCAGGCGACCGGTGGCGGGCACCGAGGAGCTGACCGGGTTCGAGAGCGACCGGGAGCGGGTGTTCGTCGGTCTCACGGCGCATCGGGGGCGTGCAGCTCGGCGCAGCCGGTAGGCGGTTCCTCGAGTCGGCTGCCGGCGATAGCGGATGGTCGAGGCGGGGGTGGTGAGAAGCGAAGGCGATCGTCTCGTGGTCGCCAACCCGCTGTTGACTGATGCTGTTGCTCAGGGAGTTGCTTGCTATCAGTCCGGAGTATCGGTGACCGGAGGGGCAACCATGTCGTGCACCGCGGCACGGTTCGGCGCCTGACAGAAGACGGTGAGCTCGTCGCCGACTTGGATCCTGGTGTCTCCATGAGGGATGAGCACACTCTGATAGCGGCGGATCGACACGAGAGTCGCCTCGGAGGGCCATGCGATTTCCTTGACCTCATGTCCTGCCACGGGCGATTCGTCGCGAACCAGGATCTCGAAAAAATCTGCCTGTCGGTTGCCACGCAGATTTACCCGCTCCCGGTACAGAGCGTTGCTCGTGGAACGGGTCAACGCGTGGTCGTAGGCGCGGACGACCGATTCTCGCCGGAACATGCCGATCAGCTTCCCCGATGCGTCGATCACCGGCAATCTGCCGAGCCCCAGTGACGCCATTCTGGCAAGCGCCGCCGAGACGGGCATGGTCGGCGACGCCGAAATGGGTTGTTTGGTCATGATCGCCGAAATCGGTATCTCGGTCGTCTCTGCCAGCAGGGAGATCGCCTCGAGGTCGGTGACGGTCACGATTCCGACCATTGCTCCGTTGTCGTTGACGACCGGCACACCGTGGTGGCCCGTCTCTGTCAGCAACTCGTCGAGCTCGGCAATGGATGCCGAACCGTTGATGGTCGGGACCCACGCCATGACATCGCGAACGAGCACCGTGTCGAGAACATCACGATCCTCGTGCTGGGGGAGGTGGATGCCTCTGCGGCGCAACGCTGAGATATAGGTGCTTCCAGGGTGGATGCGATCCGCGATCACGGTTGCGATTATCGAAGTCAACGCCAGCGGCAGCACCATGCCATAAGAGCCGGTCAGCTCGAACACGAGCAGGATCGCAGTGAGCGGTGCCCTCACCACCACGGTCAGCATTGCCGCCATGCCCACGAGCGCGTATGCACCCGGGCTCACCGCTGAGACGGTCCAGACGTTTGCGAGTAAGAGGCCGAAGCCGGCGCCTATCGTGCCGCCGACCACCATCGCAGGCATGAACGAGCCGACGCTCCCGCCACCACCGTGGGTGACCGACGCGGTCACGATCTTGCTCACAGCGATGAGGAACAGCAGGCCAACGCTCAGGAACCCGGGCCTCACCGAGCGAAGCAACGTTCTCAGAAACTCCTGCCCGGTCCCTAAGGCCTCTGGCCTCATCAGTCCGATGAGACCCACCGTGAGACCAGCAAGACCGGGCTTGACCCAACCCGGTTTGAGTTTGGTCCCGGCGGTATCGGCAAAATGCATCAGCTTCAGATACAGAAAGCCAAAGGCCACCATCACGATTGCCAGGAGGGCGAACATCACGAGTTGTCGCGGATCGTCCATGCGGTATGCGGGACTGCGGAGGAAGGAATCCTCCCCGACGATGGCATGCGTGGTCACCGACGCCGCAACCGAGACCACAACCACTGAGTTGAGGTGACGTAGCGAAATCGAGCCGAGCAGCACCTCGAGTGCAAACAACATGCCGGCGATCGGAGCGTTGAACACGGCACCGATCCCGGCCCCGGCACCTGCGGCGACGAAAGCCTGCATCTCGTCCTGGCCGTACCGGCTGGAGCGGGCGAACGCTGAGCCGATGGCCGCACCGATCAAGACGATCGGTCCCTCCCGGCCACCCGACGCGCCTGTTCCAAGGCTCAGGCCAGTAGCGATGATCTTGCCCGGGACCAACCGGCTCGGCAGATACCCGGCTTCCAGGGAGAGCGAGGTCATCACCTCTCCGACACCACCACCGGCGACGCCGGGGCCTAGGAAGTAGTCGACGGCCCAGGTGAGGACCATGCCGAGAACAACGGCAATGACGATGACGAACTCGAAGCCTGCCCGTTCGTCGAGGTACTCGACCAGTTTGGCCAGTTCCTGAATGGTCAGAACGAGGGTTGCGGCACCAAGGCCGACGAGGACGCCAAGCAAGAGTGAGGCTCCGACAAAGGTGCTGGAGCTACCGCGGGAGATCCCGCCGCGGGCAATGGTGCGAAGCCGTGACATCACCATGACGGTAATGCGCTACGGAGCGGACGGGCGTCATTGCCCCCGCCGGCGGTGCGAGCCCGGTCGACGTGCTTATCACTCTCACCGTGAGAGTGCTAAATTCGGATGATGCTCGATGATCGCAGATCCATTGTGCTTCAGGCGCTGGTCGAGGAATACATCCGGACCGGAGCAGCCGGTCAGCTCGCGCGCCGTGCTACAGCGTTGCTCGGTCGACGTCTCGAGCGCGACCATTCGAAACGACCTCGCCAAGCTCGAGTCATACGGTTTTGTCACCCAACCACACACCTCGGCGGGCCGTGTCCCGACTCCTGCCGGCTATCGCTACTACGTCGATCACTGCTCCCCGACGAGACTGCGCACCGCCACCCGGGAACGAATCGAATCGTTCTTTGCCGACTTCCACGAGGAGCTGAGCAAGCTGCTACGCCAGACAAGCGGGCTGCTGTCTGAGATCTCGCATTACCCGGCCGTTGTGATGGGCCCGGGTTTCGGCGAAGAGATCGTCCGAGCGCTTGCATCTCGCCCACCTCGGTGGCCCTGTGGTCCTGGCGGTCACCATCGGTGCAACCGGTCGGGTGGGCCAGGATATCGTCAAGCTTCCCTTCCTCCCCACGGATACCGAGCTAGATGAAGCGGAACGGATCCTCGCCGAGGCTTTCGAGGGGGTGACCCTCACGAGCGGCGTCGAGCGCCATTACCGATCTGCCTGCTGATCAGGTACCCGATCACGTGATGAAGCTCGTCAGAGCGATTGCCGCTACCGCTGCCGCATCTGTTGATGCCACGCGTGAGCTGTATGTGGGCGGCACGAGCCAGCTGGCATCGCTGTGGCAGGACCTTGGCAAGGTGCATACGATGCTGGAGCTGCTCGAGCAACACCAACATGTTCGCAGGCTTGCTCGACAGCGGATCCGACGGCACGTCTGTTCGGATCGGAGCAGAGACCGACATAACAGACGCCGACTTCGCCGTTGTGTCGACGGCATTCAACGTCGGCACCACCGGTATGGGTCGGGTTGGGCTATTCGGGCCGATGCGGATGGACTATCGGCGAGCCATCCGCATTGTCGAAGAGGTCGGTGACGGGCTCGAGGACAGTCTCGGGGTATGAAGGACTACTACCAGATCCTCGGGGTCACGCGTGACTCGAGCCAGGACGAAATCAAGAAAGGCATTTCGCAAGCTCGCCAGAGAGACCCACCCCGATGCCAATCCGGACGATCCGCAGGCGGAAGCACGTTTCCGGGAGATCGCCGAGGCGTACGAGATCCTCTCCGACCCGAATCGGCGTGCCGCATACGACCGTGGCGAGCAATTCGGGGCCGGAGATCTGTTCAGCAATTTCGGCGGCCTCGATGAGATATTGCAGCAGTTCTTCGGGGCCGGCTTCGGCGGTTTTGGCGGATTTGGCGGCACCCGGCGCCGAGGACCGGCCCGGGGCCGTGATCTCGGTGTCTCCGTCGAGTCTGACCCTTGCCGAGGCGGCCACCGGAGTGAGCCAGACCATAGACGTCACAGCACCCGAGCGTTGCCGACGTGTGCTCCGGGCTCCGGGGCCGAGCCGGGTCATGAGCCACGACGTTGCCCCACCTGCAATGGGGTGGGACAGGTCCAGGTGGCTCGCCAGACGATGCTTGGGCAGATGATGACGGTGACTGAATGCACCACGTGTCGTGGCCGTGGTGAGATCATCGACAATCCGTGCACGAACTGCTCCGGCACGGGGCGGGTCGATTCGCTAACGTTCCCTGAGCGTCGAGATCCCCCCCGGGGTGGATGATGGCACCCGACTGCGATTGTCGGGACGCGGGGCAGTCGGGGAGCGGGGTGCTCCACCTGGCGATCTGTACGTGCAGGTGCAGGTTGCCGCCGACGCCAACTTCACCCGCATCGGCAACGATCTTCACCACAAGGTGCAGCTGGGTGTGCTCGGAGGCGGTTCTTGGCAAGATCGTCGCAGTTCCTCTCGTCGATGGGTCGACTACCGATGTCGATATCCCGGCCGGAACCCAGTCGGCGACGGTATTCCGGCTCGGGAAGCAGGGTATGCCGACGGCTGCAACGGCGGGGTCACGGTGATCTGCTCATCGAAGTCGAGGTCGTATCCCGTGCGACCTGCCGGCAGAAGCAGAAGATGTGTTGCGGCGAGTATGCCGAGTTGATGGGTGAGGAACCGGCGGAGCCAAAACGGCGGCTGCGGAGAAAGCGCAAGCGGTAAACGTGGCCAGGCATCAGCCGCATCTGCTCGTCGAAATGCCAACGGAGGGCGATCGGATCGATCTCGACGATGCATCCCGGCATCATCTAGAGCGTGTGCTTCGCTACCCAATCGGCGGTCAGGTCAGCTACACAGATGGTGTGGGTCTTCTGGGCGATGGCACCCTCGATAAGGGAGCCGTGATTCGGGGTGAGGAGACGATGACGTCCCGGCCGACCCGGGTGAGCGTCGCCGTCGCCCCGCCGCACGACACTTCGCGGATGCGCTTCCTCGTCGAGAAACTCAGTGAGCTCGGGGTGGTTCGCCTGGTTTGGCTGCGCACCACTCACGGGGAAGGTCGACCACCGAAACCGGAGAAGGCAACCGCCTGGGCCAGGGCAGCGCTCGAGCAGTCGCGGGGAGCCTGGTTGACGGAAATCGGTGATCTCACCGCCATCGGGAATCTCAGCCAATTGGGAACACCGATATTCGCAGATCCAGGCGGTGTGGCGCCCGCGGTTGTAGCTCGGATCACCGACCCGGTGCTGTGCGTCGGCCCTGAGGGTGGCTTTGGCCCCGACGAGATCCCCGTGGGCACGCTGCGGGTGAGTCTCGGGGCGACGATCTTGCGGGTGGAGACGGCTGCGGTCACCGGAGCGGCGCTATTGGGTGCAGCTGGTGACAATCTCGTAGCGCGTGGAAGAACGTTCTAGGCTGTCTTCCATGTGGTGCAACTGGTCAGAAGCCAGTCAGTTTTTAGGTATCCACTTGCGTGTGACAAGACAACGCGGTAACGCTGGGTTATGATGTTGGCTACGCAGAGCGGTCGCGATGCGTGTAGCTCTGTGAGGGGCCGAGGAGAAGACTGATGCCGACATACAACGAGATGGTGGGAGAACGGCTTCGTTCGATAAGGCGGCAGCGAGGTTTGTCGCTCCAGGACGTGCAGAAGCTGTCCGACCAGGAATTCAAGGCTGCGGTGCTGGGAGCGTATGAGCGTGGCGAGCGGAGCCTATCGTTGCCCCGTCTCCAGCGTTTGGCCCAGTTCTTCAGCGTGCCGATCTTGCAGCTGTTGCCGCAAGACGATGGGCCGACGACACCCAACGCGGCCGCCGAAGGTATCACCATTGATTTGAACCAGGTGGAGCGGCTCTCCGGACAGGACGGCCAGGTGGTGGAGCGGTTCCTGCGCGGCATCCAGATGCTGCGGCAGGACTTCAATGGCCGGGTGCTCACCATTCGTGCCAACGATCTCCGGATGCTTGCCATGCTGCTCGACCAGTCGGAGGAGGGTTTCAGCGAGCGTCTCACCGAGCTCGGTGTCACCTCTGACGGAAGCGAATAGAGCCGGCATCTGCTGGAAGTGTCTGCCAGCCATCTTTACGTCTGGCCCTGTCGTCTCGATATACTGCCGCCTCTGCGAGACTATGTGTTTCCAGAGGAAGTCAATCGATTGATCTCTCCGTGACGACCCCTTCTGCAACTCAGATACGTATTCGCGTTCCCAGCAACCACTTGATGGTCGATCTGCTGGGGGAGCGAGACTGCTACCTGAAACAGGTAGACGCCGCCTTCCCTGAAGCGCGGATAGTGGCGCGCGGCAATGAGATCGTCATCGACAATGCCGGATCTGACGAGACCCGCAGCCATGGTGCGCACGGTATTCGATGAGCTGCTGATCCTGATCCAGGAGGGGGAGACACTCGACGATGACCGGGTCAGCCGGGTCATCGACATGGTCAAGCAGGACGTTCCCTCGCCCTCGGGTGTCTTCACCGACTCGATCAACGTCGGTCGGGGCAAGCATGTGCGTCCGAAGACCCACGGACAGAAGGTCTACGTAGACGCGGTCCGGGACAACACTCTGATCTTCGGGATCGGTCCCGCAGGCACCGGCAAGACTTACCTGGCGATGGCGTGTGCCATCGAAGCTCTCAGGTCTGGCTCGGTGCGCCGGATGATTCTCACCCGCCCCGCGGTCGAGGCAGGGGAGCGGCTGGGTTTCCTCCCTGGTGATCTCACCGCAAAGGTCGATCCCTATCTGCGTCCGCTCTACGACGCTCTTTATGAGATGCTGGGGCCCGAGGAGACCGCCCGGTTGATGGAGAAGGGAACTATTGAGATAGCTCCGCTCGCTTATATGAGAGGAAGGACTCTCAACGACGCGTTCGTTGTCCTCGACGAGGCTCAGAACACGTCACCCGAGCAGATGAAGATGTTCCTCACCAGGTTGGGGTTCAACTCGAAGATGATCATCACAGGCGACATCACCCAGGTCGACCTTGACGGCGGGAGGCCGTCCGGGTCTGCGTACCATTCGCAGGGTGCTGCACAACGTCCCGGGTATCGCCTTTGTCGAACTGACAGGACAGGACGTGGTCCGACACCGGATCGTCGCAGCCATCGTCGAGGCCTACCGCCGCTACGAAGATCGTCTGCAGGAGAAGCAGAAATGAACTTCTACCGCCGTTATGCGATACCGCTCAATGTCCTCGTCATCGCGGTGACGATCGTCTTCGTTGGCGCTGCGTTGGTCGTGGGTCGCGCCGCTCCGGAGCCCACCATCACGTTGACGGTGGGGGAGCCATCGCCGCTGACGTTCGAAGCAACCTCGTTTATCGAGGTGCCGGACGCGCTCGCAACCGAGGACGTGCGCGCTCAAGCGGCCGCCGCGGTGAAGAGCGAGTACAAAACGGACAGCACGATTGCTATTTCTGTGCAGGGAGCTCTCGAGGGATTCTTCTTCTCACTGGAGAACCAGGCGTATGAGGAGCCGCCGGTAACGTCTGCGACCATTCCTGTGGAGACCACGAGCTCGACCGATGCGCCCACGACATCGACAGAGGCGACCACGACTTCAGGATCGGACATCGGATCGACCACCACCGGTACTGCGGGAGAGACGACAACAACTGTTCCCGAGACGACCACATCGACGACGACGACGACATTGCCTCGGGTTCCCATCGAAGACCAAGTCTCTCGGCTCACCGACCAATCTCCGGCGTTTGGTGATGCAATCCCGGTCTTCGTCAATCTGTACAACCTGAACTTGGATCGGGTGGAGCAGGGAGAGTCGGGGTTCTGGACGGAGCTCAAGCAGAAAGTGTCCGATATCGCCGACGAGAAGCTCAGCGACGGGATCAGGAGCACAGATCTCGTCGATGTCAGAAACGGGCTGATCCAGAGCCCGCCGTCGATTTTCGTGATCGGGCTCGACAGCGAGCAGCGCACTCAGCTTCAGAAGGCTGCTGCGGTCCTGGTCGCCGGTGTGCTGCAGGCAAATGAGAAGATCGATGATGCGGCAACCGTCGAGGCAAGACAGGCGGCCAGCGATGCCGTTCAAGAGAAGAATGCCCAGTTCTTCCAGGGTCAGCAGATTGCGGCGGAAGGCGACATTCTCACCCAGGTGCAGATAGATGCGATCAACAAGCTCGGGTTGATCGAACCAGCGAAAGGCACGTCGCGTAAGGCGATCGTCTTGCTGGGTGCTCTCACCGTCGGGCTGACCGCGTTCTTCCTTTGGCGGTTGAGCCCCGGTCGATGGTCCGAGCCCAAGCACTTCGCCCTGCTGGGGATTCTGGTGGTGCTGGCGGCACTGGCATCTCGGGTCCCTGAGTTGGTCGATGGAACGGATGGCAATTTCGCTGCGCTTGGCTTTGCTGTGCCTGCGATGCTCTTCGGCTACGTTGCCGCAATCCTCTATGACCCCCGCACGGCGGTGATTCTGGCAATCCCGGTGACCACGTTCGTCGGTATTTCCACGGCGGACCCGGCGATAACCGTCTTTGCGGCGGGAGCGACGGTTGCGCCGGTCGCTTTCGTTTCATCAGTCTCCAGCCGGAGGGAGCTGCGGGTCGCTGTTGCCATGTCGGCCATGGTGCTCGCCCCGCTGGCTTTCGCCATCTCATGGGTATTCCGTGGTTGGGACACTCGATGGGAGGCGGCATTCTTCGCGCTCATCGGTGGTGTCACCGCCGGGCTGATCGCACAAAGCCTCGTGTCGTTCTTCGAGAACCTGTTTCGGATGACAACCACGCTGACGCTGTTGGATCTCGTCGACAGGAACCACCCGGCGCTCCGGCTCATCGAGGAGAAAGCACCGGGCACTTTCAATCACTCCATTCTGGTGGGGACATTGGCGGGCAAGGCCGCTCGCGCCATAGATGCGCGACCCGCTGCTGGCCCAGGCGGCAGCGTTCTATCACGACCTCGGCAAGGTCGAGGACCCGATCTACTTCATCGAGAACCAGTTCTGATCACCAATCCGCATGACCACCTCGATCCCGTCGATTCGTGTCGGATCATCCGCTCTCATGTAACCGACGGGCTCCGTCTCGCTCGCCAATACCGGCTCCCGCCCGAGATCGCAGAGGGCATCCGCTGCCATCATGGCACCGGGCTGATGCGGTACTTCTACCATCAGGCGATCGAGGCCGACCCTGATGCCGATGCCCAGTTGTTCCGTCACCACGGCGAGAAGCCAAAGCGAAAAGAGATGGCGATACTGATGATCTGCGATGCAGTGGAAGGTGCTGCCCGGGCTCATGCCCAGCAACAAGACCCGACTGACGAGAGCATCTCCGGAAGGTCGTCGATTCCGTGGTCGGAGAGAAGCTCGATGACCACCAGCTCGACGAGTCTGCGATCTGACCTTTGGCGACCTCACGAAGGTGAAGGCGGCCATCGTCGAGGCTCTGGTCGGCTACTACCACACCCGTGTTCCCTATCCGGGTTTCCCGGCCCGCCGGTCGAGCAGCAGGCCTGATGGATATCTTTCTCACCGACGAGCAGGACGACCCTCTCCCTACCGGGGGGCTGATCGAACTTGCTCACGTCGCCATGAGGCCGAAGGGCTGCCGGATACCACCCAGCTGGACATCACTCTCGTCGACGATCACGGATGGCAGAGCTCAACGGTGAATACATGGGGAAGACCGGTCCCACCGACGTGCTGTCGTTCCCGATCGAGGACTTCGCCGGCGGGATCACCGAGCCCGATGCCGAAGGCCCTCCGCTCCTGCTGGGTGACATCCTCATCTGCCCGGCGGTCGTGCGTGCGAACGCAGCTGCGGCGGAGGTACCCTTCGAAGATGAGATGGCGCTGATGGTCGTTCACGGCATCCTCCACCTGCTCGGCAACGACCACGTGATCGAGAGGAAGCGGAGGAAATGGAGCAACGAGAGCGGGAGATCCTGGCGATGGTCGGGAGGGTGCGGCCATGACCGGGCTGGCGTTGTGATCTCGGCGATACTGATCCTGCTACGGCGCTGTTGCGCGCCGCCGGGGCCTCTCTGGTCCGCACCCCGAGGGCAGATGCTCTCCACGACGCTCGAGATAAGACCCTAGTGCGCAGAAGATCGCAGATCTACTCAGCGACCGGCCCATCATTCAACCGGCTCTGGGATTGGTCAGCACCGGCATGTTGATCCTCGCCGTGGTTCCCGCAGTGTGGGCGCTGAGCCGGATCACGACGGATGCGAAGCTCCTTATCTACCTTGTCATCCTGAGCCTCGTGGTGCTCGTGCTCGGCGATATCGTTCCCGCACGTCTGGGAAGAAACCGACCGCGGACCATCGCCTACCGGTTTGCATGGCTGCTCTCCCCGATGATCTCCGCTCGGGCACACCACAGCCGACCTTGTCACCGACCTCGACGAGGAGGAAGAAGAAGACAATGGGAGCGAGGCAGAGGCACACGAGCGTGCCCTGATCTCGCAGGTCCTCGACTTTGCAGACGCCATCGTGCGTGAGGTGATGGTGCCCCGACCCGGACATGATCACGGTCAGCGTCGATACTTCGAGCGAGGAGGCGCTTGACGTGTTTCTGGAAGCAGGCAAGTCCCGGATCCCGGTCTACGGCGATGACACCGATGACATTCTCGGTGTGCTCTATGCCCGTGACCTGCTCCAGCTCTGGGACGACAAGGGCGGCCCCCGTCCTGCTCGGGATCTGATGCGGGATGCCTACTTCGTTCCCGAGACCAAGCGTGTACCCGATCTGCTCCGCGAGATGCAGGCAAACCAGGTGCATATGGCGATCGCTGTTGACGAGTTCGGCGGCACCGCAGGTTTGGTGACGATCGAAGACCTCCTCGAGGAGCTGGTCGGCGAGATCGCAGACGAGTACGACGAGGAAGAGCCGATGATCATCGCAGAGGACGACGGCTCCTATCTGATCGACGCACGGCTCGACATCGACGAGCTCGGGGAGCTGATGGGTGCGCCGATGCCGGACGAGGACTGGGACACGGTTGGTGGGCTCATCCTGGGGCTGGCGGGCAGGGTCCCCGCCGAAGGTGAGACCTTCGAGTTCAACAGGCACACGCTGACCGTGGAACGTGTTCAGGGCCGTCGCGTCGCTCAGATCCGGCTCCAACCGTGATCGGCGCCGAGATCTTGCCGCAGACCGGCGCTGTGGCGAAGGCGGGATTGGAACTGACTGTGTTTTCATCGATGCAAGCGGCAGGAGGTCCTGGTGCGTAGCGGATTCATATCTGTTGTCGGGCGGCCGAACGTTGGGAAATCGACATTGGTCAACGCCCTGGTGGGCGAGAAGGTCGCCATCACCTCGCCAAGACCGCAGACGACAAGGAACACCATTCGGGGTATCCGCAACGACGAAGACACCCAGATCGTCTTCGTTGATACACCGGGGCTGCACAAGCCTCGAACTGCTCTCGGCAATCGGCTGAACCGGCTCGTCTACGGCTCATTGGAGGAGACCGACGGGGTGCTGCTCGTCCTCGACGCAACTCAGAGAATCGGGCCGGGCGACCGGCGCATCGCAGAGCGGCTACGCGAGGCGAGGGCGACCGTCATCGTGGTGATCAACAAGGTCGACATCGCCAAGAAGGAGCGGATCCTCGAACAGCTCGGCGAAGCTTCGGAGTGGGGATTCTCAGCATATGTGCCGGTCTCCGCCCGTGATGGTGATGGCATCGACCGGGTGCTCGGCGAAATCGAGCCCCTGCTCGAAGAAGGTCCCCAGTTCTTTCCGACAGACGTTCACATGGATCAACCAGAGAAGATCTACGCGGCGGAGCTGATTCGCGAGAAGTTTCTGCGCCGATTGCGGGAGGAGTTGCCGCACTCGCTCGCCATCCTCGTCGACGAAATCAGCGTGCGAGACAATGGGACCACATACGTGGCAGCCACGGCCTATGTCGAGCGCAAGTCACAGAAGGGGATCGTCATCGGCAAAGGTGGGGCGCAGCTGCGTGATGTAGGAGCAGAGGCCAGAGAGGACCTGGAACGATTCTTTGGCGGTCCGGTGTTTCTCGATATCCATGTTCGGGTGGAAGACGATTGGCAACGCCGGGACGATACGCTCGACCGACTCGGATTCTGAGCATGGAGCGCTGATGGCGATCCGTCACGACCAGGGAATAGTGCTGCGATCCTTCCCATTTGGTGAGGCAGACAGGGTGGTCGTCCTGTTGAGCCCCAACCACGGCAAACTGCGCACCGTTGCGAAAGGTATTCGCAAGACCAAGAGTCGCTTTGGGGGCAGGTTGGAGACCTTCAGCCATGTCGATCTCGTGCTGTATGAGGGCAGGAACCTCGACACGATCACACAGGTAGAGATGATCGAGCCGTTCCACTCGCTCCGCTCCGACCTGGACCGGGTGATGGCAGCAGGGGTCATGGTGGAGGTAGCCGACACCATCGCGCAGGAGAACGAGAGCTCAGTTCGTCTTTTCCTGCTGCTCCAGCGTGGCTTGCGAGCCCTCGATGCCGGCCCTATCCATCCCGACCTGATCTCCGCCTTCCTTCTCAAGGCCGCCGACACCCTCGGGGTGGCACCTGCTTTGGATCGTTGTGCCGGCTGCGGGACTGCCGAAGGCTTGCGACGGTTCAGCTTCGATGCGGGCGGTGTGCTCTGCGAACGGTGCCGTACTGCCGGTGCCTATGCCCTTCGAGACGGCCTCACCGGTTATCTGGCGGTCCTGGCGAAGGCGGATCTGTCCGAGCTGCCCGGGCCTGATGACAGGTTCGTTGGCGAGGCGAGAGGCGTGGCGAGACGGTTCATCGAATACCATCTGGAGCGACAGATCCAATCGATGGCGGTGCTCGATGTATGACCAGGTAGACATGAGCCGTGTGCCCCGGCACGTGGCCATCATCATGGACGGCAATGGTCGCTGGGCAAATGCCAGGGGGCTCCATCGCACCCAGGGCCACGCCAGAGGGGAGCCCGCTCTGTTCGATGTCATCGACGGTGCGCTCGAGCTGGGGGTCAAATGGCTGACGGCGTACACATTCTCCACCGAGAACTGGTCGCGGGATGCCTATGAGGTCGAGTTCCTCATGCACTTCAACGTCGACTTGCTGGAGCGCCGTCGTGATGAGCTGCACGCCAAAGGCATCCGCATCCACTTCATCGGCGAGCGCGACGATCCCCGGGTGCCTGACGATCTGCGCAAGCGCATCAACGACGCCGAAGACCTCACCAAGGCCAATGAACGTATGCACATGGTCTTTGCCTTCAACTACGGCGGCCGCACCGAGCTGGTCGCAGCGGTGCGTCGGATCGTCGAAAGAGCTGCTGACCGGGGAGCTCACAGCAACCGACATCGACGCCGAGACGATCGCCGCCCATCTCTATCTGCCGGAGATGCCTGACCCGGATCTTGTGATCCGCACCAGCGGTGAGATGCGCACCTCAAACTATCTCCTCTGGGAATCCGCATACTCGGAGTACATATTCACGCCGGTGCTGTGGCCGGAATTCGATAGGAATACGCTTGCCGACTGTATCGCTGAATACCAGTCACGTCATCGACGCTTCGGCAGTGCCGTCGATGCGTCCAGCGGTGACGAACCAGCCGGCTGAGCGGCGTCGTCACAGCCCGGCCCGGTCAGATGCGCCCTATCATGCGCCGCCAATTCCCTATCTGGATCTGATATGCCAACCGATTTCGACACCATCGTCAACCTGAGCAAGAAACGCGGTTTTGTCTTCCAATCGTCTGAGATATACGGTGGTCTCCGTTCCGCATACGACTACGGCCCGCTCGGTGTCGAGCTGCTTCGCAATGTCAAAGAGCAGTGGTGGCATTCGATGGTGAGGATGCGGGACAACGTGGTCGGGCTCGACTCGGCAATCATCCAGTCACCGTCTGTTTGGGAGGCGTCGGGGCACCTGGCGTCGTTCACCGACCCGCTCGTCGAATGCACCAACTGCAACAACAGGTTCCGTGAGGACAAACTCGAAGATCCCGATCAGTGCCCTGCTTGTGGCAAGAGAGGCACCTTCACGGAAGCCAAGAACTTCAACCTCATGTTCAAGACTCACATGGGACCGGTGGAAGGCGCGGACAATGCCGTCTATCTACGACCGGAGACGGCGCAGGGCATATTCATCAACTTCGAGAACGTAAGGCGGACGGCGCGGCTCAAGCTCCCATTCGGCATCGCCCAGATCGGCAAGTCTTTCCGGAATGAGATCACACCCGGTCAGTTCGTATTCCGCACCAGAGAGTTCGAGCAGATGGAGATGGAGTTCTTCTGCCGGCCTGAGGAAGCCGACCATTGGTTCCAGTACTGGGTCGAAGAACGGAAGAACTGGTATATCGATCTCGGGATGAGGGAAGAGAACGTCCGTTTCCGGGAGCACGAGCCGGACGAGCTATCTCACTACTCGGCGGGGACCTTCGATGTCGACTACAGCTTCCCGTGGGGATTCGACGAGCTCGAGGGAATCGCAAACCGCACCGACTTCGACCTGAAAGCCCACATGGAGATGTCGGGTAAGGACCTCACATACTTCGACCAGGACTCGGGAGAGCGCTTCGTCCCTTACGTGATCGAGCCCGCCGCAGGTGCTACCAGGACCACATTCGCCTTCCTGCTCGATGCGTACGACGAAGAAGAGGTGCGGGGTGAGACCCGCATCGTGATGCGCCTCGATAAACGGCTTGCCCCGATCAAGGTGGCCGTGTTGCCGCTTTCGAAGAAGGCCGAGCTTATCGAGGTCTCGTCCAAGCTCGCTCAGGATCTCCGTCCGCTCTATCCGGTGGAGCACGATGTCACTCAGGCGATCGGGCGTCGCTACCGGCGCCAGGACGAGATCGGCACCCCCTACTGTGTCACGGTCGATTTCGACTCGCTGGAAGACCAGGCGGTGACGGTGCGGGACCGTGACACGATGGCGCAGGACCGGATCTCCATCGACAGGGTGGCCGACTATCTGATCGAGCGGCTGGGGCGCTGAACTGCCGGGACCTAGGGAGCTTCGGGATCGGGTACCCGGCTCCGCTCGACTAGCAGGGATTCACCCAAGCGTCATTCCGCAGGGAGTGGGGGGGTCGCTCCCGAGATATAGGTCGTCAGGGTGACCAGGGTCCGGGTCGGGCCCGGGGCGATCCGTCTGATCTCATCGAGGATCTCGCCGAGGTGGCTGGAAGACCGCGCCCGGATATGGAGGAGCAGGTCGAACTCGCCGGTAACGGCAGCCGCGGACATCACAAACGGGATGGTGACGCGGATCCTCTCCGAGAGACGCTCCAACCCGCTTGATTCGGTGTCGCGGATGCTGACATAGGCATCGAGCGGATAGCCGAGAGCCTCCCAATCGAGCTCTGCGGCATACGACTGGATGATGCCCTGCTCCCGGAGACGGCGCACTCGCTGATGGACTGTCGCCGTCGATTTGCCAACACGCTCCGCAATCTGGGCGTATGGCATCCTGCCATCTTGAGTCAAGAACTCGACGATTTGATAGTCAATGGCATCCATAGACCGAAAGATTATCAGAAGATGGTCAATTTCGAGAGAGAATCATTTGACAACCGGCCGAATGAGATGCAAACTACATGTATCGAATTCAATGTCAGGACTGACAGCCAGTTCAGACACTGCTTTTCGCTTGCGACGGCGCCGCGGAACGCCGCAGCGTATGCACGGCGCAGGCAGCAGATCAGGGGGCGCAAGCCCCTTTTGAAATAGAAGGGAAGCCCATCTCCCCCCTCCCTCCGGGCTTCCCTTCTTTTCATTTCCGAGTCTTTTCATTTTCGGGACCGCCTTATCCGTCGAGTGTGGTTCCCGGTACACTCCGCTCGTGGCCTATCCCCGTGAAGACATCGAGCGTATTCGCGACAAAACCGACCTTGCCGAGCTTGCTGCAGAAGTCACCAAGGTAAAGCGGTCGGGGAGAACGGTAATGGCGGTCTGCCCCTTTCACGAGGAAAAGACTCCTTCGCTCTCCATAGACCCGGCCCGGGGCCTTTATCACTGCTTTGGATGTGGCAAGGGTGGCGATATCTTCGCCTGGGTCCAGGAGACCCAGAATCTCGATTTCCGTGAAGCGATCGAGTTTCTGGCGAGACGGTCCGGCGTCACGCTCACCGAGGCACCAGGCGACGCCAAACGCCGCGGGCGTCGTGAGGAGTTGGTGGAGGCGACCCGCGCCGCCGTCGACTTCTACCGGGAGCGGCTCAAGACGGCTGCCGGACGCGGGGCAGGCCCGCAGCTATCTGCGGGGACGCGGCTATGGCGGGGAAGTCGTCGACCGGTTCGAACTCGGGTACTCGCCCGTCGGTTGGGATGAGCTCACCCGGTATCTCAAGTCGCGGGGTTCGACGACGGCACGCTCAATGATGCCGGCCTGGCTTCACCCAGCTCGCGAGGACGGACGATCGACAGGTTCCGGGGCCGGATCATGTTTCCCATCTTTGATCTGCGTGGTGACCCGGTGGGTTTGGTGCCCGGCGCCTCGAGGGAGACGGTCCCAAGTACCTGAACACCTCGGAGACGGCCATCTACCACAATCCCGCCTTCTATACGGGCTGAACTGGGCAAAGAGCGAGGTGGTGCGCCGCAACGAGTCTGTCGTGGTCGAGGGCTACACGGATGTGATCGCGCTCCATCTGGCAGGCCACCCGACTGCGGTGGCGACGTGTGGCACGGCGCTAGGGGAAGACCATCTCGATTTGCTCCGCCGATTCAGCGAACGGGTCCTGCTTGCTTTCGACGCAGACGAGGCCGGTGTCGGGGCGGCCTTGCGCGGGTTCAACCTGGCGATACCTGCGGATCTCGACATGCGGGTGGTCGTCCTCCCCGAGGGCAGGGACCCGGCGGATCTAGTCGGGGACGGCAACGCCGAGCTGCTCGTCAAGGCGATGGGCGAGTCGCGGCCGTTGCTCCAGTTCTCGGTGGACCGGGAGCTGAGCCAGCATGATCTGAATGAGGTGGAGGCACGGGGGAGAGCGGTCCGGGGACTGCGCCAATGGTCGCCCGCTACACGGATCCGCTGGTTAGTGAGGAATATGCCAGGCTGATCTCAAGGCGGACCGGCGTGGATTTCGCTCTCGTCAGCTGAGGCGATTGCGGCGGCGGCCGCACCAACGTCAGCAAGACGAACGATCGGCTGCTCCGCCACCTACCACCGCAGCGCGCCATCGCCGTCTCACCGGCACCGAAAAGGCAGAACAGGAACTGCTGCGATTGCTGCTTGCCAATGACCGGGCGGTACGAGAGGCCGGTGATCTTGAGCACCTCTTTTCCGACCCGCATTCATCTCTCTGCCTACCAGGTCTCCAACCGATGGTCTCGGCGCTCGATACCGGGTATTCTGCCCGATCTCGGCGGGTTGCTCAGCGGTAACGACGACAGAAGAAGCTAGCCTGCTTGGTGAGTTGGCGATGGTGGATCGCCCGCTTTCGGAGGCCGCCGATGTCATCAATCGGCTGGAAATCGACGGCTTGACTCGGCGGATAGGCAGATCTGGAGCGTCTGCTGGCAAACCTCCCGCCGGAGACACAGGAGTATTCCGACCGATTCGCAGAGTTGGTAGCTTTGCAGCAGCACAAGAAACAACTACGGAGCCGTGAGTGAACGAAGCAGCAACAGTGCCGTCTTCGAGATACTGACCAAGCGAGGAAAGCAGCGCGGCTTTCTCGTGGTCACCGAAATCCTTCAGGAGCTCGAGGATGTTGAAGCCCCTCCTGAGTCATTCGACCAGGTTGTCGAGGCGCTGCAGGGTGAGAAGGTCAATGTTCGTGAGGACTCTCACAACGCACTCGAGGCCACCGCGCTCAGCAGCGATGAGCTGGTTCACGTTTCCGACCCGGTCCGGATGTATCTACAGGAGATCGGTCGCTACCCCTTGCTCACCCCCAGCAGGAGGTCGAGCTGGCCATGCAGATGGAATCTGGCGGTCGAGCCTCCGAAAAGCTCCTTGGCGACGAGCCGCCGACTTCCGGTGGCCGAGCGGGTGATCCTGCAGCGGGCGGCGCGGAACGCCGACCGGGCCAGGAAACGCCTGGTTGAGGCCAATCTCAGGCTGGTCGTCTCGATCGCCAAGAAGTACGTCGGGCGCGGCCTTTCTCTGCTCGACTTGATCCAGGAAGGCAATCTCGGGTTGATTCGGGCCGTCGAGAAGTTCGACTATCGCAAAGGGTTCAAGTTCTCGACGTATGCCACGTGGTGGATCCGGCAGGCGGTGACGAGGGCTCTCGCCGATCAGGCACGCACCATCCGTGTCCCGGTGCACATGGTGGAAACCATCAACAAGCTGGCTCGAGCCCAGCGGACGCTGATGCAGGAGCTGGGGCGTGAGCCGACGATCACGGAAATCGCCCAAGAGCTCGAATTGGAGCCACAGCAGGTAACGGAGCTGCGGCGGATAGCACAGGACCCCGTATCGCTGGAAACCCCATTGGGGGAGGAGGACGACTCGACACTTGGGGACTTCGTCGAGGACACGGATGCGGAGGTCCCGGTCGAGGTGGCGTCCTTCAAGCTTCTCCAGGAATACCTCTCGCTGGTGCTCGAGGGCCTGAATGAGCGAGAGCGGCAGGTGCTGATCATGCGCTTTGGCCTCGCCGATGGAAAGGTGAAGACCCTCGAAGAGGTGGGCAGCCATTTCCAGGTGACTCGAGAGCGAATCCGGCAGATCGAGACGAAGGCACTGGCAAAGCTGCGGCAACCGGCCAGAGCTAAGCGTCTCGAGGGCTACCTCGAAGGTGCCTGATCTCGGCAGAATCCCACCACCGGGTATCCCGCCCCCTGAGGTTGAGATTACCGATGATCTCGTGCTTGCGTTGCTCACCGACCAGCACCCCGATCTGGCGGGCGAACATCTTCGTCTTTTCGGAAGCGGTTGGGACAACACGACCTATCGGCTTGGCGACTCCCTGGCAGTGCGCTTGCCCCGTAGACAGCTCGGTGCGCAGATGATGGTCAAAGAGCAACGATGGCTCCCCCGAACTGCCCCCGGTCTTCCGCTCCCGGTTGGTGCGCCGCTGCGGGTTGGTGAGCCGGGGCGTGGATACCCGTGGCCATGGAGCATCGTTCCCTGGTATCGAAGGTGTGTCGGCAGAGATCGAGCCCATTGATCCCTTAGAGGCTGCGATCCTTGGTGTTTCCTGCGCGGCTTCACACGGTGGCACCGCACGATGCCCCGCTCAATGCATGGCGGGGTGTGGCGCTCGCAGAGCGGTCGTTCTCGGTCGAGCAACGTCTCGAGCGGCTCGATCCGGCCGATATACCGTTCCGGTCGATGAGGTGTTGGCGACGATGGAAACAGGTTCGTGATGTGCCGATAGATGTTGCCGAGCGACGCTGGTTGCATGGCGACCTGCACCCCCGCAACGTGATCACGTCCAACGGGCGGATCACAGCTGTGATCGACTGGGGAGACCTGTGTGCCGGCGATCCCGCCACGGACCTCGCAGCTGCGTGGCTATTCCTTCCGACGATCACCACGTGAGTTCACGGAGCCTATGGCGATGTTTCAGCATGCGACCTGGGACCGCGCGGTGGGATGGGCAACGTTCTTTGCGGTGATCATGGTCGATGCAGGCCGGGTCGATGACCTCCAGCTGGGCAAGTGGTGGCAATCTCGCTCTCGAGCGAATTTGTGGATAAATCTGGGCCTTTGTACAGTTGACCTGACAAATCATCCATTTCTGCTTCAGGAGGGGCGACGACATGCCGAAGTTCTCGAGTGGTTGAAATACCGCTGATGGAGGCGATCGGGGGCTGGATTGCCCGGAGGTTGCTTGGTTTGATTCGCAGATCTCTAAGTGACGAAGGTGGGCACTTCGGGCGGCGCAGTTCAGATGCGGTGTATACCGATCGCTCACCGACGCGGTTGCTGATGCACTCATCGTCGTCGATGAGCAGCAAAGCATCGTGCTGTTCAACCACGCCGCACAGGGTGTCTTTGGTTACGAGGCCGGCCACGGTGGTTGGGTCGCGATCTGAACGTCCTTCTCCCGGACGCTATCGACGGGCACATCCCGCCGGGTACGGAGTTTGGCGAGCGGGTGGTGCACAGCGGACCTTCGGCATGGACGCGAGCCACGGGTGGGGCCGTCGCAGCGACGGCTCTGCCTTCCCTGCCGAAGTCAGCCTTTCCGCGCTGGATGTCGACGGGCAGGTTCACTGCTTGCCAGCCTGCGCGATGTTTCTGCTCGAGTCGAATGGAACAGGCGCTAGAAGCCAGCGAGAGCCGGTTCCGAGCGATCTTCGAATGTCACCGGTCGCGATGGCTCTGATCTACCATGACGGTGAGTTCATTACCGGCAATCAAGCGTTCCACGAACAAACCGGTTACTGAATGGAGGACTTCGCGGGCGTTGGCTCGGAATGATTGTCCACGAAGAGGATCGCTCCTGCTCCTCGACGCCATCGGGCCGGTCGTTGCCGGCGACCACGATGCCGCACGAGTGGAGCTTCGCTACGTGCTCAAGATGGGTCGGTGCGGATGATGGATCTATCGCTGGCACCGATCGGCGAGGCGGGAGGAGGCCCTCGCTACATGATCGGCCAGGCGACCGACGTCACCAGCCGGATTGAGACTCAGGAGCGACTCGAAGCGATATCCGATCCAAAGACGAGTTGATCGCGTCCATCTCGCACGAGCTTAGGACGCCGTTGACCGCTCTGGTCGGTTTCGCCCAGATGCTCCAGGAGGATGAATCGGTGTCTCGATCCCGAAGATCGTTCCGAGATGATCGAGCTGATCGTGTCGGAGTCAGTCGATCTGACGAATATTGTCGATGACTTGCTGGTGGCCGCCCGGGCTGAGATGGGTGCTCTGAGGGTTGCCCACGTAGCTACGGATCTCCACGCCCAGATTGCCCAGATCTTGAGATGTGGAATCGGCCCGACATCGCCCCTATCGGGACCGTCGGTGCCCGACCCGTGTCTGGGGCGACCCGGCCCGAGTCCGCCAGATTTTCGCGCAATCTGGTCTCGAACGCCATCCGGTATGGGGGTACACCGATAACAGTCGAGGTGCTGGGACGTGACAGGATGGCGTCGTCGCCGTCCATGATCGACGGGCAAAGCCCATCTCGAGCGAAGATCAGAGCCCGCATCTTCGAGCCATATGAGCGGGCCCACCAGGTCGAAGGAGCTCACCGCATCGATGGGCCTTGGCCTTGTCGATATCACGTGCGCTCGCCATGCTGATGAGCGGAAGTCTCGATACCACCACTCGACGGCAGAATGTATTCGAGCTGGCGCTGCCGCTGGCGCAGAGTCGGCCGACTGACGAGCCGACTCAGGTTGGTGGCCGTCGTCGCCCCTGATGGCTGCCCCCGCACTGCGGAGCTGATCCGCGGCGATTTCCCTCAGCTGGGCCGTCCGGGAGTCGACAATATCCTTGCCCTGGTCGATGGCCTGGCGGATCGCTCGATTGGAGGTAGCCCGACGATACAGACGGCGGATCTGCTCATATCGATCCCTGCCCGCCTTGGTGCCGAGCAGATATCCGATCCCGAACACGAACGACAGTGCGAAGTTTCATGGCGACATTGTGCCACGGCGCTTGGGTATCTCGCCGCACGTCTGATACCATCCTCCGGCCCAGAGGCAATACCCATTCCGGGGTAGCTCAATCGGCAGAGCATCGGACTGTTAATCCGCAGGTTGGGAGTTCAAGTCTCCCCCCCGGAGCCACCCTGAAGCCCCCGCTCGTCGGGGGGCTTCACCGACCCCACATCATCATCAATCGCGCCATGAATCTGCTCCTGCTCAACACGATGGCTCTGATCAGGGCTGTCGTGACCGCTGACCAGACAGCGACGTCGACCTTCCCGGCGTCACTTCGATCGGTCGTCGCGTGGCTCTGCGAGGCAGTCGTTGGTGCGAAGGATCTGCCGTTCCCTGTGGCGGTTGATATGCTTGCGTGATGTTTCACGTCGCCCTTCACGAACCAGAGATCGCTCCGAACACCGGCAACCTGATGCGGTTGACCGTTAACACAGGCTCCAGTTGCATCTGATCGATCCACTTGGGTTCTCGCTTGATGAGGCAAGAGTGCGACGAGCCGGGCTCGACTATCGCGAATACGCATCGGTGAAGAGTCACGCAGGTTGGCTCGCCTTCCTGGAGCAGATCGGCGGATCGGCGCATCTTCGCTTTCAGCCAGCATGCCACGTCGTCTACACCGATGTCTTCTATGAGGCCGGGGATGTGCTCTTGTTTGGCAAGGAGTCGACGGGGCTCCCCAAATCGATCCTCGAGTCGGACGCCATAACCACCGCGGTGCGGATACCGATTGCACCTCGTGGGCGGAGCCTGAACCTGGCTAACGCAGCTGCGGTGGGTGTTTACGAGGCATGGCGTCAACGTTGGGTTTCTCGTTGCAGGAGAACCCCGGTGACACATAGGGCCACAATCAAGGTGCGGTTCTACGAGCTCGACCCGTACGGGCATGTGAATCACTCGGTCTACATCCAGTATTTCGAGGCGGCAAGGGCTGAATGGCTCGACTGAGTTGGCTACCCGCTCGACAGGCTCAGGCTGATGGAATCCAGATCGTGGTCACGGAGCTCAATACTCGATATCTGGGCTCGGCAGGTCCTGGAGACGAGCTGATCGGTCGAGAGCGAACCTGGTGGTATTGCGGCGGGTCTCGATGACGTTCGAGCAACGGATCCTGTGTGGCGACGAGACGCTGGTCACCCAGACGATCAGTGCGGCGACTATCTCGCCGTCTGGTCGCCCGATGCGGGTCCCTGCCGCTCTGGTCGCCGCGCTTCGTGAGATGACTGAGCTTGGCATGTTGCGGAGATCGAAGCGGCCGGTTACCGCTCCTGGCCGGCACGGGAGGTGGTGGAGTATGACGGCTGGCAGTTGCGCTTTGCCGATGGGTTCTCACGGAGGGGGAACTCACTGCTACCGATTGGGCCGTCGTCGGTCGATCTCGACGTCAAGCTTGATTGGTGCGCCAGGTGGTTCGCGGATCGGAGCCAGAGCCTGGTCGTCCGGTGCACGCCGTTGTGCGAACCCGGGATCGACGATGAGTTGGCGAGGCGCGGCTTTGCACGTGAAGGGGAGACCCATGTCATGGTTGCACAGTTGAGAGGAATCGTGGCTCCCTGGAAACCGGCGACGTCCCCACGCCGGAATGGTGGGACACGATGGCGACCTTGTGGAGAATCGGCCCGCAGTCGCGAGCCGGCTGGCGGGGAATCATCGAACGAATCTCGCTGCCAAGGTCCATGCCGTGACGCAGATCGATAGCGCCCCGGTCGCCGCCGGGCTTGGCGTGCTCGATGGGCCATGGCTTGGTCTGTTCGAGGTGGTGGTTCACCCCGATCGGCGGCGCCGGGGCCACGGCCGGGACCTAACCCGCTCTCTGCTCGAGTGGGGGCAGAGCCAGGGCGCGGTGGGCGCCTTCCTCCAGGTGGTCAGCGGACAGTGATCATGCGCCGTGCGCTCTACGAGAGTCTCGGCTTTCGACATCCCTATACCTACTGGTACCGGAGAGTCGGGTAGATCACGTCGCAGCCGCAAACAGACCCGCGTAGTCGACCCTGGGAAAGACCTCGAGCTTGCCGCCGACCGTTGCATTGACGATGTTGACTCCGCGTGGCCTGAAGGCATCACGTGCCCACACGTAGTGCTGGATCATTCGCTCTGCGTGAGGTTGATGCCACTTTCGCCCCTTGCCGAAGTAATCGGGATGGAAGTGATTCGGGTCGTCGCTGGTGGAGGTGAGCAGTGATTTCTCGCCACCGATCTCGGGGCCCTCAGCGATCACGTCGTCGGGCACGACGTAATCGGTGTCACATCCGATGAGGATGATGTTGGCGAAGCCCATGTACACCGCTGTCTCGATCATGTTGACAGTCACGGTGAACGGCATGATCAAGCCCTCGTTCATGTCGGCAGAGATCGCGGTGAAGGGCAGGTGGTACGTTGCAAGCGGGATGGGGCGGAAGAAATAGCGGTTGACAGCCCTCGGCATGTATTGCTCGGTCGGCTCAACTCTCCCGCTCCCGTCCCAGTGGTGAAGCACGGCCGGGAAGAAGAGCTCCATCTCAGGGTTCTGCTCGTGCATGGCGACAATGTCTGCCGCATGGTCGGGGAGGACTCTGCTGTCGCATGAGAAGTAGTACCTGTGTCGCCACGACACCCGGTCGTACAACAGATACGCGGCATTGCTTCCAAACACAGTCTGACCCTCGAGGAGGCTCAGGTCCATCTTGTTGAGGGAAGGACCGTTGCCCATGACAAAGCAGGATTCCCCCTTGTGGCGATCGCGGAATCTGGAGAAGTCGTCGGTCGTGACTTGCATATCTATTGCCTCGCGTTCGCTACGTCGTCGAGTGGATACCAGCTCATCTCTATTCCCTCGCTGCTCAGCAGGTGGTGCTCATCGGCGCCGCGGAACTCGGCCTGTTCGGCCGGGTGGGAGTGATAGTTGCCGATGACCAACGGTATGCGCACGATGGGTGCTTCGAGATGCCGCCTGATAATGGTCCACCAGGCGAGATCGCCGACGATCCGGATCGGCGCTCCGGAAGCAAACTGCCAAGGGTACGGCGCCTGATCATGCAGCTTCCGTCGCCACAAGGTGCTGGGGCCGAGAGTCCCGCGCTGGCCTGTTCCGCTGCCGAGGCGAGTCGGCACCCGCGCCGGCGGAGGCCACTGCTCGTGGAAAGGGAGGGCCGTGGCTCGATAGGTCTCCTTGACATCATCCGTCTCAGCCTGGGAGTACTTGACACTCCATTCGCCGGCAATCAATCCGGCATTGTTGGCGTCGGCGAATTCCTGGAGCGTCTCGATTGCGTCGGGGGCGAGCCGGTCGTCGAGATTGAGGTTTGCGACGTACTCGGTAGGACAGTGCTGGACGGCAACGTTCCAGGCCTGATAGATGGTGAGCGGTTTGACGCTGACTACGGCGCGTCCTTCGAGCCAGGGCGGTGGAAGGTCTCCGTTGTCGAACACGTAAACGGCTTCAACCGGGACCGTCTGCCGGCGCAACGAATGCACGTGACCGCGCAAGAGTTCATGACGGTCGGGGTCAGCGCTCCATACCGCACAGAACACTGTGGTGCGGGCGCTCACGGCGCGGTTCTCTTCAAGGCCATATGGAATGGGTCGGCCTCTGCGACGGTCACTTGAGCATTGGCCCGGGTGCCTCGTCATCAGCGTCCGCAGGAACGACCAAGAGAGAGGGTGCCACTGGGGCACCCTCGTCGCGACGGAGATGTGGCCGGTTAGCTGCCGTCTCCGGATTTGAAGTCGTTCGCCTTCGGCATCTCGAGACCCGCATCCTTCATCGAGCCGAACGCGCCGTAGGTTACTGCCGCGGCTGCGATCAAGCCCAGGAAGAGACCGAACTTCGTGAAGCTACTGTCGGTGATCCAGCGGAGAACGATAAAGACAAGGCCGATACCGGCAAGGATCAGAGCCAACTGCTCTGCCGCAAGTGTGCCCACTTTCACGTCGGCGATATCGAGTGTCTTCAGCACCAGGATCGCCGCCGCCGCAATAGCGAGTAGCAGTCCGCCCCATGCCAGGATGCCGGCATCAAACGCTGAGGCGTTGATCGATCCGACGATTGTGTCAACTCCGTACCACGGCAGGAACAGCGACAGAACGGCGATTACGCCACCGCCCAGTGCGATCTGTTGGTTCCGGGTTAGCTTGCTGAAGTCCATTTGGCTCCCCTCGAAGCTCGGCTGTCGTGCGGCAGCATGATTGTCTCGAGCTGAGAGTAGTAGGTCGAGTCGACGGTATGGCGGATCATGAGGTGGTATCTCAAACACGGTGTGGACTCCCTAGCTGCCTTGCCCAACCAAGATGGCGCACACCGGTGACCGGCATGTCCGCCACCAGCGCTTGGGGAGCCTGTGAATCACGATACACAGTGGTCAATGGAGCGGTATCGGCACTCGTGACTAGCCACTTCGCTGAGTGGCTATATGACAACAGTTAGTAGGCAAGAAGATACAGCAGCTGCCGACAGTAATTTCATGGATGAAGGACATGGGTCTGCTCTCCGTCGAGTGCGCCGTAGCAAGGTGAAGGGCAACCGGGCTTGGATTGTCACGACCGCGGTCGGAGCGACCCTGCTTGTCGTCAGTGCCATCGTCTTTACGGTGGCGGCCGGGACGAGCGGACTCACCGAACACGCTCAGGCCGTGCACATCGCCGATGAGACTTTGCGTGTTGCGACGGTGGCGCGTGCCCAGGTAGCCATGGCAAACCACTTCGCCTCGATTCAACGGGAGCTGTCCGTTGATGTCGCCGAGCACCTCGCCACCTCGGCAGATCAGGCAACCGCGGCTCTTGACCTCACGACGGCCGGGATCGACAAGCTAAAGCAGTCCGGCGGTGAGATTTCCCCCGAGCTCGCCACCGCATTGGCGGACTTCGACCGGCTGAGCCGGGAGATTCTCTCCCTGATCGCAGAAGGTCACTCGGAGCAAGCAAACAGCATCGTTGAGGATCAGCTCGAGGCACCGTACGCGATGGCCTTCACGTTGCTCCAGGCCGAGCGGGATCGGCAGCTCGATGTGGTTGCTCACTCTGACGCGGCGATGGCCCGGATGGGTGACGTCGCCCAGGTGCTGCTAGCTCTTCTGATCCCCGGCGGGATGATCATCATCTACCGCGAGCTGACCCTCCGGATGCATCGCCAGGCGGAGCTGCGACTGCGCCTCGATGCAGAACGAGCGGTCAGCAAGGTCCGCGAGGATTTTGTGGCGAATGCCTCTCATGAGCTACGTACGCCATTGACGATCGTCTACGGCATGGCGCAGGTCATCGAATCGGATCCGGATGCCACGGAGACAATTCGCGAGCTGGCAACCACAATCACCAATGAGGCGGAGGATCTTCATCGTATGGTTGAAGATCTGCTGACGACGTCCCAGCTCGACGCCGATGCCCTCAAGTACGTCATAGAGGACGTCTATACCGCCGATGAGATCGGTGAGGTGGTCGCCCCGATGACAAGAAACGGTGGCTTGATCGAGACCACCGCTGAAGATGCGATTGTTGCCGTTGACCGAATGCGGCAACGTCAGGTGTTGCGCAACCTCATCTCAAACGCCAGAAAATACGGGGGAGCCGAGCTACGACTCAGCGGTCGGGTCTTCAGCAACAGATACGAATGGACCGTCGCCGACAATGGAGACGGTGTCCCGAGAGAGATAGAAGAACGGCTCTTCCAGCGGTTCGTCCATCGCGGCAGCCTGGTCACTGCACCCGGCGGAGTGGGAATCGGATTGTCGATTGTCCGGGCGCTCGTGGAGGGTATGGGCGGCGACATCAGCTATGGGCGGGTTGCGGGCTGGACCGAGTTCAGAGTCTCCGTGCCTCTCTCAGCCGCCGATGCAGTCTGGCGCGCAAGCGGCTCTGAGGCTCCCGTCGCGACGACCGGGCCTCCCGTCTCGCATAGTGCTTCGATTCTGGGCGAGGGCGCACGTGTTCCGTGATTCGCAGCCACCTCGTCGTTGCGAAGCCCGGCTTGCGCCGGGTTTCAGTGCTGTCTGGAGAGCCCTCTGATGGCCGCCAGGCTGAGACCTCCCCACCTGCTGCCGGGTCAGAATCCTGAGTCGCCGACCCATCTGCTTTTTGAATCCAGGCTCGAGTCATGGCAACAGGCCGTCGAGTCGGGGCGGGGCAGACTGCTTTCGGTCGACAAACTGGCAGCGCTGATCCTCTCTCTTGCCATCGTCTTCGCCCAGGTGGGATTCGGCGTAGGAACCGCAAGCGCGTCCGCGACCTTTGTCGTCAACTCGACGACCGATGTCGTCGATCTCGTTCCGGGCGACGGAGCGTGCGACACCGGCAACACCGTAGGTTCCGACCCAGAGTGCACACTGCGAGCGGCGGTGCAGGAGGCGAACGCTCTCGCGGGTACAGACACCATCAACGTACCGGCCGGGACGTATACCCTCGCCATCACCGGAAACGAAGACAACGCGACAGCCGGCGATCTGGACGTCAGCGACTCGGTGACCGTCGCCGGTGCCGGTGCCGGCAGCACCTTGATAGACGGCGCGGCCGCAGATGGGGCGTTTGAGATCCGCGGGACCGCCACTGTGACCATCAGCCAGTTGACCATAGAGAATTCGGGCGGTTCGAACTTCAGTTCGGGTGTACACGTCAACGCGGGCACTTCTGCCACTCTCGATTCGATCGTGATCTCAGGCGGCACGTACAGTCCGGCGATCTACAACTCAGGCACGCTCGACATTCTCGATTCACGTCTCACCGGCAACGTCTCGACATTCAACGGCGGGGGGATCTTCACCGCGGGGCCCACCACAATCTCCGACACGCTGATCGACGACAACTCGACAAACGCAAACGGGGGCGGAATCTACGTGGGCGGCGCGGGCGGTGTGAGCCTGACGAATGTCACCTTGTCTGGCAATTCGGCAAGTGTCGGCGGTGGTTTGTACAACGAGTACGACATCGATCTCGTGAATGCCACCGTTACGTTGAACAGCGCCACCCAGAGCGGTGGATTGCACGACAACGGCGGTGCGACAACAACGCTGCTCAATACGATCGTCGCCGGCAACACGGGGGGGAATCCCGATGCCAACGGGAGCTTCGATAGCCTCGGCTACAACATCATCGAGACTGTCGGTGGATCCACAGGCTGGATCGGGTCCGATCGCACCGGCGTTGATCCGCTGCTGCAGGCCCTTGCCGACAACGGCGGGCCAACACCGACTCATGCGCTCACCGCAGGTAGCGAGGCGATCGACAATGGCACCGCATCGGGTGCCCCGGCCACCGATCAGCGCGGTGTCTCCCGAGACGGGTCACCCGACATCGGCGCATACGAGTACCAGGCGGCAATCTCGAATATCGTGTCGGTGAACTCGACCGGCGACGCCCCCGACACTTCAGCCGGCGACAATGTGTGTGCCACCGGCGGCACCAACAGCGAGGGCGATCCCGAGTGCACACTGCGCGCTGCCATCCAGGAAGCAGACGCCTCTGCCGCCATCGACGCGATCAACTTCGCCATCCCGGTTGGCGACCCGGCGTATGCGAGCGGTGTGTGGACCATCGCCCCGAGCGGTAGTGCTCTCGATTGGATCGACGCCACCATCGACATCGACGGCTCCACTCAACCGGGCTACGCAGGAGCGCCGGTCGTGGTCATCGATGGGACCGCCTTATCGTCGAACGAGATCGGTCTCGGGTTCGCGGACACTGCTGCAGATTCGCGGGTTGCCGGTCTCTCCATCGTGTCCTTCCCAGACGACTCCATCAGCAGCGTCGCTGATCGGCTGATCGTGGAGGACAACTACCTCGGTGTGCTTCCCGACGGCACCACGGCTCCCGGTAGCGGCGCCGAGAACATCGCGCTTTGGGGCGCGGGCTCCGACTCTGTGATCCGGGATAACCTCATTGCCGGTGCCGCTGCAGCCAACATCGCTGTGACCGACACTGTGACCGGGCTCGTCATCACCGGCAACAAAGTCGGCACCGATATCTCCGGTACCGTATCGCTCGGCGGTGGGCAGGCGTTCTGGACCGACACCGACGGCACGGTCATAATCGGCGGCACCGGCGCCGGTGATGGCAACACGATGGCCGACTCGATGTGGGACAACATCCAGGTCGCTGGCAGCAACTCGACTGTGACGATCCTCGGCAACTCGATCCACGGCGCCGCGTTGCTCGGTATCGACCTCGTCGCACCCGGAGACAGCGGCACGAATGTCACGGCGAACGACTCCGGTGACGGGGACTCCGGCCCCAACGACCTCCTGAACTTCCCGGTCATCACTTCTGCCACTGAGTCAGGTGGCACGGTGACCGTCACGTTCGACCTCGATGTCCCGGCCAACCCCGATCAGTATCGGGTGGAGTTCTTCGCCAATCCGTCGGGTGCCGATGCATCCGGGTATGGCGAGGCGGAGATGTTCGTGTCGGCGGTCACCACTTCACCCGGAATGGGCCTGACTCACACGTTCTCCGGTTCGGCGGATGAAGTGATCACTGCTACGGCTACCCGCATCGACTCCGGTGCTGCGACCGGCTTCTCCTCAACCTCAGAGATCTCGGCGTCGTTCACCGTGACCGGCGGCTGTGCTGACTCCGATTCTGATGGCCTGTGCGACCTCGAGGAGGACGCTAACGTCGACGCCGACGATAACCCGGCGACCAATCCAGGTCCCGACACCGACGGTGACACCACACCGAACTACCTCGATGCCGACGACGACGGCGACGGCATCCCGACGGCGTCGGAGAACGCTGACCCCAACGGCGACGGCGATCCTCGCGACGCCGTGGATTCGGATCACGATGGCCAGGCCGATTGGCTCGACAAGCCGATCACAGCCGATACCGATGGCACCGTTGGCTCAGAACAGAAGATCTCATCGACAGCCGGTGGACTGCCCGCAGGGGTTGACGATGGCGACGAGTTCGGCACATCGGTCGCCGGCGTGGGTGATCTTGACGGCGATGGCGTCGATGATGTTGTCGTAGGCGCCGAATCCGACGACGATGGCGGTACCGACCGGGGTGCGGTGCGGATCTTGTTCCTCAACGCCGATGGCACTGTCAAGGCAGTCCAGAAGATCAGCGACACCCAGGGCGGTCTGTCGGCCACCCTCGACAACGCTGACTACTTCGGGCTATCGGTGGCCGGCATCGGGGATCTCGATGGTGACGGTATCGGCGACATTGTCGTCGGCGCGGACTTCGATGACGACGGCGGTACCAACCACGGTGCGGTCTACATCCTGTTCCTCAACTCTGACGGCACCGTGAAGGCTGAGCAGAAGATCAGCGACACTCAGGGCGGTCTCACCACCGCGCTCGGCGACACCGATCGGTTTGGGTACTCGGTCGATGCGATCGGTGACCTCGACGGCGACGGGAGCAACGATGTCGTCGTTGGTGCCTACGGCGACGATGATGGGGG
The DNA here is from genome assembly GCA_963777645.1 of uncultured bacterium. GTDB lineage: Bacteria > Actinomycetota > Acidimicrobiia > Spongiisociales > UBA5794 > JAAETI01. The sequence continues at coordinate 14,237 of CAVZRA010000012.1, read as the reverse complement.
TGCGGATCGTGGTGCGGTCTACGTCCTGTTCCTCAATTCCGATGGCAGGGTGAAGGCTGAGCAAAAAATCAGTGACACTCAGGGCGGGCTCGTCGCGTCGCTTGTAAACGGCGACACCTTCGGATCGGATGTCGCCGGTATCGGAGATATCAATGGCGATGGAATCGAAGACATCGCGGTCGGTGCCCGCTACGACGCCGATGGGGGCACGGATCGCGGTGCGGTTTACATACTGTTCTTGAACTCCGATGGCACTGTCAAGGGGGAGCAGAAGATCAGCGACACGCAGGGTGGGCTTGTCGCCACCCTCTCCGACGGTGACAAGTTCGGGGTTTCGGTGGCTGGCCTCGGTGACATCGATGGTGACGGTGTCGGCGACCTGGTCATCGGCGCCGACGGCGCCAGCAACGGGCGGGGTGCTGTTCATATCGTCTTCCTCCAAGCAAACGGAACCGTCAAAGCCGATCAGGAGATCAGTTCGGTGACCGGCGGTCTTTCGGCGACTCTCGACAGCGGCGACCAGTTCGGGCTGTCTGCAGCCGGACTCGGCGATCTTGACGGTGATGGTGTTGTAGCGGCAATCGTCGGCGCAATAAGTGATGACGACGGCGGTACCGACCGGGGCGCGGTCTACATCCTCGAGCTCGCTGCTCCGACGCCGCCCGCTCCGGTCGTGCTCGACAACATCCAGAAAGGCACCGCCGTTCTCGGCAACGGATCGTCGTCGATCGCGGCGACGATTGCGGCCGTCGACACCTCGAAAGCGTTCCTGACCTACACCATCAGCGGAAACAGTGCCGTCCCCGACGACCTGTCCGTCACCGGACGACTGCTCAATTCGACCACCGTCTCGTTCAGCCGCTACGGCACCACCGGCAACGTGAATATCGAGTGGGCCGTCACCGAGTTCACGTCGGGCGTCACTGTGCAGCGCGGCACCACCACCTTGGCCGCACCGCAGACCGACATCGCGATCTCGCCGGTCGACACCACCACGACATTCACCACCATCAACCACCGATCCGCCGGCGCGACCTACTCGGCGAACGACTACGTCCGCGCCACCCTCATCTCGTCAACCAACCTCCGCATCAACGTCGACGTCGACTATTCGAACATCGTCAACTGGCAAGTGATCACCTACAACGATGCCAACGTGCAACGTGGCACCACCAACTTCGCCAGCGGCACCACCTCAGCGACCGCCACCGTCACCACCGTCGACACCACCAAAGCATGGCTGCTCTACAGCAACACCAGCGCCGACGGCACCGCCGCGAATATCGGGCAGAAGTCGTTCCGCGGCGTCATCGCAAATCCGACCACCCTCACCTTCGACCGATCCAGCAGCGGCCAGACCGCCGCCATCTCCTGGGAACTCGTCGAGTTCACCGACGCCACCAGCGTGCAACACGCCTCGACGACGTTTGCGACCTCCGAGACCTCCAAAGACATCACCATCGACCCCGTCACTCTCAACCGATCGATCACCATCGGCGGCACCACCCTCTTCGGCGGACGCACTACCTACACCGCCGACGACAATCACGGCGTCAACTGGTTCACCACCAAGCTGACGACTGGGACCAACGTCCAGGTCCAACGCGGGGCGGCTCTGGCGACCGCGGATCTCGGATGGTTCGTCATCCACTGGCCGGGTGCGACCGGGCCGATCGTGGTCAACTCGACTGGTGACGGCGCAGACACGGCTCCGGGCGACGGCTACTGCACCACCGGTGGCACCAACAGTGCCGGCGACCCCGAGTGCACGTTGCGAGCGGCGATCGAGGAAGCCAACGCTCTCGCCGGCTCCGATAACATCGACTTCGCCGTTCCGATCTCCGACCCCGGCTACAGCGTCGCCAACAACTACTGGACGATTGCACCGGGTGCGACCTACGAGATCACGTCGCCGGTGACAATTGATGCTACGACCCAACCGGGCTACGCGGGATCGCCGGAGATCCTTTTACTCGGTACCTCCGCCGTCGCCGGGACCGACGGTTTCGAGGTTCCTGGTGACGATGTCACATTGCAGGGTTTTGCGATCGCGTCGTTCCCGGGGGCTGGGATCTACCTGACCGGCACGTCTGACGGGGCGACGATCGAGTACAACTACATCGGGACCGACATCACCGGCACGATCGCCATGCCGAACACCTGGGAGGGCATCTGGATAGAAGGTGCCAGCAACGTGATCGTTGGAACGTTGGGCCGAGGCAACATCATCTCGGGCAACTCCTCGGCTGGGATCGCCATGGACGGTGCGTCGATTGTCACCATCACCGACAACAACATCGGAACGACGGCCAACGGTCTCGGGGCGCTGGAGAACGGATCGAGCGGTATCGACGTGCAGAGTTCGAGCGCGGTTCTTGTTGTCGGCAATGTGATCTCTGGCAACGCAGGCAACGGTGTCGTTGTCTGGGGCAGCTCCAACGTGCAACTGGTGAGCAACCTCGTCGGCACGGACGCCACCGGCAACGCTCCGCTTTCCAACTCGCAGGACGGTGTTCACATTGGGAACGGGAGCACCGGTACGGTCGTCGGATGGCTTGGAGCCGGGAATGTCATTTCCGGCAACGACGACGATGGCGTCGAGGTGGTCGATACGACCGGTGGCACCACGATCCAAGCGAACACCATCGGCCTCGGTCTCGACGGTGACACCATTGTCGCCAATGGACGCCACGGTGTGGTCCTCTACAACGGGGCGAACAACACACAAGTCGGTGGAACCACTGTCGGTCAGAGAAACGTGATCTCCGGGAACGTGGAGGAAGGGGTCCGGATCGATGGCAACTCGAATCCGGCGACGACGGACAACACAATCGAAGGCAACCTCATCGGCACTGACAGCACAGGAACTCTGGACCGTGGCAATGGAACCTCCGGCGTCCATGTCTTTGCCGGTGCCACCGGTACCGTGGTCGGAGGCACAGTTGCCGCGGCCGGTAACACGATTCTGGGCAATGGTTCAGACGGAGTCGTCGTTTCCGACAGCAGCGAGGCTACGGTCCTCGGCAACTCGATATCAGCAAACGGTGGGCTCGGCATCGATCTCGGCGACGATGGCGTTACCGCAAATGACGCGGGAGACGGGGACACGGGCCCGAACAACCTGCTCAACTTCCCGACATTCACCCAGCTGATCGCGGCCGCCGGGTCGGTGTCTGTCAGCTTCAACCTCGACGCACCGGCTGGTGACTATCGCATCGAGTTCTTCAGCAACGCCGCTGCCGATCCGTCGGGCTACGGTGAGGCCGCGACCTTCATCGGTTTCTATGACGTCGTCGGCCACCCCGGTGGATTGGCTGCTTACTCGGCGACGGTGCCGGGTGACATCGGTGACGCGATCGCGGCAACCGCAACCGAGTGGATCGCAGCACCGTTCGGAGCAACGTCCGAGATCTCTGCGGTAAACACAGCAGTGCAGGGGATTCTCAGTGTCAACTCCACGGAGGATGGCTCGGACGCTGTCCCGGGCGATGGCGCCTGTGACACCGGTGCGGTGAATAGTGCCGGGGCCCCGCAGTGCACGTTGCGGGCGGCCATCGAGGAGACCAACGCTCTTGCCGGCGCCGACAACATTGAGTTCGGTATGCCGGCAACAGAGGCGGGGCACACCGGTGGAGTGTGGACCATCCAGCCCGCATCGGCACTTCCACCGGTTGGTGACTACACGACGATCGACGGGACTACACAGTCGGGTCTCATTGCCAACTCAAACGTGATGCCGTCCGGGCTCAACGGAACTCAGGTGATCGTCATCAACGGCGCCGCCGCCGGAGCCAGCGACGGGTTGGCGTTGAACGGCGCCGGGGACTCCCTTTCCGGCGTTGTCGTGCAGGGGTTTGATGGGGACGGCATCACGATCGGCGGCAGCGACGTCACCGTGGGTGCGGTCTATGTCGGCACCGATGCGACTGGTGTCGCGGCGGTCCCCAACACGGGTGCCGGGATTCGGATCACGGGTGACCGTGTCGCAATTGGCGGCTCGGCTGCAGCCGATCGGCTCCTCGTCTCCGGCAACGGTGGCAACGGTGTAGAGATCACTGGTGCCGATGCTCGGATCGACGGGGGTGTAATCGGGACAAACGCCGGAGCCAGCGGTGTGCTCCCCAACGGTGCCCGCGGGGTTGTCGTGAGCAGCGCCACCGGAGCCCGTATCGGCACTTCCGGTCTCGGCAACATCATCTCCGGCAACAATCAGCCAGATTCGTCCGGCGACGGCATCCTCATCAGCGGTGGTGGTTCAACCACCATCGAGGCCAACCTGATCGGCACCAACGGCGCGGGAGCCGCACTGGGCAACTACGACGCGGGCATAGAGATCGCAAACGCGACCGGGGTCACCGTCGGCGGCACCGGGGCAGGGGAGCGCAACGTCATATCCGGCAACGGCTATGGGATCGTGGTGACGGGATCGGCAGCGACCGGCAACAGCATCGTCGGCAACTACATCGGAACGGACATGTCCGGCAATGTCGATCTCGGCAATAGTCTCGACGGTGTTGTCCTCAGCAATGGTGCCAACAACAGCACAGTCGGCGGGCCTACCTCGGCGCATCGCAACGTGATATCCGGCAACGACAACGATGGCGTTTGGATCGTCGACGCTTCCACGAACACCAACAGGGTTCAGGGCAACTGGATTGGCTATGCGGCCAACGGCAGCATCATCGGGAACCTGTACAACGGTGTTGCGGTAGAGAGCGGTGCCTACGGCAACCTCATTGGCGGTGCCGGCGGCGGCGAGGGCAACCGGATCGTCGATTCCGGCTGGGACGGAGTGACGGTCGGTGACGGCAGCGGGAACACGATCCTGGGAAACGAGATCGTCAGCAGCGGCGATGTGGGGATAGACCTCGACAACGACGGAGTCACCGCCAACGATGCCGACGACCTCGATTCGGGTAGCAACGATCTGCTCAACTTCCCTGTGATCACCTCGGCTGTTGAGACCTCAGGGACCGTCGCTGTCGGTTTCGATCTGGATGTGCCCGCCGGAGACTATCGCATCGAGTTCTTCACAAACCAGGCTGCAAATCCAACCGGGTACGGTGAGGGTGAGACCTACGTTGCCACCTACGATGTCGTCGGGCATCCAGGAGGCACCGCCAGCTACACGACATCCTATGCCGGGAGTGCTGGGCTCCTCCTCACTGCCACAACAACCGCGGGGACCAGCACCCCGTACGGATCCACGTCGGAGTTCTCGGCAGTCGTGCCTGTGGTTTCTGCCGTGTTCATCGTCAACTCGACAGGTGATGGTGGTGATGCGGATCCGGGGAATGGCGCCTGCGATACCGGCGGCACCAACAGCGACGGCGCCACCGAATGCACCCTGCGCGCCGCGATCCAGGAAGCCAATGCCCTTTCCGGCGCAGACGAGATCGAATTCGATATGCCCACCACGGAAGCAGGCCACAGTGGTGGGGTCTGGACCATCTCGCCAGTTGCTGCCTATCCCAGCATCACCGAGCAGGTCAGCATCGACGGTAGGACCCAACCGGGCTGGAGCGGGACGCCGCTCGTGGAGGTCAGCGGCACGCTCACTACGACCACAGTCGGTCTCGACTTCCAGGACGTGGACTCGTTGCTCGCCGGGATTGCTATCGGCGACTACACACGTCCCATTACAGTGCAGGCTGCCCGGATGACCGTCGTCGGCACCTGGATCGGGGTTCGGGCCGACGGCGTCACGTTGTGGCCTGTGAATCCCGAAGACGCATTACGCATCATCAACGGGGCCAGCGATGCGGTCATCGGTAGCCCCAACCCGGCCGATCGCAACGTGTTCGTCGATGCCTCGAATGCTGGCATCTACTTCTGGCTGTCACACCGGGCGGTCATCCAGGGCAACTTCATCGGTGTCCTTCCTGATGGGATCACTCCAGCGCCAAACGGTGTCGGAATCAACAATGGCTCGGGGTCCAACGACCTCATCATCGGCGGCTCAACGGTGGGTGAGGGCAACGTGATTGCAGCCAATTCCGGCGCCGGGATTGGACTACCCGGGACGGCCGACAACGCCCGGATCACCGGCAACTCGATCGGGGTCGATGCCGTCGGGGGCGCGGCAGGAAACGGCAGCGCCGGTATCTCACTTTCGAGCGCCAGCACCGGGGTGTCGATCACCGGCAACGAGGTTGCATACAACGGCGGCGACGGGGTTGCGCTCTCGGACACGGGAGCGCTGGCGGCGATCACGGGCAATGCCATCTACTCGAACACGGGGCTTGGCATCGATCTGGGTTCTGACGGCGTTGTTGTCAATGACCCGGGAGACACCGATACGGGCACCAACGGGCTGCTCAACTATCCGGTCATCGACACGGCAATCGGTTCTGGGGGAGTCATCGCCGTCGACGGAACATGGGATGTCCCGGCCGGCTGGTATCAAATCGAGGTGTTCAGCAACACGGCGGCCGACCCTTCGGGCTTTGGTGAGGGAGCCAGCCCGGTGGGCACGACGATCCTCTACCACTCCGGCGGCGCCGCCGAGGCCTGGTCGACGTCGGTGCCGGGCACAGTCGGCAGTGTCGTCACAGCCACCACAACGAGCTGCACCGACGCGACTTGCAACAGCATGGCGGCAACCTCCGAGTTTTCCGCGGTGGCCACTGTGCTGGTGCCCGATACCACGCCGCCGGTGATCTCACTGTTGGGGTCGAATCCGCAGGTGGTCGAGGTTGGTTCGTCGTATGTTGAATCGGGGGCGACTGCCATCGACGATCGAGATGGAGACCTCACGGCATCAGTCGTGGTCGATGCTTCTGCCGTGGACACTTCGCTGGTCGGTTCGTATCCGGTGTCGTACAACGTGAGTGATAGCAACGGCAATACTGCGGTCGAGGTGACCCGCACCGTCAATGTGGTTGATACGACCGTGCCTGTGATCACCTTGTTGGGATCGAATCCGCAGGTGGTTGAGGTTGGTTCGTCGTACATGGAGTTGGGGCGACTGCGTCTGACAATTATGACGGTGACATTTCAGTGTCGATTGTGATTGATGCTTCTGCGGTGGACACTTCGCTGGTCGGTTCGTATCCGGTGACGTACAACGTGAGTGATAGCAACGGCAATGCTGCGATTGAGGTGACCCGCACCGTACAATGTGGTTGATACGACCGTACCTGTGATCACTTTGTTGGGTGCGAATCCGCAGGTGGTTGAGGTTGGTTCCAGTTATGTGGAGTTGGGGGCGACTGCGTCTGACAATTATGACGGTGACATCTCCGCATCGGTTGTGATTGATGCTTCGGCAGTCAACACTTTGCTGGTTGGCTCGTACGTCGTGTCCTACAGCGTCGTTGACAGCAACGGCAACCCTGACATGGTGTTCCGCACCGTCAATGTGGTTGATACCACGGTGCCTGTGATCGCGCTGGTTGGTGCGAATCCGCAGGTGGTTGAGGTTGGCTCCAGTTATGTGGAGTTGGGGGCGACGGCGATCGATGCTGGCGATGGTGACCTCACGGCATCAGTCGTGATTGATGCTTCTGCGGTGGATACCGGTGTTCTGGGCTCGTATCCGGTGTCGTACAACGTGAGTGATAGCAGCGGCAATGCTGCGGTCGAGGTGACCCGGACCGTGAATGTGGTTGATACGACGGTGCCTGTGATCTTGTTGGTTGGTGCGGATCCGCAGGTGATTGAGGTTGGCTCCAGTTATGTGGAGTTGGGGGCGACTGCGTCTGACAACTATGACAGTGACATCTCCGCGTCGATTGTGATTGATGCTTCTGCGGTGGATACTTCGCTGGTTGGTTCGTATCCAGTGACGTACAACGTCACGGATTCCGAGGGCAATGCTGCGGTTGAGGTGACCCGCACCGTGAATGTGGTTGATACGACCGCACCTGTGATCACCCTGCTGGGGTCGAATCCGCAGGTAGTCGAGGTTGGTTCGTCGTACGCTGAATCAGGGGCGACGGCGACCGATACCGGCGATGGCGATATCATCGGCGTCGATTGTGATCGATGCCTCGGCAGTCAATGGTTCGGTGGTTGGTTCGTATCCGGTGTCCTACAACGTGAGTGATAGCGGCGGCAATGCTGCGGTTGAGGTGACCCGCACCGTCAATGTGGTTGATACCACGGTGCCTGTGATCACGTTGGTGGGTGCGAATCCGCAGGTTATCGAGGTTGGTTCGTCGTATGTTGAATCAGGGGCGACGGCGACCGATACCGGCGATGGCGACGTCTCGGCGTCGATTGTGATCGATGCCTCGGCAGTCAATGGTTCGGTGGTTGGTTCGTATCCGGTGTCGTACAACGTCACGGATTCCGAGGGGAATCCTGCCACCGAGGTGACCCGCACCGTCAATGTGGTTGATACGACCGTACCTGTGATCACCTTGTTGGGATCGAATCCGCGGGTGATTGAGGTTGGTTCGTCGTACGTTGAAGCAGGGGCGACTGCGTCGGATAATTATGACGGTGACATTTCAGTGTCGGTTGTGATCGATGCTTCTGCGGTGGACACTTCGCTGGTCGGTTCGTATCCGGTGTCCTACAACGTCACGGATTCCGAGGGCAACGCTGCGGTCGAGGTGACCCGCACCGTCAATGTGGTTGATACCACGGTGCCTGTGATCGCGCTGGTTGGTGCGAATCCGCAGGTGATTGAGGTTGGTTCCAGTTATGTGGAGTTGGGGGCGACTGCGTCTGACAACTATGACGGTGACATCTCGGCGTCGATTGTGGTTGATGCTTCTGCGGTGGATACCGGTGTTCTCGGTTCGTATCCGGTGACCTACAACGTCACGGATTCCGAGGGCAATGACGCGGTTGAGGTGACCCGGACCGTGAATGTGGTGAACGCTCCTCCCGCCCTTTCGACGATCTCCAGCCAGACGGTCGACGAGCAATCGACTCTGGCATTCACCGCGACCGCCAGCGACCCGGACCCGGGCGACACGCTCACCTTTAGCCTCGCATCCGCACCAGCCGGAGCAGCCATCGATCCGTCTACGGGTAACTTCACGTGGACTCCCTCCGAGGCACAGGGTCCGAATGTCTACAGCTTCGATGTTGTGGCCACCGACTCCGGCAGCCCCGCTCTATCAGATTCCCAGACGATCAGTGTCACGGTCAATGAGGCGAACCGTGCTCCTTCTCTCGCCGCCATCGCTACCCAGAGCGGTGCCGAGCAGACGTCGATCGTCTTCAGTGTTCCGGCAGGCGACCTCGACATTCCGGGTAATACCCTCACCTTCATCCTTCTCGGGGCGCCTGCCGGAGCAAGCATCGATCCCGCCTCGGGCACAATCAGTTGGGTCCCGAGCGAGGTCCAGGGCCCGGGCACCTACACCTTCGACGTCAGAGTCAGCGATGACGGGAGCCCGAGTCTGACCGATACCACGTCGGTGACCGTCGACGTTGTCGAGACGAATCAGGCACCGACGGTCACTAGCCCGGGTGCCCGTACCTCAGCGGAGAACGACACCATCTCCATTGGCGTCTGGGCCACCGACTCCGACATACCTGCCAACGGGTTGTCGTATACGGCGCTCGGTCTTCCCTCAGGGCTCTCCATCGATCCTGTCACCGGGACCATCGGTGGCACGATTGACTACTCCGCACATGTGGCGTCGCCGTACACGGTGACGGTGACCGCAACCGATGATGGTGTCCCGAACCGATCCGGTCAGGCCACGTTCACTTGGACGGTCGCGGACACCAACCGGCCACCGGTGGCTGCCGATGATGTGATGAATGTCGTTGAGGACACGATGCGAACCTACGACGTTCGTGGCAACGACACCGATCCGGATGGGAACACGCTAACGGTGGCCGCCGTCGGGACGCCGGCGCATGGATCCACGTTTGTCAGCGGCGGCATCGTCACCTATATGCCCGACCCCAACTACAACGGTCCAGATTCCTTCACATACACCGTCTCCGACGGGCGTGGTGGAGCCGCGGTGGCCGCGGTGGCCGTGACCGTCGTCGCGGTCAATGACCCGCCTGTGCCTACGCCGATCTCGCCACGGACGGTGGCCGAGCAGCAGGAGATCGGGTTCACCATCACAGCCTCAGATGTCGAAGGAGACGCGGTCGCATTCAGCCTGAATGGGGCACCGGCAGGGTCGTCCATAACGCCCGGTGGTTCATTCAGGTGGACACCGTCGGAAGCCCAGGGGCCGGGAACCTACACGTTCAACATCGTTGCCACCGACATTGGGTCTCCCGCCGCATCAGCTGCTACTGCGGTGACTGTCAACGTCACCGAGGTCAACTCCGCCCCGATTGTCATCAATCCCGGGAATCTCTCCTCGCGAGAGGACGAGATGGTGCAGCTCGACATCTCCGCCGCAGACAGCGACGTTCCGGCCGGAAGCCTCTATTACACGGCGGCCGGTCTGCCGGATGGTCTCGACATCAATCCTGCCACAGGCCGTATCAGCGGCAGGCTCTCCTTCGACGCAGCCGCCGGATCACCGTATGCCGTCGGTGTCACCGTCGGCGACAACGGGTTGCCGGCTCGCAGCAGCACGGTGTTCTTCACGTGGTACGTCACCGATACGAACCGGCCACCGGTAGCGATGGACGTCAATGGCGCGGCCGATGCGGGCCTCCTGATATCGGTGACGCTCGCCGGATCGGACCCGGACGGCGACATGCTGGCATATAGCATCGTCGATGGCCCAACCAAGGGCAGCTGGTTCGGCGGCCCCAGAGTGATCACGTACAAACCGGATGTGACCGCATCGGGCACCGACACCTTCACCTTCTCGGTTTCAGACGGCAGCCTCTCGGCCACTGGCACGGTCACCGTATCGATCACGCCGAATAACGTGCCGGTGGGCGGCTCCGACGAGTATGTCGCCAGGCGTGGCGGCGTGTTGTCTGTCGATGCCCCGGGTGTGCTCGACAACGACCGCGATCCGGAAGGTGAGCAGTTGAGTGTTCGTATCGAGACCTCTCCCGAACATGGCTCATTGATCCTCAGCTCCGATGGCTCGTTCACCTATGAGCACGACGGCGGTGCAGGCGACCTCGACGGTTTTGCATACGTAGTGGACGATGGGATGAGGATCTCCTCTCCCATCTCAGTGCGGCTGGTGATTGTCGACAACCGCGCCCCAATTGCCCGGGACGATGTGGTCACTCTGAATGAAGACCAGGAAACTCTCATCCTTCCGCTCGAGAACGACTCCGATCCGAACGATGAGCGGGTGGAGCTGGCCGGAGTGACCCAGCCCGAGCACGGAAGCGTCACATGGACCCAGGAGGGCATGCTCACCTACCGGCCGGATGCGAACTTCAACGGTGAGGACGCCTTCTCCTACGACATCACCGACGGCGATCTGTTCGATACGGGCATTGTTTCGCTGACCATCAGACCGATCAACGATTCGCCACAGGCGAGCGATGCCATGGTGGTGGGAAGGTCAGGCGAGACGTTGACGGTTGACTTGACCGGTTCGGTCGCCGACGTAGACGGTGATGGGCTCACCTACTTGCTCGAGGCTCCGCCAACTGGTGCAGCGAAACAGGTACGCCCGGTGTCTTCGAGATCAACCTGGACGGAATCGTCCGGGATCTTCCGCCGCTTGCTTTCGTGGTCACGGATCCGTCTGGAGCGCCGAGCGACAGCACTGCTCAATGTATCTCGTGCAGATACCCGCAGAGATGGTCGGGGTTCCGTCGCTGGTGTCCGATAGCGTCAGCATCGGATCCATTGTCGGTGGCGACAACGGATCGGGTCCGGGAGGGAGGACCTCTCTAGTCGCAGGGCTGCGGCTCATGATCGGTTCGGTGCTTGGCACGTTCCGGGCACTACGGATGCCGGCGTTCATTCTGGCGCTGATCTTGATCGCATCCCTGTATCTGGGCTTCAGCCGTCGGTTCCTGTTTGCGAGCACGCCCACGACGTTGCCGCTCGGTGACAAGAAGCACGCCGACATCATCATGGCCCATCACAGGCGGGCGTTCCGGTACGGGTCGAGCCGGGATCCCATCAGGGGGTGATGCACCGTTTTGCGTCCAGACGAGGACGGCGTCACGACGACTGGAGCCCGCGCCATGGTGCGAAGTGAGGTATGGGTCGAGGTCGAGACACCTGAAGGTGATGGCTGGGTCGACGCCGAATTCCTGACCGAGCAGGTGCCGAGGGCGATGTTCCTCGATGATGCGAGAGTCCGAGCCCTCGTTGCCGATTTCATCGACCGCATCTACGGCAGCGACGATCTGCTGCCTGTGACCGCAGGCCACGACCTGCATGTGGCGTTGTTCGGGCCACCCGTACGTTTCTCCGCCAACTCTCTGCAGCGACTACTACTGGGTGGCTCGGTTCATTGGTGGTGGGGGCCGACGGGAGATGCACCCCGACACGCAGAGCACTTTCGCCGAAGAGGTAGGGGAGTCGGTGGCCGCTGCATATCGCAACCGGGACGCTCACTTCGTCGAGGTGCGCTTCCCGTGCCGATCGAATTCGCGAACATGCACAGCCTTGTGGTCGGCAACCACGAACTCGGCGAAGGCTGGCGAATCTTCTTCCGGTACGAGAATGGGGAGCCGTCGATCGCTGGTCTGATGCGTGAGGCGGCACCCAATCCGGCTGCGATGCACGGCGAACCGGTGCGACAGGTCGACTGATCGGATCGCGGGAGACCGGCGCCAGGAGGCATTCCGGCGCCGGTCTCGCATTCACCGCGTGTGTGCGGGTCTCGGCAGGGACTGTTTCGGCTCACTCCCACGGGTATGGGGGCCCGGTGCTCGACCTTCAGCTGTGATTCTGTTGGCTTTGGGGTGAGTGCTTCACCCAATTGGATGAGATGGCTACCGAGCCAGTGGCGGACTGCGTGTGCCCTTGCCCGGCGCAGGGGGTAGTGCACACCGTCGTCGCTGTTGCGCAGATGCTCGCGGGCGAGGGTCCTGGCGAGGTCGAGCGTGCCTTGTCCTTGCATGTCAATTCCTTTGTTCTTGGGCCGTCGGGGCTTCTCGGCGGCTTCTTCGGTGTTGTGAGGTATGCGTCGAGCAACCGGGCGGTCTCGGGGATCTGGTCCCGCCGCAGGCTGTATCCCTTGCTGTCACCAACGGTTACCCGCACCAGCCCGGCAGTGCGGAGGATGCGGAGATGGTGATGGGCTGTCGACTTGGCAAGATCGAGACGCTCGGCGATATCCATGAGCGCCGCCTCGCCTTCGCTGAGTATGCCGAGGATGCGCAGCCGCCGCTCGTCGCCGAGCGCTTTGAACAGGTCCACCAGGTAGCTCGGAGGAGCGTCGGCGTCGGCCATCAGATGCTCGTCGGATACCGAGTAGGCGAAGATGCCGAGACCTTCGTGTTCCATGATCACAGTCCACGGGCGGATGATCTTGCTCGGAATCAGCATTACGCCGGTGATCTGCGGCTGCATCTTGAATGTGACGCCGTTGGTGGCGGCCTCGACGAGCGCTGGTGGTCCCATGGTCCGCGACAGCGTCCGCTTTTCGTCCGCATCGCGCCGTCAGCGCCGGGAGGACATCGGATATCGAGGTCGAGAGCACCTGATTGGCGGCCGTGAGCGTGTCGATGATGAATCGATGTGATTCCTGCGGATTCGCCAGCAGCAGATTTCCCACGCCCGGGCAGAACTTGTTGTCGTCCACGAGTCGTGCGATCGTCTCTGGATCGCCGGCAATGGCGGCATCCCGGTCGGCTTCAGCCAGATCATCCTTGGCGTGATGATCCGAGACGATTGCCCAGCGGAGCGCAATCGGGTCCATCTCGCTGAGATAGCTTCACAAATTCGTCAACCGAAGCAGTGACGCTGGCGTCATGGGCAACTGAGACCAGGGGGAGCCACACCTCACCGCACTCGGCGAGCTCGGTGATTCGGTCAGCAAGGGTTCCGGAACGGTGTCTTGGAACTGTTCGAAGAATGTCGAACCGCATTCGTACTCAGTCCAATCGTTCTTGCTTCCATATGCAAAGAGGCTCAGCAGCAACTCATAGACAGGCGAGGCCTCAACAAGCACGGGGATCATTCGCTCCTGAGAGCTGTAGTCGCGTACCTTTGGTGTGTCGCCGCTCATACGAAGTCCTTAGCATCGTTCGATATCTATCGAACTGTATGACATGAGTCGTGCCTTGTCAAGGATGTGGTACGAATCGGCGGTGTGTTCTGGCGAGGGGCGCTTCTACGGTGTTAGCGCGTCCTGCGGTAGGATCACTGTTCACGCGGGCTCGTAGCTCAGTTGGTTAGAGCAGCGGACTCATAATCCGTAGGTCGCAGGTTCGAG
>CAVZRA010000011.1:0-39453 GCA_963777645.1 uncultured bacterium | reverse complement strand
TATGTTTCCTGTTTTTCGTCTGCTTCGTTGACTCGTATTGCTGATCTCTGTCGTGTGATGCTTTCAGAACAGACCGGAAGGGCCAACTGAAATGGGTAGACGATCCCTGGTACTGATAATTGCGCTTGCACTTGCGGCGGTGTCGGCGTTCTCCGTGTGGCAGTACTTGTCAACGGTGGAGTCGGATGCACGCGCCAATGTGCAAGAGGTCATCGTGTATCGCGCTACGAACTTGATCGACACCGGAACAAGCGTGGCCGAAGCAGAAGGACTGATCAAGGAGTCGACCGCGCTCCGCGAGTCGGTGGTGTTCGATGGATCCAAGATCGCCTGTGCCGGCCCTGCGGCCAACAGCGATGCACCGCTGGATGTGTGTGTCAGCAATCCGCGTATCGACGAGATCCTCGACCAGGTCAATGTCGCCGCGGGTCCGATCAGCGCCGGTCAGCTGATCACTTCGGACATGTTCGTCCCCCCGAACCTGCTCTCGAACATCAAGCTGTCCGAGTCGATTCCTGAGGGCAAGGTGGCCATCTCATTCCGCCCGAACGAGGAAAACACGGTTGGCGGCTTCATCAGGCCGGGTGATCGGGTGAACCTGATCGCATCGGCCTCGATCGACCTCACGCAGTCGACGGCCCTGTTCGAGGATCCGGCGTTGCGGTCACTTCTCCTCGGTGCCGATGTGCTGCAACAGGTCCCTACCAACACCACCGACACCACAGGAACCGACACGGGTCAGACCACCGACGTGATCTCCCAGTACGCCCAGACATTCCCGGGCTCGATCGATTTCACCCAGACCGTGCTCCAGGACATCGAGGTGCTTGCTGTGGGCCCGGACACCCGGCCAAGCCCGCTCGGCACCGGGCTGACCCCGGCAGGGGCGCAGATCGTCGTCCTCGAAGTGACCCCCGAGCAGGCAGAAGAGATCCAGTTTGCTTCGCAGTACACAGAGGTGGCCCTATCGTTGATCCCGAGTGGTGAGAACGACAATGGTCAGAGCAAGGTGTACGACCCATTCACCTCAGATGGCGTCATCGTCGACGACTTGTTCAGCCTGATCGACCGGATCCGCCTACAGTTCGAAGAGGCAGGAGTCCTCCTTGGCAACGGATAGTCCGACCTATTCAGTATTAATCGTCGACAACGACGATCAGTTCGTCGAGGCGACCAGGACGCTGTTGGAGGGCCACAAGGTCCATACGGCACGCAACGTCAGCGATGCTCAGCGGCGCCTGGTGGAAGAGTCGATCGACCTGACCATCGCCGGCCCTACGTACGCTCACGAGGCTGGTGTGGTCGAGGTGACGCTCCTCTTCGACGTGCGCGCCGATCTGCCGGTTGTCCTGGTTGCGGACTCTGTTGACACCAATGTCCTCCGTGCGGCCCTGCGGGCGGGCATCAAGGATGTCATCGAGGTTCCATTGACCACGTCGAAGATCGAGGATGCCTTCGGGCTCATCGAGCAGATCCACCGGCGTGAGGAAGAAGGCCCTGCCAAACGCAAGATCGGCAAGGTCGTGACCATCATGTCGCCAAAAGGCGGCGCCGGCAAGACGATGACTACGGTCAACGTCGCGCTCACTCTCGCCGGTTGGGGTGATCCGTCGCGGGTGGTGATTCTCGACGCAGATCTCCAGTTCGGTGACGTTTGTATCTCGCTTCAGATCGATCCCAGGCACACGATCGTCGACGTTGCCAGGGATATCGACAAGCTCGATGAGGACCTGCTCGACAGCCTGTTGGCGCGGCATGCCTCCGGGATGCGTGTGCTCTCGGCGCCGCTCGAGCCTTCGCTGGCGGACGAGGTTTCCACCCAGGTGGTGGTGAAGTCGATCGGGATGCTCAAGCGGATGTTCGACTACATCGTGATCGACACGGCACCGTTCCTCGACGAACCGGTGCTCTCGATCCTCGAGCGATCGGACGTTGTGCTGCTCGTGGTCGACATGGATCTGCCGGCAGTCAAGAACGCCAAGCTGGCGTTGGACACGCTACGTTTGATCAAGTTCCCGTTTGAGAAGATGAAACTGGTGTTGAACCGGGTCAATTCCAAGGCTCGACTCGACATTGGCGAACTGGAACGCTCCCTGGGCCTCGAGGTCCAGGCGGCCGTTTCGTCGGACAAGCTCGTTCCGCGTGCGGTCAACGAAGGAGAACCGGTCGTCGCTCTGTATCCCCGTAGCCGGGTCGCCAGGGACCTGCGTGGGGTAGCCCAGTTGGCCCTAGACGAGGGCGAGCTAGAAGAGGGTGAAGGCGAAGGCGGAAAGCGCCGATGGTTCAGATGAGTAGGCACCGACCCGGAAGGGACGAAGTATGAGTCTCGCTGATCGCGTCAAGGCCGCAAAAGCCGCAGAAGTGACCGTAGAGGGTCACCGAGAAGAGATTGTCCAGGAGCTCAGACGCAAGCTTCACTACAAGGTCGTCGAGGGTCTCGGCCCGATGTTGTACGACCGCCAGATGAGTGACGCTGAGCTCAAGCTTCGCGTCATGGAGATGCTCGAGTGGGCACTGGATCAGGAAGAGTCGGTGCCGCTTGCCAGAGCCGACCGGGTTGCGCTCCTCCAGGAGATCGCAGACGACGTGCTCGGGTACGGTCCCATCGATCCGTTCCTCTCGGACGGCGACATCACCGAGGTCATGGTCAACGGCCCGCATCAGGTGTGGGTTGAGCGCGCGGGCAGACTCAGTCTCTCGGATACACGGTTTGTGGATGCGACTCACCTCGAGCGCATCATCGAGAAGATTGTGGGTCAGGTTGGTAGGCGCATCGACGAGTCGACGCCGATGGTTGATGCCAGGCTCCCCGACGGGTCTCGTGTCAATGCGGTCATCCATCCGCTTGCGATTGGTGGGCCATACCTGACTATTCGTAAGTTTTCGGCGGATCCATTCACGGCGGACCAGCTGGTTGGCATGGG
Source organism: uncultured bacterium (assembly GCA_963777645.1). Taxonomy (GTDB): domain Bacteria; phylum Actinomycetota; class Acidimicrobiia; order Spongiisociales; family UBA5794; genus JAAETI01. The sequence goes on along the minus strand of CAVZRA010000011.1, from coordinate 36,529 downwards.
TGCGTTCACCGAGCAGGTCTCGGGTTTCCTGAGACGCTGCGTCTACGGCCGTCTCAACGTCATCGTTTCCGGTGGTACCGGTTCTGGTAAGACGACACTGCTCAACGTGCTGTCGAGCTTCATCCCGGACACCGAGCGGATTATCACGGTGGAGGACGCGGCCGAGCTCCGGCTCAATCAGATGCATGTGCTTTCTCTGGAGGGCCGTCCGGCCAACATCGAAGGCAAGGGCCAGGTGACGATTCGCGATCTCGTGCGCAACACGCTGCGTATGCGTCCCGATCGTATCGTCGTCGGTGAGGTTCGTGGTGGTGAGGCGCTCGACATGCTCCAGGCGATGAATACCGGTCACGATGGGTCGTTGACCACGGTGCACTCAAACACCCCTCGCGACACCCTGTCTCGTATCGAGACAATGGTGCTGATGGCGGGCATGGAGTTGCCGGTGCGAGCGATTCGGGAACAGGTCTCCTCTGCTGTTGATCTCATCGTTCACCTCAACCGTATGCGCGACGGCACTCGCAAGGTGACCCAGGTCACCGAGGTTGTCGGGATGGAAGGGGATATCATCACGACACAGGATCTCTTCTTGTTCGACTACGGCATGGGTATGGACGAGAACGGCATGTTCAAGGGCCGTCTCAAAGCGACCGGCATCCGTCCCTCATTCAGCGATCGACTCACCGACTACGGAATCAACCTCCCGGCTGAGCTGTTTGCTCCCGAGCCGTTTGTAGGGCGGAAGTAAGATGCGTGGACTTCTGACTTTTGTGCCCACTTCCGGCAGCCTCATGGCGGCCGCGGGCACACCTGTGTTTGCGCAGACGTCGGGCACGGGCGGGACGAGGAATCTGATTCTGCTCGCCGGTGCCGTCGGCGCCGGTCTGGCACTGTTCCTGCTGATCGTGATTCTCTTCGGCAGCAATGCCGGTGTGGAACGCGATCTGCGGGGCCGGCTTGGTGCTCTCTCGGGGGATAACGGGGATCGAGGGCGCTTGGCGCGGATTCCGCTGCTGCGGCGATTTGTGGCCGGTGCCGAGGACATCGCCCGAGATCGTGGTTTTATCAACCAGATCGAAACGGCACTCGACCAGGCCAATATCCCACTGCGTCCGGGTGAGGCGATCGCAGGCATCATCGGTATCGCTGCTGTGATCGGGGTCCTGATCATGGTGTATGAACAGAGTCTGATTTGGGGTGCGGTTGCTGCAGCATTCGTGCTCGGCGTCTCCGTGATGCTGATCCAGGGCGTTGCTGCCCGGCACAAGACCAAGTTCGAGAACCAACTGCCCGACACACTCAATCTGCTTTCGACCTCCCTGCGCTCCGGTTATTCACTGCTACAGGCAGTAGAAGCGGTTGCAGCCGAGGCACCCGAGCCAACATCGCGAGAGTTCGGCCGTGCCATGAACGAGACCCGGTTGGGCCGGTCACCGGTGGTCGCGCTCAAACAGGTGGCAGATCGGATGGAGTCGATCGACTTCGACTGGGCGGTGCTTGCTATCAGCATTCAACGTGAGGTCGGTGGCAACCTCGCCGAGGTACTCCAGACTGCGGCCGACACGATGCTGCAGCGGAACCGGCTGCGCCGCGAGATGAAGGCTCTTACCGCGGAGGGAAGGGTGTCTGCATACGTGCTAGGTGCCCTGCCGGTGTTCTTGTTCTTGTTCCTGTTTACGACGCGTCGGGACTATCTACAGCCGATGCTCGACTCGACGACCGGGCTCGTCGCCCTTGGCGGAGCGGTGCTGCTGTTGCTGGCCGGGATCTTCTGGCTGAGCAAGATCGTGAAGGTGGATGTCTGATGGATCAAGCTCTATTTGCTGCGATCGCCGTAGGAGTTTCCATCGGAGCTGGAGCCGTCTTTGTTGGCGGAGGGGTGCTCAAGGCACGCGCGAGCGCGTCGCGAAGACTTGCCGGTTTGCGGGAAACGCGCTCCGAGGTCCTCGAGCGAGGGTTCTCCGAGCGTGCCGTTGCGCCGATGTTCCAGGGTATCGGGCGCTTCTTCATGCGGTGGACGCCGCAAGGATGGGGTGCCAGGGTCGAGAAACGCCTCATGATTGCCGGTTGGGCTCCCCGGCTCGACGGTAGCTCCTGGGCGGCGATTCGGGTGCTGGTGGCCATTCTCGGTGTCGCGCTTGCGGTCTTTGTCAGTGGTCAGCTCGTTGGTACAGCCCGGCTTGCCGGCGTGGTCGGCTCGTTGGCTATCGGGGCGCTCGGCCCTGAGGCCATCCTCAGCCGACGTGTTGATGAGCGGAAGGCTGCCATGGAGCGAGACCTTCCCGATATCATCGATCTGCTCGTCATCAGTGTCGAGGCCGGACTCGGTTTCGAGGGGGCGCTCGGTCGTGTCGTTCAGAACGTCCCGGGCGAGCTCAGCGACGAGTTCTCTCGGATGCTCCAGGAGACCAGGGTTGGGGTGAGTCGCAATGTGGCGCTGAAATCGCTCGCCGAACGCACCGACGTGGATGATCTCAACACGTTCATCATGGCGCTCACCCAGGCCGACGCTTTTGGTGTATCCATCTCGCGGATGTTGCGAGTTCAAGCAGACGAGATGCGAGTACGCCGCAGGCTTCGAGCGCAGGAGCGCGCTTTCGCTGCGCCCGTCAAGATGACGTTCCCGCTGGTGCTGTGCATCTTCCCCGGCATCTTCGTGGTTCTGCTCGGACCTGCTGCGATTCAGATCACCAAGTCGATTCTGTAGACCGGTGCCAAAGCTGCGGGTTGCCCAGTTGCGGTACCTCGTACCGTTCCTCCTGGTGGGGTGGGTGGCGGCATTGCCCCTCGACGACAACTCGTTTCTGTGGCATGTGCGTGCCGGTACCGTCCAACTCGACCTGGGTCGCGTCCTGACGGTCGATCCGTTCTCGTTCACCGAGCACGGAGCGGCCTGGCGAACGCAATCGTGGCTCGTGGAGCTGGGCTACGGATGGCTCGAGAACCTGACCGGGGGCATTGCCTGGGTCCCCTTGATGAAGCTGCTCATGATGGGGATGACTCTGGTGCTTGTCGGTTTGGTGATCCACCGTGTAGTACGTGGGCACGAGCTGTACACACTGGTTGGGTTGCTCTTGCTCGCATGGCAGCAGGGTCCATTCGGAGTGGCCCGCCCGGCGCTGGTCGGCTATCTACTGCTGGCGGTGACAGTCGCGGCATTGTTCAGCCGGAGACGGCCCCTCTGGTTGTTGCCTCCTCTCTTCTGGCTCTGGGCATCGATCCATGGATCTTTCCCGGTGGGACTTGGCCTTGTGTTGTTGGACGCCATACGTCGCAAATCGCGCCGACAAGCAACTGCTGCTGTCATCGCAGGTCTGGCCACAGCAGCAACAGCTCACGGGTTGGGCGTGTGGTGGATCCTTGTGGAGTTCTTCCAGAACCGCTCCGGCCTGTCCTTGATCTCAGAATGGAGGGCGCCCGCCTTCTCTAATCCGTTCTTACTACCGTTGCTACTTGTCATCATCGGTCTAATAGTGGCTGGCGTGCTGGGAAGGCTGACGCCACCTGACCTCTGGGTGATTGTCCCGTTCGTCGTGTTTGGCGTCATTGCCGAGCGTAATGTCTGGCCGGCGTTCATCGTGCTGCTTCCGTTCGCCATGAGTGCCTTCGCCATGGATGGGACGGTTCGGGAGGCGAATACACACGGTGGTGCCAGCGCGATCAACGGGTTGATCGGCGCCGTCTTGCTGGTGGCAGTGTTTTTGCCGGTCTTCATCAGGCCTTTCAGTCTTGACGAAGAACGGTTTCCTTCGGATGCGGCGATCGCGGCACTGAGCCCCGGGCCCCAATTCAACGGAACGGCGGTCGGCGGATATCTGATCTACGAAGATTGGCCACGGCACGAAGTGTTCATCGATGATCGGGCCGAGTTGTACGGCGGTACCGATCTCGAGCGGTTTGGCGCTCTGAAGAACGGTGTCGGCATCGAAAAGACGTTTGGCGAACTCGGTATATCTCAGGCGATTCTCGGAGCCGACTGGCCGGTCGTTTCCTATCTCGAACTGCTGGATTGGGAGTATCGCTACCGGGACGATTACTTCGTGGTGATGGGACAGTGATCGGACACCACAGAGACAAATGAGAAGGGCCCCCGGCGGGGGCCCTTCTTGTGCTATTGGCGCCGTTGGCGCTTACAGGGTGTCGGCGATGTCCTGGAAGTTGCTGGAGACGGCACCACCGACGGCGGTGATGGCGACCAGCGCCACGATGGCGATGAGAGCTACGAGAAGTGCGTACTCGACCAGCGAGGCGCCTTCTTCGTCATTGAAACGGGTCTGCATTGCAGTCCACATGATCTGGAGCATTTCTGAGTCCTCCTTGGAAGGGTGATCCTGATACGGCAGGGTGATCCTGATACGAAAACTACTCCGTGTGGCGTCTAGTGCAATGGGTCGTCCGGCCCATTCGGCTGCAGGTAGTAGGCAAGTTGCTACGGAGCGTAGCCGCAGAGAAGTCTCGAGAAAAAGGAGAAGGGCCCCCGCCGGGGGCCCTTCTTGTGTTATTGGCGCCGTTGGCGCTTACAGGGTGTCGGCGATGTCCTGGAAGTTGCTGGAGACGGCACCACCGAGGGCGGTGATGGCGACCAGCGCCACGATGGCGATGAGAGCTACGAGAAGTGCGTACTCGACCAGCGAGGCGCCTTCTTCGTCATTGAAACGGGTCTGCAGTGCAGTCCACATAATCTGGAGCATTTGGTTACTTCCTCCTTGGCAGGGTGATCCTCTCGATGTATCGGTATCAGCGGGTCGATCTTTATAGGTCGTTCGACCCATAACGGAGATGAATGGCTTCCGCACTGGTTCATCCTGCCCGCAAAACAAAAGCGGAGCCCCAGAGGGCCCCGCTTCTTGCTATTGGTCCGTTGGCGCTTACAGGGTGTCGGCGATGTCCTGGAAGTTGCTGGAGACGGCACCACCGACGGCGGTGATGGCGACCAGCGCCACGATGGCGATGAGAGCTACGAGAAGTGCGTACTCGACCAGCGAGGCGCCTTCTTCGTCATTGAAACGGGTCTGCAGTGCAGTCCACATAATCTGGAGCATTTGGTTACTTCCTCCTTGACAGGGTGATCCTCTAAGCATGTCGGTATCAGCGGGAACAAGCTTGATAGGTCGCTCGACCCATCTGTAACGGGGGCAAGGTCCCTAACGATGGATGCCGAGTCGGATCGCCTCTACCACAGCCTGGGCTCGATCGGTGATTGCCAGCTTCTCGTAGATGCTGGCAAGATGGTTCTTGACCGTCTTCTGGGAGATGAAGAGCTGGTCGGCGAGGTCTTCGGTGCTGCTGACCCCGGAAGCCAACATTTTTAGGAGCTCACGTTCGCGTGCCGTCAACGCGGCGGCTCCCTCATCGAGGATCGGCTGGCGATGCTGATCGAGAATCGCAGGGGTTTCGGACTCGTCCATGATTAGCGACCCCGCAGCCACTGCCCTGATGGCGGCGGCGAGATCGGGTAGCGGAGACGACTTGGAGAGAAATCCTCTGGCTCCTGCGGCCCCTGCCTTCTTCCGCTGGGTCTCGTCGGCATGCATCGTCACCACGATTGCAGGCGGGCCGCCTTCGAGCTTGCGCAATGCGCCGATGCCGCTCAGCCGAGGCATCTCGATGTCCACCAGGATCACGTCTGGTGTCGATCTCTCCAACTCGTCGAGTAGCTCCCGACCGTCGGCGACGCTGGCGATTACCTCGATGTCGGGGATGCTGTCGAGGGCCTGCGAGAGCCCCTCCCTCATCATGGTGTGGTCGTCGGCTATGACGATCTTGATGCTCATCTCAATCGGCCTCCCACGTGATGGTAACTCGACTGCCTTGCATCGGGCTTGCATCTATCGAAAGATCACCACCGATCTGACGAGCTCGCTCCCGCATGCCGAGCACGCCGTAATGCCCGCTTGGCAACTCGTCGGGATCGAATCCGGAGCCGTTGTCGGCGATCGTGATGCTGCCGCGATCTCGATCCACTTCGCCCTCGATCGAGAGGCTGGTCGCTCCCGAGTGCTCGATGGCGTTGCGCACCGCTTCAGTGAGGATGGCGCGGAGCTCAACGGCAACGGCGGGTCGGGGAGGCCGATTCTCCTGGATCGAGATCGTGATCTCCGGGCCCGACCCCGCCTCAGAAGCGACGATCTCGTGAGCCTGCTCGACGATCGAAGCCACATTGTCGTGACGGAGATCACGCACCGTCGTGCGCACCTCCTCGACGAGGGACGTCACCGCCTCCCTCGTGCCCTCGAGATGGCGGACTAGCTCAGGGTCATCCGTTGCCTGGTAGATGAGCATGTCGAGCCGGAGCCCGAGTGAAGCAAGGCCAGGGCCGATGTTGTCGTGGAGCTCGCGGGCCAGTCGCACCCGCTCTTCATAGACAGTCCTGTGGGCGATCCGCTGCACGATGGCGACGTTGTCGAACGCAAGCCCGAGCTGGCTGACGGTGGGCTGAATGGCAGGGAGGTGACTGCGCAGATCGTGATCCGGATCGGGCCACAGTTCCATGGCGCCAAGATGCTTGCCCCGCATCTCGATGGCGAATCGCTGTGGTTCCCGGGTGGTGTCGGGTTCGCCACGGGTGGCAACGACCACAGCATCACCGTCCTCACGGAGCACGCTTACCCGACCTGCCTGAAACGGCACCGTGGCAGCCAGGTCCCGCAGCGCAACGGTGCCGATTGTCACCGGATTGAGCTCCTGAGTGTTTGCAAGCTCAGAGAGGCTGGTGAGAAGGGTGTGTGCGCTCTGGATCCTGTCGACCCGGGCGGTGGCCGCCTGTAGTTCGACGTTGCGTTCCTGGGTCTCGGTGAGTAACCGGCGCACCTGAGTGAATGTGATGACGATCAGGGCATAAAGGAATGCCGAGCGCAACGTGGACGGATCGAACAGAGCCTGATCAAACGCCCGTGCGATCACGAAGAGCCCGATCACGGCGAGCGCACCGGTCTCGTAGGCAATCCTTGCGCTCAGGAAGCTTGCAGCAAACAGCGGGACCCCGGCAAGGTAGATGACGTATATGGAATCGCCGCCTCCGGTGAGCGCCATCGCCACGAGCGAGACAACGACTCCGATCACCGCAAGCAGCTCACCCCACTGCTCGGAGTTGCGTCGCCGGTTCGGCGCGACCTGCATCGCTACCACCCATGCCCCGGCGAGCAAAGCGGAGATCCCGACCGAAGCGGTGACGCCGTATACGACAGCCGTCACGATCACCGACAATGTGAGCGATGCCCACAGGACGGCACTCAAGAGCCAGTCGAGCCTCTGTTCCCACGGGTCGCGCGCGGTGAGCATCGTCACAGGGTACAGTCCGGGGGGTGACTGGCGTTGACAATGCCCCGCATCCTCTGCGGGTGATCGTGACCGGGGGTATCGGGAGTGGGAAGTCCGTCGTGCTGCGAGTTCTTCGAGAGCTTGGCGCCGTTGTCATCGAGGCAGACCGAATCGGCAGGGAGATCCTCGAACCTGGTGGTGCTGCATACGCTGCGGTAGTCACCAGATGGCCTGATGTTGTTGTCGACGGTGTGATCGATCGCGGCAGACTTGCCGCCATCGTCTTCTCCGACCCGGATCAGCTCGACGAGCTAGAGGCGATCTCGCACCCGCTGATTGCGGCAGAGATTGCCGCGAGGGTGGCAACCGTGGGAGACCGGGATGTCGTGCTGGAGCTCCCGATCATGTCCGGGCTCGCCGGGCCGGGTTGGTATCGGATCGTGATCGATGCTCCCCGTGTGACCCGGTTGCGGCGAGCGACCGAGCGGGGCATGGACGCTAGAGACGTGACCCGGCGGATGGAGACGCAGCCCTCGAGACGCGAGTGGCTGGCGGCAGCCGATGCCGTCATCGAGAATCGGGGGAGCATCGCAGAACTGGAGGATCGCGTGTGCGAGCTCTGGCTGCGTCTGCAGGCGGATCGCGGGCTGCACCAGGCGTAGCTTCTTGTCACAGTCGCCGAGTACGCTGACGCAATGCGTCCCTTCAAGGTTCATAGTGACTTCTCCCCGGCCGGAGACCAGCCTCAGGCGATCGCCAAGCTGGCTGAGGGTATCGAGCGTGGTGACCGGTTCCAGACGTTGCTTGGGATCACCGGCTCGGGAAAATCAGCGACGATTGCGTGGCTGATCGAACAGGTGCAGCGCCCGACGCTAATCCTGGCACCCAACAAGGCGCTGGCCGCTCAGCTGGCGAATGAGTTCCGCGAGTTCTTCCCCGAGAACAGGGTGGAGTACTTTGTCAGCTACTACGACTACTACCAGCCAGAGGCGTACATCGCTCAGACCGACACCTATATCGAGAAGGAGTCGACGATGAACGACGAGATCGACCGGCTCCGGCACTCAGCCACAGCAGCCCTGCTCACCAGGGAAGACGTGGTCATTGTTGCCTCGGTCTCGGCGATCTACGGGCTTGGATCTCCAGAGCAATACGAGGGTCGTCTGCTGAGGATGATCCGCGGAGTGGAATACCCGCTCCAGGAAGCCGTGCGGCGACTCGTAGACATCCAGTACGAGCGCAACGAGGTCAACCTGGTGCGGGGCAAATTCCGGCTCAAAGGCGACACGCTCGAGGTGTTCCCTGCCTACGAGGAGACCATCTATCGCATCGAGTACTTTGGCGACGAGGTCGACCGCATCCTCAGGATGAACCCGATCACCGGTGAGATTCTCGAGGAGATGCGCGAGGTGATGGTGTACCCGGCTACCCACTACGTCGCCGGGCAGGAGAGGATGTTGCGCGCCGTCGGAGATATCGAGATCGAGTTGCACGAGCGTCTCCAGGAGTTGGAGAAACGAAACAAGCTCCTCGAAGCACAACGGCTGCGAATGCGGACGGCCTACGACATGGAGATGATGCGTGAGATCGGCACGTGCGCCGGTATCGAGAACTACTCACGCCATCTCGACGGACGTGAAGCGGGTAGCCCTCCCTACACGCTCCTCGACTACTTCCCCGACGACTATCTCACGATCATCGACGAGAGCCACGTCACCATCCCCCAGATCCACGGCCAGTACGCCGGCGACAGGAGCCGCAAGGAGGTACTGGTCGAGCACGGGTTTCGCCTCCCGTCCGCCATGGATAACCGGCCGATCACCTTCGAGGAGTGGTACGAACGGACCAACCAATGTGTTCTCCTCTCGGCAACCCCGAGCCGTTGGGAGCTGGAGAACTCGGCTCAGGTCGTCGAACAGGTGATCCGGCCGACGGGTCTTGTCGATCCCGAGGTGATCGTGAGGCCGACCAAGGGGCAGATCGACGATCTGATCGAAGAGATCCAGCTGCGGGCCGAGCGGGACCAGCGGGTCCTGGTGACAACACTCACCAAGAAGATGTCAGAGGATCTGACCGATTACCTGCTCGAGTTGGGCGTCAAGGCACGCTACCTCCACTCCGATATCGACACGCTGGAGAGGGTGCAGATCCTCAGCGAGTTGCGGCGCGGCGAGTACGACGTGCTGGTCGGTGTCAACTTGCTCCGGGAGGGGCTCGATCTTCCCGAGGTCACGCTGGTTGCCATTCTCGACGCCGACAAGGAGGGTTTTCTCCGTTCGCAAACATCGCTGGTCCAGACCATCGGTCGTGCGGCCCGGAACGTCGAAGGGCAGGTGATCATGTACGCAGACTCGGTTACCGACTCGATGCAATGGGCGATTAGCGAGACCAACCGCAGACGTCACCTCCAGATGCAGTTCAACGAAGCGCACGGCATCGATCCGCAAACCATTCGGAAGAAGGTCAGCGACATCCTCGCTCTGGTGCAGAGCTCCGATTCGCCATCAGCGGATCGCAGGGTGCGCGAGAACCGTGAGCGCAAGCCTCTCGACCTGGGGACGTCTGATCTTCGGCGACTCATCCAGAGCCTGGAAGAGGAGATGCACCAAGCGGCTACCGAACTGCGCTTCGAGTATGCAGCCAGATTGCGTGATGAGGTGTTGGAGCTGAAGAAGGAGTTGCGCGAGGTGAGGGAAGCTGCTCGCTGACCGATTTGGATAGGTAGGGGTTTCGCTGGCCATGTTGATAACGTCGGCGCTGTGAATGCGAGCAGCGAGCAAGCCTCATCGTGGCGGATACGCACCTACCCGGTAGTGATCCTGGTCACGCTTGCGTTTGCACTGCTGTTCGCCACGATCCGCTACGACGTCGACGACCCCGCCAGCCGGCTCGGCGGCGACTATCCATCCTTCTACGCCGCAGGGTCAATTGTTGCCGACGGAGATTGGCAGGACCTGTACGACCCGGTGCGCCAGCAAACAGAGCAGGTCGGTCTCATCGACAACGAGGGCGGTTATCTCTACTTCTCCTATCCGCCGTTTGTAGCTGCCGTTTATGGCCTATTGGCTCGGGCCGGCTATCAGTGGTCGTTCCTGCTGAACACTTTGCTGATGATGCTGGCTCTTGGCGGAGCCGTGACGGCGCTGAGGCCGTGGTTGCATGCTTGTGGCCTGCCTTTTCCGGCGGTGCTGGTGATTGCGCTCGCCTTCCAGCCGGTACTCACCGCAGTAGCGGGTGGGCAGAACACGGCGATCAGCATCCTTCTCTTCGCCATCGCTGCCCGTCTCGATCACGATGAGCGGCCGTTCCTGGCGGGTCTGGTGGCGGCTCTGCTGCTATTCAAGCCTCAGTACGGCGTGGTTGTTCTGCCATTGTTCGTCGTCGCTCGCCGGTGGCGGATGCTCGCCGGTTGGGCGGTCGGCGCGGTCACCCTGTATGCGATGTCGACGATACTGATGGGGGGTGGATGGGTCACCCGCTGGTGGGACCAGGCTGCCGGCTTCCGGGATCTCAACGCCACGGCCAACGGTGCCAACTTCATCTCTTTGCCTGGATTCCTCGAGAACATGCTCGGAGTCGGCTCGGTCCCCGCATTCTGGATTGGCTACGGGCTCGCCTTTGTGATCGCCGGTGCAGTGGCATGGGAGTGGTGGAGACTATCGGCAGGTCGTCCGTTGTGGCGTTGGGCCCTCGCCGCGGCCGCCGCGGTCGCCGTAGCTCCGCAGACGCTGTTCTACGACGCCGGGCTGCTGCTCCTCCTCGTAGTAGCGATCTGGCCCCGATGGCATCGTCCTGCGCTCGTAGTCGCTGTCCTTGCTGCACTCTCCTGGGCTCAGGTGGCAGCACCTGCGCTTGGTTGGTCACCACTCGGCCCGATTGCTCTGCTCGGGGTAGCGGCTGCCCTCGTGACATCGCAAACATGGTGGCTCGAGGCGTCGCAGCGCTGAGCCCGGCCGCCGTTCTTGACACACCCCCTAACTACAATCGCCGACCGGGCGGCAATTTTCACGCCAGAGGATGGGCGGCATACCCGTGGGCAGTGGCAAGATCATCATCAAGGGTGCTCGCGAGCACAATCTCGACGACGTCGATCTGGTGCTTCCGCGTGACGAGATGATCGTTTTCACCGGGCTTTCCGGGTCCGGGAAGTCGTCTCTGGCGTTCGACACTATTTATGCCGAAGGCCAGCGTCGCTATGTAGAGAGCCTTTCTGCATATGCCCGTCAGTTCCTCGGCCAGATGGACAAGCCTGACGTCGACTTCATCGAGGGCCTCTCACCTGCGATCTCGATCGATCAGAAGACGGCGAGTCGCAACCCGCGTTCCACTGTGGGCACCGTCACCGAGGTACACGACTATCTTCGGTTGCTCTACGCCCGTATCGGGATTCCCCACTGTCCCCGGGACGGCTCGGTGGTATCTCGGCAGACACCGCAGCAGATCGTCGATCAGATCCTCGAGCTCGACGATGGGACTCGGTTCCAGGTGCTGGCCCCGGTGGTACAGGGTCGGAAGGGGGAATACGAGAATCTGCTCGCCGACCTGCGCAAGGACGGTTACAGCAGGGCACGCATCGACGGTGATGTGCACGATCTGACCGAAGACATCAAGCTCGACCGCTATTTTCAGCACACCATTGAGGTTGTTGTCGACCGCTTGGTGCGAAAGGCCGGCATCGAGCAGAGGCTCACCGAGTCGCTGGAGACGGCACTCGGGCTTGCCGAGGGGGTTGCGCTGATTGATGTCGTCGATGGGCCGACGCTGACCTTCAGCCAGGATTTCGCCTGTCCGATTTGCGGCCTCTCCTTCGAAGAGCTCCAGCCACGCAACTTCTCATTCAACAGCCCCTATGGGGCATGCACCGTCTGCAGCGGGATCGGCACCCGATACCAGGTGGATGAGGAGCTGATCGTCCCTCATCCCGATCGCAGCCTCGGCGAAGGTGCGCTCGCCCCGTGGGCGGGCCGGTACCGGATGGGCTACATGCAGCGCCTCGTCGCCTCGGTCGCCCACGAGGAGGGGATCGACATGGATCGTCCCTTCAACAAGTTGAGCAAGCGGCATCGTGATCTCATACTCAACGGGGCGCCGGGCAAGCCATACCCGGTCGTCTACCAGAATCGGTTTGGCCGGAAACGGCAGTACGAGACCGAGTACGAGGGTGTTGTCCCCTGGTTGGAGCGCCGCTATCGGGAGAGCGACTCGGAAGGCGCAAGGGCACAGTATGAGCAATTCATGCGGGAGGTACCGTGCCGGACCTGTGGCGGCGGTCGATTGAACGATGTGTCTCTTGCGGTGACCGTCGCCGGCAAGTCGATTTTCGAGGTCTCCACAATGCCACTTCGCCGCGCCGTGGAGTGGATCGACGAGATGGAGCTGAGCGATCGCGATATCAAGATCGCCCGGCTCGTGATAAAGGAGATCAGGGCCCGGCTCTCATTCCTCGTCGACGTCGGCCTCGACTACCTGACATTGATGCGGGGAGCGGCAACCCTGGCCGGCGGCGAGGCACAGCGGATTCGTCTTGCGACTCAGATCGGCTCGGGTCTGGTCGGAGTGCTCTACATCCTCGACGAGCCTTCGATCGGCTTGCACCAGCGGGACAACCAGCGGCTCATCGAGACTTTGCTGCGGCTGCGCGATCTTGGCAACACGCTGATCGTTGTCGAGCACGATGAAGAGACGATCCGCGTTGCAGACCACATCGTCGACATCGGTCCCGGAGCCGGGGCCCATGGCGGGCGCATCGTTGCCCAGGGAGATCTCGACGCGATCATGTCTGCCACCGACTCACTCACCGGGGATTACCTGGCAGGCAGACGGGAAATCGCCGTGCCAGGGGTGCGGCGAATCGGGACCGGGGGAGTGATCACCGTTGAGGGCGCTGCGGAGAACAACCTGGACAACATCACCGTCGACTTCCCACTCGGCAGGCTGACAGTGGTTACAGGCGTCTCCGGGAGTGGCAAGTCGTCCCTGGTCCAGGAGATCCTATCGAAGGGCCTGCACCACGAGTTGCACGCCGCACATCAACTCCCCGGCAGGCATCACGGTATCAAGGGTTTCGACCAGATCGACAAGATCATCAACATCGATCAGAGCCCGATCGGGAGGACGCCCCGTTCCAATCCGGCTACCTACACCAAGGTGTTTGATCGGATTCGGGAGCTGTTCGCAGCGACCTCAGATGCCAGGATGCGGGGGTACAAACCAGGCAGGTTCTCCTTCAACGTCTCCGGTGGTCGATGTGAGACCTGCAAGGGTGACGGCACCATCCGGATCGAGATGCACTTCCTGCCTGATGTCTACATCCCGTGTGAGGTATGCAAGGGGCGCAGATACAACCGGGAGACGCTGCAGATAACGTTCAAGGGCCATTCCATCGCGGACGTTCTCGATATGTCGATTGAGGCTGCCGTCCACTTCTTCGAGAACCAGCCGAGAATCGCAAGGGTGCTCCAGACGCTCTTCGATGTGGGGCTCGGCTACATCACACTCGGTCAACCGGCGCCCACGCTGTCTGGCGGCGAGGCACAGCGGGTCAAGCTCGCCTCGGAGCTGGGGAAGCGGTCGACTGGACAGACTTTCTACGTGCTCGACGAACCGACAACAGGGCTGCACTTCGAAGATGTGCGCAAGCTGCTGCACGTACTCCAAAGGCTGGTAGATGCCGGGAACACGGTCGTGGTCATCGAGCACAACCTGGATGTGATCAAGACCGCTGATTGGATCATCGACCTCGGTCCCGAAGGGGGCGAGGACGGAGGTAGGGTCGTTGCGGTCGGCACCCCGGAAGAGGTGGCTGCGGTAACAGATTCGTACACCGGCAAATACTTGCGTGAGCTACTGCCCGGATAGGGGCTTGTCATGACGGATAGAGGCAACAACGAATGGGACCACCACGCCGAGTGGTGGCTTGCGGAGGTCGAGGACGATCCGATCTACCGGTCCGACGTCATCCCGTTACTGATGAGGATGCTCGCCGGTGTGTCAGGCAAGATGCTCGACCTCGGGTGTGGTGAGGGGCAGGTGATGGCCCTCTTCCCCGGCCGGGTGATCGGGTGTGACATCTCGAGCCGTCTGCTCGAGCGCGCCGCAGCTCGGGGTCCGGTCGTGCGTGCCGAGCTCCCCGATCTCGGCTGGTTGCGGACCGAATCGGTCGATGCGGCCTACCTGGTGCTCGTTGTCGAGCATCTGCGCGACCTCGACGTGCTGGTGACGGCATCACGAGTGGTACGAGCGGGCGGGACCCTTGCGCTCGTGATGAATCACCCAGCCTTCACAGCAGCAGGCTCTGGACCGATCCTCGATCAAACCGATGGCGAGATCCTGTGGCGATGGGGCGACTACTTCGAGGCGGGCACAACGATGATGGCTGCGAAACGCACCGACATCTCATTTCACCACCGCCCGCTTGCCACCATTCTCAATACGGCAGCAGCTGCCGGCTGGAAACTGGAGGAGTTGGTGGAGACGGGTTTCAGCGAAGCCGCGTTAGCAACCGAACCTGGATATGTTGGTCAGGAGCAAATGCCTCGACTACTCGGAGCGCGCTGGTCGAACACTCAAGGTAGTCGGGGTGTGCGCCGATAGATGGCTTTGACCAAGGAGGACGCATGGACGGTTTCTACGTCGCATACGAATATGGGAGTGGTGCGGCCTGGGCATTCGTGAAGGCCGACACGGTAGCTGATGTGGTTGCCGAGTGGCCCGAGGTCGAGGTATACGAAACACCACCGGAATGGATGACGGTCGAAGATCTGCATCAGGTCAGGCGTCATGCCGTCGTCGATATCAACACGGCGTCGGGTGTCGACGAGATCCTCGCAGCCAGCCGTCGTCTCGGCCTTGCCGTCGCCTCCTAACCGGACGCGCTGACAGCCAGAGCGCGCTGCTGCGCGGCAGCGCACATAGTGTGTCGTAGCATCGATGTATGCAACGACCTCCCACATCGTCCATTCCCGATGGCCCCGGTGTCTACCTCTTCAAGGGGCCGGATGGGCGAGTGCTCTATATCGGGAAGGCAAAATCCCTCCGCAAGCGTCTGGCCAACTACTTCGGTACTGATCTGCTGGCGCGCACCGAGCGGATGGTCGCTTCGGCGCATTCGGTCGACTGGATAGTCACCGATACCGAGGTCGATGCGCTCATGCTCGAGTACACGCTGGTCCAGAAGCATCAGCCGCGATTCAACATCAAGCTCCGTGACGACAAGAGCTTTCCCTATCTTGCGCTGACGCTGTATCAGGATTGGCCCCGCGTCATGGTGATGCGAGGCAAACGCCGCAAGGGTGTGCAGTACTTCGGACCCTATGCCCACGCATACGCCATCAGGCAGACCCGCGACCTGTTGTTGCGGACTTTCCCGATCAGGTCGTGCACCGACACGAAGTTCAAGAGCCACCAGTCGCTGGGGCGGCCTTGTTTGCTCTATCACATCGAGCGGTGCTCGGGCCCGTGCGTAGGTGAGGTCACCGCCGGGCAGTACCAGGAGTACCTGGATGGGATGGCGGCATTCCTCGACGGTGACAGGAAGGATCTGATATCACAGCTGAGGGGAGAGATGCACGACGCCGCCTCCCGGCTGGAGTACGAGCACGCTGCCCGGCTGCGTGATCAGATCGGCTCGGTCGAGAAAGCGCTGCAGCGTCAGGAGCTGGTTTCGACCCGGCTCGAGACTTTTGACCTCATTGCTGTCGAGGAGGATGAGCTCGAAGCTGTGGTCGTGGTGTTCAACGTCACAAGGGGCCGGCTCACGGGAAGGAGGACGAGCGTTATCGACAAGGTCGAGGACGTGACCACCGCCGGGCTGGTGGAGATTGTGCTCCGGCACACATACGGCGGCGAGATACCGCCCAACCTGATAGCCGTGCCCGAGTTGCCAGACGACGCCGGGCTGTGGCAGGACTGGTTGAGCAGGCTGCGCGGCTCGAATGTGGAGCTGCGGATCCCACAACGAGGTTCCAAGCGCCGTCTGCTCGAGACTGCGCACGCTAATGCTCGCGAGGAGTATGCCCGGCATCGGTTGCGGAGGGCATCCGATCACAATGCCAGGGCCAAAGCGTTGCGCAGCCTCCAGGAGCATCTCGACATGGAAGACGCCCCTCTGCGCATCGAGTGCTACGACATCTCGACGATCCAGGGCACGAGCACCGTCGCCTCGATGGTTGTGTTCGAGGACGGGCTTCCCAAGAAGACCGAATACCGCAAGTTCAAGATCAAGACCTTGAGCGGTCAAGACGACTTCGCTGCGATGGAGGAAGTCCTGCGCCGCCGATTTGGGGCATATCTGGCCGACCGCGACCGTCCCGTCGAAGAGCGCGGCAAGTTCGCATATCCGCCGTCGCTTGTCATCATTGACGGGGGGGCGGGTCAGCTCGGCAGGGCCGTCAAGGTGCTGGATGAGTTCGGGCTCGACATACCGGTGGCGGGCCTGGCGAAGCGGCTCGAAGAGGTGTATCTGCCGGGCGCAGAGAGCCCTCTGTTGATCCCGCGTGGCGAGGAGGCACTGTATCTCCTCCAGAGCGTGCGTGATGAGGCTCACCGATTCGCCATTACGTACCATCGCAAGCTGAGGAGCAGACGTATGGTTGACTCTGTGCTCGATTCCGTGCCCGGGATCGGGCCAAAACGGAAGAAGGACCTGCTACGCCACTTCGGCTCGCTGAAGCGGCTACGTCGGGCTTCGGTGGAACAGATCGCAGAAGTCGTCCCAGACCCGGTTGCCAGGGAACTGGTGGCCGCACTAGAAGGCAGAGGGAGTCGAGAGTGAGCCAACCAAGAGCGGTGATCATCACTGGCATGTCGGGGGCGGGGCGATCCCAGGCGGCCAAAGTGATGGAGGATCTCGGGTATTTCGTGGTCGACAACCTCCCCGCCGAGTTGATCAAGTTCCTCATTGATCAGATCGGTGTCCCTGAGGGCAAACGGGAGAAGGTGGCGGTGGTTGTCGACACAAGGGGTGGTGTCACCCACGAAGCCCTCGAAGCGGCCCTTCACAGCCTGCTGCAGCGCAGTGTGCCGACCACCGTGTTGTTCATGGATGCCGACGACGCAACGCTGGAGCGACGGTTCGAGGAGACGAGACGCAGCCACCCGATCAGCAAGGGAACGCTGGCCGAGCGGATCGCTGCCGAGCGGCGAGCGTTCGAGGAGATCAGGGGGCTCGCCGATGTCATCATCGATACCACCGATCTCAATGTCCACGAGTTGCGCGACCGGGTCGTTGAGGCTTTCGAAGGCCCCGGGGCGAAACGAAGGCTCCGGGTCGACGTGATCTCGTTTGGCTTCAAGAAGGGGACTCCCCGCGTTGTCGATCTGTTGCTCGACGTTCGGTTCCTCCCCAATCCTCATTGGATCCCGGAGTTGCGCCCGTTGACCGGGCACGATCAGGACGTGCGTGACCACGTCCTTGCCAGCAAGGACGCTCAGGAGTTCATCGACAAGACCATGGACCTTCTGCGGTTCCTGCTGCCCCGATACGAAGCCGAAGGCAAGGCATATCTCACGATCGGGATTGGGTGCACGGGTGGTCGCCATCGCTCAGTAGCTCTAGCCGACGAGATAACCGACCGACTCCGTGCCGCGGGGTTTGCTGCGAGCGTCAGTCATCGCGACACCCCCGACGGCTCCACAGGATGATATGAATACCCCGCTCACCCAGGAACTCAAGGAGACAGTTGCCACCCGCGGCGGCGGCCCACATGTTGTTGCCATCGGCGGCGGCAAGGGTCTGGCAATGGCGCTACACGCTATCCAACACTATGCGGGGCGGATCGATGCCATCGTCACCGTCGCCGACGACGGCGGTTCTTCAGGGAGGCTCGCTCCCGGTCTCGAGATCCCACCCCCAGGAGATATCAGAAAGTGCCTGCTGGCGCTCGCTCCTGACGAGTCCGTGTGGAAGGATCTCTTCGAGTACCGGTTCGACGCCTCGGATGTCAGCGGTCACTCACTCGGCAATCTCATCATCGCATCGCTCGCCGATCTCGTAGGTGACTTTCGTTCTGCACTACGGGCCGCCGAGAACTTGCTTGGCTCGGTGGGCTCGGTGATTCCCGTCTCACCACAGCGGCTCCATATCGAAGCGGTCGTCGAGGGGAAGGATGTGCTCGGCCAGGTGGCCCTGGCATTGAGCCGGGGTCGGGTGGACGCAATGCGTCTTGTGCCCGCAGACGCCGTCGCAAGCGATGAGGCGGTCGCTGCCATCGAGGAAGCCGATCAGATCGTCGTCGGCCCAGGCAGTCTCTACACGTCGGTGCTGGCCGCGCTCCTGGTGCCCGGCATCGTCGATGCGGTGAATCGCTCCAGGGGACGGTTGATCTATGTCGCCAACATCAGCACCCAGGATGGGGAGACACTTGGTATGGATGGCGCCGATCACTTAGATGCACTGATGACAATGAGTCGGCTGCGGCCCCCTGCTGCTATCGTCGCGAACGAGACGTCAGCGACGTTTCCACCTCCGCTGGAAGCGCTTATGGTCGACGCGGAGGTGCTGGCAACCTATGGTGTAGACGTTGTCTCCGGGCATTTTGTCGACGTGTCCTCGACGGTCCCGCGACATGACCCTGTGCGTCTCGGCGGCGCTTTGGCGCGTCTCATCTGAAAATCCACGACACGAAGGAACCTCATGAAGGTAGCTATCAACGGTTTTGGCCGCATCGGACGGAACTTCTTCCGTTCTGCGAAGAAGAACGGTGCCGATTTCGACATGGTCGCCGTGAACGATCTCACGGATGCCAAGACTCTGGCCCACCTCCTCAAGTACGACAGCGTCCACGGCATTTACCCGGGCACCATCGAGGTTGTCGACGGTGACCTGGTGGTCGATGGCGACCGGTTCAAGGTCTACTCGGAGCGTGATCCTGAGAACCTTCCGTGGGGTGAGCTCGGTGTCGACGTCGTCATTGAGTCGACGGGTATCTTCCGCTCCCACGCGGCGGCCTCCAAGCACATCACGGCCGGTGCCGAATATGTGCTGATCTCCGCACCGTCTGGTGACGCCGATATTTCGGTGGTCCTGGGTGTCAACGATGACAAGCTCGACCCGGCGGTCCACAAGGTGATTTCGAACGCTTCGTGCACCACCAACTGTGTGGCTCCGATGGCCAAGGTGCTCGACGATGCATTCGGGATCAAGCGGGGCATGTTCACAACCGTCCACGCCTACACGAACGACCAGGCGATTCTGGACATGCCACACAAGGATCTGCGGAGGGCCCGCAACGCTGCCACCAACATCATTCCAACCGCGACCGGTGCCGCTAAGGCCATCGGCTCGGTGCTCCCCAACCTCAATGGCAAGATGCAAGCAATGGCGATGCGAGTTCCCGTCTCGGACGGGTCGGCAACCGATCTGGTTGTTACTCTCGACAGGGACGTCACTCTTGACGAGGTGAATGGGGCGTTCAAGGCCGCTGCAGCCGATGGCCCGCTCAAGGGCATCCTCCGCTATACCGAGGACGAGATAGTCTCCTGTGACATCGTTGGCGACCCGCACTCATGCATCTACGACGCATCGGCCGCGATTGTGCCCGGTGACAACATGATCAAGGTGCTCGGCTGGTACGACAACGAATGGGGTTACTCGAGCCGCCTCGTTGACCTGGTCAAGCGACTCGGCTGAATCGAAACGATCATGACGAACCTCCCAACTCTCGACTCTCTCCGAGTCGAAGGGAAGACCGTGCTCGTGCGTTCCGACTTGAACGTTCCACTGGATGATGGAGAGGTGGCTGATGATTTCCGGATCGAGGCCAGCCTCCCCACCATCCGGGCCCTGCTCGACCGGGGTGCCAAGGTGGTTGTCTGCAGCCACCTCGGTCGTCCCAAAGGCATAGACGAATCCCTCAGGATGGATCCGGTGGGTAGGTGCATGTCGGAGATCGGTGGTTTTCCGGTTAACAAGCTGGACGTGGTGGCGGGTCCCGAAGCGGAGGCGGCGGTTGCGGCCACCGATGCCGCAACGGTCACTCTCCTCGAGAACACGAGATTCGAGCCGGGGGAGACCAAGAACGATCCTGAGCTGGCAGACAAGTTGGCGAGGCTCGCCGATGTATTCGTGCTCGATGCGTTCGGATCTGCCCATCGTGCTCATGCCACGACGGTCGGTGTCGCCGAGCGGCTCCAATCTGCTGCCGGGCTGTTGCTCGCCAAGGAGGTCGAGGCACTCTCGGCGCTCCTCGGGGACCCGGAACGTCCCTATCTGGTGATCCTCGGCGGCGCCAAGATCTCGGATAAGCTCGCGGTGATGGAGCACCTATTGCCTCGTGTCGACGAGATGATCGTTGGTGGCGGTATGTGCTTCACCTTGTTGCGGGCGCAAGGCTACGAGGTGGGCAATTCTCTCGTCGAGGAGGCGATGCTCGAGGTTGTCGGTGACCTTCTCGCCGGCGTGCACGGTCACAAGATCTCTTTGCCGAGTGACGTGGTCGTCGCCGCGGCATTTGCCGAAGACGCCGATCATCGGGTTGTGTCGATCGACGCAATCCCCGCCGACATGATGGGCCTCGATATCGGGCCTGCTTCGATCGCCGCCTTCAAGACCGTGATCGACGGCGCAGCCAGCGTGTTCTGGAATGGCCCGATGGGTGTCTTCGAATGGGAGGCATTTCGGGCGGGCACTGCCGGTGTCGCCGCAGCGCTAGCCGAGACAGATGGCTTCACCGTCATCGGTGGTGGTGACAGCGTTGCCGCGATCCGGTTACTCGGTCGCCAAGACCAGATATCACATGTCTCGAGTGGCGGCGGTGCCGGGCTCGAACTGCTTGAAGGCAAGGTACTACCGGGCATAGCAGCCCTGGAGAGGTGGAACGATGCGTAAGGACCTGATCGCGGGCAACTGGAAGATGCATGCCACGCATCTCGAGGCTATTCAAATGGTGCAGAAGCTCAGCTACCGGCTCGAGTCGTCCGATTACGAGCGGGTCGACGTTGTGGTGTGCCCGCCGTTAACCGCATTGCGGTCGGTTCAGACTGTGATCGAGTCGGACCATCTCGCCATCGGTCTTGGTGCCCAGCACTGCTTCTACGAGGAGAAGGGTGCCTTCACCGGTGAGGTCTCACCACAGATGCTCTCCAAGCTGTCTGTGTCGTACGTAATCGCAGGCCACTCCGAGCGGCGTCAGATCTTCAAGGAGACGGACGAGGACGTCAACAAGAAGGTGAAGGCGATCTTCGAGGAGGGCATGATCCCGATCATGTGCTGCGGGGAAACCGGCGACGAGCGCGAGCAAGGTCTCACTGAGGAGAAGGTCGGTTCGCAGGTGCGGCTCGGTCTTCAGGGACTGACCTCCGAGCAGGTGGCGGGCATGGTCATTGCCTACGAACCGATCTGGGCGATCGGCACCGGCAAGACCGCTAGCTCAGACGATGCGGGGGACATGTGCACGTTCGTGCGCAACACAGTTGCCGAGATGTTCGGGGAAGCAGCCGATTCGGTGCGGATCCTCTACGGAGGTTCGGTCAAGCCGGGCAACATCGCCGGGCTGATGGCCAAGCGCGACATCGACGGAGCCCTGGTGGGCGGCGCGTCTCTCGACCCGGACAGCTTCGCCGGGATCGTTAGATACTGGCTGTAGCCGGATTCGGAATCGGAATAATCGGGAGGGTGCGGACCACACGATCCGCACCCTTCTTGCATTATCTCCCTGCACTAGTGCATCGAGCGGTACCTGCAATGGGCATTGTCGCTCCCCGGCTTCTTGTGCACTATGAGTGCCAGCGGCACTACGTGGGGTAGTGGCCGCTTTGGGAAGGCACTTCATAATGGGGTCCCTGCTACGGGGCTGGTGGGCAATGAAATACAGAGTATCGTTCGAGTTCAGGCTGACCAGGCGGGCTAGCTGGCCACGCAATGGCACCGACTTCTATGACCATGTCGGCGCCGTCGAGCAGAAGATCGCGTCACACGAATTTGTCTCCGACGTTCGCATCATCACCGATCTGGCCGAATCATCGCTCACTGTCGATTTTGCGCTCGACGCTCACAGCCACGTTGAGGTCACCTCGGACGCATTACGGCTGGTACGAGAGGCGATCGAGAGTGCTGGAGCCAGGCATTACGGCATGGCCACCGTTGGGCTTGGGATGATGGTCGGGGCCGGTGCGAGCCCGGGTGTCGACACCCCGATATGGCATAAGCGCCGCGTCATCATCGACATCGCTGCGTAGTCCCCTCGTCACCCTGGGTGGGGTGCAGGCGAGTAAGGTTGAGGCGTCGAATGGAGGCCTATGCGACGCTGTTTTGCTGTGCTGCTTGCGGTAGCGCTCGCCGCGGCATCATGCTCCGGGAATCCCTCGCAGCCGAGTTCGACGACGCAACAATCCGTGAGATCGACCACCACAGCGACCATCCTCGACGAGTCGACCACGACCGCGGCTCCAACCCCCGGGTTCGGGGGATCGGTGATCATCGGTGAGAGCCAGGAGCCCACGACCCTCAACCCGTTTGCCGAGGGCGGCACCGACTTCTCCGTTGCTGTAATCGGTCAGGCCCATCTCGCCGGGGTATACGACATCGATGCCGAGACGCTCCAGTTGATCCCCGAGTTGGTCACCGAGCTGCCGTCGGTGGGCAACGCGGGGGTGACCCTCAACGAGGATGGAACGATGACAGTCCGGTATCAGATTCGGAACGAGGCGGTTTGGAGCGACGGGGAGCCGATCACGGGCTCCGATCTCGAGTTCACCCTCGAGACCATGCTCGATCGGGTCGCCGACGATGGCGAGCCGCCGTACGACGTCGTCGCTACTACTGCAGAAGGCAAGACCTTCGAGATGGTGCTCGCCGAGCCAACGGTGGCGTACGAGACTATGTTCCCGGTGGTACTGCCCGAGCATGCCGTCGCCGGGACAAGTATCGCAACGGCATGGAACGACAAGATGTGGCCATCGGCCGGCCCGTTTGTCGTCGCGGAATGGCGGCAAGGCGAGTACCTGCGGTTGGTTCGCAACGAGAACTACTGGAAGACCGATCCCGAGACAGGAGCACAGCTTCCTTACCTCGACGAGGTCATCTTCAGCTTTCACACGGATCCGCTCGAGATGGTGTCGGCTTTCATTGGACGTAAGCTCGATGTCATTGTCCCTTCCCCGGATCCGGACACGCTGAGTCGGTTGCGCAACCTGGAAACGGATGGGGTCGACCTACAAGTGGTGCCCGGGACGCTGTGGGAGCATCTCAACTTCCAGTTCGGCCCCAATGACCGCAACGGCGAGTCGCTCAACAGCGACCGGTCGTACCGTCAGGCTATCGCCTACGCAATCGATGTCGGAGAGTTGGCAGCGCTGGTCGACTGGGTGCCCATCACGTCGATCATGAGCCCCTGGTCCGAGGGCGGGCCGTGGGGTCAATACACCGAGGACCTCGACAAGGCGCGGCAACTGGTCGCTCAGGCGTGTTCCGATGCGGGACGCGACTGCACCACCGAACCACCCCGACTGGTCTTCTCGACCACGTCGAACTCGTGGGAGCGACCCGAGATTGCTGATACGCTCGTCCGGATGCTCGGCCGGGTCGGTATCGTCGTCGATCTCCAGCTGGAGGACTCGCAGCTCTTCTTCGGCGATACGCTCAACGAGGGGACCTGGGATGTTGGCTTGTGGGCGTGGGTCGCAGGACCGGACGCATCGGGGTTCCTGTCGACGCTCGATTTCTTCGACCCCGATGCACCGCCACCGGACGGGGACAATTACTACCGGTGGGGCACTCCCGGGTCCTCGGTCGGCGAGGACGTCGTGGCGCGGTACCGGAGCATCATCGCCACTGCCCGCGAGTCGGTTGACCCCGAAGAGGTGGTCGCTCTCGCCCGTGCCGCTGAGGAGCTGCTGGCCGATAATGCAGTTGTTATCCCGATTGCGTCGCGGCCGGTCGTCGGGGCGGTGTGGGCGGACTCGCTCGGCGGCTTCGAGATGAACGCGTCGACGGCAGGGCCCACCTGGAATATCGAGCTCTGGCACCGATTCGCGTCGTGATGCCTCGCCTGAGTCGTTGAGGGTGGCGGTGAAACTGACCTTTCCCTGATTGACGACTAGCTTTGACCGTGATCCCGAATAGGAGTCTCTGATGGCAACACTCGTACTGCTTCGCCACGGTCAATCGACCTGGAATCTCGAGAATGTGTTCACCGGTTGGACCGATGTCCCCTTGTCCGAGAAGGGAATCTCAGAAGCCAGGTCCGCCGGGGAGATCATGAACGAGGAGGGCCTTCAATTCGACGTTGCCCACACGTCCGTGCTCGAACGTGCGATCAACACTCTCCACCTGGCGTTGCTCGAGATGGGGCAGGTCTGGATCCCTGTTGTGAAAAATTGGCGTCTCAACGAACGGCACTACGGTGCCCTCCAGGGGCTCAACAAGAAGGAGACCTCCGATCAGTACGGCAAGGAGCAGGTGCACATCTGGAGACGCTCGTACTCGACCCCGCCACCTGCACTTGATCCGATGGATGAGCGGCATCCCGGCCACGATCCGCGCTATGCATGGATGCCACCCGACCTGCTCCCCGCCACCGAGTGTCTCGCGGACGTGGTCGAGCGGATGCTCCCGTACTGGTATGACGCCATCGTCCCGGATCTCAGAGCAGGCAAGGTTGTCATCGTCGCTGCTCACGGAAACAGCCTCCGGGCACTGGTGAAACATCTCGACGCGATAACGGACGAGGAGATACCCGATCTCAACATCCCGACGGGCATCCCGCTGCTGTATGAGTTGGACGAGAACCTACAACCCACCAGCAGCCGGTATCTCGGTGACGCGGAGGCGGCCGCGGCGGCGGCGGCGGCCGTTGCCAAACAGGCCGGTTGAGGTTGTACCGACCGAGGGTGTGTCTTCCAGATGCTGGCGTGATGACTTGCTCTTCTGCGCGGAACGCTCCATACTGCGCGATTGATGGGCCCGTGTGTGCGGGTCCCGTGTGAGAAAGGGAGACTCTTGGCATCAGTCGTTGCGGCGTTACACGCGCTCGTGTCGCTCGCCCTCATTGTCCTCATCCTGTTTCATGCAGGTCGGGGTGGAGGCGTCTCCGACATGTTCGGTGGTGGCATGAGTGGAAGCTTCTCGGGGTCCAATGTCGTGGAGAGGAATCTCGACAGGATCACGGTTGCCGTAGCTACCGTATTTGCGCTAACCACGGTCACTTTGACGTGGCTCTGGGCTCGCTGATCACTGATTTCATCAGTTTCCCAACACGAAATACCAAGGAGGCAACACCTTGAATCGATTGTGGCGTAGCCGCAAGGTGTTGTGGTTGGCGGTACTTCTCGCTTTCGCAATGATCGTCACTGCTTGTGGCGGCTCTAATGGAAGCAGTGACACCACCACCACCACAACTCAAGCAACCCAAGAGACAACTACCACCGCTGCTGCTACAACAACGGCAGCACCAGCGACGACCACCACCACGACTGCGGCCCCGGGCAAGCAGTACGGTGGCGAGGTCATCGTGGCTGACGACCAGGAGCCCCCGACCCTGAACCCGTTTGTTCCGGGTGGGGACAACGCAGTCGTGTCACGTATCGGCCAGGCCTACCTCGCTGGTGTCCAGGAGATCGACGGCTACACGCTGGAGCTCATCCCGGAGTTGGTGACGGAACTCCCGACCGTCGAGAACGGCGGCGTCGTTGTGAACGACGACGGCACGATGACGGTCAACTACCAGATTCGTGACGAGGCTGTCTGGTCAGACGGAGAGCAGATCACCGGTGACGACTTCCAGTTCACACTGGACACCATCATGGATCCGAATCTCCCCACCAACAAGTCGACGTATGAGGACATCGTTTCGAGCGATGCCGGCCCGAAGACGTTCTCGTACACGCTCGCTCAGCCGACCTCTCTCTATGAGTTGCTGTTCGGCACCATTATCCCGAAGCACGCTGTTGAGAACTCGGACTTCGAGACCGACTGGAACGAGACCATGTGGCCGTCCGCCGGCCCGTTCGTCTTCGACAGCTGGCAGAAGGGCGAGTACATCAAGGTCGTCCGCAACGACAACTACTGGAAGACCGATGCCGAGACCGGGCAGCAGCTGCCGTATCTCGACAGCGTCGTCATGCGGTTCATCCCGGAGACCGAGTCGATCATCACCGCTTTCAAGGGCCGTGAGGTCGATGTCATCCAGCCTCCGCCGGCAACCGAGACCATCGAAGCTCTTCAGGCTCTCGAGCCTGAAGGCGCCATCGTCGAGGTTCTCAGCGGACCGGTGTGGGAGCACCTGGCCTTCCAGTTCGGCCCCGGCCGTCTCGAGAAGAACCCGAACTCGGCAAACGAGAATCTCAACTATCGCAAGGGCGTCGCCTACACCATCAACAAGAACCTCATCGTCGATGAGATCCTTGCCGGTCAGGTCGAGCCGCTCGACGGTTTCCTCGACACGACACAGCCGGCGATCGCGTTGGATCCGTGGAAGCAGTACAGCTATGACCCGGCTAAGGCCATGGAGTACTTCGACAAGGCCAAGGCAGAGCTAGGCGTTGACGAGCTCTATACCGTCTTCGGGACCACGTCCAACAACGATGCCCGCGTCAAGCTCTCCGAGCTGTTCGTGAACATGTTCCAGGACGTCGGTGTCAACTACGAGAACAAGCTCGAGGACTCGCAGCTGTTCTTCGGTGAGACGCTCGACAACGGTCTGTGGGACCTTGGTGAGTGGGCATGGCTCGGTTCGCCGGGTACGCCTGGATCGCTCCAGAACTACGACCTGTTCGACCCGCAGGCTCCGCCGCCGGACGGCCAGAACTACTACCGCTGGGGTACCCCGGATTCGTCGGTCATCGACGAGAACACACAGCGGTTCGCCGATATCCGCGACGAGCTGAACTCTTCCGTCGACACTGCGGTTCTCACCCCGCTGATGCAGGAAGGCGAGCAGATCATTGCCGATCAGGTCGTGATCATCCCGCTGTATGCCCGTCTCGTGACGGCAGCCGTCTGGGGAGACAAGGTTGGTGGCTACAAGCACAACCCGACCCAGGCATCCGACCTGTGGAACATCGAAGACTGGTATCGCGTCGACCTCTGAGGTCAACTCGAAACTGATCTGATGCAGAGAGGGGCCCCGTAGCGGGCCCCTCTCTGGCGTTCCGGTCCTCCAGGACAGACCTCTTGCCAGGCGTTCCTCACTCCTGGGGTGCCTTGCCTGGTATAGTCCCTGAACCCGAGCGGGAGGCATCGAAGGGTGTTTGCATACATCATCCGACGCTTGGTCTATGGCATAGTCACACTGTTTGCATTGAGCCTGGTCGTGTTCGTGCTCATCCAGTTCTCTGGTGGAACGCCGCTCGACAGGTTGAAGCTGAATCCCAGGATGCAGCAGGTGATTAAGCAACTGACCCAGCAGTGGGGCTTGGACAAGCCCTGGTACCAGCAGTACTTCATCTGGCTCAAGAATTTCGTCACGCCCCTTGACGTTCCCGAGCAAGCCGGTCTGATGATCATCGCCGGGAAACTCGGGGTCCGCAGTTGGATAGCCATGGCAGCGTTCTTTGGTGCTATCGGATACACGATCGCTACCTTCTTCGTCAAGATCGAAGCGAACTGGTGGCGCACCTACCGTGCGTTCTCCATCCTGATTGCCACCGTCATCGCGTTCTGGATCATCAAGAGCCGCGTCGTGTTTGCACTCAACTGGGGGGAGTCGTTCCGCGGGGACGGTGCCGTCTGGGACAACATATTCGGAGCGGCAGGGAACACCTTCCGGCTCGGTGTCACCGCACTCGCCCTAGCGCTGATCATCGGGATACCGCTTGGCGTCTACCAGGCGATCAAGCAGTACTCATTCTTCGATCAGCTGGCAACCACACTTTCGTTCATAACGTTCTCAACACCGATCTTCATCATCGGCGTCATGTTGCAGCTCATCATGGCCTTCCAGCTGGAGCGGTGGCTCGGTGTCAAGGTCTTCTACGTCGCCGGGATGACGAGCTCGGGTTACGAGGCGCTGGGACGAGGGTTCCTCGGCCTACCTTCGCTGGCACAGCTAGGTGATATCGTCCAACACCTGACGCTGCCTGCCATATCGATCGCAGCGATTTCGATGGCGGGCTATTCGCGGTTTCAGCGAGCATCGATGCTCGAGGTGATGCACTCTGACTACCTGCGTACCGCAAAGGCGAAGGGATTGCCACGCCGCAGGATCATTGTCAAGCATGCGCTCCGCAACGCGATGATCCCGATCGTCACTCTGGTGTCGGTTGACATTGCGTTCATCATCGGTGGCGCCGTCATCACCGAGTCGATCTTCGGATGGCCGGGGATCGGCCGCCTTTACATCGGTGCGATCAACTCGGTCGACTACCCGACGATCATGGCAGTGGTGCTGGCGATCGGTGCCGGCGTGGTCATCATGAACATTGTGGCCGACATTCTGTACGGTGTCCTGGATCCGCGAGTCAGATATGACTGAGCGAGGATCGGGCGACGAGCTCGTTCTAGACGCCGCTGAGGGCATATCCGCGGAGCCGATCACGCAGTGGGATCTGTTTGTCTCCCGGCTGCGGCGACACCGGCTGGCCACGATCGCGTTCTTCTACATGGCATTCGTTGCTTATGTTGCGTTGATGGCCCCGCTGTTTACGTGCGAGAAGAACGTAACGTTCTGCGGGTCGGTGCCGGTGAACATGAGCGGGCGGACCACGATCCTCATGATCGTGGTGACTGTCGCATCGGCGTATCTGGCATACCGGGCGTTCAAGGGCGGGCTGCGTGGTGCCGGCACCGGGCTTGCCATTGTCGCCGTCGTCTCGGCCGTGTTCCTCATCTCGAGTTGGGGATGGGTAAACCTTCCACACATCAACCACTATGCGGATCAGCTCCCGGACGATGACGGCCGCATCCTGGTGAACATCGCCCCACGCAGCTCGTTGCCGATGGGGACGGATGACATCGGTAGGGACGTGCTCTCCCGTGTGATCCACGGTGGTCGTGCCAGCCTGGCCGTCGGGATCGTTGTTGGTGCGTTGGTAGCACTGCTCGGCACCGTGGTCGGTGCTCTGGCCGGCTACTACCCCGGCGTTGTGGACCAGTCACTGATGCGATTCACGGACCTGGTCCTCGGTCTGCCGCTGCTACCGGTGGCGATCGTCGTTGGCCGGGTGCTCCCCGAGTTGAGACTGATACCGGGGTTCCTGAAACAGGGGGCGTGGGGCATCGCGGTGCTCCTCGGCTTGTTGAGCTGGGGGAGCCTGGCCCGTATCGTGCGTGCCGAGTTCCTATCACTGCGTGAGAAGGAGTTCGTCGAGGCCGCCAGGGCGGCAGGAGCAAACGATCGACGCATCATCTTCCGGCACATCCTCCCCAATGCGATCAGCCCGATCATCGTGCAGACGACGCTGGTCGTAGGTACTGCAATCATCATCGAGGCCGCGCTTTCGTTCCTCGGATTCGGGGTTCGCCCCCGATTCCCACCTGGGGAGGCATGGCCGCCGCCGGGGCCGCGATCGCCGTTCGTGGTTTCTGGTGGGAGTTGGTCTTCTCGGCGGTAGCGCTGATCTCGACCGTGCTCGCCATCAACTTCATAGGTGACGGTCTGCGTGACGCCCTCGATCCGACACAGACGATTGAACGGAAGTAAGAAGTGGCAGAACCGTTGCTAGACGTAGAGGACTTGAGAACCTACTTCTCCACAGAGGAAGGTGTCGTCAAGGCAGTTGACGGGGTGTCGTTCAAGGTCGACGCAGGCGAGCGACGTGGCGTGGTTGGCGAGTCCGGCTGTGGCAAGTCCGTTACCGCGATGTCGATCATGCGGCTTATCGAGCCACCGGCAGGCGAAATCGTCACCGGCACTATTACCTTCGACGGTCGGGATTTGCTCCAGCTCACGGAGACGGATATGCAGCGTGTCCGGGGTGGAGAGATCGCGATGATCTTCCAGGACCCGATGACCGCGTTGAATCCCGTCTACACGATCGGCGATCAGCTGATCGAGACCATCCTGCTGCATCAGGATGTGTCCAAATCGGAGGCGCGGGAGATCGCAATCCAACAACTCGCCGACGTTCACATCCCCCATGCCAAGAACCGGATGGAGGACTACCCACATCAGTTCTCTGGTGGAATGCGCCAGCGGGTCATGATCGCCATGGGGCTTTCATGCAACCCGAAGCTGCTGATCGCAGATGAGCCGACCACCGCCCTGGATGTGACCACACAGGCCCAGATCATGAGCCTGATGCTCGAACTCGCCGACGAGCGCAATACCGCGGTGCTGTTGATCACTCACGACCTCGGTGTCGTGGCCGGCTTCTGTGACACCATTCAGGTGATGTATGCCGGTTCGATAGTGGAGCGAGGCAGCGCCGTTGAGATCTTCAACAACCCGCAGCACCCATACACCTGGGGGCTCCTCGGCTCGATGACCCGGCTCGATGAGGTGCATAGGGATAGGCTCAACTCCGTTCGCGGAGCACCGCCATCGCTGATCAATCCGCCGAAGGGATGTCGCTTTGCCCCGAGGTGTGACTTCGCCCAGCAGATTTGTGTTGAAGCTCTGCCCATCCTGCGACAGAGCCCGGAAGGTCAGCGGGTGGCATGCCACCGGGCCGATGAGCTCGATCTCAAGAACATTGAGATGGAGCCCACACTATGAGTGACACGATGCGTCAGGACGTCGCCACCGGCAGCCAGGGGATGCCCGAGGATGTGATTCTCCGTGTCAACCATCTGGTGAAGGAATTCCCGATCAACCGGGGTGTGTTCATCAAGAAGCAGGTGGGCGCCGTACAGGCAGTCTCGGACATCTCGTTCCAGGTCAAGCGCGGTGAGACTATGGGTCTCGTGGGTGAATCGGGGTGCGGCAAGTCAACCGCGGCTCGATCGTTGTTGCGTTTGCTGGAGCCGACGTCGGGCGAGGTGTGGTTCCAGGGGCAGTCGG
Source organism: uncultured bacterium (assembly GCA_963777645.1). Classification (GTDB taxonomy): domain Bacteria; phylum Actinomycetota; class Acidimicrobiia; order Spongiisociales; family UBA5794; genus JAAETI01. The sequence continues at coordinate 5,396 of CAVZRA010000011.1, read as the reverse complement.
ATGACGGGTCGATCAAGGCTCCCGTCGACGTTGCTGCCGCGGACCGCCACGTGTTGCGTGGGCTTCGCCGCGAGCTGCAGATCGTGTTCCAGGATCCCTATGCATCGCTGAACCCCAGGATGACGGTGGCGAGCATCATCGCCGAGCCGATGACCGTTCACGGGATTGGAGATGCCGAGGAGCGTGTGGAGAGGGTCAAGCATCTTCTTGAAGTCGTCGGGTTGAGCCCCGAGCACACGAACCGGTACCCGCACGAGTTCTCGGGTGGCCAGCGGCAGCGTATTGGCGTTGCCAGGGCGCTGGCGCTCAACCCGCAGTTCATGATTCTCGATGAGCCGGTCTCGGCGCTCGATGTGTCAATCCAGGCCCAGGTGCTCAACTTGATGCAGGATCTTCAGGATGAGTTCGGTCTCACGTATTTGTTCATCGCGCACGACCTGTCTGTCGTCCGGCACATCTCGAATCGTGTCGCCGTCATGTACCTCGGCAAGATCGTTGAGATGACCGATCGGGACACTCTCTACGACCGTCCGATGCATCCTTACACGCATGCGTTGTTGTCGGCGGTACCGATTCCCGATCCCGTTATCGAGGTGAGCAGGAAGCGGATCATCCTCGAAGGTGACATCCCTTCACCTGCGAACCCGCCACCGGGCTGCCGGTTCAACACGAGGTGTCCCAAAGCGGAGGCAGGCAAGTGCGATGTCGAGGAGCCACCGCTTGCGGAGCTCGAGAGTGGCCACTGGGTGGCGTGCCACTTCCCGGAGATAGTTCAGGTCGTGTGATCGTTTCTGCTCGCCGCGAGATCCGAGGTGAGGTGGCGCTCGCTATAATCTCGCAGCTGTACCCGTCGGAGTGGCGGAATTGGTAGACGCGCTAGGTTGAGGGCCTAGTGAGCTAATAGCTCGTGGAAGTTCGAGTCTTCTCTCCGACACCAGCCGGTGGTAGATCTACCACCGGCTTTTCCGTGCCCCGATCAGGCTGACTATCCGCGACCACACGGCGGTGAGCCGAGCGGTTGTTCGGCTCACCGCCAAAGAGCGCCGTCCCCGCAATAGATGAACCCTTGCCGTTGCCTCAGCACACCCCAACACCCCTGCGATCTCAGCAACCGGGCGATCCTCCAGATAGAACAACGCAATAGCCACCCGTTGCCGATGAGGGAGACCACGCACCTCCCCCAGAACGCGTCCGTGTCCTCAGGAAGATCCGCCCCGATCGTTACCGGCCTCGACAAACGCCGCATCGCACGCTGCTCGGCATAGCGGCGACGCAGCAGCGACTTAGTCTTGTTGGAAACCACCTGACGGATCCACGACGACGGATTGTCGATCGAGTGCCACTTGCTGAGGGCAGCCTCGAAAGCATCGTGGACTATGTCCTCAGCATGCTGCCGCGTCGGACTCAACGAACGCGAGAACGCCAGCACCGCCGGGTACTCACGTTCGTAGAACCCTTCAAACGAGGAATCGGCCACAGAGACGAGTCTGCCCGACATTGGTGGACTCTGGGAACTATCCGCTTTCACACCCGATGAGTCGCATCAGGCACCCGAAACGTTTACACGGGAACGCCGCCACCCCCACCCAGACCAGCCGAATCAACAAGCCACTACAACTCTCGGTGTTCAGCGCATCGAGCGGATATGTGCCGATCTCGCTCACCGTCCAAGATGCGCATTATCGAGCGAGAATCGTTGATCTCGGGGTCAGGATTGGACGATGCGAATCTGGCATCGTGGGCCGGGGGCGTTGGCAAGGCGAGCATCGGCAGTGACCAGTTCGCAATCCAGAGCTTCAGCAAGCCCGATGTAGGCGGCATCGTAGGGAGTCGCATTGGCGCGCAGCTCGTAGGCCCGTGTCATGAACGGCAATGTGGGATGTCTCATGATGGCAAGGTCACCGAGATCGGTGATGGCGCTCCGGAATCTTCGGGCAGTCAGGTCACCGTTGAGCCACCGTCTGCGCAGCACAGAAACAGTCTCGACGTCAACAAGGTCGGGAGCAGCCAGGTCACGTTCGGCTCGCAACACAGCTCGCGCCGCGGCACCGTCAGCTCCATCATCACCGAGGGCGTTGGCGACGATTGAGGCGTCAGCGACGATCACCGACTACTTCCGTTCTTCTGCCAAGTCAGCTACCGCCTGGTCAAATCCAACCTTGCCGCCGTGGCGTCGCTCGATTCGATCGAGCACCTCGTCCAGGGTTGGCCGTTCCGCAAGCCGCCTGAGTTCAGCAGCTAGATACTGCTGTAGCGACTGTCCTTGACTCTCGGCGCGGCGCTGCAGCTGGGCGTGCACCTCGGCGGGTAGATCTCTCACAAGTACGTTCGGCATGCTTTCATTATGCTATCAGTCGAGGGTCCGATCAAGCCCCCTGCCCGCGCCGAAATGCAATCTGCCCTGGCGCGCGCCCATCGCAACATCAGAACCACACTGAGTGGCCACCTCCCCGCACGCCGACGTGCCGATCCCGGATGGTCGGCGAAATGTGCGTTATCGCTGCATATTTGTGGATATCGAGCGGAATCAACGGCGGTGTCGAGACCCCATTGCACAACCATCCCGACAAGTGCAGTAGGCGCGGCGGACCAAGAGCGCAGGAACTACGGAGTCGATGGTCATACCGGGGCCTTCGCAAGCCCGTGAGGCTTGCCATCAGCGTCATCGAATGAGGATTGAGAGCGCGGCTCGTGCCCGGTCGCGTTGGTTCGGTGCGAGAAGCTGCCAGGCGGCGTGCTGTGGATCGGCTAGCTCGCTGCGTGCGCGTAGGCGTCGGCGGTCCTTCGATGTAGTGCGAGCGGCCAGGGCGAGTGGGTCTTCAACGAGGGAGAGCAGGAAGGCGAGGTCGAGGCGTTGGGCATCTGGGGCGTCGTCGACATCGACGGCCAATGCCTTCGCAATGATGGCGCCGAGGAGCGAGGGGCGAGGCACATGGCCTGCCGCGGTGTTGGTGTGGATGGGGAGTAGTTCGGTTCTGATGAGCGCTTGGGTCCCGCCGGGAACTTGGAGGGTGTGGCCCGGTGGTGTCGTCGTGAGGTTGGTGAGGGGACCGAGCCCTTCGGGAGCTAGGACATCGATGCTGACACCGTTTCGCCGGTAGCGGTGGGCGAGCCCCTCGGGTGAAGTTCCCTCGAGCAAGAAGCCGCTCAGCTCGATTGCGGCTACAAACTCGGCAATGCCACCGGTCGCGATTCGAGCGTTGACCAGCACGTCAAGATCGGTCGAGACGCGCGGCGAAGTTGCGGCGTGCTCGATGGCATGGAGGAACACCATCTGACCCCCAATCAGGGTCCATTCACCGGGCCTCAGTTCGGTGAGTTCGATGAGCGTGTCCCATAGGGCGTCATCGTGGCCGGGAAGTGTCGGTAGTAGCAGCGAGTCGCGATCGACGGTGGGCCACATGGTCATCGGTGTTGGGCCAGGTCTGCGCCAGCACGGCGGCTCCGCTCGTCGTCTGCGTCAAGGAGATCGACCGCGACGACGAACCGCGACGCCACCTCCATTTCAGGAGCGAAGGGCCACACCGCGTCGCTGATGACGCGCAGCTCCACATTGGGACGCTCCGCATCGGGATCGAGTCCGTACTGGTTGATCAACGCTGCGACGCGAGCCTCAGGCACATATGCCTCCAAGAAGTCAGAAGCCACGATATCTGCGCCGTGGTTCGCGGCGGCGCTCACCCCCGAAAGGACCACATCGGGCTCTGCAGCCAGAGGTTCCAATACAGACGGATGGCCGTAGAATCGGCGTCTCTCGGCCCGGGCGCCCAGCCGGGCCGCTAAGCCAGCTAGACCATGCTCCGCAAGGCGGCGACGCGCTCGAGAACGGTCCACAGGCGACAGATCAGAGCCTTCACCGTTGGCGATTGCTAGGACAGCCCACGCCGACGAGGCTCGCCACGGCCGACCCGCGGGTCCGCGGTGTCGTTTCAGGCTTTCAAGGGCGCGGCGCTCAATTGCCCACTCCCGGCCTATCTGGCGGCCAGCGAGGAGTTCATCGGCCAGCATCTGACGGACCCGGCGAGGGCTCACCTCCAGATACTCAGCCGCCTCAACGACACTTACAACATTCATGACATAACTATACCGCTACCGGTATAGTATTGCAATACCCTTGTAGTCGCCCGGCAAGACAGGTCTCGAGGGTGACGATCGTCACGGTGGGTGTTCACGACCCCGCCCTCATCAGTGCCGATCCCGCTCAATGGCGTAAGTACGTGATATCGCACAATATCTGGCGATCCCGGAGTGATCCTTGAGCAGAGTGACGGTGGTACGGTGACGGGCGCTCCGGATAGCCAGTAGTAGCTGCTTTGGCTAGTTTGGGAAATCGGATTCGTAGCGCCACTCGTGCCGACGTTTCGGCAGCTACCGATCGGGGAGGATCGGCATGTCGAACCGTCAGATCGCCACGTTGATCGCGATGCTGATCCTGGTGGGTGGCTGTATCGATTCCGGTGGGGCGCCGGAGGGGACGACCTCGAACTCCGAGAGTAATGTGGCGGTTTCGGACGACACGGCGGTGTCGGATGATGCGGATGTCACGGAGCTTCCGGTACGTGTTGATTTCAATCAGGGCGTGTTGTTTCTTCCCGAGATGCTCCCGGCCGATCTCGAACCTTGCGTCGAAGGCGCCCGGTCGGGTAGCACTGATCGTTTCTGTTCGTCAGAGAATGAAGACCGCTGGCTGCAGGTGGCGCTGCGACAGACCCACGAGCTTCGGATAAGCGACGGAGAGGCCATACCGAACTCAGATGGTGCGGTCTGGCTGTTTGTGAGTGAGGATCGCAGGGAGTTGGCTGTTCCTATCTCAGCGTGGTATTCGGTGGTGATCCTTGGCAAGAACATGACTGATGGGGAGGTGCTTTCAGCCGCAGCGTCCATTTTGGGTATCGCCTATCGGTCTGACCTGTATGGCAGCTACGAGGAGCGGCTTGATCTTGATGCAGTCACTGAGGCCGACTTGGCGCAGCTCCTAGGCGACGGGGCACGGGCAGCCGTGCAGCCCGGGCAGGCGTCAATAAGTTCTCCCCAATCAAACGTGCTTGTCGTCGATGGCAACCTCAACTCGCTAGCCGACTTCGCCTATACCATCGATCGGCCGAGTCTGGTTGGTGGCATGGGTCGACCCATAGTTGTGGGCGGGTCACCGAGCACCGGACGGACCCAAGTCGCATGGGAGCAGCGCGGCTGACTGTGGTCGCTGGAGACCAGCACTGGATCAGACGAAGCGCTCGAGATCGCAGTCGACCTCATCTCTGGAATCGAGAATCTGCACTGAGACCAGTGCGACGAAACCCAAGTAGCCGCCTAGATCACCCAACGACTCCGACCCCACCCAGCGCATAACACCGGTTGCCCCACGCGTTATCGAGCGCGTGCTCGCGCCCTCGAAC
>CAVZRA010000010.1:0-419243 GCA_963777645.1 uncultured bacterium | reverse complement strand
GCCCGGCCAACGTCATGGGCTGCAATGACCTTCTCGATGGCGCCGGTTTGCTTGTCGGCGATCACGACCTGACACGCGTAACCGAACGCCGAGTGGATGATCGGGTTCTCGACACCATCCTCGAGGGAATTGGTCCAGTCGACCCGATACTCCCCGTAGTAGTCGACACCCGACTTCTGGTCGTTCTCGTTGGCGACCCGGCACGCATCGGCGACCCCGCCCGAAGCCATCAGGGTCCCCCGCGAGCCGGTGGTTTGACCGGCTCCGAGTTCCCGGGTCGTGTCGACGACGACCTTGATCCGGTCGGCATCTATGCGCAGCTCCTCGGCGGCCACCTGGAGCGCGACGGTGTGCACACCCTGGCCCATCTCGGTCCAGCAGTGGCGAACCTCAACCGTCCCATCTTCCTCAAAGCGAACAACCGCCCTCGAGATCTCGAGAAAGCCGTTGCCGAGGCCGGAGTTCTTGAGGGCGAGCCCGATCCCGACCGCCTTTCCTTCGGCTCGGGCCGCGTCGTACGCGGGCTTGACCACATCGAGGCACTCTCTGGCCCCCCGGCAACCATCGTCCATGATCTGGCCCGGTCCCCACACGACACCCGGGGTGATGACGTTTCGGCTGCGCATCTCCCACCCATCGATGCCAACTGCATCGGCGAGCCTGTCGATGACACCTTCCATGGCAAACTGGGCCTGGTTGGCGCCAAAGCCCCGGAAGGCACCACAGACAGGGTTGTTGGTGCGGACCGCCGTCGCCTTCACATCAACGGTTTCGATGACGTACGGGCCGGTCATATGGCCGGCGGCACGCTCGAGCACCTTCATGCCGACCGAGGCGTACGGGCCGGAATCACCAATCATTCGGGATCGAAGAGCGGTCAGCTTGCCCTGGTCGTCGCAACCAGCCCACACCTCGATCTCGATCGGGTGGCGCTTGGCATGGATCCGGAATGATTGCTCACGGCTCAGTGTGCACTTGACCGGGCGCTGCAGCAAATGTGCGGCAAGCGCAGTCTGGCCCTGATTCGACATGTCTTCTTTGCCGCCGAAGGCGCCGCCGTTTGACACCAGCTCAACGGTGACAGTGCTCGGATCGACGTTGAGCACCGCGGCGATTTGATTTCGGTCGTCCCACACTCCCTGGCCACCGGAGTAGACCATCAAGCCTCCCTTGCCATCCGGCATGGCGAGGGTGGATTCCGGTTCGAGGAAAGCATGCTCCACCCGCTGGGTCTTGAACACCTCGTGGATGGTGTGTGCCGAGGCAGCCAGCGCTGCGTCGACGTCACCTCGCTGATACTCGGAGACCGACAGTACGTTGCCGTCGAGCCCCCAGACGGCGTCTTCATCTGAAGCGAGAGCCGTCTTCGCATCCGCAAATGGCACCAGGACGTTGTACTCGACTTCGATGAGCTCAGCGGCGGCGCTTGCCTGTGCCTTGGTCTCGGCGACAACGATGGCGAGCACATCGCCGTAGAACGAGGTGCGGCCACCTTCAGGGATGAACACCGGCCAGTCGGTATGGATGATCCCCACCTTCAGGTCGCCTGGAACGTCGGCTCCTGTGTACACCGCAACGACTCCTTCGGCCGCCTCGGCGGCGCTGGTGTCGATTCTCACCACATCTGCACGCGCATGGTCGGTAAGCCGGAGGGCACCGTGCAGCATGCCGCCGGGGCGGTAATCATCGATGTAACCGCGGTCGCCAAGAGCCAACTCGGTAGCCTCGTACTTGACACCGAGATCGCCGATCTTCTGCGGCGTGGATGGCTCCGGGATCTCGCCGGTTGCCAGCATGTCGATCGCGTCGAGGATCTTTGTGTAGCCCGTACACCGGCAAAGGTGGGCTCCAAGCCTTCCCGCTGCCACCTGGGACGACACGCCGGCCGGGCCTTTCTGATCAAAGAGCGCTTTGGTACGGACCAGGATGCCCGGCGTGCAGAAACCGCACTGGAGCGCACCCGTGACCGCAAATGCTCTGGCGAGCCGCTCTCGCTCATCGGCGTCGAATCCTTCGAGAGTGGTGACTTCCTTGCCTGCGGCTTTCTCCATCCCCACGAGACAACTCTGGATCGCTTTGCCATCCAGGAGCACGGTGCATGCACCACACTGACCCGAAGGGGAGCACCCGTCCTTTGGCGACGTGACGCCGAGTTCCTCTCGCAGCGCGCTCAGCAAATGCGGGTGGTCACTCCTGGCGAGGACCTCTTTTCCATTCACTGAGAAAGACGTGAAATCAGCCATCACACCCTCCTCTCAATCGATATCGTCGATCCCATTCTAAACGTTTTACAAATTGTAAAAACCAGTTCGCCTGTCGGGCTAGCTCGAATCACCGGCTACTGTTTCGTAAACCACGCAAACCGGGGGCAACAATGCGCAAAATACTTGCACTCCTATTCACACTCACACTCTTTGTAACTGCATGTGGCGGCGACGGCGGTAGCTCGGATACGACAACTACCACCGCCCCAAGCGACACAACAGCTGCGACCGAAACAACGGCGGCCGGGACGGCGACCACCACAGCACCGGAGACGACCGCCGCACCGGAGACGACAGAAGCGACCGAGACCACAACTGCCGCACCGAGCGGAGACGCCGCGGCGCTGCAGGCCGCCCTCGCCAAATCGAGTCAGGCCACTTCCGGCCGCGTCGAGGGCTCGATGACCATATCGGGTGTCCCGGGAGCTTCGGGAGATGTCACAATGGCGTTCTCCGGTGAGTTCGACAACGCAGGCAACAGCTCGTCCACCATCGACATGTCTGCTCTCGCAGACGCGGCACCGACAGACCAGTCGATCCCACCCGGCATGGGTGATCTCTTCGGCGAGATGGAGGTCAGGACGATCGGTGACACCTCGTACATGCGGTTCGGGCTGTTCTCGATGATGGGTGTTCCGACGGAATGGGTCAGCATGCCTGCGACCGAGGCCAGCAGCACTGTGTCGGGCTTCGGCGCCGGTCCCACCAACCCGGAAGACCTGATGAAGGCGTGGGGCGACGCGTCCTGGTCCACCGTCGAGAAGGTGGGAACCGAGACGGTGCGGGGAGTCAGCACAACGCACTACCGGGCAGTCGTGGACGTTGCCGCGTTGATGAGTGCCGCCGATGCCCAGGCTCAATCCGATCTGGAGAGCCTCGGGACGCTCCCGGACACGATGCCCGTCGAGTTCTGGATCGGTGACGACGGCAACGTGTATCGCATGGTCATGGAATTCGACGGCTCAGTCGATGCCAGCAGCGGCTTCCAGTCGATGACGATGACGTGGGAGATGTACGACCAGGGTGCCGACATCACCATCGAGGCACCACCAGCCGATCAGGTCACCGACGGCTCCGATCTCGCCGGCATGTTCTCCGGATAAGACCCATGCAGCAGAGCTAGACGACCCGGCCGGGTAGAGTAGCCCGGCCCGGGAGGACCATAGTGTCGAGAGATTGCACGGCCGAGTTCCTGATCGAGCCCTTCGAGGTAGGTCACCCGGGGGCTCATGTCGAGGCTGCGTTCGCCGCCGTCCGTGAGCTCGGTTTCGAGCCCGAGATCGGACCATTCGGTACCACCATCAAGGGTGAGTCACACCTGATAATGGAAGCGGTCAAGCTGCTGCTCGATGCGGCCACAGACGCGGGCGCAACCCGTGTCTCGGTTCAGGTCGAGGTCTGCCGTGAGTGACATAGCCGCAGAACTGCTCACCGCCATCGGTCCTCTGCTCGATGCCATTGGCGGCGAGGCGATCCCACCGGAGAGACTCGAGCAGGGCGATGTCCCGATCGAGTGGCATGGTGAGGTCATCGGCGCGGTACGGCTCCCACCGATCTCCGACTCCCTGGATCTCCTGATCGCCCGCATCGAGTCGGAGCTCGGCGCCCCGCTCGATGAGCTCGACCGTGTCGGCAAGCAGGTCGCCCTGCGCCGTCTCGACGAGCAGGGTGCCTTTCTCATGCGCAAGGCCATCGAGTCGGTAGCCGACACGATGGGGGTCAGCCGCATCACGATTTACAACTACCTGAACGCCATCCGGGAAGAGGTCTGATTGAAGGTCTTTGACCTTCAATCAGATTTGAGTTTGGCCCCGCCAAACTCAGTCACAGAAACCAATCACCGTCTTTGACCTTCAATCAGATTTGAGTTTGGCCCCGCCAAACTCAGTCACAGAAACCAATCACCGTCTTTGACCTTCAACCAGATTTGAGTTTGGCCCCGCCAAACTCAGTCACAGAAACCAATCACCGTCTTTCGACCTTCAACCAGATTTGAGTTTGGCCCCGCCAAACTCAGTCACAGAAACCAATCACCGTCTTTGACCTTCAATCAGACCTTTTCGATGCGGACGGCGGTGGCTTTGAATTCTGCGGTACCCGCCTTCGGGTCCCAGAAATCGTTGGTGAGCAGATTGATGTCGGTCTCGTCGGGGAAATGCAATGCCATGAAAGCGAGCCCGGGACGAAGATTGCGAGCAAACCGCACCGGCGCTTCGATGCTGCCACGTCGCGAGGTGATCCTCACCCGCTCCCCTTCGGTGATCCCATAGTTCTCCCCGTCTCCGGGGTCGAGCTCGATGACACCGCCGAGGCGCTTTGGCGACCTGTACCCACCGCTCTGGACACCGGTGTTGTATGACTCGAGCCTGCGTCCGGTGGTGAGCCGCACCGGGTACTCGTCGGTGAGCTCATCGAGCGGGGGCACGAACTCGGTTGGCATGAACGGCGCAGGTCCCCGCGGCATCGGGTCCTCCCACAACCAGGCATGCAGGAACTGCGTCCCCGGGTGATCCTCGCTGGGGCACGGCCACTGCAGACCGCCCCCGGCCTCTAGCCTCTCGTACGACATCCCGGCGTGCATCGGAGAGAGGCTGCGCAGCTCCTCCCAGACTTCGTATGCCGATCGAACCGGCCAGTCGTGACCCATTCTCTGCGCCAGCAGGGCAAGGATCTCGATGTCGTCTTTCGCCTGGCCGGGTGGGTCGAGAGCCTTACGCACCCGCTGGGTGCGCCGCTCCGAGGAGGTGACCGTTCCCTCCGTCTCTGCCCAGCCGGCGGCCGCCGGGAATACGACGTCTGCCATGTTCGCGGTACGGGTGAGGAAGATGTCCTGCGCCACTATGAAATCGAGGCTTTCGAGGATGCGCACAGCACGCTGACTGTCGGCCTCGGACTGGGCCGGGTTCTCCCCGAGAACGTAGAGGGCCTTGAGATCGCCACGCTCCATAGCATCGAACATCTGGGAGATGTGCCAACCGCTCTCGGCCGGTAGATCGGTGCCCCAGGCCGCGTTGAACTTGGCACGATGCTCCGGATCTTCGACGTTCTGGTAGCCGGGGAGCTTGTTGGGTAGACCGCCAACATCAGCACCACCCTGTACGTTGTTCTGACCACGAATTGGAACAAGACCGGACCCGTAGCGTCCGACGTGGCCGGTGAGCAGAGCAAGGTTGATCAACGCCAGGACGTTGTCAGTGGCGTTGTGGTGCTCGGTGATGCCGAGCGTCCAGCAGATCTGTGCCGACCCGGCAGTGGCATAGTCGTGAGCCATCTGCTTGATCAGCTCGGCGGGAACACCGGTGATAGAGGCCGCCCGCCCCAATGTGTACGGAGCGACCGCAGCTGCATAGTCGTCGAAACCCGATGTGGAGTGTTCGATAAATGCCTGATTCAGCAGCCCGGCGTCGATGATCTCACGGCCCATCGCGTTCGCCAGGGCGATATCGGAACCAACATCGATGCCAAGCCAGACGTCGGCGAACTCGGCAGAGGAGGTACGTCTGGGATCGATGGCGTACATTCGAGCGCCGTTTCTCACCCCTTTGAGCAAATGATGAAAGAAGATGGGGTGCGCCTCACGCGCGTTCGACCCCCACAGCAAGATGACATCTGTGGTCTCGATCTCTTCGTAGGAGGAGGTACCGCCTCCCGCTCCAAGCACAGTCGTCAGACCGACGACGGAAGGAGCGTGTCAAGTGCGGTTGCAGCTGTCTACGTTGTGCGACCTCATAACGACCCGGGTGAACTTCTGAGCCATGAAATTGGTCTCATTGGTCGCCTTGGAGCAGCTGAACATCCCGAACTCGCTGCCGGAGTATCGGGCGAGCCCGGCAGCAACACGATCAAGCGCCTCGTCCCAGGTGGCGGGCTGCAACTCGCCGTCCACACGAACCAGCGGCTGCGTCAGTCTTCTGTATGTCATCTCACCTCCTGTCTTTCTTTCGAGTTTACACTCTGCCGGAACATCACATGCATGGCAACGAATGCCCAGTCCTGGAGACTGGTAGTGTGAATTGCCGAGCTTGGAGGGTTGCCATCGAAATACATCTCATGCAGGAGAAGGCAACTTCGGAAGAGCGGGCCGCGGTAGACAGCCTGCTCGGTGAACCTGCAACCACCTATGGCGGCCGGGTTGCTCTCGGTGGCCTGCACGGGGCCGAGGAGACCCGAACCTTGTTGTTGCCTGCACTCTGGGCGGTGCAGGATGCGGTCGGCCATGTCAGCCCCGGCGCCCTCAACTACGTCTCGGAGCGGCTCAACGTCCCGCCGGCAGACGCATACGGGGTCGCCTCCTTCTACTCCTTGCTATGTACCAAGGAACGCCGGCCCCGGCGACTCGCCCATGTGTGCGAGGACATCTCCTGTCGCAACGCCGGCTCTCTCGAACTGCTCGAGAATCTCGACGACAGATGGGACGTGCTCCCGAGCCCATGTCTCGGCCAATGCGACCGTGGCCCCGCTGCCTACATCCAGATCGGTGGGCAACAAGACGTTGTCCTCACCGCTGCGACCCAAACGGGGATCCGGGACATACTCGACGGCGACACCCCGGTGACAATCGAGCCTCCGCAGGAGACGGCATCTGGCACGGGGCTGCTGGCACGGGTGGGCATCGATCCGGGCAGCCTCGATGCTTACATCGCAGCCGGTGGCTATCGGAGTCTCGCTGCCGCCGTCGCGGCAGGTCGCGACGAGGTCATCGAAGAAGTGACCACCTCGGGGCTGCGCGGACGGGGTGGCGCTGCGTTCCCAACCGGGGTGAAGTGGCGTGCAGTCGCCGACGAGCCTTTGTTCCCCAAGTACCTGGTCTGCAATGCCGACGAGTCGGAGCCGGGCACATTCAAAGATCGCATCCTCATTGAGTCAGACCCATTTGCCATCGTGGAGGCAATGACAATCGCCGGGTATGCGATCGGGGCGGAGAGAGGGTACTTCTACATTCGGGGCGAGTACCCGCTCGCCCAGGCCCGGTTCGAGGACGCAGTTGCTCAGGCCGGGGAACAGGGCCTGCTCGGCAACGACGTCGCAGGCGCAGGGTTCCGTTTCGACATCGAAGTGAGGCGAGGGGCGGGCGCATACATCTGCGGAGAGGAAACGGCGCTGTTCAACTCGATCGAGGGCTACCGGGGCATGCCACGCCAGAAGCCGCCCTTCCCCACCCAGGCTGGCCTCTTCGGCAAGCCGACGGTGATAAATAACGTGGAGACCCTGGTCAATGTGCTTCGCATCGTCACCGAGGGTGGCAAGGCATTTGCCGGGATCGGCACCCCACAATCGACCGGCACCAAGATCTTCTGTCTCTCAGGTCACATAAAGAGCCCGGGTGCCTATGAGGTGGAATTCGGCGCCACCGTACGCGATCTGCTCGAACTGGCGGGTGGGGTCACCGGGGACTTTCGGGCCGCTCTCATCGGTGGTGCGGCCGGGTCCTTCCTGCTCGAAGACAAGCTCGACCTGCCACTCACCTTCGAAGCGGCCAGAGGGGCGGGGGTCTCGCTCGGTTCGGGGGTAGTCATGGTCTTCAACGATGAGACCGACTTCACAGATCTCATAGTCCGCATCGGTGCCTTCTTCCGCGAAGAGTCTTGTGGCCAATGCACCCCGTGCCGGGTCGGCACGATGCGTCAGGAGGAGTCGCTGATCCGACTCGCCGGCGGAGGCCGGGACGAGGCTCCTATGCTGGCCGACATTGCCCTGGTCATGGGCGACTCGTCGATCTGCGGCTTTGGCCATGCAGCATCATGGGCGGTGCAATCTGCGTTACAGCAAGGCTTGATCGGGGGTGAGGCATGAACACGGTCCCCCTAGAGAACCCCCGGGCCCAGGTGACCGTCTGTATCGACGGGAACGAGGTGAGCACCCCGGGTGACAGCACGATCCTCCAGACGTGTCACGATCAGGGGATCGACATTCCGACGCTGTGCTATCTCGACCGATTCGAGCCTGCCAACTCCTGTCGTGTCTGCGTCGTCGAAGTCGCAGGATCCCGTACCCTTGTGCCTGCCTGTTCCCGCAGGGTGACCGATGGCATGGAGATCACCACCGAGAGCGAGCGAGTCGCCACCAACAGGAAGCTCGTCTTCGAGCTGCTCGCCTCATCGGTCGACATGTCGCTTGTCGACGAGTCAACGGAACGCTGGATGGAGCACTACGACGTCGACCCGGAGCACTTCGGAGCAACTGTGGCAACCGTCGCTCAACCGGTGAAGATCCAGGACGACCTCTATATCCGTGACTACTCGAAATGCATTCTGTGCAACCGGTGCGTGGCCGCATGCGGCGCCGAGGCGCAGAACACGTTCGCCATCTCGATCGCCGGCCGTGGCTTCGAAAGTCAGATCTCGACAGAGTTTGACGTCTCCCTGCCTGAGTCGGCATGCGTTTACTGCGGCAACTGCGTTGCCGTGTGTCCAACCGGGGCGTTGATGGTCAAGACGGAATACGACATGCGTGAGACCGGCAGCGTGGGACGAGACCAACCAGCACGTCACAAGGACCGTGTGCACGTACTGTGGTGTCGGCTGCAATCTGGAGCTACACGTCCAGGACAACGAGATCGTCAAAGTCACCTCGCCGACCGATCACTCTGTCACCCACGGTCATCTCTGCATCAAAGGTCGATTCGGTTACCAGCACGTGCAGAACACTTGAATGAGCAAGTCTGCCATCCACCACATCATCCGGTTCGACGCCGGGGAGCCAACCCCCGTCGATGATGCGCTGGTCGTTGAACGACCGGTCGAGTTCCGTCTGTCGGGTACACCGGTTGCGGTGCTGATGCGCTCACCCGGAGACGACGAGGACCTTGCGCTCGGGTTCGCCCTCAGCGAGTCGATCATCCTCGACCCAACTGAGTTCGTGACCATCGAACGAGCCGGGCTCACCGATGATGACGACCGGTGGGACATCATCCTGCGTCCCGGGGTGACCGTGGACGCCGAGCAGTTCCGGCGCAACACGTACACATCGTCTTCGTGTGGCGTATGCGGCAAGGCGTCGATCGATGCGGTGCGCATCACGGCTCCGGTGCTGCCGCCCGGGCCCTCCCTGTCGAGAACGATGATCTCACGGATGCCGGAGACCATGCGGAACGTGCAATCCGAGTTCCAGCTCACCGGTGGCATCCATGCCGCCGCCGCGTTCACCCCGGCTGGGGAGCTCCTCGAGGTGCGCGAAGACATCGGGAGACACAACGCCGTGGACAAGCTCATCGGCCACCTGGCGAAAGACCACTGGCCGCTCCACGACTTTGTGATGATGGTCTCGGGACGGATCAGCTTCGAGATCGTGCAGAAGTGCGGAGTCGTCGGCATCCCGGTCGTTTGTGGTGTCTCGGCCGCCTCCTCGTTGGCAGCCGAACTCGGCGACGAGCTCGGGATGACGGTCGTCGGTTTTGTCAGGGACGGTTCATTCAACGTCTACTGCGGGACCGACCGGATCACCGATGGCTGATCCCGGCTTCATGCCGCGGGTTCGAGCAACTTGCCCTCTACAAAGCTCGGTATGCCCCAGCCCGTCTAGAGTACCGGCGATCGGGAGGAGTTGGCATGACGGCAATGCGCAACGCCGAAACCACAACTCAACGACGAAGAGGCTGCCATCCCGGCACCACGGCTGAATCTGATGACATCGGCGTAGCATCGTTGGCCGACCATCTGCATTTACCTGCACCTCTCAAGTTGACTTTTTGTAAAAGGCGTAGCAGCCTGACGGGCACACTCCGCGGGAGGATTGACGAGTGATGTCGCTAGAGGATGTACGGCGGAGACGAATCCTGGCGTACAGCGTCCCGATTCTGGCTGTGCTTGGCGCCCTCCTCATCGGGGCACTCATGCTGATGGCTCTCGGTGCCAGTCCGGTGAAAGGGTTCACCAAACTTCTCACGGGCGCCTTTGGCTCGTGGGGCGCACTCACCGAGACTGCGCTCAAGGCAACACCGCTGCTGTTCGTCGGCGTCGGCATTACGATCGCTTTCCGCGCCAACGTGATCAACATCGGCGGCGAGGGACAGATGGTCGCGGGTGGTCTGCTGGCGACAATCGCCGCCCTAAACGCTCCACACTTCCCCGCCATCATCATGATCCCGTTCGTTCTGTCCGCCGGGCTGCTTGGTGGCGCCATCTGGGGGGCAATACCCGGTGCGCTCAAGGCCTACTACGGCGTCAATGAGATCCTCAGCACGATCATGCTCAATGTCGTCGCGGTCCAGTTGATGAACTACCTGCTCCGGGGACCACTCATCGACCCGGAAGGCGGTGGCCGGATTCCTCAGACCCAGCGTCTGGTCGAAAGCGCAGATCTTCCCCGTCTCTTCGGCTCAGGCCGCTTTCACATCGGCCCGCTCATCGCGGTTGCCGCCGCCATCGCCGCCTATATCGTGCTCTGGCGCACCCCGCTCGGCTTCCGGGTGAGGGCCGTCGGTCTCAACGCCGACGCTTCCCGGTACGCCGGGATCCCGGTCAAGCGCACAATCGTGCTGGCACTCACCATGAGTGGGGCCATGGCCGGTCTCGCCGGCGCCGTGCTCGTCTTCGGTAGTGAGAGCCACCGTATGGTCACAGACGGCTCGACCGCAGGCTTCACCGGGAGCGCCGGCTTCAACGGAATCGTTGCCGCCTTGTTTGGCGGTCTGCATCCGCTGTGGACCATTCCTGCTTCGTTCCTCTTCGGCGGCCTGCTCGTCGGTGGCAACGCAATGCAGCGTGCGATCCAGGTTCCCTCTGCTTTGATCCTCGCCCTGAACGGTCTCGTCGTCATCTTTGTCGTTTCCTCCGATCGGCTCCGCAAGCGGTTGCTGGAACGACCTCCGATGGTCATCGACGACCCCACCGACCTGATACCGCCGGTGCAGGAGGCAACTCCCGCTCCCCTGGGCCCAGGATCCGCGGGAGGTGACCCGTGAGCGATCTGTTCACCCAGAGCGCCATCATCGCTATCTTTGCCGGTGGCATCCGGCTCTCGGTCCCATTGCTTGTCGCATCCCTCGGTGAGACCTTCGGCCAGCGTTCCGGTGTGCTCAACCTCGGAGTCGAGGGAATCATGCTGTTGGGCGCCTTCGGTGGCTACTACGTCGATCTCAAAACCGGAAACCCGTGGCTCGGCTTGCTCGTCGGAGTCGGTGTCGGGCTTGTCATGGGCCTGGTCTCTGCGATCATGTCTGTCACGTTCAAGGCCGATCAGGGCATCAGCGGCATCGGCGTCTTCCTCTTCGGGCTCGGCCTGAGCGATCTGCTGTTCCAGAAGTGGGTGGGAACACCCCGCGGCATCGACAAGTTCCCCGAGCTCGATATCCCCGGTCTGAGCAACATCCCGTGGCTCGGCGAGATGCTCTTCCAGCACAGCATCGTCATCTACCTGGCATTCGCCGCGGTCCCACTGTCGATCTACATCATCAACAGAACGACCTTCGGGATGAACATCCGGGCGGTCGGCGAGAACCCGGAAGCGGCAGACAGCCTTGGTGTGAGCGTCGCCAGAATCAGGTACACAACGGTGACGATCGGTGGCACCCTCGCCGGAATCGCAGGCGCCCTCCTGGCAATCGATCTCGGCATTTTCCAGCAGAACATCACAAATGCCCGCGGGTTCATCGCGGTCGCCCTCGTGTACTTCGGTGCCTGGAGACCACTCGGCGTAATGCTCGGATCACTGCTCTACGGGTTCGTGGGAGCACTGGTGCTGCAGCTGAAGGTACTGGAGATCGTCCCGAATCAGTGGTCGGACATAGCTTCCATGACACCGGCGGTGATCACAATTCTGGCTCTCGTGGTCGTCGCCAGCCGGTTCCGACCACCGGGCGCACTTACCAAACCGTTCACACGAGGGGCTTAGGAGGCGACTCCCAAGCTCGCTCGGTGAGACACAAGAGAATGAAAGCCAAGGAGGAAACGAAACAATGAGAAGAAGACTCATCCTGCTCGCGGTGATAGCCCTCATCGCGACGATGGCAGCCGCTTGCGGTGGAGATGACAGCTCCAGCGCTACGACTGCCGCAACCGAAACAACAGCCGCAACCGAAACAACAGCCGCAACCGAAACGACAGCCGCAACCGAGACAACAGCGGCAACCGAGACGACAGCGGCAACTGAGACAACTGCCGCGCCCGACCTGAGCAATTTCAAGATCGCTATCGTCGCCCCGTCGGCGGCGAACGACCTGGCATTCACCCAGTCCATCGTCGACGCAGTTGCAGCGCTCGGCATCGAGCCTGCCATCACCGACAATGCCTTTGTCGTTGACGACGCCGCAGCCGCCATCCGCTCCTATGCGGAGGAGGGCTACGACCTCGTGATCGCACACGGCTCGCAGTACGGCGCGTCGCTTCAGGAGATCGCTCCGGAGTTCCCGGACGTCTCCTTTGCCTGGGGAACCGCAGGTGACACCTTCGGCCTAGACAATGTCTATGCCTACGAAGCGGCCTCCGATCAGGGTGGCTATGTCATGGGTGTTGAGGCCGCTGGCCTGAGCAAGAGTGGCAGCATCGGCGTTGTCGGCCCGATCGAGGTCGGCGACGCAGCTCTGTACGTCAACGGCTTCATCGCAGGAGCGGCAGCGGGCGGCGCAACCGCAACGGCCACCTACACAGGAGACTTCTCTGACGTGGCACTCGCTTCGCAGACCGCACAGGCGTTCATCGCCTCGGGTGCTGACGTACTCAGCGGGACCGCACAGATGGTCACCGGCGCCGTTTCGGTCGCCAAGGACGACGGCATCCCGTGGTTCGGTACTCAGTCCAACCAGACCGAACTGGCGCCCGACATCGTCGTCGCCTCGCAGGTCTACCACTGGGAGGTCGTGCTCTCGGACATAATCAGCAAGATCCAGTCCGGCACGCTTGGTGGTGAGTCCTATGTGATCACACTGGCGAACGGCGGAGAGGTCATCGAGTACAACCCCGCTTTCGACCTTCCCGCAGAGGTGAGGGCAGCAGGCGACGCGGCTGCACAGGGCATCATCGACGGTTCCATCACAACCGGATCGTGATCTAGCAAGCAGTACACAGGTTGGGGAGGCCACACGGCCTCCCCAACCACTCAAACAGGAACACCAAACAGGAACACCCAAACAGGAAAGGCCATCAGGTGACAGCACGAACCCCGATGCTCCAAATGCGAGGCATCACCAAGAGGTTCCCGGGTGTGCTCGCCAGCGACCACGTCGACTTCGATGTCTACCCGGGCGAGGTACATACCCTGCTCGGCGAAAACGGCGCGGGCAAGAGCACGCTGATGAAGATCCTGTACGGCCTGTATGAAGCCGACGAGGGGGAGGTACTCCTCAACGGCAAACCATTGGATATTCACGATCCGGCCGACGCCATCACCCACGGGATCGGGATGATCCACCAGCACTTCATGTTGGTACCGACACTCACCGTCGCCGAGAATGTTGCCCTGGGACTCAAGTCGACCAAGGGGTTCCGCACCGATCTCGACGTGGTCTCGAAGCGCATCAACGAGCTGACCGACGCCTACGGGCTCCGAGTGGACCCCAACACCTATATATGGCAGATGGCCGTCGGTGAGCAGCAGCGGGTCGAGATCATCAAGGCCCTATACCGTGACGCCCAGCTGCTGATCCTCGATGAGCCGACCGCGGTGCTGACTCCCCAGGAGGTGGATCAACTCTTCGTTACGCTTCGCCAGCTGTGCGACGACGGTCGGGGCCTCATCTTCATCTCCCACAAGCTCCACGAGGTGCTCGCGTTGAGCACCAGGATCACTGTGTTGCGTCATGGGAGAGTCACCGGAAGCGTCCCGGTCGAAGGCGCCACAAGGGAGAGCCTGGCGAAGATGATGGTGGGTCGTACGGTCAAGCTGGCTCCCGACAAGGATCCGGCGACTCCCACCGAGGTGAGGCTCGAGATAAAAGACCTCAGGGTGTTGCGAGATCGTGGCGAAGAGGGCGTTCGTGGCCTCAGCCTCGACGTGCGCGCCGGTGAGATCGTCGGCATTGCCGGTGTCTCCGGCAACGGCCAGATGCTGCTCGCCGAGGCGATCGCCGGGCTCCGCACCCCGGTATCGGGCTCGATCAAGATCGGTGACACCAATGTCATCGGCATGACGCCGCACCAGGTCCGAAAAGCCGGGCTCGCCTATGTCCCCGAGAAGAGGATGAAGGACGGCGCCATCGGCGAGTTCTCCATCTCAGAGAACATGCTGTTGATCGACCACACGCAGTCCAGGTACCTCAAGGGCGGCCTCTACGACTTTGGGGCGATCAACAAGCATTGCCAGCAGCTCGTCGACGAGTACACCGTCAAGACACCCACCCTCGAGACGCCGGCACGCAACCTCTCCGGTGGCAACATCCAGAAGATGATTATCGCCAGGGAGCTCTCCGGCACACCGGTCGTGCTGGTAGCAGCCCAACCGACGCGGGGTGTCGACATCGGCGCCGCCGAATACATCCACCGTCGCCTCATTGAACAGAGAGATCAGAACACGGCGATTCTGATGATCTCGGAGGACCTCGACGAGGTCTTTGGAGTATCCGACCGGATCGTCGTCATGTATGAGGGCCAGGTGATGGGTATCGTCGACCCGAAGACGGCCACCCGTGAGCAGGTCGGCCTGATGATGGCCGGGGTAGCTCAGGAACAAGCGCTCACCTAGACGCTGTAATCCGGGCCGAGCCTTGACTACCGTATGCCGGCAATGAGATCGACGTTCATTGACATCGACGGCCCGGTTCATTATGCGGCGACCGGAGACGGGGGCCCGGTTCTGCTGCTCATTCATGGTATCGGTACGAGCTACATCTCGTGGTACCCCGTTTTTGAGGCCCTTGGTGAGCGACATCGTGTCTTTGCCATCGACATGATCGGACACGGGTTCACCCCCCCGCATGGCCGCAGGGCCACGATGCGCCGCAACGCCGAGCTTGTCGCAGATTTCGCCGACCGACTCAGCGATGAGCAAGTGATCCTGGTTGGCAACTCCATGGGTGGTCTCATCTCGATGATCACGGCCGTCACCCATCCCGGCCTCGTTGCCGGGTTGGTTCTGGTCGACCCGGCACTGCCAATCGTCTCCATGAAATCCCTCTCCCGCGAGTCGCAGCGGCTCGCCTGGCCGCTGGTACCGCTGCTAGGCACCGGCGCCGCCCGCTACTACTACCACGAGCGATCCATCGAAGACGAGGTGGACCAGACGTTCGACCTGGTTCTCAGCAGAGGCGCCGAGGTACAGCCTCTGCACCGGGCAGCTGCCATCGAGATGGCGAGAGCGCGGCGCGAGATGGAATGGTCCATTCCCGCCTTCACCGAGTCGGCTCGCTCCATCGCCGTCGAGCTTGCCTCGCCGCGCCGGTTCCGCAAGATGTTGCATCAGATCTCACAGCCCACCCAGTTGATCCACGGCACCGAAGACCGGGTCGTGCGACCCGAATCGGCGCGGTGGGCAGCGCGGGAACGGCCCGATTGGGATTTCGAGATGATCAAGGGCATGGGTCACACGCCGATGATCGAAGATCCCGACCTGTTCGTCTCCCTCGTGGATACCTGGATCCGTAGCACAGTCCTCCAGTCGCGCTCGAGTAGAGCGCTTGGCCAAGGTCCCCTACTCCCAGAGGGCCTCCAGCACGGCGACGACGGTGTCTGCACCGGGTGTTGGCGAGGCCGTTCCACCCTCCTCTTCGGGCACCCCCGCTATGACCGGATCAAAATGATCCGCGGCGGCGTCGAGAAAACGGCTCGGGACCGCATAGCTGTGCCGTGCATCGCCCCCGAACCGCCGGTGGTAGAACCGCTGCGGGAAAGAAACAGAGAGATGATCTCTGGCTCTGGTGAGAGCGACGTAGAACAGCCGCCGCTCCTCTTCGACTCCACCCGGTTCGTTCAGCGCCATATCCGATGGGATGTTCCCGTCGGCGGCATGGATGACGTGGACCACCGGCCATTCGCCTCCCTTGGCGGAGTGGATCGTGCTGAGGATCAGGTAGTCATCATCGAGGTGGGGAGGCCCAACGTCGACGGTCGAGTGCGGTGGGTCGAGTGTCACCTCCGCAATGAACCGGGCCCGATCCCGGTAGCCGGCTGCGATGTCGCGCAACTGGGCGAGATCGGCAATCCGAACCCCGGCATCGTCATAGTTGCGCTCGATGACACCACGGGCAAACGGGGTGAGACGCTCGATCTGCGCTCCCGGATCGATGCTCCCGGGATGACAGTCGGCGAGCGCATCCTGCAGCTCCACCAGAAAGGGACGGGCTTCGGCAACGACGGGGAACGAGGCCTCGCAGAACTGCGTGACCGGATCTTCATTGCTCGCCGTGAGGTCGTCCATGATGCGCTTTGCCGTTGCCGGCCCCACTCCCGGGATCAATTGCAGG
Organism: uncultured bacterium; assembly: GCA_963777645.1. Lineage (GTDB taxonomy): Bacteria > Actinomycetota > Acidimicrobiia > Spongiisociales > UBA5794 > JAAETI01. The sequence goes on along the minus strand of CAVZRA010000010.1, from coordinate 402,647 downwards.
ACCCGATGCCAGGCAAGCTCGTCTCGCGGGTTGTCGAGGATGCGAAGCATCGCCATCAGGTCCTTGACGTGGGCCGCCTCGAGAAAGCGCAAGCCCCCGAATTTCTGATAGGGGATCTTGCGCCTGCTCAGCTCGATCTCGAGCCCGTCGCTGTGGTGGCCGGTGCGGAACAGGACTGCCTGGTCCCGTAGCGGTACCCCGAGCTCCCTCATCTCGAGGACGCGATCACAGACGTATTCCGCCTGGGCCGCCTCGTCGACACAGGTCACAAGCCCTGGCCTCGGCCCGGAGGATCGTGTCGGGCGCAACAGCTTGGGGAACGTGTCGGGTGCCTGGCCGATCACAGCGTTCGCCGCGGCGAGAATCTCGGGTGTCGACCGGTAGTTCTGTTCCAGCTTGACCATCGTGGTGCCGGGAAACGTCTCCGGGAACTCCAGCATGTTGGCGACCGAAGCCGCCCGGAATGAGTAGATGGCCTGGGCGTCGTCACCGACCACCGTCACGTTGCCGCGACCGGAGACGAGCAGCCGCAGAATGTCGGCCTGGATCCGGTTGGTGTCCTGGTACTCATCGACGAGAACGTGATCAAAGAGGCTGCGGATGGCACCGGCGTGCGGGGACTCGAGCAGGGCACGCCAGTAAAGCAAGAGGTCGTCGAAGTCGACCACGTTGTGGCGCCGCTTCCTTGCGGTGTAGCGACGGAAGATCTCCTTCAACTCGTCACCGTGGTCACCGCACCATGGGAACCGCTCGTCGAGCACTGTGCTCAGCGTCTCCTGGGCGTTCACCGCACGGGAGTAGATGGCGTTGATGGTCTCTTTGCGGGGGAACCGGCTCTTGCCATCGGCGAACCCTGATTCCGCCCTGATCAATCCGAACAGCCCGGCCGAGTCACTCTGGTCGAGCACCGTGAAACCGTCGTGGAGACCAACCGCGGTGGCATTGCGACGCAACAACCGATTGGCGATGGCGTGGAACGTGCCTCCCCATACTCTTCCGGTCGCCTGGCGGTCGACCATCCCGCCCGCTCTGCGGAGCATCTCGGCTGCGGCGCGTCTGGTGAAGGTCAACAGCAGCAGCCGGTCGGGCGAGACGCCGTCATCGATGAGCCGGGCGACCCGGCTCGCCAACGTCCTCGTCTTGCCACTGCCTGCGCCCGCTACGACCAGCAGCGGGCCACCATCGTGGAGCACGGCGGCTCGTTGCTCATCATTGAGCCCGGCCAGCCACGCCGGCGATTCGGGTACCGGTGCGAACATCTGTTCGATGCTAGCCGCGCTTGCGGAAGGATCGAGCTATTTCGCGCCGAGGAATCGGTCCCGATCGACGACGACACGTCGATGAGTGCCGTAGGCGACAACCTGTTCATCCTCGCTGACGGAGAACTCGAACGAGTATGTCTTGTCTTTCTGCTCCACTATCTTCGCCCGTGCCCGGACGACCTTCCCGATTCGTGTCGCCTTGACATGATGTACCACGGCTTCGATTCCCACCGAGGTCTGCCCTTGCTGTAATCGGTCGGCGATGGCGTGCACGGCGGCCTGCTCGGCAAGGGCAAGCACCCGCGGTGTCGACAGCACCGGAACATCCCCTGATCGTTGCGCTATGGCGGTATCTGTGTCCGTCACCAGCAGAGACACCTCGCCCGAGGTTTCATTCACGACACGGAGAGTAATCCTGCCTGCAGGGAGATTGGTCACAAACCGCCGGTTAGCGTGGGGCCGAATGATCCTGGAGGTTTGACGTGATCGAATTGCAGCAGGTCGGCGACGTGCTCGTCCTCACCATGGACGAAGGCGAGAATCGGATGAATCGGCAGTGGCTCGACGCGATCAACAATGTGCTCGATCGGGTCGATGCCGGGCCCGACCCGTTGGCGCTGGTCACCACCGGCTCCGGTAAGTTCTTCTCGAACGGTCTCGATCTCGAATGGCTGCTCACCGGCAGCGAAGACATGCCCGGATTCGTGGCGGAGGTGGAGAAGCTGTTCGCCAGAGTGCTCGCTGCCCCGTACGTCACCGTTGCCGCCTGCAATGGGCACACCTTCGCCGCCGGAGCGATGCTGGCACTTGCCCACGACTTTCGCGTAATGCGATCCGATCGCGGGTTCTTCTGCCTGCCCGAGGTCGACATCAAGATCCCGTTCACCCCGGGCATGAACTCGTTGATCATGTCACGCATGACGATCACCGCAGCTCACGAGGTGATGGTTACCGGGCGTCGGATCGGTGGTGAGGAGGCTGCCCGGCTGCACATCGTCAACTTCGCCGTGCCACAAGAACAGGTGCTGGCGAAGGCACTCAAACTCGGCCAGGAACACGCCGGCAAGGATCGGACAACCCTGGCAACCATAAAGCACCGTATGTACGGTGAGACGATCCGACTGCTCGAGAGTAGCCCGGGCACCTCCCTGCCATGATGCACCCGGTGGATCGGGTGGCGGCGGTAATGGTGAGACGAGGACCACACCGATTGCGCGTATTCCCCGGCGGGTGGGGTGATACCGAGACCGTGGCACGACTCGGCGACACCGATCTCCTGGTGCAAGGTGTGCCCGACCTCGACATCGCATGGGCGCCGACCAAACACCACGCCGATCACACCAGCAGGGACGGATGGTTCGAGGCGCTCACCGACCTCCCTGAGCCGGCCAGGATCGCCCGGGTCCGCATGCTGGAGCCCTCCGGGGGCACAGATCGCCTCTGCTTGCTCATCGCCGCCTGGAACGACCATGGCTTCTCCACACGGGAGCTACTCGCCACCCATCTGCTCGATCTCGGCATCGGCAGCCTCATGCTCGAGATCCCCTACTACGGCACAAGGCGCATTGTTCCTGTCGATCAGCAACCGATTCCCACGGTCGCCGACTTCGCCAGGATGGGCCTTGGCACCGTTATCGAGGGCCGCGCCCTGCTGGCACACTTTCACAGCCGCTACAGGATGGGAGTGTCGGGCTACTCGATGGGTGGCAACATCAGCGCTTTGATCGGCGCCACCGCAGGGTTTCCCGTCGCCATGGCGCCGCTGGCGGCCTCACACTCCCCCGGCCCCGTGTTCCTCGACGGGGTGATCAGCCGTGGCATCCAGTGGGAAGCGCTCGGGGGGCGCGGCCAGGAGCCATTGCTGCGTAAGGCCCTGTCGTCGGTATCGGTGCTCGAGCTGCCGGCACCACCCTGGGCAAGTACTGCGGTGCTGGTGGCGGGACGCTCCGACGGCTTCATTCCCAGAAAGGCGACAGAGCGCCTGCACCACCACTGGCCCGGATCCGAGCTCCGCTGGAGATACGGAGGTCACGCAACACTGCTGTGGCGACAGCGTCCCCTGCTCGCCGCGGCGATCGCCGACAGTTTCGGACGACTCGATACCCTCCTAGGCTGATGTCATGGAAACGATGGCATTGAAGAGAGTCGGCGGGACGACCATCGTCGCCCTAGAAGGCGATGTGACCCGGCAAGCGGTGGAAGCGGTCGTCAACAGCGCCAACGAGGAGCTGCAACACAACGAGGGAGTGGCAACTGCCATCGTTCGCACCGGCGGGCGGGTGATCCAGGAGGAATCGGACACGTGGATCCGCCAGCACGGCCCGGTGGTGCCGGGAACCGCCGCGGTTACGACCGGTGGCATGCTCCAGGCTTCCCACGTGATCCACGCCGTTGGCCCCTACTTCGCGGCGGGAGAGAGCGATCCCACGCTGGCGGCCGCAGTCACAGCTTCACTTGAAATAGCCCGTGAGCGAGGGTTGCAATCGCTCGCCTTCCCATTGATCTCTTCTGGATCGCGCGGGTACCCACCGGATCTCGCCGCCGCCGTGATCACGAAGGCGGTTGAGAACTGGCTCGAAGAGAACCCCGGCGTTCTCACCGAGGTATGCCTGGTCGGATTCGACCGGTCGCACGCCGCTCTGTTCGCCGCATGTCTCGCAAACGAATAGTCATCGTCTCATCGCTCGAGACGTCGCCGCACCGATCCGTTCAACACAACCGAGTTTGCCATCCGGATCGGCGTAATCGAGATGTGGCCGGCGTCGAGCACGGCTAGATCGGTGCCGGCGGCATCACCATCGACGTGGAGGATCCCGTCGAAGTCGTGGTGGTAGATACCGTCGTGGCCGGTGAAGAGCTTCCCGTAGCGGGTCCTTGCCAGGGTGGTCACTACCCGGGATGTCTCCATGGTGGCGTCGGCGGGCAGATTCACTGAGAGGACGTCTACGTCGTCCGGGATGCCGGTTTCCAGAATCACCGCGACTATGTCGGCGGCGATCTCTGCGAGTCTCTCCCACATCTCGCGGCCGGCTTCGGTGTGCACCCAGTCCACCCATCTGGCCCACTCGCCAACCGACATCGCCGAGAATGCCACACCGGGGAGACCGGTGTTGGAGGCTTCGATGACTGCCCCGAGGGTACCGCTCCCGGTTGCAAAGGCGCTGCCGCGATTCGAGCCGATGTTGATGCCGGAGACCACAAGATCGGGGGGTGACTCCAGGATCCCGTATGAGCCGATGTGGACACAGTCTGCCGGGTAGCCATCGATCGACCACATCTCGATGCCTTGCCGCATCACCGTCCGGGTGCCCACCTGCCCAACCCGGCTGATCGCCTTGCCGATCCAGCTGCTCTCCTCGCTTGGCGCCGCAACGGTCACCCTTGCGATACGGCTCAGTGCCCTCGCCAGCGGAACCAAAGCCGGAGCATCAATGCCGTCATCGTTTGTGATCAAGAGGCTATTCATGTGCCAAAACTAATACCGGGAATATTCTTAGTCATTTCCTACTTGAAATGTGAGTCCGTTATGCTTAGATTAAGTGAATAGACAAGACAAACATCAGTATCTAGTGGAGGCTCAGGAATGCAACTCGTACGATTCGATCCCTATAGCGCAATGCGTGAGTTCGACCGCTTCTTCGAGGGACGTCCCGCCAATCTGTGGACACCGCGCGTGGACGTATACGACCGTGAGAGCGATCTGATGATCCGCACCGAGGTCCCCGGCGTCACCCCCGAGAACATCGACATCACCGTCGAGGGCAACACGCTCACCGTGAAGGGTCATCGTTCTTTCGAGAACGAAGAGAACAAGGACAACTACCACCGCAAGGAGATCTTCGAGGGCTCATTCGAGCGTACCATCCTCCTCCCCGAAGGCACCGACCCGGCGGCCGTGAGCGCTTCCAGCAAGGACGGCATCCTCGAGATCAGTGTTCCCAAGAAGCCGGAGGTCCTTCCCCGCAAGGTCTCCGTGGAGATTCAGCGCTGAGTACTGCTCCTTCCCTCTCCTCCAAGTCGTTGTACCCGCGCTGCAAGGGCCGGCCCGATCCCTTTCGGGCCGGCCCATTTTCTTTGCTCAACATCATGCGTAGAGTCTGATTCGTCAACCAGAGTTCAGAGGGACCAGTGGGCCTGATCCGCAAAGTCTTCAAAGCAACGATCGGCGGCTCGATCATCCTGCTCGGCGTAGTGATGCTGGTGACCCCGGGGCCAGGGATCGTGACGATTCTGATCGGCCTCAGCATCCTGGCGAGCGAGTTCCCGACCGCTCGCCGCATCCTCAACCGGCTGAAAGGTAAATCGCCCGGGACCGGGCAATGACTTCCGTACAATGCCGGCAACCGGAAGGAGCGATGTGATCCACACGACGGAAGTGATTGAGGTAGACGATGCACTCGTTGCCGCCTTCGCACGCCTCACTCCGCAGTTGTCGTCCTCTACCCCACCGCCAGGACACGATGAGATCTCTGAGATCGTCACCAACCCGGCGACCGTCCTGTTCATTGCACGCGACGTCGACACCGGTCAGATAGTCGGCACGCTCACCCTTGCCCTCTTCCGCATCCCGACCGGCTTGCGAGCATGGATCGAGGACGTCGTGGTAGACGAGAACGCCAGGGGAAAGGGAGTCGGCGCCGCTCTCAGCGAGGCCGCGCTCGAATCGAGCACATCGCGAGGGTGCACGCACGGTTGATCTCACCTCACGCCCCACCCGGGAAGCGGCCAACCGGCTCTACAAGCGCATCGGTTTCGTGCAACGGGATACCAACGTCTACCGGTACGACCTCACCGAGAAGTAGACGGAGCGCTCAGAGCTTCGAAAGCGCCCTGTCCAGATCGTCGATCACATCGTCGGGGTGCTCACCACCGACATTGAGCCGGATCAGATTTGGCGGCACCGCAGCCAGGTCACGGCCCTCGTCTCCCTGCTGCTGGTGTGTCGATATTGCGGGGATGGTGGCAACACTCTTGATCCTGCCGAGATCGGTGGCCCGCCATATCATCTCGAATTCGTCGAAGACCCTGCGTGTTGACTCGGCGCCCCCCTTCACCTCGAAGGCGAGGAGATGGCCATACCGATTCACCTCGGTGCCATAGTCGTCTGCACTGTCGACCAGCTTCATGGTTCTGGCTGCGATCTCGTGCCCGGGCATCGAAACAAGGCCCGGGTAGGCGACCCGGTCGATCAGATCGTGCGCCTCGAGATAATCGGCGACCTTCATCGCAGACTTGCTCAGAACATCCATACGATGACGGAGCGTGCGCAGATCACTCATGGTCATCAGTGCGTTGAACGGACTCACCCCGGGGCCGTGGTCACGGAATGGGAGCAGCTTGACATAGGTGGCGAAGTCATCGCGCATCTCGACCGGGCCGATCCCGGTGGTGATCCCGTGGCGGGCCACTACCGCACCGCCGATGGCAAACCCGGAAGAGGTCATAGATTTCGTCGTGGAGTGAATGACGATGTCGGCGCCGAGGATGAGCGGTCGCGTCAGCGCCGGCGTTGCGATGGTGCTGTCGACGATCATCGGCAGACCGGCAGCGTGGGCGACGTCGGCGACCGCCGCGATGTCCATAACGCTCACCAGCGGGTTGGACGGTGTCTCGCCGTAGACGAAACGTGTCTCACCATCGATCTTCTCCGCCCACTCGCTCAGATCGAGCGGGTTCTTCACCCAACGGATGTCCACACCTCGCTCGACACCGTAGCGTTGGCTGAACAGCATGAAGGTGCCGCCGTAACAACGGGCACTGGCCACGATGTTCATCCCTTGCTGTGGCTTCTCCAGAAACGGGTTCGTCGCCATGAAGACTGCAGACATGCCAGACGCGGTTGCGACCGCGGACACTTCTCCGTCGAACCCGTACCCCTCAAGCAGGGCGAGCGTTTCCTCGAGGTAGTGCTGGGTGGGGTTGGCGATCCGGGAATACACCCAGGCGGGCATCAGATAGGCAAGGGCTGCTTCCATGTGGTCGCTGTTCTCGAAGTGCTCGGCCGACGAGAGGTAGCCGGGCTCGATGATGCTCCCCTGGTTGGCTAGCGCTTCCTCCATGTCGTAAACACCGTGCACCGCGATCGTGTCGAACTTCTTGTGCCTCATGGCGGCTCGACGCCCGGCAGCTGCTGCCGCCATCTGCTCACCGCGAGCGACATATCTCGCCACACCTTCGGTGTACTCACTCATGTGCTGTCCTCCTGGGGCATCTCCTGTGCCGTCATCTCGATGGCGAACCCGGGCAAGCGGCTCGGCGATACAGAAGCACCACCCCGGCACCGCTCTCGGTGTCACAGGTAGGCAACACCGAAACGAACGGGGCATGGCTGAGGTGGCGAGGGTCGTAGCGGCTCATCCGGGCTCCAGGCTAACGCGTCGGCAGATGTCGCCGTGCTACGGCCTTCAGTCCGTCGGCTGGGCGGAGCGGAGGATCGAGCGGAGCACCACCAGGGCCACCACGGCGAGTAGCTCGGCGAGGACGATGACCTTGGTGGTGTCTGCCGCGGGAATCCACGACACATCGCCATCCTTGATGCGGTAGGCCCCAACGGGTCGCGCCATCATGCCGAAACCACCACCGGATCCGCTACCAGTCGTGTCGGGGCCCTCACCCTCGCCACCACCACCTCCGCCGGTGACCGCGGCCGCCGGGATGAACGTGGCACCGTCCTTTTCATAGGGATCGCCGTACACACGTCTCACAGTGAGATTGTCCCTGGCAGCGGCCAGGACGTCGTCGAACCTTGACATATGGTCACTCCTTGCAGACGGGGGTCACAAAGCCAGCCTGCCACGAAACCATCAAGCCCGGAAAGGCGACTTGACGACGCCGCTCCCGAGGTGCAGATCCCTGCTAGCCCCGGGGCTCAACTTGAATGACCGCAAGGCCGATGTCTCCCCAAGGAGGAGCCTGTGTCGATTCGCTCTGCGACAAACCGGCGTACCACTGTGGTGGCGACCCTCGGCCTGCTGGTTTCCGTTCTCCCTTCGATTGTCGGCTCGCCGGTGGCCACGGCTGCGCTCGCCCAAGCGTGCCAGGACCCGACGCTCACTCCGGACGACCCGAGAGCGCAATGGGTGGAGGGAACCATGGCGCTCGACGACGGTGCAACGCGCGACTTCTACAACCGGGCGGCGCAGTTGACGTGGGATCACTCCATGGGAGATTGGGTCGACGCCAATGGAGAACAACAGGGCAGTGCTGCCTACACGTCGTCATCGCTGCCCGACGACGACACACCGGGACCGCACACATGGACCGTCACCTCGTTGGTCCGGGAGTGGATGAACGGCACCCCCAACCAGGGCTTCATGCTGCGGCGAGTGGGCGGCGATGGGCCGTTCGATTTCTACAGCAAGGAGCACCCGGTCGTCGCCGAGCGGCCAAAGCTAACCGTGGTGACCTCGGCGGGCACCTTTGAGTTATCGCCTGAGGCAGACACCCATCTCGACAGCTCCACGTATCAAGGTCTTGGCGACGACCCACGACTGCGCATCGGGGAGAACCCGACGCTGATCCGGTTCGACCTCTCAGGCGTTCCCGCCGGGGCAACCATCAACTCGGCAATGCTGCAGCTGTGGAGCTATGCCGAATGGGGCAGCCAGGGACTCCAGGTCGGCGTGTTCCGGGTCTTCCACGACCCGGGTCCGCTGCCGGCGGCACGCAACGGAATCGCCTATTCCTACGACGGCGACGTCGGCATCGGCGGCAACCCGGACGTCTACGAGTTCACGAGTTTCACCGACGGCTCATGGACAGACGTCTACGCCAACGGCGGCTCCCCAAACACCGAACTCGTATCCTCGGCACCGGGCTTCGAGTCGCTCGACGGGCCTGCCCTCAAGGTGACGATCCCCGCCGGTGAGAACACGGGGATGAGTGCCGCCTACAAGTTCGTAGATCAGACCGGATCCGAGCCCGAGGAGATCTACTTTCGCTACTACATTCGCATCGATCAGAGCTGGGATCCCACCTACGGCGGCAAATTCCCGGGCATCTCGGGCACATATGGCGTAGCCGGTTGGGGCGGGCGACAATCGGATGGCACCAACGGCTGGTCGGCACGAGGTCTGTATCAACCGACGGTTCCGGCCGGCAGGGGTAATCCGCTCGCGGACACCGTGCCGATCGGTAGCTATGTCTATCACGCCGAACAACCCACCCAGTGGGGCGACAACGTGCTCTGGCAGGACGGCTATCTCGGCTATCTGGAGAAGGACCGCTGGTACAGCGTCGAACAGCACCTGGTGCTGAACACACCGGGTGTCAACGACGGGATCCTGGAGAGTTGGATCGACGGGCGGCTCGCCTACCGCCAGACCGACTGGCGGTGGCGTGATGTCGACAGCTTGAAGATCGAGCAGATCTGGCTGGACTTCTACCACGGTGGCACCGACGTCCCCGATCACGACATCAGCCTCTACATAGACAACGTCGTGATTGCCTCCAACTACATCGGCCCGATGACCGGTGCCCCGTGCACGCCCACCAGCGGTAGGTTCATCGACGACGACGGCTCGGTGTTCGAAGCAGACATCGAGAGACTGGCAGCAGCCGGGATCACCAAAGGCTGCAACCCACCCAGCAACGACCGATACTGCCCAAACGACTCAGTCACCCGAGGGCAGATGGCAGCATTCCTCACCCGGGCACTCGACCTGACCGCCACCGGGTCAACCGACTTCGTCGACGACGACGGCTCCATCTTCGAAACAGACATCGAGAAGCTTGCCAACGCAGGGATCACCAAAGGCTGCAACCCACCCAGCAACGACCGATACTGCCCAAACGACTCAGTCACCCGAGGGCAGATGGCAGCATTCCTCACCCGGGCACTCGACCTGACCGCCACCGGGTCAACCGACTTCGTCGACGACGACGGCTCCATCTTCGAAACAGACATCGAGAAACTTGCCAACGCAGGGATCACCAAAGGCTGCAACCCACCCAGCAACGACCGATACTGCCCAAACGACTCAGTCACCCGAGGGCAGATGGCAGCATTCCTCACCCGGGCACTCGACCTGTAGCGCCACCGGAGCTGCAGCCGCCGCACCCTTCCCCATGACCAGCATCTGGCATACACTTTGGGGTATGGAAAGGCGATCCAGGCGGATCCAGACGGTTGGCATCCCACTTGTCTTTGGTGTGCTCGCCGTCGCCCTCTTGGTGATCGTGGTCAACCTCGGCGGCAGCCCGATCATGGCGACGGTCAACAGAAGCGCCATGGCCACGATCAACGGGGAAACACACGCACACATCGCCTGGGACGAGGAAGGCATCGGACCAAGGGAGACAGTGGTTCTGCTCCCTCCCCAGTATCACGACGCTCTCCAGGTTCCGATCGTCGAGCTACCCACTGGTGCGGTCGAGGTCAGCGGACGGGGTCCCGGTTTTCAGATGCCGTCGATCCCGATTGCGCTGCTCACAACAATCATCGGGGCAATGTTGGGGATCGTTGTCGTCAACACGATGCGTGGCTACGGCTACGTTCGCGGTACGGGCGAATCGGGGAGCATGGATCCCGTCGATGTGTCCGAGGACCGCGGTTTCTACTGGCGGTCTTGATCGAGTAGGCGACGCCACGCGGGGAATGCATCCTCGCTGCGCGCTCGTACCACTCGCGATCAGGTCCCCAAAATGGCCCATATGGCTTGAACCAACATACCTATTGAGTTGTTCTATACATCGTGTAGTATCGAACATATGTTCGATACTACCAAGAGCAACCCTCCCGACAGGCACGAGGATCCAGTGCGACAGATCCGGATGGGTGTCACCGGACTGGCGGATGAGGATCGGGCACACTGGACCGGAGCCGCCAAGTCGGAACGGCTGCTCGAGCTACTGGAGATCCAGGAACGCCTCGATTCCGAGATCCTGCGTCTCACCGGTGAATGGGACCACGACCGGGCCTGGGAGATCGACGGCGCGCTTTCCGCCAGGGCATGGCTGGCCAACCGCGCTCCGGTCACCAACCGCCGGACCAGTCAACTCGTGAAGCACGCCCGTCTCGTTCAGCAACATGACGAAATCGCAGCTGCACTCGCCGACGCCGACGTCACGACAGCCCGCATCGAGACCATTGCCCGGGTGACCTCACTCAGATGGCGCATGGCCCGTTGAGTCCCGAACGGTCGGATGATCGAACAAGTGTTGAGTACCATGCCTTCATGGGAGGTAGCGATGGATGTGGAGCTTTCCCCGGGCAAGTACACGGGTGCGATTCTGCTGGCGGATATTTCGGGATACACGGTCTTCCTGGAAGACGTGAAGCTCGCTCATGCAGACGATGTCTTTGCCGATGGCCAGATCCCATACGCGTATGGGCTGTTGTCGAGTTTGCTGGGCGGGATCGTCGAGAAGGTTGCTCCCCCTTTCACGTTCGTCAAATTCGAAGGTGATGCGGTATTCACCGTCGCCGACAAGGACTCAGCGCCGGAGGGTTCTGACCTCCTTGCCCTGATCATCGCTTGCTACGACGAGTTCGCAAGCCGAATCGACGAGGCTGGACTGACCTGGACCTGCACATGCAACGCCTGCTCCGTCATGCAGTCTCTCGACCTCAAGTTCGTCCTTCACTATGGGGACTACATCGTGCAGGCGATAGGACCACACGTGGAAGTACTGGGACCCGACGTCACGGTGGCACATCGGTTGATGAAGAACGCCGCGGCCGGCAAGGTCGGCTCACCGGCTTACTTGCTGATCACCGAGAGCGCTGAGGGGGCGCTTGACCTCAAGCTGGCCGACGCGGTTCGCTTCTCCGAAGAGATCGACGGTGCCGCGACCGTCGGAACAGTCGCAATGGCCCTCGGCACCTGAACCAGGACCGAAAAACGAGCTAACGGTACCCCTGAGCTCGAGGGGTTGCTCGAGCGGGGTCTTGGCCGCTTCGAGGCAGCCGGTCTGCCGGCACCCCGCCTGGCTTCGGTGACGTTTGCACCGGTTCCCGCATGCGCCTCTGTCCCGGGTCTGGTGACCGATACAGCCCGGGACAACTCGAATCTGATTCTATGCACCGACCCCTACGACGCCTGCTTGCCGGACCGCTTGTCGTGTACGGACTTCAGCCAAAGCGTCCGACTCGGCATGCTCCACGAACTCGGCCATGCCTGGCTCCTTGACAATCTCAGCGAAGCGGTCCAGTCGGAATTCCTGGCGCTCAATGATCTCTCGTCGCGGGGAGACTCCGCCGAACCGTGGCACCGCCGAAGCGCCGAACAGGCCGCCGAGAACATTGCATGGGGCTTGCTCGAACAACCGATCAGGCTGTTACGTATCGGCGATCCCCCCTGTGAGAAGGTGGCAGCCGGATTCGAGTTGTTGACGGGATCCGTCTCGCCGCACCGATGTGGCGGCTGAGCCCCTGCCCGCAGGCGGCAGACCGCCTCGATGGTTGCAGCATCGGCCGACATCGAGCGCGGTACTCCTCACCTAATACCACTTCACCTACACGTCGCGGATGCCCGCAATCACCAACGCCACAGACATGATCACCAGCATTGCCCCGAGAAAACGAGCCGCCGCAGACCACAGACCCGGCCGGCGGTAAGGTACCGAGCAGACGCCAACGGTGATTGCCAGTACCGCCGCCAGCCAGCCTACGGCCGCCGCCTTCGACCCGGTGGCGCCCAACAGGACCATCAATACGGCAAGCTGTGGTGTGAGTAGCAGCGGGAAGGCATATGGTGCGGCGGCGGCAGCCCACCCGTCGGGAACCTCGATGCCGGCGATTCCCGGGGCAACGACCACCCGGGCGCCGACAAGCAGCCCCACTGCCCCGGCCCCGATGTGCCACGTCTCCGACGTGATCTGAAGAGCATCCAGAAAACCGATGGCGACGACAACCAAGACGGAGCCGACCACCAGCACGATGATCACCGCGGCCAGGGTCTGCGCTGGACGGGTCGGGACGTCCAGATGAGGTCTGACCCTTGGCGGGTTGATTGCGGCCAGCAGGACCAGCAGGGCAAACCATCCGCTCATTCGTTCTCCTCGCGCATCGCCTGCTCTGCTCCCAACAATCCTGATAGAACATGCTGTTGAAAGTCCACCTGGGTGTAGGAACGATAGAACCAGGCACCTTCCTCCCGACCCGGGTCGGCCCCGGCCTCAGAAGGCTGCACCTGACGCTCCACCATCAACCCGGCATTGCAGGCGAGCCGCTCTGCCATATCCGGACGGATCGCCGCCAGGCGCGGATCGTCGCCTGCCAGACGGTACAACGCTGCCATTCCCTCTGCCGCGGTGCCGACGCCTGACGGCAGAGCCGGAAAACCGCGAGTGACGATGCTGAGCGGGGTGCCGGTGCGCTGCGCCTCGATGCGAAGCCGGGCCGAGAAGTACCCGGCGAGCCGTTGGGCGTACCCAATCAGCTCATCGTCGAGACGCTGTGATCCGGCGGCGGCAAGCGCATAGGCGGCCCAATGGTCGGGGAGCCGGAGCGAATACCCTTCCTTACCGGCGCGTGAGCCATCCGCCAGATAGTGCAACGTCAGCTCCGCCGTTTCCCACCAGCCCTCCCCGGGGAAAGTGTTGTCCAGCTCAACGAGAGCCCACACCGCCTCGCCGGTGGCGAATTGCCCGTACTCGCCCGGCGATGCCTCTCCGGTAGCCGGGTTCCAGTAGGCGCGTATCGAACCCTCAGGCTCCTGCTGCGCCAGGATGAATCTGCCCAAGGCCCTCATCAGATCGTCGAAGCCGAGATCACCGGTGAGAGCGCGCCGCTGGACAAGGGCAACCACGGTGAAACCCACCGTTCCAAGAGTCGCCCGGTCTCCATTGGCTGCGATCGTCGTCCAGCCATCGTGGTCAATTGCCCTCTCCAGCAGGTAGCCCAGCGACCGGTTGGCGGGCTCGAGGAACCTGGTCTCTCCCACCGACGCAAGCTGGTAGAGAGCGTTCATCGCCCCGGCGTGGCGCACGATGTTGTAGTCGGAGCTCACCTGCGCCGTGTCCCGGTCGTATCCGTAGAGGAAGCGCCCCTCCTCATCCATGTTGCGCACCAGCCAGTCACCTCCCGCTACCGCGGCCTGGTGGGCGGTATCCGGGCTGACCGTCGGGCACACCTCAGCAGGGACGACGGCAACACGAAGCAGCGCGCCACCGAGAATCCACACGGCGGCATGACGGAGGAGCAGGTGTCTCACAAACCGGAGACTAGGGACCCTGTCGACCCCGGTACAGGCAACATCGCCAGGGCCGATATTGTTGCGCCATGCAGATCCGCCTTGCCACGACCGAGGATGCCGGCGCCATCGCCGACATTTATGAGCCGTTCGTCACCAATACCGCCATCTCATTCGAGATGGTGCCGCCCGATGCAGGAGATATGGCAGCTCGAATAGCGGCGACCATCCCGCGGTTTCCCTGGCTGGTTGCCACCGACGACGGGACGGTTGTCGGGTATGCATACGCCGGGTCGTACCGGGCGCGGGCTGCGTATGCCTGGTCGGTCGAGGTTTCTGTTTATCTGGCCGAGATTGCCAGACAACGCGGTATCGCCGGCAAGCTCTACGCGACGCTGTTCGATTTGCTGAGTCAACAGGGCTTCCGGACGGCGCTCGCCGGAATCGCTCTCCCCAATCCGGCAAGCGTCGGGTTCCACGAGAAGATGGGATTCACCCTGCTCGGTGTCCACCACGAGGTCGGTTGGAAGTTCGACCAATGGCACGACGTCGGCTGGTGGCGGCGCGGCCTCGGCGATGGGTCCCCACCCGCGCCGACAAAGAGCCTCGAGGAGTTGGACACGTGGCCGAATATCGTGTGACCGATGCGTTCGAGACCGGGTTTCTCAACATTGGCGCAGTGGCACGAGTTCGTGTCCCACCTTCCTGAATCGGATCGCAACGGCAATCTCGCGGCGGCATACGCCCGGCTGCTCGCCGACCCCGACCCGACAGTGCACGAACCAGCCGCGGCGGCCTGGTGCCGTTGGGAGGACGTCCTGTCGCAACCGTCCCCGACTATCAACCGGACTCTCGCTTCAACGACCCCCGCTTCCGGCTCTGCTTTGCCCGTCTGGTGACCCACTACCGGGCCAACGCTGGATTTCGCAAAGATGGAGAACTGCAGGAACGAGCCCGCCTGCTCGGTGACCTGCTCGGTGACCTGCCCGGCGTGCTGATCCACGGCAAGCTCGACCTCAGCAGCCCGCTCGACATTCCGTGGCAGCTCGCTCAGGTATGGCCGGGCGCCGAGCTGGTTGTCATCGGGGACGAAGGACATCACGGTGGCGATGCCATGACGGCGGCCACCATTGCGGCTACCGATCGCTTTGCCGCTAATCGCCGCGCCTGAGCACGTAGAGCCGGGTTTCCAGCTTCCCAATCAGCAGATAGATCGCCCACAGGGCATTCCCGTACACGATGCGATAAGCCGTCTCCCCCAATTCCTCGAGATACCGGTCCCGGACGCGGTTGAGGCGGGAGACCTGCAAGGCATAGTTCGGCGAGACGCCCGCTTCCTGGTTTGCCTCGTACCACTCGGATCCGATGACATCGAGGCTATCGATGTTGAAGCCGGTGCGTGCCGCCGCACGTTCGAAATCGGCAACCGTCATCCGCTCCGGCACGGTTGCCACGTCAGACCACAGCCGTTCCGCTTCACGAGGCTCGAGCAGATCGGTGGCGAATACTTGATGGATGACCATCGCCCCGCCCGGCCGGAGCACCCGGTGGCACTCGGCAAGACCCCTGTCGATATCGACGACATGGTTCATCATGTCGCGCGAGAAGACGAGACTGAACCGGCCATCGGCGGCCGGGATCTCTTCGATCGTGCCCCGCCTGATCTCGACGAGATGCCCGTACTGGTGGTCGACGATGTTGCGCTCACCGTCGGCGAGATTGGCTTCGGCCGGATCGACCACGACCACACGACAGCCAAACCGCTCCGCCATCAACAGCGCGTGGCTGCCGTCCCGGCCACCGATGTCGAGCACAACATCCGAGGGACCGACACCCAGAGATCCCACCGTGTCGAAGATGGATCGCGAAGTCCTCGGGTTCAGGCTCTCTCCCACCAGCTCAACCGCCGCCTCCCAATCCCAATCCCCATACATCTCGTCTACGGTCAGCGGCCTTGACCAATGATGTGCGCTCATGCGGCGACGATACCTTCGCGTTGCAGGACGCGGCGAGCCGACTCACTCCGGCTCGAAGATGTCCTCGATCGACTGGTCAAAGATACGGGCCAGGGTGAAGGCAAGCGGAAGGCTGGGGTCGAACTTGCCGGTCTCGATGGCGTTGATCGTCTGACGCGAGACCCGGGCACGCTCGGCCAGATCGGCCTGGGTCAAGTCGTGTTCGGCGCGCAAGACCTTGATCCTGTTCTTCACCGCAACCTCAACTGAACCTACGCCAGCCTGCGACAACGGCCACTGAATACGCCACGACCATCGCCGCAAGCAACGTATCCGGGCGAGCCGTCCCCAGGCTGCCATCCTCCAGCAACAGCAGCGCAAATCCGGCAACGAAGCCGACCCCCAGCGCAACTGCCATCGCCTCGAGATGCACCTTGCGAGCAAGCTCGTCGGCCATCCTGAGGAACCTCACATAGGAGCCGATCCAGGCGATGCCGAGGAGGCTGACCGCAACCGTGGCCACGATCACTGCGGCATCGCCGTTGATGGAGCCCCTCTTGACGAGTGCGTCCACGATGAGGAACACGCCGACCCAGAGCAACGACCACACGATGATCCTGTACTTGCTCTCGCGTTCCTGCTCCGTCGCGGTCCACTTGTCAGGTGCCATCAAGCGCTCTCGTCCCGGTCGTGTGGAGGAACCGCCACCAGCATGATGCCAACGGTACCGATCACGAGGCCGACCCCCTGGCTGACCGTCGCCGTGACCATGAGCGCGGCCGAGACGAGACACAGCAAAAAGCCGAGACCACGTCGTGTTCGAGTATCCATGTCAACTCCTCTTGTCACTTAGTCAAGCTTACTTGACGTCAATCTACCTCAGGTCAACACCCCTGTCAAGTGAGCTTGACATGATGCTTGGTGTGCACCGTAGAGTGGCCGCCATGGAACGACGTACTACGGCGGAAAGAATCGCCGCAACCAAAGCCAGGCTAGAGAGCGAGGACAACGTCTGGATCGCCACTGCGTCCAGTGCCGGCAACCCCCACCTGGTCCCGCTGTCACTGGCGTGGGATGGCAAGGCGATCCTCGTCACAACACCGACAGGCAGCCCGACGGTTCGCAACATCATCGCCACCGGGAGGGCGCGCGCCGCGCTCGACGATGCCGACGACGTCGCGATCATCAGCGCAACAGCCGAGGCGATTCCGTTGACGGAAGTCGCCCCGGAGGTGGTTGAAAGTCTCGTGTCACGCATCGGATGGGACCCGCGGGAGACATCGGGCGATTGGTCGTTGATAGTGCTGTCACCTGAGATGATCCACGCCTGGAACAGCGAGCCGGAGATTGAGGGTCGGACCATCATGCGCAATGGGGAATGGAGAACGGGCCGATAAAACTCGGCCACAGAGCCTTCTGGACCGCACAGTCATATCATACTGGCGACGGCACCGCGTCCGGGATCTCCATCTCGAGGTTGCGAATGCGCGGGTGACGGAGCGCGGCGACAACGGTGACGATAGCCAGGACCCCAGTGAGCACAAACAGCACACCGATCCCGCGTCCCGGCCCGGAGCCGAAGATCGCTGCCATCGGACCGGTCGCACCATCCATCATCGGCTCGAGCAAACCGTCGGCAAGGGTCCCCGCTAGCAGATAGGCGATCGGAGTCGCCGCGATCGCCGTGACCTGCCGGATGGCGAACACCCGGCCCTGCAACTCAGGGGGTACCTTGGACTGCCAGATCGCCTGGCTGGAGCCACCGGCGATCGGGTGCGTGCCATGCATGAGGATGGTCCCCGCAATCACAAGGCCCAGCATCGGTCGAATCCCGATTGCGATGAGGCCGATCCCCATCGCTGCGATCGGAAAGTACACACCGGCAACACGATTTGTCGGGCCGCCCCAAACGCTCAGCACGAGACTGCCGGCGACAATCGCGACGGCGCCGATCGAGACAACAACCCCTGCCACCTGTTCCGACGCGAGATTGAGCAGCAGCGGCACCATCAGCACACTCTGGAAGGAGAAGGCGAAGTTCACCATCAGGAACGACAGCAACAAGACCAATAGCGCCCTTCGGGCAAGCACGAAATCGAGACCCTCCTTTGCCTCCAATGCCAACCCTCGGACCCCGGTACCACGTCTCGTACCCGGTGGAGCCTTGGGAAACGTGATGAACGCAAGAGTCCCGACGGCAAACAGATAGGTGGCAAAGTCGACAACGAAGAGCGGACCCAGCCCACTCGATACGACAACCGCGGCGGCCACGGCCGGGGCCACCACCCGACCGATACTCCCTGCCAGCTGAACCAGACCCGACGCCCTGGCGTAGTGCTCGGGCTGAATCAGCAGCGTTACGGCGGCTGAGTATGCGGGGAACTGGAACGCTGAGAACAGCCCGCTGAAGGAGAGCGTCACGTATAGATGCCAGGTCTCGAGCGACCCGGTGAGGATGAGGATCATCGTTGCCATGGTCCCCAATGCCGCACCGGTGTCGGCCAGGATCATCGCTTTGCGGCGGTCCCAGCGATCGACCAGGGCACCGGCGAAGGGTGACACCAGTAGCGCGGGAGCCCGGGACGCCATGACGATCAGCGACAGTCTCAGCACAGACCCGGTCTCGCCGAACACCCAGATGGCGAGACCGAAGCTCGTCATGCTCGACCCGAGGTTGGAGACGAGCTGACCGAACCACACCACACCGAAGACTCGGGCCCCCGGCTCTCTCCACAGCCGATACAAGACAACCTACTTAACTAGATTAGTTTTCTAGAATACTATCATCCAGATCAGCAGTGCTGCAAGAATGGCGGCATGGGAAATGATCAACAACCGCTGTGGCGCCGGGCAGCCACCCACACATTGCACACTTCGCTGCTGCTCAAGGGCATGCTGGAGGACTCCCTGATCGAGCGAGCCGGGCTGTTGTTCGCCGACAACGAGGCGCTGCTCCACCTCGCCGAAGAATCACTGAGCATGTCAGAGATAGCCGACCGGCTCATCCTCTCTCGTGGCGGTACGACCAAGGTCGTCGACCGCCTCGAGGAGATGGGCTACGTCACCCGGAGACCCAACACCGAAGATCGCAGGGCGACCGTTGTCGAGATAACCGACGCCGGTCGCCAGGCACGGGCCCGGGCGAGGGTTGTGATTGACGCCGAGCTGGAAGACATGTGGGCTCGCCACATCAGCGACGAGGAAGCAAAGGTGCTCATCGAAGTCGCCGACCGGGTGCTACGGGCTCGCGGTCGTCATCTCTGAATTGGTGGAAATCGCGTAAACTCGTGGAATGGACCGCCCCGCCACCGAGCTCGTCGCCACCGTCATCGGCACGCCGGACCCGATCGGGCTTGCCCGTTTTTACCGTGATCTGCTGGGCTGGGAGATCACATACGAAGACCTCACCTGGGTGAAGCTGCTCAGGCCCGACGCAGGCACCGGGCTGTCGTTCCAGCTCGAAGCGAACCATGTCACTCCGACCTGGCCCGCCGGTGACGATGACCAACATATGCAGATGCACCTCGACCTCTGGGTGGACGATCTTGACGCCGGGGTCAGTTGGGCGACCCGGCTGGGAGCGACGCTCGCCGAGTTCCAACCCCAGGATGACGTCAGGGTGATGCTCGACCCTGCGGGCCATCCCTTCTGCCTGTTCGAGTCGTAGCCTTGGTTGGAGCGCGCTGGCGCTGGGCGTGGTTGTATGTCGGAATGTAGGCTTTCGGTGAGCGAGGGAGCGGCGTTGACGCAAACGCAAAGGGGCAGCATCTGATGGAGTTCACCCTTGCGCCATCTGAAGATGGGCAGTACATCGTTACCACGGTCCGGGGCGAGGTGACTCGCGAGACTGCGGCACAGTTCATCGCTGCCAGCTTCGACGAGGGATCTCGGCTGGGTCTCGGCTGTCATTTGGTCGACTTGACTAACGCACGCAACACGGACTCCGTAGCGGAGATAGTCCGCTTCCAGTTCGACGACGTTCAGGGAATCGAATCGTTACATGCGAACGTGTGCGTTGCGCTCCTGGTGGAACCGGGCGATCGTTCCCACGATTTCTATGTCGCCCTCGCCAAGAGCACCGGCGGCGTCATCAATCTGTTTTGGGACCTCGACGACGCGGTTTCCTATCTGAGAGACGCGGCTCCGCGTTTTCAACGCGCGGCTGTAGCACCGATCAGCTGGGGACGGACCGGGATGGATCCCGTCTTAGCTTCTGCAGGATTCGTGTTCCGAAACGCATCCGGACCGGTGCGGGCACGTCCCCGACCGAGCCGACACGTTCCTCTACGTGGTCGACAGCAGCGAGGGCTGCATCCGATTTGTCGATCCGGCGCAGTCGCTCGGCAGGGGGTGAATTGCAGCGCTTGTGCATGGTCACCCATGGAGTGGATCTTGGATTCGCTCGCAGAGATGCAACCAGCCGAACGCGTCATGCTTTTCGAGGACCTTGCCGCCGACGTGGCCCCATTGGCCGTACTCAGACCTTCCGGTCCCGGAGGATCTGTAGCGCCCGGTCGGCGTGGAGCTTCATGTCGGTCTCGCTGGCGATCACTGCAAGCACCGTGCGGTCGGTGTCGATGACAAACGTGGACCGCTTGATGGGCAGGAAGCCGAACCGGGCCACCCCGAACTGTCTGGCCACTACCTTCTTCGGATCCGACAGGAGGGGGAAGTCGAGGTCGTTGGCTTCGTCGAATTGGCGCTGCCGATCGGACCGATCGGTGGACACCCCCACGGTCGTCGCCCCCAGCGCATCGAACTCGGGTCGCAGATCGCGGAAGTGCCTGCTCTCCCTCGTTCAGCCGGACGTCATGGCCTTGACGTAAAAGAACAACACCACAGGACCGGTCGCCAGCAGCGACGAGAGCGTCACCGGCTGGCCGTGCTGGCCCTCCAGTGTGAAGTCGTCGACGGTATCACCGGGTTTCACAAGCAAATGGTAACTCGGCGACGCTGCGTACCCACCGCCAGCCAAACTCCGACATAATGGCTCCCGTGAGTCGCAAGGAAGTCAGCGTGGAGGCAGCGGGTAGGGGGATCAGGATCTCCAGCCCGGACAAGGTCGTGTTCCCCGACCAGGGATGGACCAAGCTCGATGTCGTCGGCCACTTCCTCATGTGCGCCGAGGGTGCGCTCCGCGGCGTGTACAACCGACCGGTGAGCCTGAAGCGGTGGACCAAGGGTGTCAAGGAAGAGCCGTTCTTCGTCAAGCGGGTGCCGGATAGCGCCCGCAGCGTCGTCGACGTGCGCTTCCCGTCGGCGCGGCCGGGACGGATGTTCCTCCCCCTCGACGAAGGAGACGTCATCTGGATGGCGCAGATGAACTGTCTCGACCTCAACCCGTGGAACGCCCGCGGTGACGACATCGATCACCCCGACGAGCTGCGTATCGACCTCGACCCCGCCGAGGGCTACGACTTCTTCGCCGCCCGGGAAGTGGCCGCGGCCGCCAAGGAGCTGTTCGACGAGCTCGGCTACGTCTCCTACCCGAAGACGTCAGGCAACAGGGGCATCCACATCTACGTCCGGGTCGCCCCCGAGTGGGACTACTTCCAGATGCGCCGTGCCGTTCTCGCCTTCGCCAGGGAACTGGAGCGGCGTCACGAGCTGGCCACAACCGCCTGGTGGAAAGAGGAGCGAGATGGTGTGTTCATCGACTACAACCAGGTGGCCCGGGACCGCACCGTCGCCTCTGCCTACAGCGTGCGCCACACCGGATACGTATCAACGCCGTTCGAATGGTCTGAGCTCGAAGATATGGATCCCACCCATTTCGACCTGATGTCGTTCCGAGATCGTTGGGCCGACGTCGGCGATCTGACCGCCGCCATCGATGACGTCGAGCACCGTCTCGATCCGCTGCTCGAGATGGTCGCCGCCGACGAGGACAACGGGATCGGCGACGCCCCCTGGCCTCCGCATTACCCGAAGATGCCCGGCGAGCCACCACGGGTGCAGCCGTCGAAGATGCGCAAGGAGAATTGGGAGTGAGCGTGTTCGACGAGCTCGCCGACGGGGTGTACCGGCGTCGCTATGAATCACTCGACCTCAACGTCGGCATCGTCATCGGTGCTGAGGCGGTCCTCGTCGTCGACTCGCGTGCCTCGCACCGGCAGGCGGACGAGCTGCGTCGCGAGCTGACGACACTCACCAAGCTGCCGGTGGGCTGGGTGGTCAACACCCACTATCACTGGGACCACACCTGGGGCAACGCCCGATTTCCCGAAGCCGCCCTATGGGGTCACGATTTGTGTCGCCGGGAGATGATCGAACACGGCGAAGCGGCCAGAGAACGCGTGCTCAAATCGATGCCGGCAGAACATCACGACGCGATAAACGAGGTGGTCATCACTCCACCCACAGAGACCTTCGCCGGAACCGCGTCCATCGATCTCAGCGGGCATGTCGTCGACCTCACCTACCACGGAAGGGGTCACACCAACTCCGACATCGTCGTCACGATGCGGGATGTCGGCGTCGTCTTCGCAGGCGACCTCATCGAGGAAGGTGCCCCGCCTTCGTTCGGTGACGCCTATCCACTCGACTGGGCGACGACGCTGAGCGCGGCCGGGCTGGCGGGCACGATCGTGCCCGGCCACGGCGACATCGTCACGGTGGGATACGCCGACACCCAAAGGGAAGAGATCGCACACATCACAGCCGTGGCGTACCACGGCCACCGAGCGGAGACCCCGGTATCAGAGCTAATCGGAGACGGCCCCTACCCGGCGGCAACCATGGCAACTGCGCTCACCCGGGCCTATGCCCAACTCGACGGGGACCTGGATTGAGCCGCGGTCAGCCGATGCTGTCGAGCCGGTCGGCCAGAGCCTCGTGACCGCTCGCCCTGCGCATGGTCACCCGCCGTCTTGCCTTCATCGTCCGCCAGGCGCGGATTGGCGCCGTCCTCGATGAGGGTATCAGCAACGACCTGATCCCCATGCTGCGCCGCGGCATGAAGCGCCGTATAGCCGCCGCGCTGTTGCGCATCTGGCTCGGCTCCGGCCCGGAGCAGCATGGCGATGATCTCCGGTGACCGGCCCGCCGCAGCGCTGTGCAAAGGACGCAGCTCAGACCCGTTACCCGCCACCGCGTTTGGGTCGGCGCCCGCTTCGAGCAACAGACTCACCGCTCCCGGCCTGTTGAAGAAGCAGGCGAGGTGAAGTGCAGTGAAACCGTCGTCGGCGAACTCGGACACCGCGCCCTCGCAGCAAGACGATCGGACAACTGTGCGGTCTCACCCATCGCCGCAGCCTCGAAGACTGTGAGGCTCTCCCGCCGGGCCGTGATGGCCCCTGCTGCCCGAAACATGAACTGATACAGAGCGGCCATGAGCGCACTGGGAGTGTCGTCATGGGTGCACAACGTCGGCTCGTCGGCCAGGACCCGCATGGCCGCATCCTCGTCTCGTGCCCGAATCAATCCGAGCAATCGGTCGTGTGTGGTCTCGGGCATATTGGTCCCCCAATGGTTCGAGTCAACTAGTTAGCAACGCTAAGCTTAATCTCCATGGAACGTCAAGAAGAACCTGCGGTGCTCGCCGATCAGTTGCACAGCTTCGCCATCCGCTTGCTCCGCCTGGTGCGGGAGGAGGACCGCAACAGCCGGGGTCGGTCCGGCTCGGCTCTCGGCGATGTCTGTACTTGCTTTCCGTGACGGCCTCACCCTCGGCGAGCTGGCTCGCATCGAGCATGTTTCGCTGCCGACGATCAGCCGGATCGTGGCGGCGTTGAGCGATTCCGGGCTCGTGGACCGCACCCCACACCCTGCACGATCTGAGGTCGGTCGTCCTCTCTCTCACCTTCCGGGGCCGACAGTTGTTTGAGTCGGCACGGGCCAAACGGCTCGCCGTTGCGAGGAAATCGTCGCTTCGCTCGATGCACGAGGAGCAGGCCCGGCTGATGCCCATTATGGAGAAACTGACAGCTGCGGTTGCCGTGGGAACTGAGCCGATTCATCCGGGCGGAGCCACCTCGTCCGGGACCCAGCCGAGCGTCTCATCGACATCCCTCGGCCCGGCGAGGCGCCGGGTCAGCGTGGCACGCTCGACCCGGTCCAATCTGAATAGACGCCGATCCCGGCGGAGATGGCACCAGCGCGATCAAGTACCAGGTCCCCCCACCGCCGTAGAAGCCGACGGCGTCGACGGACGGGTTGTGTACTGCCCTTCGCCGTCCGTGTAGACCATGTTCACAACACGGCGGGTACGCACCGCCTCCTCGAGCGTGTCCCTGATACTGGCCGGCACCGGCTTCCCACCGGGCACTGATGTGCGGATGCGCTCCCGAAGCTCGTCGACGGCGACCCGGGTCGCGGCAGGAAGCGCATCCCTGAGCCTGCTCGCCGCGGCCCGTGCCGAGGCAACGTATGGAGCGGCCTCTGCAGCTGTGACCGCCATGAGCAGCCCGGTGATCTCCTGCGGCGTGAAGGTGAGGAATATCTCACCGTCGTGGGGCAGGACACCGTAGCCACCGGACCGCCCCGTGCTCGCATACATCGGCAGCCCGGCGTCCCGGAGGGCGGCAGATCCCGCTCCATCGTGCGACGCGACACCTCGAATTCGTCGGGCGAGACGCGCCGCACTCACCGTCCCCGGGCTGAGCCGTCGCAGCTCCTCGGCAACCGCATACAGACGTTCCAACCGGTGCAAGAAACCCTCCTGAACTCCGACATGAGGCTGTCGCATCGTCAGTGTACGGTGGCGTCATGTTTCTCGGTCTTCGCTCTCTCATCTATCCGGCACCCGATCTAGATGCGGCCAAGGCCTGGTACTCAGATGTGCTCGGCATCGAGCCGTACTTCGACGAGCCGTTCTACGTCGGCTTCGACGTGGGCGGCTACGAGCTCGGGCTGCATCCCGACGGTGATCCCGATGCGGGGCCGAAGACGTACTGGGGTGTCGACGACGTCGATGCTGCGTTCCGGGCCCTGCTCGATGCTGGTGCGAACCAGGCAGAGCCGATCCACGAGGTCGGCGACGGAATCAGGATGGCCGCCGTTCTCGATCCTGCCGGCTACTTCTTTGGCCTCATCGAGAATCTGCACTTCGTGGCTCATGCTATGACGGGTGACGGTCCCGGTCGGTGACGCAGCCACGGCATCACCGTGCGATGATCACTCGCCACCGTCTTCGCTGTCCCGGTACTCACGCGCAAACGAAACAGCCGCCACCACCAGCACACCGAGCCCGATGATGGCCAGCCACCAACCGACGATCAGCCCATTGGCGAGCAGCACGACCGCCAACGCAAGCAACGGGCCGCGCGTCGTTGCCGTGGGGAACACTCCACCGGGAGCCATTTCCTCGTCCGGCGAGATATGGCTTCTCCTGAGCAGGAAGATCGCGGTCCAGATCCCGAAGATCGCGGCGGCGGCCAACAAGATCATGCCGGCAAGCGACCCCCCTCCGGTGAAATAGATGGCGCCGGCGGTGGCGAAAATGATCGCTTGACCGACGAGGATCTTGCCCTGGAAGCTCACGGAGTCAGCTCCGGGTGCCTGGCATCGAACGCCGGCCGCTCCGACCTGACCCTCGGCAGCGAAGTGAAGTTGTGCTCGGGCGGCGGTGATGTGGTGAGCCACTCCAGCCCGTAACCTTCCCATGGATCGTTACCTGCGGCACGTCCCCGCCGCAGCGAGACATATGCATTCCAGAGGAACACGAGCGTCGAGACTGCGATTAAGAACGCACCGATGGTGGACAGCACGTTGAGGAACTGGAATCCGCTGGCTGCGTCGTAGTCGGCGATCCGCCGCGGCATCCCGCGCACACCAAGCAGGTGTTGCGGTAGGAAGGTCAGGTTGAACCCGGCGAACATGAGCCAGAAGTGCAGCTTGGCCCAACGCTCGTTCATGATCTTGCCTGTCATCTTGGGGAACCAGAAGTAGATCCCGGCGAAGAAAGCGAATGCGGCCGTTGAGAAAAGGACGTAGTGCATGTGACCTACTACGAAGTAGGTGTCGGTGACGTGAAAATCGAGCGGCGCCGATGCCAGCATCACGCCGGTGAGGCCACCGAACAGGAAGTTGGCCAAAAAGCCGAGCGAGAACAACATCGGCGAATCAAAGCGCAAGTGACCGCGCCACATCGTCCCGATCCAGTTGAAGAACTTCACCCCGGTGGGCACTGCGATGAGGAACGTAGAAGCCGCAAAGAACTGAAGGAACACAAGACCCGTTGCGAACATGTGGTGCGCCCAGACGCCTAGCGACAATCCCCCGATCGCCAGGGTCGCAAAGACGAACCCGGTATAGCCGAAGAGCGGCTTGCGGGAGAAGACCGGGATGATCTCGGTGACCACACCAAAGAACGGCAGGGCGATGATGTACACCTCGGGATGGCCGAAGAACCAGAAGAGGTGCTGCCACAGCACCGGGACCCCTCCAAAGGCGGGGTCGAAGAAATGGGCGCCCAGCAAACGCTCGGCCAGCATCATCATCAACCCGCCGGTGAGGACAGGGAAGGCGAGTAGGACCATGATCGATGTCACCACCATGTTCCACGTGAAGATGGGGAGCCGGAACATCGTCATGCCGGACGTACGCATGGTGAGCACCGTTGTCACTATGTTCACCGCAGTAGCGACCGTCGCCGCCGAGGTGACCGTGACCCCGATGATCCACAGGTCGCTGCCTGCGCCTGGTGAATACGTGGCATCAGCAAGGGGGGCGTAGGCGGTCCAGCCGAATGCAGCAGCGCCGCCCGAGGTCAGGAAGCCGGAGATCATGGTGAGGCCGCCACCGAGGAAGAGCCAATACGACACGGCGTTGAGTCTGGGGAACGCCATATCTGGCGCACCGACCTGGAGCGGAACGAGGTAGTTGGCGAGCCCGAACACCACCGGCGTTGCGAACAAGAACAGCATGATGGACCCGTGCATCGTGAACAGCTGGTTGTACTGGTTCTCGGTTACGAACTCGAGACCCGGGGCCGCAAGCTCGCTTCGCATGACCAGGGCAAGAAGGCCACCGAGCAGGAAGAACCCGAACGCAGTGACGATGTACGAGAGCCCGATCGTCTTGTGATCGGTGCTGGTGAGCCAGCCGATCAAGCCGCCTGTCCGATCAACCAGCTGTGGGGAAGCCGAATCAGCCATCACTCACCTTCGTCTGCTCGCTAACCCATGCCTCGAAGTCTGCAGCAGAGACGGCGCGCACATTGAACAGCATCCGGTCGTGATAGGTGCCGCAGAATTCGGCGCACCGGCCGACGTACTCGCCCTCCTCAGTGAGATGGATGTCGATCTTATCGATCGTGCCGGGGAAGACGTCGCGCTTTTCGAAGAACTCGGGGACATAGAAGGAGTGGATCACATCTGCGCTGGTCAACTCGAGTTGGATGTCCTCATCGACGGGAAGCACGAGAGTGGGATCTAACCCCGGCTCACCGACCACGGTGATGCCGTACTCCGGGTAGTCGAATTGCCAATCCCATTGGAATCCCGTGACCTTGACTACCAGGTCGGGGTCCGGCGCCACTGAGTTGACCCGTGTGATCACACCGGCAGTGAGCACGAAAAGGACGATGACGATCAGGATGGGTACCCCGGTGTAGATCACCTCGAGCGGGATGTTGTAGCGGAACTGTGGGGGAAGTTCTTCATCGTCTGACCGTCGCCTGTACCGCATAATCGCAAAAACAATCAACCCCATCACGAGCAACCCGACGACGGCGGCCACAGAGACAAACACCGACCAGAGCGAACTGATGTCTTTGCCCTGAGTCGTGACCGGTGACGGGGGCCCGAGCGACGAGCCAGAACAGCCCGACAGCAGAGTTGCCAGAGCCACAACACCTACCCATCGAATGTGTGTGGAACCAGCAACCCTGATCACCCACGGATCCCTTTCAGGGACCTTCATTGAGCCTCCACTAAACGCCGAACGATATCGCCGGACATGGTAAGCACCGGACGACACCATAATTTCACCCACCGAGACCGGTCTCGCCGCCAGGGGGCACCTGGCACAAGCGCTACAAGGACCCGCACTCGACCGCACGGTCGGCGCGCCGTGCCTCGCGGAGATCGGATTGCCGCCATCGCCAGGCGATGACGAGCAGGGCAACGACCGTTACAATCGCACCGCACACCCACATCAGCACACCCCCGGCCTGCTGGTCCGCAACGAGTGACGGACCCCAATCGCGGTCGAGCTGCCGATAGAAATCGCCACCGAGGATCTCACTCGACGACAGAATGGCAACGCCGAGAAAGGCGTGGAATGGCATGGCGGCGAGCAGAGCCAGGATCCGAGCCGGGTAGCCAACCGTATTCGGTCCCTGGTCGACACCTATCACCGACCAGAAAAACAGCGAACCGACAAACAAGAACGCCACGTGAACCAGTTCATGAGCGAAGTCACTGCGCAGCGAGAGGCCGTAGATCGGGGAGAAGTAGTACGCAAACATGATGGCCGCGTACAGCACCCAGGCGAATAGGGGCCGGGTCAAGAAAGTGATCGTTCTCGAGCGCATGAAGCTGACGATGCCCACCTGGAGATGTCGATCCGCTGCCTGGATGGCAAGAGTGACAGGTGCCCCGGCAACCAGAAGCAGCGGCGCCACCATGGCGAGCATGACATGCTGTACCACGTGGATGCTGAACAGAGTCGTGTCATACACACCGATGAAGCTCTGCGTTGCGAGCATCACTACAATCAGACCACCAAAGAATGACAGGGTTCGCATCGGCGGCCAACGGCGGTTTCGGTTCTCCACGCGACGCAATGACAGCCAGTACAGAGTCCCGACCACTACAACAAGACCGGCCACGAGGCCGTCGAAGCCCCACGAGCGAAGCGCGGTCGAGACATCGAGGGATGGCAATCCGGCGCCAATCATGACACCATCATCTCACGGTTTCCACCCGACAGAGAAAGCCACGAGACAAAGGGCACGACGCTTCGCATGACCGCTTCCGCTTCCTCTCGCACATCTCGCAGCCCGAGCCGGCTCGAGGTAGGCATGACACTGTGGCTTGCGTCGGAGCTCATGTTCTTCGCCGGTCTGTTTGCCGCCTACTTCACGTTGCGAGCGGAGAGCACAGCATGGCCCCCGGTAGGCGTTGACCTGGCAGTGGGGAGAACCGCCATCGCAACCGTGATCCTGGTGCTGTCGAGCGGCACCCTATGGAAGGGCGAGCGGGCCGTCGAGTCCGGCAACGTATCAATCGGGCGTCGCTGGTTCCTGGCAACCCTCGCACTCGGCATCGCGTTCATCACCATGCAGGCAATCGAATACTCGACCCTGGGTTTCAGCATCTCGTCGCACACCTACGGCTCCATCTTCTACACGATGACCGGGTTCCATGGGATCCACGTCATAGTGGGATTGTTCCTCATCACCCTGATGACCACGATGCTCATCCCCCGGCCCAACCGCCGCCTGTTGCGAGGTGTCGGCCTCTACTGGCATTTTGTCGATGCAGTCTGGATCGGGCTGTTCGCGACCATCTATCTGTTGCCATGAAGAAATCCACCCGGGTACTCATTCTCGTGCTGACACTGGGCGGGATGGTGACCGCAGCGTCGATCGCAACCGCAGCCGACGGCGAGACCCAGGCATCCGAAGGTACCGCAACTGGTCGAGACCTCTTTGTGCAACGCTGCTCAACGTGTCACGGGCTCGACGGGACCGGAGATATCGGTCCTTCCTTGCTCGGAGTCGGAGCGGCCTCCGCCGACTTCCAATTGCGGACGGGGAGAATGCCTCTTGCCGAGGTCGGAGCGCGGCCCGGCCGGAAACCGACACCCTTCACTGCTGAGCAGATAAGCGCCCTCACCGCGTACGTTGCATCCCTCGGACCGGGACCGGCCGTACCAGTCGTCGATATCACCACAGCGGACCTGCCACGCGGTGGTGAGCTCTTTCGCACCAACTGCGCCTCATGCCACGGGTCCGCTGCCCGCGGGGGCGCTCTCTCCAACGGCTTGAGCGCACCGAACCTATACGACGCCACGCCCGTCGAAGTTGTCGAGGCGATGCGGACCGGTCCGAGCCAGATGCCCATCTTCGATGAGGACCACATTTCCCCGGCAGACGCCGATTCCATCGCTCGCTACGTGATCTTCCTCCAGACTGAGCCAGACCCGGGTGGATTCGGGCTGGGACGGATCGGGCCGGTTCCCGAGGGTATCGTCGCGTGGGCGTTTGGCCTCGGCGTTGTCATTCTGGCGGCCGTCTTCATCGAGCGAGGCAGCAGATGAGAAAGCCATCGGCCGTCGGAGCATCATTCGCGCTGGGTGCCGCAGGTGGCATCGGGCTGATCGCCTCCGGCATCCTGAATCTCTCTACGCAGTTCCTGGGCGTGATGCTGGCCATAGCCCTGACCGGCATAGGTGTCGGCCTCGTTGTTTTCGCCCATCAGCTGAGAGACGGAGATACCACCGAGGAGCGCCACGAATTCCAAAGCGAGCCTCCGGTGGAGACCCCGGTCGACGACCGCGCTCGCCGCACATTCCTGCGTGGCCTCACCGCGGCACTAGGCGCGCTCGTTATCGGGCTTGCCGGTCCGCTGCGCTCGCTCGGCCGCGACCCCACCTCTGCCTTGAAAAGCACCTCATGGGAGTCCGGCCTGCGCCTCGTCAACACCGACGGCCATCCCATCAAGGCCGGAGAAGTCACCCAGGGCAGCGTGGTGACCGTGTTCCCAGAGGGCCACACCGGCGACGCCATGGCCCAGGCGCTGCTGATCCGGGTCGATCCGGCATCTCTCGACCCCGACCCCGATCGGGCAGGATGGGCCCCCGACGGCCACCTCGTCGTTTCCAAGGTGTGCACGCACGCGGGCTGCCCCGTCGGGCTCTACGAGGCGCAACGAAACCAGTTGCTGTGCCCGTGCCACCAATCGACATTCGATCTCACCAATGGAGCCAAACCGGTATTCGGCCCCGCCGCACGGCCGCTCCCGCAACTCCCGGTCGCCATTGACGACCAGGGGTGGCTGATGGCGACCGGCGACTTCCCCGAACCGGTCGGGCCTGGCTTCTGGGATCGTGGCCGATGATCACGAGACGCATCTCCGACTGGGTAGAAAGCCGGGTGGGCAGTCGCTCGATGATCCACGCCGCGATGCGCAAGGTGTTCCCCGACCACTGGTCGTTCCTCCTCGGCGAAGTCGCCATGTACAGCTTCATCGTGCTCCTGTTGACCGGGGTGTATCTGACCTTCTTCTTCGTGCCGGACGCTGAGCAGATCGTCTACCAGGGCAGCTATAACGCCCTCAACGGCATCGAGATGTCACGTGCGTTCGAGTCGACGCTGCGGCTATCTTTCGATATCGACGGCGGTCTGCTGATCAGGCAGATGCACCACTGGGCGGCTCTAGTGTTCGTCGCCGCCATCTTTGCTCACCTGCTGCGCATCTTCTTCACCGGTGCCTTCCGTCGTCCTCGGGAGATCAACTGGGTGATCGGGCTCACGATGCTGCTGCTAGCAATCGCCAACGGATTCGCCGGCTATTCGTTGCCGGACGATCTGCTCTCGGGGACCGGGCTCAGGATCGCGTATTCGATAGCAGAGTCCGTCCCGATCGTCGGCACCCGTCTCGCCGGTCTCGCTTTCGGCGGAGCGTACCCGTCTGCCGAGATCATCCCTCGCCTGTACACGCTTCACATCCTGCTCGTCCCTGTGCTCATCGGTGTTCTGCTCAGCGTTCATCTCGCCCTGCTGGTGAGACAGAAGCACACCCAGTTCCCCGGAACCGGGCGCACCGAGGACAACGTCGTCGGCACCCGCCTCTGGCCGGGATTCGCGGCAAAGACGATTGGCCTGTTCTTCCTCGTCGCGGCGACGCTCGCACTCCTCGCCGGCCTGGCCCAGATCAACCCGATCTGGTTGTACGGCCCCTACCACCCCGCTCAGGTGAGCGCCCCCGCCCAGCCGGACTGGTATATGGGATGGCTCGAAGGTGCACTGAGGCTCTTCCCGGGATGGGAGACACGTGCTTTCGGCTTCGAGATACCGAACCCCTTCTTCCCCGGGGTGCTCCTTCCCGGCATCACGTTCACCGCGCTCTACCTCTGGCCGTTCATCGAGGCTCGCGCCATGCGTGACAACGAGATCCACCATCTCGCCGACCGGCCATCGGATCGCCCGTGGCGGACCACCATCGGAGTAGGAGCTCTGACGTTCTACGGGATCCTCTTCATCGCGGGGAGCAACGACATCCTCGCCTCCAGACTCCACCTGTCCATAAATGCGATCACCGAGACGCTGCGCGTGCTCTTGTTCGTCGTACCGGTCATCACGGGCTATTTCGCATACCGCCTCACATCGGAGCGCGGCCGGGAGAAGCTGAAACCACGTCGCGTGTCGGTATCTCAGAGCAGCGACGGGGGCTTCCACTCCGAGGAGTGACACCGGAACGCCGGATGGTGCTGAGCAGGCCCGCCCCGGGCAATTGTCCCGGCTCACCCGCACCGATGGACCCTACCGGTGAAGCCTCTGAACACCTACGTTGTCCGGGAACGGCAGCCGCTCGAGAGGAGGAGTCTCATATGACCGATTGCCGGAGGTATGGCTGGAGGACGATACGGGGGAGGTCCTGATGGCCGACTTAACAAGTGACTCAGTGAAGCTGAGCGATCTAACCGCCAACCCGGCGCCGCTCGGTCTTCTCGGCTTTGGTACCACCACCGTATTGCTCAATCTCCACAACGCCGGTCTTTATGACCTGGGGAGCGCCATCCTGGCAATGGGCGTCTTCTACGGCGGTTTCGCCCAGATCTTTGCGGGCTGGATGGAATGGAAGAAGGGCAACACCTTCGGTGCAGTCGCCTTCACTTCATACGGTTTGTTCTGGGAGACGCTGGTTCTCCTTGTGCTGATGCCGCGTTGGGGATGGACCGAGGCAACGAGCCCGGGTGGGATGGCCTCCTATCTATGGATCTGGGGCCTGTTCACGTTCTTCATGTGGTTCGCCACCTTCAAGCATGACAGGGCGCTCCAGGTCGTCTTCCTGACACTGTGGGTGCTTTTCTTGCTGCTCGGTCTCGGCGAGATCGTCGGTGGGGATGCCGGTTCCACGATCACGAAGATTGCCGGATGGGAAGGAATCATCTGCGGCGGTTCTGCTATCTACACCGCAGCTGCCCAGGTGCTGAACGACACGTTCGATCGGACGGTGTTGCCGGTCAATTGGTAAGAGCACGGTTCCGGGTGTTGTATCCCGGACTCCACGTACACAGCACTGCGGGCCCCATTCGGGGCCCGCAGCCGTTGGTCTATCTAGGCGTGATTTCGTGGGTAGTTGGCATAGCCGAGCAGTGCCAAACCCATGGCGACGAGCACCCAGGCAGGTCCAGTCATTAGCCCGACACCGGCGAGGCCCGCACCGCCAACTGTCCACACGAGCCGGTCCGAGCGACCGAACCGGGGCACCGTCACGGCCGTTCCAGCCGCCAGTTGGGCAAAGAGGTTGTGCAGTTCGCTGCGGGTGCGCCTGCCGGTGAAACGTGCCAGTTCGGCCCCGTCGCGGATGGCGATGATCGTCGGAGTGCCGAAGACTCGCATCTCGGATGCGATGTCAGGGTCGGCGGCGGCGTCGATTACCACAAGGTCAATGTCGGTGAATTGTGCCGCTACCGCATCGAGGTCGGGCTTCATCGCCCGGCACTCGACACAATGCGGAGTAACCACCTCGACCAGCGTCGGCCGGGTGTAAGCAGTCAGCACGGTCCGGGCTCAGACAGTAACGTCCTTCTTGGTCCCGGTCTTGAAGATGGAGTACAACGGGCACCAGCCCACGATCCCGGTAATCAAGGGGACAAAACCGATGATCCCCACAAATACGCCGAGGCCTCCACCGATTGCGCTCGAGAACCCGAGGTAGATCAGAACGATCCCGAGGATCACCCGGACAATCCGATCCCAGCTCGCTTCGTTTCCCGACATGTCCTTCTCCTTCTTGTCGTATCGCGCCTCTCTCGGAGAGCGCTACCAGCTACAACGTATTAGAACTCGGGAATATTCTCCTATTCCCGGTATCGTCCTCACGTTGCTCTGCGCCGGCGCGGAGCAACAGCACAACCGCGACGACGAAGATCAGAACGTTTCTGACCACAGCCATCGCCGCCCACCACCAGGCGTTGTCCTGGAGCGCGTTGAAACCGACCACACCGAACAGCGCAAGCGCACCGGCACCTGCATACAGCAGCAGTGGCATCTTCGATCGCGAGAAGACGATGAAGGGCGACGCCCACAACAGAAACTGAGCAGACTGCAGGGGTGTGACGAGCAACAGGCCGATGACGAGCACGCCGATCAACACAAGGCGATCCCCATCGGTCCCCCGGCTTCTTGCCAACTGCCACAGTGCCGCCACCGCTACCGACATACCGAGCAGCAAACCGGGAATCATCATGATGCGGGGAGCATCCACATATATGGCCCCTGCGGTCTCGATCAAGCTCACAGATCCCCCGGCCCGATGGGTGAGGAGCCACATTGCACCACCGAGCGTCTCGGTGTGGAGACCGTCAAAGGAACGCCCGGCGGAGAAGCCGGATGTCCGGGTCAGTGCAAGAAGCGCAATCGAGACCAGTGCGATCATGATCAGCAGCGAGCGTCTGCTCCTCTTTGTCTTTGTCCACACAAAGGGCACCAGCACGAGAGGCCATGCCTTGGCCAGCGCTCCGATCCCGAGCCAGCCCGAGCCAACGATTGGTCGGGACCGAAGCGAGGCGGCGATGCCGAGCATCGCGGGGAGCACAACCCAGGGATCGTTCCTGAAGATGGCCAGAGGCACCAGAGGTGTGATCACCAGCACCCAGCGTCTCGCAACGCCATCTCGCCCCGTCATCGTGTCGATGACCTCGAGGACATGGACTGTGGCCAGCAGAACCAGAGCCGTGAGCACAGCCCAGATGCTCCGATACACAAGCGGTGAGCTGAAGCCACCCAGGATCCAGGCCGCACCCATGGGGAGGAGCATCATCGGCAGGTGCTCAAAGGTTGCACCGACATAGGGCAGGTTGCCGGCGAAGATCTGCGACATCCTCTGGTGATAGGCCAGTGGGTCTCCGAGAACGTAGTCCCAGTGAAGAGCGCTGGTAAGAGCCACCGAGATGCCGATGACAATCCCCAGCAGGAGCCGATTGGTGACCGGCTGGGCCCCGGGCTTGTCTATATCGGTCCTCAACCTGTGCACCTAACCGTACCGCGGGTCGGACCCTGCGACCGACCGATGCGATCTTAAAGAAGAGGTAACAAATCACCAATGAGAATCGGACCTCCATCCAACACCTACAGTTGACGGTCGATGAGAACACAGCCGGGACTCGCATTGATTGTGGCCGCTTCGCTCGTGGTGGCCGCCTGCTCGACGACAACCGAAATGGCCTCGTCCTCCACCTCCACCTCCACATCCACCTCCACCACGGTGGTGCCAGCGACGACCGTCGCGGCAACGTCATCGACAAACCCCGTTGCGGAGACCACGACCCCATCGACAACTCCGTCGCCCGCTGCCGGCGCGGCACCATCGAGCACTGGTTTCGACCTGGCGAGTATCCTGGAGGAATTTGTCGGCGACGCATCAGGCGGTGCCGTCGCCCTAGTGGTACACAACGGAAAGCTCACAGCTGCCGCCTACGGCGAAGCAGACGCCGAAGGCACCCCGCTCACCAGAGAGACATCCTTCCGCGTCGGGAGCATCTCCAAGTCGTTCATCGCAACGATGATCCTCCAGCTAGTCGACGAAGGAAAGGTGGAATTGGATCAGCCGCTCGGTGCCTATCTCCCCGATCTCCCGGTGGGCGCCGGGGTCACCATCAGGCAGTTGCTCAGCCACATGAGCGGGATCCCCAACTACACCTCGAACCCTGCGTTCTTCGCCGACGTGGTCGACGACTTCTCACACACGTATGAGCCCGAAGAGATCCTGTCGTTCGTAGACGGCTTCGTTGTCAACGAGCCGGGCGCCTTCGAATACTCCAACACCAACTACATACTGCTGGGCATGCTCCTCACCCACATCGATGGGACGTCGATCAACGAGTCTCTGCAACAGCGCATCGCCGAACCGCTCGGTCTAGCCAACACGGTGTTCGTCGGTCACGGTGTCGACGAACCGGATGGCCTGGTGTCGTTCTGGTCCTTTGGCCTCAACACAGGGCTCACCAACGTCGAGTACGAGTCGATCGCCAGCGGCGCCTGGGCAGCCGGGGCGCTGGTCTCGACGGTGGACGAGCTGGCCACCTTCTTGACGAGCCTGTTCGACGGAGATCTCATATCGGCGCAGACGTTGGCCCAGATGACCGACACCGGAGCAAGCGGCTATGGGCTCGGCCTGTTTGCGGCACGCCTTGGCGACAACGAGCCCGGGTATGCCCACAACGGAGCCATCCCCGGCTTCTCGTCAACGATGGGAATCAGCCAGGAGAGCGGTGACATGATCATCGTTCTCACCAACAACGATGTTCTCACAGCCGACCAGGTGGCACCACAGATCTTTTCCGCATGGTGATGGAGGGTGTCGGGCGTGGCTCCAAGCGGGAAAAATCCGTCGGAATGCTTGGGATAAGTTGAGATCTCGGGTTTGATGTGGGGGTGACGTTTCGCAAAGTCCTACTTGTGCTTGGAGTGCTGAGCCTCACCGCCTGCGCCCAGGCGGCGGCCAGAACCTATTCGGACGCGTCACCACTCGAGCCGCTGCCTTCGCTGGTGACGAGTACCGCCCCGGATTCCGGCAATTCTGTGCCAAAGGATGATGCGGTACCCGCAAGCACACCAACATCGCTGCCCCCAACCAGTGAGATGACTCTCGTTGAGGTCGGCACCATCGGTGGCGACATCGCACCTAAGTCGGTGATCTCAACCGGGCACGGGCTCTTCTTCGCTCAGAACATGATGTACCGGCACACCGTTACCGTATACGACGAGGACCGCAAGCTCGTCGCCACCATCCCGGACACGATCACTCTCAGCGACTTCGGGTTCGGTACCGACGGATCCTCGTACCAGGGCGCGCCCGTCGAAGGCGTTGCCACGCACGATGGTGCCTACGTTTATGTATCCAACTATCAGATGTACGGGCCGGGATATGCCAATCCAGGAGGCGACACCTGTGACCCCGGTGGCTGGGATCAGAGCTTTGTCTACCGCATCGCCACAAGCGGCTTTGATGTCGATCAGGTGATCCCGGTCGGGGCGGTGCCTAAGTACGTTGCGTTGACCCCGGACGACGGCACGCTGCTCGTGACCAACTGGTGCAGCTACGACCTATCCATCGTTGATACCGCCACTGCCCGGGAGACCGATCGGATCTATCTGGGCCGGCACCCGCGCGGCATTGCGGTGACGTCCGATGGATCCACCGCCTACGTCGCCGTCATGGGGAGCACCAGCATCGCTGCTATCGATCTCGACACTCTCGAGGTCGAATGGATGAACGGAGTTGGCAACAACCCGCGCCACCTCGTCCTGTCTCCAGACAACCGCTATCTCTATGCCACCTTGAACGGTGACGACCGTGTCATCCGGATCGATCTCGAATCCCGATCTGTTGTCGACAGGATCAGCACAGGCGATGCGCCACGCAGCATGGCGATCTCCGACGACGGTCTCTCCCTGTACATCGTCGACTACGGGTCGGACACATTGGCCAAGGTCGACACCACGTCGATGACCGTCGATCAGGAGATACCGGTGGCCCACCACCCCATCGGCGTCACCTTCGACTCGCCGACTCGGTCGGTGTGGGTCGCTTCCTATTCGGGAGTGATCACCGTATTCGCCGAGCGCAATCCCGGCTGATCTGGCGGTGGCGGAGGGACTAGTCTCCAGCCAGCAACTTGCAGCGCGGAACTTCTGCCGCTTACTGCGGGTCCGATACCGGGTTTGGCGTAGCCTAGAAGCGGAGGCAAGGAGAACCATGAGCCCAGGGGACGATCAGCGCTCCGGGTTCCCGAAGTCGGTTTGGGGATGGATTCTCGCATGGGTAATGCAGGACGTTCTTGCTATTTTCTGGGAAGTGCCCAATGAAGAGAACGACCTAACCAACCACGCCGGCGAGGTGACCAATGCCGCATTCCCGGGTGCTGCCGCAAATCAACAGCCCGGAGAGGCCCGGGCACATGCTGCCTTTGACTACCTTGTAGTGGGCGGAATCGCCGGAGACCGGCTGCAACCGTCTGCTACGGCGACGAGCGACCGATCGCAGACAACAACACAGCACAAGGCCGAGCCGGGAACCGGCGTATCGAGTTCGTGGTGAGCGAAGGAGAGTAGACAGTGATAGGTACCGAATACGCCACATCTGAGATCATCTGGTGGCTGTTGGTCGCGGCCCTGGCCGGATTTGTGATCGGCTGGTTGCTGCGCAGGTGGTTCCTCGACCGTCAGGAGTACGAGCCGTCTACCGAACTCGCCGCGGAACATGGCAACGAGCTCGCTGCACTCCAAGCTGAGGTCGACGACTGGAAGGGCAAGGTTGCCGGCGTCTCGACGGACCTCGACCAGCGCACCGCCGACCTCGAGCGCATGAGGACCCAGCTCGATGAACGCGAGAAGAAGATCGCAGATCTCGATGGGAAGATCTCCGGCCACCGCACCGAGGTCTCGAAGCTCGAGTCGAAGGTCGAGGATCGCGAGGCCACTATCGCATCACTCCGCTCCAACATGAGTAAGGAGGACGGTCAGGTGACCGGGTTGCGCAAAGAGATCGACGCAGCCAACGGGACGATTGGGACCTTGCGCAAGGATGCCGATGGGTACAAGGCCACCATCGATGCGCTCCGCACGGATCTCGACAGCGGGCGCCGCAAGCAGGCAAAGCTGGAGGAGGACCTCGCAGCCGCAAGAAGCGAAGCCGAGTCGGCAGCCACCTCGCTGGCCAATGCCAGGAGCGCCGCCGACGAGCTCCGGTCGCGAATCGCCGA
This sequence comes from uncultured bacterium, assembly GCA_963777645.1. GTDB lineage: Bacteria > Actinomycetota > Acidimicrobiia > Spongiisociales > UBA5794 > JAAETI01. The sequence continues at coordinate 363,419 of CAVZRA010000010.1, read as the reverse complement.
GTTGGAGGCAGGAGTCTCCGGGTCCGGTGACCTCGAAGCCAGGATCACCTCACTCGAAGCTGAGCTGAAACAAGCCCGCCAAGACCGCGACGCTGCAGCAGAGAAACTTGCCAACCTCGAGTCCGAACACGCTGATTGCGAGGGGAAACTGGCCACGGCGCTGAGTGCCTCTGACGGAGACGCAGTATCGCAACCCGCAGCGGAGCTACCGGACAAGGATGTAGCGGTGGCCAAGGTCGCTGAGATCGCAACCCGCACCCGGGGCTCTGGCCCGGTTGTCGACGACGATCTCAAGAAGATCCATGGCGTCGGACCAAAGCTGGAGCAGCTGCTCAAGAGCATGGACATCACCAGCTTCCGCCAGGTGGCCAACTTCACAAACGAGGACATCCAGTACGTCACTGCGGCCCTTGATGCGTTCCCGGGCAGAATCGAGCGTGACAACTGGATGTCCAGTGCCGCCGACGAGCATACGAAGAAGTATGGAGAGCCTGCCTGAGCGGTTTCGAAGGTGGCGGCCCTTCACGTTGATGGTCTGTCATGATCCAGGAATCAATCGGTTTTGGTGACGGTTGTAGCCCGCATGGATGCCACAACAATCGAGTCATACCGCGCCAACAAAGACGAGTACCTCCGCACCAGCCCCGGTTCCCCCATCCCATTCGAATACCGGGGGTCCTTCACCGGTCTTCCCTACTTCGACTGGAACCCCGATCTCATCATTACCGTGCCGGTGGAGGCCGCCGATGGAGCGCAGGTCCCCATCGCCACCTCCGATGGATCAAATCGCTTGTACCGGAGGGCGGCCACCGTCACCCTGCAGATCGCCGGGAAACAACAGACACTGGCCCTCTACGACACAGGGCATCCCGGCCTGTTCCTGCCCTTCCGGGATGCCACGTCGGGTCGCGAGACATACGGCGGCGGCCGCTACCTGGATATCGAACCGGATGAAGACGGGACGGTAACCATCGACTTCAACCTCGCCTACAGCCCGTATTGCGCGTACAGCGACAGCTACTCGTGTGCGCTGCCACCGGTCGAGAACTGGATGCAAGTACCGGTGAACGCGGGCGAGAAAACCTGGCGCAAACCGGTGTGAGTGCTACTCGGTCAGCACCAATGGACAATCACGGAATGGATGGTCGATCGCGCGCATCGGATGACGGTAGGCAGCGGAGAGAAGCTCGCTGGTTAGCACCTGACGCGGTGCCCCGTATGCCACCGCCCGGCCTGAGTCGAGGAGAAGCAGACGATCGGCGTGAGCCGCCGCAAGATTGAGGTCGTGAAGGACGACCACGACAGCGACGTCTCGGGCCGCAAGTCCACCAAGCACCGCCATCACTGTTTCCTGATGACCGACATCGAGCGCGGACGTCGGCTCATCGAGAAGCACCACTTGCGCCCGCTGGGCAAGGATGCGGGCCAGCTGGACCCTCTGCTGCTCTCCCGAAGACAGCGTCGTCATAACACGGTCGGCCAGCTGTGCGACATCCACCGCCGCCATGGCGTCTGACACATCATCATCGCTCTCCACCGGAGCAGCCGATTCCCGAAACGGATGCCGACCCATAGCAACGACTTCTTCGACGTGGAAAGCAATCTCGCTCTCCGCCTGAGGGCCGAGAAACGCCCTCAGCTTTGCCAGGCGACGCAAACCAATGGTCGCCGGGTCGATCTCTCCGATCCGGACTCTTCCCTCGTCGGGCACTATGTCTCCGGCGATCACCCGGAGCAGTGTCGACTTGCCCGCCCCGTTCGGGCCGACGATGCCAACAACGGATCCTGCCGCCACCTCGAGCGAGACGTCGATGAGCAACCTGCCCCCGGCCCGTGTCACCGCCACCCCGGACAGTGAAACCCCGATCATCGTGACCTCCGCAGCAAATACCAGACCAGCACCGGAGCCCCACCGATTGCACTGATCAACCCAACCGGGATCTCTACGGGAGCGGCAACGGTTCGCGCCACGATGTCGAGACCGGCGAGAACGACCGCCCCGCCGACCGCAGACAGCACCAACAGGCGCCGGTGAGAGGGCCCCACCCAATGCCTGACCATGGTGGGGACGACCAGCCCGACGAAACCGACAACCCCGGAGAGCGCCACGGCACCCCCGACCGCGACCCCTACGCCGCTGAGAGCAATCGCCCGCACCCGGCCTACGTCCACACCGAGGTGGGAAGCCTCATCCTCGCCGAGAGCCATCAGATCCAGCGAGCGACCTACGGTATAGATGAGGGCGATGCCGCCCAGGACAAACGGAGTAGCTGCCACCACGATCGACCAGGTCGCACCAGACAGTCCCCCAAACACCCAGAAGTTGAATGTCGGAAGACGCGGGCTGTCCCATCCGAGCACAACGGCGCCGAGCGTTGCCAACAGCGCAAAGCCAACTGCGATGCCGACGAGAATCAACTGGCCGGTCGCGACCACATTGGCTGCGATGCGTTGCATAGCGACTGCCAGCAGAATTCCACCCACCACGGCGCCGAGCACCATCGGGAGCGCGCTGCCAAGCGCCGGAGTGACGGCGATGCCAACCACGGCTCCGAGGCCTGCGGCCGGGCTGATACCGACAAGATGAGGATCGGCCATCGGGTTGCGAAAGGAGCCTTGGAGCGCCACCCCGGCCGCGCCAAGACCGGCACCTGCGACGAGACCGGCCACCACCCGCGGTAGCCGGATGGCCCAGAGCACCGAGTCGGTGAGCCGGTCGGCTCCCAGGACGAGGCCAAGCCGAACCCGGAACATATGCCACAAATCGGCAGGTGTCACCCGCACCGATCCCACCAGCATTCCAAGAACGAAGACGAGGACGGCTGCCGTGCCGAGCAGAGCACCAACCCGGGATACGGGAATCCGGTTGTCCCCGGCGCCACCCACCGTCCGTGTCATCGCTAAGACTCGACCGTCGTGCGCAGATCGCTTATGAACTTCTCGAGCAACACACCGATGCGCGGGCCGAAGGTCAAGAAGTCGCCCTCTGGATAGGACAGGATTCGCCGTGATCGACCCGCCGGCGTCTCGGCAAAGCCGGGGATCGCAAGTAGCCCGTCGATACCGCCCAGCGTTTCGAGACCCTCCTGGGGAACAACGATCACATCGGGGCTGGCCGCTACCAGCGCCTCCGGGGTGACATTCACCGTGCCGACGACACCCGAGGCGGCCCCCACATCACGCCCTCCCGCCGCCTCGATGATGGGCTCGGTCGTCATCCCTGCGCCAAACAGCAACATCACATCCGGTCCCCTGGTGTAGATAAAGGCCACGCCGGGCACCGGGTCGAGTGGAGTCACCGTAGCGAGAGCACTGTCAACCGCGGCCTCGATATCGGTAGCAAGCGCCTCGCCCTCATTGGGGACACCGAGGGCGGTGCCAATGGCCCTCGCCTTCTCATAGAGAGCGTCGAACGAGGTGGGCACTTCGAAGATCACCACAGGCACCCCGGCGCTGCGGATCTGCTCTATCGCCTCGAGTGGTGCCGTCTGCGTGTCCCCGAGCACCAGAGTCGGGCTCTCGGCAAGCACCCCTTCGGCGGTGAGGTACCTCCCGATACCGACGATGGGGAGCGACGTTGCCTCTTCGGGGTAGATGGTGGTCACATCACGGCCGACCATGTTGTCACCGAGCCCCATCGCATAGACAGCCTCGGTGATATCGCCGCTCAAAGAGACGATACGGCTGATGTCCGTGATGTCAGACTCAACCCCGTCGGCGCCTACGTAGGTGGTCGGCGACGATGTGTCCGTTGCCTGCTCGACGGTGGTCGGGACGGCGGCTGTCGTCGTCTCGACGGGCGCATTCGTGGTCAGGTCATCGGCGCCCCCGGAACATCCGGCGATCAGCACGCTGAAAGCAGCAACGGCGACAAGCAGCCGGGACATCTAGTTCACGGGACAGGAAGAGCGGGCGTGTGCCATCAGCGTGCAGAAGACATCACGAGGGACTTTCCAGCCTTCATCGGTGAGGATCGCGGTGCCGGTCTGGTCGGGGTACACCGGATTGCCGTTGAACAACAGGTCATACGTGACATCGGCAGTGTCTCCGTTGACAACGACGTTTGTGACGGAGACACCGATACCACCCATCGAGTTGCCCGTGGCCATGTAGGTGGCAATGGTGTCTTCGAGACCGGTGGGATCGTCGATGTACTGGGATTTGGCCGCGTAGTCGGAGGTGCTGTCGAAGGCAACACTGAAAGTGGTGGTGATGGCGTCGACATTCGGGTCGCCGCTGGACACCAGTGTCGTCGTGGAAGCGGCGTCGCTCGCGGTGGTCGTCGGCTCAGTCGTAGCTGTCGCGTCGGTCGTTGCAGTCGCCTGGGTAGTCGTTGTTGTCGTCCCGCTACCGGTGCCGTCACCACCACCGCAGGCGGCAGTGGCCAACACGATCGCAAGAACCGCAATCGGCAGTCTTCTCATGGGGCTCCTTCTTCGGAAATGCGATTCTGCGACAGGTCGGGCTCGACAGCCAGTCGGATATCGCGAGACTCGAATATGTCCACAAACCGGGGCGGCTAGGACCTCCGGGGGTTTCCCTGGCGCACCGCCCCTCCAGTTGTGGCACAATTGGAGCGATCACTCAAAGTCTATGAGGTGTGCGTCATGGCAGAGACCAATATCCCCTACGGAAGAAGAGTCGCCATCGTCGGGGGACTGCGCACCCCGTTCATGAAAGCCGGCACGAGGTTCCGCGACCTGTCGACGCTCGAGTTGGGCGCGACGGTCACCAACGAGCTGCTCCGAGCGCGCCAACCTCAAACCAGGCCAGGTCGATCAGGTTATCGCCGGGGCGGTCGTAGCCGACCTCGCCGCCCCCAACATCGCCAGGGAAATCGTGATGCGGTGCAACATGCCACCATCAGTTGACGCATTCTCTGTGAGCAGGGCGTGCGCCACGTCGACACAAGCGATCGCGAGCGGGGCCATGGCGATCTTGCTCGGTCACGCCGACATCATCATCGCCGGCGGATCTGACACGCTCTCCAAGCCGCCGATCACCTACGACGAGAAGGTCGTCGACGCTCTCATGGCGGCAAACGCTGCCAAGGACATCCCGTCGAAGGTGCGAGCGTTCACCCGTCTCCGGCCCGGCGACCTCGCCCCACGCCCGCCTGCACTCGCCGACCTCGCCAGCGGGCTGACCATGGGTGACGCTGCCGAGAAGATGGCACGGGAGAACGGGATCAGCCGTGAAGCTCAGGACCAATGCGCATACGAGTCTCACATGAAAGCAGTCGCCGCATGGGAGAAGGGTGTCTACTCCGACGAGGTGATGCCGCTGCCGATCCCACCCGGGTACAGAGAGACTGCCACCCAGGACGGCATTCCCCGCGCCGACACCACCTTGGAGAAGCTCGCCTCGCTCAGGCCTGCCTTTGACAGAAGGTACGGTTCGGTCACTGCGGGCACCTCGTCACCGCTCACCGACGGCGCCGCGATGGTGCTGCTGATGGAAGAGCAGAAGGCCAAAGAGCTCGGCTTCGAGATCAAGGCGTACATCCGGTCGTGGGCCTTCACAGGCCTGGATCCATCCTGGCAGATGCTGATGGGCCCGTCGTTTGCCACCCCGGTCGCCCTCGAACGTGCCGGAATGACGCTCGAAGACATCGATGTCATCGACATGCATGAAGCATTTGCAGCCCAGATGTTGTCGAACATCCAGGCATTCGCCTCATCGGGCTGGGCTCGCAAGTACCTCGGTCGTGACGAGCCGATAGGAGAGATCCACCCCGAGAAGTTGAACCTGTACGGAGGCTCGATCTCGCTCGGCCACCCGTTTGCCGCCACCGGCGCCAGACAGGCGCTCACCATGGCGAACGAGCTACAGCGGCGCGATAAGGGCACCGCGCTTGTGACCCAGTGTGCTGCAGGCGGCCTCGGTGCAGCCCTGATCCTCGAGCGCTGAAAGGAGCCTCACCGTGGACCTCACTCATATCAGATTCGAAATCGATGAAGATGGCGTCGCAACCGCGCTACTCGACAAGCAGGACGAGCCGTTCAACACCCTCGGCCCTGAGCTGGCCGCCGATCTCTTCGCCGTGATCGACCATGTTGCCGGGAACGACGAGATCAAGGCTCTCGTCATCGGATCGGCAAAGAAGGACAACTTCCTCTCGGGTGCCGACATCCGCTGGTTGAAAACCCTCGACGACGCCGACACCGCCCTCGGCCTGCTGGAGCAGGCCCACGAGGGCTTCATGCGGCTGGAGAAACTCAGCACCGAGCATGGCAAACCCGTGGTAGCTGCTATCCATGGGGCATGTCTGGGCGGCGGCATGGAACTGGCGCTTGCCTGCTCGATACGGATTGCATCCAACGATGAGAGCAAGACCCAGCTGGGACAGCCCGAAGTACAACTCGGATTGATCCCCGGCGCCGGTGGGACACAGCGGCTCCCCAGGCTCATCGGTATCGCGGCCGCACTCGACATGATCCTGACCGGTCGCCCCGCCCGGCCCCGCAAAGCCCTCAAGATGGGACTGATCGACGAGGCGTGCCCCGCCGAAGTGCTATTCGACATCGCCAGGAAGCGAGCGCTGGAAGCCACCATCGATCCGGCACCCCACGAGTCGAGTAGCACGGGATTTGGCAGGCTACGAAGCTTTCTGGCCCCGAGTCACCTCCAACAGCTCGCCCTCGAGGAGAACGCCGTCGGACGCCGGATGCTGTTCAGCAAAGCCGAAGAGAAGATGCTGGAGACGACAAGGGGCAACTACCCGGCACCGCCGGCAGCATTGCGCGCCGTACGAGCCGGTATCGATCATGGTATCGAAACGGGATATCGCACGGAGCTGGAGGAATTCAAGAGACTGGTCGTCTCCCCTGAGGCGCAGGCAATGATGTCGGTGTTCTTCGCCACTCAGGAGCTGAAGAGGGACACCGGAGTGGACTCCGATGCGGCACCGATCGCCGTCACCGACACCGCGGTGCTCGGAGGCGGTCTCATGGGTGGCGGTATCGCATCGGTCAATACGACAAGAGCCAGGGTGCGCACCCGGATCAAGGAGGTCGATGAAGCCGGTGTTCGGCGTGGTCTGTCGTACGTCGGCAAAGTCGTTGACCAACAGGTGAAACGCCGCAGGCTCAAGCCGCGTGACGCCGACAAGATGCGCCACCTCGTCACCGGTACCAGCGAATGGAGCGGGTTCGGCAACATCCAGCTCGTGATCGAAGCCGTGTTCGAGGACCTCGACCTGAAACGGTCGATGGTGCAGCAGGTAGAGGCCGTCACAGGGCCCGAGACCATCTTTGCCTCCAACACGTCGTCGATCCCCATCACCCTCATCGCCCAGGAAGCGGAACGGCCCGAGAACATCGTCGGCATGCACTACTTCTCACCCGTCGACAAGATGCCGCTGCTCGAAGTGATCGTTACCGAGAAGACGGCGGACTGGGTCACCGCCACCGCGGTTGCATTCGGCAAGCGGCAGGGCAAGACGGTCATCGTCGTCAACGACGGAACCGGCTTCTACACCTCGCGCATCATCGCCCCCTACATGAACGAGGTGGGCTGGCTACTCGAAGACGGGGTGATTATCGAAGACATCGACAAAGCGATGGTCTCCTGGGGCTTCCCGGTCGGTCCGGTACAGCTCACCGATGAAGTCGGAATCGACGTCGGAGCCAAAGTCGGCAAGGTGATGGTCCAACAGTACGGCGACAGGCTCAGCGCCCCCGACGGATTCGCCCGGCTCGTCGCCGATGAGCGATACGGCCGCAAGAACGGCCGCGGGTTCTATCTATATGAGGACGGGGAACGCAAAGGTGTCGACCAATCAGTCTATGCGGTGCTCGGCGCACCGCCACGCCACACCATGGCACGCGGCCTGATCCAGGACCGACTCGCACTCCAGATGGTCAACGAGGCGGCTCTCTGCCTGCAGGAGGGAATCCTGCGCTCGGCGCGCGACGGGGACATCGGAGCCATATTCGGCCTCGGGTTCCCCCCGTTCACCGGTGGCCCGTTCAGCTACGTGGACCGGGTGGGAGCTGCCCGCCTCGTCGACAAGCTCAACCGGTTCGCCGAGGACCATGGCGAACGCTACCGCCCTGCCGGGATTCTCGAGGAGCATCGCGCGCACCGGTGAGCCGTTTCGGAACTGAGACGAACCGTGGCTTACGGCGCTGAGCCTCGGTAGGCTGGCACCAGTGGATATACCGGAAATGCCCAAGGGGACGGAACCACAGCTGGTCGCAGCCGCCGTCGAGCACATTGCCGACCTGGTGCCCGCCGACTCGGTCCCGGTAGTCGAGGATTTTGCCCGCCTCTACATGCGAAGAGTCGGTGAGGCACCGCTGCTGGAGCTCTCCGCCTTCGAGTTGGCGACGCACATAGTCGGGGTGTTCAACTTTGCGAGCGGGCGCGGTCTCAACCCTATTGCAGTCCGGGTTTTCAACCCGTCACTCGAGAACCACGGCTACCCGGCCCTGGGAACCGTTGTCGAGGTATCGACCCTCGATCGCCCCTTCCTCGTCGATTCGGTGATTGGCGCCATCCAGAGCCTGGACGTCGAAGTGACCCACGTCATCCACCCGGTCATCGGCACGGTACGCAACGAAGACGGGTACCTGATCGAGGTCACACCCGCCAGGACTGCGGCCACCAGAGAGTCGGTCCAGCACTATCACCTCGACAGGATGCTCACAGCCGCCGAGCGAGAACGGCTCCACGACGAAGTGGTGCGTACTCTCGGCGATGTGCGGCGTGCGGTCGACGACTTCGAGCCACTGACGAGCCGCATCCCTCGCATGATCGAACTGGTCAACGAAGCGGCCAATCGCTACGGCTCCGGCGAGGTCAAGGCTGCTGAGTCTTTCCTCGAATGGCTGCTCGACCTCAACTTCATCTTCCTCGGTTATCGCGAATACGAGATCAAGGACGTAGCAGGCACGCAGTCGCTCGCGGTCATTCCGGGGTCGGGACTCGGCATCCTGAGAGGAGAGAAACATTCTGCCTATCGCGAACCGGTGCCACTCGCCGACCTCAAACCGGAGCTGAGGGAACGTTACGAGTCGGGTGACCTGCTAGTGATCACGAAGGCCAACAGCGTCTCTACCGTCCATCGCAGAGTCAAGCTCGACTACGTAGGGATCCGGACCGTCGGGGCGGACGGGAACATCAACGGTGAGGCGCGGCTTCTCGGGCTGTTCACATCCAAGGCCTATATGGCCCCCGCCGCACAGGTTCCTCTGCTTGATCACAAGCTGCAACAGATCGTTGAAGCCGAAGACCTGATCGAGGGCACGCACGACCATAAGGCAACCGTGGAGATCTTCGAGACCTTCCCCAAGGAAGAGCTGTTCTCGGCCCCGGTCGAGGAGTTGCGCCGATCGGTCATCGGACTGGTCCAGCTGCGGGAGAGCCAGAACGTGCGGCTCTTTCTACGCCGCGACCTGTTCAACAGGAGTGTCGCCATCGTGGTGGCGCTGCCCCGGGACCGGTTCAATGGGCCGCTGAGAAAGCGACTTCAGCAGCTGTTCCTCGACCGTTTCAACGGAACCTCGGTCGACTATCACCTCGCCCTCGGAGAGACCGATCCGGCGCAGATCTACTTCACAGTGTGGGTGACGGAAGGCGAGATCCCAGAAGTCCCGTTCCGTCAGCTCGAGCAAGAAGTCGTTGCGATGACAACGACCTGGCAGGATCGGGTCACCGACGAGCTCACCACACGCGTCGGGGAACAGGAAGCCAAGCGGATGGCTGCCGCCTGGGCCCCCAGATTCCCCGACTACTACCGCACGTCGGTACAGCTCGGCATTGCAGCCGGTGACATCATGGAGCTCGACAAGCAATATCGCTCCGGCGAAGAGCTGGTCATCGGATTGCAGAACGAGGTGCCCGAGCCCGGTCGCGACACGCTCACCCGGCTCACCGTGTATCGGCGCAGAGACAAGATGCCCCTCTCGGGATTCATGCCACATCTGGTAGCACTCGGCCTCCACATCGTCGAGGAAGTGCCGACCCGGCTCAACGGTGGTGACGATGAGGTGTTCATCCACGATTTTGGTGTGCTCACCCGGAGCAGGGCCCAGCTCGACATCGCCGGCAACGGAGCCCGGATCGCTTCAGCGCTCGACGCCGTCCTCGAGAACCGCACTGAATCGGACTCACTGAATCGGCTACTCATCTCGACCGGACTCGATCATCATCAGATCAGCGTGCTCAGGGCGTATCGCACCTACATGCAGCGGGTGAGCGCAACGTTCACAGCCGAGTACGTGAACACGACGTTGGCCTCCCACCCGAAACTCGCCGCCAAGCTGTTCCGGCTGTTCGAAGCGCGCTTCGACCCGGTCGGCGACGCCGGGAGAGCAGCCGAGATTCACGCCGACATCGTGGAGTCACTCGATCGGGTCAGCTCGCTCGACGAGGATCGTATCCTGCGCAGCTTCCTCGGCAGCATCGACGCCACGGTGCGCACCAACTTCTTCCTGACGGTTCGCAACAGTATCGCCTTCAAGTTGCGATCGCCCCAGGTCCCGAACATGCCACTCCCCCACCCCCTCTATGAGATCTTCGTGTACGCGCCTGAGGTCGAGGGCATCCACCTGCGTGGCGGCATGGTCGCCCGCGGTGGGATCCGCTGGTCCACACGACGCGAGGACTATCGGACCGAGGTACTGGGGCTCATGAAGGCCCAGATGACCAAGAACGCGGTGATCGTGCCAACCGGGTCCAAGGGCGGCTTTGTATTGCGTCGGCGTTCCGACCAGATCACCGATATCCGTCAAGAGGTTCGACTGCGCTACACGACCTTCATCGAAGGTCTGCTCGACCTTACCGACAACCTGGTGGATGGCCAGGTGGTACATCCAGCCGATGTGCGCATCCATGACGGCGACGACCCCTATCTGGTCGTCGCCGCCGACAAGGGCACCGCCGCTCTCTCCGACACCGCAAATGAGGTTGCCGCCGTTTATGACTTCTGGCTCGGCGACGCGTTTGCCTCCGGCGGAGCCCATGGATACGACCACAAGAAACTGGGGATAACGGCGCGAGGTGGCTGGGAATCCGTCAAACATCACTTCCGGGAACGCGGGACCGACATTCAGGATGAGCCGTTCACTGTCATTGGCATCGGCGACATGTCGGGCGACGTATTCGGTAACGGGATGCTGCTCTCCGAGCAGATCCACCTCCTGGCTGCGTTTGACCACCGGGACATATTCATCGATCCCAACCCGGACCCGTCGACAAGCTATGCCGAGCGGAAACGGCTGTTCGACCAACCGGGCAGCTCCTGGAGGGACTACGACGCGAAGCTGCTATCTCGTGGTGGGTCCGTGTTCTCACGGAGCGCCAAGGAGGTCACGCTGTCGCCGGAGGCCTGCGCCGCACTCGCCATCGAGGCGCCAACTATGTCGCCAAACGAACTCATCCACGCGGTGCTGAAGGCACCCGTTGACTTGCTCTGGAACGGAGGGATCGGCACCTACGTCAAAGCGAGTGATGAGACAAATGCAGAGGTCGGCGATCGGGCGAACGACGCCATCAGGGTTGACGGTATCGAGCTTCGGTGCAAGGTGATCGGCGAAGGTGGCAACCTCGGTCTCACCCAGCGAGGCAGGATCGAGTTTGCCATGGCCGGCGGCTCGGTACACACCGACTTCATCGACAATTCGGCGGGAGTCCATTGCTCTGATCGAGAAGTCAATCTGAAGATCTTGCTCGGACTCGCCGAGGAGCGTGGTGAGCTCGACCGCACCGGACGCGACAACCTGGTTACTGCGGTCGCCGACCATGTCACCTCCGCCATCCTCTACGACAATTTCCTCCAAGCCCAGATCCTCTCCCAGGAGGCGGCGCATTCCGCCGCCTCCATGGAGGCGTATGAGCAGGGAATCGAGCTACTCGAGTCCCAGGGTCTGCTCGACCGCTCGCTCGAGTATCTGCCATCGGCCGACGAGATGAGAGAGAGGGCACACAACGGTCAGGGGCTGACCAAACCCGAGCTATGCGTGCTCCTTGCATATGCCAAGCGCAGCCTGTGCGAGGCGCTGCTCGACTCCGACGTCATCGACAACCCGCATTTCCTCACCGATCTCCGCGAATACTTCCCGGCACCGGTCATCGAGCGTTTCGGCCACCTTGTGCCGCACCATCCTCTGCGGCGCGAACTGATCGCCACGATTCTGGCGAACCAGGTGACCAACTCGGAGGGGATCACGTTCGTGATGAGGTTGATGGACCAAACCGGTGCAGACCCTGCCATGGTGGTCAAGGCGTACCGAATAGCCCGCACCATCACGGGCGCCGAGCGACGCTGGACCGAGCTGGAGGCTCTGGTCGGCGATATCGAGCCGGATCTGATCCGCCGTCTCCTCAACAATGTCGACTGGCTGGTGGAAACAACCGCACGCTGGTTCTTGAACAACCCGTCGTCGCCTGCGTCCATCGATGAGGCGATTGCCACATTCGCCGATGATTTTGCATCGCTCACCGAATCAATCGGGACGATGGGCGCAAACGCATGGCAGCGGGCACGGGCTGCCACCGCCGACAAGCTGGTCTCCCTCGGCATTCCACGAGCCATCGCCCGCGATCACGCCTTCATCGAGGATCTCGTGCACGCCCCCGACATCATCGAGTTGGCCCAGCACACCGGGCGTTCCGTTGCCGAAGTGTCCGGCGTTTTCTTCCGCCTCGGCCGTGCCATCCGCATCGATTGGCTCGAGGCACAGATCGCATCGATCGAACCGACGGATCGGTGGGAACGACTCGCCAAACAAGCCGCGGCTGCGGATCTCGTCTCGTTGCGCCGACGGGTAGCCGAACAGATCCTGGCCCGGGCAGGATCACGGGCGCCCCGAGAGGCGGTGCGGAAGTATCTCAAGGAGCGATCCGCTGCTCACGGCAGGACCTTGCTGTTCATGAGAGAGCTGACCAATGAGGGTGTCGACTCGATTGATGCAATCATCGTCGCAACCCGCCAGGTCGAGCGAAACATGGCCTGACAGTGGGTCGCTCGACTCAAATAGGCGCTGAAATCGCCAGGTCGGTAAAGTCTCTGCTTTAGTTGAAGAGCACCTTCGCCGATGGTTAGAAGCATGATCCGACGTTCACGCAAGAAAAACGCCAGAAGCACCGGGGACTCGTCCGCCCGGGCTCGCGAACTCATCATGAAGGAGCGGCTCGAGAGCATCGGCGGGTACGACTTCGACGAAGATGCGGCCAAGGAGGTCGAGCAGCGCATTCGTCGGATGAGCTACGGCCACAAAGTAGAGAAGTAGCCTCTCTTCAACATCTCTTTCGGCACCGCATCCGAGTCGGTGCCGATTGTCGTGGCCGGTTCCGATTACCGTGTCGCTGAGGAGGTACCTCCCGTGCAGCCGGTTGCGATCTTGAGCGCCATGGAGCAAGAGATCTCTTCGATCGAGGAGCTCATCTCCCGAATGTCCTCCCATGATGTCCTCGGGCGGACCTGTCACACCGGCAAGATCGCCGACATTGATGTGGTCACCGCAATCTCTGGATACGGCAAGGTTGCAGCCGCGGCGACCACGGCATCCATATTGTGCCGGTTCGAGCCACGACTGGTCTTGTTTGCAGGAGTGGCCGGGGCAATAGCACCCGGCGTCGAAATCGGCGACATCGTCATCGCCGACCGGCTCATCCAGTACGACTACGACGCAAGCCCGATCTTCAGTCCGTATGTGATACCGTCGCTCGGCATCGCCGAGATACCCGCCGACCCGGATATCACCGAGCAGCTTGCGAGTGCGGTCGACCGCTATCTACGGACGCAAACAACCGGTGAGACCGCGCTCGGGTCGATTCCGAGCTTTCACCCGGAATCAATGAGGATGCACCGGGGACTGATCGGGTCTGGGGATCGGTTCATCAGCGATGCAAAGGCAGCTGCCGACCTCCGGCGAAGACTCCCCGATGTACTCGCAGTTGAGATGGAGGGTGCCGCAGTTGCCCAGGTGTGCGCCGAGCGGAGCGTCCCATTCGCCGTGTTCCGCCTCATCTCCGATCGGGCCGACCATGACGCACCGGTCGACTTCCTCTCCTTCGTGTCCTCGGTCTCGGCGCCGCTGGCAGCGGGAATCATGGCGGAGCTCTTCGCCACGTTCGTCTGATCGCAGAGACAACGAGAGTCGTGCGCACCGCCTCGGGCTGCCGCACACGGGGTGGGTCAGGCTGAAGCAGCCTGCTCCGGGGCCTCGGGTAGTGGGAGCGACAGCGTGAAGACACTCTCCCCGTCGTGATGATAGGTGAGGTCACCGCCCATCAGCCGGGCAAGCTCCCGGGAGACGGTGAGACCGAGACCGACCGAGGCAGTAACACCGGGAGTCTGCCTTGCCCTGTAGTAGCGATCGAAGATCCTGTCCACCTCATCCTTGGCGATCGGTTCGCCGTGGTCGCGGACTTCGACACAGACCGCTTCTCCCCTCTCGAGCACGACCATCCGCACCGGGGGAGTCCCATATCGTTTTGCGTTCACCAACAAGTTGCGAAGGATTTGACGCACCCGTCCTGAGTCGGCGTACACCGTCGGCACCACACCAACCGTATGACAGTCGACTTCCTGCTCGATGTCGAGACCACGCAGGGTGGTCTTGGTCTCCATATGTAGGTCTACGGGTGCCTTTGATACCTTCAGCGTTCCGGATTCGGCCCGCGCCGCTACCAGTAGATCCTCGACGATGGTCGCAACCTCCATGCTTTGATCGGCGATCATCTGCAACAGGTCTCTGGCCTCCTCAGTGGAGAATTCGTCGTAGGCGTCACTCAGCTCGGTGGAGAGACCGACAACGGTTGTAAGCGGTGTTCGCAACTCGTGGCTCACGGTTGCGATCAACTCGTCCTTGGACTTGAGAGACTGCTCGAGGCTCCGCCTCGTGTTGTTCATCTCGGTGACGTCCACGACCGACACGATCACCCGGCTCAAGTCCGGTTCCCCAAGCCGGTCGGGTGCGGCCCAGTGCAACAAGCCATCGAGATAGTTGCCCTGCAGCGTGTGGCCGTGTCGCACTTCTGTCGTTACCTGGTTTGCGCCATTCCAGATCGCCTCGAACTGGGCAACCATCGAGGGAAGCTCGTCGTCGGGAAAGGTCTCGGACCGGAGCGGGCCGACCAGATCCGATGGGTCGTCCACCTGGAGGAATCGTGCCGCCTCGCGATTGACCCTCACCACCTCGATCAGCGACATCCCCTCTTTGAGAACATCCCGGTTTGCGGCTAGATACCCTCGCAGATCGGTGACGCCCGTTGCGCGCAGTCCTTCGAGCCACGTGCCCACTTTGGAGAAGTCCTCTTCCCACAGCGAAACGGGAGCCTTCTCGAACAGATTGAGGAACCGGCTCGCCGAGTCTGCCGAACGGTCCCGAATCCACTGCATGCCGATCGACGCAGTCAGGAAGCCTCCCGCCATGATCGTCCCGTCGATCAACGCCGAAACGCCCCAGCCGTGCCACACCAGCGGGGAGGCGACCAGCAGCGCCGTGTATGCAGCGAGGAAGACCGGGGTAGTCCCGTTGAGGAGCATGACGGCGGCGGTACCGATGAACACCAACGCCAGGGAGGAGAACAGCCTCAGGTCGTGCACTTGACTGACGGCACCGGTGGCGACAATACCCAGGAATGCAGGCACCAACGCCAGCACCACGTTCTCGCAGTCGGCTGCGATCAAGAGGGTCGCGAGAGCTGCGGTAACCGCCGAACTGGCGGCGAGCACCCACATGCCATCATCGCCGCTGGCTATGGCGATAATCACGGAGAACAGCCCCGCCCCAACCGCGGCCGTGCGAATGAGGCGCACAAAGACCCCCTGCATCTCATGGAGCAGCAACGGTTTCAACGACGATCCGGGCAGAAACGGACGCATCTTGTCCTTGTCGGCATAGTTGCTCAGAAGATGAAGTGATCCATACGACCGACGGCTCGCGGAAAAGGACCTAGATGATTGGGCCTAACTCCCCTTGTCCTGGAAC
The DNA here is from genome assembly GCA_963777645.1 of uncultured bacterium. Lineage (GTDB taxonomy): Bacteria > Actinomycetota > Acidimicrobiia > Spongiisociales > UBA5794 > JAAETI01. The sequence continues at coordinate 347,478 of CAVZRA010000010.1, read as the reverse complement.
CACCGGTCCACAACGGTGGAGACAGTCGACCAGGTTCTCGAGGCATGTATCGCATCACAGACTGTTCGTTCGTTGCGCCCGAGGTGAAACGCTTCGTGGTGGATGCTCCCCAGGTGGCCCGTCACTGGCAAGCGGGCCAGTTCGTCATCCTTCGCGTTGAGACCACCGGGGAGCGCATCCCGCTCACCGTTGCCGCTGCCGACCGGGAGAAGGGGCAGATTACGCTCTTTGTCCAGGGTATCGGCAAGACGACGCGACAGATCAACACCAAGGAGACTGGTGAAGCATTTGCCGACGTGGCGGGGCCGCTCGGGAAGCCGTCCGAGATCGAGGACTACGGAACTGCGGTAGTGGTCGGCGGTGGCGTCGGCACCGCCATTGCCTACCCGGTGGTGGCGGCGCTACGAGCTGCCGGAAACCGCGTTGTCGCCATCGTGGGTGGACGGAGTCGTGACTACGTGCTGCTCGAGCCAGAAATCATCGCAACCGGTGCCGAGATCATCCCCTGCACGGACGATGGCTCCTACGGGCGTGCTGGCTTCGTCACGGACGCGCTCGCCGATGTGCTGGCCGCGGAGGAAGTCAACGTGGTGTTTGCTGCAGGCCCGGTCCCGATGATGAGAGCGGTGGCTGATGTGACAAGACCCGTCGGACTCAAGACGATTGCGTCGCTGAACCCGATCATGGTCGACGGCACCGGGATGTGTGGTGGCTGCAGGGTGGAGGTTGGCGGGCAAACGTTCTTCGCCTGTGTCGATGGTCCTGAATTCGACGCTCACGAGGTCAACTTCGATCTGCTCGCCCGACGCAACCAGTCTTACCTCGACTTCGAGAAAACCAGACTCGAAGCATTCAACGAGCAGTGCAAGATGGAGACGGGATCATGACCGAGCCCCTCAGCAAGAAGGAGCGGATGAAGCTCGACCGGGTAGCCATGCCCGAGCGCGATGCTGCGGAGCGGGCCCGCTCGTTCGATGAGGTCAATCTCGGATTCGCTGCAGAGATGGCCAAACTCGAAGCGATGCGGTGTCTCGAATGCGCCAGGCCGAAGTGTGTTGAGGGCTGCCCGGTCGGGATCCACATCGATGAGTTCATCGGCCACATCGCCCGGGGTGATATAGCGTCCGCCGCCGAGGTAATTCAGCGCGACAACCTGCTCCCTGCGGTGTGTGGTCGCGTCTGCCCACAAGAGAACCAGTGCGAGGGCGCCTGTGTCCTCGCCAAGAAGGACCGCCCTATTGCCATCGGCCATCTCGAGCGCTACGTCGCCGATTACGTGCGCAACGAAGGTTTCCACAGCGTGACCGAGGTTCCCGCGGCTACCGGCAAGAGCATTGCCATCGTCGGCAGCGGACCAGCAGGCCTCGCCTGTGCCGGTGACCTCATCCAATCCGGCCACCGAGTCACTGTCTACGAAGCGCTGCACGAGCCGGGGGGCGTGCTGGTTTACGGAATCCCCGAGTTCCGGCTCCCCAAGGAGATTGTCCACGCCGAGATCGCAGGGCTCGAGACGCTTGGTGTCAGGTTCGAGATGAATGCCATCATCGGACGGACTTACACCCTCGAAGAGCTGCTGGAAGAGAACGACGCAGTTTTCATCGGTGTCGGTGCAGGCCTGCCCCGCTTTCTCGACATCCCGGGAGAGAACCTCATCGGTGTCTACTCGGCAAACGAGTTCCTCACCCGGGTCAATCTGATGAAGGCATATCTCAACGACAACGACACTCCCGTCCTCGACGTCAAGGGCAAGCGAGTTGTTGTGTTTGGTGGCGGCAACACAGCAATGGACGGTGCCAGAACCGCGATGCGGCTCGGTGCGGGCGATGTGCGGATCATGTATCGACGCACCGAGGAAGAGATGCCCGCTCGTAGGGAAGAAGTGCGTCATGCAAGGGAGGAGGGAATCAACTTCGACTTCCTCGCCTCCCCCATAGCCTTCCATGGTACTGACGGGGTGCTCACCGGGCTGACCCTCCAGGAGATGGAGCTCGGCGAGCCCGATGAATCCGGTCGCCGTAGGCCACAGCCGATCGATGGTGCCGTCAGGCAGCTCGATGCTGACCTCGCCGTCGTCGCCATCGGCAACGGCGCCAATCCGCTCCTGCTCGCCACCGTCCCCGCGTTGGCAAAGACCAGGTGGGGCACCATCGCGGTTGATGAGGAGACCGGCAGAACGAGCATGCCCGGTGTGTTCGCCGGGGGCGACATCGTCACCGGTGGCGCCACCGTCATCCTGGCGATGGGAGCAGGGCGCAGAGCGGCGGCCTCGATCGAAGACTGGCTGGAGGACTCCATCTGGGTACTGGCTGCCAAAGACGAGCCTGCACAGGTGTGATCGACCCGACCGGCGGTACAATCCGCCGGGAGGTTGCTATGGCCAACAGCCGGTTATTCACAGAAATGCTCGAATCGGGAAGGACCCTGATCGCCGACGGCGGCATGGGCACCCTGCTGCTCGAGCGTGGTCTGAACGTTGGCCAATGCCCCGAACTACTCAACGTGGAACGTCCCGGGCTGATCGCCGAGATCCACCGGGAATATGTGGCCGCAGGCGCCGACATCATCTTGACCAACACCTTCGGAGGGACCACCCCCCGGCTCGACCATTACGGTCTCGGGGATCGGGGCCCCGAGCTGAATCGCGCCGCGGTCGGGATTGCACGTGAGGTTGCGGCCGACGCAGGGCGAGCGGTTGCCGTCGCTGGCAGCATGGGACCGACGGGTGAGCTCTTTGCCCCGTACGGTCCACTAGAACCGGAACGTGCCCTTGCGTTGTTCAGCAAACAGGCCGAGGCTCTTGCCGGCGCAGGTGTCGATGTGCTCTGGATCGAGACCATGTCCTCCCTCGAAGAGATCGAAACTGCATATCAAGCGGCAACCACGACCGGGCTTCCCGTCGTCACGACGATGAGCTTCGACACCCATGGGAAGACGATGATGGGAGTCGGTGCAGCCCAGCTCGGCGAGTGGGCAAACCGACAAGCCGTAGCACCGGCCGCAATCGGTGCCAACTGCGGCATTGGCCCGGACGATGTCGTAGCCGCCGTTGGAGAGATGGCCGCGTCCGGCATCCCAACGGTCGCCAAGGCCAACTGTGGTCTTCCCAGGGTGATCGAAGGCGTCGTCAGCTACCCGCTCCAGCCCGATGACATGGCCGGGTACACAACGGCGGCGCTGGCAGCAGGAGCAAGAATCGTCGGAGCGTGCTGTGGCTCGGTCCCCGGTCACATCGCCGCGATCAGGGCGGCCGTCGCCTGAGCCTCGACTCTCAGGCTGTCTCCAAACCATCGTAGATGAGGGTCCGGTTACCGACGATCCTGGGATCCGGCGTCCCGATGACGTCCTCATTCTTGTCGGAATAGGGAAGCCGGCTCAGCACATACCGCATGGTGGCGAGCCTTGCCCGCTTCTTGTCATCAGACCGAACCACCGTCCAGGGCGCGTACTCGGTATCGGTGGCATCGAACATCAACTGCTTGGCCTTGGTGTATTCGTCCCACTTTCCGAGCGATTCCAAGTCCACCGGGCTCAATTTCCACTGCTTGAGCGCGTCGTGAGAACGCGCGAGAAAGCGGCGCAGCTGTTCCTCGCGACTGACCGAGAACCACAGCTTGAACAGGATGATCCCGCTCTCCACCAGCATCCGCTCGATCAGCGGAGCCTCCCGCAGGAAGGCACGGTGCTCCTCAGGAGTGCAGAACCCCATCACCGGCTCAACGACCGCCCGGTTGTACCAGGAACGGTCGAAGAAGACGATCTCACCGGCGGTGGGGAGCCGCTGTATGTATCGCTGAAAGAACCACTGCCCACGCTCCTCCTCGGTTGGCTTGGGAAGAGCAACAACCCTGGCGCCGCGCGGATTCAGATGCTCGTTGAGTCGTTTGATCGTGCCCCCCTTGCCGGCGGCATCACGACCCTCGAAGATCATCAGGAGCTTCTTGCCGGTCTCCTCTACCCAGTGCTGCACCTGCAGCATCTCGATCTGGAGCAATCGCTTCTCGGACTCATACTCGTCCCTCCCCATCTTCTGTGAATAGGGGTACGTCGAGCTGATTATGTCCTTGCGATCAGCGCGCTCGATCCGCTCCCGGAGCGAATCCGAGATCAGATGTTCGGGTAAGGGCAGTGCGTGACGATGTTGGGCAACCATGTAGCCAATATACCGGCTACACGGTCAGCCCCCAGATTCAGGCACTCAGCAGATCAGCGCCTCGCCCTCGCTTCATTCACCTTGAGGCTGCGTCCGTCGAGCTGGCTGCCGTCGAGCTCCTCGATCGCACGACGCGCCTCATCATCGCTGCTCATCTCGACGAAGCCGAACCCTCGAGAACGACCGGTCTCCCTGTCAGAGATCACGGCCGCAGAATCGACCTGCCCGTATTCGCCAAAGACATTCTCGAGCTCTGATGCGGTGGTATTGAAGGGGAGATTCCCCACATAGATGTTCATACTTAGCGCTTGTGCCTATCTCGTTCACCAATCCAACTGACTCGACCAGACCCGGGTGAACGTTGGTCAGGAGCGGGGCAAGTCACCGTTTCGACGGTATCACCGTTTTGGCGGCGGCGCCATGCTAACGGCACTGGAGACGCCTGTGGGCGATGAACATCGTCGAGCCGTCCGCAATATCATGAGACCATGCCGGCAAACGTGACTCCCGCGTACAAGACAGCCGAGGCAGCTTTCCGCAAAGCACGCGATCCCGAAGAGCGGCTCGAGTGTCTGCGCGAGATGTATCGCACCATTCCCAAGCACAAGGGCACCGAGCACATCCGCGCCGATATCAAGACCCGGATGAAGGAGCTGAACGAAACTCTCGCCGGCCCAAGACGGAGTGGGGCGAGGAGCGGGCCCGCGACCGTAGTCCGTCCTGAAGGGGCAGGGCAGGTAGCTCTGCTCGGGCCACCTAACAGCGGCAAGTCGGCGCTACACAGCCGCCTCACCGGGTCACATTCCCCTTCGGAGCCGTACCCGTTCGCCACCCAGTACCCGAAGCCGGGGATGATGCCCGTCGAGGACATCCATCTCCAGCTTGTCGATCTGCCATCGTTGGCACCCGAGCACCCGATCCCGTGGATTGGCAACGCGCTCCAACCCGCCGACTGCTGTCTGCTGATCACCGACCTGGCACACCCCGGAACCATCGACCGTGTCTCCAGCCTCCACGAACTGCTCGCCGAACGACGCATCCACCTGGTGGAGCGGTGGCCAAGCGCCGGGGACGTCACCGCCGGCATCGTCGATCCCGACCCGTTCGCCGTCTATTTGCCGACGTTGCTCGTCGTCAACAAGATCGACCTCGAGGGAGACTATCGCCAGGATGTTGAAGTCTTCGAGGAGCTGACCGGGTACCGCTACCCGTTTACCGGTGTCTCCGCGATCACCGGAGAAGGCCTCGATGAGCTGGGAAGTTGGCTGGTGAGCCACCTGAACGTGGTCCGTGTATACACCAAGGTACCGGGGCGGGAAGCCGACATGACCCGCCCGTTCACCGTCCGGGCCGGAGACACCGTCGGGGATGTGGCCAGGCTCGTGCACAAGGACGTCGCCGGGGCATTGCGCTATGCGCGGGTGTGGGGCAAAGCCAGCTTCGACGGCCAGCAGGTCGGCCCCGACCACCACGTGGCAGATGGCGATGTCCTCGAGCTGCACACCAGCTGAGGAAAGGAAACGACTACTTGCCGCTGGCCGCGGCGATGACGGCGTTCTGGATCTCCTCGAGCTTCTCCGCAGACACCCTGCTGCCGATCTTGTCTGCGATGTACGCCCGTTGCTCCTCCTCGGTCATCGCCAAGAACCGCTGCTTCTGCTCGTTGAGCCTGGCAACACCAACACCGATGCCGACGGCCAACAGCAGGATCAGCAACAATTTCAGGAACTTTGCCACGACGCCTCCTTGTCTCTCTCCGGATACCGTACCGCACCCTGAGGGGTGTCTATCCGGTTTCGGAAGCACCGCAGGTCGGTTACCATCCCGCGCGATGTCCCACCCCTCCTTTCGCAACATCGCGTTGATCGCGCATGTCGACCATGGCAAGACCACGCTGGTCGATGCGATGCTGCGCGCTGCAGGCGTGTTCCAGTCTCACCAGGAGCTCGTCGACCGTGTTATGGATTCGAACGACCAGGAACGTGAACGTGGCATCACCATCCTGGCGAAGGCGGCGTCCATCGAATGGAAGGGCACCCGAATCAATCTCGTCGACACGCCCGGTCACGCCGATTTCGGCGGTGAGGTAGAACGTGCGCTGATGCTGGTCGATGGTGTGCTGCTGCTGGTCGACGCCGCAGAAGGCCCGATGCCGCAGACCCGATACGTCCTCTCGAAAGCACTCGCCCTCGGCCTGCCCACAGTGCTCGTGGTCAACAAGGTAGACCGCGCCGACGCCAGGATCGAGGAGGTCGTCGACGAGGTCTACCAGCTGTTCTTCGATCTCGACGCTGCCGACCACCACATCGACTTCCCCATTATCTCCTGCATCGCCAGGCAGGGTATCGCCATGGCCGGTATCGGCATCCCGGACGCCGAAGCCGACCTGAGCCCACTACTCGACGCAATCATCGAGACTATTCCAACCCCGGCCGGGAATGCTGAGGCACCTCTCCAGGCGATCGTCACCAACCTCGATGCCTCCGACTATCTGGGCAGGCTCGCCATCGGCCGTGTCATCGAAGGAACGCTCCGCAGCGGTGAGATGGTTGCGCTGTGTCACGCCAATGAGGAGGAAGCTCCGCTGAAGCGAAAGCTGACCCAGCTGCTGGGGTTCACCGGTGTTGGCCGTAGCGAAGTCGATGAGCGAACCGCAGGTGATCTTTTCGTGGTCGCAGGCTTCCCCGAGGTGGAGATCGGCGACACTCTCGCAGACCCGGTGAACCCGGTGCCGCTTCCCAGGGTCGAGGTCGACGAGCCAGTGTTGCGCATGACTTTCGGTGTAAATACGTCACCTGTCGCCGGCCGGGAGGGCAAATACCTGACCTCGAGACAAATCCGGGGTCGGTTGGAGCGTGAGGTGCTCGGCAATGTATCCATCCGCATCGGCTCCACTCCATCACCCGAGATCATCGAGGTCGCCGGGAGAGGCGAGCTCCAGCTTGCCGTGCTCATCGAGTCGATGCGGCGCGAGGGCTACGAGCTCCAGGTGAGCAGACCCGAGGTGATCATCCGCGAGATCGAGGGAAAGCCCCAGGAGCCGCTGGAGCGAGCGGTAGTCGATGTCCCCGACGAGTACGTCGGCGTCGTCACCCAAACGATCGCACCCCGCAAGGGGAAGGTGACCGACCTCCGACCGGGTGATGCGGGACGCACCATCGTCACGCTGGAGGCACCCGCCAGGGGGCTGCTCGGCTTTCGATCGCTGCTGATGACGGCGACCCGTGGCACCGCTCTGGTACACCAGCATCATGCGGGATGGATGCCATGGGCCGGTGAGCTTCCCAACCGCAGCGGTGGGGCGATGGTCGCGGACCGCAAGGGCAAGGCAACCGGTTTCGCCCTCGACAACCTGCAGCAACGGGGTGAGTTGTTCATCGGCCCCGGAGTCGACGTCTACGAGGGCATGATCATCGGCGAGGCGTCACGGCCACAGAACATGACGGTCAATCCGACCAAGGGCAAGCAGCTCACCAACATCAGGACCCACCAGACCGATGAGGCGATCAAGTTGAAGCCGGCCCGCGAGCTGACGCTGGAGACCGCCATCGAGTGGATCGCCGCCGACGAGCTGGTCGAGGTCACCCCGGAGTCCATCCGGGTCCGCAAGCGCCTGTTGTCGGAGAGCGACCGGAAACGCGCCAAGCAGCGCTAGCAAGGCCGAGACCACCCCCAACTACACTTGCAGTCCACTCTCCATCGGAGCGAGCGTGCCGGAACCAGCTGTTTCCTTTGACGACGTCGAAGCCGCAAGCGAGCGCATCGAACCGTTCGTCCACCGCACCCCTGTGGCCACATCGGCGACACTCAATAGAGAGACGGGGAGCCGGATCTTCTTCAAGTGCGAGAACTTCCAGAAGGTCGGTGCGTTCAAGGCGCGTGGAGCGACCAACGCAGTCATGTCCCTGGACGAGGATGCCGCGGCCGACGGTGTGGTGACCCACTCATCAGGCAATCACGGGGCAGCCCTTGCCTATGCCGCTTCGATCAGGGAGATCCCGTGCACAGTTGTGATGCCGGAGGACGCTCCCCAGGTGAAGATCGATGCGGTGCGCGGATACGGCGCCACGATCGAATTCTGCGAGCAGATGGAACGCGAGCAGACGGCGCAGCGGATCATTGACGAGACGGGGGCGACGATGGTGCACCCGTACAACAATGCCGCGGTCATCGCCGGCCAGGGAACCGCCGCCCTCGAACTGATTGCGGATGCCGGCGAACTCGACATGGTGATCGCCCCCGTCGGCGGTGGCGGGTTGCTGTCGGGCACGGCGGTGACCACGCGGGCGATGCTGCCGTCCGCCCGCATCGTCGGGGCCGAGCCCTTCGCCGTTGACGATGCCTATCGATCACTCGCCAGTGGTGAGATTCAACCTCGCGTGCCGAATCCGGCCACGGTTGCAGACGGACTGCTCACCGCGCTGGGTGATCTCACCTTCGCCACGCTGCGGTGGGCAAGGGTGGAGATCGTGCGCGTTGACGAGCAAGCAATCATCGAGGCGGCACTGTTCCATCTTCATCGCATGAAAATCCTCGTAGAGCCGTCGGGAGCCACCGGCCTCGCCGCCGTTCGCACCCTCGGCTCCGAGATCGCGGGGAAACGGGTCGGCGTCATCATCAGTGGTGGCAACACCGACCTCCACTGGCTCCCCTGAAAATCACCGTTCTGGCGTCCAGATCGGTCGTTATTTGGCCAGATCCAGCGCCAGAAGCGCTCGGGTCAGGCGGTGCGGAAGCGGTGGCCTTCGGGGAGCGGAACATTGACCCTGGTCAGAGCGGTACGCCAGGCGAGCGACGAGCCGAGTACGGCCCGGAGAGCACCAACGGTGATCCGCCCCATCACAATTGCGCCGGGACGCCGTTTGACACCAAGAACGCGGCGAATCGACACAGGGATCGTGGCTGCTGCCGCCCGGTACAGCACCCCGTAGGCAAGTCGGATATTCCACGGCAACGGCGGTCGCCGCAAGAAGTCAACAGCGTTCACCATCCCCGGCGACACTCCGACGTCAGGGTGCTCGACAATCCATTTCGAAAGAGCGGGAGCGGTGCGAGGCAACGGGTTCGCGTCGAGCAGCCGTCCGAGCCTGACCTGCTCGGCGACGAATCTGTCGGCATCCTCGAGGGAGAGCCGTTCCTTACCAAAGTGCTGGTAGCTCACCAGGAAGGATTCTGTGAGAACGTTGTGCACCCAGGCGGCGTGTTCCGGATTGTCTGCGGCGTACGGCTTCATCCGGTGCGACTCGCCGACGACGGGCCGATGCGCTCTCCGCACGATACGCACCGCCTCATCGACCTCGGGCATCGCCCCGAAGGCCGTGGCGGTCACGTAGGCCGAGGTTCGAGAAAGACGACCAAGCGGATCCTCCTGATACCGGGAATGGTCGGCGACACCGGCCGCCACCTCCTGGTGAGCGGCCTGTACCAGCAGAGCCCTTATCCCCCCTACGAAGGTGGATACGTCGCCGATCACCCGCCACGTCACTGATCCCGGGCCAAACAGCCCTGGATCGCCGGTGTATTCGAGGGATTGCTCGAGCGGATTGGGAGCGTGGGCGAACAAGCCGGTTGTCGTCCCGATCACCCGCTGTCGCATCTCGTGGAACAGACGCAAGCTGAATTACCTCCGTACCAGGTTCGTCGGCGTGAGCCGCCCCGGATGCCTACCGCGGGAATGCCGGGAACACCTCACGGGCGAATAGCTCGAGGCCGGAACTGTCGTATGCGGCTTCCTGGAAGTAGACAATCGCATAGCCGAGCCCAGCGTCGACCCATGGCTGCAGTCTCTCGACGAGTTGCTCTGGTGTCCCTGCCATGACGCGAAACATCCGGTCCAGCCCCGCCATCCGGTCTTCCGTGACGAAGGGCCGGTAGCGTTCGAGGATCGACCGTACTTTGTCCTCCACCTCGGCCTCGGTCTCAGCGCACACGACGTTGAAGTTGGACGAGCGCACGATCTCGTCGAAATCCCTGCCCACATTCTCACAATGGCCCCTCAGCACCTCGGATTTGTGGATGAACTCTTCGAGCGTGACACCAAAGTTGGAGTAGGAACCAAAGCGAGCGGTGACGTTCAGCGTGAGCTTCTCACCCCCACCGGCGACCCAGAACGGGATGTGAGGGCTCTGGACGGGCTTGGGGCGGCAGATGGCCCCGTCGAGCTTGTAGTGCTCACCGTCGAAATGGACCTCATCCTCGGTCCACATGCGTTGCATGATCTCGACGGCCTCGCGGAGCTCGCCGATTCGCACCGACGGCTTGGGGAATGGGTACCCGTAGCCGTTGAACTCGTGCTCGTACCAACCAGCACCGATGCCCATCTCCAGCCGACCGCCCGAGATAGCGTCGATCGAGGCGGCGACCTTGGCCAGGTAGGCAGGGGACCTGTACCCGTTGCACGTGCACATCTGGCCGAGACGCACGGTGTCTGTGGCCGCGGCAAGTGCCGCCATCAGCGTCCACGCCTCGTATGTGGCTTCCTGGGTAGGGACGGGAACGGTGTGGAAGTGGTCGTAGACCCACACCGACTCGTAACCTGCGGCTTCGATCTTCTTGGCAACCGAGAGGATCGCCTGCCACTGCTCTTCCGTTTCGATACCGACCAGATCGAGACGCCATCCTTGCGGGGTAAATGCTCCAAATCTCATGTGGTGAACCTACACCAATCGACGCACGTCTCCGCCGCCGAGCCGTTTCAAGCAACCGCAGATCAGACCGTCTGTCTCTCTGAAACTCGATTCGTCTTGACGACGTCTCAACCTGGGCTACGCTGCAGAGCAATGACATACGTTCTCGCCGCCGCTGCATGTTGCTGTTGTCAAGACAACAGCCTGCCGCGCGGAGAGCACGAGATGTAGCACCACCAAGAGGACACCACTCAGCAACCCGTGACGGCAAGCCGTTGCGGGTTCTTTTTATTGGAGAAGAATCATGACAGCCACAATCTCGAATATCGGGACGATGCTCGGCACGGACACCGAGGTGCGCCGATTTGGCGACATCCGCGACCTGCTCCCCGATGTCAACAACCCGACTCCGCTGGTTCGGCTCAACCATGTTGCCCCCGACACCTACTTGAAGCTCGAATGGATGAATCCGTTCGGGTCGGTCAAGGACCGCGCTGCTGCCTATCTCTTCGCAGGGCTCATTGAACGCGGTGAACTCGACGGTCATGATCTCGTCGAGGCGTCGTCAGGCAATACTGCGATCGCGGCTTGCAGCGCTGGCTGCGCTCTCCGGCAAGAAACTCACCGTCACCATCCCCGACGGTGTTCCCGAAGAGAAGAAGGTGATGTTGCGGATGCTCGGAGCCGAGGTGTGGGAGACACCGGACGACCTGTGCCCGATTGACCACCCCAAGGACGGCGCCATCGCCCTCGCTCGATCCCTGGCAGCCTCGGAGGGCGGCAATCGCTACGTGATGGCAAACCAATACGAGAACGAGGACAACGTCAAGGCCCACTACGAAACCACAGGCCCCGAGATCTGGCGCCAGACCGAAGGAAACGTCCGCTTCTTCGTGGCGGGGCTCGGCACCACAGGGACGATCACCGGCACCGGCCGTTTCCTCAAAGAGCGGGACCCATCGATCCGGATCATCGCCATCGAGCCGGATCCGGGACACCGGATCCCCGGTCTGAAGAGCTTTGCAGAGGCCAAGGAGCCCGGAATCCTGGACTGGAGCGTCATCGACGACGTGATCAGAGTCGACGACGAGACCGCATACGGGATGACCAAGCGCCTGCACCGCGAGGAGGGCCTGATTGTCGGACCGTCAACCGGCGCAGTCGCATATGTGCTCGGCCAACTCGCTGATGTCGACCAGCACGTCGCCGTTGGGATCTCCCCCGACTCAGGCGCAAAGTACTCGAGCTACTTCACAGACATCCTCGGCGACGACGGGCAACCCAGGATCTGAAAGGAAGACCATGACTACCAACAACCTGCAGGCAACCGAGACTCTCGACACCAGCGGGCTGCTGTGCCCGCTGCCCGTCTACAAGGCCGGCATGGCACTCAACCAGCTGGAGGCGGGACAGGTGCTGAGACTGATCTGCACCGATCCGGGATCGCTCCAGGACATCCCGGCCATGGCTCGCCAGCGTGGGGACACGCTCGTCGCCACCGATTCTGAGGGCGGAACGCAGGTGTTCTGGATCGAAAAGGGCCCCGGATCGTGACGGCGGCCGAGACCGAGCCCGCCGCTCGGAGACGCCTCGCACTCGTCGCATCGAAGGGCACGCTGGATCAGGCATATCCCCCACTGATCCTGGCCACCACCGCAGCCAGCCTCGGCTGGGAGGTGGGTATCTACTTCACCTTCTATGGGCTCGACATCCTGCACAAGGATCGTCTCGACAAACTCAAGGTGGCGTCTCTGGCTAATCCGGCGGGGCCGATCCAGCTCCCCAACCTGCTCGGTGCCATGCCGGGGGCCACCACGGCAGCTACCAGGATGATGAAGAGGTGGATGAAGAACGCAAGGATGCCGGGATTGAGAGAGTTCATCGACATGGCCCGCGGCCTGGACGTAACGTTCTTTGCGTGCGCCACGACGATGGGAGTGATGGGGGTCGAGGACTCAGACCTCATCGAAGGTTGTGACATTGCCGGTGCTGCCGCGTTCCTGGATTTCGCCGCCACCGCCGATGTCCAGCTCTTCATTTGAGAGTGGCAACCGCAACCTGAACACGCTCTCCGTCCCGTCGTGGCTGTAGACCAGGTCACCGCCCATGAGTCGGGCGAGCACCCTGGCAACATGCAAGCCAAGGCCCACTGCGCCAACCACCCCGGGCACCGCTGACCGCTCATATGCCTCGAACATCCTCGACCGGTCGTCGTGGGGTATGGGCCCTCCGCTATCACGCACCTCCACTACTGCCCACCCGTCCTGCTCTGTTACGACAGCGCGGACTTCGCTGCCACCGTATCGATGGGCGTTGGAAACGAGGTTGCGTAGCACCTGCCGCAGCCGTCCCGGGTCGGCGATAGCCTGCACGGGGGTACCCTCCACAGCGACATCGCCGAGCAGATCCGCAACCCGTTGCGCCTCGGCACCGAGGTCACAAAGCTCGAGGGAGACAGTCAGCTTGCCGGTCCCGGCCCTGGCGGTAACCAGCAAGTCCTCAACGATATCGACGACATCGCGGGTCTCTGCGGCCACGATCTCGAGGAGATCCGCCTGCTCCTGTGCATCGAAGTCACTCGGACGGGCAACCAATTCCTCAGTCAGACCCATGATCGAGGTCAGCGGGGTACGCAGTTCGTGGCTGACACTGGCAACGAACTGATCACGCTCTTCCAGTTGACGCTCCAACTCGTGCTCGGCCTTGCGCAGACGGGTCACGTCCGTAGTTGCAAGCACCAGCCGGTCGGGAACCGACCGGCCGGCAACGCGGCCAAGTGCCCACTGGTAGAAGAAGTCTCGCTCCGTCCCATCTCGGCACACGAACGTGACCTCGCCTGAGCCGCTGACCCCTCCTTCGAGGAGAGCGCCAAGCATCGCCGTCTGCACATCACGGGCCCGGGCAATATTCGGCCCTGAGATGAACTCCGTCCAAGGACCGAAGACTTCGACGAGGGCTTCGGCCATCCTGTTTGTGTATGAGAGACGCACGAGCCGCATCAACTCCGCATACAGACCGTCGAGCGGTGGGGGCGTAGCGTCTCCTGTGAGCGCACGGATGCGAGCCATCACCTTCGCAACGTCGAATTCAAAGGTTGCAACCGGAATGACCTTGGCTAGATCGCTGTAGCGGTTCTGCGACACTGCCAACAATTCGAGAACGCGGATTTCGACATACATCACGGTGCCGAGCACGGCAGCAACGACAACGAGGTCCGTGAGGATCTCGAGGCTGAACCCGTTGAGCGTCACCTGAGCTATCACGACAATGCCAATAGCGGCACCGAGGAAGCCCGCGGCCACCAGTCGTGGCTTCTCCCTGGCGAGGAAAACCGCAAGCAGGCCGAGCCCGAATACGACCACTTCTCCACCAATGCCTGCGACGTAATCCGTGCTACCGGAGACCGCTGCGTAGGTTTCGGCGACCAAAGCCGCCAACACGATCAGAGACAGCAGCACGATGGCGTTGGGTCGATCACGCCGGAGCACCACGAGCGAGATCACGGTAGTGGGGAGTGAGGCGGCGAGTGTTATGACGCCCCCGGGCTCCCCGGCCACGACCTGCATGATCGAGGCGACGACGAGTATGAGCCCCCCGCCTGCCGCAAGGCGAGCAACCGCACGGCGCGCAAACTCGAGCACAGGATCGGGGCGCATTCCGGATCCTCGGTTCATGATCTACCTGTCGGCACGTATCGGCTCCCGATGAGCATAAACGGTGGAGTAGCCCATTTCCCAGAGACGCTCCGAGCGCGGTACTCTCGAACTCAAGGCCTGGTGGCGGCGGTAGGGGGCCTCCAGGCCCTAGCGGTCAACTCCGAGACAAGACATGGTTGAAATCAAAAAGGTCCAGGAGGCCAGTCTCAAATGCGTCCCCATTATCTGAGCGCCCTTTTTCATCCGAAATCAGTGGCAATGTTCGGTGCCAGCGAGACACCGGATTCGGTCGGTCAAGTCGTATTCAAGAACCTGCTCGATGCCGGGTTTGACGGACAGATCTACGCAATCAACCCCAAGCGGGAGACAGTCCAAGGTCAGAAGGCCTACAACACCCTCGACGAGATCGATGAAGACATCGACCTCGCCGTTGTAGCGACGCCGGCGAGAACAGTCCCGGGTATCGTCGAACAGTGCGGTGTATACGGCATCAAATCGATGATCATCCTGTCTGCCGGTTTCCGTGAGATCGGTGAGCAGGGACGTGCGCTAGAGGACAAGGTACGAGATGCGGCGCGCTCGCACGGCATCCGGTTCATGGGCCCGAACTGCCTCGGCATCATCCGACCCAGCATCGGTCTGAACGCAACGTTCGGCAACAGCAACGCCGCTGAAGGCGGGGTAGCGCTTGTCTCGCAGTCGGGTGCACTGTGTACCTCGATCCTGGACTGGGCCGAGACTCGTGATGTTGGGTTCTCGGCAGTGGTCTCCACCGGAATCGCTGCGGATCTCGATTTTGGCGACATTCTCGACTACCTCGCGTCCGACTCGAAGACTGAGAGCATCATCCTGTACGTGGAGGGCCTGACCGACGCCCGCCGGTTCATGAGCGGTCTGCGAGCCGCGGCTCGTATCAAGCCGGTCATTGCCATCAAGGCGGGGCGTTCCAGCGAGGGTGCGGCCGCATCGATGTCGCACACGGGCGCATTGGTGGGTGGCGACGCCGCCTTCACCGCTGCCCTCAACCGATCCGGCGTGGTTCGGGTGGACACGATCAGCCAGGTGTTTGCCGCCGCCAGCACTCTCTCCTCGAAATACAAATCGGTCGGCGAGCGCATGGCCATCATCACCAACGCCGGCGGCCCTGCCGTGCTGGCGACCGACCATGCCCGGCTGGTCGATCTCCAGATCGCACATCTCGGCGACGAGACCATGAAGGCACTAAACGAGGTGCTACCGGCAACTTGGTCTCGCGGTAACCCGGTTGACATCATCGGAGACGCGACACCAGAGCGCTATCGGGAGGCGATCGACATCGTTCTCAAGGACCCTGGAGTCGACGGCGTGCTCGTAATCCTGACTCCACAGGCCATGACGGCGCCGGTCGAGGTGGCGGAGGCCGTCGTGAAGGCATCGGAGAGCAACCGCAAGCCGATCATCACGTCCTGGATGGGAGGTCGGCAAGTCGAGCCGGCACGTGTGCTGTTCCGGCAGGCCCGCATTCCGACTTTCAACACTCCCGAAGCCGCCGTTGACGCCTTCCATTACCTGTCGTCCTACAAGGCCAACCAGCAGTTGCTGCTGCAAACCCCGGGCCGGCTACCGATCGAGCACGAGGAACCAAACGTCGAGGCTGCCCGGCTGATCATCGAGTCGGCGTTGAGCGAGAAGCGGTCCGTGTTGACCGAACCGGAGTCGATCGCCCTGCTCAAGGCGTTCAATATCCCGACTGTACGCAACGGTATCGCCCGATCCGCAGAGGAGGCGCTGATCCTTGCCACCTCAATGGGCTTCCCTGTCGCGATGAAAATCTACTCGGAGGACATCTCGCACAAGTCCGACGTGGGTGGCGTCAAGCTGAATATTCGCAACGCAGCCGATGTGCGAGGCAACTTCCGGGAGTTGATCGACCGGGTACAGGCAAAGCGCCCCGAAGCCGGGATCGAGGGTGTAACCGTCGAAGCCATGCACCGCACCACCAACGGTCGCGAGGTGATGCTCGGTGTCGTCAATGATCCGGTGTTCGGACCGGTAATCAGCTTCGGAGCAGGCGGCACTTTCGTCGAGGTTATGGAGGATGCAGCCATAGCAATCCCGCCAATTAACGAACGTCTGGCTCGTAACCTGATCAGCAAGACCAAGGTGTCGAAGGCCCTTGGCGAGTTCCGGAACATGCCTGCGGCAAATGTCGACTCTCTGGTCGACGTGCTCCTGCGGGTCTCCAACATGGCATGCGAGCTGCCGTGGCTCAAGGAGATGGACATCAACCCTCTGATCCTCGATGAGGTCGGAGCGATGGCCGTGGACGCCCGGATCGTGGTTGGTGTACCCAAGCCATCCACCGACGCCTATGCGCACATGGCTATTCACCCGTACCCGACCGATCTCGTGTCGGTCTTCCAGCTTCCCGATGGGCGCGATGTCACAATCCGCCCGATCCGTCCTGAGGATGCCCAAATCGAAGATGACTTCGTGCGGAACCTGTCGGACGAGGCGAAGTACTTCCGATTCATGCACTCGATGCATGAGCTCACGCCCGAGATGCTGGTCAGGTTCACCCAGATCGACTACGACCGGGAGATGGCGCTCATTGCCGTCACCTGGGAGGGTGGCAAGGAGATCGAGCACGGGGTTATCCGCTACGTGACCAATCCGGATCAGACGAGTTGCGAGTTTGCGGTGGTCATCTCGGATGAGTTCCAGGGGCTCGGCATCGGCCAGCGCATGCTTACCCGTCTCATGGAGATCGCCCGCGCCCGCGGTCTCGACATGATGGAGGGCGAAGTGCTCACTGCCAACCACAGAATGCTCGATTTGGTGCGGTCGATGGATTTCCAGATCGAGAGCAGCAAGGACAACCCCGGTGTGCAATACGTCTGGACCGATCTCTAGACGTATCGAACAACCCCAGGGCCAGGTCCGTCGCGGCCGACACGGCGGGCCTTTGCGGGGTCACAGCTCGGTGGTGGTCATCCATGTTTCGTGGACGTTGTGCCATCGCAGTGATCCGTCGATCACAGCCGTCGACACACGGATGGTCGATCGGGTCCCGTTCTGATGCTCTTCATAGGTCGAGATGTGGAGCCCACGCAACCGCTGACATGAGCGGGGCACCGTTCTGATCTCGAAATGATCTGGTTCACCACCCCGGTGGCGGCGGATGGCGTCAACGATCCGGGCACGGTCAATGATCTCACCCGATGGGGTGATAATCGTGAACCCGGGAGCGAGTGCCTGTTCACAGGCCGAGAATTCGTCAACATCGAGATCACCCCGGTACCAGTCCTGGAAGAAGCGGTGTAGCCGGGCTACTTCATCGTGACACTCACAGCGATCAAGCATCGACGGCTCGCCACTCCATCAAGGTAGCCTCGATCGTTTGCCGGGCGCGATCGAGCAGCTCGACGGGGTCTTCCCCTGCGATCCGTTGCAGCGGATCGGAGAATCGCACCTTGACCCTGGTGCCAAACGGGACAGGAAACAGTTTGTATTTGAGCAGTTCCCAGGCGCCGTCGATGGTGGTGGGCACGACCGGCAGGTTCGGAGCTGCCTTGAGGAGCGCTTTGAGACCGCCAAGTCGAAAATCCCCGAGCTCGCCGTCCCTCGACCTCGTCCCCTCCGGGAAGATGACGACGGCGACATTCCGCTCCTGAGCGGCATGCCCCAGATCCCGAATAGCCCGCAGCGCCTGTCTCGGATCGTCGCGGTCGATTACCGCGTTACCGCCGTGGCTGAGGTTGAATGAAACGGCAGGCAGCCATCGCCCGAGCTCCTTTTTGGCGATGTACTTCGGGTAGTTGCTGAAGAGAAGACCGCCGAAGATCGGCACGTCAAACAGGCTCTGGTGATTGGAAATGATGATGTACCCGGTTCGAGGCAGGATCTCGTCGGACCGCTCGACGTCGAGCCGGGTGCCCGCGATCCAGAACGCGCGCAGTAGAGCCTGTTGCATCACACCCATCGTGACTTCCATCGGCCGAAGCCCGAACAGCCGGGCAATTCGGGCAATAGGCTCGAAGACTGCAAGCGTCAGCCCAAAGAAGATGAGAAACGGGACGGTGAAGATCCAGTCGATGATCTTCTTCACACACACTCCAATCGCAGTCGGTCACAGCTTGGCATCTCCGGCCGTCTGCGCAAGCTCGCTCCGGTCAAGCCGGACCGCGGCGAGTCGCAATGTGCCCGACCGTGGCAACGACTGTCGAGGCAACAGCGAGCGTTGCAGCGACCACGAGCCAGATGACGTCGAAGCCCCACCGGTCGACAACAACGCCCAGGACAATGGGGCCTGCGCCGGCACCGAAGAAGATCCCCGCCTGGGTGATACCCGACGACGTGGCGGCGGTCCCCGTATTGGCATTGACCACCGTGAACGTCATCAGCCCCGGCCACCCCCATCCGGTCGCAAACGCGGCAAGCACGAGCACGATGAACCAGGCACCCGAGACGACCCCCAACAGCAAGAACACCAGTACCCCGGCCCCGGTGAGTGCGGCGATTGCCGCAAACCCCCTGCCCTCGATTCGGTCGGTGAGCCGACCGACACCAACCCGGGCGGTAATGCTGGCCGCCGACCCTGCGAAGAGCAACCAGCCGGCCTGTGACTCGGTGAGACCGCGATCGACCGCGGCCGCCACCAGGTAGGTGCTCAATGCGATCGCTCCCCATGTCGCCAGGGAAGCCCCAAGGGCGAGACCAATGAGTAGCCGGGTAGTCAACGGGGCAACCTTCCCAACCGGGTCGTCACCGGCCGGTGGGGCGGCCGGCTCGTCTGCGAGGAGGGTGAGCGCCCATACGGCCACGCTGATCAGTGCCGCCAGAGCGTATGAGCTACGCCAACCGAAGTGCACTATGACTGCAGGTATCGCCAGACCTGCCACCAGAGTCGAGGCAGGGATGCCGGCATGCTTGAGACCGAACGTCATCGCCCGGCGTCGCGGATCGACATGCTCGGCAAGGGCCAGGTTTGCCGCAGGATTCGACAGCCCGTATACGAGGCCGCCGAAAACCATGAGCAACGCGAAGACCGGGGCACTTCGAGCAACACCGGCGATCAGCACGAGAATCACCCCGGATGCGGTGGCGTTGAACCGGACCGCCTGCTTCCACCCGATGCGCTGGACAACACGGCCGAGCGGGGCAGAGGCCACGGATGCTGACAAGAAGAAGCCTGCGGTCAGCACACCGAGGCCGGTCGTGCCGAAGCCGAACTCGGGACCGATGCTGAGGAATGCGGCACCGAGCAGGAACACCGGCTGGGTGCTGACCACGACGATCAGGATCGCCAGAGTCACCAATCGCCAGGGTGTTCGCCGTCCAGCCATGAGCTCAAAGCAACCAGTCGAGCAGCCACAGTGAGCCCATGCCTACGGCGACCACCAACGAAACGTTCCGCCATTTGTATGCGACCAGGGCCGCGATCACGCCGGCGAGGAACCGGGGATTCACGGATGGAAGCAGCTCGATAACCCCATCGGGCTGAACGATTGCGGGGAGGACGATTGCTCCGAGGACCGCTGGAGCGACATATCGCAACGGCAGTTCCATCCACGCCGGCATCTCCCTCTCCCCGAAGAAGGAGATGAAC
This sequence comes from uncultured bacterium, assembly GCA_963777645.1. GTDB lineage: Bacteria > Actinomycetota > Acidimicrobiia > Spongiisociales > UBA5794 > JAAETI01. The sequence goes on along the minus strand of CAVZRA010000010.1, from coordinate 327,459 downwards.
GACAGCCTGGTCAGATAGGTACCGACTCCGATCACGGCCACCGAAAGCCACATCGTCACGGCTCACCCACCTTCTCGAGGACGACACCGGTCGCAACACCTGCAACGGCGCCAATGACGAGCCCGAGATGGAACGGGGCACCGTTGGCGATGACGGCGGCAAGCCCTCCCACGAGCGCGGCCGATAGGCCCGGCCGGGTCTGGATGACCGGAATCAACAACACGAGGAACACCAGTGGGATGGCGAACTCGAGACCGAGTGAGGCGGGGATCTGCGCTCCGACCAACACGCCTGCGATGGTGGCGATCTGCCACGGGCCCCACAGCCCCAGCCCGACTCCGAGGAAGAACCAGCGTCTGTACACGGGGTCTTCGTGCTTCTCGAACTGAACAGTCGACAGAGCAAAAGCCTGATCGGTGAGCAGGTATGGGAGCAGCAGCCGGGATCGCTTGGGAAACTCGCGAAAGTCCGGGGCGAGCGCAGCGCTATACATGAGATGGCGGATGTTGACCACGAGGGCGGTGACGACGACGATGACCGCAGTGGCGCCATCATCGAACAACTGCACCGTCACCAGCTGTGCGGCTCCGGCGAAGATGATCGGCGAGGTTGCGATCCCCAGCCCGCCCCCGAGGACCGAACCGGCGGCGGTGACCCCAAGCACGAGCCCGAAGGGGACGATCGCCAGTAGCAGCGGGATCATCGCCTGCAACCCGTCGGTGAACCCGACCCTCCGTGTGTCCTTGTCTGTTGCCACGCTCGCTCTCCGAGAGTGCGTCACCTTACCGAAAGGGCGGGCCTCAGGAACTACCTACCGGGCTGTCGGGTCGAAGCACCAGATGTATCTCCTAGCCTTCTCCCCATGAGCACACCCGATCTTCTGGCCGGTTTCGACGAACTGCGCGCCCGCAGGCTTCGTCGCATCAAGCTGGGTGCATCCGGGCTGCTCGTGCTTGCGGCTTTGGTGTTCATCGCTACTTTCGCCTTCACCGACGGGACCGGCTTGGCGGGCTACGTTCGGGCCACGGCCGAGGCTGGGATGGTCGGCGGCGTCGCAGACTGGTTTGCGGTCACGGCGCTGTTTCGTCATCCCCTCGGGATCCCGATCCCACACACCGCGCTCATCCCGAGGGGCAAGGACGCCATCGGGCGGGGGCTGGGCGAATTCGTGCAACGCAACTTCATGAACCCCGAGGCACTCGTGGCGAGGGTGAGCGAGGCCCGGCTGTCCCAACGCCTCGGTGAATGGCTGGCCGCCCCGGACAATGCCCGGGCCGCATCCAGACAGGTCGCAGGCGTGATCGCGGCTCTGGCCGAGACCGCCAATGAGGATGAGATCCAGGACAGCCTCCGGGAGATGATCTCGAACCGAATCGAGGCCGTCGACGCCGCTCCCCTGCTGGGCAACATTCTCGACAGGGCGATCGCCGGTGGGCATCACGAGGCGGTGATCACTGCGGGTCTGCGCGGGATAGGCAAGACCATCACCGACAACCGCGAACTGCTCCGCAAGAAGGTCCACGAGGAGGCTCCCGGCTGGGTGCCCTCCTATGTCAACGATCTGGTCTTCGAGAAGATCTACGTCAGCCTCCATGAGTTCGTTGCCGACGTCACCAGGAACTCGGACCACGAGATCCGGAAGATCCTCGACGAGAGGATCGTTGAATGGATCGAGCAACTCAAGACATCACCTGATCTCGCTGCTCGCGGCAACGAGTTGAAGCGTGAGCTTCTCGATCATCCCGAGTTCAAAATCTGGACCGACGGAATCTGGGCTTCGATCAAGGAGGCCATCAGCGCAGCCGCCGATCAGCCCGAGTCCGATTTGAGGCAGCGTCTCGAACAACTGGCACTTTCCACCGGCCATCGTCTGCTCGACGATGCTGAGGTCGGCCGCAACGTCGACGCCTGGATCGGCAACCTGGCTCGCCACCTCGCCGAGCGCTCCGGGCCCGAGGTCGCTTCGCTGATCTCGACAACGGTGGAGCGGTGGGATGCCGACGAGACGTCCCATCGCCTCGAGCTTCAGGTGGGTCGCGACCTCCAGTTCATCCGCATCAACGGCACCGTCGTCGGCAGCCTTGTCGGTCTGTTGCTACACGCTCTGGTCGTGGCACTCGGCTGATCCCTCTCCCTCCGCTTCTGGCGTCGATACGGGCCAAATACGGCCAGATTCAGCGCAAGAAGCGATCAGGTGAGCAGAGTTCGCAGCTCCGCTACCAGGTCACTGCGATTGAGGGCATCGGCGACGGCCATCACCACCCGGGCGTCGTCTTCGAGCCCGTGTGAGGAGGCGAAATCGGCATCGATGTCGTCACTGCGTATGAAGTACTCGACGGCTCCTGCCAGAACTCTTCGCTCTGCATAGGACCACTCGTGTGCCTTCTCGAGCAATGCGATCAATACAGTGGCGATCGGCGCTACGAGCTTTCCTTCGAGGTCCCTGCCGTCCTCGATTCCCCTCTCGACCATTGCCCGATAGGAGCGGACGCGATCACGGTCTGCGAGTAGCTCGTTCAACGAGCGCGCTTCACACAAGTCCAGGAACCCGAGCCGCTCATCGTCGCTAAGCGCGGCATCGGCGACGGCGCGGATAATGTCTTGGATCGTCACCACAACATGGTAGAAGAATCCAGCGACGTTGGAAGACAGCGTGATGGCTTAGCCTGCGCCAATGCGCGACAAGACGGCCAAGCATCTGTCCACCCTGCACAAGGCCCTCTACCGGCTCACAGGTGGACGGATCGGGCGACGTCTGGTCGACAACGACATGCTGTTGCTGACCACCATGGGCAGGCACACCGGCAAGGAGCATACGGTGCCCCTCCTCTATCTGCGTGACGGGGATGACGTGGTGGTGATCGCCTCGTGGGGTGGAAGGGACACACATCCCGAGTGGTACCTGAACTTGCGAGAACACCCGTCTGCGGCAATACGGATCAACGGAACACGCATCGAGGTATCCGCCACCACTGCCGATCCGCGGCGACGAGCGCGCCTGTGGCCACGGATTCTCGATGCATACGACGGCTACCGCGTTTACCAGTCCCGCACCGAGCGTGAGATCCCGGTAGTGATCCTCAACCGGCGCTGATCACTCCGCGAGCGCTGCGTCCACCGCAGCAAGGGCGTGGAGACGGGTGGTCGGGAAATACGGGATGGCGACGTCTGTGGGTGTCACCAGCAGCTCGATCTCCGTGCAACCGGCAATGACACCTTGCGCCCCCCTTTTGACCAGCCGGTCGATGATGGCCAGGTAGCGAAAGCGCGACTCATCCCGGATCTGTCCCTGTACCAACTCGTCGTAGATGACGTCGTGGACGACGGTGCGGTCGGCCGCGTCCGGGATGAGCACGGTCAATCCGCGTGACTCGAGACGGACCCGGTAGAAGCCCATCTCCATGGTGAAGCGGGTGCCAAGAAGGGCGACGACATCGACACCCGCCGCAACGACCGCATCGGCGGTGGCATCGGCGAGGTGGAGAAACGGGACGTCGATGGCAGCCTCGATGGTCGGGGCGGCCACGTGCATCGTATTGGTACACAGCACGATGAAGTCAGCACCTGCATCCTGTAGCCGGCGGGCGTCGGCTGCCAGCAACACCGCGGCAGCATCCCAATCTCCCGCCGCTTGCAGCATCTCGATGGCAGCGAAGTCGTACGACCGCAGGATGAGGTCGGCCGAGTGGACCCCGCCCAGGCGACGGCGCACCTCTGAGTTGATGATGCGCTCATACTCGATGGACGACTCCCAACTCATCCCGCCCAGCAGACCGATTGTCTTCATGTGCGCTCACCTCCGGCGAGACCAGGGTAATTCCAATGGCCCCCGCAGACGCCACGCTTCTCGATTCAGCCACCGTCGACCTGTCCCCGGCAGCAGCCATCCACCGCACCTGTTGGAAGTCAGCCTGACTATCGGGATCCCGTCAGTTTGGAACACGGCGTCTGTGGTTGCTGTTATGGAGGTCATAGGAGGTCCCATGACTACCGCCAACGCAGCAATTCTCATTCTCCGGATCGCACTCGGTGTCGTCTTCGTCGCACACGGGGTCAAACACTTCAGGAACCGGACCGGGACGATGAAGTGGATCGAAGGCATGGGGTTTTCGAGTCCCAAGCTGCAATGGATGTTCATGTCCTTTGCCGAGATCGGAGTCGGTGTCTCGCTCGCACTCGGGTTGCTCACCTCCATGGGAACGGCCGGGCTGGTCAGTCTGATGGTGGTGGCGTTCTGGACGGTGCATCGTCATGCCGGCTTCTGGGTGACCGCACGCCCCGACGAAGGATGGGAGTACGTGTTCGTGCTCACAGTCGCGGCCGGCGCCCTGGCCATGCTCGGACCGGGTGAATGGTCGGTCGATCACGCTCTTGGGATCGCAGACAACCTCGACGGTTGGGTGGGATTGGCGTTGGTCGCAGCGGGAATCATCGCCGCTGCGGCTCAGCTCGCCGTCTTCTACGACGAGCCACGGAAGTAGATGCCGGGATCCCCTCCGCTACCTCAGATACGAATCCGCCACCTGCTGGAGCACCGCATAGACCCGGGTCCGCCGCAGCGCGATCACGTCCCCGAGGGCTTCCTCAACCGTCTCGTCATATGGGATGGCCCCGACGTACGGCACGTCGAATCGGGTGGCGAGATCGGCAACCGCCGCCCCGTCGCCACGCTTCATGTTCTCCAGCAAGCCGACCATCGGCACCTCGAGCTCGGCGAAGAGCTGCAACGCACGCCGCACGCTCTCGACCACCACCCGTGAGCCATTGCCGACCAGCAGGAATTCGACCTGCGGGAGGAGGTTGATCACATCCAGATTGGTATCGCCAAGCCCGGGAGGCATGTCGAGGATCAATACGTCGAGCTCACCCCAGCGAGTGATCGCCAACAACTCCAACAGGGCGCTGGTCGCCGCATCACCACGGAGTGGCACCGCGGCATCGCCCGAGAAGAAATCGACCGACATCATCTCGATGCCATGCACACGATGCGGGTCGATCCCGAACTCCTCATTGGGGAAACTCTTGTCAACCCCGAGGACGACGTGGTCGCTCGGTGAGGTGAAGTCGAGGTCGAACAACCCGACTCTTGTCCGCACATCGGCTAGTGCCAGAGCGAGCGTGGCGGCGACGAGGCTCTTGCCGATCCCACCCTTACTTCCGGTGACACCGACGACCCGGGAGACTCCGGCGAGCCGATCGGCAACGACAACGGCCCGGGGATCGAGGTCAAGACTCATCGTCTGATCCCCCGAACCCCTCGATCCGCGACAGGGTGATGCCCCGTCCCGCGGTGATGTCGAAGTCTGGACTCCGACATTCGGGGCATCGGGCATACGCGTGGGATAGCTCGGGGATGAAGTGCACAGCCTCGCCTTCGTCCCCGTCGGTATCGATGTCGACATCTTCACGGCCGTACTCGTGACCACAGGAACGGCACAGGAAGCGCACCTTCTCCTCGACCACTTCGAATACGACACCTTCCAGCCGCGGGTCCTGTGCGGGAATGACGTTGGTGAGGGAGAATTCGAAAAGATCCCGCTCGATCGCTTGTAGCTCGCCGATCTTGACGTGGACACGCTCGAGACGCTCCATGCCCGCCTGGTCGGCTGCCTGCAATGCGGCCCGTACTACCGAATCGGCGAGGGCGAGCTCATGCACAGGTGATGTCCTTCATCCGACGCATGCTAGGGGTCAGGGGATCCTCCTTCGTGCTCGAACGCACTCGAGGAAGCGTTGGATCCCGCTGATGACATAGTGGGTGCGTAGCGAGTCGAGAACATCGAAGGCGTGGTTGGCGCCGGGGATCTCTGCATACGCGACCGGGTTGGCTGACTCACGACGCAATGCCTCGACGAAGTAACGAGCCTCGGCAACCGGCACTACGGAATCACCCGCTCCGTGGATGACGAGGAACGGCGGGGCCGCAGAGTCAACCTGATCGAGCGGCGATGCCTCCCGGAACCGGGCCTCATCTCGATCCATGTCCCCCTTGATCACCCATTTCGGGATGATCGGCCAGTCATCGCGGGTCTGATTGCGGTTGAGGAAGTCATAGATGCCGTACACCGGGATCGCTGCTTGCACCGAAGTGTCGACGCCTTCGAATCCGGGTTGGTACTCGGGCCGGTTTGCGGTCAACGCCAGCAGTGCTGCAAGGTGCCCACCGGCCGACCCACCGCTGACGGCGACGAATCCCGGGGCGACGCCGTACTCGGGGCCCTGTTCCCGGATCCAGGCGACGACCCTCTTCAGGCCGATCAACTGGTCGGGGAATGTTGCCTCGGGCACCAGCGGATAGGACGCCGATACTCCGATCCATCCGTTCTGTGCCAGTCGGTGCAGCAGCGGCCGTCCCTGCTGTCTGCGGTTGCCGCCACGCCACGACCCTCCATGCAGATACACCAGTACCGGTTGGCCTCCGGTGACGTCCCGGTGCCGGTAGATGTCGAGATGGAGGCCAGGGGCATACTCGATATCCTCGATCCGCTCAATAGATCGCGGTATCCGGTAGGGGTACACGGCAAGGACCCGCTTCCAGTCGACATGGGAAAACCCGACGGCGTCGATCCCGGCTTCCTCGAGTGCGGCAGCCATGACTCTGCGTGTCCCTGCTGCCCGCCACTGGATAACCACGTAGCCAGCCCACGTGAGCAATGTCATCGCCAAACCGACCTTTCCAGGCAGGTAGTCGAGAGCCCCAGCCCGGATCAGTAGCAGCATGGCCAGACCATGGATCAACACACGCAATGGAACGGCCTCTGCCGTGAGCAGAACCGGCAAGAAGGGAGGTCGCAGACCCACCCTTCGATCGGTCGCCGGTCCGCGTAGGGCGTTGATCGCTCCCAGAAGACCGAGCAGGCTGAGCAGGAACAGAACAACAGCAACAAGCATGGCTGACCTATCTTGGCACCCCGCGGGCACGCAAACGGCACAACCGACCACAATCCGTCCTATTATTTGAACCACAAGGGGGACCACAGCCCATGACCGATAGCCGGATCTCCGGGACAAAGGTCTCGCCAACATCTGTACGCCTGCCGGGAGTTGCCAGCACAGCAATCCATGGCGTGCTTACCGGGCCGGCAACCGAGGCGACGGTGCTCGCCAATGTCGAGAACGCCGTCTGGCTCCGGATCGGCCCGGAGATCATCGCCATAACGATCGGTGGCGCTCGCCGACCCAACGGCATCAAGTTGCCCGAAGGCACCGGCGAGGGGTTGCTGGAGCACATCGACCAGGAGTCAACGGTGCTCGTCGGCAACGGCAGGATCGTGATCGAAGAGCTATCTGTGACCGCCTCCAAATGGTGGGATCCGCACCCCAGACCCCCGGTCTTCGGCACCGATGAGCTCGCAAGCAGGCTCGAGAACCTCCCCGATGGCATCCCCGGCGTCGAGACAGGTCGGCTGCAATCGGCCCTCGCCGCAATGTCGGCAGGCGGCATCCTCCATTCCTCACGGTTTCTCCTGGGCAAAGGACTGGGGCTCACTCCCGAGGGCGACGATCTGCTCATCGGTGCGCTCGCCGCTACCCGGGTGCTCGGCGAGGCAGCAGGCAAGGAACGCCTGGTCGGCCTGATCGCGGGCGTTTCGACACCACTGGTTGAGCTCGCCGATGCCCGCACCAGCGCGTTCTCTGCAGCTCTGATACGGCTGGCACTGCGCGGTCAAATCGTCGAATCCGCCGGCGACCTACTGTGTGCGCTCGCCGGTCGCGGCGACGTTGCGGCATGTCATGTAGGTCTGATCAGACTCGACCGCACCTCGGGGCCGGCGCTGGCAGCGGGAATCGCGCTCGCCGCGCGCGCTCTGGTCGAGTCCGGCAAACACAGCTGAGCAACGGCCAGATCTATTCTGCGCTCGTGACTCCTGCCGGAAGCCTCGCCCATCTCCGCGAATTCGACGGTGGACCCGACTGGCTGGAAAGCTTGCCTGATCTGGTCAATCGCTGCGTCGAGAGATGGGGGCTGAGTCTCGAGACCCCGTATGCAGACGGGCACGTTGCCCTCGTCATCCCTGCCAGTACGTCGACCGGTGAGCGCGTCGTCTTGAAGGTGCAGTTTCCACATCCGGAAAGCGAGACCGAGGGGCTGGCACTGCGGGCGTGGAACGGCAACGGCGCGGTTCGGCTCATCGACGAAGCCCCGGACCATCACGCCCTGCTGCTCGAGCGATGCGAGCCGGGCGATCATCTGGCAACCCGCGACGGGGAGTACGCCATCGGCATCATCATCGGCATCCTCCCCCGGCTCTGGGTCCCGGCGATCGAAGGTATTAGTTCCCTGGCGGCCGAGGCGTCGCGCTGGGTGGGCAACCTCCCCGGTACGTGGGAGCGGGCGGGACGCCCGTTTGAACGACGGCTGCTCGACGCCGGAATCGACACGCTGACAGGCCTCGCGACGTCTTCAGACGACAATGTGATCCTCAATCAGGATCTACACGGTGACAACGTTCTGGCGGCGCGACGGGAGCCGTGGCTGGTCATCGATCCGAAGCCGCTGGCCGGCGAACGAGAGTTCGGGTTGAGCCCGGTCATACGTGCCTATGAATTGGGGCACAGCCGACGAGACGTCCTCTACCGGCTGGACCGCATGACCGGCGAGCTTGGCCTCGACCGGGAACGGGCCAGGCTGTGGGCATTCGGCCAGGCGATTGCCTGGGGGTTCGAGGCCGGCAAAGTGATACCGAGGCACGTCGAGACGGCACGCTGGCTTCTCGAAGCCGGGTAAACCGATCACATACGTGTCAGCGGTCGAGGCCGGGGACCTCTGCCAAGTCGAACGAGAGGTCCGCGGGAAGGGTGCCGATAAGAGTGGCCGATACCTGTATCGACAGGGTGTCCTCGTTGGTGCCGGCATCGCCCTGGCGTGTCAGGTTCGAGGTTCCGCTGGTGGCTACATCGGCGGAATCAAACCCACCGAACGGATCGAATCCGCCGTCGGATTGGTAGTAGACCGCAGCAGGTGCACTCGATGGTCCCACGGTCACGAACAGACCCGACAGGACGCCGCCACGATCCCCGGCACCGTCGAACGACCACGTGGCCTGCCCCGATGTTTCGCCTATCGTCAGCTGATCAAGCGTGAGGACGACGCCCCCGCCGAGATCGACGGAGATGTCACTCGACTCGAACGGGGTCCCCGTAAACGGGATCTCGATGGAACCGTCGCGGTGATCCACCTCCCACTTGCTGACCAGGTACATGCGCTCAGGCGCGACTTCACCCTCCTTGGCGAACTGAACCGAGAAGCTCCCGGGGACCACCGGGCTCGAGGTGATACCAGCGGCGGTGAGTTCGTCCCCGGCCGCGGTCTCGAGCACCCAGTCACCCCCGTAGAAACCACCAGCATCCTCAAACCCGCGCCGGCTTGCAGTGGTGAACGAGACGATGAGCTGGTCGCCGGTGTCGATGATGTATTCCGGCTTGATCGCGATCATGTCGGATACCTCGACAAAGCCTGGCGGAAAGTCGACCGGGCCTTCGGTAGCAACGGTGGTAGACGGCGCTTGCGTCGTGGTGACAACCGTGGTCGTCGTCGTTGCGCCCACAGCCGTCCCCTCACCGCCTGTCACCACATATCCGACGATGATGGCGAGTGCTCCGACGGCGATTGTGGCCACGAGTTGCCATGAGAACCGGTGGCCGGGCCCCGCCGGGTCCCCGGGGGCCGGTGCGAAAGGAGATCGCAATAACTCGTCGAATGAGGAACGGTCGTCGCTCATGTCACGCTCCAAACAGTCACCGCACCGGCGACCGGCTCCCACGACACGAGGCTGGCGCGCACCCGCACCACGTCTGGGGCCGTCGGTTCGTTCCACACCAGCTGGAAGCCGGTGATGCCGCCGCTTAGCCCGATACCGCTGATCGTCGATGACGCCCGCCCCCAGCCCGGCCCGTCACCGACAAATTCGGTGCTGGTGCCGAAGCCCCGATCAATGGCAACCCGCCACGGATCGGAAGGCCGATCCAAATCGAAGTCGACGATCGCACCAGTGCTCTGCTCTATCACGGTCTGCAGCCGGATCACCGTGCCGTCGATGAGCGTTGCCGACGCCCCTTTGACACCCGCCACTTCGACGACCGTCTCAGTAGGGACGGCGACCCGCCAGCCGGTGACACGCACTGCGACGGCGTCCCCGATATCCGCACCGTCCTCGGTTTCGAAGCGGATCGAGTCGGCGACTCCGGCCGCAGGCTCCGGGTCGGCGGATTGACTCTGCCGGGGGGCGTCGGCCACCGCCTCGATCGTGTTGCCCATCCTGGTCGTCAGCTCCCACTTCTCGGGGAGGAAGTCAGGCAATGCGGCCCCACCGGAAAAGAGACCTCCCGAACCTGCAAGCGAGATAAGCCGATAGTCGAGAACGGCAGAGCTTCCCTCAACCTCGAACCCGTCGACGACGATCACCGTCGATTCATACCGAACGCCGCCCTCGTCGGTCCACGCCGGCTCGACCACAACTGACTCGGCAGGGCCCGATCGAGTTGTTGTTGTTGTCGTTGTCGGGGAATCGGCGACGGGCGGTTCGGAGCGGGTGTGCGTGCCCACCACCAGACCAAAGCCGGCGAGGAGACCGCCAAGCACAAGCCCGACCACGATCCTGGCGAATCTGTCCATGGCGGGATTCTAGAAGCGCGGCGAACATTCGCCGATGGGCGGCCCTACCCGGGCACACAACGACCATCGCACTCCGCCCCAAAATTGAGAAGTTCTCCACTAAAGAATAGGGCCGCTGCTGCCGATATACCTATCCCGAGTTCGAGAGGACGCTGCAGTGGATCCCGAGTTGGCGAGCCTGGCAATGCACCACGGACCGGGTTTTGGCGACCACGGGTCTCGTGTCGCCGAGTTGGCCGTCTCCACCGCGGAGCATCTTGGATTGGAGCGACATGAAGTCGAGCGGCTCTGGTTCAGCTCACTCATCCATGACCTCGGCAAGACCGAAATCGATCCGGCGATTCTGGCGAAGACGACGCAACTGACCGACTCCGAGCTCACTGCCATGAAGAGTCATCCCCAGGTCGGCCACGACAGCATCTCCGATCTGGTCGACCCCTCCGTTGCCGAAGCCGTGCTGTGTCATCACGAACGCTGGGACGGATCGGGCTATCCCAACGGCGTCTCGGGCAGGTCGATTCCCCTGCTCAGCAGGATCATCTTCGTTGTGGATGCCTACGACGTGATGACAACCGGCCGCAACTACTGCCCCGGTCTCAGCATCGAGGCAGCAGGCGAAGAGCTCACCAGGTGGTCGGGCCGTCAGTTCGACCCCGAGATCGTCGATGCCTTTGCCTCCGTCGATCGCAGGATGCTGGCACCGCGGTGGGTGCGCAACGGCCACGATCACTGAGACGAAACATCTCTCATCCGCGATTGGAGACGGCCCTCCAGCTGATACCGCTCCGTCGTGAGCCATGAGCACTTCCTCCTCGATCTAGGCGGCGTCGCCACATCTCCGGATCGACCGAGCCGGGTGGTTGCCTCGGTGAACGAGATAGAGATCTGAGCAACGACCACCCGGGCCTCAGCAACCGCTGTCAATCTCGGACAGCCCGTCTCCCGGGTCCACAGGTGCGAGTGTGGTCGCAGCCGCCTCCGCATCCACCGGAGCCGTCGTGGTGGTTGTCACGACGGTTGAGGTAGTGACAACGGTCGATGTCGTGGGTTCGCCTGCCGGTTGCACCAACCGGGTCCCACCGGTGTTGCCTCTGGTCAGCGCCACCAATCCGATGCCCGCCAGCACAATGACCGCCCCGAGAACAAAGGCAAGCGTCCGTTGCAGAGCGACCCGCCGTCGCACTGCCCTCCATGCGTCCACAGACACCGCGGGCATCTTGCTCACGGTGGTCGGGTGGCTGAGCCGTGCCAGCGCCTTCGCTTGAGCCACGCCCGGCGATGAAGCGACACGGAGCGATTGGCGACCAGTAGTCGCACCCAAGCCCCCGGTTTGTCGTATCGCCCGATCTCCCCCCAGCGCCGGTAGGCAGCGAGAAAGGCGTCCTGAGCGAGGTCGTCTGACGCGACCCTGCTCCCCGAGAGCACATAGGCCAATGCCGCCACGGACTCGAACTCGCTGGCATAGAAAGGGCCAAAGTCGGGTATCGACCGTATGAGCGGAACATCGAGTTCGCTCTCCTCCGAACCGCTCTGTGTGCGCCGTGTCTCCTCCATACCCCTTACTCGCATGACGGGCGACACAAGGAGTTACACGTTTTCGCTACGTAGTGTCCGGAACCCTTCCGCTCACCTCATCGACGATTGCCCTCAGCTTGTCGAAGTGCGAGCCGCGCCAGAACAGGCGGCCACAATGGCTGCACCTGCGAAAATCATCGAAATGCTCCCTGGTGAGTGGTTCGAGCTGGTCCTCGATCTCGGATTTGGCGACGTCCTCGACCACACCGTTGCACTCCATGCAGCGGGCGAACGGCTCGATTGAGCCACCGAGATCAAAACGGTGCACCACCTCTGCCAACTGATCCCTGGGTGACACCTCCCGGACGTAGTACCCGTGCACGATCATCGATCGCTTGAGCAGGTTACGGTCCTTGGTGAGCAGGATTCGATTCTCCTCGGCCGAGATCTGCGCAAGATCGCCGTCATCGAGATCCCCATCGCTGACCGCATCGAACCCGAGCAGGCGCAGATACTTTGCAAGCTTGCCCAGGTTGATATCGACGACGAAGCGGCCCCGCGGTGGTGCCGGTCGTAGCCCACCGTCGATGTCCAGCGTGCGAAACACCGGATAGACGCTCGCCCAATCCCCTGCTTCGAGCTGGTAGTCGAAATCCACGGGCGACCCACCAACGAGGATGAGGTCGACCTCGGTGTGCGGCACCCCGCAAGCTTCGATGCGGTCCTTGACACTCGGCGAATCTGAGACCTCAACGGTTGCGATCCGTTTGTCGGTCGCCAGCAAGTCGACCAACTCTCCGAAGAAGCGCAAGGTGGCATGATTCATGAGGCCCCAATCATTGCCGAGAATCAGCGATACGGGGACGTTCCCTGCCCAACATGAGGGATCGACGTGGCCCCCGCCGATCGTCCGGATTCACCCATGCTTGCGAGACGCACATGCACAACGACTACATGTCAGGAGTTCGCGCCATCGAGATGTATGGCAGCTCAGGAAAGGTGCTCTGCGAAGAAGGCGGTGATCCGGCTTCTGGCATCATTCGCAGAAGGCTCGTGGTACCCGGAGGCAATCAGTTTCCCTGTGACGATCACCCACATCGGGGTCTCCGAGTCGAGATGGTCATTCATAAAGCTGTGGCCTGCATCCGGGTAGACCTTCATGTCGAAGGGGATACCGTGCTCCCGGAGCACACTCGAGATCTGCGCGGGCTCCTTCCGCAGACTCCTGTCGAGGCCCCCGTAGCTACCGACAATGGGGCAAGATCCGGCGAGACCGGCCAGCGCCTTCTTGGTGAGACCGCCGTAGTTGCTGCTCACCACGTCGAACCTGCCGCTGCCGGCGAGCAGGAGAGCGAAGCCGCCACCGAGGCAGAAGCCGATCACGCCCACCCGTCCTGTGCTCTCCGGGTGGTCGATGAGCCACGATCTCACGGTCTCGAAATCCTCGAAGATCTGCCCATCACCCGATCCGGCCTGGCGCACCGTCGAGAAGAGACACCGCAGCCTGCCACCCCAGTAGTAAAGGTCCGGGGCGGCCGCCAGGTATCCCTCGCTCGCCAACCAGTCGACCTGGTTGCGCAGATCGGTGGTCATTCCGAGTGCGTCGGAGACGACGAGTACCGCCGGGAAGGGACCATCACCCTTCGGTTGGCCCACGTAGATCGGCATCTCACCACGAACACCCGCCAACACAACTTCCATGACAACTCCTCATCCAATCGACCCGAGTATAGGAAGAACTTGCTCAACGCTATTAACTACATCTATAGTTGCTCTAGTACAGAAGGAGGAGCTGCAATGAGCTACCCGCTGGCCGTCTGGCAGGCAATGCTGGCCACCGTGTTCATCGCCGACAAAGTGCGACTCGGAGAGCACGACTTCGTGCCCACCAACCAGATCGCCGCCGATCTCGCCATACCAAGGCCCAGTCTCGCCCGACTCATCCGGCAACTCAACCGCGCCGGGATCATCGAGACCAGAGAGGGTGCCAAGGGCGGAGTCCGGCTCGCCGTGCCCCCGGACCAGGTGACCTTGCTCGACGTTGTCGAGGCGATCGAGCAGCAGCGACCTCTGTTTCGCACCGATGCCGCCCCGGCGGTGACAGGCCAAACCCCGACCAGGAGACAGGCAGCGCTACGCACGACGTTGTCGGCAGCAGAGCGGGCATTGCGATCCGAATTGGAGGTGACGATCGACAAGATCACACACAGCTGACTCTGATCCAGGGCGCACAACCATTGCGCCCTTCTTCTCTGGCAGAACTAGATCAACAACATCTGTGGTATATGTAGAAAGGAATCATATGCTTCGTCGCATACTCATCTTCATCGGCATAGTTCAGATCGTGCTCGGCCTGGCCTTCCTGATCCCGGACGGATTCCAGAGAGCAATCGGCCTCGAGACGGCACCCGGCTGGGTGAATTGGATCCTGGTGATGTTCGGATCCCGTGCCCTCGGCTTTGGCTACGGGATGTTCCGGGCTGCAGCCGACCCGGTGCGCAACCGGGAGTGGATCATGGCAATGATCGGAATCCAGGCAATCGATTGGGTCGGGACCATCGGCTACCTCGTCTCCGGTAGCGTCACTCTGACGCAGGTGACGACTGCCGCTTTTCTGCCGGTAGTGTTTGTTGCCGTTCTGCTCCGCAATCTGCCACGACCGTCAACGGTCTAGAACGGGAGCAGGTCCCCGGTCAGGTAAACGCCTCGGCGCCCGGCGAGGTGTGCAGGGTATGAAATCGACAGGAGTCTTGGTGACCGAACCACAAACCGGTGCCCGCGCACTCCCCCTGCAAGAGACCTTCCCGGCGTTCTACCGCCGTGAGTACCCGAAGATGGTGGCGATAGCCGCCGCCGTCTCGGGTAACCGGGCAATCGCCGAGGATCTCGCCCAGGAGGCAATGCTCCGGGCGCATCGTCATTGGAACCGCATTTCCGCCTACGACCGGCCCGGCGCCTGGGCGAGACGGGCGACCATCAATCTATCCCTGAGTGCCACCAAGCGCGCTGCAGCCGAATTCAGGCGAATGGTCCGAATTGCCGAAGCCTCCACTCTGCCCGCTCCGGACGCTTCTGACGACCGCGTCTGGCACGCGGTGGCGAAGCTTCCGGGAACCAGCGCGCCGCAATAGCGCTTCACTATCTCGAAGACCGTCCGATCGAGGAGATCGCCGAGATCCTCCAGATCGCCATCCCAACGGCTCGAGTCCACCTCCACCGTGGCCGCCAGGCACTGGCCATCGCCCTCGACCAAGAGGAGGTCTCCTAATGAATGACCACGACCTTCGCACCGCCTTTCGACATCTCGAAGAGGATGTCATCAACAACGTCAAAACCGAGCACCGGCTCGAGCAGATCACACGACGCCGCACCTGGGTGCGTCCCGTATTTGTGAGTCTTGCCAGCGCGGCCGCCGTTGTCATCCTGGTCGGTGGGGCCATCCTGGCGCTGCGTCCCACGCCAACAGACACGATCCCGCCGGCGACGAACACAACTGCGACGCCGCCGACCTCTGTTCCCGGCACCACGGCAGGCACCACAACCGTGCCGGAGACGGCAGGCGGTCTCGATCTCAGCAACGACTCCTGGGTGATGCAAACGCCATCAGGAATCACAACGCCGTCCGGCGGCGTCGTGTTCGAGACCATGCCGACACCGGGAATGCCGAACATCGCACGTGACCACGCGGGCGGAATCGCCTTTGTCGACAACTCGGGCCTGTGGTGGTGGCAAGCCGGCGGCAACCAGCCACAGCTCGTTTCCGAGAGCGAGCCGGTCGCCAGCGGCGAGATGATCGAGGTGATCCCGACCGAACAAGGTCCGGTGGCGCACCTGATCGTCTGGGACACGGAGCCTACGGACGTCTTCATCAATCTCGAGACCCGCGAGCACGTAGACCCGGTGCCCGGCGACGTAACGATTGCTGAGGACGGAACCAGGATCTATACCGCAGCCAACGGGCTCAGCGCCCGTGTGACCCAACCCGAGGTGACACGAAACAGCGACGGATTCGTCGATACCGTGATTGAGCCTGCTCATCTGGTCGTCGAGAGGGATGGCAACACCGCGCTCGACCTGCGCATCGGTACGGAGCAAGATGCATGGGCGCGCCTCCACGACTTTGACGGCCAGCACGTCATCGTCTCGGTCGGCCCATACGAGCCGGCAGTCCCACTCGAGATCTACTACCTCATGGATCTGTCCTGTGCCGACTGCACCACCACTTTCACAGAGGGCGGAGCTACCGCATCCCTCACCGGAGCTGATATTGACTGGAACGGGGACATCGCCGACTTCGGCGGTGCCATCCAGGCAAGTGCTGCCGCGCGACTCGATGTCCCGCACGGCACGGCCATAGTTGCCGACCCGTCACTGGCACCGGCCGCACCAATACCGGGTGAGATCGCAACACATGAGGTCGACGACACCACTCTCGCCGTCGGCGCCGACCGCGCAGTAGGTGATCTGATGGGCGGCTTGTTCATCCAGACCGGCAACACGATCGCCTGGGTGCGACCCGATGGGCCTGCCATCAATCTGCTTAGTGGCGACGACCTCGTCGAGAGCGGGCCGGTTGAGATCAGGCTCGAGGACGTCGCAGACGTCGATGGCCAGCCGAACGTGCTGTTCACCGTCCGAGGCGGCGAGGGCGAGCAGTCCTATGGTGAGGTGTGGCGCTACGACGTCGCCACAGGTGCGCCGATCCAGATGGTGCACTTCGGCCTCGCAGATGGGGCGATGACGAGGGCATCTCTGCAAAACGGCGTGCTGGCGCTCACTTTCCAGGCCGAGGGATACTCATGGTTCAGGTTCTACGACCTGAACGGAGACCCAATCGAGATCAACAACCCGAAACCGGATACGAGCGACTACTCAACCTATGTCGACCAGGGCACGCTTGGCTCGGGCGCCGAACTCCTCGTGTACCTCGAGTCGGAGCAGCTCACCCCGTCGGAAACAGGCGAATGGCCTATGGACATCGTGGTCTGGGATCTGACGACAGGCAGCGAGCTGCAGCGGTTACCGCTCGAGCTCGGCAACGCGGTCCCGGATCGGCTGGACTATGACGGCACCGACGTCGTGCTCGGGCTGCGTCGGATCGTCGGCGGTGAGTGGCAGCGGGAGACTCCAATCCGGGTCACGCTCAGCACGGGCGGTGTCAGCCAGATCGACGTAGCCGGGATCCCCAGCCTCTCCAAGTAGCGGATTCTCACAGCGCGACAACAATGGAGGGGTGAGAGTCGCCATCACCATCACAACCTGCGCACTGCTGGCAGGTTGCGCCGTGACGGCAACCGGCTCTCCCCCTCCCGATCTTCCTCCGAGCCCAACCGCGACGGTGCTCCTGGTGGGCGACGTGATGCTCGGACGAGGTATTGCGTCAGTGCTCAAAACAGATTCGGGCTCGGTGTTCGCCGATGTCCGCCATCTCATCGCAGGTGCCGATATCGCCGCAGCGAACCTCGAGTCCCCCCTGACGACACGACCCCACACCTCGGAGAACGCCAACGAGCTGGAGGCGGACCCGACCGCAGTCTCCGTGCTGGCGGCCGCAGGTTTCGATGTGATGTCGCTACCAAACAACCACACCATGGATGCAGGCATCGACGGCCTCGGGGACACGGTCTCCACCCTGTCGAGTGCCGGCATCAAGACGGTCGGAGCGAATCTCGACGAGTCCATGGCGGGAGCACCACTCGTGCTCCATCATTCAGGGATCAGCATCGGGTTCCTCGCCTTCGACACCACCGGCAGCACAGATCGCCATGTCTCGAGGTGGGACGGCGAGTCATCGCTGACCGAGGTTCGGGCGCTGCGTGACGAGGTGGACATCGTCATCGTCTCGCTCCACGGCGGCACCGAATACCTGCCTACCACTGATCCGGGGCTGGCTCAGATCGCAGCTCAGCTCGCGGAGACGGGCGTTGATGTCGTGTGGGGTCAGGGCGCCCATGTCACCCAGCCAGTGAGTGTCACCGATGGCGATTCGCCTACCGTGATTGCGACCTCGCTCGGCAATTTCCTCTTCGATCAGGCCGGGACCGATCGCACCACCGGCCACATGCTGGAGGTGATGGTCGACGAGGCCGGGGTCGTCGCATACCGGGTGGGCGTCACCAAGCACCCCGATCGCAGGGTCGATCTCACCGGGTGGCTTGACCCAACCGGAGATGCGGCCTGGATCGATGATTCCTGGTGGTCGCTGGCACGAACCGTTGAACCTGTTGTGTCCACCCCACCCGCGATTGGTGGGTTCACCGACGGCGACCTTGTGGCGGCAGCGACCGGTGATGTCGACGGAGACGGCGCCGATGAGCTTGTGGTCTCGTTCCGCCGCCCGTACCGGTCGACGCCATTCATGGAGGCCCATCCGAACACACAGTGGTCGGACGCTGCCGGTCGCAGCGCACATCTCGGTGTCTACGAACCGGAAAGCCTCGAACAGATCTGGGTGGCCGGGTCGGTGCTGAATCCGATCGCACAGCTAGCGGTCTGCGAACGGGCGCTGGCGGTCGTCCACGACCAACTAGATGACCCAACACCCGTGTCCACGGGTGTCTGGACCTGGGCAGGATTCGGCTTCACCACCTCGCCCACCCTGCCGGGAGCGGGCACTCCGGCATGCGCAGATGTCAACGGCGACGGCCGCACTGACCCGGTCATCCTCAACCGCAACTGACTTCCCCCGTTCTGGCGTACATACGAGCACTATTTCGCCAGAATCAACGCCAGAACGGGGAACCAAGAATGGCCTATACCCCGACGCTGTGAAGTCGTACGGTGGAGGCTGGAGAACATGGAGGCAGTGGTGAGAGGTCGCGCAATACTTGTTCTGGTCGTCTTCGCCCTGATGGCCTCGTGCACCTCTGAGGGTGAGCCCGCATCAACAACCAACCCACCGTCGACGACGGCCGCAACGGCGACGACCGCATCGCCGATAAGCACCGCGCCTGAGACGACAGCAACATCGCTTCCTCCCGTCGTGGTCCCCACGCTCCAGCCCACCGCATTTGGCACGTTGACCGAGATCCCACTGCTCGGAGGCAGCACGTACGCCGGGCCGACGGCGCCGTCGTCGCTGTCCGGTGTGTACGTCCCCGACTGGGTGACCTCGTATCTGGCAACCTACGACGCCACCGCAAAGCTCGAGAGCAATGGGTTCGTTGTCGTTCCGAGCTCGACGCCACAGTTCTACTACATCTATGACGCGTCCGTCTACGACGGCTGGCCTGTGTTCCTGACCACCGATGCGGCGTATCACGTGTGGCATCTCGCCTTCGACAAGATCCTGCGAGAGACTGAACAACAAAAGCTCCTGCCCGCGCTCGAGTACATGGTGACCCGGCTCGTTGCGCTGGCCCGGGCCCAGGACGCGGAACTGGCCGGCACCGATCTCGAGGAGGCTGCGAGCCGCGTCACCCAGTACTACGAAGCGACCGCCACCGTTCTCGGGCTCGACATCGGCCCAATCGGGCCGCTGGCACAACAGGAAGTCGATCTGATCATGGCCGCCGACACGATCGCCGTGTCACCAACAACCGGTGGCGACGCCGGCTCTCCGTTCATCACCCGGAAGATCGACTACACGCTATTCCGGCCGCGCGGCCACTACACCAGGAACGCCGACCTGGAGCGCTATTTCCGGGCAATGTCCCAACTTGGCAACAACGCATTCCTGCTCGACCAGGGTCTTGTGCTCGGCGTACTCGCCAGCCGGGTGCTGCTGGCAGACCAGGACGTCCTCGCCAGGTGGGAGCTCATCTATGAGCCGACCGCGTGGCTCGTCGGCGCTGCAGACGACTACACCCCTCTCGAACTTGGCGAGGTCGTCGAGCAAGTCGTCCCCACGGGATGGTCGGACATGTCTGTGTTCGCCGACAAGACGACGATCGACTCCATCGCCCGGGGATTGACCGATCTCCGCCCGGTCGCCATCAACCCCGAGGCCGCCTCGCTGCGGATAATGGGGTCCCGGTTCGTCATCGATTCGTTTGTCCTCGACCAACTCGTCGCCCCCAACGTCAAGCGCGACACGGCATCACCGCTTGATCTTGCAGCAGCGTTCGGATCCGACTGGGCACTGGGGGTGCAGGAGGCGGCAGGTGTCACCGAGGCCGCCGGGTACACCGGGCAGATGGCTGAGATGCAGTCGGTGATCGCAGGCCGCACGATCGACGACTGGTCGAAGACCGTCTACGACGCCTGGCTCTATGCGATCGTTCCGATGTGGAACGACCACGGAGCCGATTACCCGGCATACATGCAGTCGAGCGCCTGGACGGCCAAGGCTCACCAGACCGGTTTCGGCAGCTACATAGAGCTGAAACACGACACCATCCTCTACACCAAGCAAGCGGTTGCCGAGGGTGGCGGCGACGAGCCTGCCGTGCCACCACGACACTGGGTGGAACCAGAGCCGGTGACCTACGAGCGGTTGGCGGCAGTGACCGCGCTGATGCGAGACGGCCTCGACGAGCGAGGATTGCTTTCGAGCGACTACTCCCAGCTGCTCGTGGACCTCGAGGACTTCTACACGTGGCTAGCCGGCATCGCCCGGGATGAGCTGGACGGTGTTCCCATCAGCGAGGAAGACAACCAGGAGCTGGGGTGGGTGGGATCCACGCTGGAAGGATTCTGGATCAGGACCTCCGATACCGACATCGACTGGGAGAACGGGCCCGACGACTCTGCGGCGCTGATCGCCGACATCATGCGCAACGCCGAAGCGGTGCTCGAGCTGGGCACCGGCAACATCGACTACATCTTCGTGATCGTCCCGGACGATCGGGGCGGTTTCGAGGTTGCCACCGGTGGCGTCTATTCGTACTACGAATTCTGGAACACCGGTCAGCGCTACACCGACGAGGAATGGCGGGCTGAGCTGGCTGCAGGCACCCAGCCCGCTCGCCCCGAGTGGGAACAGGCATTCCTCGCCGGGTCGACACCGATCAACCCGCAGTACAACGAGACCGGGTTGGAGAGCGGCCTCTTCTGCCGGGATCTCGCCGCCATGGGATACGACTTCCCGTTCTCCGTCGCCTACTGGCTGGCCGACGGTACGCCTGCCCGCATGGACGCCGACAGCAACGGCATCCCATGCGAGACGGTCTATCCGGGCGACACCGGGCCCTATCTCGCTGTGGCAGGTGGCTTCGAAACCGGGCAGCTGTGTGCGGATCTCGGCCAACCTGACGATGTCAATGGCTACCGGACGGCGGTCGCCTACTGGCTCCTAGAAGGAGCTCCCGCCCGTATGGACGCGGACGGCAATGGCATCCCATGCGAAACGGTCTTCTCAGCAGACACCGTGCGCGAGTACTTCCTGCTCGGAGGGTGAGATCAACTCACCGAAGTCAGCTCACCTGCAATCTGCTCGGCCCAGCGACGAACCTGCTCGGGGTCTCGCCAATCCCCAACCGGGATGCCTCGACTCTCGTTCTCGAGGCGCCCGCCAAAGGTGGCGTGGCCACGTGCCCCTATCCGTTCCATTATCTTGCGCACCGGCCTGATCGGGGGAATATCCGAATTCGATGCGGAGTCGTCGAGGGGGCCACTGCTAAACAGCCACACCGGGCATTGGCACAGCGCCGCCTCGTTGTTCCTCACGAACACTCGGGCATCCCGGTGCCAGGTCACGTAGTAGTAGAGCGCACCACCGATGACCACTGCGTCGTAGCCTTCGACAGCGGCAACGTCGCGGCCCCTCTGCACGTCGACTTCGAAGCCAAACTCAGTGAGTGCGGAGCCGATCATCCCGGCGAGCCGCGCGGTGCCGCCCATCGTCGATCCGTACGCCACCAAAACCCGCATGATCTCTCCTGGACGAGAACAGTCCCACAGTAGACACCACGCGATCGTCCGGCATCTGGTCGAGACACACCGCGGGCTAGTGAGGCGAGCAGGCGGTGGCGGTTCACCTGCGGGGACCCGCGGACCCTTCGTCATCGACGAACTACTGTCGGAGCATCAAAATGCCATAGATCTAACGCAAGGACATCCATGAGAATCCTGCTCACCGGCGGAACCGGGTATATCGGGAGCCATACCGCTATCGCCCTGATCGAAGCCGGTCATGACGTGACCCTGCTCGACAACTTCTCAAACTCGAAGCCTGCCGTGCTCGACCGGTTGCAGACGATCACCGGGCAGCCGGTGGACTTCTTCGAAGCAGACGTCACAGATGGCGACGCTCTCGCCGAGATCATGAAACAGCGCAGCTTCGACGCGGCGATTCATTTTGCAGCACCAAAGGCCGTCGGTGAGTCGATGGAGCGGCCGCTCCATTACTTCGCCAACGGAGTCGGCGGCACGATCACACTGCTCCAGGTCATGGCCGACCACGGAGTTCGCAACATGGTCTACAGCTCGTCCGCCACTGTCTACGGCTTGAGCGAGGATCTTCCCTTGACCGAGGACACGCCGACCGACGTGATCAATCCCTACGGTCGCACCAAGCTGATGTGTGAGGAGATCCTCCAGGATCTCTATCAGTCCGACACCCGTTGGAACACCATCGTGCTTCGCTACTTCAACCCGGTGGGGGCACACCCATCGGGTCTGATCGGTGAGGATCCCCAGGGTCTTCCGGCGAACCTTGTGCCGTTCATCGCACAGGTCGCCGTCGGCCGTCGCCCGGCTGTGAAGATCTTCGGTGACGACTACCCGACCCCGGACGGCACGGGGGTTCGTGACTACATCCATGTCCTCGACCTGGCCGAAGGGCACGTCGCCGCGGTCGAGTACCTTGGAGCGAATCCCGGCTACGACGTCATCAACCTCGGCACAGGGCATGGCGTGTCTGTGCTCGAGATGGTTGCCGCGTTCGAGCGGGCAACGGGAGAGAAGATTCCCACCGAGGTAGTGGAGCGCCGCCCCGGTGACGGCCCTGCCAGCTATGCAGATGCCACCAAGGCAGACAGACTGCTCGGTTGGAAGGCGACGCGGGGCCTGGATGAGATGACCACAGACGTGTGGCGGTGGCAAAGCCAGAACCCAAACGGGCTTGTTTGAGCGCAGATTGAATAGCCGCAGACTGAGGGACCTTTGTCTCTAGTCTGCGCTGGTCGCCGGAAGGACAATCAGGTATCCACCCCCGGGCCTGCGCCCCGGCAGTGGAGAGAAGGTACCGGCTCACCGAAGGAGCGTGAGATGGCCATCGAGGTCCGCAAGGTCGTGCTCGAGAGTGTTAGTGATGCGTCTGGTCTGGCAGCGCTGATCGATGAAGGGGTCTTCGACGCCGACGGTGTGATCGCTGTCGTCGGTAAGACCGAGGGCAACGGTGGTGTAAACGACTTCACCCGCATCCTCGCCGATCAGGCATTCCGCAAGGTCCTAATGGAGAAGGGAACCCGACCCGAGGCCGAGGTCAAAGAGGTCCCGATGGTGTGGTCCGGTGGCACCGACGGCATCCTCTGCCCCCATGCGACGGTGTTCGCCAGAGTCTCCACACCCGAGCCCGCAACCGACGAGCCACGGTTGGCAGTCGGCTATGCGATGAGCGACGTCATCCTTCCCGAGGACATCGGCCGCCCGGCCATGGTGGAAAAGGTGGCAGAGGGGGTGCGTCGGGCAATGGCGGAGGCAGGAATCGAGGATCCGGCCGATGTCCACTACGTGCAAACCAAAACGCCTCTTCTTGTGATGGAGACCATCAACGACGCCAAGTCCCGCGGCCACACTGTGTATACGGAAGATCCACTCGATTCGATGAATGTCTCAAACGGCACAGCCGCACTGGGCATTGCGGTGGCACTCGGCGAGATCGAGATGCCTACGGCAGAGCAGATCGGTCATGATCTGAGCTTGTACTCGTCGGTGGCGTCATGCTCGTCCGGTGTCGAACTGGACCAGGCGCAGACCGTTGTCGTCGGCAACGTTCGCGGTGCCGGTGGCCGATACCGTATCGGCCACGACGTGATGAACGATGCTCTCGACCTCGAAGGTGTATACCGGGCGATCAGATCTGCAGGTCTCGATCTCCCCGAGCGGGCGAAGCCGGAAGACCTCGACGGCAAGGTCGTCAATATCTTCGCCAAGTGCGAAGCCGATCCAACCTCACGGCTGCGCGGTCGTCGCCAGGTGTCGCTCGACGACTCCGACGTGCATCACCACCGTCATATCAAGGGAGCCGTAGGCGGTGTGATAGCCGCCGCGGTCGACGACGCTGCTGTGTTCGTCTCGGTGGCCGCGCTGCACCAGGGGCCGAGCGGCGGCGGCCCAATCGCCGCAATCGTCGACATGGAATAGCCGATGGCTACGACCGGGGCGACCGTGTTCGCGCCACTCCCGACACCGATCCGGGTACCGGGGGTGGCCAGCACCGGTTTGCACGGTCTCCTCACCGGATCGCGCACGCCGGCGGTGGTACTGGGCCGTTCCGGCCATGCCATTTGGCTTCACACCGGTGAAAGCGTTGTGGTGATCACCGTCGGTGACGGGGCCCGCCTCCCCAACGGGATTCACATCCCTGCGGAAACCGGAGCGGAAGTGTTGCGCCGCGTCCGGGACGACACCACGGCCCTCATCGGCAACGGCCGCGTCGTGCTCGACGATGTCGCAGTGACGATCGGCCGCTGGTGGGACGCTCACCCCCGACTGCCCTCTGTCACCATCGACGACCTGGCGGCCCGACTCGAAGGATTGCCCGCCGAAATCCCCGACTTCGATGGCTCGTCGTTGAGCCATTCGCTGCGGGTGCGGTCGGCAGGGGGCGTATTGCACGCGGCGAGATCTCTGCTGGGCAAAGGCCCGGGGCTGACCCCGGAGGGTGACGACCTGCTCACCGGGGCGGTCGCCGCTACAAGGCTCCTCGGCGAAGCCCTGGGCCGGGAAGCAACAGTGGCGTGGATCGCCGGGATCTCCTTGCCTTTGGCCAAACTGGCCGAGGAGAGGACGACCACGTTCTCCGCTGCGATGCTCGGACTCGCGCTCCGCGGTCAAGTAGTAGAACCGGCTGCGGTCCTGCTGCGGGCTCTGGCCGGGCGAGGTGATGTCGCCGCGGGTCATCTCGGTCTGATCAGGCTCGGCCACACATCGGGGCCGGCAATCGCCGCAGGCATCGTGCTTGCGGCGCAATCCCTAATCGAATAGAACGCCAACGGAGGTAACTGATGGTTTCTCGGGTAGAGATACACCCCGGGCGTTATCACGACTCGGTTCGATTGATGCAGGCGAGCAAGGCGCTCCAGGAAGTGCCCGGTGTCACCGATGCCCTGGTGGCGATGGCGACCGAGCTCAACTTGACTCTGCTGGCCGAGATGGGCTTCGACATGGAGGCAACCACGGGGGCCGGCCCGAACGACCTGCTACTCGCGGTCAAGGCCGCCGACGACGACGTAATCGCCACCGCACATCGGGTGCTCGATGAGGCATTGACCTATCGGGCTGCACCCGACGGAGGTCTCGCTGCGCCGCCGCCGAGGACGGTAGGCACGGCGGCCGACGTGAACGACGCCAATATCGTGCTCCTGTCCGTGCCGGGCGAGCACGCGTTCGTCGAGGCCATGGAAGCGCTGGACACAGGTCGCCATGTGATGATCTTCAGCGACAACGTCCCCATCGAGCAAGAGATCGCGCTGAAGAAGAAGGGCGTCGAAAAGGGCCTGCTGGTAATGGGCCCCGATTGCGGCACCGCCATCATCAACGGGCTCGGCCTCGGGTTTGCCAACGCAGTCCAACCGGGACCGGTAGGGATCATCGGTGCCTCCGGGACGGGAATCCAGCAGGTGTGCTCGCTGCTCGACGACGCCGGAGTCGGGGTTCGTCACGCCCTGGGAACCGGCAGCCACGATCTATCTGAGGCCGTCGGTGCAATGGCGACGCTGCAGTGCCTGGCGGCGCTCGATGCCGACCCGTCGGTTGAAATCATCGCCGTTATCTCCAAGCCGCCTGCTGCTGACGTGGCCGCCACAGTGCGCTCTGCCGCGGCGAGGTGCTCAAAGCCGGTTGTGATCATCTTCATGGGCGAGAGCACACTCGAAGACGGTAACGGGGAGATCCTCGCCCTTCTCGGCAAGGGGCAGGTCGCAGGTTCTTGGACCACCGCTCAGGACCGGCACCGTCCCGGCTCGGTGCGAGGTCTGTTCTCAGGTGGGACGCTGCGCGATGAAGCCCGCTTCGTTGCGATGCCTGTACTAGGCGAGATCGGTAAGAAAGAGACCGACCCCGGGCACACCTTCATCGATTACGGCGACGACGAGTACACCAAGGGACGGGCTCACCCGATGATCGACCAGACGGTCAGGATCGATCGTCTGGGGGATGCCGCCGACGACAAGAGCGTCGGTGTCATCCTTATGGACGTTGTGCTCGGCTACGGCGCGAATGCCGACCCGGCCACCGAACTGCTGTCCGCGATCAAGAAGGCAACCGACGCCGGCGTCGCAGTAGTGATCTCATTGTGCGGCACGAAACGGGACCCGCAGCACCGAGATGCCCAGGCCAGCAAGCTGCAGTCCGCCGGAGCTTCGGTGTGGCTGTCGAACGCCGCCGCAGCCAGAGAGGCAGTCCGGCTGGCAACGGAAGGGAGCGCAGGATGAGCCATCTCAGTGACCTCCTCGACAACGACCCGGTGGTAGCGACGGCCGGCGCCGACATGCTCGCCGACTCGATCGAGCAGCAAGGATCCGCCGTTTCCCGTGCCGACTGGCGCCCTCCTGTTCCCGGTACCGAAGATGCGCTGGCCACGCTCGCTGCAGACGGTCGCATGACGGATGCCAACAAAACGGCGATCGCCCGCATGCTTGCGGTCCGACCGCATCTGGTTGGCATCGGTGTCGCCCGCGACCTGTTCCCAGGGATGACCGACCACACGTTGTTCCATGCCGGCCCCCCCATCGAATGGGAGCGAGCCAGCGGCCCAATGCAGGGCGCAATCATCGGGGCGATGCTGTACGAGGGCCTCGCCACCGACCCCGATGACGCGGCGGCCAGGGCGGCGCGGGGTGGAGTCGAGCTATCGCCGTGTCATCACCACAAAGCGGTAGGCCCGATGGCAGGGGTCACATCACCATCAATGCCGGTGGCGATCATCGAGGACGGAGCCGGGGACGGTGTCTCGTACTCGACACTCAACGAGGGTCTCGGCAAGGTGCTCCGCTACGGTGCGTTCGGCCCCGAAGTCATCGAGCGTCTCCACTGGATGGACCGGGTACTCGGGCCGGTGCTCGCCGCCGTGTTGGAAAACATGGGGCCGGTGGATCTCCAATCCTTGATTGCCCAGGCACTACAGATGGGTGACGACGGCCACAACCGCAACCGGGCCGTCACTTCGCTGTTCCTACGCGAGATCGGTGCCGCCCTGGTCGACGGCGCAGACGCCCCGATAGACCAGCGTCGCCAGGTGTTCGAGTTCATCAACAGCAACGACCACTTCATGCTCAACCTGGTGATGGCCGCAGGCAAGCTCGGCGCCGACGCCGCCGCCGGAGTCACCGCTTCGAGCCTGGTCACCGCGATGGCGCGCAACGGCACAGACTTTGGCCTGCGGCTTTCGGGGACAGGCGATCAGTGGTTCACAGCACCCGCGCCTTCGGTTGAAGGTCTCTACCTGGGCAACTACACCGAAGCAGATGCCAGCCCCGACATCGGTGATTCCACCATCACCGAGACGATCGGGATCGGCGGGTTTGCCATGGGGGCCGCTCCTGCCATTGTCGGGTTTGTCGGCGGCACCGCGGCCGGTGCAGTGCGTCGCAGCCTTGCCATGTACGAGATCACGATGACCGAGCATCCTGCTTATCAGATTCCGATGCTCGAGTTCCGCGGCTCCCCCACCGGGATCGACGCAACCCGGGTGGTCCGAACCGGGGTGACTCCCCAGATCAACACTGGCATCGCAGGCAAGGTTCCGGGAACGGGAATGGTGGGAGCCGGGCTGGTCGATGCGCCGATGAAGATATTCGCAGACGCCGTCAACGCCCTGGCGAACACTATCTAGAAGGCAATCATGAACGAAGAGGACATCAGGTTTCTGGACGTAGCAATCGAGCAAGCAACCCTCGGGCTCTCCGAAGGGGGCATCCCGATCGGCGCTGCCCTCGTTGCCGATGGCAAGGTGCTCGGTGCGGGGCACAACCGGCGGGTCCAGCTCGGCTCGGCGATCCGACACGGCGAGACCGATGCGCTGGAGGCCGCGGGGCGCCAACCCGCTTCCGTGTACCGCCGTTCGACCATGTACACCACTCTGTCCCCGTGTGACATGTGCACCGGGGCGATTGTGCTCTACGGGATCCCGCGGGTGGTGATCGGAGAGAATCGCACCTTCATGGGAGCAGAGGATCTGCTCCGCAGCCGCGGCGTCGAGGTGATCGTCGCTGACAACAACGACTGTGTGGCGATGATGGACGAGTTCATCACCGACAACCCCGAGCTGTGGAACGAGGACATCGGCGAGTAACCACCCGTCTCCCATCGAACGTATCTGGCGTTGATTCTGGCCATATATGGCCAGAATCAACGCCAGAACGGGTTTAGGGACGGGAAACGATCACCACATCGGAGCCGGACCTGCCGAAGGTCTCGGGTGCGTAGATCTCCTCGGCCTTCGTGGGAGGCACTATGAAGGTACCGGGTGTCGTAGCCCTTGCGACATAGGTGTACTCGTAGGTGCCGGCTCCCAGGAGCGAGGTGAATGCCTCGGCCCGGTCGTCGCGGAGGTTCTGGTGCTCGAACCACTGCCACCACCAGTATGTGTCCACCGGCTGCTGGTCGTCCACCGGGATGGGACCGGTCACCGCCAGCATCGGGTTGAGCGGCTCGAGCCCCGCCGGCAGCGGGTCGACCAAAGCTACGTGGGTCCGCCGGCTGTCGGCAACCATCGTCAACCGCACCCGCACCTCAGCCCCCGGCTTGATGTGCCACGTCCCGTCGGCATCCTGCGTCACGTCACCGGCATCGTCGATGGCTTCGTAGGTGCGCTGGACGACGAAACCCCGGTCGAGTGGATCGAGATCGAGATCCTCAGGCGCATAGCGCAGACCGAGCCGGTAATAGAGACGGCCCTCGCCTTCCTTGCTCACCACCAGATTGGTTTCGCCGCTCGCCGCCTGGTCGAGCAGCTCGGTCATCGGCACCAGCGTCTCGTCACGGTCCGTGGTACGGCCGGTGAACTCGTGCTCAGCGGCGTACAGGTCGCCGAGCCAGATGCGGGCCACAAAGTCCGGAGCAACGGATTCGAATGTGTCGAAGTAGTTGTTGAGCGCCAACAGGATGAATGAATTCTCCTGAATGTTGTTCCAACGCCCCCTGGTCTGGTTGCCGAGGAGCCCGGCAACCACCTTGGGAATCAGGTCGCTGTCGGGCGCTTGGGAGATCAACGCATCAAGGATGATGCCGTCCGTACGGAGATCCGAGTACAAGATCAGGTAGGCATCCTCGCCGTAGTCGGTGGCGAAGGTGGCTGCCCCGGCGGTCTCGGTGACCCGGTTGTTGAAGAGCCTCTCGATCTCGGTATCGATGGTGGGGTCGTCGATGACCGGCCACAGCCAGGCGACGGCGTCGAGACCCAGGCCATCGCCGGCACGTCGGTACAGCTCGACGGCTTTGGCCGCGTCACGATCGCCGGAGAGGTTGCGGACGTACAGCGCATAAGCACTCAGCGTGTCCCGCAGCTGCTGGCTGTATTCCGCGGGATAGAAATCCTCGATGTTGGCCAGATACCACAGCGCCTGATCGAGGTTCTGTGCAGGTACGGCATAGCCGTTGGCTTTGGCCTCCACCAGGGCA
The DNA here is from genome assembly GCA_963777645.1 of uncultured bacterium. Classification (GTDB taxonomy): domain Bacteria; phylum Actinomycetota; class Acidimicrobiia; order Spongiisociales; family UBA5794; genus JAAETI01. Next base: position 297,605 of record CAVZRA010000010.1, on the reverse strand, counting down.
TGGGTGGCCTGGATGCTGTGATACGGGATGGTCTCGTTGGTTCGCTGCCAAATGGCGAAGCCACCAGAATCGGTCTGGAGACCAAGCAAGGCGTCAATGTCGCCGGCGACCCGGGCGTCGAGATCCGCTGCCGAGGGGAGACCATCCGCCTCGAACGCCTCCAGCACGTCGCGCAACGCCGCGATCGCCAGGATCCGCGAAGCAAGCGCATCCGAGCTCTCGTAGCGGTAGTCGTTCAGATAGATGACGGCGTCGGTAAGTGCTTGGAGGGCGGTGGAGGAGGTGTTCACCTCGAGCCCGCCGAACTGGGAGAACACACCCTCTGGTGCCACCACCGTCTGGGCGATGGCGCCGGCGTCGACCACCCCGTATGTAGCGAAAGCCTCGGTGGTCGCAGGCGTGTAGACCGGCAACGAAACCGCGGCAGAATCCGCGTAGTCACCACTGACCGCGACGACACGGAAGCGGGCGGTGCCGACGTCTTCGGTCGCAACGGGGAAACGGATCTCCACCCGATCGTTGGCAGGCACCGTGACTCTTTGGCCCGCTCCGGCGGTCAGCGTCAGGTTGGCAGTCTGGATCACCGCGTCGACCTCGAGATCCTCATCGGTCTGGTTCTGGATCACGACCGGCAGCTCGAACTGATCACCGAAGTTGAGGAACCTGGGTGCGGAGGGTCGTGCCATCAGAGGCAGCCGGGCGGTGATGTTGGATTCCGTCGATCCGAACTGGTTGGTTCCTGCGACCGCCACCACCATCACCCGGTAGCGGGTCAAGCTGTCCGGCAACGGCACCTCGATGGTTGCGGTACCGTCGGCTCCCGTGGTTACCTCGGGCGCAAAGAGCGCAAGGGCATCGAAATTCGTTCGCACGTCGATTGCGTCACCTGCTGCCGAGACCTCACCGCTGTCGTCGCTGTACCCGGCGAACCGGGCGTCGCTGCCATTGGCCAGCTCCTCGGTGACCGGGGCGAGAGCCCCGTCGCCACCCGAGGCGGGCACCGTAGTCTCGGCAGCCGCCGTGGTCGTGGTGACGGCGCTCGATTTGTCTGGTGTCAGCAGATCGGGGTTGGTCAGCTCGATGGTGCTCCGCAGATAGGTGGTCGAGACGTCGGAGCCGATCGGCCCATAGAAGATGTCGAGCGGATCGGGCAGCTCGTAGTCGCTCAGGGCGAGCACGGCCTCATCGACGACGACCACCGCCAGTTCAGCGTCGGGCACCGGGTTGCCGTCGGCATCGGTCACGGTGACATCGACACTGGTGGTACTACCCGGCTCGGTCGTAGGCTCAGCCGGGTCGGCGGCAACGGTGAGGGTGCGGCCGGTGGGCGGGACCTGGAGATCAAGACTGCCTACGGCGAACGCAGGCCGGTCGGGAGCGTCCGGCAACGGATTGCCTTTGTCATCGGTGCGACCGGTCGCCCCGACCAGGTCGACCTGGATGTGGATGTTTGGGATGTAGTCGTCCTCGATGGGGATAGAAAGCACCGTGCTGCCGTCTTCAACTGTGAAGGTCTCGGTGGTGACAAAGCCAGCGCGGCTGAGAGTCAGCAGGCCCTGGGCGGGGCTGAACGGCGCAGCCACCAGAATCTCGGCTTGATCACCGGGGGCGTATTCCTGCTTGTCCGGGATCAGGGTGACTTCTTCCTGAGTCACATTGCGCTCCGGGCGCTGGTTCCCGCCGCTCACCCACCGGGTGATCTCGGTTCGGCTGGAACGACCGGCATCGTCGGTCACCGTTGCCACAATCTGATAGGTGCCACCGATGTCGGTGGTGAATTCGCAGTCGACCGGCTGATCGGAAGAAGTTACCGTGCAAGCCTCGATCTCGACGGGGACCTCGTCCCATACGCCGTCGACCAGCTGCCACTCGAGCCTGCCGGCTTCCATGGCGACGTCACGGTCGATGACGGCGGCGCCGTCGATGTCGGTAACAATCGCGTCGACGACGATCGGCTCGCCGCTGTCGACGAACGTGCGGTCGCTGCGCAGGCCAACGTACAGCTCTGCGGGATGAACGAGCAGGTCGGTGCCGTCTGACCACGCCTGGCGGTTCACATCGAAGACGGTCGCCTGTGCGGACACCGTCGTGGGCAGGCCCTCACCATCGCCGCCAAAATCCATCTGCAGATAGTGAGTCCCGGCCGCATCGGTTCGCCCGGAGAACTCCTCGACCGCTCCCTGGTCGACCCCCGGCCAGGATTCGCCGTAGTAGCCGTCGCTCGGATACGGGACGTCGCCGTAGAACCCGTAGTCCTCGTACCACCACGGGATCCAGACACCGAAAGCGAAATCGTCCCAGTTGGGTGGCGAGTATGTGGCCTGACGGGTGGTGACGGTCCAGTCGACCTCGGCATCGGGGAGCGGGCCACCGGAGTAGTAGTCGGCCTGGACAGCAACGGTGGCGGGGTCACCGGCGATGTATGGACCTGCCGATTCGGGGCGGGTCTTCACCTCGAATTCGGGGCGACGGAACTCCTGGATCTGAATGGTATGCCCGTAGCTGCCCTGGAAGCCGGCTCTGTTCAGGGTGAGGTTGATCCAGGCCTGCCCGAGGTTGGCGCCTGCGGGAATATCGATGTCGAAGTCGAACCCGCCGAGTGCGTTGACGTCGATGGTGCCGGTGCCGATGTCGTTGCCGTACCAATCGCTCACCTGGTATGTAACCGTGGCATCGGACGCAACGGCTGCCAGCTGGGCGTCGTCGCTGACGGTGAGCCGGCGCACCCAGCCCTTGATGCGGGCCGTCTCGCCGGGACGGTACATCTGGCGGTCATCGAACACATACCAGAGCGACTCGTCGGATCGAGACCACTGGTACCAGCCCGACTCGATGATGGCGCTGTCACCATCGAGGCTGGCGACGACGGGGCTCATCTCGGAGGATCCCGACGGTGTTGTCGTTTGGGCAAGACCATCGTCGCCGGTCGTGACCGTCGTTCCCGAACCGACGAACTCGACGTCTACTCCGGAGAGCGGTTCGCCGGTGCGGAGATCGGTCGCCCAGATCATCGACTGCTCGCCGTCGCCGGAGATGTCGGCGCCGATCCGGGTCGCCTGGGCCCACACCAACGCCGGGCGGTTGCTCCAGTAGTCATCGCTGTTCGGGGAGAGGTCGGCTAGCCCGCCGGTCGGCTCGATCAGGAGGACGACGTGACCGGTCTCGCCGTTTAGCGCCTCGCTGAGGTCAATGGTGGTCTCGGTCAGCACGTTCGGCTTCGCGTTGGTGTCGACCGTGGTGTCTAGCACCTCGTTCCAGTCGGGTAGCGGTGGCGACTGCTGATCGTTCCAACGCTGCTCCCAGTACCTCACGTACGACGACCAGTCGTTGACGTCGACCCGGAACAGGCGGACCCTCAGCTTCTCATGGTTGACGGTGGTGACCGCAAGTGACGGCTGGGGCGCCAGCGGATCGAGTGTGATCAACCGGTCCTGGAACTGGTCGAGGCGAGGTCGAGCATCATTGATATGAAAGTCGACTGTGGCGTCCTCCCCGAGGGTCTGACCGAAGACATCCTTCAGATCTGATGAAATGGTTGCGTTGTAGATAGTGTCGCCAACGGTTGCGCCGCTGATGACGATCGAGTCGTATTGCGCCTGGACGACCATGCCCGGTAGCTCGGGCTCAACGGTCACCATCGCAGGGTCAAAGGCCTCGGTGTCGAGCTGGTTGTTGAAGCCGATCCACAGTTCATCCCAGTCTGGCTCGCAGCGGTAGTCGCCGTGACACGACCAATCGTTGATCTCCAGTGGAGCGTACGTCCGTGCGGTGAACCGGGCGCTGTCGATGCTGACTCGAGGGCCTTCTGCCGAGGGGGTGCCGGGGCCGATCTGGATAGCCAGCTGCGTGTCCGGGGCGAACGCGTCGACGGCCCGGAACGCCAGCCAGCGACCGTCGAGCAGGCTGTCGACCCGTGGTGCGAGCAACTCGTCGGCTGCGATTTCCGCATCGGTGGCCAGCCGGATGGGCTGTCCTACCCCACCAGCAGTGAGTGTGATCGTCTCCAGGACGGCAGCAGGGTCGATGCGCTGGTTGAAGGTCGCCAGGAACACGGGCTCGAGCGGAAGCGACTCATTCTCCGGCTCGAATGACTCAACCTGCACCGGCGGTGTGCTGAACTCCCACGTCACCGTCTCGGCCAACTCTGCACCGGTCTCCGAGACGGTGCCCGCGGGTATCTCGACCCGGTAGTCGGTGGCCATGGGCAGTCGGTCGAACAGGTCGGGGTCATGCTCGAACCGGAGGGTTCTGGTGCCGATCCACTGCCAGCGCCCCGGCAACTCGGGCGTGATGGTGACGGGGACATCTGCGGCGTCTAACTGCTCGACAGTCGAAAGCGGCACCATCGGCTGGTTGAACGTAGCACTCAGAAATGGGGCGATGTCAACGGCGCCCTCGGGTTGGAAGCGAAGCACTTCAAGCGGTCCCTCAGGAACGACCGGCGCCGGCTCATCGGTCCCGACAGGGAATGGGACGTCAACCGTATCTCCGACCAGTGGTGGCTTCAGCGTTTCGGCAGGCCGGTTGAAGTCGAGGTGATCGCCTTCGGGTATGAGCCACTCGGGGAGCCGATCGACAATGGCCGCCACCGCGTCGTCCCCAAGCGGTTCGCCCTGGACGACCGCGATCGGTTCCGGTGTATCGAGGTTCTGTGCCGTGCCGGTGCTCAACCTGACGGTAAGTGGCTCGCTCGGCCGGGCAAGAGCGAGAACAGCTGTCGCGCCGGGGTTGGTCGTCCGGGTGGCATCGGTCGTACCAGTCGGCCCGGTCTCACCACCCGAAGTGAGCACGGCGAAGCCCAGCAGCACGGCCACGACGGCCACCAATCCTCCGCCCACCAGAGCAATCCGACGGTTCTCACCCGTCGCCATGTCGTATCCCTTCCTCGGTGACAACGGTGGTTTGACGTTCGCCGGCACAGGTTAGGTTCCTGAGTGACCACCGCATGGTTGCCGGAGCTGCCGGCACCGTCTCCAGGACAGCCACCGAAGTCTTCCGTGTCGCAGATCCGCCAACCCGCTTTGCGGACAAGCGCTCGCCGTAATCGCCGCTAATCAGCAAAGGACCACTGCCAACCTATACAATCCGTACATCGGAGGAGGTTCGCTTTGGTGATTGCGAAGGAATTCTCGTACGAACGTCCGGCCACGCTCACGGAGGCCGCTCGGATCCTTGCGGGCCACCCCGGCTCGGCCCGGGTGCTCGCCGGAGGAACCGACCTCATCGCCTGGCTGCGGGACGGGGCGGTGGCCCCGGATCTGGTGATCGATATCAAAGCGATCCCGGACCTGCATGATCTCCGTCTCGACGGTGACACGCTCCACCTCGGATCACTGGTCACTTTCTCGGATCTGATCAACTCGGACGTAGTCGCGTCCCGCGCTCCCCTGCTTGCGGAGATGGCCGAGACCGTTGCCTCCACCGGTATCCGCAACCGGGCCACTTTGGTCGGCAACATCTGCTCTGCCGTTCCCTCCTGCGACGCGGGGCCGGTGCTGCTCGGATACAACACGACGGTGCATCTCGTCGGGCCTGAAGGCACCAGGAGGGTCGACATCAACGACTGGTTCGTAGGTCTGCGCAAAACGGCGCGCACCGACGATGAGATCGTCAGCCATCTCACCATCGAGGTCCCAACCCACGGCGGTGTCTATGTCAAGTTGATGCGATATGCGGGTGAAGATCTCGCCCAGGCCGCGGTCGGCATCGTCGCCTATCGAGGTGACGAGTACCGGGTTGCCTTTGGCGCAGTCGCCCCCACTCCGTTCCGCTCGGCACGTATCGAGGATGCACTCCGGGACAAGCCACTCGACGAGGCGCTGATCGCTGAGGTCGCAGCCATGGTCAAGGACGAGATAAGCCCGATCACCGACATCAGGGCGACGGCCGCCTACCGCATTCGGATGACCGAGGTGATGTTGAAGCGTGGACTGCCTGCGGCGAGAGACAGACTCAACGGAGAGGGACCGGCCTACGGCAACCGGCTTGTTTGAGTGAGAGGACGGCGATGGACTTAACGATCAAGGTCAACGGGGAACGCTGGGATATCGGGGTCGCTCCCGCCGACGTGTTGCTGGACATCCTGAGAGAGACGATCGGTGTCAAGAGCCCCAAGATCGGTTGTGAGCGCGGCGACTGTGGCTCGTGCACCATCCTCCTCAACGGCAAGACGGTGCGTAGTTGTCTCGTGCTCGCCGTCGAAGTCGATGGGCAAGAGATAACCACCATCGAGGGCATCGGCTACGACAAGCTCAGCGAACTGCAGAATCTGCTGTTGGGCAACAACGCCTTCCAGTGTGGGTTCTGCGCACCGGGGATCGTGCTGTCGGCGACCGAGCTACTGAACGACAACCCCAACCCGAGCCGCCACGACGTCCAGGAAGCACTCGCAGGCAACCTGTGCCGGTGCACCGGGTACGAGCCGATCATCGAGGCGGTGCTCGCAGCAGGAGGCGATGGAGAATGACCACCACGTACCCGTTTGAAGCCGGCGCCCCGGAAAAGGAGTTGCAGAGCGTTGGCACCGGAGCCATCCGCATCGACGGGCTCGACAAGATCAGCGGCGCAGCCCAGTTCGTCGACGACATCGACTTTGGCCCCGGCCTCCTCCATGCCGCCATCGTCGAGAGCCCGCACGCCTATGCCCGCATCTTGTCTATCGACACCTCCAAAGCCGAAGACGCACCCGGTGTGGTCAGGGTGGTTACCGGCAAGGACTTCCCGTACAAGTTCGGTATGTACATGGAGGACCGCTACATCTTCGCCCAGGACCACGTCCGGTTCGTCGGCGAGCAGGTGGCCGGTGTCATCGCACGCACCCACCGGCAGGCGGTCCAGGCGGCCAAGCTGATCGAGGTTGAGTACGAGGTGCTGAAGCCTCTGTTCGACCCGAAGGAAGCGGTGGCCGAGGGCGCCGACCTCATCCATCCGGACCTGGCCAACTACACGCATGTCCCCTGGTTCTTCCCTAAGGCCAACACCAACATCGCCCACTGGCGCAAGATCCGCAAGGGCGACACCGAGAAGGCGTTCGCCGAGGCGGACTTCGTGCTTGCCGACACGTACCGGGTACCTCGCTACGCCCATTGCGCCATCGAGCCGCACGTCACCGTCAGCAGACTCGACCACGCCAATCGGCTGACGGTGTGGGCGGCGTCGCAGTCGCCCCACACCCAGCGGCACCTATTCGCCGAGGCACTTGCGCCGCTCGGCTTCACTCACAAGGACGTCCGGGTGATTACGCCGTACGTCGGCGGTGGCTTTGGCGGCAAGGCAGGTGTCTCGATGGAGATCCTCGGCGCCGCCATGGCCACCCTGGTCAAGGGACATCCTGTGAAGTTGCGCTGGACCCGGGAGCAGGAGTTCTACAACACATACCAGCGCCAGGGTGTCGTCGCCGAGCTGAAGATAGGCGTGATGAACGACGGCACCATCACCGCCGTCGAGCACAAGCTGTACTGGGACGCAGGCGCATACGTCGAATACGGCGCCAATGTGGTCAACGCCGCAGGCCTTTCGGCAACCGGTCCGTACCGCGTGCCCAACATCAGCAACGATTCGATATGCATCTACACCAACCTGCCGCCCGGTGGCCCGTACCGCGGGTTTGGCTATTCCGAATTCCACTTCGGGCTCGAATCGCACATGGACCGTATCGCAGAAGCCATCGGCATGGACCCTGTGGAGTTTCGCAAGAAGAACGCCATCGTCGAAGGTGACGAGCTTTCCTACGGCGCGCACATGAACCCGTCCGGTCTCATCGAGGCGATCGACAAGGTCGCCGCGGCGATCGATTGGGGTGTCGAGGAGGAATCAGACAACCCGAACACCGTGATGGGCAAAGGCATCGCCTGCTTCTGGAAAGCGCCGGCGATGCCCCCGAACGCATCCTCTGCCTCATTCCTCAAGTTCAACGAGGACGGCAGCATCAACATCACGGTGTCCGGGATGGAGCTGGGTCAGGGCTATCTGACCGTGATGGCGCAGATCGCGTCGGAAATCCTCACCGTGCCCGTCGACAAGATCCGCGTCGAAACACCCGACACGGACCGCAACCCCTATGAGTGGCAGACGGTCGCCTCCCACGTCACCTGGAGCTCCGGGCTCGCCGTTGAGAAAGCGGCGGTAGAGGCAAGGGCCAAGATCTTCGAAGTCATCCACCAGGCATACGGTTACGAGGACGACTCGCTGTATCTCGAGAACGAGACCGTCCGCTGCACCACCGATCCCGATTTTGCCAAGCCGTTGCGCGAGTTCGTCATCGATGGCATCCAGACCGAAGACGGCACCTGGCGGGGCGGCCCCATCATCGCCAGCGGCAAGTTCATGCCTGAGTTCACCAATTCCAACAGCGACCCCGAGACCGGCCAGGGTGGCCATCCCAACGTGCACTACACGGTTGGCACCTGCGGCGTCGTGCTCGAGATCGACAAGGACACAGGGCGAGTATGGGTGCGCAAGGCGGCGCTGGCGGTCGATGCCGGACGGGCCATCAACCCGGACCTGGTGAAAGGTCAAATCGTCGGTGGTCTGGTACAGGGCCTCGCCACCGTTCTCTACGAGGACATGCGCTTCGACGAGAACGGGAAGATGCTCAACCCGAACTTCACCGACTACAAGATCCCGACGGCCTTCGACATCCCCGACGAGATCATCCCGATCATTGTCGAGGTGGCCCAGCCGGACGGCCCGTTCGGTGCCCGTGGTGTCGGAGAGCACACCATGATCGCCGCAGCACCCGTCATTGCCAACGCGGTCTACAACGCATTGGGGACACGCATCAAGTCGATGCCGGTGACCCAGGAGAAGATCGCCATGTCACTAGGACGACTACTCGAGGAGGAGTGAATATCGCATGTCCGTAGATCTAGAGAAGATCCTGCGCCCCGTCGATCATGAGATGGCGCCGTACGAGCCCAAATACATGATGCTCGCCAGCGGTGAAGCCGTGGTGGTTCGGCAGGTGTTTCGTGACGAGATCCCCGATCTCCTCAAGCATGTCGAGCCGTTGATCCACGTGGAGCGTGATTTCTACGATGTTGTTGCCTCCCGCGTCTACGCCGAGCTGCTCGGCTACTACCGGCACCGGTTCCAGGATCAGTACGTGTTGGCCCTCCAGGTCGACGGTGAGCTGGCCGCCATCGTCAACGGCCGTCAGGTGAACCCGAAGCTCGGCTTGTCGCTGCACACCCTTGCCATGCGTCGTGGTCTGCGCATCGGGGCGCACGGCTTCGCCGCAAAGATGGAGTATCACATCGATACGCTCGGCCACGACGAGGTCCTCGTTGTTGCCGAGTCACCCATCGGGTTCCGCCGCTGGATGCTCGAGTACGAGCTCGAGAAGCGCTTTGACACCCCTCACGAGCTGGGGGGCGTGCCCTCGTGGGCGCTCACCAAAGAGCTGTTCGACAAGGCCAGATCCAAGCTCGTTGTGGGCAGACGCCCGGTGCCGAAGGACATCCTCGAGAAGGCAATGGAGAAGATCCTCCCGCCGTCGGACCCGCCCACTCCGCCTGCCGACCTGTTGGCCGCCACCCGGTCTCTCTACGACCCGACCGGCACCGCGCTCGTCCAGCAGCGCTGGGAGATGGAGAAGGGGAGCGAGCATGCGTGACGTCTATGTGGCCGGGATCGGGATCACCACCTTCACCCGGCTCGAGTACCCGCTGGCGGAGATCGCTGCCTATGCGTCGATGATGGCTCTCCGCGATGCCGGGGTCACCGAGGTAGACCAGATCTACGTCGCCAACATGGGAGCGGCCCGGTTGAACCACCAGACGGCGTTGGCAAGCGCCGTCGCCGACAGCCTCAGCCTGCTGCCCGCCGGTGCGGCCGCCATCGAGAACGGGCCCGCTTCCGGTGCGGCCGCGATCAAGGCCGGTTTCCAGGCCGTAGCCTCCGGGATGGACGATGTCGTGCTGGTGGCAGGGGCGGAGCGGATGCGTGAGGTCAACAACCTCGAAGCAACCGATTTCGTCGCAACGCTCACCCATCCGTTGACGGAGTACATCTACGGGGTCACCCTGCCGGCGCATGCCGCCATGTTCACCCGTCTCTACATGGAGAAATACGGGGTCACCGAGCGGCACCTGGCGATGGTGGGGGTGAAGAACCAGAACGCTGCCCTCAACAACCAGTGGGCTCATCTCCAGCAGGAGATCACCCTCGAGGGCATCCTCGACTCGCCGGAAGCGATGACCAACAACCCATACGTAGCCGAGCCACTCCGGTTCTTCGATGCCTGCCCGGTCTCCGACGGAGGAGCCGCCGTCATCCTTGTTTCCGAGGAGAAGGCAAGGGAGCTAGGTCGCCCCATGATCAGGCTCGCCGGCATCGGCCAGGCCACCGATACACATGCGGTGTTCGAGCGAGACGTGCCAACGGATCTGATGGCCGTTCGCGGCGCCGCCGCAGCCGCATACGAAATGGCCGGTATCGGCCCCCAGGACATCGACGTTGCCGAATTGCACGACGCGTTCACCATCCTCGAGATTGCCGAGAGCGAGGAGGTCGGCTTCTTCCCCAAGGGCGAAGGACATCTCGCCCTGGAGAAGGGCGAGACGGCGCTCGGCGGGAAGATGCCGATCAACGTTGGGGGCGGGCTGAAGGGCCACGGGCACCCGGTTGGAGCGACCGGCGTCGCCCAGGCATGGGAGATCGTCACTCAGTTGCGCGGCGACGGTGGCAAGCGCCAGGTAGAGGGTGCCCGCACCGGGCTCACCCTCAACTTCGGTGGCTTTGGCAACAACGTCGTTTGCCTGATTTTCGTGAGGGAGGACTGATGGCCCGCGAGATCTACGCCTACAAGTGCCGGCGCTGCGGAACGCTTCACTACCCGATGCGGATGGTGTGCAAGAACTGCAAGGAGAACGATTTCTTCGAGTTCGACACCGTGCCGCTTCCCGGACGGGCAGATTGCTGACGTTTACCACCGTGTACAATCTGCCCGCCCAGTATGACGTGGCTACTCTCGGGCTCGGCATCGTCGAGCTGGAGAACGGATTGCGGATGCTGGGGCAGATCGAGATAGCTAACCCGAAGACCGGAATGGCGGTCAAAGGTACAGTCAAGGTCGTTCGCCAGGAAGCGTACGACAGCTACTACGGGATGGTGTTCACCGCCGCATGAGGCAGCAACGCCGAAGGACGCTGAGGCATTCGGGAGAACGTGCAGGCTCTCCCGGGGTCTGGCCATCCCCGAGATACCAGGAAACCCCGGTTCAAGTATCGGGCGGAGACAAAGACCGGGCCACATACCCGGTTGAGAGAGAAGAAAGCCACTCCCTTTGGAGTGGCTTTCCTTTTTGGGAGAGGAAGGGTACATGGAGTTAACGATGCAAAAGAAGGCGGTGTTGGGCCTCCAGCACACCGTGGCTATGTTCGGGGCAACCATCCTCGTACCGCTGATCACCGGGTTGAATGCGTCGGTTGCGCTGCTGGCGGCCGGCATAGGCACCCTCTTGTTCCATCTGATCACCAAGCGGATGGTCCCGGTGTTCCTCGGATCGTCGTTTGCCTTTATCCCGCCGATCCTCTCCGCCCGGGCGGATGGGTATTCGTGGGAGGCGGTCGGCGGTGGGATCGTGGGTGCGGCCCTTGTCTACGTGATCGTGTCGATCGTGATCACGTTCATCGGGCCGGACTTGATAACTCGTATCTTCCCGCCGATCGTCACTGGACCGATCATCGTCGTAATCGGAATGACCCTGGCGCCGGTTGCCATCTCGAGCGCCCGAACCGAATGGTGGCTGGCGATCGTAAGCGTCCTGGCGACGATCATCGCTGCGATCTACTTCAAGGGCGTCTTCAAGATGCTGCCGATTCTGACCGGGTTCGCGGTCGGCTATTTCCTTGCGATCGTTACCGGGAATGTGAACTTCGATGTGGTCGGCGCGGCGGATTGGGTGGGACTGCCGGATTTCACCTTCGGCCTTGGTGACATCCAATGGGGAGCCATCGTCCTCATCGCGCCAATCGCATTCGTAACGATGATCGAACACGTCGGCGACATCATCGCCAACGGCCGCGTCGTCGGCAAGGACTTCCTCGAGAATCCGGGGTTGAACCGAACGCTGCTCGGTGACGGCGTGGCGACACTGTTCGCCGGCCTGGTGGGCGGTCCGCCAAACACCACGTATTCCGAGAACACCGGCGTGCTGGCCGTGACCCGGGTTTACGATCCGTTCATCCTCAGAATCGGCGCAGTATTCGCGATCTGCCTCGGGCTCATCCCGAAGCTTGCCGCAATCCTGCAAACCGTCCCGGGTGCGGTGCTGGGCGGCCTCGAGATCATCCTGTTCGGCATGATCGCATCGGTCGGCCTGCGGACTCTGGTCGAAGGCGGCGTCGACTTCAAGAGAAGTCGAAACATGATCGTTGCCGGGGTCATCCTGGTCTTCGGTCTGGGTGTCGGTGCCTTCGAGCAGGTCGTGACGTTGCTCGGTGGCGTCGAAGGTTACGTTTCGATCGTGCGTATCGGCGACGTGACCATCTCCGGTCTGGCACTGGCAGCTGTGGCGGGTGTGCTTGCAAACCTGATCCTGCCGATGGATACTGGTGACATAGAAGTTGCAATGCCTTCGGAGACCACATCCTCCTAGGACTGGTCTCCAGGACCACCCATCCAATAGGGTACGAGGGAGCCGGCGCATAGCGCCGGCTCCCTCTTTGTCCAGCTCCTCATCGTGTCCTTGCATTCCTCTCTACCACTACTACGCTATCCACACTAGTGTGCAATTCGTAGTAGCGAGTGGAGGATGAATCAGTGGACACAACACAGCTCCTCAAGGGCGTGCTCGATACCGCGGTTTTGGCGATATTGAGGCGTGGTAGCACCTACGGATATGACCTGGTCAGACAGCTGCGCGATGCTGGATTTGATGACGTTGGTGACGCGTCTGTATACGGCACGCTGCGCCGTCTATTCGGTGGCGGCTATCTGACATCCGAGATAGTTCCCTCAGGCGAGGGGCCACCGCGCAAGTACTACGGGCTCAACAAGGCAGGCAGGGATATGCTCGACTCCGCTACCAAGACGTGGGGTCACTTCTCCCTTGTGATGACGGATCTCCTGTCGGAGGAGGCAGCAGCATGACGACTACGACCATGTCCACCCCCGCCGAAAGGTATCTCGAAGCCGTCCACAAGGGCTTGGCCGATCTCCCCGAAGAAGACATCGAGGAGGTGCTCCAGGACCTGGCGGCCCATATCGCCGAGCTGGGTGACATCGATCCGGTGGCCGCGCTCGGTAGCCCGGAGACATTTATCGCAGAGTTCCGCGTCAGCGCCGGTCTCGATGGGACCAGCAAGCGGCCGGGCCGGATCAGGCGCTGGGTGCACGCCCGCCGCAACCAGCTCGAGCGGGCCCGCAACCGGACCGCGGTCATCCTCGAACCACTGATCGAACCCATTGCCCAACGTCGCGACGAGCTGCGGACAGTGTGGATCTGGTCCCGGGGTGCGCTGGCGCTCACGGCGTTCTCCTGGCTCACCCAGGAGGTCTACGGCACCCAGCGAATCTTCGGAACCGCAAGTGGACTGTCGACGGCGAGTGCCTATGTCGCGGTCACAGTCGCCTCCGTCTGGCTTGCCGGCGAGAGCCGGAAGTGGTGGCGGCGAGCAGACGCCATGGTGAGCCTCGCTGCGGTGGGTCTGCTCCTGCTGGCAATAGCGTCACCGCGCTACCTGCCCTACCCCGGCAACAACGCTTACCCCGAGACCGACCCGTCGATGCCGGTGCTCCTGATCGGGCCGAACGGGCCGATCCAGAACCTGTACGCATACGACATCACGGGCAACCCGGTTCAGGTGCTGCTCTACGACGAGTACGGCAACCCGATCTTGACCCTGCCCGATTTTGCCTACGGGCAGGCGGAGGACATTGCGCAAACAGGCGAGCCGTTCATCTGGGAGGGATACGAGATCCGTTTCGCCACAGATGCCTACGGTCGACCGATCGGCAATCTCTACCCGCTCGATCGGTACGAGTGGACCGATACCGGAGCCCGCTCTGCACCACAGCCGCCACCCGTGGTTGGGATACCTACGATCCCTGCTGAGACCGGCCAAGATGTGGCTCCCACAGCAGATGGGGTAACGGCTTCGACTGCGCCGGAATCAACCGCTACAACTACTCCGGCCTACGATCAGAGTCGGGTGGGAACACAGCGGCGCTAGGGATGCAGACGACGTGTCAGGAGGCAATCACATGCTCAAACGGGTGTGGAATCGAATGCGCCGACGCAATAGAGAACAAGATGCTGCCATGGCCGCCCGCCTGCATGACTCGCGGGCTCATGAAAGACGAGCTCATCCGCAAGGCAAGCGAACACGGCAAGGAGTTCCGCAGCCCCTAGGAGAGTGCCCGGGTTCCCGCGGTGCTACTCATCTGCAGGCTTGACGTCTTGTGCCGCGACTCGGTCGGGATCGTCACGCCACACGAAGTATGAGTAGGCGAAGAGAAAGATGATCCCCGGAATCATGACGATGAACATGGCATAGATCGCCCACTCGGGGTTGAAGATGGCACCCAGCATGGTGGCAACCCCGGTTGCTATGAAGATCCAACCACCGACCCGGTGCGTCTTCGTCCAGGAGAGCTTGCTGGTGAGAGTCCACGGCGTGCGGATACCGGCAAACCAGTTCGGTCGGAACTTGCCCATAACGGCGCCCAGGATGATGAAGAGGATCCCTACTGCTCCGATGATCAGACCTCCGACCGGGAACGTCTCCTCGCGCCCGATGGCAAGCAACAGCACCGCATAGATGAACGCCATGTACATGGTCAGCACGACTCTGATCAGCATGTATGTGCCCGCAAAGCTTTCGTAGTTGCGTCGCGCCGGGTCGATGCGGGGTATGTACTTGAGCAGCAGGTAGAGACCGGCGGTGATGATCGGCATGAGCAGCAGCCCGGTGAACTTGCCTCCATACCCGTCTACCTGGCCTGCCGAGTTCCAATGGACGGGGATACGATCCGGAACCGAACCCCATCGCACCCCGGCGGCGATGAACATGGCGGCGATGATGCCGAGTTGGACGATCTCCCAGGTCCTGTTGTCTTCACGCATCTCATTCCTCCGTGGAATCGGGCCGGGCGGAACGACGATGTCGCAACCCGTCAAGAAGAGACATCACCGCTGCCGCCGCGTCGTCGAAAGCTGACATGTTGATGGAATACAGCACCTGATTCCTGCTGCGTTCCGCGACGATGAGACCGGCAGCCTTGAGCACGTTGAAGTGCCCCGACATGGTCGACCTGGCCAGATCGAAATGAGCCGCCAACTCGCCCGCGCTCAGATCCCCGTCCCGGAGTATTCGCAGGATCTCACGCCGGGTCGGGTCGGCAAGCGCTCGCAGTACTTCGTTGACTCCCATGGTTGTGCCGTTTCGCCAAACACCGAAATATACCGCGACACAGCGGAGACGTGATGCCCGACCGGTGCGGAAGGACTGGTGAGCTCGGGGCCACCCGGATCAGACAGCGACTACCCCAGCCTGTTTCATCTCATCGATCGCCCGCTCGCCGTCTCCGGGCGCCAGATCAACCGAGGCGACGGCACCCTGCAGCAGGGTGACCCCGAATCCGTATTCCACCCCGTCGAGCGCAGTGGCCTTGACGCAGTAGTCGGTGGCGAGACCACACACCACGATCTTGTCGACACCCCATCGCTCCAATTGGCCCCTGAGCCCGGTCTCGAAGACCTCCCCGGTCCCAGGGTCCTTCATCGAGAAACCCGAGTACCCGTCCTCACCACCTCTACCCTTCCGCACCACGGGCCCGTCGACGATGAGATCGGGATGAAACGCCGCTCCCCAGGTGTCACCGACACAATGCACCGGCCAGATTCCCCCGTCCTTGGCGAAATGCGGTGTCGTGTCCGGATGCCAGTCGGCGGTATAGACAACCCTCGCCCCGGCACTGCGGGCGTTGGCGATCTCGCCGTTGACCACTGACACGACCTTCTCCCCACCATTGACGTAGAGGTTGCCGTTCGGGTCGGCAAAGTCGTTCTGCACATCGACGACCACGAGGGCCGTATCGCGATTGTATTCGAGAGAAGCCATGACTCGATGATACCCAGGTGCCCGATCAGGGTTCTCAGGGTGGAGCCAGGGTCACACCCGATAGATCCGATCCCTCATTTGAGGGAATGTGGTGGAGAAGGAAGCCAAAGAGAAACGGGCACATCATGACCACAACCACTCCAAACCAGAATGCATCGGCCACTCCGGCGGTCAGCATCGACTCGCGCAACTGGGCGACTCTGAGCCACCTCTCCGGATTCTCCGTGTTCCTTGGAATTCCCCCTGCGATCGGACCGTTGGTGATGTGGCTGCTACGCAAGGACGACCCCTACGCCGGCTACCACGCCAAGGAAGCCTTGAACTTCAATATCTCATTCATCATCTACTCGGTAATCGCCGCTATCAGCATCATCGGGCTGATAGGGATCCTGGCGCTGCCGGCCGTGTTGATCGGTTGGTTCGTGCTCACCATCCAGGGCGCAATGCGGGCCTCGGCCGGTGAGTACTACGAGTACCCGCTCACGATCCGGTTCGTGAAGTAGGGACGATCCACAGACGTCAGGCACGGACTACTTCCCTCCCGCTCCAGAGTGCCTGTAAGCAAAGACCCCCGGTGGCTACCAGTCACCGGGGGTCTTGATTTCCGTTTTGAATCGGCAGTGACGAGCCCCGCTCGACCGCTCGAGCCCCAGGGGATCCCGTGTGTGCGGGTCGGCCCCTTTCCCTCGCAACCCTGGTCGGCCTTGTCGCCCGGATCCCCCACCCCCGGGCGACAACACCGCCAGGACCAGCCCCACAGCAATCACCATCCACCAGCACTGCGTTGTCCAGACCGGATTATCCATTCCGGTTAGAAGAGCACGGTGGCAGACTTGTGATACACGGTTTTCTACGAATCAAGTGGAACATGGCTCGGTGAGGTTCGACAGAAACCGGGAAGAAGATTCTCAGGTATTCCACCGCATCAGCCGATTGAGTCACGATACGGAGGATTAGAAGTTGACACTCGACCCGCAAACACTCGACGAAGAGCTGCAACAGGAACTGACTGAAGTCCGTCTCCAAACGGAACACGGGCGAATTCTGATGCCGGTGGTCCCTCTCGACATGGGCATCGTTGCTTCGGACGTATTCGGTCTGGACGACGAGGACGAGGCCTTTGACCTCATCAAAGCCGAAATGGGAATGGAACCTCTCATCGAGCTCGAATGGCACGAGGATGGGGCACCGGAGTTTGACAACTCGCTCCAGGTGCTCCGGCTCGGCGAGCGCGCCTACATCTCGATCTCTCCCGATCCCGCGGTGGCCCAGCATTGGGAAGCGATCGCCATGTGCGAGCCGGGAACACCCGAGATGATGGAGACCTTCTTCCTCGATCTCGCCCGGGACAATGGCTCCACATACAGCATCGACCTATACAGCGCGCTGCCAACAAGGGTTTCCTCCGACTATCTGACCTGTGACGCGGTAGCAGCCAGTTTCTCCGCCTATCTGGACTGGGACGAGGCCCGCTCACCCGGTGCCTGGGCATACGCATGTGAGTACCTGCCCCGTTCGGTCGACAAGACCCCCGATCTAGTGATCGGCTCTATGGCATTACGCAAGGAGGACAACGAGTTCTCCCGTCGTCGCTACATCAACGCCTATGCCGCCGCGGTGTACGACCACGGAGCCAACGCAGCCGCTTCATAGATCCTGCAGGCGAGCACCTGCGGCAACGATCGACATCGCGTTCTTGGCGAGATCGAGCAAGTCACCGCCGTCACGACCCCAGGTTGTGAGCGCCACCATCAACGCGGCCATGAACGAGTTGACTACGACGCGAAGCCCGAGGTCGTACTCATCGAGGCCGGTGCGTTCGGCGAGAATGCGGACGACCAGGTCGACGCCGGAATCGAAATGATCTCCCATGTGCGATTTCAGCGCCGGCTCGCTCAGAATCAGCCTGACCCTGCGTTGCATGACGCCCGCCTCCACTGCCATGCGCGGCCACAACTCCTCCATCAACGCCATCAACGAGTCGACCGGCTGCTCACCGTTGGGTCTGTTCTTCAGCGCGGCCGCAATCACCGGATCCCAACGGTCCCAGAAGACGATCTCGTCTTTCGTCTCGAAGTACCGATAGACGGTGCTCGGTGAGGCTTCCGCGCTTGCGGCGATCTCTTCGACCGTAGTGTTGTCGTAGCCCTGTTGCTCGAACAACCGGAGCGCCGCCTCCTGAATGGCATGCCGGGCACGTTCCTTCTTGCGCTGCCGTAACGGGATCTGATCGCTTGTCACCCTTTCAGTCTACCGTCTCTCGTGATAATATGACAGTGACTTTCAATTCATAGTCGCTGTCACGGCATGCCTCACGAGCGACCTGCCGGAAGGAGTCCCTTATGGAACCTGTCATCTCGCTGCGCCAGGTACGCAAGACGTTCGGGTCGACGGTTGCGCTCGATGGTCTCGATCTCGAGGTCGTCCCGGGTGAGGTACATGGGTATCTGGGCCCGAATGGTGCGGGCAAGTCGGTGACGATCCGGATACTGCTCGGTCTACTCCGCCGAGATTCAGGCGAAGCGAGGATGTTCGGGGCCGACCCCTGGTCGAACGCTGTCGAGCTGCACCGTCGTCTCGCCTACGTCCCAGGAGATGTGAACCTATGGCCAAACCTGTCAGGAGGCGAAGCAATCGATGTGCTGGCAGAACTGCGGGGTGGGATCGACCGGCGCAAGCGGGACGAGCTGATCGAACGGTTCGAGCTCAATCCGCGCAAGAGGGCTACCACGTACTCCAAGGGCAACCGACAGAAGGTGGCCCTCGTCGCCGGGCTGGCGTCGGAAGCCGAGCTGCTGATCCTCGACGAACCGACGTCCGGCCTCGATCCCCTGATGGAGTCGATCTTCCAGGAGTGCATCCTCGAGAAGAAGGCGGAGGGAAGGACGGTACTGCTTTCCAGCCACATACTCGCCGAGGTCGAGAAGCTGTGTGATCGGCTGACGATCATCCGGTTGGGTAAGGCGGTCGAGAAAGGCACGCTTGCCGAGCTTCGTCATATCACCAGTACCTCGTACGTGGTCGAGACCGAGCGGCCGATCACCGGGCTGAGCACCATCCCGGGGGTTCGATCGATTCACGTCGCCGGGCATTCGACCAGCTTCGAGGCCGATGCCACTGCGGTCGGTCCCGCGTTCGATTCCGTCCACGCCGCCGGGGTGCGGTCCCTGTTTGGCCAGCCACCCACCCTGGAGCAGCTGTTTCTGCGCCACTACGAAGCAGAGCTCAACGGGACCCAGGCGGGGGCCGCTCGATGACCGGCGCCGCCGGAGGCCTCATTGGGACCGCAAGGCTGTTGCGGCTCGCGCTTCGTCGCGACCGCATTCGGATCGCTATCTGGGCGGTATCAATCGCCGGTGTCGTCGGGGTATCGGCTGCGAGCGTCCACGGCCTCTACGGCACGGCGCAGCAACAGATGGAGTACGTCCGGGTCGCCCGGGGGAACGCGGCGATGATCGTCCAGTCGGGACCCGGATACGGTCTCGACCACCCCAGCACCGGAGCCATCTTCATGAACGAGACGGCAATCTGGACGATCATCCTCGTCGCCGTGTTCGGCATCCTCATGACAACCCGCCACACCCGGCTCGAAGAAGAGACGGCACGTTCCGAGCTCGTCCGCTCGGCCCCGGTGGGCCGGTACGCCGGAGCGGCCGCCGGGCTGCTGGCGGTTCTCGTCTCTCAGCTGATCGTGGCCGGCACAGTCACTCTCACCGTCATCGGGTTCGGTTATGGGCCCGTAGGTGCGCTGGCGTTCGGTGTCGCGCTTGTTGCCGCCGGCAGCGCATTCGCAGCGACCACCCTCGTCGCTGCCCAGATCGCCGCGTCGTCGCGCGCAGCCAGTGGCCTCGGTCTGATGATGCTCGGGATAGCCTTCTTCGTGCGTGCATACGGGGATGTGACCGCGCCGTGGCTGAGCTGGCTCTCCCCCATCCACTGGGCACAGGCGATGCGTGCCTACGCCGGGGAACGCTGGCTAGTTGTGGGTCTCCCCGTGGCGCTAACCGGGGCGCTGCTGCTTGTCGCCGCTTCATTGGCCGAGCACCGCGATTTCGGGGGCGGATTGGTCTCGCCGCGACCAGGGAGGGCCGAGGCAAACCCCACCAACTATCCCCTGCTTGCCCTGGCGACCCGGCTGCGCCGCGGATCGATCGTCGGCTGGACGGTCGGCATCGTCTCCGGTGCGTTCTTCTTTGGCGTCTTGGCCGACCAGGTCGAGACAATGGCTGCGGAGAATCCTGCAATGAGCGATCTACTCAGCGCGGTCGGCACCGGATCGATAGTCGATACCTTCCTTGCCACAGGGCTGCTCATCGTCGGGCTCCTCGCAGGTGGATTTGTTGTCTCAACGGCGCTGCGCATGCGCACCGAGGAAGCCGCAGGCCGCGTCGACCCGCTGCTCGCCACCCCGGTCGGCCGCACCCGGTGGGCCGCCGGCCACCTCGTCGTGACAATGGGAGCACTCGTCGCCGTGATGGCGCTCGGTGGCATCGCTGCGGGCCTCGGTGCCGCTCTCGTGCTCAACGACTGGTCCCAGATCCCCACGATGCTCGAGGCCGGCCTCACCATGACAGCCGGTGTTGCCGTGCTGGGTGCCATCGCGTTCCTACTGTGCGCAGCGGCGCCCCGCATGGCGCAGCTGGCGTGGGCCCCGCTCGTAGTCGCATCGATCGTGAGCATGTTCGGAAAGGCGTTGGACCTACCCGCCTGGTTGATGGGCCTCTCGCCGTACCGCCACGTCCCGTCGCTGCCCGCGGCGCAATTCAACCTGGTGCCGGTTGTGCTGCTCTGTTTGGTCACCGCGGGTCTGGTGGCGGTCGGCTTCATCGCCCTCCCCCGCCGCGATGTCGGCCGCACCTGAACATCCGTTTTGGCGTTGATTCGCGCCATATATGGCGCGAATCAACGCCAGAAGCGATCGGCTAGCTCTGCTCGCTCGAGGATGCCCACAGGTTGACACCACCCTCGACGGCATACTTGTCGATTTCGGCGAGCTCCTCGTCGGTGAACTCGAGGTTGTCGAGCGCCCCGAGATTGTCCTCTATCTGTGACCACCTGCTGGCCCCCACCAGTGCAGTGGTGACTCTCGGATCGCGCAGCACCCAGGCAAGAGCCATCTGGGCGAGGCTCTGACCACGCCGCAGCGCGATCTCATTGAGCGCCCTCACATTTGCGAGATTCCGCTCGTTGAGATGATCGGGGAAGAACGAGCCCTCTTCGGCAGCGCGAGAGACCTCGGGCACACCGCCAAGATACTTGGAGGTCAGCAGCCCCTGCGCCAGCGGCGAGAACGCAATACACCCGATTCCTTCGTCCTCGAGCACATCGAGGAGCCCGTCCTCAACCCAGCGATTGAGCATCGAGTACGACGGCTGATGGATGAGACACGGAGTTCCCAACTCACTGAGAATCGCGGCAGCTTCCGCGGTCTTCTCTGGACCATACGAAGAGATCCCAACGTAGACGGCCTTGCCGGCGTGCACCGCCGAGGCGAGGGCCCCCATGGTCTCCTCGAGCGGTGTGGTTGGGTCGTACCGATGCGAGTAGAAGATATCGACGTAGTCGACCTGCATCCGCCCGAGGCTCTGGTCGAGGCTGGCCAGCATGTACTTGCGACCCCCGCCACCCTGTCCGTAAGGACCGGGCCACATGTCGTATCCGGCTTTGGTGGAAAGCACCAGCTCGTCACGATAGGGAGCCAGGTGGCGGCTCATAATCAGCCCGAAGTTCTCCTCCGCGGACCCGTAAGGAGGGCCGTAGTTGTTGGCGAGGTCGAAGTGGGTGACACCCCGGTCGAAGGAGCTGAGCACCATCTCCTTGACGTTCTCGAAGGGGGCCTCGGTGCCAAAGTTCTGCCACAGACCGAGAGCGATCCTGGGCAGATCGAGCCCGCTGCGGCCCGTGCGAGCGTATGGCATCGAGTCGTAGCGATCGGCGGCGGCGAGATACATGCGTGCTCCTTGTAATGGCGGTAGCCAAGGGTACCGCGACGGCGACATGCCCCAGCCGGGTAACGTGACCGTCATGAGACCTAGCTGGGATGAGTATTTCCTCGAATTAGTCGATCAGGTCGCCACCCGCGCCACATGTGATCGCGGCAAGAGTGGCTGCGTCGTCGTTCGCAGCAAGCGCATCATCTGCACCGGGTATGTCGGGTCGCCATCCGGGATGCCTCATTGCGACGAAGCGGGCCACGACCTGAAGAAGGTCATCGATGACGACGGCACGGTGCGTCAGCATTGCGTGCGCACCGTCCACGCCGAGCAGAACGCCATCATGCAAGCAGCGCGATACGGCCTGCCACTCGAGGGCACGACGATCTACTGCTCGATGGAGCCGTGCCGGGTGTGCGCCATGCTGATCGCAAGCGCCGGGATTTCTCGCGTCGTCGCCAGGCGCCGCTACCACGCAGGCGGCGATACCCCAGAAATCCTCTCTGCGGCCGGTGTCGAGCTCGACATTATCGAGGACGTGGTCGAGCAGTACGAAGGCCAGTAGCACCCTGCCGTTCTGGCGTTGAATCTGGCCATATATTGCGCGTATCGACGCCAGAAGCGTGGGTGTGATAGCTTGAGGCTGTCGACCGAAGGGTGGCTAGGGTTCCGCCCGCTCCGGCGGGGTATGGTCCGAGCGCCACAGAAGGCCCGATAAGGGCTCGCACCTCACTGGACAAAAGCCTCGAGGGGATAGGTCGGCACGAGTGAACGCGTGCCGACCAGCGGAGCCCAATATGTCCAACGAGAACCGTACCCTTCACCTCAGAGCAGTTGCCGCGGCCCTGCTCGTCACCTTCCTGTGGAGCTCGTCGTGGGTGCTCATCCGGTGGGGGTTGGATGACGAGGCGTTGCAGCCGGTCACGTTTGCGGCGCTTCGCTACGGGCTTGCTGCCTTGCTGCTCATCGGCTGGGTCGCTTCGAAGCGGCCGCTACGACAAAGCATCTCCGACCTCGACCGCAGATCGCTCATTCAGATCATCATCCTCGGAGTGGTCTTCTACTCGATCACTCAGGGTGCCCAATTCGTGGCGATCGACAATCAGCCTGCGGCGACAACGAGCCTTGTCCTTTCCTTGAGCCCATTGCTGGTCGCCGCTCTTGGATCTCTATTCATCGCCGAGACCGCAACCCGGCGACAGATCGCCGGGGCGCTACTCGTTGCTGCCGGGGCATGGGCGTACTTTGCGGGCGATCTCGGAGCAACCACTGTCGGCATGTTGGCGGCTCTGACCGCAATGGCAGCCAACGTTGCCAGTTCGCTGCTCGGCCGGAATGTCAACCGCCGGGCCGACTCTCCCCCCGTTGTCGTCACCGCAATCAGCATGGCCGTCGGTGCTGCCCTCCTTGTCGCCGTTGGCATCGGCACCGAAGGCATGCCGGCTGTCTCGGCGCGTGCCTGGCTGATCATCGGCTGGCTTGCCGTGGTCAATACTGCTTTGGCGTTCACGCTCTGGAACTACTCGCTACGCCGGCTGTCCGCCCTCGAATCGACGGCAATCAACAACACGATGCTGATCCAGATCGCACTGCTGGCGTGGCTCTTCCTCGATGAGAGCCCAGGCGTTGCCGGGGTCGCCGGGATTCTCCTCGTCTCCGTCGGTGTCTTCCTGAGTCAGGCCGCCCGAACACGAGCCACCTGATATCCCGTTCTGGCGTTGATTTGCGCCATATATGGCGCAAATCAACGCCAGAAGTAGAGAGTTAGGCGTCGTTCAGTGCTGCCTGGGCCGCCGCCAGACGGGCGACGGGCACCCGGAACGGCGAGCAGCTCACGTAGTCGAGACCGAGCTCGTGGCACAGATGCACCGACTCGGGATCGCCACCGTGCTCACCGCAGATGCCGATCTCCATGCCGGGACGGGTCTTGCGACCACCAGCGACCGCGATCTTGATGAGACCGCCGACGCCGTCACGATCCAGCGTCTGGAACGGGTTGACCGGAAGAACACCCCGGTCGACGTACTGGATGAGGAAGCTCTTCTCGGCGTCGTCACGGCTGATTGCAAACGTTGTCTGCGTCAGGTCGTTGGTGCCAAACGAGAAGAACTCCGCCTCGGTGGCAAGCTGATCGGCCGTCATCGCCGCCCGTGGCGTCTCGACCATGGTGCCGACCTTGTAGTCGACCTTGACCCCGCGGGCCTCCATGACCTCTTCTGCCACCTCGACGATGAGCTTCTTGAGCAGCCGGATCTCATTGACGTGAATCGACACCGGGATCATCACCTCAGGCATCGGCGTTGCACCGTTCTCCTTGGCATCACAGGCCGCCTCGATGATCGCACGCGCCTGCATCCTCGAGATCTCCGGCATCAGCACGCCGAGCCGGACGCCCCGGAAGCCAAGCATCGGGTTCTCCTCATGGAGCTCGTATACCCGGGCCAGGGTCTTCTCGAGCCTTGCGATCTCTGCGTCATCGGTTGCGGCGGCAATGTCGCTCTTCAGCTCTTCTGCGCCGGGCAGGAACTCGTGCAACGGCGGGTCGATGAGACGGATGATGACCGGGTAGCCTGACATCGCCTCGAACAGACCGCGGAAATCCTCTCGCTGGAACGGCAGCAGGACATCAAGTGCTTCCTGACGCTCCTCGACCGTGTCGGCGAGGATCATCTTCTGCACGGTAGGCAACCGCTCGGCCTCGAAGAACATGTGCTCGGTACGACACAGCCCGATGCCCTGGGCGCCGTAGTCACGAGCACGGATGGCGTCGACCGGATAGTCCGCGTTCGCCAGCACCTTGAGACGCCGGAACCCATCGGCCCAGTCGAGCAGCGACGAGAGCCAGTGATCGTTGATATCCGGGACGAAGGTGGGCAGCTGTCCGACGAAGACCTCACCACTGGTGCCTTCGATCGAGAGGAAATCACCCTCGTTGATGACCCGATCGCCCATCGTCATCGTGCGACCTTTGAGGTCGATATTCAGCTCGGCGATGCCGACAACGGCCGGCTTGCCGAACTGACGGGCTACGAGAGCCGCGTGGCTGGTGCGACCGCCACGGCTGGTGACGATCCCCTTGGCGGCCAGCATGCCGTGCACGTCGTCGGGCTTGGTCTCGGGACGAACCAGGATGACGTCCTTGCCCTCCGCCGCCCAGTCAACTGCCGTGTCTGCATCGAAGGCGATGATGCCGACGGCGGCGCCGGGCGACACGTTTAGCCCCTTGGCGAGCAGATCGCCCGCCTTACGGGACTCGACGCTGAATTGCGGATGCAGGAAGAAGTCGATCTGCTCGGGCGTGACCCGGCCAACTGCTTCTTCCTTCGAGATGAGACCATCTTCGGCCATCTCGACCGCGATACGAACGGCAGCCTGTGCTGTGCGCTTGCCGTCACGGGTCTGGAGCAGCCAGAGCTTGCCGCTCTCGATGGTGAACTCCATATCCTGCATGTTCCGGTAGTGCTGCTCGAGCTGGTCGGCGGTTGCCAGCAGCTCGTCGTAGATGCCGGGCATGTTCTCTTTCATGTCGTCCAGGGTGAGGGTCGCCCGGATACCGGCAACGACGTCCTCGCCCTGGGCATTCATCAGGTAGTCGCCCTCGATGTGGTTCTCACCGGTGGCACCGTGACGTGACATGGCAACACCGGTACCACAGTTGTCGCCCAGGTTGCCGAAGACCATCGTTTGCACGTTGACCGCGGTGCCCAGGTCGTGCGGGATGTTGGAGGCGTTGCGATAGTCGATCGCCCGCCTGCTGTTCCACGACCTGAAGACGGCCTCGACGGCCAGCTTCAGCTGCGCATCGGGATCCGCCGGGAACTCGGGGGTGATATCGAGGAAGCGCTCGACGATCTCTTTGAGTGAGTCTGTGGGGAGATCGGCGTCGATGGCTGCCCCTGTCTTCTCGCGAAACTCGGTGAGGATCTCCTCGTAGGGCTCATCCGGCTTGTCGAGGACTACCGAGCCGAACATCTGGATGAGTCTGCGGTACGAGTCGTATACGAAGTGGGCGTCGCCGCTGATCACGACGAGGGACTCGGCCACCTCATGGTTGAGGCCGATATCGAGAACGGTATCCATCATGCCCGGCATCGAGAACTTGGCGCCGGACCGGCAAGAGACGAGCAGTGGGTTGGACGGGTCACCAAAGACCTTGCCGGTCTGCTCCTCAACATGGGCGAGGGCCTCTGCGACCTCGTCCCACATACCATCGGGAACCTGGCCGGCGTCGCTGTAGGCGTTGCACGCCTGTGTTGTGATCGTGAACCCCGGGGGGACCGGGACGCCGAGCCTGGTCATGTCGGCGAGGTTGGCGCCCTTGCCGCCGAGGAGACCGCGAACGCTGTCCCAGTCGCCGACAAGAGCCTCGGCGTCCGAGACTTGATCGAACGTATATACCCACTTGGTCATGTTTGCTCCACCTATCGATAGCGGTTGGATGGTTCTTTGGAGATTCCCCGTGCGCACGCAGAGAACCAATTCTACAACACCAGTCGTTGCTCCCTCATGCAAGGGTCGAGCGCCACCGAAGATGTGCCGATCGGCCTATTAACGACCGCTCGCCCACCGATGACCGTATCAAGGTTACCGAGAGGAGATTCGGCTGTGAGCGAGATGTACGTCTCGGGCCAGTCGGGTATCGGCCGTTTGATTCAAGCGTTGACCGCAAGTGGCCATCGCGTCATCGGGCCGAGGATCCGAAACCAGGCCCTCGTCTACGACGACATCGCAGGAGTTGAAGACCTTCCCAAAGGCTGGACCGACACACAGGAGCCGGGGCAATATCGCCTCGAGCGCCGTGGTGACGAGAAGCTCTTTGGGTATGTCGTCGGCCCCGCGAGTTGGAAGCAATACCTCAACCCCCCGGAGGCTGTGCTCTGGTCCGGGACGATCGGGAAGGATGGGTTCAAGTCCGACCCCGCCCCTGTGCCACCAAAGTACGCTTTCTTCGGTGTCAGGCCCTGTGAGATAGCCGCCATCGGCATTCTCGACAACGTCTATACATCGACTAATGGGGTGCCGGCGGTCGGCGGATATGCGTCCGCAAGGGCGAGCGCATTCATCGTCGCAGTCAATTGCGGCGAGCCTGGCGGCACGTGCTTCTGCAGCTCGATGGGAACCGGGCCTGCCGCCACAGGCGGCTACGACGTCGCGATCACCGAGATCGCCCACGACGGCAACATGCGCTATCTGCTCGAGAGCGGCAGCGACGCCGGGGCCAAGCTATTGCGCAGCCTCGATGGGCTCGAGATCGCCTCCGAAGCGGAGGTCGAAACGGGACAAGCCATGATGGCGACCGCGGCAGAGAACATGGGCAGGAGCCTCGACACCGAGGATCTCCCGAACCTGTTGAAGGGCAATGCGCTGAACCCTCGCTGGGACAGCGTTGCCGACCGTTGCCTTGCATGTGGCAACTGCACCATGGTGTGCCCCACCTGCTTCTGCAACACCATCGATGACAACCTGTCGCTCGACGGGACCGCCGCAACCAGGACCCGCAAGTGGGACTCGTGCTTTACGCTCGGGTTCTCTTATATGCACGGGCAGCCGATGCGGGAGCCCGTTGCGGCTCGATACCGGCAGTGGATCACCCACAAGCTGGCCACCTGGGTCGACCAGTTCGGCGAAATGGGTTGCGTCGGCTGTGGGCGGTGCATCACCTGGTGCCCGGTCGGAATAGACATCACTCATGAGGCCGAAGCGATCCGGCACGGCGACCTGCGTGATACCCAGATCAAGGTCGGAGGTACAGCATGAGTGAGTCCGAGCTCATCGAGACACTGAAGAACCACGATTTCTTCCGCGGTCTCGCCGAGAGCGACCTGGCCAAACTCGCCGCGGTTGCCACGGAGATCGAGTTCGAGGGCGGAAAGGTCGTATTCAAGGAGAACGGCACTGCAGACGCGGCGTACGCCATCGTTTCGGGAGGGATTGCTCTCGAGCTCGATGTGTCTGCACGGGACCTGATCGTGCAGACCCTGTACGACGGAGAGATGCTCGGCTGGGGTTGGCTGTACCCACCGTACCGCTGGTCTTTCAGCGCCATTGCCATCGAGCCGGTTCGCATGATCCGGTTCGAGGCAGAGCAACTTCGTACCCTCCTCGACAACGACTGTGGCCTCGGCTACGAGGTCATGAAACGGTTCGCCGGGGTCATGACCAGCCGCTTGAGCGCAACTCGACTTCAACTGGTGGATTTCTATGGAAACGCTAACTGAGCCCGCCGTCATCGATCAGATGACACCGACCCCCTTCCGGGTTCGCAGCGTGCGCGAGGAGCTATCGCACACGTTCACCCTGGAGCTGGAGCCGCCAAACGGCAATTTCGAGTTCCTGCCCGGACAGTTCACGATGATCTACGCGTTCGGGATCGGCGAAGTGCCCATCTCGATCAGCAGCAGCTCGTCGAAAGCCACGACGATCCTGCAGACGATCAGACGCACCGGTGCTGTGACCCACGCTCTCGGGAGGCTCAAGCCCGGCGATTACGTCGGCATTCGGGGTCCTTTCGGCACACCATGGCCTATGGACAAGATCAAAGGTCGCGACCTGCTGATCATCGGCGGCGGCATCGGTGTGGCACCATTGCGGCCGGCGATCTATCAAGCCATCGAGAACCGCAGCGACTATGAGCGAGTCGTCGTTCTCTACGGGACCAGGACCCCAGATGACATCCTCTTCGACGACGAGTTGCGGGAGTGGGGTGAGCGCACAGACATCACGACGATGATCACCGTCGATGCCGCAGACCGCGGTTGGAACGGTGCGGTCGGCGTGGTCACCAGGCTGATCGGCAGGGTCGGCTTCGATCCGGCCAACACCACTGCTCTGGTCTGCGGCCCGGAGATCATGATGACCGTCACCGCCGAGCGCCTCATCGATGGCTCCTCAGTGGCGCCGGAAAACATCTACGTGACCATGGAGCGCAATATGAAGTGCGCCATCGGGGTGTGCGGGCATTGCCAGTTCGGCAGCAAGTTCATCTGCACGGATGGGGCGGTGTTCCGCTACCCGGACGTGGCCGGGCTGTTCGATATCAAGGGAGTGTGAGATGGCTCTACCCAAACTCGCTGTCTACAAATTCGCATCGTGCGACGGGTGCCAGCTCAGCATTCTCGACGTCGAGGACTTGTTGCTCGACATCGCAAGCGTGGTGCACATTGCCAACTTCCCCGAGGCATCGCGGGAGGTTGTCGAAGGCCCGTACGACCTGACCCTCGTTGAGGGTTCGATCACCACCCCACACGACGCCGAGCGGATCCATGAGATCCGTAGGGAGTCGAAGTTCCTGGTGACCATCGGAGCGTGCGCCACCGCCGGTGGCATCCAGGCTCTCAAGAACTGGGGTGACACCGATGCGTTCACCAGGACCGTGTATGCCCACCCGGAGTACATCGACACGTTGAAGACCTCAACACCGATCAAGAATCACGTCGAGGTCAACTTCGAGTTGCGTGGCTGCCCGGTGAACAAGATGGCCCTCGTCGAGGTTGTCTCGGCGTTCCTCCAGGGACGACGACCCAACATCCCCGAGTACAGCGTCTGTCTCGAGTGCAAGCGCCGCGGCACCCCTTGCGTCATGGTCGCTCAAGGCACACCGTGCCTCGGTCCGGTCACCCAGGCAGGCTGTGGTGCCATCTGCCCCTCGTACAACCGGGGTTGCTACGGTTGCTTCGGTCCGATGGAAAGCCCGAACACCGAAATGCTTGCTGCTGCCTGGCAACGACTAGGAGTCACCAACCGTGGGCTCGTTGATGCCTTCCGCGGATTCAACGCATACGCCGAGCCGTTCCGGATCACGAGCGATCACTACGAAGCGCTCGCTGAAGCGAGAGGAGAGTGATCAGTCATGTCGTCTGATGTCAGAAAACTCGACGTTGACTACATCGCCCGCGTCGAAGGCGAGGGCGAGATGCACGTGAAGGTCGTCGATGGCACTATCGAGGACGTCTGGTTTGGCATTTTCGAGCCTCCTCGCTTCTACGAGGCGTTCCTCGAGGGTCGCCCTTTCTCCGACGCTCCCGACATAACGGCGCGTATCTGTGGTATCTGTCCGATCGCCTATCAGATGAGCTCGGTGCATGCGATGGAATATGCGTTCGGTGCTTCGGTCACCGGCCAGCTCCGTGCGCTGCGTCGTCTCATCTATTGCGGCGAGTGGATCGAGAGCCACGTGCTCCACATGTTCCTGCTCCATGCACCGGACTTCCTCGGCTATGAGAGCGCGGTGCACATGGCCGCCGATCACAAGGACGTTGTCGAGCTCGGTCTTCGTTTGAAGAAGGCCGGAAACCAGATCGTCACAGTCGTCGGAGGGCGCGAGATTCATCCGGTCAACGTCAAGGTGGGTGGGTTCTACCGGGTGCCGACCAAGAAGGAACTGGAGGCACTGGTCCCCGAGCTGGAATGGGCACGCGACGCGGCAATCAAGACCGTGAAACTCGTTGCCGGCTTCAGCTTCCCGAAGGTGGAACAGGACTTCGAGTTCGTGTCATTGAGCCACCCGCTCGAATACCCGTTCAACGAGGGACGGATCGTCTCCAACAAGGGTCTCGACATTGCCATCTCCGAGTGGAACGACTACTTCCTGGAGGAGCACGTCGAGCGGTCGAATGCGCTGCATTCGAGGATCCGGTCACGCGGGGCATACCACGTAGGCCCGCTGGCCCGGTACGCCAACAACTTCGAGAAGTTGACGCCGACGGCTCGCGACGCTGCCCTGGAGGCAGGGTTGGGACCCGTGGAGCTGAATCCGTTCAAGAGCATCATCGTTCGTGGCATCGAGACGCTCTATGCGGTCGAAGAGGCACTGCGGATCATCGACCAGTACGAGGAGCCGGAACGCCCCGACGTGGAACTCAACATCCATGCCGGCGTCGGCCACGGTGCTTCCGAAGCGCCCCGCGGGATGCTCTACCATCGCTACGAGCTGAACAACGCGGGACGCATCCTGAAGGCACAGATTGTGCCGCCGACGGCACAGAATCAGCTCACCATCGAAGATGACCTCAGGGTAGTGCTCGAGGACTCGCTCGACCTCCCTGACAAGGAGCTGACCTGGCTATTGGAGCAGTCGATCCGCAACTACGATCCGTGCATATCGTGCGCAACCCACTTTCTCAACGTGAAGGTTGAGCGGATCAACACGAGGTGAGCGCGGGAGGAAGCCCGTCTCGCGGCGGGATGAATGAGGTCGTCATCGGCGTCGGCAACCGCTGGCGCCGTGACGACGCGATCGGGCTTGTGGTCGTCGACGCGTTACGGGATCGCGTCGACGACACAGTTGCCCTGGTAGAAAGCGACGGAGAGCCGACACGGCTGCTCGACGCATTCTCTCTCGCACCCACGGTGCTCATGATCGACGCCGTCATCACCGGCGCCGAAGCGGGCACCGTGCATAGGTTCAACGACGACGAGCTTCCCAATCAGATGGGAATCGGCCAGTCGAGCCATCTGGTGCAACTCGTCGAGACCATCGAGCTGGGCAAGCTGCTCGGCAGGCTACCCAACGGTTTGGTCCTGATCGGTATCGAGGCAACGGACTTCGAAAACGGTGAGGGAATGACCGAGTTGGTTGCGGCTGCGGTCGAGTCGGCGGTCCAGACCGTGCTCGACGAGCTATCGACGATCTAGACCGGCGAAACCATCACACGGCGCCGATCGTGCTCTCGCGCACCATCAGGGTGGCTTGCAGTGGGATCGTCTTCGGAGGGGCCGAACCATCTCTCACCTCTGCGAGCAGTGTTCGTACCGCCTCCCGCCCCATCTCGGTCAACGGTTGTCGCACCGAAGTAAGC
This sequence comes from uncultured bacterium, assembly GCA_963777645.1. Lineage (GTDB taxonomy): Bacteria > Actinomycetota > Acidimicrobiia > Spongiisociales > UBA5794 > JAAETI01. The sequence goes on along the minus strand of CAVZRA010000010.1, from coordinate 265,811 downwards.
GGGGGGGCAAACCACGCGGCGTCTTCGATGTCGTCAAACCCGCTCACTGCCACATCGTCGGGAACACGTATGCCCCGGCTTCTGATGACGTGCAACGCACCAAGAGCCATCCTGTCGTTGGCGGCCATGATCGCGTCGAGATCCGGGACCCGGTCGAGCAGAGCCCTGGTTGCTTCGGCGCCACTCGCAGGAGACCAGTTGCCCTCCTCACAGAGATCGGGATCCGCAACGAGGCCGTTCCTCTCGAGCCCGCGCCTCCAGCCTTCGCACCGATCCTTCGCCTCATGCCAGTTGACCGGGCCCGATATGTGCGCAATCCGAGACCTACCGATCGAAACGAGATGATCCACAACCTCCTCGGTGGTGCCGATGTTGTCTACGAGCACGCTCGAGTATCTGTCCGAAACGCCTGCCTTCACGAAGACAACCGGCTCAGCCCTTTCGGTGAGCACCGCCCTGATTCGATCGACAGACTGACCGATGGCGGGAACCGACATGATGATGCCATCAACGTGGCGCTCGGTCAGTGCTGAGATCGCGGGACGCGGATCATCGAGACTGTCCCCTTCGGGGAGTTCGGCGATCAGCACCGTCAGATCCAGGTTGGCCGACTCATCGACGATCCCTCGCAACGTGAGCGCCGTGCCGGTATATCCCATGCCTGCGAGAAGAACACCTATGGAGTTGCTATGCCGGGCTACCAGCGTGCGTGCCACTGCACTCGGTTGGTAGTCGAGTTGCTCGATTGCCTCCTCTATCCGTCTTCTCGTTTCAGGGGCGACATCGGGACGGTCGTTGAGGACCCGGGAAACAGTCTGAGTGGAGACACCACAGAGCGCGGCGACATCTTTGATGGTGATTCTCTGGCCAAGCATTTCAACTCCTCAGCACCCGGCTCCGCCGCATTCGACTCTGTACATTACTCGCCTCACTCGCATATGTTATCGTTAACGGGAGCGTTAACATTCTCTAAGATGCTACTCAGGACGGAAGGGGCAGAGCGTATGGCTGCCGACAGCTCGAAGCGACCGGCGATCATAGGTGTCGACTATGGGACGGCGAGCGTTCGGGCCGTGGTTGTCGATACAGCAACGGGCGCAGAGTTGGGTGAGGGCGAATACGCCTACGAGCACGGGACCGACGGTGTGGTCGGTGACGCCAAAGACGCCTTGCTCGCCCGCCAATCGCCCCGCGACTACGTCGAAGGGCTTCGCATCTCAATCCGGCGAGCCCTCGAGGCGGCCGCCGAGAACGGCTTCGACCCGTCCGATGTTGTGGGGATCGGTGTCGATACGACGGGATCGAGCCCCATTCCTGTGGATGCGCAAGGTGTGCCACTGGGTCTCGACGATCGTTTTGCCGAGGACCCCGATGCGATGGCATGGCTGTGGAAGGATCACACCTCGCACGCCGAGACCGCCCAGATCAACGAGACGGTATTTCGTGACCGTCTCCCCTATCTCGGCCCGTGCGGCAGCACGTACTCGAGCGAGTGGTACTGGGCAAAGCTCGCCCACTTCCTGCGCACTGCCGATCCGGAGGTTCGCAAGGCCACCCGGGGCTGGGTGGAGCTCGCCGACTTCGTGCCGGGATACCTGGCGGGCCGCTTGGACCCCGCAACGATGGCCCGTGGCATCTGCCCCGCCGGGCACAAGGCAATGTACGACACAGCCTGGGGCGGTCTGCCGGCTGCCGATTATCTCGACAACATCGAGAAAGGGATGGGTGAGTTCCGCTACTCCACGATTGCCCAGGCATCCGACACATCAATCGGAGGTCTCACTGCGGAGCTCGCAGACGAACTCGGGCTCCGGCCGGGGATCGCCATCGCCGCCGGGGCATTCGACGCCCACACTGGTGCCGTCGGTGCCGGGGTCTCTGAGGGAACCCTGGTCAAGATCATCGGCACAAGCACATGTGACACGACAGTGGTGCCGGGCGATCGCCCGCTGATCGACGGCCTCTGTGGCAGCGTCCCCGACTCCATAATCCCGGGCATGGCCGGGCTCGAAGCGGGCCAGTCGGCGGTCGGGGACATCTTCAACTGGTTTGCGGGCACACTTGCACCCGGGGCACACGGGGTGGCGGCTCGTCTTGATGAGCTGGCTGCTGGTGCCGCCGGGGTCGCTCCCGGTGCGAGCGGACTACTCGGCCTCGATTGGCACAACGGCAATCGGTCCGTGCTAGTCGATCCACTGCTGTCGGGTGCAATGATCGGGATGTCGCTATCGACGACACCGGCAGAGTTCTACCGGGCCCTCATCGAATCGACCGCCTTTGGGGCTAAGCGGATCATCGAGCAGTTCGAGGCAAATGGCGTTCCGATCACGAGGATCGTATTGAGCGGTGGGATCTCCAAGAAGAGCGAACTCCTGGTGCAGATCTACGCAGACGTCACAGGACGTCGGGTCGAGCTTGCTGGAACATCACAGACCTGTGCGGTTGGTGCCGCCATCCTCGCAAGCGTCGCCGCCGGGGTTCACGATTCTACCGAGGCTGCCCAGGCCGCCATGGTGCCGGCACCGGCCGGTGTGGTTGATCCACAGCCCGAAGCGGTCGCCGTCTACGCCGAGCTCTACCAGCTCTACCGGAAGGTGCACGACGCATTCGGTGTGCGCGGTCGGGATGATCTCTACAACATCATGAAGGATCTGCACCGGATCCGCAGTGAGGTGCGAGCGTGAGCGCGATATCCGAACTCCGCGACTATGTATGCCGACAGAACGCCCGGCTGCCCGAGGAGGGCCTCGTGTCACTCACCTGGGGCAACGTGAGCGGCCGCATCGACGACATGATCGCCATCAAACCGAGCGGTGTCCCCTACCCGGGCATGACACCAGACGATATCGTTGTGCTCGACCTCGAGGGCAACGTGGTTGCCGGAGAGCTACGACCTTCGATCGATACTGCTACCCACCTCGAGCTGTACCGCTCGTTCCCCGGGATCGGTGGCGTGGTCCACGCACACAGCACCTACGGGACCGCGTTCGCTCAGGCAAGGGTTCCACTCCGGTGCCTTGGGACGACGCACGCCGACCACTTCAACGGACAGGTGCCGGTCACCCGGCCGCTCACCGCCGACGAAGTCGCCGAGGAGTACGAAGCCAACACGGGACGGGTGATCGTCGAGCACTTCCGGTCAAACGGGATCAATCCTCTGCATGTACCCGCGGTGTTGGCCGCGGGCCACGCTCCTTTTGTCTGGGGTGATGACGCGGCAACGGCCGTCGACAACACGGTGGCACTCGAGGCGAGTGCCCACATGGCTGTGCTCACCGGAATGCTGACGGGCTGGCAGGCGAACCAACTAGAGGACTGGATCCTTGCAAAACACCACGAGCGCAAGCACGGTGCTCACGCTTACTACGGACAGGGGAAAAGATGATCGATCCGACCAAATCGGAGCTCTGGTTCGTCACAGGGAGCCAGGATCTATACGGCGACGAGGTGCTCGCTCTCGTTGCCGACAACTCCAGACACATAGCGGCGGCACTCAACGAGAGTTCCCAGATCCCATTGGACATCGCGATCAAGCCGGTGATGACCGGGGGCGATGCAATCGCCACCCTGGTCAGGGAGGCGAACGCCGATCCGCGTTGTGTGGGGTTGATCCTTTGGATGCACACGTTCTCCCCTGCCCGGATGTGGATCCGTGGGCTCGAGGAGCTGAACAAACCATATCTGCACCTCCATACGCAGTTCGCCAGGGATCTCCCATGGGCGACAATCGACATGGACTACATGAACGCCCATCAGGCTGCGCACGGCGATCGCGAGTTTGGCTACATCGCAAGCCGTCTCCGCTCCCGGCGCAAGATCGTCGCCGGCCATTGGTCCGATCCACGCGTCGCCGACAAGATCGGAATCTGGGCCCGTGCCGCCTTCGCTGTTGCCGACGCCGTAGGCGCACGGATCGCCCGCATCGGCGACAACATGCGGAGTGTTGCAGTTACCGAGGGCGACAAAGTCGAATTTCAGCGCATCTTTGGATATGACGTCGAGGGGTACGGCGTCGGCGACCTCGTGACGCGTATTGCCCAATTCGGTCCCCTCGAGATCGACAAGCTTTGTGCCGAGTACGACGACACCTACAACATGGCTCCCGAGCTACGACCCGATGGGGCGAGGCGGGAGTCTCTGCGCGACGCCGCCGCCATCGAACTCGGCTTGCGGTCGCTGCTGCAGGAAGGTGGTTTCGTCGCATTCACCGACACGTTCGAGAATCTCCACGGTCTCAAACAGCTACCGGGCATCGGCGCACAGCGGATCATGGCCGACGGCTACGGGTTCGGAGCCGAAGGTGACTGGAAAACGGCCGCCATGGTCAGGACGCTGAAGGTGATGGCGTACGGTCTCGAAGGCGGGACGAGCTTCATGGAGGACTACACCTACCACCTCGACCCCGACGGCTCGCTTGCACTCGGGGCCCATATGCTCGAAGTGTGCCCTTCCATCGCAAGCGGCGTACCCAGTTGTGAGATACACCCGCTGTCGATCGGGGGCAAGGAAGACCCGGTTCGCCTGGTCTTCAACGGAGCCGCAGGGCCGAGCATCAATGCGTCCGTGGTTGACATGGGCAACCGGTTCCGGATCTCGGTGGCGAAGGTCAATGTTGTCGATCCGCCGGAGTCGATGCCCAACCTGCCTGTTGCGCGATCGGTGTGGAAGCCCGAGCCCGACCTGGCTCGCGCTGCCGAGGCATGGATCCTCACCGGTGGCTCCCACCACTCGGGTCACAGCAGTGCCCTCACGGTCGAGCACCTGGAGGATTTCGCCAGAATCGTAGGTGTCGAGATGGTGACGATCGACAACAAGACCGATATCAGACAGCTCGAGAAGGAGTTGCTCTGGAATGACGCGGCATACCGTCTGATGTCACGTTGACAATGGATCTCAGATCCTGGGAGGGAAGCGGATTGACACTGTCATCAAGACGGGTCCTGGCCCGGTTGGAACCCATGTGACAAAGGCGAGTAGACAGGTTGGATACAAGTTGTTAGCGTTCCCGTTAACGATAACATCCCTCAATGTGGCCGATCGAACCACACGATTCGATCCTGGGCTCGCCCGTGAAACCGGTCCACGTCGATGCGTGACCAAGCCGAGATACAACGAACCAGATCAACACACGGAGATGTAGGAGGAGGAGGGCCGAACAACGACCACATGTATCAGAGGGCGCCGTAAACGTTGTCGTTATCGATAACGACGGCGGCGACCGGGGCAGTTCGGATGTGACGCCGGGTACCCACCAAGCATCGCATCGAGGAAAGCAAAGACCCGACTAGGAAGAGGAGAGGGTTTATGAAATCGCTGAGAGACCGGAGATGGCTTTCATTTCTGGTGCTGATGATCGTGCTTGCACTTGCGGCTACCTCCTGCGGAGGCGACGACGACACGTCGGCCGACGGCAGTCAGGATTCCGCAACCACCCAGGCAGACGCCGGGTCCGGCACCATAACGGTTGGCTTTGCCCAGACCGGGTCTGAGTCCGGCTGGCGTTCCGCCAACACCGAGTCGATGAAGAATGCGTTCTCAGCCGCCAACGGCTTTGATCTGGTATTCAATGCGGCCGACAACGACCCGGCGGCACAGATTGCTGCCGTGCGTAGCTTCATCAACCAGGGCGTCGACGCCATTGTGATCGCCCCGATTGTTGAGGACGGCTGGGACGACGTTTTGCAGGAGGCCAAGGATGCCAGCATCCCGGTGATCCTCGAGGACCGCACTGTGACGGCTCCTGACGATCTCTACGCCACGTGGGTAGGGCTCGACTTCCGCCGTGAAGGTGTATATGCGGGCGAGTGGGCAGCCGCTGAGTTCGGCGACACCCCGACCAAGATGGTTGTGCTCGAAGGCACGACCGGTTCCGCACCAGCGAACGATCGCGCTCGAGGGCTTCGACGAGGCCATTGCCGACACTGCAATCGAGAAGATCGACTCGCAGACCGGCGAGTTCACTCGCGACGGCGGCAAGACCGTTATGGAGGGCTTCCTACAGAAGTACGGTGCCGACGGCATCGATCTTGTGTACGCCCACAACGACGACATGGCGCTCGGCGCCATCGAGGCAATCGAAACCGCAGGCGCCGTTCCCGGCAAGGACATCAAGATCGTCTCGATCGATGCTGTCCACGACGGCATGCAGGCGCTCATCGACGGCAAGATCAACTACATCGTCGAGTGCAACCCGCTCCTAGGCGAGCTTGCCGCAGGTCTCGTGAAAGACGTGATCGGTGGCACGGCAGTTGACAAGGCCTACTACGTCAACGACGAGGTCTTCACCCAGGATAAGGCAACCGAGGTCCTCGACACGCGGCTCTACTGATCTGCAAGGATCGCCACCTATAGCTAGGTAGCAGTGTTCAGCCGGGGGGTCGGTTCGTCACCGATCCCCCGGCCCGCTGCCCCACGATCGAGAAGAAAGACGTCATCGATGCCCGCGGATACCGCCGTCCCCCCAATCATCGAGATGCGCGGAATCACCATCAGATTTCCGGGTGTACTCGCCCTCGACAACGTAGATTTCTCCCTCCGCTCAGGTGAGGTGCACGCGCTCATGGGCGAGAACGGTGCGGGCAAGTCCACGCTCATCAAGGCCTTGACCGGTGTGTATGCGATCGACGCCGGCTCGATCGAGGTCCGAGGCAGCAACCACGTTTTTCATAGCACCGCCGATGCCCAGGCGGCAGGCGTCTCAACCGTGTATCAGGAGATCAACCTGTGCGCCAACCTCTCGGTGGGCGAGAATGTCATGCTCGGCCACGAACCGCACAAGCGTGGGCACATCGACTGGAAGGCCACACACCGCGAGGCCGCCAAGTATCTCGAGGGCTTGGGGCTCTCGATCGACACCCGGTCGATGCTCTCCCGGCATTCAATAGCCATTCAACAGCTCGTCGCCATCAGCCGCGCCATGGTGCTCGACGCCAAGGTGCTCATCCTCGACGAGCCGACCTCTAGCCTCGACCGCGGGGAAGTCGACCAGCTCTTTCGTGTAGTCCGCGACCTGCGCGACAAGGGTGTCGCCATCCTGTTTGTCAGCCACTTCCTGGACCAGGTCTACGAGATCGCCGACCGCATCACGGTACTGCGCAACGGTCAACTCGTAGGTTGCTACCCCATCAACGTCCTGCCCCGTGAGGAGCTCGTGACCAAGATGATCGGTCGTGAGCTCGACGACCTTGCTGCCATCTCAACAACCGCAGCACGCGACATCGACCGGAGCGGTGACCCGATCCTCAAGGCAACCGACGTCGGCAAGCGTGGTGTGCTCGAGCCAGCAGACGTCGATGTATACAACGGCGAGGTGGTCGGCATCGCAGGCCTTCTCGGCTCAGGGCGCACCGAGCTGGTGCGGCTGCTCTACGGCGCCGACCGGGCCGACTCGGGCCACATAGAGATCGCAGGCGAGCAGGTGAAAATGACCTCACCGCGTCACGCCATCGACCGCCACATCGCCTTCTCATCCGAGAACAGACGTGAGGAGGGCATCGTGTCCGATCTCACCGTCGCCGAGAACATCGTGCTCGGCATCCAGGCACGCCGCGGGCTCAGAAGGATCCGCAGCGCCGAGCAGGACGCCGTGATCGCCGAGTACATGGAGACACTCGACGTAAGGCCGGCCGATCCGACGATGATCGCCGGCAACCTGTCCGGTGGTAATCAACAAAAGATCCTGCTCGCCCGATGGCTCGCCACGGCACCCGAGCTCTTGATCCTGGACGAGCCGACCCGGGGCATCGATGTCGGCACCAAAGCCGAGATTCAACGTAAGGTCGCCGAGCTCTCGGAGAAGGGCCTTTCAGTGGTCTTCATCTCCTCTGAGCTGGAGGAGGTACTGCGCCTTGCCCAGCGGGTTGTCGTCATGAGAGATCGCAAACAGATCGGCGAGCTCGACTCGCGCCAGGTAACGCTCAGCGGCTTGATCGACTTCATCGCCAACGAGGGCAACGGGAGTGCCACATGAGAAGAATCATGAGGCACCGGCTCTTTTGGCCTCTTCTCGCGTTGATCGTACTCATCTTGATCAACACCGTCGTTCGCCCCCAGTTCGCCAAGATCACGATTCAAGATGGCCGTCTCTACGGGAACCTGATCAACATATTGCGCAATAGTGCAGCCCTCATGCTCGTGTCTCTCGGGATGACAGTCGTCATCGCCACCCGTGGCATCGATCTGTCGGTCGGTGCGATCATGGCGGTTTCCGGTGCGGTCGCCCTCACGATTATCGACCGCGCCGCTGATCCGAACAACCTTGGCACGGTGCTCATCGCCCTGGTCGTTGCAGTCCTGGTTTCGCTCGTGCTCGGCGTGTGGAACGGGTTTCTCGTCTCCGTACTGGGCATACAGCCGATCATCGCAACACTGGTGCTGATGTTGGCCGGCCGCGGTGTAGCGCTACTCATCACCGGCGGGTTCATCACGACTGTGAACAGCACTCCGTTTGCGTTCGTCGCCAGCGGATACATCCTGCTCCTGCCGTTTGCGTTCTTCATCTCGGTGGCGGCGATCACCGCCCTGGGGCTGGTTGAGCGAAGGACAGCACTTGGCGTCCTCACTGAGGCCGTCGGCGTCAATCCCGAAGCGAGTCGTCTCGCCGGCGTACGGTCACGGGTCATCATCTGGAGCGCATACGCTGCCAGCGGCGTGCTATCGGGTATCGCCGGCATCATCTACGCCTCCAACATCAAGGCAGCCGATGCGAATGCATCAGGCCAGTTCATCGAGCTGTATGCCATTCTCGCCGTTGTTCTGGGTGGGACGTCACTCATGGGCGGCAAGTTCAGCATCGCCGGCACCGTCGTCGGTGTGTTCATTATCCAGACGCTCAACTCCACGATCTTGTTCCTCGGCGTGCCATCAGCTCAGAGCCCTGTGTTCTTTGCTTTCGTCGTTGTGATCGTGGTGATGATTCAGTCACCGCAGCTACATCGTTTTATGAGGAATCTCATCCACCCGGTGCGATCACGCGGGGCCACTGATTCAGCCCCGGACGTGGAGGTACCGTCATGACGAGCGTCGAGACCCGCACCACCCGCCAGGGCGTCGGCGAATACCTGCGAACCTTCGTGAGCAGGCGCGGCTCGCTCATGCCGACCTTCGCCGCCATCGGGATCTTGATCCTGTTGTTCATTGGAGCCGAGATCTTTCTGCGTGGGGACTTCATCTCCCCTAGGAACATCTCGGCACTGCTGCTGGACAATGCGTACCTGCTGATCCTCGCCGTCGGGATGACGTTCGTCATCGTCACCGCCGGTATCGACCTCTCCGTCGGCTCGGTGATGGCGTTCACCGGAATCTGGCTGGCGAAACTGCTCGCAGGTGGCATGTCGCCGGTGATTGCCATCCCGCTGATCGTGCTCGGTGGCGCTGTCGTCGGGTTATTGATCGGAGTGCTGGTGCAGTACTTCGACGTCCAGCCGTTCATCGCATCGCTCGCAGGCCTCTTCCTCGGTCGCGGCCTCGCTTACGTGGTGAGCCTTTCGTCGATCAAGGTCGAGGACACGGCGGTGCTGTGGCTCCAGTCGACACGATTCCGCTTCGGGGATTGGTACATAACCCCGACAGGGATACTTGCACTATTGGTGACATTGGTCGGGGCCTACGTGATGCAATTCACCCGCTTCGGCAGGACAACCTATGCGATCGGCGGCAACCCGCAAGCCTCTCTGCTGGGTCTCAAGGTGGCCCGCACCACGGTGTCCGTCTACGTGATCTCGGGCGTGTGCGGCGGTCTCGCCGGTCTGGTGCTCACCGCCTACTCGGGCGCCGGCTATCCCCGCAACGGCGTCGGCACAGAGCTCGATGCCATCGCGGCCGTCGTCATCGGCGGCACGGTGTTGACCGGAGGCCGTGGCTATGTGCTTGGCTCGATGATCGGCGTGTTCGTCTACGGGACGATCAAAACCATCATCTCGTTCATGGGTGCCGAGCAGTCGTGGATGCAGATCATCATCGGTTCACTGCTGCTGCTGTTCATCGTCGTGCAGCGTGCAATCGTCGCCCGCTCGGACCGCCGCAGCTAGGAGGGCGATCGCCGTGACGGGTCCCCGGGCCTGACACACCGCCGTTGTGGACCACCTCCGAGCTTGGACTGGAATCCCTGGACCGGAATCCTTGCGCTTACTCCTAGTGCGAACAATGACTACGGCCTATTCTGGGATACGGACACCGGGCACAATCTCGCCAGTTTCAAGTGCGGGAACGCCCTCCCTCATGACGTCAAAGGCACTCGGGTAGACAGGTTGGCTGGAGAATGTTAGCGTTCCCGTTAACGATAACGATGGGTTTTGGCTCACGGATGTCGGAACGGTTCGTTCCCTCATCTTGTCGAGTGCGGAGAGCGAGAGACATTCCCGATCCGGGATGAGGAAAATGGGAAGGAAGGTCATATGACACTGAGAAGAGACAAGCGATTTGCGTTCGTGATTCTGCTTGTCGTTCTGGCCCTGGCGGCCGCCTCCTGTGGAGGCGATAGCACAGAGTCGTCGACAACCACCACCACGAGCGGAAACGCGGAAACCACCACCGCTGCCCCCGACGCCGGGCAAGCAGCAGGCTCCGGGTTCTGTGCGAACACCCACATAGTGTTCTTCCCCGGCGGTCCCGAAGGTGGCCCGTTCGCTACGGTGGTATACAACGGCGCAGTGAAGGCACAAGAAGTGCTCGGCGCTGACGTCGACTACGTATGGTCCGACTGGGATCCGGAGAAGATGCTGACCCAGTTCCGTGAAGCTGTTGCGACCCACCCCGATGGCATCGCCATCATGGGTCATCCAGGCGACGATGCCTTCGCTCCACTCGTTGACGAGGCGGAAGCAGCCGGCATCATCGTCACCAGCCAGAACACAACTCTGCCAACGATCGAGGCGAAGTACGCGAGCAACGGCTTCGGCTATGTCGGTGCCGAGTTGTATACGGCCGGTCATTCACTCGGCGCCGAAGCGGTTGCCGAATTCGGCCTGGGCGCCGGCGACCGGGCCATGGTCTGGGGTCTGCTGGCGCAAGCCGGACGTGGCGAGCGGACACAGGGTGTCATCGACGCACTCGAGGAAGCGGGCCTCACGGTCGATTATCTCGAGATCGACGACGCCACCAACGCCGATGCCGCAGCAGGCACCGCGACATTCGTTGGCTATGCCTCGGCACACCCGGACGTCAAGCTGGTAGTCACCGATCACGGTGCGTTGACCGCCGCACAGCAGACCTACTTCGAGGCCGCGGGTCTCGGAAAGGATGATGTGTACGGCGCAGGCTTCGACCTGAGCGCATCAACGGTGGAGTCGATCAAGGCCGGGTGGACCGACCTGGTCATCGACCAGCAGCAGTATCTGCAGGGCTTTTTCCCGATTCTGCAGATTTGTTTGACCAACAACTATGCGTTTACCGGTCTTCACATCGACACCGGCGCAGGTTTCGCCAACGCCAGCAACGTCGATCTACTCGCCGACCTGGTGACCCAGCAGATCAGGTAACGAACGGCTCGGCTCGATTGCGGCCGGGACAGAAGAGCGAAAGGATGTTTGGGCAGATGTCTGATAAGAATGCTGGGACAGACCCAGCGACTCCGCGCCTCGAGTTGCGTGGAGTGAACAAGCAGTTTGCCGGAGTGCAAGCGCTGTCCGACATCAACTTCCGTCTCGGCCGCAACGAGATCGTCGGTCTCATCGGCGACAACGGCGCCGGCAAGTCGACGATGATCAAGCACATTTGCGGCTACCACTCCCCCGACAGCGGCGAGATCTTGTTCGACGGGGTGCCGGTACACAACCTCACCGTCGAGCGCGCTCGCGAGCTCGGGGTGGCGGCCGTCTATCAGGAAAGAGCACTGGCCGACCTACAAACCCTGTGGCGCAACATCTTCATCGGTCAAGAGATCCAGACCCGCTTTGGATTCCTGGACGTGCGCAAGATGAGACGTGAGACCCACAGGCTCATGCTCGAGTCGATGGGATTCACCTCGACCGCGGTTACTCCCGAGTCGGTCGTCAAGAATTTCTCGGGTGGGGAGAAACAAGGCATCGCGATCACCCGGGCCCTCTACTTCGACGCCGACATTCTCATCCTCGACGAACCGGCCGTCGGGCTCTCGATCAAAGAGACCGACAAGCTGCTCCAGTTCATCCAGTCGATCAAGAAAGCCGGGAAAGCGGCGATCCTGATCGATCACAACATATTCCACGTCTACGAAGTCGCAGACCGGATCGTGGTGCTGGATCGAGGAAGGATCGCCGGTCGCTTCCGGCCGAAGCACCGCAATGTGATCGAGCTGACCGAGATCATGCGGGAGATAGCCGAGACCGGTCACTCGTCGGTACCGGACGACCCTTACGAGGAGTCGGTGTCTGATACGGAGGAGACGGCATGAATGGCTCGATGACCGACGCCGACCAGGCTGCCCTCGACGAGGCGGCGTGGGGTCACGGGGTCTCCCTCCTGCACGATCCGAAGCGTTTTGCCAGCACCTATGCGGGCCAGCTCGGGATAACCGGAGCGTTTCTCCTCCTCTGGGTCGCGTTTCTAGTCACGGCTCCTGACACATTTACCCATATTGAGATCTATGCCGCGTTTGCTGCGACTATCCCTCTCTTCGGCATCGTCGCGATGCCGCTCACCATGGTGGTGACCGCGGGTGAGATCGACCTGTCCTTTCCTTCGACCTATGCCCTGGGCATGGTCGGATTCGTCCTGACGTGGGAACACACCGGCAACGTCCCGCTTGCAATCGCAGTCTGTCTTCTGATTGGTGCCGCCGCCGGGCTGATCAATGCCTTCGTCATCGTCCAAATCGGGGTACCGGCGCTCGTCGCCACCATCGGCACCCTCTTCTTCTTCCGAGGGCTTTCGCTTGTAGTGATCGGTGGCAGGAACATCACGTTGATAGAGACAAGGCCCTCGATTCTCTTCCGGTTGTTCGTCGGGGAGCTATACGGGATCCCGATGCAGTTCTTCTGGCTGCTGCTAGCGGCCGTGGCCACCTGGTTCCTGCTCAACCGTCACAAGTACGGTGCCGCCCTCTACGTTATCGGCGACAACATACAGACGGCCGAGCTCCAGGGCATCAAGACAAAACAGGTGCGCCTCATCCTGTTCATCCTCGTTGGAGTTGCCGCCGCGTTCTCCGGGATCCTGTCGAGCCTGTTCATCGTTTCCTTCTTCCCGTCGGTTGGCGATGGTCAGCTGCTCCCGGCCCTTGCTGCCGTGTTTGTCGGAGGCACATCGGTCTTTGGCGGCAAGGGCACCGTGTGGGGTACCTTGCTCGGTGCCTTCATGATCGGAACCATCAACGCCGGCATCGTCGCCGCGGGTCTCACCGGGTTCTACACCCAGCTCATCTATGGTGCTGTCATCGTCGTGTCGGTCTCGATCCACGCGATGGTGCAGCGACGCTTCGGCTAGAGGGCATGTCCACACTTTTCGCCCGACGGGAATCCGTCGGGTCGGCGGTCGGGCCCATGAGGTCCACCGCTGACCCGGGAATTACGTACTCACCAACTGAGCAGATATGAAGAAGTCGATCATGGTGATGGCCGACGGCCGCGAGCTCATCTACTACGACGAGCACGAGGTGACAGTCCGAGATACCGTCGATCTGCGCAACCTTCCCGACCTCCACATCACCTCGGAGACGAGATACGACCCAATCCTGGATGAGTGGGTGGTGATGGCGTCGCACCGGCAGGGTAGAACCTTCATGCCACCAACCAGCCGGTGTCCCTTATGCCCCACTACCGAGGACAACGCCACCGAGATCGCCGAGCCCGACTACGACATTGTGGTATTCGAGAATCGGTTCCCGAGTCTGAGCCGCGACGCTGTTCTAGATGGATCGGTCCGGATCCCCTCCGCCGTCACCCGTCTCCCTGCGCACGGCCGGTGTGAGGTGGTTGTGTTCACTTCCGACCATGACCGCTCGTTTTCGCAGTTGAGCCTGAGCAGAGTGCGCCGTGTCGTCGACGTCTGGGCAGATCGCACCGCAGCCCTTTCCAGCCTGCCGGGTATCGAGCAGGTGTACCCGTTCGAGAACAGGGGCGTGGAGATCGGAGTCACCCTGACTCACCCGCACGGTCAGATCTATGCGTTTCCTTTTGTTACTCCCCGGACCGAGCGCATGCTGGCCGGCGCCCGCAGACACCGCGATGAGCACGGCGACAACCTCTTCGCCGAGCTACTCGCCGAGGAGCGCCGCCTGGGAGAGCGTGTCATTGCCAACAACGAAACATGGACGGCATTTGTACCGGCCACCGCTCGCTGGCCCATCGAGATCCATCTATACCCCCACCGCAGAATCGAGGATCTCGCCGGGCTCACCGATAGCGAACGCGACGACTTCTCCAGCCTCTACCTCGACATCCTGAAACGACTCGACGGCCTCTACGAGACCCCCCTCCCCTACATCGCCGCATGGCATCAGGCGCCGGTACAACGAGACCGCGACCTCGCATACCTTCATCTCGAGCTGTTCTCAGTGAGGCGGACCGCCGACAAGCTCAAGTATCTTGCAGGTACCGAGTCGGGGATGGCGGTCTGGATCAACGACTCCACCCCGGAGCAAATCGCGGCGCTGGTACGGGAGGTGCAACCGTGAGCGCCGCTGCCGAGCTGGCACGGCGTGTCCTCGGCGTCGATCCTTTGGGAGTCTGGGCGGCACCGGGTCGAGTGAACCTGATCGGCGAGCACACCGACTACAACGGCGGTCTGGTGCTGCCGTTTGCGCTTGCGGAGCGAACAGAGGCCGCCATCAGCGTTCGTGACGACGGCGTGTTACGGGCGTGCTCGGCTCAGGAGCCGGGCGAGGTCGTCGAGATCAACGTCGCTGAGTTGCACCCCGGTCGTCCAGCCGGGTGGGGCTCGTACGTCGCAGGAGTGCTCTGGGCACTCGACTCAGGCGTCGGTTTCGACATCGCCGTCACCAGCGAGGTTCCGGTCGGCTCAGGTCTCTCGTCCTCTGCGGCCCTCACCTGCGCTATTGCCCTCGGGATGAACGATCTCCTCGAGATGGGATTCGATCGTCCCGAGCTGGCACGGCGCACGAGACGCGCCGAGAACGAGTACGTGGGTGCCCCAACCGGCGGTATGGATCAGATGGCCTCGCTGCTGTGCACCGCAGGTCACGCGCTGCTCTACGACACCGCTGCAGACAGCACAAGACAGATCCCGTTCGACCCCGACGCTGCGGGCCTCGCCATCCTGGTCGTGGACACCAGGGTGCGTCACGCCCATGCCGGTGGTGAATACGTGGCTCGTCGCGCAGACTGCGAGCTGGCGGCGAGACGGCTCGAGCTTGGCTCACTGCGAGAGATCGAGTACCCGGGCCTCGAGGAAGCACTGGATCGCATCGATGACGAACGGGTACGGCAGCGGGTCCGTCATGTCGTCACCGAGAACCACCGTGTCATCGAGATGACCGGGGCTCTTGGCAAAGGCGATTGGAGGCGTGTCGGTGATCTCCTCGTCGCCGCACACCGGTCCATCCGCGACGACTTCGAGGCGAGCTGCCCCGAGCTCGACCTCGCGGTAGACACGCTGGTCGGGGCCGGGGCGCTCGGCGCCAGAATGACGGGCGGTGGTTTTGGTGGTGCGGCGCTCGGAATACTGCCAGGCGACCTGGTCGAAGTCGCACGAGGAGAGCTGGAAAGCACATTCGCATCATCAGGATTCACGAAGCCAAACACCTTCACCGTTGCTCCGTCCGACGGTGCACGGCGGATCGTCTGAGAGGAACAAGACATGACGAGTTCGGGCACGATCACCATAGACACGGACTACATCTCAGTAGAGCTGGCGACCGCGTTCGGTCCCCGGATTGTCGGTCTCCGGCCCGGGGACGGACCCAATCTGTTTGTCGATCTCGGCGACTTCAGCGCCGACCTCCCCGATGGTCGCCGCTACTTCTTTCGTGGCGGGCACCGTCTCTGGCTTGCCCCCGAGGTGATCGAGATCACTTATGAGCCCGACAACGATCCGGTGGCGACAACCATGGAAGGTTTGTCTGCCTCGGTCTCCGCCTCTTCAGGAGGTATCGAGAAGACGATCCGGATTGCCGTGGACAGCACAACTGCAATGGTCACGGTCGACCACTCGATCACAAACGAGGGCGACGAGCCGATGGAATGCGTCCCGTGGGCGATCACCCAGCTGCGACCCGGGGGCATGGGGTTGCTGCCACTTGGCATCGATCACTCTGACCCGCACGGCCTGCAGGCGTACACCCGGGTCATCGGCTGGCCGTACACGGACTGGACGGCACTGGCGTCGAGCCCCGACCACGACGTCCTCTACGTCAATGGCACGCGGGAGACACCGACCAAGGTCGGCACCTCCCTGACGAGAGGATGGCTGGCATACGAGATCGACGGTTGGCTCTTTGCCAAATACGCCGCTACCGCACGACCGGGTGTCGACCTCGGCGCAGCCGGTCAGCTCTATGCGTGCAAGGACTTCGTCGAGTTGGAGTCTCTGGGCCAACTAGCCACTCTCGCACCCGGCGAGACCACCGAGCATCGGGAGATATGGAAGATTTGGCCGACACCCGTTTCGCTCGAAGCGGCGGCCACACTCATCGAGACGTCACGCCCCTGATCAGGGCCGTCAGACCGACTGCTCCAGGATGCTCTCCAGGACCGCAGGCTCGAGTGGGACGGGATTACCTTTCATGCTGCTGGAGCGAGCCGCATCGGCACAAACCCCTGGAAACAGATCAGCGACCAACCCGTAGGCCCTGAGCCCGGGGACCTCGAGCGCATCCGACAGTGCCGACAACCAGGTGACGGCATCGCCTGTGGTCGCTTCCGGATCGCCGGTGAGAAGATGCGCTACGTGGCGGAACCGCTCCAACACCTGCCCGCCGATCGACTCGGCTACGGCGACGTTCTCGCCGAAGACCGGTGCGAGGAGACACCCGCACGCCAATCCGTGCGGTATGTGGAACCTGCCGCCGAGCACGCCGGCGAAACCATGAACGGCACCCAACCCGGCATTGGCGAGGGCAATGCCCCCGTAGAGACTGGCCAGCGACATGTCGAGACGGGCGGCCTCATCTTCGCCGCTGGCTGCCGCCCTGCGCAGCGAGCGAGCCGCTCTCGAGAGCCCATCTTCACAAAGCGGGTCGACCAGCGGGTTGGCCTTTGCCGATACGTAGGCCTCCAGGAGGTGTGTCAGCGCATCCAATCCACTGCTGACCGTGACAGACGACGGTGTCGAGTAGGTGAGCTCAGGATCAACAAGGGCAACAGTCGGGACCATCATCGGGCTGCGCATGCTCACCTTGACGCCGTGCTCCTCGGATAGCACTACCGCGTTCTTGGTGGCCTCCGACCCGGTGCCTGCCGTGGTCGGGACCGCGATATGCGGGACCGGAGCGGCCACAAGCTGCTTGCCACCACCGATGACCTCGAGATAGTCCACCACATCCCCGTCGTTGCGCAGCAGCGCACCGATCGCCTTGCCGGTGTCGAGGGCGCTGCCGCCTCCGATGGAGACCACCAGGTCGCAGTCTGCATCTCTGGCCACCGACGCCCCTGCTCTCAGCTCGTCGACGGTCGGCTCATGCCCGATGGCAAACAACGTAGTGGCGACCCCGACGGGGCCGAGCTGGTCGATCACCGACTGGTGCCGCCCTTGATTCTCTCCAGTGACGACGAGGGCACGCACTCCATATGTGGCAGCCAGCCGGCCCAACCCGGCCGAGGCCCCAGGTCCGAAGATGATCTGGTTTGGCATGGCTAGACCGAATACGGACATCGAGATCCTCACACTGGACGGGTAAAGGCAAGACGATACTCCGGGACCGGTCGGCCCGACTCGCTGTTCAGAGTGGAAGACGCCTGTGGCTGGATTCCTACAAGACGCTGGCTGTGCTCGGCGATGCCTCGTGGACCGTTGCCACGCCCGACCAGCGCCTTAGCTCGGCGGCGAGGTCGAGACGCTCGACGACAGCCTTGGTCTCATACTCGCCCCAGGCAGAACGCGGCAACATCCACATGATCTCGAACTCGTTGCCGTCGGGGTCGGCCCCATAGAGGCTGAGCGTTGCTCCGTGGGATGACTCCCCAGACAGGGCATCGGCCTCGAGCATCGTCTTCCTCAACTCGGCGAGCTCATCGAGGGTGTCTACCTGCCACGCCAGGTGGTAGAGACCGACCTGATGGCGGGGCTTCTCCCGCGCATTCGCCCCGAGGCCAAAGAGACCGAGGTCATGATGATTGGACGATTCTGACGTGCGCAAGAACGCCGCGTTCATGCCTGCCTCACGGCTCAGCAAGCGGAATCCGAGCACGTCCGTGTAGAAGTCGAGAGCCCGATCGAGATCAGAGACGAACAAGACGGCATGATTCAATCTTCGTATACCCATGCGACTTCTCCTTGCGACGAGTGAGGGCCCGGGATCATCCTCGGGCCCTCGCTCGATCAGGTCAGGCCCTGGCGGCCTCTGCCTCGATCTCAATCTGGACTTCCTTGCCGACCAGCCAACCCCCGGCCTCGAGCGGAGCGTTCCAGGTCAAGCCCCAGTCCTCACGGTTAATCGTGGTCTGTGCCGAGAAGATAGCCTTCTCGTTGCCCCACGGGTCTGCGATCACGCCGGAGTACAGCATCTGGAGAGTCACGGGACGGGTCTCGCCACGAATGGTGAGGTTACCCTCGATCTCGTAGCCGCCTTCGGTGCTGTGCACTGCGGTCGACTCGAACTCGAGCGTCGGGTAGTTCTCCACATCGAGGAAGTCACCGGAGCGCAGGTGGTTGTCTCGGTCTGCCACTCCCGTGTCGATCGAAGCGGCGTCAATCGATACCCGAACCGACGACTCCTCGATCGGGTCGGCCACGTCGACAACTCCGGAGAAGGACTTGAATCCACCGCGGACCCGCGCAGCCATCAGGTGGCGAGCGCTGAATCCGACCGTCGTATGGGCCGGGTCGATATTCCAGGTTCCGGTTGCGGGAAGAGTGACGGTGCTTGTTGTCATGGTGTTTCCTTTCGCTGGTGTTTTATCTGACTACTCATATAATGATACCGCAGATAGCTGACAAGTCAAATATTGTCGGGTAAGATAAAGAGATGACCACGACTACCGACCCCGAGACTCTCCACGACGAACGTATCTCCCAATTCGGGCTCTTTGTCGAAGCCAACCGACGAATAGGCCGCATCATGGAAGCGTCGCTCCGCGACAAGCACGCGATGACAACGGTTGAGTTCGAGGCATTGCTGCGGCTGGGCCGGTCCCCCGAGCGACGTATGTCGATGTCACAGCTGGCCGACGAGATGGTACTGACCTCGGGAGGCGTCACCCGGTTGATTGACCGGCTCACCGCCACCGGCTGCGTGACCCGGGTCTCCTGTCCGGCTGACCGGCGGGTGCAATGGGCTCAACTCACCGAAAGTGGAATCGAGAAAACGGCTGAGGTCCTGAAAACACATCTCGCCGACCTTGATCGCTACTTCTTCCTGGCGATGTCAGATGAAGAGAAAGCGACTCTGCTGCCGGTCCTTGACAGGCTCCGCAAGAGCTGTACCGAGAGGTGAGATCACGCTCCGGTCGGCTTCGCACCGGCCGGGTCACAGCTCGATGCACCCGGAGCGGGACTGAGCGTCTGCCATGCCGATCGAGATAGAGAGACACCCTCGCCGTGTGAGATAGAGAGACACCCTCGCCGGGTCTTGTGCCTCTGTACAGCGAAGAGGGCGAACTGTGGCCGATCGGTCACTCCGGATCGTGGATTCCCGGCAACTGGAGCCACGGGATCTTGGGAATCGTGGGCCACTACGTCGACCCGGGTTCCCGGCTCGGCAACATCACCGAGACCCCGATCGAGCAACTCCTCGTCGCCGAGCGACAGCACGCCTTCGGAATGGCCAAACGAGACTCTCTGCCCGCGTACTGTCAGAGCTGCGAGGTGCTGTTCGCCTGCCGTGGCGAGTGTCCCAAGAATCGGTTCGCAACGACACCCGACGGTGAGGCCCGGCTGAACTACCTGTGCGCAGGCTACAAGCACTTCTTCGGACACATCGATCGCCCGACGCGGTTGGTGCTCGACCTGCTCCAATCAGGGCGCCTCGCCAATGAGGTGATGCCGATCCTGGCCGCGGCGGACGAGGCGTTTGCCGCCGCGATCAGCAGCGCCAGCAGAAATGGCCCATGCCCGTGCGGCAGCGGCCGGAAGACAAAGCAATGTCACGACGCACCCGCCACAACCAGGGATGCGATTCCGGTCACGATCACGCCCGCTCCTCCCCGCCCACGGGTTGGCTGATTGGGGTCGAGCACACAATCCGGCCGCTTGGCGACAATCCCAACCGGATCCATCCCCGAAACTGCCTGAACCAGGGGACGTTCTAGGTTCTGGGCAAGTTCTCGACAGTCGGCCTACCCCCTGGTGACTTATGGGCCTACCGGTTCCCCCACCTGAGTAGCGATCATTTAGGTCACTCCACAAGCTGAGGAGCTGACTTTGACTGCCCAGAACATCATGGTTGATGGCAACGAGGCTGCGGCCCGGATTGCCCATGCCGTCTCCGAAGTAATCGCCATCTACCCGATCACACCGTCATCTCCGATGGGTGAGCTCGCCGACTCCTGGTCGCAAGCGGGCCAAACCAACATCTGGGGTGTCATCCCCGACGTCACTGAGATGCAGAGCGAGGGTGGCGCCGCCGGTGCCATCCACGGTGCGCTCCAGGCGGGGGCGCTATGTACCACCTTCACCGCATCGCAGGGTCTCTTGCTGATGATCCCGAACATGTACAAGATCGCAGGTGAGTTGACACCCGCAGTCATCCATGTCGCCGCCAGAACCGTCGCCACTCATGCGCTCAGCATCTTCGGCGACCACTCGGATGTGATGGGAACCCGCCAAACCGGATTCGCCCTCCTCGCCTCAGCGTCGGTACAGGAAGCACAGGATCTCGCCATGGTCGCTCACGCGGCCACGCTGCGAGCCCGGGTGCCGTTCCTGCACTTCTTTGACGGGTTCCGTACCTCCCACGAGATCCAGAAGATCGCTGCCATCGACAAGGACACCATCCGGGCGATGATCGACGACGATCTCGTTGTCGACCACAGGCTCCGAGCACTCAATCCGAACACCCCGAAGCTGCGCGGCACTGCCCAGAACCCCGATGTGTTCTTCCAGGCCCGGGAAGCTGCCAACCCGTTCCACGACGCGGTGCCCGGCATCGTCCAGGAAGAGATGGACAAGCTTGCAGGGCTCATCGGACGCCAGTACAAGCTATTTGACTACTACGGCGCACCTGATGCCGAACGCGTGATCGTCCTGATGGGCTCCGGCGTCGGCGCAGCCACCGAGGCAGTCGATCGCATGGTCGCCGACGGCGAGAAAGTCGGCATGGTCACCGTCCATCTCTATCGCCCCTTCTCGATCGATCACTTCGTCGGCGCCCTCCCCCCAACGGTCAAGAGCGTTGCGGTCCTCGATCGCACCAAGGAGCCGGGCGCAACCGGGGAGCCGCTATACCTCGACGTTGTCACCGCGTTCGCCGAGAGCGGCGGCGGTCCTCGAGTCATCGGTGGCCGGTACGGCCTTTCATCGAAAGAGTTCGACCCGGCGATGGCGATGGCGGTGTTCGACGAGCTGGCCAAGAACGAGCCGAAGCAGCACTTCACCGTCGGGATCACCGATGATGTCACCAATCTGAGCCTGCCCGTCTCCCGCACCTGGACCGAGTCCTCCGAGGTCGTCCAGGCCGTGTTCTTTGGCCTCGGTGCCGACGGCACGGTGGGTGCCAACAAGAACTCTGTGAAGATCATCGGTCAGAACACCGACATGTACAGCCAGGCGCACTTCGTCTACGACTCCAAGAAGTCGGGGGCGATGACCGTCTCCCACCTGCGTTTCGGCCCGAACAAGATCCACTCGACGTACGAGATCCGGAAGGCGAACTTCGTGGCCTGCCACCAGTTCAACTTCATGGAGAAAGTCGACGTGCTCAAGTACGCGAACGAAGGTGCCACCTTCCTGCTCAACAGCCCTTACGGGCCAGATGAAGTGTGGGAGCACCTCACTGCAAATGCGCAGCGATCCATCATCGACAAGAAGCTGAAGTTCTACGTTGTCGACGCGGTCTCGGTCGCCGGGGCCGCCGGTCTGGGTCAGAGGGTCAATACGGTCCTGCAGACCTGCTTCTTCGCATTGGCAGGAGTACTCCCGCACGACGAGGCGATCGCAGCCATCAAGAACGGCATCAAGAAGGCATACGGCAAGCGCGGCCAGGTCATCATCGACAAGAACTTTGCGGCCGTCGACTCCTCACTCGAGGCTCTCGCTGAGGTGACAGTGCCGGCGGAGGTCACATCGACCAAGCAACTACTCGAGCCGGTACCGGCGGACGCCCCCGACTTCGTCCAGCGTGTCACCGCGATGATCGCATCCGGCAAGGGCGATCTGCTTCCGGTGAGCGCTCTGCCGGTGGATGGTACGTTCCCGACCGCGACGACACAGTACGAGAAGCGCAGCATCGCCATCGAAATCCCGATCTGGGACCCGGAGATCTGCATCGAGTGTGCCCGCTGTGCTCTGGTGTGCCCGCATGCAGCCATCCGGCTGAAGGTATACGACCCTGCAGTTCTCGAAACGGCTCCTGAGGGCTTCAAGAGCAAGCCGTGGAAGGGCCGCGACTTCGCGGGCAAGAACTTCACCATCCAGGTAGCTCCCGAGGACTGCACAGGGTGCACCGTCTGTGTCAACGTCTGCCCCGCCAAGAGCAAGGCAGAGGTCAAGCACAAGTCCATCAACATGGAGCCCAAGTTGGATCACCTCGAGGTGGAGAAGGAGAACTTCGAGTTCTTCCTCTCGATCCCGGAGATGGACCGCACCGCAGTCGGCCCGGACACCGTCAAGGGCTCGCAGATGCTCAGGCCGTTGTTCGAGTTCAGCGGCGCCTGCGCCGGATGCGGCGAGACTCCTTACGTGAAGCTGGTAAGCCAGATGTTCGGCGACCGGATCATCGTGGCCAATGCCACTGGCTGCTCGTCGATCTACGGCGGCAACCTTCCGTCCACGCCGTGGGCAGTCGATGAGAATGGCCGTGGCCCTTCGTGGTCGAACTCGCTGTTCGAGGACAACGCGGAGTTCGGCTTTGGCATGCGGCTGGCGGTCGACCAACAGTCGGAGATGGCCCGGGACCTCCTCGCTGAGCTGGCGCCGGAGATCGGTGGGCTTGCGGGCGAGATCCTCGATGCCGATCAGTCATCCGAGGAGGGCATCGCCAAGCAGCGAGACCGTGTTGTCGAACTGCGACGGATGCTGGCGACGATGGACAACCCGTTGGCGAAGCGGCTCGAGTCGCTCACCGACTATCTGGTGCGAATGGGTGTCTGGATCATGGGAGGGGACGGCTGGGCATACGACATCGGGTTCGGCGGCCTGGACCATGTCCTCGCTTCGAACCGTGACGTCAACATCCTGGTACTCGATACCGAGGTCTATTCGAACACCGGTGGCCAGGCATCGAAGTCGACACCACGCGCTGCCGTTGCCAAGTTCGCCGCCGGTGGCAAGCCGACGATGAAGAAGGACCTGGGCATGATCGCCATGTTGTACGGCAACGTGTACGTGGCTCAGGTTTCCATGGGCGCCAACATGACGCAGGTCGCTAAGGCGTTCGCCGAAGCAGAGGCCCACAACGGGCCGTCGCTGATCATCGCCCTCAGCCCGTGCATCGCTCACGGCATCGACATGGCGACGATGATGGCTCACCAGAAGGAAGCCGCCGATTCCGGCTACTGGCCCCTGTACCGGTATAACCCGGCCGAGGCCGAAGCAGGCAGGCCACCGATGAAGCTCGACAGCCGGGCACCGAAGATGTCCTTCAGGGACTTCGCCAAGTCCGAGGGCCGCTTCGCCATGCTGGCCAGGGCCAACCCGGAGCACTACGACGAGCTGATGGATCAAGCTCAGGACGACATCGACAACCGGTGGCACCTGTACGAGCAGATGATCCATGTGGAGCGGACGGCAGAGCTCTCAACCGAGGAGGGAGAGGAATGACCGTCGATATCACAACCAGGTATCTCGGGCTGGAGCTGACCAATCCGCTGGTTGCCTCAGCGTCACCGCTGACCGGCAAGCTCGACACGTTGATCCAGATCGAAGAGGCGGGGGCGGCGGCCGTCGTCCTCCCCTCCCTCTTCGAGGAGCAGATCGAGCACGATTCCTGGGCGGTCCATGACCTTTACGAGTTCGGTTCGGCGATCTCGCCGGAAGCCTTTGGCGGGTACATCCCGGAGATGGAGGGCTACAACACCGGCCCGGATCGCTACCTGGAGCTCTTGGAGCAGGCCAAGGACAATCTGACTATCCCGGTTATCGGCAGCCTCAACGGGATGTCGCCGGGTGGCTGGACCAAGTACGCCAAGTTCATGGAAGAGGCCGGTGCCGACGCCCTCGAGCTCAACGTCTACCGGGTGGCGGCCGACATCGATATGCGTGGCAGCGAGATCGAGCAGAGTTACGTCGACCTCGTTTCCGACGTCAAGGAGTCGATCCGGATCCCGCTTGCGGTGAAGATCTCCCCATACTTCTCGTCGCTTGCGTCGTTCACCCGGCGTCTGGCAGAGGCGGGCGCCGACGGCCTCGTGCTGTTCAACCGTTTCTACCAGCCGGACATCGATCTGGACGAACTGAAGGTCAAGCCGGATGTCGTCCTGTCGAGCCCGGTGAACCTGCGGCTGCCGCTGCGCTGGACCGCCATCTTGCACGGCCGAATCGATGCGTCTATCGCCGCAAGCTCCGGGGTGCATACCGGAGAGGATGTCGTCAAGCTGATCCTCGCCGGTGCGGATGTCACGATGATGACCTCGGCGCTGCTCAAGTATGGCCCGAGCCATTTGGCGACGGTGCTATTCGAAATGGAGTCGTGGTTCGCAGAGCATGACTACACCTCGATCGAGCAGGGAAAGGGCAGCCTCAGCCAGCAGCACTCCTCGGATCCCGAGGCGTTCGAGCGCACCAACTATATGCGCTCCCTGGTCAGCTACTCGTCGCGGTACTGAGCAAACCAACTAGTGGAGGGCGCCTCGCCATTACGGCGGGGCGCCCTCGTCGTTTATGCGACGGGAACACACCCGCACAGGCTCGCCAATTGGACCATCCGCAGCGCAGTAGTAGAACTGGCGTGACGTCGAGAGGAGAGGCGCATGACCGGAATGAAGGAGTTCGTGGCGACGCTTCCCAAAGCGGAGCTCCACCTCCACATCGAGGGCACCCTGGAACCGGAGCTGAAGTTCGCCCTCGCCGGCCGCAACGGCCTCGATCTGCCCTATGAAACAGTCGATGAGATGAGGGCAGCGTACGATTTCGACGACCTCCCATCTTTCCTGGCCCAGTACTACGAGGGCATGAGCGTGCTGTTCGAAGAAGCCGACTTCTACGACCTCGCTATGGCGTACTTCACCCGAGTCGCTTCGCAGAACGTGGTCTACGTCGAGATGTTCTTCGACCCACAGGCACACACGACCCGCGGCATCGGGTTCGAAACCGTCATCGGCGGGCTCCGGCGAGCTCAAGAGGATGCACAAAGAGATCTGGGCATCGAGTCGGCTCTCATCATGTGTTTCCTGAGAGATATGACGGCAGGGTCCGCGGCTGAGACGCTCGAAGCCGCTCACACTTACAAGGATTGGATCCTTGGCGTCGGCCTCGACTCCGATGAGAAGGACAACCCGCCGACCAAGTTCAAGGACGTATTCGCTACGGCCCGGGAACAGGGATACCGGCTGACGATGCACTGTGATGTGGACCAGGAAGACTCTGTCTCCCACATATGGCAGTGCATCGACGACATCGGGGTGGAACGTATCGACCACGGCGTCAACTGTCTGGAAGACACCTCCCTTGTCACCGAAATCAAACGCCGCAACCTCGGGCTGACAGTGTGTCCGATCTCAAACGACTACGTCAGCGACGGCACGAAGGCGGCAGCAATCAAGACCATGCTCGATGAGGGAATGCTCGTCACCATCAACTCAGATGACCCGGCATACTTCCCCGGCTACATGCTCGAGAACCTGATGACCGTGCAGAGAGAAGCAGATCTCGACAAAGACGACATGACCCAGCTGGTACGCAACGGATTCCAGGCAAGCTGGCTCAGCGATGATCGAAAAGCCTCATACATCGCACAGGTCAACAGCGCAGCGGGCTGATCCGCAGCAGCGAGACTATTCACCCCTCCTCGCATCCCCCTGCGCGCAGGAGCCCGTGCTAGTCCCGCCTAGTCGGCAATGCCGTGCTCGTACACCTCCATCGGTGGGCAGGCACAGACAACGTTGCGGTCGCCGTAGGCACCGTCGATGCGGCCCACCGGCGGCCAGTACTTGTCGCTGCGGAGCGCCGGCACAGGGAAGGCCGCAAGCTCACGCCCGTAAGCATGGTCCCAGCCGTCGGCGACGACATCGTCTGCGGTGTGCGGCGAGTTGTGCAGCGGGCTGTCCTCGAGCGGCATGCGTCCCGCTGCGATATCACCCACCTCGCCTTTGATGGCGATCATCGCCTCGACGAAGCGATCGAGCTCGGCAAGGCTCTCCGACTCGGTCGGCTCCACCATCAGCGTCCCCGGCACCGGGAAAGACATGGTGGGTGCATGGAAGCCGTAGTCGATGAGCCGCTTGGCATAGTCGTCTGCACTGACCCCGGTCTCGTTCTTGATCTCACGCAGATCGAGGATGCATTCGTGGGCGACAAGCCCGTTTGCTCCCGTGTAGAGGACCGGGTAATGATCGGCGAGCCTTGCCGCAATGTAGTTGGCCGAGAGGATGGCAACCTCCGTTGCCTTCTCCAGGCCGGAGGCACCCATCAACGCGATGTAGGACCACGAGATCGGCAGGATGCCCGCAGATCCCCACGGTGCCGCCGAGACAGCACCGATCCCATCCCGGAACCCGTCCTGGTCGGATACAAGGGGGTGCCCGGGGAGGAACGGCTCCAGATGAGCCTTGACCCCGATGGGGCCAACACCGGGACCGCCACCACCGTGGGGGATAGCAAACGTCTTGTGCAGATTGAGATGGGAGACGTCGCCGCCGAACTCACCAGGCTTGGCCAGACCGAGCAGGGCGTTGAGATTGGCGCCGTCGATGTAGACCTGGCCGCCACGATCGTGGATGATCTCGCACACCTCACGCACCGACTCCTCGAACACGCCGTGGGTCGATGGATACGTGATCATCAGGGCCGCCAGATTCTCGGCGTTGGCGTCTGCCTTCGCCTTCAGATCGTCGAGGTCGACGTTGCCATCCTCGTCTGTCGCAACGACAACGACCTGGAGACCGGCCATGACGGCGCTCGCCGGGTTGGTGCCGTGAGCCGAAGCGGGGATTAGGCAGATGTTGCGATTGCCCTCCCCACGGCTGGCGTGATAGTTGCGGATCGCCAGCAAGCCCGAGTACTCACCCTGCGAGCCTGCGTTCGGCTGGAGCGAGACCGCGTCGTAACCGGTGGCCTCGGCCAGCCAGCGTTCCAGGTCACCGATCATCTCGAGGTAACCACTCGCCTGCTCGAGGGGCACGAACGGATGAATGTTGGCGAACTCCGGCCAGGTGATCGCCATCATCTCAGTGGCAGCGTTCAGCTTCATCGTGCATGAGCCGAGCGGGATCATCGAACGGTCGAGGGCGATATCCCTGCCCTGGAGCTTGCGCAGGTAGCGCATCATCTCGGTCTCGCTGCGATAACGGTGGAACACCTCGTGCGTCATGAATTCGGATGTGCGGCGCAGCTGATCCGGGATGCCCGACTTCCCCTCGGCCCCGGCACCGTCGACGAAGAAGGACTCGACTACCGCAGCGACGATGGCGTCGGTCGATGTCTCGATCGAGGGAGACCCCGACGTGGTCGTTGTCGACGAAGCGCAGATTGATCTTCCTGTCCCCTGCAGCGGCAACGACCTCCTCGGCCCTTCCCGGGACTTTGACCATGATCGTGTCGAACCATGTGTCATTGACCAGCTCGACCCCGCCGGCTCTGAGCCGGGCCGCCATATCGGAAGTGAGCCGGTGCACCTCAGCGGCGATAGCGATAAGGCCCTTCAGGGCCGTGCCACGTCGCGTAGAGACCCGCCATCACCGCCAGCAGCGCCTGAGCAGTGCAGATGTTCGACGTTGCTTTCTCCCTGCGGATATGCTGCTCACGGGTCGTCAACGCAAGCCGGAGCGCCATCCGATTCTTGGTGTCCTTGGAGACACCTACCAGCCGCCCTGGCAAGGATCGCTTGTAGCCGTCGCGGGTGGCCATGAAGGCAGCATGCGGGCCACCGAACATCATGGGGACCCCAAAGCGTTGCGAAGATCCAACGGCGACATCTGCGCCCAGCTCACCGGGAGGGGTCAGCAGGGTGAGTGCCAGCAGATCCGTCGATACTGCCACCATCACCCCCTCCTCCTTGAGCCTGGCGATCAGCTCCCGGTGGTCACGGACGACACCGGTCGTCCCCGGGTATTGGATCACCGTGCCGTAGACCTGAACGGGGTCGATATCGCTGGGATCACCAACGATCACCTCGATTCCGAGCGGTTCGGCCCGGGTATGGACCACCTGGATCACCTGAGGATGGCACTCGGCGTCGACAAAGAAAACGGGACCCTTGCTCCTCGAGAGTCCGCCGCAGCATGGTCATGGCCTCGGCCACCGCGGTCGCCTCGTCCAGGAGTGAGGCATTGGCGATGTCGAGACCGGTGAGGTCGGCAACCATCGTCTGGAAGTTGAGCATGGCCTCGAGTCTGCCCTGGGAGATCTCGGGTTGATAAGGCGTGTATGACGTGTACCAACCGGGGTTCTCCAGCACATTGCGCAGGATCACCGACGGGGTGTACGTGCCGTAATAGCCCATCCCGATGAGCGAGGTGTACACGCTGTTGGCGGCGCCGAGATGCTTCGAGCCGAGCAAGCACATCAGCTTCCGAGTCGGCGGCAGGCAGGTCGAGAGCGTCGCGGATCCTGATCGATTCGGGAACGGCGCGTGCGGTCAGATCCTCGAGCGAATCGACACCGATTGCCCCGAGCATGGTGACTATGTCGCTATCGCTTGGGCCGATGTGCCGGTCGACGAACCCCGCCGTCGCCGGATGCTGCTTTGCCCATGTGTCGGTACCTCCTGGACTACGTTTGTAGGGATCGGGTCGATCCCTACCCCGCTCTGTCATGGGTACCTGAGAGATTCACCGGGCTACCGGTTTTCCCCTTCGGCGGAGCCTCGGAGCGTCGGCTCCCAGCTCGCTTTCCAGAGGCGCCTGATCTGTGCGGTTCCACAGCCTGAGAGTTTCCCGGGGTGGTTGCTCCTTCGGCGCCGGTCAACGACCGGTCTCTCCCGCACAGCTTCGACGGCTGCTCCGTTGACTGTACACCAGCTGGACCGGTTGAGTCGCCCGCCGTCGAGGTCGGTTTCTGCAGAGGGCAATGCGGGTAAGGTCGGGATCAGCGGGCAAGGAGGACACAGTGGCTGCTATCGATGCCAACGACCGTGGCGAGTTCCTGATCGACAACCCTGGATGGGCGCTCGACGAAGAGACGATACGCAAGACATTCGAGTTCTCCGACTTCAATGAGGCGATGGGGTTTGTGGTGCGGGTCGCGCTGCTTGCCGAGCCGGCCAACCACCACCCCGACATCGACATCCGGTGGAACAAAGTCACCATCGCATTGAGTACACACAGCGAAGGTGCGCTCACGGTCAAGGACACCGACCTGGCCCGACAGATCGAGGCGCTCTAGCCAATCCCCGTGGTTTCGGCCGACCAACCGCTCCAGCGGGCAACGGTCACGACGATCGCAGGACCGGCCGGTCGTCGGTCGCGGTATTGCGGGTACTTGCTCTGGAGCAGGTCGATTCCGTGTGCCGCCGACGTGGCGTCCAGGATCACGGCCGCCCCATCGGCACGCACCCACCAGAGCCGATCCCAGTCTTCGTCGTACTCGTCGACCAGCAGGGCGACGGAGGGGTCCCGCTCGATGTTGACCAGCCGCTGCAATCGCCTCGTGGTCTTGGGCTTGTGATCGACGGCGGTGTAGATGTAGTCACCATCAAGGGCAAATACGACCGGCACCAGGTGAGGCCGGCTGTCGCCGTTGGTTGCGAGCACCGCCACTCGTGCGTTCGAGAACCGGCGCAAGATCTCGTGCTGTTTCATCCCTCGAACCTATCAGCGCTCTGCATGGGTGATGGATCGCTCAGGCGGGCTCGTTGTATTTCTTCACATGTTCCTCGGCGGCGCTGCTCATCCAGTCGTCGCGCTCGATCCGACCCTTGAACGCGCCCAATGCTGCAGAGACGATGGCAATGTCCTCGGGTCCGAAACTCGCCACCTGACGGTAACTGATGATGCCGAGCTCATTGAGCAGACTCTCGAGCTTCGGCCCAACCCCGTGAATCTTCTTGAGATCATCCTGAGGCGGAGGGGTGTCCCCCGCCGGCCTCGCCGCAACTCCGGCCATCAGCTCACGAGCCTCTTCTTTAGTCGGCTCTGGTCGGGATATCGCAGCGAGCTCTGCCTCCAGCTCGCCGACCCGAGTCGACAAGCCGGCACGTGCGGACGCACACTCTTCGAGTCCTGCCTCGAGACCGGGCACGGCAGCAGCCATCTCCCCGGCTTCCTCGAGCTGCGTGCCCAGCTCACCAATCCGACGACCGGCACCGTCCAGCTCAGCCTCCAGATCAACCACGCGATCCGACAACTCCTGAATCTCCGCGTGCGACCGCCCCAATTCAGCCTGCAGATCGGGCACCGCACCAGCCGCATCTTGCGCCGACTCGAGCCTGCTCTCCAACTCGGCAACGGACCGGTACGCATCGTCGAGCTCTGTCTTTAGCTCCTCGATATGCCCGGTGCGGTCGGCTGTAGCCGCCTGCGCTACCCATAGCTGCTTGCGAAGCTCGTCGATCTCCGCAAGCCGCTCCCCGACCTCTTCTCTGGCGGCGTCACGCTGGGCCTTGATCTGGACAAACGCCTCGTCGGACCCACCCGCTGCTGCCAACTCGGCCTGGAAATCCTCGAGCGTCTCGCGAGAGCTGTGCAGCTGAGCCTCGAGCTCGCCCACCTGTTCCGACTCGCTGCGAAGCTGTTGCTGCAGCTTGTCCAGGGTGTTGTTGCTCTCGATGAGACGGTGCTCGGCTTTGCGGGCCAGCTCCTCCTGCCGCTCCAATTCAGCCTCGTATACATCTGCTATCGCACCCCGCAACAGCCATCTCCCGAAGATCCAGCCGATCGAGAAACCAATCAACGTGGCAACGATCATGAACCACACGATCTCGGCGGCAGCCCACCCCACTCCGTCGAACATCAGTTTCCTCCCTCTGTGACGAACTCGATTCTGCGGTTCTGCGCCCTGCCATCTTCGGTGACATTGTCGGCGATCGGTTGGGTCTCGCCGTACCCCACCGCGGTCAGCCGGCCCGCATCGACCCCGCCTGTGACAAGGTATGCCACGACGGCATCCGCCTGCTGCTGGGTAAGGGCGAGGTTCCCCTCCTCGGATCCCTGGTCATCGGTGTGCGCGGCGACGACCAGGTTCCCATCGGGATTGACGTTGAGGATCTCAATTGCCTGATCGAGGATCGCTCGGCCCTCGGTGGTGAGAGTCGCTCCTTTTGGCGCGAACAGCTCGCTGCCCGCCAACGCCTGGGTCAGCTGGATGGCCAGCGCAGCCGGGTTGACCTGGATATCGGTGCTGACCGAGAGCTGAGCGCCGATCACCTCTTCTACGAGCACCGGTATCGCCGCTACCGCGTCCTCATCCAGGGTCAAACCTGTAATCGTGACTTGCCCGTCGCTGATATCGATGGTCCAGGGATCGAGCCGGGTCGCCACATCGAGCAACCCGCCGATTGAATCCAGCCAATCCGGACCGGCCACCTCGGCAACGACGAGCTCATTGATGATGGTTGATCCGCTATGAAGACGACGTGTTGCATCAACGATCCTGGTCGCCCTCCCCTCGTCGGGGATGGTTCCCCGCAGCGTGATCACACCCGCAGCCGACTCCGCATGGAAAGTGGGCGTTGGCAACACCGCGATCTCGAGATTCGATGTGACCGGGAGCGTGTCGTCGAAGACAAGGGCCACATCCTGTTCGATCCGGGCTCGGATCGACTCAGAAGTGACATCGCCGTCGAGCACGAACGAGTTCTCGTCGGCTGTGAACCCGCCGGAGCGGAGCTCCCCGAGGTATTGAAAGACATTCTTGATCCGACCTAGCCACGGCCTCGTCTCAACGTTCTCGTCGACCACGATGGCGTTGACCACTCGATTCTCCCCATACTGCTCTGCGGCAGCCGCCACCAGGGCGTCCGAAACGTCTGCACTCGGCACCCGGCCTCCCACGGAGACGGCATCTCCGATAATCCTCATGGAGACGACAGGGGGCACCAGCTCCGGCTCGGGGGGCGTGACCACGGCGAGAGCGCTCTTGACCCGACGCACCCCCGGAATGGCGTCGACCTCATCCATGAGAGCCGTGCCCTCATCCTCGGAAGCCACGGCACCGTAGAGCGTCACATCGCGGCCGGATACATCAAAGGTGACGGCGTGACCCGACTGCGCCAGCACAGCCCCGGTCTCTGTGCGCAGCTGCGACTCGGCGTTGTCGATGCCCCAGACCAGTGTCGCCAGCACAAAAACAACCCAGATGGCGAGTAGCCAGAAGATTGTGGCCGGGATGCCGGACTGACCGGCGCTGTCTTCCAACGAGTCCTCCCTCACGATCAGCCTCTAGAAAATAGCTCTACTGCGCCACTCCCGCCACTCACAGTTGTCGCCGACAGAAAATAGTTGAAATATGATACGGCTAGACTCAGGTTATACATTCTGTATATACTCAACAACAACGGATTCAGAAGACATCTGACTTTCAAGGAGACAGCTAATGGGACGAGCGGTAGGTATTGACCTCGGCACGACGAACTCTGTAGTAGCCGTCCTCGACGGTAGCGACCCACAGGTCATAGCAAACGCAGAAGGGCAGCGCACCACCGCCTCGGTGGTCGCATTTGCCAAGAACGGTGATGTCCTCGTCGGCGAGCAGGCAAAACGTCAGGCGATCACCAACCCCGGCCGGACCGTGCGTTCGGTGAAGCGGCACATGGGCGAGGACTGGCACGTCGAGGTCGACGGCAAGAAGTACACGGCTCAGGAAATCTCAGCCCGCATTCTCATGAAGCTAAAGCGTGACGCCGAGAAATACCTCGGTGAGCCCGTTACCGAGGCCGTGATCACCGTCCCCGCCTACTTTGGCGACGCCCAGAGACAGGCAACCAAGGAAGCGGGCCAGATCGCAGGCCTCGATGTGTTGCGTATCGTCAACGAGCCGACCGCCGCCTCACTCGCATACGGCATGGACAAGAGCGAGGACCACCTCATCCTTGTCTTCGACCTCGGCGGTGGCACCTTCGACGTTTCCGTGCTCGAGATCGGTGAGGGTGTCTTCGAGGTCAAGTCGACCAGTGGTGACACCAACCTCGGCGGCGACGACTGGGATCAGCGCGTCATGGATTGGCTCGTCAAGGAGTTCAAGAACGAGCACGGGGTCGACCTCTCCCAGGACCCGATGGCGTTGACCCGTCTCAAGGAAGCCGCCGAGAAGGCAAAGATCGAGCTCTCGTCGGTCTCTGAGACCGAAGTGAACCTCCCGTTCATCACAGCCACCGATTCGGGCCCGATCCACCTGCTCAAGACACTGAGCCGCTCCGAATTCCGCAAGCTCACCGACGATCTCGTCGAGCGTACCCGCGCCCCGTTCCAGCATGCGGTCAAGGATGCCGGCGTGACCGTCGACCAGATCGACCATGTCATCCTGGTCGGTGGCTCTACCCGCATGCCCGCGGTACAGGAGCTGGTCAAGGAGCTGGCGGGCAAGGACCCTCATCAGGGTGTCAACCCGGACGAGGTCGTCGCCCTCGGCGCCGCCATCCAGGCAGGCGTCCTCAAGGGCGACGTCAGCGGCATTCTGCTGCTGGACGTGACACCGCTGACTCTCGGTGTCGAGACTGAGGGTGGCGTGTTCACCAAGATGATCGAGCGCAACACCACCATCCCGACCCGGCGCAGCGAGATCTTCACCACGGCCGCAGATGGCCAGCCGGAGGTAGAGATCCATGTGCTCCAGGGTGAGCGGACAATGGCTGCGGACAACAATTCGCTAGGCCGTTTCAAGCTGCCCGGCATCGCCCCGGCACCGCGTGGTGTCCCTCAAATCGAGGTGACGTTCGACATCGACGCCAACGGGATCGTCTCGGTCTCGGCCAAGGATCTCGGCACAGGAAAGACGCAACAGGTCACCATCACCGGTGGCACCGCGCTCGGCAAGGACGACATCGATCGCATGGTCAAGGATGCGGAAGCGCACGCCAACGACGACACTAAGCGTCGCGAGCTCGCCGAAGCCCGTAACCAGGCGGACCACGCCGTCTATCAGACCGACAAGCTGATCGAGGAGCACGGCGACAAGCTCTCCGACGAGGAGAAAGCGCCGATCACCGACAAGATCGCCGAGCTGCGCAAGCTGCTCGAAGAGCAGGCATCCGCAGAGGATCTCAACCGCGTACGTGACGAGCTGATGAAGGCGTCTCAGGTTCTCGGCCAGAAGATCTATGAGTCGTCACAGACGGCGACACCCGCCGGGGGTAGCGACGAGCCTGCCGGAAGCGACGATGTGGTCGAGGCCGAGATCGTCGACGAAGGTGATGAGTCCCAGTGACCGATCAAGTGTTCCCCGATGAGGAGACCCTTCAGGACCTCTCCGCCCCGGAGTTGCTCGCCGGATCCGGCGAGCAACCCGAGGAGGAGATCGTCGTAGAAGCTGAGATCGTCGACGACGGTAGTCAACCGCCGCAGGTAGACATCGAGTTTCCCGACGACCCGGTCGAGGCGCAATCAGTGCTGCTGTCGGTACTCGCCGAGACCAGAGCCGAGGCAGCCGCCTATCTCGACGCCATACAACGTGTCGCAGCGGAATTCGACAATTTCCGCAAACGAGCCGCCCGCGAGCGCGACGAAATCGTCGACCGGGCATCGCAGCGACTCATCGAGAGGTTGCTGCCGACACTCGACAGTTTCGTCGCCGCACTGGCGTACGAACCACAGACCGACGGTGAAGCCAGGCTGCTCGCCGGGATGAGCGATACCCACCGTCTCTTGATGGAAACCCTTGCCGCCGATGGCTTCGAGCCCATCGAAGCGAACGACGTCCCATTCGATCCTGCCGTACATGAGGCCGTCACCGGGCCTACCGGCGAAGGCGACGGAGATTTGCTGGTCACCGAACTACGACGCGGCTACGTGTTGCGAGGCCGGGTCATCCGGGCTTCGCTAGTCGCAGTGAGGCATGCTTGAACACGATGCGTAAAGAGTGGCTCGACACGGATTATTACGCCGTTCTCGGCGTGAAATCCGACGCGTCCGCCAAAGAGATCAAACAGGCATACCGCAAGCTCGCCCAGAAGTACCACCCCGACAAGAACCCGGATGATCCGACGGCCGAAGCTCGCTTCAAGGAGGCGAACGAGGCGTATGACGTCCTCGGCGACGCCGAGCAACGCAAGGAGTACGACCACACCAGGGAGATGGGGTACTTCGTCGGCGGGCCGGGCGGCGCCCAGCAGTACGTGCGGGTAGAGGATCTGATGGGCGGACGCGGCGGTGGCTCTCCGTTTGATCTGCTCGGAGGGCTCGGCGATCTATTCGGACGACAGACGTCGCGACCTCGCGGCGGTGAGGACCTCAGCGCCGAGATGCACCTCAGCTTTCACGATTCAGTCTCGGGCACGACCAAGAAACTCAACATCAACGGCAACACTGTCACTGTCAAGATCCCCAAGGGGGTGAACGATGGTGCCCGCATCCGGGTGCGTGGCAAGGGTGCGTCCGGTCGCAACGGTGGCCCTGCAGGCGACCTCTACGTGACCGTGGGTGTTGCCGAACATCCGATTTTCGGGCGCAACGGCAAGAACCTCACAATCGACGTGCCAATCACGTTCATCGAAGCCACCCTCGGCGCCGAGATCGACGTGCCGACGCTCGAGGGCAAGGTACGGCTCCGGATACCTGCGGGGACCCAGACGGGCAAGACTTTCCGGGTTCGCGACCACGGTGTCGAGGATGCCAAGGGCAACAAAGGCGATCTCCTCGTCACCGTGTCGGTGACCGTCCCCGAGCATCTGACCGATCAAGGCAAAGAGCTACTACAGAAGTTCCGACTGGAGAATCCCGACTTCAATCCTCGATCGCACCTGGGGGTGTGACCAATGACCAAGAGTAACGACGCCGTCTATATCATCTCAGTGGCTGCCGAGCTGGCTGGAGTGCACCCTCAAACGCTCCGCATCTACGAGCGCAAGGGATTGATCGAGCCGTTCCGGACCCCGGGTGGCACTCGTCGCTACTCGGACGAAGATCTGGAGCGTCTCGGCCTGATCCAGGAGCTCACCACCGACGGGGTGAACCTCGAGGGGGTACGAAGGATCCTCGATCTCCAGGAGGAGAACAAACGGCTGCGAAGCCAGGTGGATCGTTTGCGACGACTGCTCGGTGAAGCCCAGTCCCGGATCGGGGCTGATCTCCCGGCGACGGCCCGCACCTTCAC
Organism: uncultured bacterium; assembly: GCA_963777645.1. Classification (GTDB taxonomy): domain Bacteria; phylum Actinomycetota; class Acidimicrobiia; order Spongiisociales; family UBA5794; genus JAAETI01. The sequence continues at coordinate 229,226 of CAVZRA010000010.1, read as the reverse complement.
TGTGAACGTCACGGGCCGCCGCAACCTGCCCGACATCGTCCGCAGATCTCCCTTCCCTGGTTGACCCTTGACACGCCGCCAGGCGTGTCCCTTATCATCAGAGTTATGGCCTTGCTGTCTCGTCCCCTGCTGAGACGACCGATGCTGTTCCTGCTCGGACTCGGTTTCGCTGCGGTCGCAGGTCTCGTGTTTCAACCACACTGGGTGGATCTATGCAACCGCATCAACAGCCGCGAGTATGTCGGCTGGGACGGCCGGGCGGTACTGCGGGGTGGTGAATGTGCCTGGGTGAGCCCGACCACGATGGCGGGCAACTTCCTGATCGGATTCGGTGCGTTCATGCTCATCATCGGCCCGGTCATCTTCTCGCTGGCACACGTCCTTCGTCACGGGTACAACTACGAGTCGTCGCGCGTCGAGACTGCAGTCTCCAATCTGCCAATGCTGTCCGGGCTTCTCTACATCATCGCCGGTACCGGTCTGGCGTTTCTGGGCACTCCGTAGCACCCGGTGGCGGCGTCACGCCATGAAGGCTTCGCCGTCGGGTTGCTGGATGACGACGGATGCGAGCAACGCGGCATTCTCCGGCCAGGCGCCAAGGGCGGCCCTGGTTTGGGCGTTGGCGGCGGCGGCCCGTACCGACCAGTCCATCCCGGCGGGCGCATCAACATAGACACCTAGATCGTCGCGCAATTGGAGCCTGGCACCGTTCCGCTCGTAGCACTCCATCTCGATAACACACAGACCCAGCTCCCCACAACGCTCGACTATCTCGAGCGTCGTGTCCCGATCGAAGAAGCCCTCGCCGTCATCGGCACGGAAGACAACACGCTCGTCGAACTCAGCGGTCAGAGCTTCGGTGGCAGGCAACTCTTCGTCCCACTCCCCTTCCGGGGCGCTTGCGTTGTATGCCTGCAGAAACTCCCCTTCATCCTCCTCGAGCAGATCGGCGGGTGTGACGATGCGGATGGCGATGTCGAGAACACGCATCAGGTCGCCGATCTCGAGATCGAACACGTCACCGCCGCCGTCGGGGTAGATCTGGACCAGAGTCTCCTCTCCGTCCCAGAAGACCATGCCGATGAACTCGTCTTCTCGCCACAGCTCAACAACAGGGTCATCGAAGTCGGGGCGGTCGGTTTCGACTATTCGTATTGGCAACATGGCTGCACGTTACCCGACGCGCCCGACCCAGTTTTCGGCTCGCACCGCCATGACCCCTGCGAACGGCTTGGGTAGGGTGGCCCCATGCCAATCGAGATCCTGCTGCTGCTGGCACTACCCGCTTCGGGGAAGTCGGAGCTTCGCCGTTATCTGGAGTCGCTCGACCCGGAGACCGCACGCGACGACCTCCACCTCTACCCAACGGTCCAACTCGACGACTACCCGTACGTGCACATGATGCGACGGATCAGCGAGGAGGCGGCAATTGCGGGAGACGAGCCGCCCTTCTTCTCCTCGGGAGAGGAGCCTTTCGTCGACCCATACGATTGGCTGACACTGATGCACCTGCTCAACTTCGACTACGCGGACCTGACCAGACCACCAGATGATCCTCCCGGGGGCGCCGCCGCTCGGTGGTTGTTCGAGCGCATCGACCGGGCACACGATCAGGCAGGCTTGAAACCGGTGATCGCCGGGCTGGCTCCTCTTACCAGGAAGCGACTGGAATCGGCGCTTGAACCGGAGGCACGTGGTCTATTCGACGACAAGCGCGCCGCCATTCCTGACAGCCTCGAAAACAAGACAGTGGTCATCGAGCTAGCCAGAGGTGGCCCCGCAGGGGCATCGCTCCCACTCCCCGAGCCCTATGGCTATCAGCACTCGCTCCCCCATTTGAGCAAGGAGATCCTGCAGAAGGCGCGTATTCTCTACATATGGGTGGAACCCGAGGAGAGCAGGCGCAAGAATCTGGAGCGGGCCGTGCCCGGTCGTGACGGTGATGCCTCCATTCTCAACCATGGCGTCCCTGAGGCTGTGATGCGCAACGAGTACGGAACCGACGATCTGATCTATCTGCTCGCAGCAGGTGGTGGCAGCTATGTGTTCGTTGACAAAGACGGTGAGCGCTACGGTCTGCCCACCGGTGTCTTCGACAACCGAGGCGATCTGACGTCGTTCCTGCGCGACGACGCCGCCAACTGGTCTCCTTTCCGGCTACGCCGCCTCCACGACGAGCTGATCAACGCCACCACCGGCTTCAGGGTGTGAAAAGGAAGAGGCCCCCGAATTCGGGGGCCTCGAATGCATCGGTCAGTGTTTGACTACTTCTTCAGCGACGCGGCGATCTCACGCAGCAGGACGATCTGCTCGTCGGGCTCAGCCGGAGCTGCGGTGTCATCCGACTTCTTCATTTCCTGATATGCCTTGTACGGCTTGACGATGTAGAAGAAGACACCGAGGGCAATGGCAAGGAACTTCACAACGGCGGTAATGAAGACGCCGTAATAGATGACCGAATGGTTAATCGTCAGGATGAGCCCGTTGAAACTCGGCTCGCCGAAGATGATCCCGACGATTGGCATCACCACTGTCTCGACGAGAGCGTTCACGACTGTCGCAAACGCCGTGGCCATGACGAAGGCGATCGCAAGCGAAACAATGTCACCTTTGAACGCGAATGCCTTGAACTCCTCGTACAGTTTCTTCATTTGCCACTCCTTGCTCGTTCCAATTGGACGATAGTTACTCCACCGTTAGACCCCCACGAAAATCAAAGGTTTCCGGGTTTCCCCGGGTGGTCATCGGCGAGAGCATGCGGATGAATCTCGGCACGGCACGGCTCCGGAGTGGAGCAGGGGTGCTACATCTCGGGGAACGTCGGTAACCTCGACGCAAGCAGCTCGGCGAGGTGAACCGCCGGGAAGTCTGCCAGCTGATCGGCCTGCGTTCGACATGAGAAACCGTCGGCCAGCAAGATGGCCCCGGGACCTGCGTTGCGAATAGCAGGCAGCAGGCTGTGCTCGGCAACGGCTACAGACACTTCGTAGTGGCCGCGTTCCATACCGAAGTTGCCGGCAAGCCCACAACAGCCCGAGAGCACCTGGAGCTCCGCCCCCGCTTCACGCAACAGCTGTTCATCGGCATCGAATCCCATCACCGAGTGCTGGTGGCAGTGCGGCTGCACGATCAGCTCGATCCCGTCGAGGCGAGGCGGCTGCCAGCGCTGATCCTCTCGCTTGCCCGGCTGTTCTGTGAGGAGATCGGCGAGCGTCATGACCGCACCGGCCACCAGCTGAGAACGAGGGTCGGCAGGGAGCAGCTCAGGCAGATCCTGTCTCAGCGCGGCGGTGCACGATGGTTCGATCCCAACGATGGGGATCCCCGCCTCGGCAAATGGGCCAAGCACATCGAGCAGACCACGGAGCCGGCGGCGGGCACCGTCGAGCTGACCGGTTGAGATCCAGGTCAGGCCGCAGCAGGCGTGCCCCGAGGGGACGAACACCTGATACCCGGCCGCCTCCAGGACACGAATCATGGCGTGACCAACATCGGGGGCAAACGTGTCGGTGAACGAATCCGCCCACAGCATCACCCGGGGTCGGCCGGCTGCCGCCGGCCCGCCCATCCCCGGACCGTGCGGGTCGACGGCCCGCCGGTCCGTGGTTGCGCGACGGAGCGGGGTGTGCGCAAATCGAGGGACACCACGCCGCACGTCCATGCCACCGAGCCTCAACACCATCGACCTGACCGGCCCGAGGCTCATCAGCGCGTTCAGCACCCGTGGAGCCACCCCTGCCATACGAGCCCAGCGGGGCAGCTGACCAAGCGCGTAGTGGTTCATCGGCCGCAGCCGGTGCCGGTACTTCTGATGGAGCACCTCGGCCTTGTACCCGGCGACATCAACCCCGGCCGGGCAGTCCGTCCGGCACGCCTTACAGGACAGGCACAGATCGAGAGCCTCGTCTACCTCAGGCGCATCGAAACCACCCATGATCAAGGTGCCATTGACCATCTCCTGCAGCACACGCGCACGGCCCCTCGTCGAATGGGTCTCGTCGCGGGTCGCTACATATGAGGGGCACATGAAGCCACCGCTCTCCGAATTGTCTGCCCGGCACTTGCCGAGCCCGACGCACCGGTGCACAGCCCTTGTCAAGTCTCCGTCGTCATCGGAAAGAGCCGCTCCGCCCGGCCGCAATCCCAGCGGCACTGGCTGTGCTGCGGGTCTGCGGAGGTCGTCGTCAACGGCGCGAGGTCGTACCACTACTCCCGGGTTCAGTACGTCGGCCGGGTCGAAGATCGTCTTGAACGACTCGAAGAGGGCAATCGCATCCTCTGAGTACATGATCGGGAGCAGCTCGCTGCGGGCCCGACCGTCCCCGTGCTCTCCCGACAGCGACCCGCCGTGTGTCGCCACAAGAGCGGCGGCGTCCAGCAGGAAGGGCCGCAAGCGCTGCGGACGGTTCTCGAGCGGCAGGTCGAGTCGAACGTGCACGCACCCGTCGCCGAAGTGCCCGTAGAGCAATCCATCGATTCCATGCTGGGAAAGCAGCCCGTCGAACTCGCGCAGGTACGCACCGAGCTGTTCAGGGGGCACCGCGGCGTCTTCCCAGCCGGGCCAGGCTTGCTTGCCTGCGGCGGTGCGTCCCGCCAGCCCGGCACCATCGGCCCTGATCTGCCACAGCCGGGCCGCGTCCTCTGCCGAGGACACAACGATGGCTTCGATGGCACCGACGCTTGCCACCAGCCGCTCGGCGGCAGCCGTTGCTTCGTCGCGGGTCGACCCACCAACCTCGACCAGCAGCCAGCCCCGGCCATCGGGGAGCGGAGGCACCTTCCCGGCGCCCTTGTGACGACGGACCACATCTACGAGGCGGGCATCGATCCCCTCAACCGCTAGTGGACCATGGGCAAGGATCGCAGGGACATCGTCTGCCGCCGCCGCCATGTCCCGATAGCTCAAGACGACCAATGTGTCTATGGCGGCCAGCGGGACGAGCCGCACCGTAGCGCCAAGCACCAGAGCGCATGTGCCCTCGGTCCCGACCATCGCCTTTGCCAGGTCGCCGCCGTTCTCGGGGAGCAGGTGCTCCAGGGAATACCCGGATACCTGGCGCCCGAACCGGCCGAGCTCGGCCCTGATGATGCCCCCAGAGCCTTCGATGAGCTGTCCGAGACCAGGCACACTGTCGGTCCCGTGCCCGCTCGCCGTGTCGCCAACGGTGAACCGCCTGCCCCGCCCATCGACAACATCCATGGCGACAACATTGTCGGAGGTGCGCCCGTAAGCGACCGCATGGGGACCGCACGCGTTGTTGCCGATCATCCCGCCGAGGGTGCAGCGGGCGTGGGTAGCAGGGTCGGGGCCGAACCGCAGGCCGTGCGGCCGCACTGCCGCCTGAAGCGCGTCGAGGATGACACCAGGCTGGACGACGGCCGTGGCGGCTTCCGGGTCGATCAAAAGCACTTGATCGAGGTGTCGGCTCGTGTCCAGCACGATGCCGGTGCCCACCGCGTTGCCTGCGACAGATGTCCCGGCACCCCGCGCCGTGATTGGAGTCCCCGTGGCGCTGGCGACGTCGAGAGCGGCCAGGATGTCGTCGGTGTCGCGGGGCACAACCACGACCCGAGGGACCACGCGATAGTTGGAGGCATCCGTGGAGTACTGGGCTCTTCGGAGCGTCGAATCGCTCACCTCTCCGCCGATGACCGCACGTAGCCGACCGACGATCTCGGCCGCGTCGGCACCACCCATCTCTGTGTGCTCGGACGCCCTCGTCATGTCTGTCGTCTCCCCCGCCGACCAGCGACTCTGCGGTCCCAATAGCCCAAGGCGTCACCTCCGAGGCCGCACAGTACCCGGTGCCGCCGAGCAACCGTTGCACCGCCGTACACTTCTGGCCGTCACAGATGAACCTGACGAAACCCGCGACAATGGCAACCACGCCAGATACCGACGACGACACACGGCGGTACCACACCGGACCGCTCCTGTGATCACCGCTTCGATCGACCGACACCCAGAGGAGACTTGAACGTGAAATGCGCAGCAATCCACGCCGCAGGCGATGTTCGAGTCGGTGAGATGCCCGCACCCGTCGCAATGGCGGGTGAGAGCCTGGTCCGGATCACCAGCGTTGGAGTGTGCGGATCCGACATCCATTGGTTCGATGAGGGCGCTATCGGCGACGCCGTCCTATCGAGACCCCTCTTGCTCGGTCACGAGATGGCGGGCGTCGTAGTCTCAGGGCCGATGGAGGGTCGAAGTGTGGTCCTCGACCCCGCGCTCCCCTGCGGTCATTGTCGCGAGTGTGCCGCCGACCTCGAGCATCTGTGCACCAGGATGCACTTCGCCGGGCACGGCAACACCGACGGTGCGCTCCGCGAGTACATGGCGTGGCCCGATAACAGAATTCATGTTCTCCCCGACGGCTTCGACGCCGCATACGGCGCCCTCTTCGAGCCACTTGGCGTCGCGATGCACTCAACCGACCTCGCTCATCTGCGATACGGCTGGAAGGTGGCTGTTACTGGTTGCGGGCCGATTGGACTGATGCTGATCCAGCTGGCGTCCATGTCCGGCTGCGAGGTTGTCGCCGTCGAGCCGTTGGCACATCGGCGGGATGCCGCGATCAGGGCCGGTGCGGCCATCGCAGTGGCGCCCGAATCGGTCGAGAGCGGAACAGACCTCGACAGCACATGCGATGTTGCTTTCGAGGTGAGCGGTGCCGACGACGGTCTCGAGCGAGCGGCGACCCTCCTCCGTCCCGGCGGCAGAATCGTCATCGTGGGCATCCCCAACGAAGACGCGACTACGTTCCGGGCCTCGTTGATGCGCCGCAAGGGTGTGACGCTGGCACTTGCCCGGCGCATGACCAGCAGTGCCTTCTTGCGAGCAATCGCTCTCGGATCGAGCGACGCCGTCGACCTGTCGTGGCTCATCTCAGACCGCTTTCCGCTCAGCTCATCCACAGCGGCGTTCGAGGTCGCCGCCGCCCGCAATGGCCTGAAGGTCGTCATAGATATCGGCAACGGTTAGCGAACAGAACCGGTCTCGCACTTGGCCGCGTCTACAGGATCCAGGGGAGGACGCGAAACGGCACCCGCTTGCGGTAGTCCTGGTATTCGGGAAATCTGCTGAGGAGCATCCTCTCCTCGACAGACGTCTTGGCGTAGAAGAAGGGAATGAGCCCGAGCGACAGCCCGATTGCCGGGAGATTTCCGCCTATGAGTGCCAATCCGACGAAGCCGAGGATCAACCCGCCGTAGATGGGATGGCGGACAATGGCGTAAGCGCCACGCTCACGCAGCACGGCACTCTCGAGGGGGGCCGGCAGCGCCGTCAGCTCGTCACGGATCGCCCACAGCCCGGCGAGCGCAGCGAAACCTCCGATGCCAACCAGGCACCAACCGGCGACCTGGAACACCGGCACCGCGTTGTGACCCCCGGCGAGAGCGAGAACGATCAACCCGAACAGGGTGAACTGGGCAACCACCCACCAGCCACCTCTGGCTCCAAAACCCTCATATTTGATAGCCATAGACTTAGATTTTCTGACTAGGCTGGCTAGGATTCCTGAATAGATCTGCTAGGATCGGTGTTGACTACTAGATGAAACCCTAACCAGGGACAACAACTTAGGGGGACATACGCACATGGACATAAACACTTTTACCCAGAAATCCCAACAGGCAATCCTCACCGCAAAACAGCGCGCCGAGAGCCAACATCACCAATCGGTGCAACCATTTCACTTGCTGGACGCCCTGCTCGGGCAGACCGACACCATCGTGTACCCGCTGCTCGGACATCTCGACATCAACCCGGCGACACTCCGCAACGCCACCGACTACGGGCTCGCCGCCATCCCCCAGGTGTACGGCGATACCGGTGAGATCGGTTTCTCCCCGGCCAGCCTCAGCATCCTCGAGACAGCCGATTCGATCAAGACGGGTATGGGCGACCAATACGTCTCCATCGAGCACCTGCTGCTCGCCCTCGCCACCGCAGCCGACCCGGTCGGTGATGTGCTGCGTAAGGCCGGGCTCACCAGAGACTCCATCCTGGCCGCCCTCGAGACCGTGCGCGGCGCACAACGGGTCACCAGCCAGAACCCCGAGGACACACTGGAGCCGCTCGAGAAGTTCGGGCGTGATCTCGTGCGTCAGGCCGCAGAAGGCAAGCTCGACCCTGTGATCGGTCGGGACGAGGAGATCCGTCGGGTCATCCAGGTCCTCTCCCGTCGCACCAAGAACAATCCTGTGCTCATCGGTGAGCCCGGTGTCGGCAAGACCGCCATTGCCGAGGGTCTCGCCCAACGCATCGTCGATGGGGACGTACCGGAGGGGCTGAAGGACAAGCGGCTCATCGCCCTCGATCTCGGAGCCATGGTCGCCGGTGCCAAGTATCGCGGCGAGTTCGAAGAGAGGCTCAAGGCCACCCTCGACGAGATCAAGGCAGCCGAGGGACGAATCATCACCTTCATCGACGAGATGCACACCATCGTCGGCGCCGGAGCCGCCGAAGGATCGATGGACGCCTCCAACATGCTCAAGCCGATGCTGGCTCGTGGCGAGCTGCACATGATCGGGGCAACCACTCTCGACGAATACCGCAAGTACGTCGAGAAGGACCCCGCCCTGGAGCGACGCTTTGCCCCGGTGATGATCGAGCCGCCATCCGCTGAGGAGACCATCGGCATCTTCCGCGGGCTCAAGGAGCGTTACGAGGTTCACCACGGCGTCCGAATCACGGACTCGGCGATTGTCGCCGCGGCGGTGCTCTCCGATCGCTACATCACCGCCCGCCACCTCCCCGACAAGGCCATCGACCTCATCGACGAAGCCGCCTCGCGGCTCCGCATCGAGATCGACTCCATGCCGGAGGAGATCGACGAACTAGAGCGGCGCCGTCGCCAACTCGAGATCGAGCGCAACGCCCTGACCAAAGAAGACGACGAAGCGTCGCACCAGCGTCTCGCCGGGATCGACGAGGAGCTGGCGACTCTGGGTGAGGAGCTCGATCGGTTGGTGGCGCACTGGACGCTCGAAAAGGAGCACATCGAAGCCATCCAGTCCACCAAACTGGAGATCGAAGAGGCCCGCGCCAGATCTGAGCGCACCGAGCGCGCCGGCGATCTCCAGGCTGCCGCCGAGCTGCGCTATGGCAAGCTCCCCGAGCTGAACCGTCAACTGGAGAATCGCCAGGATGAGCTGGCCAAGCTCCAGTCGAACCTGCGCATGCTGAAGGAAGAAGTCGACGAGGAAGATATCGCCGAGGTGGTCAGCCGTTGGACCGGCATCCCGGTGAGCAGGCTGATGGAGGGAGAGGTCGAGAAGCTGATCAGGCTCGAGGACCACCTGCACCGCCGGTTGGTCGGGCAGGACGAAGCCGTCACCGCAGTGGCAAACGCCATCAGGCGTAGCCGGGCCGGTCTCTCCGATCCGCACCGGCCGATCGGTTCGTTCATCTTCCTCGGGCCCACCGGCGTCGGCAAGACCGAATTGGCCAGGGCGCTCGCCGACTTCCTGTTCGACGACGAGCGAGCCATGGTGCGCATCGACATGTCCGAGTACATGGAGAAGCACTCGGTTTCCCGGCTCATCGGTGCCCCTCCCGGCTACGTCGGCTACGACGAAGGCGGTCAGCTCACCGAAGCGGTGCGACGACGCCCGTATGCGGTGATCCTGCTCGACGAGATCGAGAAGGCCCACCCCGACGTCTTCAACACCCTCCTCCAGCTGATGGACGACGGTCGCCTCACCGATGGGCAAGGACGTACCGTCGACTTCACCAACGCGGTCTTGATCATGACCTCGAACCTCGGCTCCGAGTTCATCGACCCCGATCTTCCCGACGAGATGGTCGAGGAGCGGGTGATGAATGTCGTGCGCAACCACTTCCGACCGGAGTTCCTCAACCGCGTCGACGACATCGTCGTCTTCACCAGGCTCAGCAAAGCGGACCTGCGCCAGATCGTCGATATCCAGTTTGGCATCCTCGCCAGACGGTTGGCATCTCGCCGTATCGAGCTGGAGCTCAGCGACGAGGCGGCCGATTGGCTCGCCGAGCACGGCTACGACCCGACCTTCGGGGCACGACCGCTGAAACGATTGATGCAGAACGAGATCGCCGACAAGCTGGCCATGCGGCTACTCGAGGGACAGTTCAGTGACGGTGACACCGTCAAAGTCGTCGTTGAGCGACGACGACATAGGCTTGCGCACCAGCCTGAACCGAGGGATCGGGTGATCCGGAGGCATACCCCGGAGCACTAGCCTGTTGTCATGCCCGACAGCTCTTCGCTCACACTGTTCATCCTCGCCGCACTCGCGCTGCTGCTGATGCCGGGCCCTGCTGTGCTCTACATCATCGCCCGCAGCGTGGACCAGGGCCGTACCGCCGGTCTGGTGTCCGTCGTCGGTGTCGGGCTGGGCTCGATGGTTCACGTGACTGCCGCCGCGCTCGGGCTCTCGGCATTGCTAGTCCAGTCGGCTCTGGCATTCCGAACCGTGAAGTATGCAGGTGCGGTCTACCTCATCTACCTCGGGATGCGCCGGCTGCTCGGGTAGGGACGGCATCGTCGTCGAGTCCGACACACCCGAACGCTCGCTGCGCCGGGTCTTCACCCAGGGGATCGTGGTCAACATCCTGAACCCGAAGACCGCGCTGTTCTTCTTTGCGTTCCTGCCCGCAGTTCGTCAACGTGGACGGGGCACCGGTTGGGCTTCAGATCCTGTTCCTGGGCACCCTGCTGGTGGCGATGGGCATCGTCACCGATGGGCTCTACGCCCTCGCCGCGGGGACTATCGGCGGCTGGCTGAAGCAACGACCCGAAAGTGATCACCGGGCAGCGCTATCTTCGCCGGCGGTGTATTCATCTCGCTCGGTCTGGCAACCGCGCTCGCCGGAGCGAAAGACTGACGACCGCGCTACTCCGCCGAGGTCTCGAAGAACACCTCGGTGTATCCGACACCACGCAGGAAGTTGGCTGATCGTGATCTTGGCGTTCTCCTCGGCCTTGTCCATGATGCCGTGCTCGAGTGCGGCGTTGACGAGCACCTCTTGCGCTACTCTGGCGGGCGTCGCTCTCGAGCTGAGCGTCGCCTTTGGTGAACAGCCCGGTGTCGCGGTCGTATACCTGGGTAGCGCCATTGTCGACTTCGACAAATATGATCTCGGGTGCAGGTAACGTGACGGTGACCCGGCCGCTGTCTTCGTCCACTGCGAAGTTGTCCGTTGTCATCATCTCCATGTCCACACCTGCGCCGATCCGGGCCACCGCGAATAGGAAGATTCGATCACCACGGGCCCAGTTGAGCCAACCGAAGTCGTTGCCCTTCTCCACGGTGGTGTACTCGACCATTTCAACAGTTGTGAGCTTGGCAACGTTGCGCACGCTGTCGACAACCGTCGGCCCTACCTGGGTGTAGGAATCGCCCCCGAACGGCGAGAAGCCGGACAGGTTCGCGATGACGAAGAAGAGCCCTGCGATGCAGAACCGCCGCGACGAGTATGGAGCTAGCTCTCTTTGGTGACTCGGCCATATGCCTCTCGTTTCGCTGATGCACTGAGTATGACCCGAAATCGGCGCAAAAAGGTTCCACTTCTCATATTGTAATACCCTGCTTTCCATGGTAGTATGTCGAGGCAAGGTACCCTGGAAGGCAGGGTAATAGGTACAGCAAGATAGCGAGCAACCCGGAGGATACGAGTGGGACACAGCTCCCAACTACTCAAAGGTGTTCTCGACATGTGCCTCCTGGCGCTGATAGACCAGGAGCCAAGCTACGGGTATGAGATGGTTGACAAGCTTCAGAACAACGGTCTCCACCTGGTCAGCGAAGGCACCATCTATCCCCTGCTCAGCAGGCTGCAGAAGCAGGGCTTCATCGAGGGCTACTTTGTCGAGTCCACGGGCGGCCCACCACGCAAGTACTACCGAATTGCAGAAAAAGGCAAAGTGCAGCTAACCGACTGGCAGGTTGAATGGAGAAGATTGTCCGTCGGAGTTGAAGAAGTGTTGAATGGAGCCTCGAGTGAATGAACGTTTGAGCATCAACAAGGTCCTCGCCGACTGTGAGAGGTACTGGCTCGAGACACGAGTCCCACGTTCGATATCCAACGCGATGAAGCTCGAGTTGGAATCTCACCTCTACGAGGCCGCAGCAGCCGGCAAGAACCCGGCGAGTGTCGTCGGGAAGGATCTCGGCTCAGTTCGCAGAGAGTTGGGCGTCAGAGTTCCGCTCCCCGGCCGCTGCCGAGGCCTGGCAACGCATCCAGAAGAGGCAGAGCCAGACCCGCGGTCGGCTCATCGCTGCCGGCCTCACTGCTGCCGGGCTCATCACAATTGCTATAGGTTTCATGACAAAGGAGGAAGCAGTGCAAGATATCGAGTTCTGGCTGTGGCTCTGGGTTGGCGCAGCCGTCGTTCTGGGAATCGGAGAGATGATGACAGCCGGTTTCTTCCTGCTGCCATTCGCCATTGCCGCGGTCATCGCTGCGATGCTCGCTCTCCTTGGTGTGCATCCCATCATCCAGCTTCTCGCCTTTGCCATCTTCAGCGTGGCTGCGCTTGTGGCGATCCGACGCTTCGCCAAGAAGGACGAGGATGTGATGTACCCGGTCGGCGCCAAGCGATACGTAAACGCCAAGGGCACCGTCATCGAGACCATCGACCCATTCAAGAACACCGGCAAGGTTCGCGTCGAAACCGAAGAGTGGAGAGCCACCACCGACATCGACCAGACCATCGAGACCGGTACGCCGATCATCGTGATCGAGGTACGAGGTTCCCGCATGGTTGTTTTGCCGGCACAGATCTGAGACGAGACAAGGGGTTCAGGGAAACCTGCAACCCGAAAGGAGCAACAAGTGGAAGCATTGGGCTTCATAGTCATAGCCATCATTGCGCTGATCATCGCCTACGTGGTGCTTGGCCTGAAGATCGTGCGCCAGCACGAGCAAGGCCTCGTTGAACGGTTCGGCAAGTACAAGGAGACGCTCGATCCGGGACTGCAACTGATCGTCCCGTTCATCGAGAGGATCCGCCGTGTAGACATGCGTGAGATCGTGGTCGATGTGCCTCCGCAAGAGGTCATTACCAAGGACAACGTTGTTGTCACAGTCGACGCAGTTGTCTACTACCAGGCAACAGACCCGGTGAAGCTGGTTTACAACGTCCAGAACTTCGTTCTGGCGGCAACCAAGCTGGCCCAGACCAATCTGCGTAACGTTGTCGGCGACCTCGACCTTGACGACGCTCTCACCTCGCGGGAGAGAATCAACGCTCAGTTGCGGGAGATCCTCGACGAGGCAACCGATGTCTGGGGTACCAAGGTCGTGCGTGTCGAGATCCAGCGGATCGATCCACCGGCAGACGTCACCCAGGCCATGCACCGGCAGATGAAGGCAGAACGAGATCGTCGTGCCATCGTCACCGAGGCAGAGGGCGACAAGCGGTCGAAGATCCTTCAGGCTGAAGGTGTGAAACAGTCACGGATCCTCGAAGCCGAAGGTCAGGCCGAAGCCATCAAGCAGGTCGCCGCGGCGGAGAAGTTCCAGAAGCTCACCGTCGCCGAAGGTGAAGGCCAGGCAATCGAGCGTGTCTTTGCGGCGATCCACAATGGCAACCCCACGGACGACCTCATTGCCATCCGGTATCTCGAGGCTCTCCAGGGAGTAGCCAACGGAACGGCAACGAAGATCTTCCTCCCGATGGAGATGAGCGGAATTCTCGGCTCCATCGGCGCCATTGGCGAGATGTTCAAGGACAGCGGGAACGGTTCGCCGCAGTAGCGGCGGTGCTCGAATCGCTACGAACCGAGAGGCGGCGCCACGGCGCCGCCTCTCTTCTTGCGGATTACTGCGCCTCGACGGCCTCGGAATCATCGCTCGATCCACTCGCTCATCTTCGGTGGATCCTCGATCGTATGTGGCACCCCGCTTCTGGGCGATGAACAGCAGGCCCGCACCGACCAGCATTGCGGCCACCGAGATCCACCGTTGCGCGAAATCCCAAGCAAGCGGAAGGTGGTGTCGGTGCGGATGAGTTCGGTAAGGAACCGGACCATCCCGTAGAGGATCATGTAGACCGGGAATCGGGCGCCCTTCGCAAGCTTGCCCTTCCTCTCCAGGAACAGGATCACCGGCACGACGATCAGGAAGTTCCACAGCGCCTCGTACAGGAATGTGGGATGGAAGGTCGGGCTGTCCAGGTACGCGGCAGGTCGGTGCACCCGATCGATCTGCACGCGCCCACGGCAGGCTCGTCGGGGTGCCGAATAGCTCCTGGTTGAAGTAGTTGCCGAAACGGCCGATGGCCTGAGCCAGCGGGAGGCCAACGGCGATAGCGTCGGTAAACATCACGAACTCGCCGTTGTGCTTGCGCAACGTGTAGATGGCGGCGAGAGCACCGATCGTCAGCCCACCGTAGAGGGCGAGGCCACCTTCCCATATGAAGATGACCTTGTACCACTCCCCGTTCATGTAGCGCTGACGAGTGCGTGATGATGTAGCCGATGCGGGCGCCGGCGAAGCCGATGATGACCGTCCACAGGATCACCGGATCGAGGATCGTTGGATCGCCGCCGAAGCTCAGCGTAGCGACGGGTAGTCGACCATGGCGGCAACGACGACACCGATTCCGATCAGGATCCCGTAGAAGTGGATCTCCAATGGGCCGATCTGGATGATGTTGGTTGATGGGGAGGGGATCGAAGCAAGGAACACGGACCGCATCCTACAGATTCCTCGGTCTACGAAGCCGCCGTTCCCGTCACATGAGCCGACCCCGGTGAACCTACGATCACCCCGGTTCTACCTCGCCTGCTCGGCCGCGGCCGCAGCGAATTCCTCGTAGGCATCCCAGGCATGCGATGCGTAGATCGATGCAGGGCCCCCGCCCATCTGGATGGCCACACCGATGGTCTCGGCCATCTCCTCGGCTGTGGCACCCTTGCGGACTGCGCTTCGCACGTGTGAGGCGATACAACCGTCGCAGCACTCGCGCACCGCAATCGAGACCGCCATCAGCTCCTTGACCTTGGCGGGAAGGGCACCGTCTCCGTACGCCGAGCGATAGACGGTGGCGAATCCCTCATAGACACCGGGGATTTTGGCCTTGACCCCGGCCGTCCCGGCATTGAGCGACTTCAGCATGTCCTTGTATTTGCCCATCTCGACTCCTCAACAGTCTGGTTTCCAGATACGAAGATCGATCGATGTTACGGCTGATTAGCCTGGTATCTAATTCGAGTACCAGGAGGTTGAAGTGGATCTCAAGCAGGCAGCTACTGAACGTTTCCAGACAGTGGAGGCTGAGCTCCAGGACCTCTCTCACTGGATGTATCACAATCCTGAGATCGCATTCGAGGAGTTCGATACCTCAGCCAGGCTGGTCGAGTTCCTCCGCGACAAGGCTTCGACGTCGAATACCCGTCCTTTGGTCTCGATACTGCCTTTGCCGCCCGTTCCGGCACGGAAGGCCCGGAGGTGGTCATCTGCGCCGAGTACGACGCCCTTCCCGAGGTCGGTCACGCCTGCGGCCACAACATCATTGCCACCGCCGCCCTCGGTGCCGGTGTCGCCCTTGTCGATGCTGCAAACGAGCTTGGTTTCCGGATCAGGGTCCAGGGCACACCCGCTGAGGAGGCATACGGCGGCAAAGTAGATCTCATCAACAACGGCGCCTTTACGGGCGCGGCGCTGTCGATGATGATTCACCCGTCACCCGCTGATGTAGTCGACCCCAACTTCCTCGGAGTCGCACACATCGACGTGGAATTCACGGGCAAGGAGTCACACGCCGCGTTCGCTCCTCAGCTCGCGAATCAACGCACTCGATGCAGCAGTGCAAGCCTATGTGAATATCTCGATGCTCCGCCAGGCAATGTATCCAACGGACAAAGTCCACGGCGTCATTGACTACGGCGGTGGCGCACCAAACGTCATCCCTGCGTTCACGAAGATGTCGTGGTACGTCAGGGCCGCGACCAAGGAACGCCTCGACGAGCTTTACGACAAGGTGGTTGCTTGCTTTGCAGCCGCAGCGACTGCAACCGGGTGCGGCTATGAAGTCAAGAAACGTGGTCACACCTACACCGATCTGGTGTCGGACCCACTGCTGACCGACCTCTACCTCGGCAACTCGGAAGCTCTTGGCCGTCCGATGGGTCGTGGCGCAGACGACAGATCCGGGAGCGGCCGGCTCTACCGACATGGGCAACGTCAGCCACGAAGTGCCCGCGATCCATCCCATGATCGGGATCGAATCCCTCCCGTCGGTGAACCACCAGAAGGAGTTCGCCGCCGCCACCATCCTGCCGCCCGGCGACAAGGCGATCCGCGACGGCGCCCTTGCCATGGCCCACACGGTCATCGATGTCGCAGCCAACAACCGTTGGGATGAGCTGCGCACCATCGAGAAGTGAAGACCCCACTTCTGGCTTACACCATGCCCACATATGGGCACAGGATCCGCAAGAACGGGAGGGGGTGAGGCGGGTGACTGCCAAGACCAATGCGCTCCGGGTACTCGAGCAAGCCGGGACTTGACCATGAGGTGCGCGACTACTCACTGTCGATGGACGAGTTCACCGCAACACGGGTAGCCGAACTGGTCGATCTGCCCGCGGATCAGGTATTCAAGACCCTGGTTGCCGTCGGCGAAATCAACGGCCCGTGCTTTGCGGTCATCCCTGCCAACACCGAGCTCGATCTCAAAGCGCTGGCGTCAGCGCACGGTGAGCGAAAGATCCACCTCGCTTCGCTGAAGGAGGTGTTGCCGCTAACCGGCTACAAACGTGGTGCGGTGACGGCGATCGCAGCCAGGAAGCCCTACCCGGTGTACCTCGATGAGGTTGCCGTGCTATTCGAGAGGATCGCCGTCTCGGCTGGGGCGAGGGGTTTGCAGGTGTTGATCGCAGTCAATGACTACACGGAGTTGACGGGGGCAACCATTGCCGCGATTGCGATTTGAGCGGGTCTAGATGCCCTGGGCGTGGAAGAAGACGCGACGGTCACGAGCCTGGTCCATCTCGGTGAACATGATCCGCTGCCACTGACCGAGCAGTACCTCGCCGTCGACGACCGGGATGGTCACCCCGGGCTGGCCCGTCAGCAGCTGACGGCAATGAGCGTGCCCGTTGATGAACTCATCTTCCTGCAAGGTTCTCGGTACGCACCGAATGGTCGTCGTGCTCGTAGTAGGTGTCTTCGGGAACGAGATTCGGC
Source organism: uncultured bacterium (assembly GCA_963777645.1). Classification (GTDB taxonomy): domain Bacteria; phylum Actinomycetota; class Acidimicrobiia; order Spongiisociales; family UBA5794; genus JAAETI01. The sequence continues at coordinate 212,050 of CAVZRA010000010.1, read as the reverse complement.
GATGAACCTGCGGAAGTCGTTGAGAAAACCTGTCTCGGATTCGTTGATGACGACGGTCGTCGTTGTATGCGGGGTATAGACCGTTACCTGGCCATGGCGGACCCCGGAACGAGCGACAACCTCGCGGGTCAAGATCGGTGACATCCCAGAACTCGATGAGGCTCAGTCGAGGTGAAGTGAAGTGCCTCGGTCCGGATGGCCGGTTCCGTGGATTCAGCGAGAACCGTCAAAGATCCCGTCGGCTTTCGGGTGGCTTGGCGTAATGGTCGTTGTTCCTTCACAGGTGATCCGCTCCCAGATTCTGAGCGACAGAACCATACTCGGCGTGCGAGGTTAATAGACGCAGACTACTAGTCGCTAGTGATTGTCGCACCCGGCGTTGAGAATGGGGCAAGAGAGCCGTCTATGCAGACCCACCGAGCCCACGGCGGAGGAAGCCGGTGCGGGTGGCGATGACGGCATCTGCGTCGTCCCTGCCCCGCTCCGAAAGCTCGTCGATACCACCAATTACCATGGTCACCGATCGTAGTCCCGAGTGAAACCGGGTCGACACCGGCGAGCCGGCCCCTGTCGACCAGCTCGCCGGTCAAAGCACCATGATCTCGTCCCGGATCGGATGGAGCACCGACCAGACGGCATCGCGCTCCGGCTTGGGCAGCTCACGGCTCGCCTTGAACAACAACGCCGTCTCTACCGGGGTATTCGTAGAAGAACGTCAGCCCACGACGCATGAGCTCGGTGAGCCGGTCGATGACGTCGGTTTCGGGAAGTGTCTTCGAGAATCCGCTCGGTTACCGGGGGCAGCCGCTCATAGATGAGTTCTGCAAGCACCGCTTCCTTGTTTGGGAAGTACTCGTAGACGGTCGTTCTGGCGATACCAGCCTCGTCGGCGAGCATGCCGATCGAGGTTCCCGCTAGACCCAGGGTGACGAACGATGCTGCCCCCGCATCGAGCAGAGCCTTCCGGCGTGTTTTTTCCTTGTGCTCGTCGATTGTGGCCGCGTTTATCTTGGGCATCGCCGGGCGATTCTAATCGGGCGACCATTGCTCCAGTTTCTGTATGGCTCGATGTGGATCACGCCCGGGTCCCGGCCAGCCCATCGGTCGCCGGTACAATCCGCCCGACCGGTCGACACATCCTTGGAGGGATCCGTGCCTACAACCGTTTTGATTGGCGCCCAGTGGGGCGACGAGGGCAAGGGAAAGGTAACCGACCACCTATCGGAGACAGCGGACGTCGTGGTCCGCTATCAAGGGTGGCAACAACGCGGGGCACACGATCATCGTCGGCAAGGAGCGATTTGCGCTCACCTTGATACCCAGCGGCGTGCTCTACCCGCAGGTGACCCCGGTCATCGGCAACGGTTGTGTCATCGATCCCGAAGGTGCTGGTCGGCGGAGATGGCTGAGCTCGATTGGCGCGGTATCGACCCGACGCGTCTCCGGATATCGGGCAACGCCCACCTGATCATGCCCTATCACCGCAAGCTCGACGCGGTGATGGAGCGCTTCCTCGGCCACAAGCAGATCGGCACCACCAAGCGGGGAATCGGCCCCGCATATATGGACAAGTTCTCGCGACACGGCATCCGGGTTCAGGACCTGTTCGACCCGAAGATCTTCCGCCAGAAACTCGAGGTGGCGCTGAAGGACAAGAACAAGATCCTGACCAAGGTGTACAACTCGCTCCCGATGGATGTCGAGCCGATCGCTGATGAGTACCTCGGATACGCCGAGAGTCTCGGCGACTACGTAACCGACACTTCATTGCTGCTGTGGCAGGCGCAACAAGACGGCAAGAACATCATCTTCGAGGGTGCCCAGGGCACCCTGCTCGACATCGATCACGGCACGTATCCCTTTGTCACCTCATCGAATCCGACTGCCGGGGGGGCCACCACCGGGTCAGCGGTATCGGGCCGACCACGATCGACAGGGTCGATCGGGGTCGCCAAGGCCTATATCACCCGGGTGGGCACCGGCCCGTTCCCGACCGAGCTCCACGACGAAATCGGCGCCAGGATGGTCGAGCTTGGCGGTGAATTCGGCACCGTCACCGGCAGGACGCAGCCGCTGCGGTTGGCTCGATCTGGTGGCTCTGAAGTACGCCGTCCGGGTCAACGGGCTCACCGACCTAGCCATGACCAAGCTCGACATCCTCTCGCAACTTCGAGACGCTCAAAGTCGGGATCGCCTACGACTCGCTTGGCGAGCGCTACAGCGATTTCCCCCGCCAGCAACGCATCCTCTACAACTGTCATCCGGTCTACGAAGAGCTGCCGGGCTGGAACAGCGACATCTCCGATGTGCGCAGCTACGACGACCTGCCCAAGGAAGCGCAGCAGTACATCGAGTACGTCGAGGAGGCGATCGGGATCCCGATCACGATGATCGGCGTCGGTGCCGACCGTGACGCAACTGTGATGAGGACACCATGAGGGTCCTCCTGGTCGGAGGCGGCGGACGGGAGCATGCGCTCGGCTGGAAGCTGGCGCAGAGCGAGGTCATCACAGACTTGATCGCTGTTCCCGGCAACCCCGGGTTTGCCCAGACTCGGCGCCTGTGTGCCCGGGATCGACATCCTCGACCCGAAGGCCATCGTCGATCTGGCGCTCGCCAACGCCATCGATCTTGTCGTCATCGGACCGGAAGTCGCCACTTGCGGCCGGGGTAGTTGATGCCCTCACAGTAGCGGGAATCCGCGGCATTCGGGCCGACCCGGGCTGCCGCTCAGCTCGAGTCGTCCAAAGCATTCGCCAAGACGATCATGAAGCGCGCCGGAGTTCCCACGGCCGAATGGCGGGCATTCACCGATGTCAATGAGGCGATCGAATACCTCGAAACGGTCGATGGGCCATATGTGGTCAAGGCCGACGGTCTCGCCTACGGCAAGGGCGTGCTGGTCACCGAAGACCTGATCGCGGCCCAGGGCTGGGCGCGGCTGTGTATCGCCGGAGAGTTCGGCGATGCGGGCTCAACTGTCGTCATCGAGCAGTTCCTGCCGGGCCGGGAGATCTCGGTATTCGCCATCTGCGACGGCACCCGGGCTGTTGCCCTGGAGCCGGCCCGGGACTACAAGCGCCACCGCGACGGCGGGCGTGGCCCCAACACCGGCGGCATGGGCTGCTATTCGCCTGTCGACGACCTTCCCGAGCGATCTCGTGGACCGGACGATCGACGAGATCTTCCAGCCCGGTGCTCAATGAGATGGCGAAGGACGGGATCGAGTATCGGGGCTTCCTCTACGCCGGGCTTGTGCTCACTGAAGCAGGGCCCCAAAGTGCTCGAGTTCAACTGTCGCCTTGGCGATCCGGAGACCCAGGTCTGCTCACTCGTCTCGACGAGGACTTTCTCGAGCTGCTCGCTTCGGCGGCTGAGGGCTATCTCCCCGACGGACCGATGAGACTGGCACGACACTCGCCGTGGTCGACGTAGTGCTCACTGCGGCCGGCTACCCGGACAACCCCGAGACCGGGCGGGCGATCAGCGGTGTCAACGAGGTCAACAGCATCCCGAACGTGAAAGTGTTTCACGCCAACACCAGGACGCACTCCCGAGGGTCTTATTACCGCAGGCGGCCGGGTACTCAACATCGTTGCCTCAGGGACGACTCTGGACGAGGCGCGCAAGCTTGGCCTACGAGGCGGCCTCACACATCCACTTTGGTGGAATTCACTACCGCAGGGACGTTGCCCAGGCATGATCCCCCGCTACAGCCTCCCCGAGATGGGTCCCGCATCTGGAGCGAGCAGCACAAGCTCGAGGTGTGGAAAGAGATGGAGACGCTCGTCGTCGAGGCATGGGTGGAGCAAGGGATTGCCCCGGCGCATCGGCGGCCGCCGGCGGTCCGCACACGCGCCGGACGTGGATCCGGAGGAGTGGAAAGAGCGAGAGAAGATCACCAACCACGACGTTGCCGCGTTTGTCGATGTGCTCGCCGGGTCGGTGGGCGACGGCGGCGAGTGGGTCCACTACGGCCTGACCTCGTCGGACATGCTCGATACCGCACAGGGCTACATCCTCACTGAGGCCGCCACGCTTCTGCAGAAGCGGCTCGACGATTTGTTCGATGTCGTCAAGGCGAAGGCGTTCGAGCATCGCGACACGGTGATGATCGGCAGAACCCACGGCATCTGGGCCGAGCCGACCACATTCGGGCTGAAGCTGGCCACATGGGCATTCGAGATCGATCGGGACCGCACACGGTTGGCCGCAGCCAAATCGTCTGTGTCCGTCGGGAAGATCTCCGGAGCGGTCGGCACCTATGCCCACACCCCTCCCGGCCATCGAAGAGTATGTCTGCGACCCGGATGGGGCTCGGTGATCGAGCCGGCGTCGTCACAGATCACCCACCGCGACCGCCACGCCGAGTTCCTCTCGGTGCTGGCCCTGATCGGATCTTCGCTCGAGCGCTTCGCCACCGAGATCCGCCACCTGCAGCGGTCCGAAGTCGGCGAAGCACGCGAGTCGTTTGGCAAGGGGCAGAAGGGCTCGTCTGCGATGCCTCACAAACGCAACCCGATCGCCTCGGAGAACGTGACCGGGCTTGGCCCGGCTGCTGCGTGGCTACGCATCTGTTGGTTTCGAGAACGTCGCGCTTTGGCACGAACGCGACATCTCACATTCGTCTGCGGAGCGAGTCGCGCTTGCCCGACGCCTGCGATCGCGCTCGATTTCGCCTTGGACCGGATGACCAAGCTGATCGACAATCTCGTCGTCGACACCGATCGGATGCTGCAGAACCTCGATGCGACCCGGGGTCTCGTCTTCTCTCAAGCGGTGTTGCTGGCGCTCATCGAGGAGCAGGGACTCACCAGGGACGACGCATACCGGATCGTGCAACGCAACGCCATGCGCGCCTGGGATGAAGGCTGCCGCTGCGCGATCTGTTGGCCGAGGACATCAGAGGCAGCCCTGCACCCCGAAGTGCTCGACCGCTGCTTCAGCGCCGACTACTTCCTCCGCAACAGCGGAGTCGTATTCGACCGGCTGGAGACATCTGAGGGCGGTTCGGGCTCCTCAGTAGTCCACCAGGATCAGCACTTGCATCTGGAAGGTGTCTTCCGAGCCTCTCGCCGCCATAGCCAATACCTCGCGATGGGAGCGAAGACGGCCGCTCGTCCTTGGTGAGTGGCACCAGGTCAACGATAGCCCCGATGTCCGCGTAGCCGACCAGGCCGTCACCCAGCACACTGTCGTCGAGTTCCTGGTACAGCGGCGATTCCGAGCAGACCGCCGGTGTTTCCGGAGACCACTCCGGCTCACCAGGTCGGGCCCGTGCCGACCACAAACATAGTCCGTACCGGTCGAGTAGCTGAACTATCTGCTCCCCGTCGGCCACAACCGTGGTGACCCCGTCGCTCCGGTCGTACTCGACGCCGGACTCACCGAATACTGCTCGACCTGATCGCAGCAAATCGCCGACCGGGCCGGGATCGGTGAGCCCGAGCGCTCCCACCATCCCAACCGGCACATCCGTGGCGTCCGCAATAATCCGTCACGGCTCTCGGCCACGGCGATGGTCAGCTCTCCCGGAGAGTGATCCGAGCACGGCCGCGATATCGACACCGGTCTCACTGGAGAGCTCCTCGATGACGTCGCCCATGTCTCCCAGCATCTCATCCGTGGCAGTGTCGGTACCGGGCTGAGCCCCCGGCACCGAGATGAAACGCAAGCGTGTCATCGGGGAGACTGGCCAGCACACCGAGATCCGGGTCATCGAATCCCGCGCCACCGTCGACACCGACCATGACGTAGTTGACCTCCACCCCCGCATCGACGAGCGCCAGCGACACGCCGACTGCGTCGAACACGTCACCGTGGCCTCCTCCCCCGATGCATCCCGGTGGCTGTCGCCAGGTTGGTCAGGCCTTCGAGCACACCTCCGCCCATGTAGAACGACACCATGCGCTGATCGGGGAGCCGTCCCATGGTGTTGGTGAACACGGCTTCGTCGGCGATGGAGAGACCGGCGTCGCGGGCCGCGATGGCGTCGGCAACGGCTTCCTCGATCCCGATGAGCAGTGACTCGTCGGTCAGCACGAGCCAAACGAGATACCGTCGACGCTTCCTCCCACCGGTAGCCCGGCAACCCACCGATAGTGGCCGCGGTAACCGTCAGGTCATTGGCGTCCATCTCGCCGAGAACCTTGTCGACGAAGATGCCTGCGGCGTCTCGGTCGCGGACGTCGGCGCTCACCAGAAAAGCCATGTTGTCGACCTCCATGGTCGTCGGATCGACCTCGGGGACGGAGCCCGCGAGCGACACCGACCGGCCCACCCACGGCAACAAGTCGCCCGAGAGCGTGAAGTCGCTCTCGGCTGCCATTGCGTTGTCGATGGCGGCAACCAGGTCGTCCGGGTAGTCCTCGATGACTCCGGCTTCGACCATCGGGACCGGCAAAGGCATCGACGAATGATTGCAGCCGTTCGCTGTCGCTGAGAGCCAGCGCATCGAATGTGACGACAAAGTCCATGTCGGCAGGTACCGAATGTGCCGAGGAAAAAGGGTCACCGTTCCGGCCACGCCACATGATCGTCCCTGCGACGGCGGCGACGATCATGGCCACCACGATGATGCCGCTGATCACCGAAGAATTGAGGTTCGGCCGGTGGGCTCGATCGGTTCCATCGAACCGGCGATGTCGCCGTCTACCGGCTCTACCCAACCACGGTCATGAGTGCTCATTTAGCTCCCCCTTGGAGAATCTGGCCGGTTCTCAGTTTCTCATAATCATTGCTCTTTGCACATAGGGTCACCCGACCCTCGGTCATGTGCCGCCACGCAGGGCTTCGACGGGCTCGAGCGTGCTCGCTCTCCACGACGGATAGAGGCCGGCTACCAGACCAACGACAGCACCGGCGAATGGCGCCAGAAGGGGAACCTGAGCGTCGAGCACCGGTGTCCATTGCCTGTTGGCGGAGACAGCGACGATGATCAGGACACCGGCGGATGCTCCGATGATCCCGCCGATGAAGCCCATTGCTGCCGACTCGACGAGGAACTGGGATGCAATGTGCCTGCGCGCTGCCCCGACCGCACGCCGTAGGCCGATCTCCCCAACCCGCTCGAGCACTGACACCAGAGTGACGTTTGCGATCCCGATGGCACCGACGAGCAACGAGACGCCTCCCAACACCAGAAACAGCGTGTTCACGTCCGATTCGACACCCGATTTCACTGCGCGTGGTTCAGGGGGCACCTGAACACGCAGCTGGGACGGATCGTTCGGATAGAGAGCGATCGGAGCCTGCTCCCCGATCAGATAGGCGGCGCCGATCTCGGTGCGGATGTGCACCTCGGCCGGGGCTCCTGTGCCAAACAGTGCCCGGGCGGTTCCGTTCGGGATGATGATGGCGTCGAGCAGGGAAGGCTCGCTGACAACCCCATCGAGGATCCCGATGACGGCAAGGGTAGTGTCGCCAAGGAAGATCGCAGGTTGCTGGTCGACACGATTGATGTTGAGCCGTGCCGCCGCCCCCGGGCCAAGGACCGCAACGGGGTCGCCCCGAACGTCATGACCCGTGTCGAAGAACCGCCCGGTCGTCAACTCGGCCCCAACCACATCGAACAGCCCCGGAGAGGCCGCAATCACGTCCATGGCGAATTCACTCTGACCGAGCGGGTCGTTGATGGGAACCGAGCTGACCAGGGCCCCGCCGGTATCCACCAGAGTGAGCGTTCCCGCGGCAACGACACCGTTGAGTCGGGTGAGCCGATCCTCAGCATCCCAGGGTATGACCGAGATGTCCTCCCGGTTCGGCGAGCTGAAGAAGCCGCCGGAGCGGTTGCTGACCGAGACCGAGGTCGCCGCCAGGGCATCAAAACGGGTGACGATCTGGTTGCCTGCGGTCTTCGCCAGGCCGAGGGTCGCCACCAGGGCAGCGACCCCGAGCACGGTACCGAGGATCGTGAGCACCGTACGGCCGGGCCGCGCCAGCATCCCGGCAACCGCTTCTGCGAGCAGGTCGCGGAACGACATTCTCGACCCGACGATGTCACGTTTGGCCCTGCGCTTCACGACGCCGCCTCCCCAAGGACACCATCGATGATCTCGATGCGCCGCTCCCCACGGCTGCTCACACGCTCCTCGTGGGTGATCACGATGAGAGTGAGACCGTCGGTGCGCAGCTCGTCGAACAGGTCGAGAATCGAACCGGTTGTCTTGCTGTCCAGGTTGCCTGTTGGCTCATCGCACAACAAGAGGCTTGGTCGAGCCACGATGGCGCGGGCGATGGCAACCCGTTGTCGCTCCCCGCCGGAAAGCTGCCGTGGAGTGAATTCGAGCCGGTGCTCTAGCCCTACCCGTTCCAGAGCGGTACCTGCCCGCTCCTTGCGCTCCCGGCGCGGCGTGCGGTTGTAGACGAGGCCGGTCATTACGTTCTCGAGCACGGTCCGATAGGGCAACAGATGGAATGCTTGGAAGACGAACCCGATCTCGCTGCCTCGAAGCGATGTCCGTTGCCCATCGCTCAGCTCGCCGACATCCATTCCGAGCAACCGGTATGTCCCTGAGGTAGGCGCGTCGAGACAGCCGAGGATGTGAAGCAGGGTCGACTTCCCTGATCCGGAAGGGCCGGCGATGGTCACGTAATCGCCGAGAGCGACGGCGAGATGAGCGTCCCGCACCGCCTCTACCGGTGGAGAGCCGGGAAAGGAGCGACTCACGCCATCCAGCTCGACTACGTTGCTCATCCTTCTACCGGAGCAGCCGTCGTCGCCGTGCTGCCTTGCTGGAAGCCGACCACGACCCGGTCTCCCTCTGCGAGCTCTCCATCGAGCGGAGTCACCTCGACCATGCCACCCGGCGCAGACAGCCCGGCGGTGACGGTGACTACTCGTGTCGAGCCGTCTTCGCCTTCGACGGTAACGATGGTATCGCCACTCCCGGTTGCCGAGAGAGCAGCGGCGGGGACGGCCAGCACGTCGCCACCCGATGACCGGGTAGCAACGGGGATGGTGATCTTCACGTTTGTGTTGTTGAGCTCGGCGCGTACCTCGTCGGGGACGATCTCGATGTATACCTCATCGGCCGCGACGCCGTTTGTGCCCGGCACCTCAGCCTTGGAGACAATGGTCCCACCGAGCTCGATATTGAGCCGGCTCAGCACGATGGTTACGGCGTCACCCTCCTCGATGAGCTCCGCCTCGTCGACCGAGACGGAAGAGTCGATGGCGAGCCGGGATCCGGAGACACGCATGAGCTCGCCCGACGCCATATCCCCGCGCGCAGCCAACACCCCATCGATACGGATGGGGAATACCTTGAAGAACAGGAATTCGCCCTTCGGTACCGGCGAGCCCACGTCGGAGCGGGCATCAGCGAGATCGGCGACTGCCTGGTCGAGTGCGTCCTTTGCCGGCTTGGTGTCGGGGATCGGACCTGCGATGTCGGCGTCGGCGAGCGCGGCCTCGTATGCGTCCTGGCGTTCTTGCACCGTCTCATCAGCGGAGGTGACCGCGGCGCCGAGTACCGCAAGCTCGTGCTCGGTTGGTGGCTGCCCCGTGTCGGGGTGGGTTCCCGCCTCGGCCTGGGAGAGCCGCAATTCGGCGGCGTCCAACTCGTCCCGGGCTTGCTGTAGCGCAGCGGCGGCGTCGGTGACGGCCTTCTGTGCCGCCTGGACCGCTTGTTTCTGCTCGACGACCGAGTTGTATGAATCGCGGGCTGCGTCGACGACACCCTGGAGGGCATCCACTTGATCGAGCAGCGCCTGGTCGGGGGGAATCGGCTCATAACCCTTTGCCCGGTAGAACGCTTCCACCGCAGCCTCCGTGGTCGGCCCGTACACACCGTCGACGATCCCGGGGTCGAAGCCGAGCCTGGTCAGCGCCGTCTGCAACTGCTCGATGTCTTCTCCCTCGTCGCCAGGCTTCACCGTCCGGAACAGCGGCAGGTCCCCCTGGAGGGCAAAGGTGGGTCTCCCCGCCAGCTCGTAGAGGACGGAGCCCTCCTCGAGTTCGTCACCGACACCAGGGACCCAGGTAACCACCGGAGACAACTCCGGGTCGGCAGGTGACGACGCCTGCACCGTCTCGGGCTCGTCGAACCGGACCGTTCCCCGGGTGACCACGTCGTTGGCGATCACCATCTTCACCACAGGCACCGTGATCAGCGATGGCTCCGGGGGCTCTGCCTCTGAAGCCACCTGTGCCGGTGATTTGATATGTGTCCCTGCTACCCAGCCGACCGCCGCCGCCGCAATCACCGCGACCAAGGCGAGGGTCAGGACGACTCTACGACTCACCGGCCGACCTCACTCTCAACGCCGTTCAGCTGTTCTCGTCGCGAAAGGCGAGGAGACGATCGAGGTTCTCGTCTATGAAGCGCTGTTGGTACTCCTGGTAGATCTCCTCATAGAGGCTTGTCATCGGCTGCTCGCATTCGTAGTTGGCGGTAGCGATGGCGAGCTCCTCTTCGATGAGTGGTTGCAGCGCCTCCATGTCGTACTCCGGACCGGCGTAATCACCGCCGCTGCCGTCATCGCTTCCGACCATGACTGTGGTGGCGACCCCAACAGAAACGCCCTCACTACTGTCCTCAACGAACCCTGAGTCCGGCCAGGTGATGACCGCGTTGACTCGTTGCGAGAAGTCACCTTCGATCCACTGACCGTTGACTTCGGTTCCGTAGAAGTAGGCGTACATCTCGTCCTGGTCTGCGTAGTCGTAGCCCTTCGCAGCCATGCACGACGACCATTCCGCCTGGGCGGCAGCGATGCGATCGTCGGAATCGACGAGCTGATACATCGCGTCGAGATCCTCACCGAACTCGTCGTAGAAGTTCATGTCGGCGCCACCACCGTACAGATCTTCGTACGCCTGGTTCTGACAGCCGTCGGGTTGCCAGTTTGCGTACGCCTCGTCGTAGAACGCCATGAGCTCTTCCTCGGTCATGGCTTCGAGCTCTTCGGGCGGGGTGTTCGTGATGATCTCGGGCTCCCCCCCGTAGAGCACCCGGTAGTACTCCTCCTGCTCGAACTCGTCCATGGCCTCAACGATGGCGGTATTCGGGTCGTTGGCGTACGGATCCTCGAAGTCACCTTCATTCATCGCCTGGTCCTGGAGGACCCACGTCGAGACGCCAAAGCCATACGTCTTGACGTACTCTTCCTGGTCGCTCTCGTCGAACACCATCCCGCCACCGATATCTGAGGGGACGAAGGGGATGTAGTCGAATCCTTCGGCGGCCATGCAGGTGGCGACCTTCTGCTGTGCTTCCATCTCGATGGTGCGGTAGTCGGTGTCCGCGTCGAAGCTCGCCCCCGGCATGAAGTCGGAGAGATCCCAAACCCCGTCGTCACCCGGGCCGATCTCGTCGCCCTTGGTCTCGGCCGCAGTCGTGGTCGTTGACGTCGACTCTTCCTGGGCCTGCGTGCTGGTCGTATCTCCGTCGTCTGATGTTGCGTCTGTAGTCGTCCCCCCACACGCTGCCAGCAGCAGGGTCATGGAGGCCAACAAGACCGAGAACCGTTTCACCACTCACCTCCGGTATGTCGACCGCAGAGTACAGCCATGCGGATGATGTCGAGCAATCCTACGGATAACAGCAACCATTTGTAAGACGTCGCATGACGGCGACAGGTTCCAGGTTCTTGATCAGTTTCCCGCTTCGATCTCCGCCACGAGGGTCTGCCACTCCGATCCGCACACAGAAACGACTCGGTATTCATCGGTAGCGGGCGCCGTAACGTCATCGGCCAGTGTTCCATCTGTGGTCCGCGCTTACAGGTTGTAGCCCGGCCAACTTGTAGTGGCGAGATCTCGATGAGCGAGCACCGCGGCGGCACCGACGACAGCGACAGGCGCCAGGAAGAGAAGGACTCGACGACTCAACTATTGGCCTCCTTGAATGCGGTGAGACGGTCGAGATTCTCCTCAATGAAGGCCTGCTCATACTCTATGTAGACCTCTTTCCAGATCTCACGCCGGAACGCGGAGCACTCGTAGTCCGCGGTCGCGACCGCTATCTCCTCGTCGATGAAGGGCTGCAACTCCTCTATGTCGTACTCAGGGCCGATATAGTACTCCCCTTACCGATCCCTCTTCGACACCGAGATGTGGTCCGGCCATGTGATGTGCTCGTCGAACCTTCTTCTGAAACACGTGCACCCTCGACCCAGGTACCGCCGGATTCGGTAGCCCATGAAATAGGCGTACATGTCGTCCTGACTGGCATAGTCGTAGCCCTTGTCCGCCATACACGCCGACCACTTGGCCTGTGCATCGAGGATGCGCTCATCAGACTCCACCCGGCTGTATATCGCTTCGTAGTCTGCGCCGAACTCATCCCAAAACGCCATCTGGCTCTCGCCACCGCCGTAGGCGCCGTCGTAGGCCGCGTTCTGGCAACCCTCCGGCTGCCAGTTGGCATATGCCTCGTCGTAGAAGGCCATCAGCTCTTCCTCGGTCATGGCTTCGAGCTCCTCTTGGGGCGTGTTCGCGATGATGTCGGGCTCGCCTCCGTACAGGACCCGGTAGTACTCCTCCTGCTCGAGTCTCGTCCATCGACGTCGACGATCTCTTGATTGGGATCGTTGGCATACGGCTCCTCGAGAATCGCCGCCTCCGTTGAAGGCCGCGTCCTGGAGTACCCAAGTCGATACACCGAAGCCGTACGTCTTGACGTACTCCTCCTCATCGAATTCCCCGCCGACGAAGCCACCGCCAACGTCGGATGGCACGAACGGGATGTACTCGAAGCCCTCACGCCGCCATACATTGGGCGATCTCCTGCTGGATCTCCATCTCCTGAGCGCGGAAGTCGGTGTTCTCGTCGAACGACACCGCGCCGGGGATGAAGTCGTTGATAGTCAGCTCACCGTCGTCTCCAGCAGCAGGCACATCAGATGTCTCCGACTGCGTGTCTGAAGTGCCAGTGCTGCTCGTCGATTCATCCTGCGACTGCGGATTGGCTGCGTCGTCGCTCGATGACATCGTCGTCTCAGTCAGTCGTCCCCCCGCACGCCGCCAACAGGACTGCCAGGGAGGCAATCAAGATCAGGAACCTTCTCACCACTCACCTCCCGAATCGTGTACTTGGAAGAATACTTCCGTTCTGGGGCAATAAGCCAGACGAAGCGGCCGGCCACCCGGTAGTTGTGAGACGCTCAGGACGGCGCCGGGGTTCCCACGTTCTTTCGTCAAGCCGTCTCGATCAACTCGACCATCTCACGCGCCTTCTCGCCACATACCAGATCGAGCTGGAGGGGATCCCCGGCAAGGGCGGCGACATCGTCGGCAAGGGCGCCGGATGCGATGTGTGCGTAGAGATTGTCGCCCGGGCAAGTTGTCGACGCGACATCACGATGACCCCGGACAGATGCGGGATCGACGCCGAATTCCCCGCAACCCCACGCCACCATCTGCACCAACGTCTCGTACTGGGCCTGCGGCACATCCTGTTCGTCGAAGTTGCCTTCGCAGCAAACCAGCAAGTGACCAGTCGGGTCGTATTCGGTGGCCGTATCGCCGACGGCACCAACCGGGCGGCCCTCGTAGACATTGCCATCGGCGTCGATCATGTAGTGGTAGGCCAGATCGGGCCAGCCGAGGCTCTGGTGATAGGACTGGTGCTGTCGCGCCCGGCCCGGGGCGTCGGCGTTGTCCTCGAGCAGCACCGCGGTGTGGTGGACTGTGATCTGGTCGATCTGATGGCTGGTGAACTCACCGGCGGCGGCTGACGCACCCCAGGCTGCGACGGCAGATCACCGGAATCGCTACCTCCGGTGCGGCGTTGTCGTCGTGTTGACGTCGTCGTAGACGTCGTCGGGGTGGTCGCCGGGTCGGTGGTCGCCGGTACGGTGGTCGTTGATGATGGTGATGTTGTTGTCGGCTGTCGAGGTCGTGGTTGTGGGATGCGCCGCGATCGGCCCGCTACTGCTCACGGCCGAACCACGCTGTCGCCACCGGCCGACACCGGCCCCGATGCCTGCGATGAGCCCGGTGAGAAATCGCCGCCGCGATAGATCGGTCACGGGCTCTCGATGGCTCCCATGGTCGGCGCCGTCGCCGACCGGGTAGAGCCGAAGAAGTCGAGCACCACGTCGGCCAGGGTCTCCGCCGCGCCGAGAGCCGGGCTGGCGACGTCAGGTGCATATCGGCCGCGCCGCATCGCTCGAGACCGCCAGAGCCGTGACCGTCGGAGTCACCACCACCCCCGAGCCCGAAGTCGCCACCACATCGGCGGCTTGTGGGAAGATCGGGATGCCCGGCGTTGGGGACCCCGAGTTGTGAAATGGCCCCGCCCACAGTTGGGGTCCCGAAAGTGATGGAGGCTGCCCCTGCGTCGTTTCTCGCGTACTGGGGGTCGCCCCCCGTGCCGATGATCAGGTTGCTCGAGATATGCACGTCGTCGTTCCCGCTGGTGCCCCCGGAGGCATTGTTCCCTGTCTGGAGACGGAAGATGGCAAAGCTCGTCTGGCCGACGATGGTGTTGTTGTAGACGAAAGCGCCGTCAACACCCCTGATCTCTACGGCGGAATCATCGAAGTCGGCGATGAGGTTGTTGCGGGCAATCTGGTTGACCCCCTCCCAGCCGGGATAGTCCGGGTTCCAGAACGATGCGCCCGTGTTGCCACCTAGTTGCAGCGCAGCGTTGCCACTGATGCCACGGATCACATTTCATTCGATGACGATATCCGCAGAGCCTCCCTTGAAGAAGATGCCGTGGCTGCCCGACCGCGTTGTCGTGGATGTCGTTTCCGGTGATGACTGCCCCGTCGACGCCGACGCCGTCGATGATCGCGTTGTCGATGGCTTCGCTCACGTCGTTGTTCTCGAGGCAGATGGTGCCGACCGCCTGCGCTCTCGGAGTTGTTCCTGTTGATCTTGACCGCGGCCCCGGGGCCCCAGGCGAGGTCGTGGATGGTCGTATCGGAAACGTGAACGTGGTGAACGTCCTCTGTGCCGGGTGCGATATGGAGATTGTTCCCGCCACCATTGCGAATGTCGACGCCATCGAGTGAAATGTAGGAACCGCTGATGCGAAACTCGCCTGCGCCGTTCAGGTCGATGACGGGTGTCGTACCGTCGGCTGCGACGATGTGGATCCAATCCGTTGGCGTGCCAGACGCATCGATCACCAGATTCCCCGCCTGGACGTGAGTGCCGGCTTGGAGGACGATCCGGTCACCCGGTCTTGCGGCCGCAGCCAGGGCTCCGGCAAGGTTGTCTCCCGGGGCCGACGATGATCTCGCGAATCGGGTCGCGATTCGCTGGGAGGGCGGGCGCACGCAGCGTTGACCGGTGGCGGGGTCTCTCCGTCGAGACCCAGCGCCCGTGCCAGGAACGAGGCCATTTCGTCTCTGTCGCACCTCCCGGCCGGGACAGAACCTGTCATTCGCCGGGAGGGTTACAGCCCTGGGTGATCACCGGCCTGGCGCAGCTGGTTGATGCTCGCTTCAAAAACCGATCCGTCGTCGTCGGTGAAGTAGTCGGAGACTGGTTTGAGGCAGATCGAGCGCTCTGACCAGGAACGCCGCCATTTGCCCCGCGCGTCACCGACTCATCCGGACAGAACCGATCATTGGCCGGCGGGTTGCAGCCCTTTGTGATCCCGGCCGCAGCAAGCGCGTTGATGTCCGATTGGAATACAGAGCCGTCCGTATCGAGAAGTAGCCGGTGGACGCAGACGGCAATTCGAGCGCCCGCCCCAGAAACGCTGCCATCTGACCCCTCGTCACCGACTCGTCGGGACAGAACCGATCGTTGATCGGCGGGTTGCAGCCCTTTGTGGTCCCGGCAGCGGCGATTGCTTCGATGTTGGCCTCGTGAACATTGCCGTTGTCGTCGATGAAGGTGCCCGCCCGGCGGCAGTTGGGCAGCAGCCGATGTGATGCTGGTACCAACGAGCAGCAACGATACAACGAGGATCAGACGCTTCATGGGGCGCAGTATCGCAACCGGCGGGCCTAACCGGTATCACGATTACGCATGTGGCCGGCAAGATCGCCGAATCGGGCCTCGAGGAAACCGAGCAAAGCGGCTCGGCCACACCGGTCTCCGGCCAGCGCGGCCCGCATGCAGCGACATCCATTCGCCGGCTTCCTCACGGCCGATGCTGAACCGACAGGTGCCGCATCCTCAGACGGGGATGACCCTTCCGCTGGGTGTAGAGGTTGGGCCCACCCATCCATCCGCTCAAATACTCGAAGAGATTGCGGCGTGAATTGGTGTCGTCTGCCGGATGCAGCGAACTCAGCCGCGGCGAATCAGCGCGGATGTGGTCGTAGAAACAGTCGACGAGGGCACGCAGCGGCTCCGCTCCCCCGAGCTCCTCGTATGGAGTGGCGGCGTCACCCCAGGGGCGAGCAGTGTCGGGGCGTGGCCCAGGGCTCATCCTCACCGGAGCAGCTCCTCGAAGTCGGTCGTCGGTCATGTTGGCCTCTCGTCCTTGCCGACGAATCTACCGGACGCCGGAACGGGCAGTGACGGCTTAGGGGTTTCTCAGGCCTATCAGGTAGTTTGTCCCCGACATGAGCGAACCCACCACTGCCCCTACCTGCTATCGCCACCCGGATCGGGTGACGTATTTCTCGTGCAGCGAGTGCGGCCGGCCGATCTGCCCCGAGTGCTCTCACGACGCCCCGGTCGGTCAGAAGTGCCCCGAGTGTCTGCGTGCCGCAGGCCCCAGACCATTGTCCGCGGCAGGAATCTGATTGCCGGGCCCAGCTTTCAGACCAGCCCGGTTGCTTTCGCGATCATTGCCATCAACGTGTTGATCTTCCTGATCGGGATGTCCTCGGCACAAATGCACCGCAATCTCGTGCTCGACTTCGGATCATTGCGTCTTGCCAGCTCAAATGGAACGTTGATCGGCATCGCCGCAGGCCAATGGTGGCGGGCACTGACCGCGGCATTCCTGCACGACGGTTTTCTCCACATCTTCTTCAACATGTATTTCCTCTACATTTTTGGGCCGCGTCTGGAACAGCAGGTCAAATCGGGGGCGTTCGCCGGGATCTATCTGGCCAGCGCCGCCGGCGGTAGCCTGGCATCGTTCCTCTTCGGACAGCCCAATGTGCCAAGCATTGGCGCATCCGGGGCGTTGTTCGGGTTGTTCGGAGCCTGGTTGTATGCGGCGTTCCGCCAGCGTGGGTCTGCGGCCGGCAAGGCGATGTTCAATCAGCTTGGTGCCATTCTCCTCATCAACCTGGCTCTGCCTCTGTTCCTCCCCAACATCGACTGGCATGCCCACCTCGGTGGTCTCGCCACCGGTGTCGTGATCGCGTTCCTATGGGAGCAGCTGGGCAGTGGGAGGCGAAATGCCAGAACGGTACGCACCATCGTCGCGTTTGCCGTGTTCGCCGTGATCATGGCAACCCTCATCATCCTGTGACCAACGCCTCATTCTGTAACTACACGCGTCTACCCGGCTCGGAGTGACCTTTAAGCGCGGCCCATTACTGCCGATAGTCAAGATGATGAGTGCTCTGGACCCCTCCGATCCGCAGGTAACTGCCGCCGAGATACGCGCCGAAGCTGTTGCGCAACTCAAGTCGGCACGTGAGCTTGCCAAGAAGGTCCGCGCCGAGGCGGTCACCGAGCTCGAAGATGCCAGGGCCCGGGTACGCAAGATCGCACTCCGGGAGGAGGAGATGGCCGCTAGGTGGGCCAAGCTCCTCGAGGCAGAGAACCAGATGGCGCTCGCCCCACACTCGACAAACGTGGCGCCCGATGCGCTCGTCGAAGCCGCCCAACAAGAAGCGCGCGGCATTATCGCCAGAGCCGAGGAACAAGCCCGGGAGATTCGCGAGCAAGCGATGCGGCTCCTTGCTGTCGCCGAAGGCGAGAAGGCCGAGTCCCACGAGAAGGCGCAGAGCGAAACCGAGCGCGCCATGATCGAAGCTGAGCGGATGCGTGCCGAAGCCGAGAAGGAAGCCGAGCGTCTCCGCAAGGATGCCGAGTTGGTGGCAGACGGTGAGTCGAGCCGCTACTCGAAGGGTCGCAAGCTCCCCCGTATCGGTGAGGGCGCCAACTCACTTCTCTCCGAGATGTCCGGTTTGCGGGCACGGATGACGGAGGACGAGGACCGTCAGGTCGTCTGACGTCGCCGTCGCAGTTTCGAGAGTCGAATCCGAGTATCCAGGTTTGGGCCGCGATCGCCCTGCAGCAATTCGTCGGGTGAGTCTCGTGACTAGCCGGCCGGTGGTGCCGCCACCAGGTTGAACATCATCGCAGGCGGCGAGTCGGCAATACGCACCACCTTCATCTCGATGCCAAACCACTTAACGCCGCTCTTGGTCTGGCTGTTGAGCCATTCGAGAGCCTGCAATTGTTCCTCGCCGAATCTCGCTGAGACAAGTGCGACGGTGGCCGCCCCGGATGACGCCGCCATCCCGAGCGCTCGGCCCAGGTCAGAGTCGTCGGCGGCGGCGTGCTGTGAGGACACGACGACAACTTCCTCGCCGTTGTCGTCCCTTCCGATCACACCGGTTGCGCTCCGGGTGGTGTACTGGCGGGGTTCTGAGAGACCGGTGTTCAAGCCGAGCACGTCGCCGAGTTGCTTCGAATTGGCCAGGAACCACGGGGCAAAGTCCTCTGCGCCGCCTGCCCACACACTCTCAGGATCGACTTGTTCGAGAGTTCCAAAGTCCATCATTACCTCCGCGTGTTGCTCCGGTTGCTCGGGAGTCTCAGACTCCACGATGGTTTCGTCGACAACCGCCTGGGCTTCTGCGCTGGAAGCGACGACGCCCGCGGGCTCTTCGATTGTCGTTGGCTCTGGTTGCAGCGGCCCGAGATCTGTCTCAGAGACGTCGCCTTCCACAACGGAAGAACCGTCTTCGGCCAACGCATCGACGACGTCGACATCGGCCGTGTCGCTCTCCTCGACTGACTCCACGGGCCCGGCTGCAAAAACCGGGTCCGGGTCGAATGCTGTGGGCTCGAGAGCAGTCTCGGGTCGACGGTACAGCTGGGCTGCCGCTTCCTCAGCGATGGCTGCGATGTTGGCTTCGGCTTCCCCCCACGATTGCTCGGCACCGGGAAGAGCGCTCTCAGCCAGCCCATCGGTGGAGCCGTTGTAGGCATCCCACGGGTTTGGCGGCACCTTGATGGGCTCACCCCCGAGGTAGGCGGCGCTCGTGGAGGTCTCCGGCTCGGCAGGTGGGACGATTGATTTATCGACCGCCACGAAGGCGACACCGACGGGGGGCTCTGACGGGGACATCACCGGTTCCACTTCTTCTTGCTCGGGGACATGGAGGGCGGCGTCGATGTCCGGTTCTCCGGCCATTGGCTCGGTGGTGGACTCGTCGTCGCGTATCGGCCTGATCTCGGGGATGGCAGTGACCTCGGGGATGGCAGCGACCTCGGCACCGGGGGGAGCAGCTGCATCTTCGGTAGGGGCATCTTCAGTAGGGGCATCGTCGGTGGGGGCATCTTCAGTAGGGGCATCGTCGCCGGTCGCAGGCTCGATCGTCTCGATCCTGGCAACGGACTGCTCCTTTTCCATCAGTCTGGCCCGCTCGAGGATGTCACCGCTCGTGATCCGACCATCCTCGCCGGACCCGACGATCGTGGTGAGGTCGATCACCCCACTTTCGACGAGCCGTTTCGCCCGCGGCGATAGATCCTCCATCCGCAGCTCCGTGGGCAAGGTGGTGTCTTCGTTGCTATATGAGCTTCTGCGTCGGCGTGAGCGCCTGCGAACCACCGGCACGCCTCCTCCTCTTCAGCGATGACTAATCACTTCCTAGACAAATCGGACGGTGCGGACGGTGGCTTGAGCCGCTTTCCGACTGGAACGACCATTCGGTAACGGAACCCGGAGCGCGATGTCAATGCACCGGCCATCACCGGTGAATGCCGGGACAGGCCCGGTTCGCACTCAGCACGTGCTGCCGTCGATCGAGCACACACCGACACTGGCGCTCATCGGCTGCCTGCCTTCCACCCAATAGGTGAGCTGGTTGTCGAAGTGATCTCGATCGAAATAGCCGCTGCCCAGCTTCTGCATCCTTCCTTCCACATCGAGTAGGACCGTTGGCAGCACATCGACGCCAAGCTCTCTTCGCTCGGCAAAGTCATCCCAGGCACGCTTCTTGCCTGCGGCCGAATCGATCCCGGTGAGGAAAACGCTCTCGTCTACCGGGAACGGCCGGACCAGCTCGGGGTAGGCGCGACGGTCGGTGATATCAAGGCCGTCGCGATAGAAGGACTGCTGCAGGTGGTCAAAGAACGGCAACGTTTGCGCTGGATCCAGCTCCCGCATCGTGGTGACGGCGATGGCCGGTAGCTCTGTGTTGAACACCCAGGTGTCACGTTGCAGGAAGCTCGTGTCGAACGGTTGACCCGTCTTCGCCTCAACCCGGTCCCAGCCCTCGGTCATTGCCTTCCGCAGATCATCGTCGAGCGGCTTGACCCGGTCACCCACTCGCAACCCACCCACCACCAGGCGGAATCGAATGTCATTGCGCTTGGCCAGGTACTCGATGGTCGGCGCAACACCCCAGCACCACGAGCACATGGGGTCACCTACATAGATCAGCTCAGGTTTGTCTGTCATGGTCGCCTTCGGACGCGGTTGAGGATTGTAACGACGGCCTCCGGATCAACGCAGCGGGTCGCTTGCGGTGATGCAATAAGGGTGCCCCGCCCGGTCTGCGAGCACCGTCCAGTGCTCGAACGTCGCAAGCGTGCTCGCCCCGAGCTGCTCGTGACGGGCGACGAGCTCGGCGACTCGCGCCCCTGCGGCGATGTCGAGATGAGCGGTCGCCTCAGATCGGGCATCGTCCTTTCCGAGACTCTGGAGCAGCATGCCGAAGGGGAGATGTCCCGGTGGGTCGAACACCATGAACTCCGGATACGAGGACTGCCGCAACTTCCACCCCGTGAGCTCTTCCCAGAAGTGCACCTCCGCTTCGAACCGGTCTGCCGGTATGTCGATGCTCACGTGGTCTATTCGGTGCGGCAATTCGACGTCTGGCGGCGGGGGCAACTGCGACTCGCCGCGATCGGCCACGAGGCAGAAACGCATGCCTGCGGGTGATTGCATGGCGCGGTGCTCCCTCTCCAGCAGCTGTCTGGCGCCCAACTGCAAGGCTCGCCGTGCCATCACCGGTATCGAATCGACATGGAGGTCGAGGTGGATCCCGGGCATGCCGTCGGCAAGCCGCTGCACCCGCAGCACGGGATCACCCTGAGGGGGCAGCAAAGTGGCGAACTCGGACTCTTCGCCGCGAAACGGGGAAACGGACCATCCCGTGATCGCGGCCCAGAATTCGAGACGTGTGTCGAACCCTGCCTCCGGTGTGTCCAGAAAGGCCGTGAGCCAGCTGATACTCATCCGGCCAACCTAGCGGGCCTTGGACAAGTGAGCAGCAGCTCAGGCTGCGGCGGGCACGTCGCTTCTGGCGCAGATCTCACAGGCAGGATCGGGGCACCTGTCCACAAAGGTGAACTCGAGCCCGGCTTCGGTGAGCAACTGCTCGATATCTGCCGTTTCGGGTTGTGTCGTGTTCATGATCAACTCCATGATCTGAACATACCCGGCGACTGTGACACGAAAACACCGAAGGTCGAGCGCGCGGTGAGATCCTCCGTTTGCAGATATCGATTGATGAGGGGAACCACTCTCGGGACGAGTTCCTCGACGTCGATCTCTGCCAGCTCGGGGAGCTCCAGGATCGACCGGGCAATCACCAATCCGATCATGTGGCTGCCGATCATGGCGACGCGCAACCGGGCGTCCGGAAAGGCGATCAATCTGGATGCGTTGTCGAGGAGGACCGAGGTAAGAAACTCGCGCAGGATCGCTGCTGCCTGCTCATTCGTGGCGGCAGTCCGGATCAGCGACAGCGCAGGCGAACCGGGGGCTCCGAGCACAGACAGGTAGAGACGGGCAATCGCCTCTGCTCGGTCGTCCTCGGGGAGATCGGCGATCTGGCGAATCAGCTGTACCGGGTTGAACGAGAACTCGTGGGCGGCTCCGAACAACTCCTGTTTGGAGCCGAAGTGGTGATGGATCAGGGCGGGGTCGACACCGGCGCGACCAGCGATCTCACGGATCGTCGCCCGATCGAATCCCAGCTCCCCGAAAACATCACGGGAAGCGTCGAGAATCGCCTGCTTCGTGACCTCGGGGTCGCCCGGTCTACGTCCTGGTCTTCGCTTGCTCATGAGTCCAACAACACCATCGTCTCGTCGAGCGTCGCCGGGGCCATCGCCAGATCTGCGTCGACGCCGGCGGCCCGCAGCACCCCGGCGATTTCGTCCTGCGACTCGCGCAACACTCTGACCCGGGTTCCTGCCAGGCTGATGAGACGCTTGCCGTCATCGAGTGCGGTGAACGCCCGATCCCAGCGGTCGGCGCTGACCGAAACGACGGTGAGATCGCCGATGATCTCGTCGAGTAGCCCTTCGGCAACCATCTTGCCGTGGGACATCAGGGCCAATCTGTCCGCTTGCTCCGCCTCATCCATGTAGTGAGTCGAGACGAGCACCGCAGCCCCGGCCTCGGCACGCTGCCTGATCATGTTCCACAGCTTGGTGCGGGAGAGCGGGGACACACCGGAGGTCGGCTCGTCGAGCACCAGCAGCTCCGGGTTGTGCTGAGTGGCAGCTGCAAACGCGGTGCGGCGCTGCATACCGAGCGACATATCGCCAACCAGACCCGTGAAGTCCTCGGCGAATTCCACCTCTGCCGAGCCGAAGATCTCGGCACGGAACTCGAGGTTCTCCGCTGCGGTCAGGTCCCGGTAGAGGCCGAGGTTCTGTGGCACGTAGCCGATACGACGTCGTTGCTCGCGTGACGGTGGTTTCCCGAAGAGGAGCACGGATCCCTCGGACGGTCGCAGCAGGCCGAGGATCATCCTGATCAAGGTTGTCTTCCCGGCACCGTTTGCGCCCACCAGACCGACAACCTCGCCCGGCTCGATCTCGAAGTCGACGGCATCGACGGCGACGAAGCGGTCGAATCGTCGTGTCACTTGCTGCACCAGAACGGACTTCATCGTCCACCTCCGGCGCGTATCTCGGCAACGATGGCGACGTCTTCGAGTGTGGCACTACCGTCGGGGGTGCCGTCCGGGTGCCACTGACGCCAGCGTCGGCCGTGCCGCCACGCCAGGGCTGGATCGTCTGGCTCGGCCACGTCTGTGACCGACCCGGTCATGGCTGTTCGTACTTCATCTGGTGTTCCCGACGCCAGCGCTCGGCCGTCGTGCAACAGCAGCACGCGCCCGGCCCGCTCGGCCTCATCTAGATAGCTGGTCGCCACCACGACGGCTGCCCCTCCTGCGGCGGCACCGGCGATGAGACGCCACAGATCCATACGACTCACCGGGTCGACTCCCGTGGTCACTTCGTCGAGCACGAGCAGGTCGGGTTTCGGAAGCATCGCCATCGAGCCTGCAAGCTTGCGTCGCTCGCCGCCGGAGAGCTGGCCGCCGAGCCGATCACCGAACCGGGCGATGTCGGCGCTCTCGAGCAGCTCCCGGGCTCGCGACTCCCAGTCACGGAGCCGATAGGCGTCGGCGATGAACTGCATGTTCTCGTCCACAGACAGATCGGAGAAGACACCGCCGTCGGGAGGCACGTACCCGGTACGGCCCGGCCCCGGGAGCCGCAGGATGCCCTGATGGTTGAGGCCGATGCCTGCGACGATCCGCAGCAGCGTGGTCTTGCCTGCGCCGTCCCCTCCAACGACTGCTTGGACGGTGCCGGGCTCCAGGTCGATCGACACATCGTCGAGGGCAACGGTGTGACCGAATCGAACGGTCAGATCGGTGACTCCCCAGCTCACGCTACCGCCTCCACGGGTGTCGCCGAAGCAGCCTGCTTGGGGGCGAGATCCCTGCGGAACCGCAACACGGCAAGGGCGAAGACCACGACGGCCATCAACGTCAACAGCAGCAACGGCATGGCGAGGGCACTCAGCGACGATGCCTTCAGAAAGACACCTCGCATCCCCATGACGAAGTAAGTGAGCGGGAGTAGATACCCGATCCACCGCACCCCGGCCGCCATCGAGTTGAGCGGGAAGATCATCCCCGACAGCATCACCTGGGGCAGCAGCACCATGATTGCGAGCTGGATGGCCTCTCCCTGACTCCGCGACACCGTTGAGATGAGCACTCCAAGCCCGAGCACGACGAACAGGTACACAAAGCCAAAGGCACTGAACATCAGGAATGAGCCACGGAACGGCACGTTGAAGAGGAAGACGCCGACGATGGTGACAATGATCATGTCGATAACGGCCACCACGAAGTACGGAGCGATCTTGCCGACAATGACGTCGACCGGTCGCAACGGGGTAACCGCAAGCTGCTCCAGCGTGCCCTGTTCTCGCTCCCTGACCACACCGAGGCTGGTGATCACCGTCCCGATGAATAGCAGGATCAGCCCTATCAACGAGGGAACCATTACCGCCGAGGTGCTCAGGTCGGGGTTGAACAGCACCTCGACCTTGGCTGTGCTGGGCAGGCTGGCGGCCCGACGCATCGCCGACTGCGCAACGAAGAGCTCGGTGCCATCAACGTAGACCTCGGTTTGCGGCCCGCCGGTGACGATGGCGACTGCCGCCTCTGAGTCCCGCAACAGGTCCTTGCCCATCTGGGCATCGCCGGCAGGATCTGTCACCACAACGTTGAATGCGCTGCCAAGTGCGGTTTCGACTTGCTGGGCGCCCGGCCCGAGGACGGCGGTCCTGATCTCGGTGACGTCGAAGCGGGCGGCATAGCCGAAGATCACCAACAGCATTATCGGCAACCCCACCATCAGCGCTACGGTGCGCCGATCCCGCCGCATCTGGCGGAACTCCTTGAGGATCATTGCTTTCACGCCATGTGCTCCCTATTTCAACACTTGTTCAATTACGTAATCCTACGCGTGTTGAATTATGTTGGCAAGAGGAATCCTTCTGGCGTTGATACGCGCACTATTTGGCCAGAATCAACGCCAGAACGGTGAGTTCGGGGTCAGTCGGCGTCGATGGCCCGCAGGAACCTACGGGTTCGCTCGTGGGCGGGGTTGAGTAGGACATCAGCGGGTGGGCCTTCCTCGACGATCACTCCGGCGTCCATGAAGATCACCCGGTCTGCGACCTGCTGGGCAAACCCCATCTCATGAGTGACAACGACCATGGTCATGCCTTCATTGGCGAGCTCCCGCATCACGTCGAGCACCTCCCCGATCAACTCGGGGTCGAGGGCACTGGTCGGCTCGTCGAACAACATCATGTCCGGGTTCATGCACAGTGCCCTTGCGATGGCGACGCGCTGCTGCTGGCCACCGGATAGATGGGAAGGATGCTCTTCGATCTTGTCGCTCAAACCGACCCGAGCCAGCATCTCCTTGGCGACACGCTGCGCCTCTCCTACGTCCCGGCCGAGCACCTTGCGCTGGGCTATGGTCAGGTTGCGCAGGACCGTGAGATGCGGGAAGAGATTGAACTGCTGGAACACCATCCCGATCCTGGTACGCACCGCATCCACATCGGTGTCGGGGTCGGTGATGTCGATGCCTTCGATGAGGATGGTGCCGGCAGTTGCCTCCTCGAGCCTGTTGACGCATCGCAACAGTGTGGATTTGCCCGAGCCGGACGGCCCGATCAAGACAACAACCTCGCCGAAGCTCACGCTGAAGTCAATGCCTTTGAGCACCTCGAGCTGCCCAAACGACTTGTGAAGGTCAAGGATCTGAATGGGTGGCGCCCCGGAGGCGCTGTGCTCCATCATCGCGCTGCCGCCGTTCTCTTTTCCAACTTCGAAACGACGTAGGTGAGAGGAAGCGTGATAGCGAGGTAGACGAGGGCAATCACGACAAGCGGGGTTCCATTGAATTTGCTCGTCATGAGGTCGCGACCGAACTTCGTCAGCTCTTTACTGGTCGGCGTTGAGCCCAGTACGAAGAACAACGAAGTGTCCTTGATCAGCAGCACGAGCTCATTTGTCAACGGAGGGATGATGATCCGAAACGCCTGCGGAAGCACGATGTAGGTCATCGCCTTGCCCCAGCTCATCCCTAGCGACCGGGCCGCCTCCATTTGGCCGCGCGGCACCGCTTCGATGCCGGCCCGGATCGTCTCGGCCATGTAGGCGGCGGCAACGATGCCGAGACCGATCGATCCTTGACCGAGCACGCCACCCGGGATCCGCCAACCCAGACCGATCGGCAACGCGTATGCGACGAACATGAGCGTGACCAGCGCCGGCAAACCACGAAAGAGCTCGATGTAGCCGATGGCAAGCCAGCGGTACGGACGAATGACGGACATCTTCATGAGTGCGAGCATCAGGGCTAGCGCCAACCCGAGCAAGAACGCAAGCAGCGTGTACGTCGCGGTGTTACGGGCCGCGATGGTGAGCACCTTGGGGAACATGTCGGCGGCAACCTGGGGATTGAAGTAGGCGCTTCCCAACTTGCCCCAGTCGGCAAAGATGGCGGCACCCCCGAAGACGATCAGAAGCACCGCATAGAGCGAGTATCGGATCAGTTTCTTTCGGGTAGTCCTCTTCACCCCGCCCGCCGGTTGTAGCTAGGGGGGACCCTAATGGGTCCCCCCTAGTGATTTCATCTGAAACTCAGCTCAGCGGCTCAGGAACCGAACCACTTCGCAAAGATCTCGTCGTACTTGCCGTTGTCGTGCATCGTCGCCAGCGCCCCATTGATGGCGGTGAGCAGCGCGTCCTTGCCTTCCTTGGGCAGTGCGAATCCGTACTGCTCGCCGGTCGGATAGGTGGCAACTACCTTGACGCTGTCATCCTGGGTGGTGCGGTAGCCGTTGACGGGCAGGTCCTGCAGGATGCCTGAGATGTTGCCTGCCTCGAGGGCGACGAACAGATCGCCACCGTTCTCGTAGGAGACGAGCTCGACACCCTCCGGTGCGTTCTCCTGGGCATATGCCTCGCCGGTGGTACCGGACTGGACGCCCAGTTGCATACCGACCATGTCGTCGAGCGACGTGATCCCGGAATCGGCCTTGACCAACAGTGACTGATCCGCATCGAAGTACGGGTCAGAGAAGTTGACGCTCTGCTTGCGGTCCTCGGTGATGGTGATCGCCGAAGCAGCCAAATCACACTGATTGGCCGCAAACACACTGCCGCTGGTGATCGCCTCGAAACCGGTGGCGAGGAACTCGTAATTGAGTCCGAGCTCATCAGCGATCGCGGAGATCATGTCGACATCGAATCCGGTGTAAGTACCGTCATCGGCCTCGAACTCAAACGGCTCGTACGGGATCTCCGAGCAGGCCGTCAGCGTCCCATCTTTGATCAGGTTGTAGTCCATCGCTGCGGCCGTCGTCGTGGTCTCGTCCATGACAGCCGTGGTCGTCGTCTCACTGCTGCTGTCGTCGCCGCCACAAGCCGCGGCGACCAGCGCAAACGCCAGTGCCAACACCAATAGGTGAATAGCTCTCTTCATTGGAATCCTCCTTCAAATCCGGGCCAAATCGTCGTCCCGGTGCCGTGGAGCATAGGCAGAAATCGGCGCCACGACATCTGAGAATCGCAATCACAGTTCTCGTCCAACCACCTCGGAGGTGAATCCAGCCCCGGGAATCCTCGCCTCAGAAAGACAGCGAGCCACGGGGTGACCCTGGGGATGATCGGTCGGTAACGAGAACGGGACAATCTTCGAACGCCGTGTCGACGTCCTCTAAGCCGGTCACCGGTTTGGTCGCAGTGTCTTGCGCAGACGCACGGCCTCCCCTCCATATATCGCGCACCGAATGTATCCAGGGCGGAACATACCCCTCGGATTCCCGGATACGTCATCAGTTTTCAGAACTTGCACATTTGCGCATCTACCCCCAATATGGGCCTATGAGTTCTGTCAAGAACGAGATGACTCGTCTCCACGCGCACATCTGCAAGGGTCTTGCCGATCCAAAGCGACTTATGATCATCGACCTGCTGCGTGATGGAGAAGTCACCGTCACCGACCTGGTCGATGCCCTCGAGATCCCCCAGGCGAATGTCTCCCAGCATCTCGCCGTGCTCAGGGACAAGGGCCTCGTCAGCTCCCGCCGTGATGGCCAGTGGGCCTACTACTCGCTGACCTCTCCGAAAACGGTTCAGGCGGTCGATCTGCTACGCGAAGTGATGCACGAACAGTTCGGTGCCGTCGCCGAGTAGCACTGTCTGCATACCGCGCCCCGTCGAGCATCCCTTGCCGGAGCCGCAAAGGCAAGCCTCAGGCAAATCCCGTCCTAAAGACGGTGCACGTCCCCTGCTAGTTCGCGTTCGAAGAAGACGACAAGATCCGTTCGACGGTTCCTGCCGGCTCAGAACCGACGTTGATCCCGGCCTGAGCTTCGCTCAGCTTTCGGATTCAGGTGCAGCCGGAGCCGTCGGTGCGCTGGCTACGGCGTCGACAGCAGCCTTCTTCTTACGTCGGGACATGACAACCCCGCCCCCGAGTAGGGCGGCGAGTACAACAGCACCACCCCCGATGTACAGCGCCGAGCTACTACCTGCGGTTGACGACACGGCCTGGATCGTGTCTCGCGGGTCATCCAGCGAGAGGTTCCAGGTGAGGGTGTTCCCGTTCACCGTGTCGGCATTGTTGTCCTTCACGTTGCCGGGCAGCGTGAGACTGAACCGAACGTCGAAAGCGTCTGACAAGACACCCGGGTCGAATCCGGAAAGCATGTCCCCACCACCGGCCTCGCCGATGACGTCGGTGAGCCCCTGGTCGACCCCGGTGAGGTTGGCCGAGAAATGGAACTCATCACCTTCGTGAGTGAGGCTGAAGTCGTTGACCAGGTTGCCCCCGATGGCACCGGCCTGATCCGAGCCTGCGCTGGTGAGTTTGGTATTCAGATCGGCGATCGAGTTGAACGTCGTGGACAGTTTGACACCC
Source organism: uncultured bacterium (assembly GCA_963777645.1). GTDB lineage: Bacteria > Actinomycetota > Acidimicrobiia > Spongiisociales > UBA5794 > JAAETI01. The sequence continues at coordinate 183,240 of CAVZRA010000010.1, read as the reverse complement.
TCGAAACCGTCTTCCGAGTAGGGTTCGGAATCGAAACCCTCTGGAGCCTGTTGGGTGAGTTGATCGACGATGCTCGTGTCGTCTCCACCAAACTGGGAGGCAAGTTGACTCATCTCATCGTCAAGACCGATGAACATGGTCAACGAGCCGGTTTCGTCCTCCTTGACGTCGACGCCGACATCAAGCCGGATCGTGCACGCCGACATTCCGAGTACTAGCAAAATCAAAAGGGCAACGCGCTTCACTTGGATGACTCCCATGTAGTTGTGGCCATTATCGACCGCAGCGGCGAATTCTTGAAGTCTCTAAACCACCGAATGTGACTCCCGGCGATAGCCTGGGGCCGATGAGTGATCTTATCGGTGTGATTCTCGCAGGCGGAAGGGCTACGCGGATGGGTCGAGACAAGGCTCTCGTCCCTTTCCACGGTGAGCCGATGATCAACCACGTTGCCGCCGGCCTCAGCAATGCAGGCCTCGAGGTCCTGGTCGTTGGCCGGGACCAGGTATCCGACAGATTCCGCGCCATCCCGGACGAGGGTGGCCCCGGCCGTGGACCGATGTCTGGGATGGTCACCGCCTTGCACGCCGCAGACAACCGTGACGTGTTCCTGGTCGCAGTAGACCAGCCGCTGCTACGTCCCGGGACCGTGCGAGCAATCATCGCCCTACCGGGTGACGCCGTGGTCCCACGCGCCGGTGGCCATCCTCAGGTGACATGCGCCGTCTATCGCCAGGCTTGTCTCCGGCCCGCCGAGGCCGCACTGCGGCGTGGCGAGATGAAGTTGAGGCGGATGCTCGATGAAGTCGCCGCCACGTATGTGGAGGAAGCGGTCTGGTCAAGCTGGGGCGAGGACGGTCGATCCTGGTTGAGCCTCGATACCCCGGAGGCGGTGCGAGAGGCGGAGGCTACGCTGCCACCATGAGCGATCCCAACCTGCCTCAATCCGATGTGATCACCGTCGAGAAGGATGGCCATGTCGCCGTTATCTGGCTCGATCGCCCGGACAAGCTCAACGCCATGGCCCCGGCGTTCTGGTCGGAGTTTCCCGACACAATGGACGCCCTCGGTGCCGACCCCGAGGTCAGAGCGATCGTCATCGCCGCAAGAGGCCGTGCCTTTACGGTCGGCCTCGACCTCATGGCATTCGGGCCGGCGGTAATGGCGGGAGACATCGCCGCCATCACCGGCACCAGCTCCGAATCGGAAGCTGCCAAGAGAATCAACACGTACCGCCAGATCAAGTTCATGCAGCGCACGTTCACTTCGATAGCCGACAATCCCAAGCCGGTCATCGCCGCCATCCACGGCCACTGCATCGGGGCCGGGGTAGATCTGACCAGTGCGTGCGACATCAGGCTCGCATCGTCGGATGCGGTCTTTTCGGTGCGCGAGACCAGGATCGCCATGGTCGCCGACGTCGGGACCCTGCAGCGACTCCCTTCGATCATCGAGCCGGGCAAGCTCGCCGAACTGGTATACACCGGGCGGGATTGGGACGCAGCCGAAGCACTCCAGATGGGGTACGTCTCCGCAGTGCACGATGATGCCGATGCGGTGCAGACGGCGGCGTTGGAGATGGCAAGGGCCATCGCCGCCAACTCACCACTCGCCGTGCAAGGAAGCAAGGCAGTGCTCAACGCCGCTCGCAAGCACCGCATCGAGGCGGAGCTCGACACCGTTGCCCTCTGGAACGCCGCCTTTTTGTACTCGGACGACCTCGCCGAGGCGATCCAGGCATTCATCGAGAGACGTCCGCCCGAGTACCGCGGCCGGTAGTCCTTTGGCGCCGCCGCACCGAGCGGCATAATCCCGTCAATAGCCGCGATCGTCGATCTTGGAGGACCCGGGCGGTGGCCAGACTCAGCGCCTTGACGATCGCCTTGCTGACGGTTGCTCTCGTCATCGTCCCGTCGCGCGCCGTTGCCGACGAACTGCCGGTATTCAGCGGTGACGAGTTCAACGACCTGTTCGCAAACGCCGATCTGGGCAACCTGGCGCCAATCGGATCGGCTCCTTCGATTACGGGAAGCTCCTCTCTCGACACACGCATCAGGACCATCGCCGAGAGCCGTGGCTATGTGCGCCGCCGGCTGGCCACCGGCCCCTTCACCTGGGTGAGCGGAAATCCTCTTCAGCCGCCGGCGGCAGAAGCGTGGATCGCACTACGCGATGCTGCGAGGAGTGCCGGGTACACCCTGCTGTTGGAGTCCGCCTTCCGCAGCTACAGCGATCAGCGGTCGATATTCCTGCGCCGGCTCACCTCGTACACAGATGCAGCAATCGACATAAGGCTGCGCACCGCGGCCGCTCCGGGCTACTCGAAGCACCACACCGGGTACGCCATCGACATCACCCAATCCGGCTACCGCTTCACCAGCTTTGCCAACTCACCCGCCTACAAGTGGCTGTCTGCGAACAACTATGCAAATGCGAAACGGTTCGGATGGATCCCGAGCTACCCACCCGATGCCGGTGCCCAGGGACCGGTACCGGAACCATGGGAACTCACATACGTAGGGCTCGACAACATGTACTGCTACGACTTCAGCCCAACCGCGGGTAACACGTTTTGCGACGACTGGAACTCGGTGTTCCAACCGGACATCGAATGGCTGGCAGGCACGGACTTGACTTCAGGGTGTAACGCAGCAGGCGATCGGTTCTGCCCGGAAACGCCGATTACGAGGGCTCAGCTTGCCGCCTTCTTACACCGTGCCCTCGGCGACAGCCTCGCCGGCGACGGAACGGCCATCGAGTTCGCCGATACGACCGATTCTGTGTTCAAGGCAGACATCGCCTGGCTGGCAGCAACCGGGATCACCAAAGGCTGCGGGCCCGACACATTCTGCCCCGACGACCCGGTCACCCGTGGGCAGCTAGCTGCGTTCCTCGTGAGAGCATTCGGGTATCGGGACGGCGCGGGGACAGACATCTTCGAAGACGACGACCAGTCGGTCTTCGCCGACCAGATCGATGCCCTGGCCACGGCTGGCGTAACCCGGGGCTGCAACCCGCCGGACAACGATCAGTTCTGCCCGAAAGACCCCGTCACGAGAGGCCAGATGGCGGCCTTCCTGAAGCGGGCGCTCACACGGTAGAACCAATGACAACCGTCGAGAATCGCCCACACAGGCCATTGTTTGTCTAGCGTGTACCCACAGTGGACTAGTCCCCGGGCATGACCGCGGATCGTGGTTGGACTCCCACTCTCTGTCCGGTACTTTGTGCCGTGGCAGGGCATAGCGCGGCTCCCCTTCGAGGGAGCGGTGACACATCCCGAGGAACAGGATCGAGAGGGGATCCGACATGACAGTCGTGATGAACCACGGGGCCGGAGCAGGCGCCGGAATCAGCGGCTTTGCGATACCCTTCTCGTTGCATCGAGAGACACCCGCAGCCGGTGTGCAGATGGATCTCCTCTCCTCCTTCCCGTCGCACGTAATGGTGGCCGTGTCCGAAGACCAATAGGGGGATCAATGACCGGGGACACTTCTGAGGTGAGCTTGATAGACAGAACGAACGCGCTAGTCGGGCGCGCCAACCGCAAGGTGCTGACCGTGGCTGCCGTCCTCGGGCTACTGGTCGCCGTCGCCTTCGTCAGCCGGACGCTGATCGCCAACTACACCACCGATCTCACGGCTCCGTGGGGCACATTCTGGGACTTCAGGGACGCCAGCTACTACTCGGTTCGTGCCGCGCTCGATGGGAACATCCCCTGGGAGGTGCACCACTACCTGGCCACATACCCGGTGGCCCAGGAGTTCCCGCTCCTGCCCCCGTCATATCTGTTGATCCATCTGCCGTTTCAGCTACTCAGCCTCAAGGCCGCATCGCTCACGATGCTGGCCATCAACCTGGTCGGGATCACACTTCTGGTCAGATGGTCACTTCGTCTCGGACGCTTTCAGGCAACGGCGGTCCAGGTAATTGCGGTTTCGGCACTTGCGATCGTGAGCACCGGAGGACGCAACCTCCTCTACAGCGGACAGACCACGCTGCTATTCGTCGCAGGAGCCTACCTTGCAATCACGGCTTCCGACCGGGGCTGGGGCGGCCGGATCGGTGTCATCGTGAGCTATCTCAAGCCGGCGTTTGGCATACCGGTCGCCGCGGTGCTCGCGGCTGCGGGTAAGTGGCGGCGTGCCCTCATCGGAACCGCCGTCTCGGTGGGTATCTGGGTCGTCCTGATGATCCCGTTCGTCCTCCGCGCCGGCGGGATTAGCGAGATGACGACGATGCTCCTCCACAACGCAAAGTACAGCGCACAGACGGTCGGATTCTCGCTTGCGACCACCACAGGGAGAGTCGACGCATCGGCGGCCATCGCTCGCACCTTTGGCATCGTGCCGCGCACCGAAGTGGAGTACTTCATAATCTTTGGACTGCTCGGCATTGCCGCATACGTGGTGTTTCGGAGTCGCCGGGCGCTCAGCGGCCCCCAAGCCGGGGACGTCCTTGTTGTTGTCACCTGCGTAACCACCGTGACCACGATCTATCACTCGGTGTACGACCTGATGATCCTTGTGCTGCCGATGATTCTGCTGGTGCGGAGGGACTTCGCCGGAGGCGTCGTCCGACGGAGCTACCGATTGGCGATCCTTGGTGCCCTTGCCGTCGCCTGCTTCGACCCGTTCAAGCTCAACTTCGTAGTCACCAAATTCGGCGAGTCGTCTCGTGCGATCGAGCTCCTGGGACCGGGCGTCACCGGGATGGCGCTCATCGTCGCACTGGTGATGTCTCTCATCGTTGTCGACGGATTGGCGCGCCACCCCGGTGCGATCGATCCGGTCCAAACGACTTCTAGTAGCAAACCGCAGAAAGTGGAGGCCAACTAATGATCGCTGACGATGCTCGTGTCGAGCCAGGTGCAACCATCGGACGTGGCACCTCGGTGTGGCATCGCGCCCAGATGCAGAAGTGGGGCGGTTGTTGGCGCTGAGTGTGTCATAGGAAGCGGGGCATTCATCGACACCGGTGTCGTCATTGGCGACAGGTGCAAGATCCAGAACGCCGCCCAGGTGTTCGCCCCGGCGCGCATCGCCGACGGCGTCTTTGTCGGCCCGGGCGTGATCCTGACCAACGACAAGGCACCTCGTGCCGTCAACGAGAACGGCGAGCCAAAGTCTGCGACCGATTGGAATGCCCAGGCGGTTATCGTCCAAGAAGGTGCCAGCATCGGTGCCGGCGCAGTTGTGGTGGCCGGGGTGACCATCGGCCGCTGGGCGATGGTCGCGGCAGGGGCAGTTGTCACCCGTGATGTGCTCGACCACGAACTGGTCGGTGGCGTCCCGGCGACCAACATGGGTTGGGTCGCCCGCAACGGCGATCGGCTGCAAGCGCCACGGTGAGACCTGGCGCTCCCCCGATGGTCGGCTCTACGTGACACAGATCACCGGGCTCGTGGAGGTGAGCGAATGATCCATCTCGCCTCCCCGATCATCGGAGAAGAAGAGATCGATGCTGTCATTGCGGTGATGCGATCCGGGATGCTCGCACAGGGCAACGAAGTTGCCGCCTTCGAGGACGAGTTCACCACGACGCTCCATACCGGCCATGCCGCCGCGGTCGACAACGGAACGATGGCGCTGATCGTTGCCCTGCAGGCGGCAGGGGTCAAGCCGGGCGATGAGGTGATCGTCCCCTCTTTCACCTTTGCGGCGACCGCCAACGCAGTCGCACTCATCGGGGCCACCCCGGTATTCGCCGAAATCGATCCCGCCACGTTCTGTATCGACCCGCAACATGCGCGGTTCGCTCATCAACGGTCGCACCAGGGCGATCATCGCCGTGCACCTCTACGGCCACATGGCCCCGATGCGCCAACTCAGTGAGCTCACCCATGACCACAACCGCTCCCTAATCGAAGATGCCGCCCAGGCCCACGGAGCCATGCGAGACAGCCTTCCCGTTGGGGCGCTTGCCGATCTCGCCACTTACAGCTTCTACCCGACGAAGAACATGACCACCGGTGAGGGCGGCATGGTCACCGGCAACGATCCTCACCTGATCGCAAAGGTCAAACTGCTCCGCAACCACGGCATGGAGCAGCGCTACCACCACGACATCGTCGGCACCAACGCCAGGATGACCGATATGGCGCCGGCCATCGGCAGGGCCCAACTACGCAAGCTCGACGCGTGGAACGAGCGTCGCAGGGAGATCGCGGCTTACTACGACCTGCAACTCGCAGGCGTCGTCCAGACACCACAGTCGGCGCCGGCAACCAAATCACGTGTATCACCAATACACGATCCGCAGCGAACGTCGCGACGCGATCATTGCAAGTTGCCAGGAACATGGCGTCGGATACGGCATCTACTACCCGATCCCCTGCCATCGCCAGCAGGCGTTCCGCAACGGGGCAGTGCCCGACCTGCCCGAGACCGATCGGGCCGCAGCCGAGGTGCTGTCTCTGCCCATAAGACCTGACTTGACCGAAGACCGAAATCGAACGCGTCGTTGACGCAGTGATCAAGGGAGTCAAGATCATGACACTCAGAGTGGGGGTACTGGGAGTGGGGGCAATGGGGCGCCACCACGCTCGCATCTGGCGACAGATGGAGGGCGTAGAGCTTGTCGGTGTAGCCGACCCGGCCGGAGATCCCAACCGGGCGGCCATCGGCATACCGGTCGTGCAAGACCTGCGGGAGCTGATCGACCTGGGCATTGATGCTGCTTCGGTGGTTGTCCCTTCCAACCGGCACAAGGAGATAGGGTTGCAGCTCGCCGCACGCGGGCATCCATGCTCTGATCGAGAAGCCTGTGGCCGGACAACGTTGACGATGCTCGCATTCTCGCCAAGGAGTTCGATGAGCCGCGGGCTGGTAGCCGTCGTCGGACATGTCGAACGTTTCAACCCGGCGATGATCGAGATGCGCGCCGTCTCCAGAAGGGCGATCTCGGCGAGATCTACTGCTGTCGACCCGGCGGGTTGGGCCCATTCCCGGCAGCGGATCAGGGACGTCGGAGTGATCCTCGACCTGGCTACCCACGACATCGACCTGGTTCGCTGGCTGAGTGGCCCATTCGTCACGATGCACTCGGTCTCGCAGTCGGTTATCGAGGGTCCGCAACGAGGACATCGTCGAAGTCATCGGCGTCCTCGAATCCGGCGTGATCGCGACGATGAGCGTCAACTGGGTGAGCCCGGTCAAAGAGCGAAGAGTCAGCGTCGTCGGGACCAAAGGGGCATTCGTCGCCGATCTGCTCTCAGCGGACCTCACCTTCCACGAGAACGGCGACGTCCCCACGGAATGGGACGACATCAGCCGCCTGCGTGGCGTGACCGAGGGCAACAGGACCACGTTTGCGTTCCCGAAGAAGGAGCCGCTGGTGGCCGAGCTCGAGTCCTTCCGTGATGCCGTGCTCGGCGATAGCAACGCGCCCGTGGTCACTCTCGCCGATGGCGTCGGAGTCCTCGAGATGGCCGAGGAGCTGCTCGGCAAGGCGGCAGAGCATCACCGCCTCCCTATTCGATATGCCACTGAAGACACTCACCGTCGTCGGGGCCAGACCCGAGTTTGTGCAAACCGCTCCCCTTGCGCGCGAGATCGCAAGTCGCGAGGGGATCACCGGCGGCTCTGATCCACACCGGGCCAGCACTACGACTACGAGATGTCCGAGCTGTTCTTCTCCCAGCTGAAGCTGCCGGAACCGCAATACCATCTCGGAGTCGGCTCCGGTTCTCACGGCGTCCAGACGGGTGCGATGCTCGCCGAGCTCGATCGGGTGTACCTCGCCGAGCAACCCGACATCGTGATCACCCACGGGGACACGAACTCGACACTCGCAGCGGCGCTTTCGGCTGCAAAACTCGGCATCACCGTCGCCCATGTCGAGGCCGGGCTGCGCTCGTGGAACCGGGCGATGCCCGAGGAACTGAACCGGGTTGCCACCGATCATCTCGCCGATTGCTGTTCTGCCCGGGTGAGGCGGCCGCGGCCAACCTTCGCAAGCGAAGGGATCACCGAGGTGTGCACATCGTCGGAGACCTGATGCAGGATTCGCTGCACTGGACCATGAACACGGTCGACGCCAACGCCACCCTGGACAAGCACGGGCTGCGACCCGGGGAGTATTTCTTTGCGACGATCCACCGTGCCGAGAACACCGACGACCGGAACGTCTCGAGTCCATCATGCATGGCCTGGAGCGGGTCGCCCGTGACTACCCGGTGATGCTCCCCGCACACCCGAGGACCCGCCCCCGCATGCGCGACCTCGGCATCCCTGCCGGCATCCGCCTCATCGAGCCGGTCGGGCATGCTGAGGCGATGGCACTTGTCCAACATGCCGCCGCCGTGCTCACCGATTCCGGCGGCCTCCAGAAGGAGGTCTACTGGCTGGAGACACCGTGCGTCACGCTGCGAACCGAAACGGAGTGGGTCGAGACGGTCGAGGCTGGTTGGAACCGGCTCGCCGCCGCCGACCCTGCGGCGATCGAGGTCGCCGTCAAGGCAGCGCTGACGGACCGCCCGCCACATCCTGATCTGTACGGAGACGGGCACACCGCTCGATACATCGTCGATCGTCTCCTCGCCTCTCACTCTGGGGGCGAGCAATCCGAGGGGGAAGCCATGGTGACCGAACCAACACGATGGGGCATTGTTGGAGGCGGAGTCCTCGGCATGGAGCTGGCACGGCGCCTGGCTGCCGCCGGTGACAAGGCAACCGTGTTCGAGGCAGCGCCCGGAGCCGGGCGGTCTGGCGATGACGTGGGAGATCGCAGGCACCCGCTGGGACAAGCACTACCACGTCATCCTTCCGACAGACACTCGCCTGGTCAGAGCTCCTCGAACGAGTTGGGCATCGGTGATGACATCGAATGGAAGAAATCATCAACGGGTCTTTATGCAGGTGAGAAGCTGTACTCGGTCTCGACTACGTGCCGAGTTCCTCCGCCTGCCTTCGCTGCGTCTGATCGACAAGTTCCGGCTCGGGGTGACCATGCTGTACGCATCCCGGGTCAACAACTGGCAGCGTCTCGAAAAGATCACTGCCGAGCGGTGGCTCTCCCGCTGGTCGGGGAGCACGCACCTACCGCGAGTTCTGGCGGCCTCTGCTGCGCTCGAAACTGGGCGGCAACGCCGACAGAGCATCGGCTGCGTTCATCTGGGCGATCATGAAACGGCTGTACCGGCCCGCACCTCGGGAGCCAAGACTGAGAAGCTCGGGTTCGCCCGTACCGGCTATGCGCAGATCCTCGATTCCTTGCTCGCCGCGATCACCGAGGCTGGTGTTGAGCTCCACACAGACACCATTGTCGAACTGGTGAAGCCCAACAGCGATGGTGGCGTGACGGTGACGGTGGCCAACGGGACCCAGCACGATTTCGACAAGGTTGTTGTCACCACCACGGCACCCGTCATCGGGCACGAGTGGTCGAGGGCCTCAGCCCCGCCGAGCGTCAGCCGGCTCGACGCCATCATCTACCAGGGGATCGTGTGTGCCTCTCTGGTTCTCGACCGGCCGCTTGGTGGCTTCTACGTGACAAACATCACAGACGACGGCTTCCCTTTCACCGGGGTGATCGAGATGACCGCACTGACCGGCACCGGGATAATTGGGGGCAAGCATCTTGTGTTCCTACCCCGCTATACGACGGCAGACGATGAGGCATGGCAGTGGAGCGACGACGAGGCGATTGACCGCTTCGTCGCCGGTCTCCAGCGCATGTACCCCGAGTTCACCGCCGACAATGTGATCGAGGCGAAAGTCTCTCGTGTGCGCAATGTCCTCGCGGTATCCACCCTCAACCACTCGCAGTCGATTCCACCGGTGTGGACCTCGGTTCCGGGCGTCGCGATCGTCAGCTCCGCACAGATCCTTCATGGAACGCTCAATGTGGACGAGACGCTCGGCGTCATCGAGACAGCCCTGCCCGAGCTGCTCGCAGCAAAGAAAGTAGAACAATGAACAAGAAAGCTGCCCCGCTGTCGCTCGACCTCGACAACAAGTGGTCGTACCTGAAGACGCACGGCGACGAGTCGTGGCAATCGTTCCCGAGCTATCTCGACACCATCGTGCCGAGAGCGCTGAAGGTCCTCGATGAGCGTGGGTGGAAGATCACCTGGTTCATCGTCGGGAAGGACGCGGAGACACCATCGAACCAAGAGGTGCTGCGATCTATCGCCGACGCCGGGCACGAGATCGGCAACCACAGCTATCTGCACGAACCGTGGCTGCATCAGTACAGCAAGGCGCAGCTCGTCGATGATCTCGGCAGAGCACACGACGCGATCTCGAAGACGATGGGGAAAACACCCGTCGGCTTCCGTGGTCCGGGGTTCAGCCTGTCTGAGGACACGCTCGAGGTGCTGCGATCGCTCGATTACGATTTCGACGCCACGACGTTCCCCAACATGCTCAACCCGGTGGGCCGTCTGTACTACTTGCGCACCAGCAACCTCTCCGACGAGGAGAAGGAACGGCGTAAGGCATTGTTCGGGACGATGAAGGATGCCCGTCGCAGCAATCGCCCCTACCGCTGGCTGCTCCAGAACGGCGAGACCATCCCTGAGGTACCGGTGACGACGATGCCGCTGTTCCGGGTGCCGATCCACTTCAGCTATGTGATCTGGCTCGCAGGCAAATCCAGATTCCTGGCCAGGACGTATTGGAAGATCGCACTCACCATTTGCCGGATCTCGGGGACAGTGCCTTCACTTCTGCTTCACCCTCTGGACTTCCTGGGCAGCGACGATGAGCCCGAGCTCGGGTTCTTCCCCGGCATGGATATCACCGCCGCCGACAAAGCCGGGATGCTGCGGGAGCTGCTCGACATGTGGGAACGGCAGTACCAGGCGATGCCGATCGGCGAGTACGTGCGTCAGCTACCCGAGCTGAAACAGCGAAAACCCGACCTGATGAAGGGCTAAACCGCCTTTTGGCGTCGGAGAGCGGAATATATTCCGGTCTCCGACGCCAAAGGTGGGTTCTTAGTCGTGCGGCGGTTGTGGGGGTAGATCTCGTGTTCGGCTGAGCACTGTTGTGCCCAGGTGAAAGAGTTCCTCGAAGTAGCGCTTCTGCTGCGCCGAGATGATTCCAAGGCTCACCAATTGGATCGACACGAGCAACGAGATACCGCCGACGATGAAACTGTGCGGCGAAAAGGCATAGGCCCGGGCAATCGCTGCCGATATCGACGCCTCGGCACCCGGCGGGACGTGAAGTAGCTGGTACATCGAGTGGTAGAACGACCATCCCAGCGAGTACAACGCTGCCACCGCGATGACCAGGCCCGGGACGATGAAATAGAAGAATGGTCGAAAGAGGAAGCTGGAGAAACCCTGGCCGAGGATCCCCCGAAGGACGCGGATGCTGGAGCCCCGCTCGGGGACCTCGAGCTGGCCGCTCCAATCCAGATGAGCCGGGATCTCGACAATGTGCGCCCGCAGTACCTGCGCCTTGTAGATGATCTCGGTGTTGATCTCGAAGTCCCACGCCTTCAGGTTCAGCTTGCGCAGGAACACCGTGTCGTATGCGCGAACCATCCCGGTCAGAGTCGAGAAGTTGCCTTTTGCGCTCATCGACAGGAGCTTGTTCGCCCAGCGGCTCAGCTTCTCCCGGAACCAGGGAACTGCCGTGACCTTGCCACCCTTGATGTACGGCGAGGCGATGACGACCTTCGCCCTGGTCTCGACGATGGCATCGGCCAGCGCACCGATATGCTCCGGCCCGTAGCTCAGATCCGAGTCGAGCACGATGGTGTAGTCACCACGGGCATTGGAGAATGCATACCGCAGCGCCTGTCCGAGATTGAAGTTGATGTGATGGTGCAGTGCCTTGATCCGCGGTTCCTTTGCGGCGTATCGATCAAGGATCTCACCGGTGTGGTCCCGACTCCCATCGTTGATCGCGAGAATCTCCCACGTGTACCGATCTTCGATAGCCGATAGATAGGCAACCACCTTGTCGAGGGTGTCGCCGATTAGGGCTTCCTCGTTGTACGCGGGCAGCACGATGGTAAGGGATGGCAGCCCGGCAGCTTTGTCGTCCATGTCTAGTCATTCGACAGCTTTGGGCCCCGGCTTCACCTACTTTTTGTATCACCTATCCAGAGGGGGGCCATCATGTGTCAAAATGGTCATATGCGGACGCACCGGCCCTTCGATCGACGACGACAGCTCTTTGCGGCTCCGTGACGTTCGCCGCCACCCACTTACCTCATTTCTCTTATCCGCAAAGGAGCACCGATGACCGACCTGGTATCCCGGCAAAAGGAAGTAATCGCACCACTGTTTGCCTTCGAGACCGACGATGAAGTCGTTGGTTCCGAGGGATCCTGGCTGTTCACGAGAGACGGCAAGAAGCTACTCGACTTCACCTGTGGCATCGCCGTCAGCAACCTCGGCCACCAGCCACAGCATGTCAAGAACGCCATCATCGAGCAGGTCAACGAGGTCTGGCACTCGGGGTCGACCTTCCGATACCGGTCGTTGGTGGAGTGGGCGGAGAACCTGCGGGAGTGTGACCCCGGACGGCATCGACGTGTTCATGCCGATGAACTCGGGCGCCGAATCGGTCGAGGGTGCTGTGAAGCTTGCCAGGAAGACCAGCGGCCGGCAGGGCATCGTGGCCTTCCGGGGTGGCTTCCACGGCGCACGATGGGCTCGGTTTCGTACACGACATCGAAGGCCAAGTACCGGCAGGGCTACCACCCGCTGGTTGGCTCAGTCTTCATTGCCCCGTACCCGTGGCCTTTCCGCTGGAAGATGGACCAGGAAGCAGCAAGCGCAGTGCGCTCGAGGAGCTCGACTACCTGCTCAAGCATGAGATCACACCGGGTGAGGTCGCTGCATTCCTCGTCGAGCCGATGCAAGGTGAGGGCGGCTACTACCCCGGTGGCAAGACCTTCCTCCAGGGTCTCCGGGATCGGGCCGACGAGCACGGCATCCTGCTCGATCATGGATGAGGTGCAGACCGGTTTCGGGCGGACCGGTGAATGGTTCACATCGCAGATCTATGGCATCAGGCCCGACATCCTCGTTATGGGCAAGGGCATCGCCAACGGCCTGCCACTTGTCGGCGTTCGGTGCATCCAGAGGAGTTGATGGGATCGTGGCCTGCCGGTTCTCACGGCACTACCTACGGGGGCAACCCGATTGCCTGCGCCGCGTCGTCGGCAACGATCGAAGCACTGCGATGACGTGGTCCCGAACGTCGGCAAGCTGTCCGACCATGCTTTCGACCGTTGGAACGAGATCAAGGACGAGCACAGGACCATCGGTGACGTGCGCGGGCTCGGATTGATGATCGGTGTCGAGCTGGTCAAAGAAGACGGCCATACACCGGATCCGGATGCCTTCCCAGCCATCGGCAAATACGCCCGGGAACACAACATGCTCATTCTGCCCTGCGGGCCAGACACGAACATCATCCGGTTCATCCCGCCGCTGAACGTGTCCACCGATGAGCTCGACCAAGGCATCGACATCCTCGCCGACGCAATCTCCGCATACGAAGCGTGAATTCAGGCGCCCCGGCCTGAAATCACATCGAGTCTGCGTGGGTTCGGGCACTCGGCCTAGAAGCCCTCCTTGCTTCTCGAGCCGGCCTGGGCCCACGGATCGAGGCGGCGCTCAGATGCGGCGCTGGCGGAGACCTCCTTCGGGACGACCCGGGCCGGGGGTGAAGATGCCGGCGGCAGCGCCGGCGAGCGCGACGATGATCATCCAGTCACCGATCCTCGTATACAGGGTCGGCCCTGCCGCCCGGAAGTTGCACCTCACCGTAGAGCACGGTCTCCTCCAGGAGATCGGTCTTCTCGCCAACATGGCCATCCGCGGTGATGAAGGTTGACTTGCCGGTTATCGCCGCGAGGATCAGATCCTGTCCAACGGCCGCAGCGTTGACTTTCGCCATGTCGATCAACTGATCTGAAGCAGGCGCATGCGGACCATAGCTGCTCTCATTGGTGGCGATGACCAGCAACTGCGAGCCGGCACGGCTTCGGCGCGGATGTTCCGGATGAACGCGCCCTCGAACGAAATCACAGATCCGAGCACGCCATCGCTCCCCATCGGGAAGACGACCGCCTCGGTGCCGGGGACCATGTCCCGGGGCACCTGTTCGAGTTGCGGGATGAAGCTGAATAAATCACGCAGCGGCACGAACTCACCGAATGGGACAGGCATGCTGTTTTTCGTATCGGCCGACCTCGTGCCGATCGGCGAATAGACGATATTGACATTGACAAAGGAATCCTGGTCCACAACGTGGGTGCCGCTGACCAACATGTAGGCGCCAAGACGTTGCGCCTCGACCTTGAGCTCCTGCTCCACGTCCGGATTGCCGATCGGGTCGAACGGCGTTCCGAATGAGTTCTCGGGCCACACGGTGAGGTCCACGGTGTCTCTCGGTATAGAACGGGACAACGCCAGGTGGCTTTCGTATATCCGCTGGTTCTCATTCTGACAATGTGTCTGGGGGCACGGCGTCCGCCCTGGACGATGGCGGCGTTGACGACGGCCCATCGGCGTGCGGGGGAAGAGCAGCCCGCCAACAGCAGCATCAGCACCACTACGGCGGGATCGACCAGTAGCCGCCATTGGGCGGTGTCTTCTATGACCAAGACGATTCCGGCCGCTATCCCAACCGCCAGCACCGTCCATCCGGTCGGACCGATCCACTGCACCGAGCCGATGACGCCGGGATTCCCGGCGGCGGCATAACCAACCGATCCCCATGGGAAGCCGCCCCAGGGACATTGGCCCTTGACCAGCTCCCAGAGCACCCAGCCGCCGACGGTGATCAACCACCAGCGGGCCGGTGGCCACGTGCGGAAGCTCCACACCAACAGGCCATATGCCGCAGACAGCGTTGCAAGCCAGAGGGTCAGGGGAATCCAGGCCACCAGGCCGAGCACGGCGATCCACGAAAGCAGGAGCCCGAAGAACACCGATCCGAACACAAACCCGACCCCGATCGCCGTCGGCGGCCGTCTCGGCGCGGCGCAGACCCCACAGGAACGGCACCGGCGCGAGGAATGCCAGGATGCCGAAGTCAAAAGGGGGAAAAGCCAGCCACATGAGGATGGCCCCGGCGAGCGCAGCGGTGTACGGAATCATCGAGTCAGGAGAGTAGCCACCGAGCCCGGCTGTGCGCGAGATGTGGGGAAATTTGCCGTCGCAACACCTAGGCTGCCGGGTCATGAATGACCTTGAGCTGGCTCTCACCGCCGCCGATCAGGGTGCCCGCATCGTGCGCGTCCGGATTCGGCTCGCATCGGGTCGTCGAACAGAAGGGCAGGCTCGACCCGGTCACCGAGATAGACCGGGCCTCGGAGGCCGCCATCGTCTCGATACTCTCCACACACCGCCCCGAAGACGGCCTGCTGGGCGAGGAAGGTACGGCACGGGGATCTGCCGGTCGCCGTTGGATCATCGACCCGCTCGATGGGACCGTCAACTTCATCCACGGCATACCCCAGGTTGCGGTCTCGGTGGCCCTCTGGGACGGCGACCAGCCGCTCGCCGGTGTCGTCGTCGACGTGATCCGGGACGAGGTGTTCGCCGCGGCCAGCGGCAAGGGTGCCACCCGGGACGGGGCACCGATCCAGCCTTCATCCGTCACGGAACTGCACCGGGCAGTCGTGGCAACCGGGTTCCCCTATGACCACGATCTCCACGCGGTCGACTATCTGAAACCCGTCGCTGCCGTGCTGGCGCGGGTGAACGGATTGAGACGGATCGGTAGTGCGGCGCTCGATCTCTGCTGGGTGGCCTGCGGCCGTTTTGACGCGTACTGGGAGTATTCGATCAGCCCCTGGGACGGCGCCGCGGGTGCGATCATCGCTGCTGGAGGCAGGGGCCACCGTCACCGATGCCCTGGGGCGCCCGCTCGGCTCCGGGCTACGGCACGTACTCACCGCCAATCCGATACTCCATCCGCTTCTGCTCGAGCTGATCCGCCCCGAGACACCTTTGCACATCACCGAGGGAAGTGGACACTGACGTGGGCTCGCGGGTATTCACCGGCCGCGGTGTCAGAACCGCCGGGGGCATCGCCGGCAACGCGGTGCAAGTGACGGACGGCATCGTGACCGCCATCGGCGACGCCGGATCACTGAACGGGGACGAGCCCATTCGAACCTTCGCCGACGCATACATCTTGCCTGGTCTGAGGGATGCGCATATGCATCCAGTCGGGTATGCAGCCGCCCTCAGGGGCGCCACGCTCGCCTCTGCCCACGATTTCGACGACCTTGTGCAGAGACTGCGCTCGGCGATCCCACCGGATATAACAACGGCGGTCATCGGCATGCGGCTCAATGAAGAGACACTTACAGAGCGCCGCCTCCCGACCCGTGAGGTTCTCGACCGGGCGATTTCGGATCGACCGGCCATCGTCCACCGCTACTGCGGTCATGTCGCCATCACCAACAGCGTCACGTTAAGGCTGGCCGAGCATCACGGCCGACACTCCGGATCCGGTAGGCGGCACCATCGACCGGGACGATGATGGCGAGCCAACCGGTGTGCTGAGAGAGACCGCTATCGAGCTCGTCTCGGCACAGCTCGGGACCGGCAATGAGGTCAGCGATGACGAACTCGTCGATGCGCTGTATCGACTGGCTGCGGTGGGGATCACATCAATCGGGGCAATCCTTCGCACCGGGGCCGGTGTCTGGGCCAGCCTCGGCAACGAGCTCGACACGGCCGTCGCCTGCGCCGGACGATCGCCGATCAAGATCGGTGCCTACACGATCGAGGATGATGTGGCTGCGGTCGCCACAACCAGGAATCGGATTGATGCCACCGGGGGACGGTTGCGCTGGCTGGGCATCAAGCGATTCGCTGATGGGAGCTTCGGCGGTCACACCGCAGCGATGCATCAACCATTCGTGGATGTCGACACTGCGGGGACTCTCCGTCTCAGCCAGCGCGACAAGGAGATCGCCGAGGCTGCCATCGCCCTCGGCGGTGGGGCCGCCATACATGCCATCGGCGACCGCGCCTGTGAAGCGGTCATCGATATGTTCGGCCAGCTGATCGTCACCGGCGCCGATCGCACCAAGCTCCGCATCGAGCACGCCTCCGTGCTGACCGACGATGACATCGATCGCCTTGCCGATACGAGCATCACTCGCCGCCGTCCAACCGCCCTTTCTCGGGTCTGAGGCCGACTGGCTGATCGACCGTCTTGGTGTCGACCGGCTCGACCGAACCTATCCGTTCCGGACGATGGAGAGCAGCCGGGTCGTGACACTTGCCGGCAGCTCCGACTGCCCGGTTGAGTCACCCGACCCGTGGGCCGGGATGGCGCTGGCCCGGGATCAGAGCGGGGATGATCCCTGCGGAGCGATCTGAGCGCCGAAAGCGCCCTGGCCATGTATACGACAGGAGCCGCCGGGCGATCGAGGAACCAAACCATTCGCCGTCGGCAGCCCCGCAGACTTCATCGTCGTCGACCGCGATCCGGTGCGGTGAGCCGCCGACAGCTTCGAGGAGAACCGGGGTGATCGCAACCTTCGTCGATGGAGAAGAAGTGCTGTGGATCGGTCACTGCCCGCTGTGGCTCGACTAGTCGCTACGACCCGCTATTTCGAGACGACCGACAGGACCGAGGCGCAAGTGGAGCACACGAACCGTCGATGGTGAATCTGGCGTCGGCGTCAACGGCATGGCCACAGAAGCCACACATCATGGCGACGAAGTCATCGGCGATGAGGTAAAGGGCCGTCGCCGCGGAACAGGTCCGCGACGAGGACGGCTGTGCTGGTCCCGTTGTTCATGAGACGGTCAGACTACATGGACGCTATCGGGGACATTGGTATAGGGTGGAAAGCCCGGTCAGACTCATCCC
This sequence comes from uncultured bacterium, assembly GCA_963777645.1. Classification (GTDB taxonomy): domain Bacteria; phylum Actinomycetota; class Acidimicrobiia; order Spongiisociales; family UBA5794; genus JAAETI01. The sequence continues at coordinate 165,433 of CAVZRA010000010.1, read as the reverse complement.
CGGCGCGATCTCAATCTAGGGTTTCGTCCCGTGCACATCGCTCGGGTTGGAATCAGTGTGAATCGTGCGCGCACTCCTGAGTGGCGGCCCGGGATGGGGACGTGGGCAGGATCGTCGATAAAGACCGCCCCCTCTTCGATGTGCATCAGAGCCTGACCGTATGCCTCGGTCAGGTTCTCGCCGGTGAGGATCTCATCCGGGGTTCCTGCCGCCACCACCCGTCCCGAGAGCAGCACCACGAAATCCGCCACCATCGCTTCCGAGAGATCGTGGGTCGTCATGATTACCGTGCATCCCCGGCTGCGCTCGTCGTGAATCACTTCATCGATCGCCTGCGCAGTGGGGAGATCGATCCCGGTGAGTGGCTCGTCGAGCAGCAGGATCGTGATGGCTCTGCGCCAGGCCCTGGGCCACGAAGACCCGCTGTCGCTGACCGCCCGAGAGCTCATGAAGGTGCCTGGCCGCAATCTCTTCGATACCGGTGCGTCCATCGCGATCGTTGATCGCCTCGTGGTCGTCTCGAGTGAGCCGCTTGTGAAGGCCGAGGCCCGGGTACCGGCCCATCGCCACGACCTCCGCGAACGGTGATCGGGAGGGCGTCGTTGACCTTCATCGACTGGAGAACGTATGCGATGTGCTGGGCGCCGTTGCTACGGGCCGGCACGTCGAGGGTTCCCGAGATCGGTTCGAGCAGGCCGGCGATAGCATTGAGCAGGGTCGACTTCCCCGATCCGTTCGGCCCGATCACGGCAGTGACCGATCCCCGGGGTATGGCGAAGGTGCTGGTGTCGACTGCGATCTTGCCCGGATAGCCGAGCACAACGTCCTCGGCGCTCACCGCCGCCGGTGCTACCGGCATCGACGGCACCGACCCTCGATTTCGAGCACGTGACTGGTCGGCTCAAATGCCACAAGCTCTGAGATCTCGGCCACCAGGGTGTCCACCCGGTGCTCGACATCGGGCGAGATGTCGATGTCCTCAACCGCTCCGCACTCGATGCATACGAAGTGATGGTGGTGGCCCATGATCCACTCGGCGAGTTCGTAGCGGGTGAGCCTCGCGCGCACCGAAATGTGGAGCAATGATGTTTGTCTCCTCGAGGACGGCGAGGGTCCGGTACAACGAAGAGAGCGGCACAGTCGCCCCGATGTCTGTGTTCAACTCCGCGGCGGAGCGTGGCCCGGCAGCTGCGGCGAGGGCATGAACCACTGTCGCGACGGCCGCGGGTGTAGCGGACGTCATTGCGGTGGAGCCGCTGCTCCACGTCGCGATCCAGGCTGGAAATCGGCATCGAGAAACCTTATTGATTATGATTATCAATCCTGATGATACTACCGCCAACTGCAGCGGAGCTCGGACATGGACTGGCTGACCGCCCCCTTCGAGCTCGCCTTCCAGCAAAGAGCGCTGCTCGGAGGTTCCCTGGCAGCCATTGCACTCGCCGTGGTCGGAACCTGGGTGGTGATAAGGGGCATGACCTTCCTCGGCGACGCGCTCGTCCACGGCGTGATTCCCGGCATCGCCCTTGCGATCCTGCTTGAACTTCAATGTGATGCTCGGCGCATTGCTGGCGGCAATCGTGATGGTCATCGGGATCAACCTCGTCCACCACCAGACGACGTTCGCCGAGGACACCGGCATCGGCCTCTTGTTGTCGGGATGCTCGGCGTCGGGGTGATCCTCATCTCCAGGACCGTCGTCATATACGGGCAGCCTCACCGGCATCCTCTTCGGCGACGCCCTCGGTGTCACCAAGGGCGATGTCTTGATGCTCGGGGTCATCGCTGCTCGTGGCCGTTGTAGCGACGGTGCTGCTGTACCGGCCGTTCCTCGTGCTCTCGTTCAACGACCGCAAGGCAAAGCTACTGGGCATGAAACCACGGATCGCACATGCGGCGCTGCTCGGCCTGATCATGCTGACCATCGTCGGCTCATTCCAAACGGTGGGGACCCTGCTCGTGTTCGGATTGCTGGTCGGCCCGCCGGCCACGGCAGCGCTCGTGGTGCGTCGTGTGCCTTACATCATGGCTACGGCTGCGTTGATCGGCGTGCTTTCGGTTGTTCACCGGGCTGATCATCAGCTACCACGCCAACACGTCAGGCTCGGCGACGATGGCGGTAGTCCCGATCGCGTTGTTCTTCATCGTGCTGGCCGTTCGATCGGTACGAACGTCAGTCCTCCCGGTAGGGCGGTAGGAAAGTACCGCCGGCCAAGGGTGAGGCGGCCGGCAGCGATGAGGTAGCCGGGTGGAAGCCTCGGTAGATGCCCGGCTCCTGGACTTACGACTCGAGCTCCGAGGTTCGGTGCAACATTGCCGCCATCTGGCCCCGGGTGATCGGCGGGTCGGGGCAGTAGGCGTCGTTGGCAGGGGGATTGCACCCGACGGTGACGCCGAGGCCGCCGAGGATGCCAATTTCGTCAAAGAAAGTGTGGTCGACGGCATCGGTGTACAACACCGGAGTGTCGCTCTCCAGCCCGAGCGCCCGCACCAGCACGGCAGCCACCTGACCGCGGGCGATGGTGTCGCCGTGACAGACGATGTCGTTGCGGGGCGGGTTACAGCCGCGGAACACGCCCGCGGCCGCCGCTCGATTTAGCGAGCCCTCGTGCAGGCTGCCGTTGTCGTCCACAAACAAGTCGATCTCAGTTGGAGCGAACTCGAGCCAACGGTCGAGGAAGGTAGCCGTCTGCTCCCGGGTGAGTGGGATGTCGGGCCCCGCCAACGGTGGAGCAAGAGGCGGCCGTGAACCCGCCGGTCTGTAGGTGGTCTCCCCTACTCGGCGTCTGCCTCTTCGCCCGACTTTTCCTCTGCGACTCTTGTAACGGAGATGGTGCACTCGGTCACCAGTGCTGCGACGGCGCCAAGTGCCGCCGCTGCCGGGGCAATCAGGGCGCCGACGACGCCGATGGTCAGGGGAATCTCAATGAGCGATCCTGCCTTCGGTGTTCTTGATGGTGATCCGTCGCACATTGCCTTCAGCGATGAGTTGCTTGATCTGGGCGAGGACTTCTTCGCCCTTGACCTTGAATTCCTCCACCTGGTCCACTGCATCTCCTATCGGGTGATGGGGACAGCATCGCGCACCCGTGTGACGGACTTCCAGCGGCAGCCGGGCCGCTACCTTGTTGACCTCATCCGGAACCAAGGAGCATTGATGCCGGCAAGAATCCCCGATGATGTGCGCGGCTCTGATCACCGAGCCGATCTTCTTCCACGCTGCCACCATCAACCCAGACGGCTCTCCACAAGTGTCCGTGGTGTGGGCAGACCTCGAAGGCGATCACTTTGTGTTCAGCACCGCTGAGGGGCGCATCAAGCCAAGGAATCTGCGCCGCGACCCACGAATCACCATCTCCTTCATCGTGCCGGACAACCCGTACCGCAACGTCGTGATGCGCGGTCGGGCCGTCGCCATCGAAAACCGGGGCATGGGTCTCATCGATCGCATGGCGAACAAGTACACGGAATCCGACCGCTATCAATGGGCCCGACCCGGTGAGGAGCGTGTCGACATCGCAGTCGAGATCGATCACGTCAGCGGCTGACTCCGGTTGGTATCGGCGCCCCAAGAGGCGTTATCGTCCGACCCATGACGAGATACGCAGCCATCGAAGCCGGTGGCACAAAGTTCCGGGTTGCGATCTCCGAGGATCGGGAGATCGTCGCAGACACAACCATCCCGACCACCGTCCCCGACGAGACGTTGTCGGGAAGCATCGATTTCATTGCAGCAAACGGCCCCGTGGCTTCGGTGGGCATCGCGTGTTTTGGTCCTCTAGATCTGGAACCGGGCTCATCGATGTACGGATCGATAACCGCGACACCGAAGCCTCACTGGAGCAACACTCCTGTGCTGGACCGGGTGCGAGACGCTCTAGGTGTCCCTGCAGCCATCGACGTCGACGTCGGCGGGGCGGTTTTGGGTGAGTGGAAGTGGGGCGCCGGCCGCGGCCTCTTCCACCTCGTCTACCTGACCATCGGTACCGGTATCGGTGGTGGGGTGATGCTCGGCGGCAAGGTGCAGCACGGCATGGGACATCCCGAGATGGGTCATATCACCCTGGAGCGGGTCGACGGGGATGACCTACCCCGGTCATTGCCCTTTCCATGGCGCGTGTTTCGAAGGCATGGCCTCGGGACCTGCCATTGAGGACCGCTGGGGGGCAAGTGGCACCGATCTGGCCGATCGTGACGAGGTATGGGATCTCGAGGCTGAACTATCTCGCCCGGGCGCTGCGCACGTTCACCTACGTCGTCGCCCCTGAGCGCATCATCATAGGCGGAGGCGTGATGCAGGTGCCGGGGCTGATCGAGCGCCTCCGTGTCAAGCTGACCGGACAGATCGCCGGCTATGCCACATCCGCCATCCGAGACGGCGACCTCGACGAGTACGTGGTCTACCCGGAGCTCGGCCAGGACGCAGGCCTCTACGGCGCCATCGCCCTCGCCATTCAAGCCCTGGAGGCCTGACCAATCCAGCGTTGTGCTACTCGTCGGTAACGCAACCTTGTGAGGCGGACTTGACCGTCTTGATATAGCGGTGCAGCGTGCCACGGGTTGCCTTCAGCGGCGGCGCTGTCCAGGCGGCTGCGGCGACGGGCCATCTCCTCGTCGTCGACTTCGAGGATGATCGAGCGGGTTGTGGCATCGATGGTGATCGTGTCCCCGTTCTCGACCAGTGCGATCGGACCGCCCTCCTGGGCTTCCGGGGTGACGTGGCCGATGATGAACCCGTGCGATCCTCCGGAGAACCGACCGTCGGTCATCAGCGCCACCTCCTTACCGAGCCCGGCACCGACAATCGCAGACGTCGGGGTGAGCATCTCGGGCATGCCCGGCCCACCCTTGGGGCCTTCGTAGCGGATCACGACAACGTCGCCCGGGCCGATTTCGCCGCGTTCGAGGGCGGGCAGGATGTCCTCTTCGCAATCAAACGTCTTGGCAGTCCCGCGAAACCGCAGCCCCTCCTTGCCGGTGATCTTGGCGACCGCGCCTTCGGGGGCGAGGTTGCCACGGAGGATCTGGAGATGACCGGTCTCCTTGATCGGCGCATCCCATGGCTGCACGATCGGCTGCCCCTCCTGGAGCGCCGGGTAGCTCGGCGAGATTCTCGGCGAGGGTCTTGCCGGTGACGGTGATGCAGCTTCCGTCGATGGCGCCATGCTCCAGCAACAGCTTCAGCACAGCCGGGGTACCGCCCACCGCATGGAGATCTTCCATCACGTACTTGCCGCTCGGCTTCAGATCGGCGAGATACGGGACCCGGTCGCTGACTGTCTGGAAATCATCAATGGTGAGGCCGACGCCCACGGACCTGGCCATGGCGATGAGGTGCAGCACGGCGTTCGTCGATCCGCCCAAGGCCATGACCGTTGCCATCGCGTTCTCGAACGCGGTCCGGGTCATGATGTCCCGCGGCGTGATGTTCAGCTCGAGCAGGTTGCGGATGGCGGCGCCTGCGCCGGAAACACTCATCGAGCTTCGCCGGGTCATCCGCCGGGGTCGACGAAGAATAGGGCAGGCTCATGCCCAGAGCTTCTATTGCGGAAGCCATGGTGTTGGCGGTGTACATGCCGCCACAGGCGCCCTCACCGGGACATGCGTTGCGGACGATGGCCTGACGCTGCTCGTCGGTGATCCTGCTGGCGATCCACTCGCCGTACGACTGAAAGGCTGAGACAATGTCGAGGGGTGTGCCGTCGTCGAGATGCCCTGCCCGGATCGTGCCGCCGTAGATCATCATCGACGGGACGTTCACCCTGGCCATCGCCATGATGGATCCCGGCATGTTCTTGTCGCAGCCGGGCAGCGAGATGTTGGCGTCGTACCACTGTGCCCGCATCACGGTCTCGATTGAATCCGCGATCAGATCACGGGATTGCAGCGAGTAGCTCATCCCCTCGGTCCCCATGGAGATCCCGTCGGAAACGCCGATGGTGTTGAATCGCATCGCTACCAGACCGGCGTCGATGACTCCCTCCCTGACCCTGGCTGCGAGATCGTCGAGGTGCATGTTGCAGGAATTGCCCTCGTACCACATGGAGGCGATGCCGACCTGGGCCTTGTCCATGTCCTCTTCGGTCAGTCCGGTGGCGTATAGCATCGCCTGCGACGCCCCCTGCGAGGCCTCCTGGGTGATGCGACGGCTAATGCGATTCAGATTTTCACTCATTCGAGCATGGTAACCCGGATTGCGGCCCGTCGCTCGGACTTCGCTTGCATAATCCCGGCGTTCGTTACACTTCCCGATTGCAGCCACCATCCCGATCTGCTGCGAGGCTCACTTGACGACCGAATCCCCTACGCCTGCGCCTGAACCTCGTCCGCGCTTGAGCACCCCCAAGAAGGTCCTACTTGGCGTGCTCATCCTCGCCGTCCTCGCCGTGTTCGGCACGGTCGGGTTCATCTACTTCATCGACTCGAAGATCGAGAAGATCCCCGATGAGGCACTCCCCTCGCTACAACAGGAGGTCCAGGATAACGGTGTCAGCCAACATCCTCATCGTCGGCTCCGACAGTCGGGAAGGGCCTCGACGATCTCACCAACTTTGGCGACTTCGGCGGATCTCGTACCGACGTGATCATGGTCGCCCATCTCGTCCCGGGCGAGGGGCACAACTGCTCAGCCTTCCTCGTGACCTGAAGATGCAAATTCCCGGAGAGGGCACCAACCGCATCAACGCCGCCTATGTGTTTGGTGGGCCTGACCTGCTGGTGCAGACGATTCAGGACAATCTCGGGATACCCGATCCACCACTACGTCGAGATCGACTTCGCCGGCTTCGCCAACGTCGTCGATGCTCTCGGCGGCATCACCAAGACCTTCGATCACCCGGCTCAGGGACCTGAAATCCGGGCTCAAGGTCGACGCAGGCACGATCAAGATGGACGGTATGACCGCCCTGTCCTATGCCCGCTCCCGTCACTATCAGGAGTTGATCAACGGCGATGTGGCAGTCTGTGGATGGCAGCGATATCGGCCGGACACATCGCCAGCAGGAAGTGCTGCTACTTGATGTTCGACAAGGCCACCTCGAAATCCGCCGCCTTCAATCTGCCCGGATTCGCCTCGACCCTGGCCGAGCAGATCAAAGCCGATGAGGGCTTCTCGGTGCAGGTGATGGTCGATCTGGGTCGTGCTGCTCTCGAGCCTCTCATCTGAGAGAGATCGAGACCACGGACACTGCCGGTGAAGAACTCGTTGGAAGGTGGAGTTGCCTATGTCATCCCGATCGAACCAGACGCCACCAACGTCATCGCCGACTTCATCGACGGACAGGCCTTCCCACCGGAGACGTAACAGGACTGGCGGTGCACCGTTCGCCTACCGTATGGGCTGATGCACATCGACGTCTGAGACTCTCATCGACGCCCTGCGCGCCCAGGGCCTGCGCATCACACGAGCACGACGGGCGGTCTGCACCATCATTGCCGAACACCACAGCGAGCATCTGACCGCGGCGAGGATTCTCGATGAAGTACGGGCAAGGGAGAACGCCGGCGCCGACCAATCCACCGTCTATCGCACGCTCGATGCGCTCGAGGTCGCCGGCTTGCTCGTCCACAGCCATCTCGGCCACGGCCCTGCGGTTTATCACCTCGCATCCGAGGCGGCGCACCAGCATGTGGTTTGCCGCAGGTGCGGGGCAACTGCGTCTGTGCCGACTGCAGGCATCGCCGAGTGGCTCGACGAGCTGGAGCGTTCCACCGGGTTCGCAGTCGATCCGACGCATTTCGCAGTTACCGGTCTCTGCCCGGACTGCGCCGCAGAGGACGGCACGTAAAGCCGCGGTGGGCTACCGTCACAGCGAGGCAAGACATTCTTGGAGGTGGCGGTGGTGCGGCTGGTGTGGGGACTCATCGTCGTCATCCTCTCCCTGCTCGCCTGGGGCAGCGAGCTCATCAGCTGGGTGGCTCCGCACACCGGCGCCCGCTTCCGTTACTGATCGGCGACGCCAGTCGAGCCGTCGTACTGGATCGACTTCCATGGTGAGGCCCCGTTCGCCTCGGTGACGCTGTGGACGATGGTGGTTGCCGGTGTGCTCGATGATCTTCGATGTGAAGGCGTGGGCCTACTTCGGCCTCGTCGGTGGCGGCATGTACTTCTACTTCGCCGGCCGTGCCATCGTTATCCGGATCGCTGCCCGCCACCGCGGTGTGGCAATCGGTGGACGCAAGAAGCACAGGCTGCGCTACGCGCATGCTCACCGCCTGGGCGCTGATGGGCCTAATCACCATCGCCGCCGCGGTGGTGTCGCTCGAACCGGTTTAGACCACCTTCAGCATCCACCCTCACCCGGGAGACGCGCCATCGCTCTTCCTCCGGCCCGAGTCTGACGATCCGTGCCACTCTCCCGCTGGAAGGGGGAACGGGTTGGCGCTACCACTCGTTGGTGAGGGTGTCGACTAGATGGGGGGTGAACAAAGCGGGCTCGAGGAGGAAGGAGTCATGGCCCTTCTCGGAATGCACCGTGATCCGGCGGTGCGGGACACCGGCGTCCTTCAACAGCAGCGCCAACTCGGCCTGCTCCTCGGGGTAGAAGCACACGTCCGAGTCGATCGAGAACAGCATGTACCGCTGGTTCTTACATCGGGTGAACACCTCGGCGAGATCCTCGGTGTCGGCCTCAGCGGCAAGATCGAAATGCTGCCAGGCCTCGGAGATGCGCACGTAGCTGTTGGCGTCGAAGCGGGCAACAAACTTGCGCCCCTGATGCCACATGTAGGACTCCATGGGGTCGGCGATCCGATAGGTGCCGGGGCCCTCGGTGCGGTCGATGGTCTCTCCCCTCGCCCGCTCCTGCATCGCCTCCAGGGAGACGAACGTCTTGTGGCCGATCATCCGCGCCAGCATCAGGCCACCGCTTGGGAGGCTCGCCGCTGTAATAGTCGCCGTTGTTGAAGTTGGGGTCATTCTCGATTGCGGTGATCTGCTCGAAATTGTGCAGAGTCTGCAGCGCGGTTACCCGGATGCCCGGACGCGATCGGGATGACGATGTCGACCATCTCCGGGTAGCGGGTGGCCAGGCTCATCGTCAGCAGCCCTCCTGTCGACGCTCCGACAACGGCGTGAAGTCTCTCGATGCCCAGATGTTTCAGCAGCTTCCGCTGCGAGTCGGCGATATCGGCAAACGTGACGCTGAGGAAAGCTCGGAGCCATATGGCACACCGGTCGCCGGGTTGGTCGACGAAGGGCCGGTTGATCCATAGCAACCACCGAGGTAGTTGGCGGCAATGACAAAGAACCGGTCAGTGTCGAGCGCCTTGCCCGGCCCGATGAACCCATCCCACCAGCCGGCCTGGCATTCCTCGGTCCAGCGGGACTCGACCGCGGGAACGGTGGGGTTATAGCCGGCGGCGTGCTGGCTGCCGGTTAGCGCGTGGAAGACGAGCACCGCGTTTGTGTGGTCATCGTTGAGCGTGCCGTAGGTCTCATAGGCGATGGTCACCTCGTCGAGGTGGCCTCCCGCCCGCATCAGAAACGGGTCCTCGGGGCTACCAAACGTGAAGAACTGCGTCTCGGTGGTTCCAACGCTGAATCGGGTCATGACGCTCTCCGCAGACGAGGGCAAACCGTACTACGTCTGTCGCTGCGCGGTGTCAGGTCGTGGTAGGCGATATCACCCTACGCTCACCTGTGGCGTCTGCCCGACGGCCAAGCAAGGCGAGCAATACGACGAGGAAGAACAGCGCGGGCACGATGCCGAAGGCGGCCCGGATCCCCGCCTGATCGGCGATGGCACCGAGCAACGAGTGGCGCCACCAGTACCGAGCTACCCGATGAGATAGAGATTCTAGCGGTTGCAGCATCGGCCCGGCTCGGTGCGGTGTCGATGGCAAGCGACATCAGCATGGGAATCTGCATCGAGATGCCCAACCCGGAGATGAGCAGGCCACAGACAACCGGGACGGCCGATTGTGAGCCCCAGAACAAGAGGAATCCACCGAGGCCAACCATCGAAGCACCAACCAGCAGCGGAAACGGCTTGACCGTGCGGGCGACTCTACCGCCCAGCAGCCGTCCGGCGACCATGGCACCAAAGAAGGAGGTCATCAACAACGATGCCGACCCTTCAGTTGTACCGACGACATCAACGAGATAGCCGGCGCCCCAGGCACCGAGTGACCACTCCGCACCAACCGACGGGATGAACCCTGCCCAGAAGAGCCAATACGCACGGGGTAGGTCGCGGCGGGTAGTCCGTGTCTCCAATACCGGCCCCGGCGGAAAGACCTCGAAACGGTAGATCAACCGGTGCAGCACCAGGATCAGCAGCGGCAACACCAGCGGCGTTCGCCAGCCGGTGCCGATAGCAAGGGAGATCCCGATGAGTATGCCAGGGATGACGCTTCCGATGCTCATCGCAGAGTTGACTTCTGTCAGTACGACGGGCCGGTGGTGTGGGTGATGATCGAACAGCGTCGCCTGACCAACCGTGACCATCGAGACTCCCGAGAGCCCGATCAGCAGCGCTCCCGAAAGCGTGATGATGGGGTGCCAGCCGATGGCCATCAGCAGCGTTCCTGTGGCGACACCGGCTCCACCAAGCCAGAACACGGTGCGGCGACCCCACAACGTGATGAAACGGTCGACCAGAAAGCCCGAGATCACGGAGCCTGCCGCCAGTGCGGTGAAGTGGAGCCCGCCGACAGTGCGGCTGATACCGAGGTCCTCACGCATCGACGGCATGGCGGGGCCCATCACCGACACCGCAAACCCGAACGCGATCGCCATCCCATAAGCAAGGAGGGTGAGTCGGTCCCGGGTGAAGGCCCCCGGTCCGTCGCTGCGGAGAGAGTGGTCGGTCACTGCCTCCGCCGAGCCTAGTGGTACCTCAATTCCATGCCTTAACATATATGTCTCGACATGTATCGTGGTGACATGCAACATCTCGCCTCGATGACACCAAAGACGGTGATGGCCCGCCTCGTCAGAGCCATCAATGCTCTCCAGGACCGGGAACTGGCGCGGCTCGGCATCGACCTGACGGCCCAGCAGGCAGCGATCGTCACCTACGTCGAGCTCGACGGACCCAAGACCATCGGTGAGATTGCGGTGAGGGTCGGAGTCGATCAGTCGGTGGCAACGAGACTCGTCGATCGACTCGAGAGCAAGGGCCTCGTTGCGCGAGGCCGGGCTGTCGAGGATCGGCGGGCCGTGCTGGTGTCGGCGTCCCGTGCGGGGAGCCGTGCAGTTGCGGTCGCCGTGCCGAGGATCAACGCGTTGAAGCAGCGGGTCTTCACCGGCATCGACGATGCGGACATCGAGGCGTTCTGGCGAGTTCTCACCACGATCGAGAACAACATCACGGCCATGTCGCAGGCCTCATCCACCTCCGAGACGCTGCGACCCACCGGCCGAGCCACGAGGGGTGTCACGTGAGCGTGCTCTCCCGGTTGGCAGCAGGAGCGGAGCGGCTTGCGAACTGAGACTCTTTGCAGTCGCCGCGGCCGTCTTCATAGTGTTCGCCGCTCTCCTCTTCGGTTCTTCAGCTCCGTTCTCGATCCGTCATGTCCAGGCAATGTGTGGACAACCGCCACCCGACGTGCGCTTCTACACCTCCGCTGGCGACGTGCACGGGTTCCTGGTCGAATGCGGCGTCACTGGTCGGCTTGCGTATCGCAGTCTTCAGCTGGCCGATCTCTTCTACCCCGCCGTCAACGGTGTATTCATGGCATCGGCGATGGGCGTCATGCTGGCCCGCATCGTCCGCAGAGGGAGTCTGTGGCTTGCGCTCGCTGTGTTGCCGCCGCTCGGCGCAGCCTTCGACTACCTGGAGAATTGCAGCGGCGTGGATCAACCTCTGGAGATTCCCGGCGGAGGATGGGGCTGCTGCCTCCCTCCTCGGGGTGGCATCGGCCGCCAAACAGACAATCAGCTGGGCCGCCGGACTGCTGCTGCTGGCCGTCCTCGGGATTGTGTTTGTGCGCCTGGTGACCAGGCGACGGGCCAACGAGGCCGACGTATCGGTCGGCTGAGCGCAGCTAGCTGAACACGATCCGCGCTAGTGGTGAGCGGACCGACCAGTGTCGCCGGATCTCGCTCCTCGTCCTCGCATGCATCGTCGAGCAGCTGAATGATGGTTCGAAGCCGTCGGAGGCTTGCTCGAGCGGCTCATCCCAGCCCAGTGGTCACCACCCTCGGTCTTCTCGAATCGAATCTAGCCCTAGATACGCGGACACTCCCTGCCAATCGAGCAGACGCCTCACGCCAGCGGGCAGGAATTGCGCGGCTTCGGCCCCGGTGATGATCTCTGGTTTGGCGACGGTATAGGTAGTTCCGTCGACGATGAGGCGCGCCGATCCGGCTGACTTGTATGTTCTTGAGCCAGTCGACTTTCGTGCCGTAGGTGAGCGGGATGACGAAGCCCCCTCGAGCAGGATGGGCGACTACCGGGGTCGCGTACGGTCTGCCCGATGATCGTCCCACGGACGGAGCGCCGCTGCGCAGAAGCCCTTCCTGCCTGCAAACCGCAGCATCGCAGGATTGAGAATCCGCTTGTTGAGCCCCCGCACCAGATCAGACGCCCGATCGGAACCGCTACAGAAAGCCACCCACAGCATCACGTGGAGTGTCAACAGAGCCGGGGCAACGAAACCCACGCCTTCGGCGAACCGCCTCATCTACCCATGCCGGCAGGTAGCCGGGGATCTGTGAACTCCGCGGATCAGACTGAGGGTCAGCGACCCTCAGTATGTCCGTCCGGAGCTGACCGTGGCGTCTTCGTCTGGCGATCCGGCACACCCCGACGCTACGACCGACAGCGCCCGCACTTGCCGGCTATCTGAGCGCGGTCACGTATGGACACGCCTCAGCGCCGCCTGCCTGGTCGCGGATCCTGCACGCTGGGGCCGGACTATTCTTATTGCGAAGGGTTTGCAATAAGGAGTACGACGGTGCACATACCGGACGGGTTCATCAACGGCACCACCTCAGCCGGTTTTGGTGTCGCTGCTGCCGGCGGGCTCGGTGCCGCCATCAAACAAACTGGCAAGTACTTGAGCGAACGACAGGTCCCCCTCGCCGGATTGGTCGCCGCATTCGTGTTCGCTGCCCAGATGGTGAACTTCCCGGTGACCGCTGGGGTCAGCGGGCACCTGCTCGGTGGCGTACTCGCCGCCATCCTGATCGGTCCCTGGGCGGGCTTCGTCGTGCTCTCAGTGGTGCTCATCGTACAGGGATTCCTCTTCGCCGACGGTGGCCTCACCGCACTTGGTCTCAACATTGTGAACATGGCCCTGATCGGCGCCGTCGGCGGCTATGCCATCTACCGACTCTTCCTGCACTTCCTTCCCGCCAACAACCGCGGTGTCACCATCGGCGCCGGTATCGCCGCCGGGATCTCGGTTCCGCTCGCCGCCATGGGCTTCGTCATCGAGTACGCCATCGGAGGTACGTCCAGCGTCTCGGTGGGCACCGTGTTCGCTGCAATGCTGGGGACCCACATCTTGATAGGCGTCGGTGAAGGCCTGATCACTGCGCTCGTTATCGGGACCGTGGTGAACACCCGACCGGATCTGGTCTACGGAGCACCACAGTTCGCCGGGGAGAGAACCGAGGCACTGCTATGAAAGACAACAAGAGGCTCTTCCTCGTCGGTCTGCTCGTCACCTTGATAGTCGCCGTAATCGTCGCCCAGTTTGCCTCTTCGTCGCCTGACGGCCTCGAGCATGTCGCCGACCAGCAGGGATTCGCCAACACCGCCACCGACCACAATCTCGCCAACGCCCCGCTCGCCGACTACGGCGACGGTCTCTCCAACAGCGGCACCCTCAACACAGCGGTCGCCGGTGCAGTTGGCGTCGTCATCACGCTCGTCGTCGGCTACGGCGTTTTCTGGTTGGCGAGGAAGACCAACAAGACGCCGCACGAGTCCGCCTGATGAGCGGGGGCCACGCCCACGCGCTCTACCGGCACGGCGACAGTACCATTCACAGGTTGCGGCCACAGGTGAAGATCGCAGCCGCCTTCCTGTTCGTCTTTGCGGTCGTGGCCACGCCCAGACAAGCGTGGTGGGCGTTTGTTGTCTATGCGGCGGTCCTGCTCGGTCTTGCCACCACGGCACGGCTAGGCACCCGTTTTGTGGCCACCCGCATGCTCATCGAGGTGCCTTTTGTCATCGCCGCTCTTTTGTTTCCCTTCTTTGCGGGGGGTGACAAGGTCACCGTGCTCGGACTCGAGTTGTCACGCACCGGGCTCTGGGACATGTGGAACGTACTTGCCAAGGCAAGCCTGGGGCTGCTCACGTCTGTTGTGCTCGCAGGCACCACCGAGATCCCCTCCATGCTCAGAGGTTTCGAAAAGCTCCATGTGCCCCGGGTGCTCACAGCCATCATGGGCTTCATGATCCGATATCTCGACGTGGTACTCGGTGAGTTCCGGAGGATGCGGGTCGCCATGCAGTCCCGGGGTCACAACCCGACGTCGCTTGCGCAGATCGCCCCATACGCCCGATCTGCAGGCCTCATCTTCATCCGCTCCTACGAACGTGGTGAGCGGGTCTACCTGGCGATGGCGTCACGCGGGTACACAGGCCAAATGCCGACGATCCAGGGGGACGAAGCCACACTCGGGCAGTGGTCGGCCGGCCTGCTGGTGCCCGGATTCGCATGGTTGATAGTCGCTCTAGCGTGGTGGTCGCTATGAGCGTCCCCACCATCGCCGTCTCCGATCTCGACTTCCACTACCCCGATGGGACTGTGGCGCTCAAGGGCGTCGATCTCCACATCCATCCCGGTGAGACGGTTGCACTGCTCGGTCCCAACGGCGCAGGCAAGACAACACTGATACTGCACCTGAACGGCATCCACATGCCACAGCACGGCACCATCGCCGTCTCCGGGCTACAGCTCTCGAAGGACAACGTCATGGAGATAAGACGGCGGGTCGGCGTCGTCTTCCAGGACCCGGACGATCAACTCTTCATGCCCACCGTACGGGCCGACGTTGAGTTCGGGCCAAGGAACCTGGGGCTCGACTCTGCAGACATCGACGCCAGGGTCGAGACCGCACTCAACGTGATGGATGTAGCCGATCTCGCCGATCGCCCCCCGAACCATCTCTCGTTCGGTCAGAAGCGCAGGGTCGCCATCGCCGGGGTGCTGGCGATGGAGCCTTCGATCATCATCCTCGACGAGCCAACCTCGAATCTGGACCCGGCCAGCCGTAGAGAGCTCGCCGAAGCGCTCAAGGCCCTCGACACCACCCAGCTGATTGTCACTCATGATTTGCCGTTTGCCTATGAGATGTGCGAGCGGACAATCGTGATGGACCGCGGCGAGATCGTCACTGCAGGGTCTACCAGCGAGATCCTGGCCAATGGGGAGTTGCTGGCCCGACACCGTCTCGAATTGCCCTTTGGCTTCTCGATAGCGGCCGGGAGCTGACAGATGCCATTTCAGGCGGCGGCCCTCCTCGCCGCGTCATCGTGGGCGGTTGGCGGGCTCGTCGCCGCCGAGCCATCCCGGTTGCTCGGCGGTCCCAGGTTTGTCCGAATCCGGATGGTTTATGTCACGGCTGCCCTGGTCTTGATCGGGTTGGTGGTGGGCGGCTGGCCAACAGTGCGTGCAGGCGACTGGCTGCCCCTTGGCATCTCCGGTTTCGTCGGGCTTGCGCTCGGCGATGCTGCCCTGTTCGAGGCGTTCGCCATGCTGGGTCCACGCCGCACCGGGATCTTGTTCGCCGTCAATGCCCCGCTCACCGCCATCGCCAGCGCCATCATCTACAACGAGCAATTCGGGGTCGCCGGCATCATCGGCACGATTCTCGTGCTAGCGGGGGTCAGCCTTGCCATCGCCTACGGAACCCGGCCGGGCCAGTCACACACCTGGGAAGAAATCCGAGGTTCGCTCGTCGTCGGTATCGGCTTCGGGCTTGCCGGTGCGCTCGGCCAGTCGGTGGCCGTACTCGTCGCCGACCCGGTGTTCAGCAACGGCACCATCGATCCGTGGGCAGGCGCCGCGGTGCGGGCATTGATCGGCACCCTCGGGTTGTTTGTGCTCATGCCGTGGTTCGAGCACCGCAACGGCAGCCGTGCCACCGTCGAGTTCACGGCACGGCTCTGGTTCCTCGTCATCCTGTCCGGCACGCTCGGCATGGTGATCGGCAAGACCCTCATGCTGATCGCACTCGCAGATGGCCCGCCCGGCCTGGTTTCGATCCTGGTCTCGACGGCGCCGGTCATCCAGCTACCGGTGATCTGGCTGGTCACAAGAGAGAGACCCCCACTTGGTGCATGGGCAGGTGCCGCCCTGGCGACCGTAGGCACGGCACTGGTCCTGTCATAGCCGTTCTGGCGTTGATTCTGGCCACATATTGCGCGTATCAGCGCCAGAAGCGATGCTTTTGTCCCGTTCACTTGCCACTAGATTCTGTGCCATGTCTACTGGTGGATCTACACGTGTTGTCATCGCCGCGTTCCTGGCCAACCTGGGAATCGCGATAGCGAAGTTCATCGGCTTCATCTTCACCAGATCGTCCTCGATGCTCGCCGAGTCGATTCACTCGGTCGCAGACACCGGCAACCAGGCGCTCTTGCTGCTGGGAAATCGGCTGTCGAAACGGCAGGCGGACGACGAGTTCCAGTTCGGCTTCGCCAGGGAGAGCTACTTCTGGTCATTTGTCGTTGCCATGATCCTGTTCTCACTCGGCTCGCTGTTCGCCCTCTTCGAAGGATTCGAGAAGCTCCGCCACCCGCACGAGATCGAGAACGCAGCCTGGGCGTTCGGCATCCTGACCCTCGGCGTGGTCCTCGAGGGCTCGTCATTCGTCACCGCGGTCAAGACCTCGATCCCGCTCAAGGGTGATCGAAGCTGGTGGGGATTCATCCGCGCCTCCCGCATCGCCCAACTCACTGTGGTCCTGCTCGAGGACTTCGGCGCTCTCATCGGCCTCGGCCTTGCCATGCTCGCGGTCACCATCAGCACCATCACCGGCGACCCCGTCTGGGACGCACTCGGGACGATCTGCATCGGACTGCTCCTCGGTGCCATCGCCATCGTGCTCGCCATCGAGATGAAGGGACTGCTTATCGGCGAATCGGCAGCGCCGGGCGACTACGCCGCCATCCGCACCGCCATGCTCGAATCGCCGGACGTCGTCGACGTCATCCACCTCCGTACCCAGCATTTCGGTCCGGAGCAGCTGTTGGTGGGCGCCAAGATCGCCTTCTCCCCCGATCTCTCGACAATCCAACTCGCCAACGCAATCAATGAAGTCGAGCGAAGGGTTCGTGACGTGGTCCCGATCGCCCGGCCCATGTACATCGAACCTGACATCTTGCGTGAGGACAAGTCGCTGCTACCTGGGGAAAGCGACTGACCAAATGGTCCGCCTGGCTCCGCGGTGACCGGGGCCATCATCGATTGGAACGAGTCATGCGGCGACGGGTGCCATCCAGACCCGGTATCTTGGCGCCGGGAAGCGAGGTACCAATGCGATTCCGTACCAAACAGATACATGCCGGCGTCACCCCCGACCCCACCACAGGGGCGATTCTGACACCGATCTACCAATCGACGACGTTCGTGCAGCCTTCCGTAGACGAGTACATGGCCACCGGCTACTCATACTCCCGGTCCGGCAACCCCACCGTGCGTGCCCTGGAGATGAAGGTCGCCGCCCTCGAGAGCGGCGCCGACGCGGCTGCCTTCGGCACCGGGATGGCCGCAACCAACGCGGTGATGCTGGCGATGCTCAACGCAGGCGATCATGTTGTGTTCTCGGACGTCGTATACGGAGGCACCTACCGGCTGGCCACCCAGGTCTACCGGCGCTTCGGGGTCGAATGCGACTTCGTCGACACGTCCCATCCCGAGAACGTCGCCGCTGCGATCAAGGACAACACCCGCCTTGTCTTCACCGAGACGCCGGCGAATCCCACCTTGAAGCTCACCGACATTGCCGCGGTGTCCGAGATCACCACCGCCAGGGGGATCCCGCACTGCGTCGACAACACATTCCTCACCCCGTACTACCAGCTTCCGTTCGAGCTCGGCGCCGATCTGATAGTGCACTCCACCACCAAGTACTTCGATGGGCACAACGCAACAGTCGGCGGTGCGGTCGTGTCGAAAACCGGAGAGCTGCACGAGAAGATCAAGTTCGTCCAGAACGCCACCGGCACCACCATGTCGCCGCAGATCGCCTGGCTGACCCTGCAGGGAACCAAGACGTTGTCGGAGCGACTCGACCGGCAGTCGGACAACGCCATGCAGGTGGCCCGGTTCCTCGAGAGCCATCCCAAGGTGGTCAAGGTCGCATACCCGGGACTCGAGTCTTTCCCGCAGCACGACCTTGCCAGGAGGCAGGCGTCCGGATTCGGTGCCATGGCCTGGTTCGAGGTCGAAGGTGGTGTCGAGGCCGGTAAGAAGCTGATGGGGCTCGTCGAGTTGTGGACGCTGGCCGAGAACCTCGGCTCGGTTGAATCACTGATCACCCACCCCGTCACCATGACTCACGCAGCCATCGCCAGAGAGGAGCGGCTCAAGGTAGGCATCACCGATGGCCTGGTCCGGATCTCGGTTGGCATGGAGGACGTCGAAGACCTCATCGAAGATCTGAAACAGGCACTCGATCGCATATGACTGACCCGATACTCGAGACGATAAGCGGGCTCGGCGTCGAGTACGAGATCGTTCCATGTGATCCCGAGCTCGCCGACACCGTCGAGTTCTGTGAAGCGTATGGCTACCCGCTCGAGGACTCGGCGAACACGATCGTGGTCGTTGGCAAGGCCGACCCCAGGGTCTACGTCGCTTGTGTCGTGCTCGCCAACACGCGGCTCGATGTCAACGGACGTGTCAAGAAGAAGCTTGGCATCCGTCGTACCTCATTCGCCTCGGCAGACGAGACCATCGAGATGACCGGTATGTCGATCGGTGGTGTCACCCCGTTTGGACTGCCTTCCGACCTTCCCATATGGATCGACGAGCGGGTCGTCAACAGACCGCGGATCATCCTCGGCGGTGGCTCGCGAGACCGCAAGGTCCATGCCTCGCCCGCCATCCTCACCGCACTTCCCAACACCGAGGTAGTTGCCGACCTCGCCAGGGAATACGAGCCGAGAGGCTGATCGAAGATGGGCAGACTCATCCCCACCGAGCTGAGCGCGGCACTGGCGGCAAATCCCGAGGCGCAACGCATCTACCTGGGGCTCTCCCCTTCCCATCAACGAAAGTACGCCGAGCACGTTGCCGAGGCGAGCGTCCCCGAGACACGTCGCCGTCGCGCCGCCAAGATGGTCCAGCTGATCCTGGCCAAGGATGGCTCGTAGCACCCGCCGACGATGCCGATTCTTGCGAGTTGGGGAATTCACACGTTCGCTACTTGGGCCCAAGCTTCAACCCGCTCGGGGACTTCCCTCCCGCACCCCGAGGGGTTGAAGTGGTTACGCCGGCGACGTCCTCGCCAGAGGGGTCTCCGGCCGCTCCGTTTCACCGATGGATGACAGTCTCGATGTCGCGCAGCGACCACCCATGGAACGCCGCGTAGCCGGTGGCGACCTCTCTGAGTTCCCGAGCCTCGTCGCCGGTGAGCGCTCGCACCAGATGCGTCTCGAGATCAATCGTGGAGCCACTGCGTCGGACACGCCAGCGCCCTATGGCAGCGCCATCGACGAGGAGCACCCCGAGGGGAAGGCCCCGGACGTATCCAGGTGTCTCGTCGCCGCCGTCAGGATAAGAGACATCCCTCGACTCTCGATACCCGACGAGATACTCGTCGTAGATCCCGACGATGTTGACGATGGTGGAGCGTAGCGCTTGGGTCGGCGCCGGCTCGCCGGCCCAGTAGGTACGACCATCCCGCTCGAATTGCTGCAGATCGTCACCCAGCATCGCAAGCGCTCGTTTGATGTCGGTAATCGTCAGACTCGACCACCAGCGGAAATCGTTCACGGTCGCCGGCCCGTGACTAGTGAAATAGCGCACGGTCAGGTCGGCAAGCGCCTCGTCTCGATCAGTCGCTGGCTGCATCGGAATGCGCTCGTCGATAAGAGCGTAATTGGGCTGTTTCGGGCCACCTGCGCTACACACCAGACCGGTGAGCTCGGCGTGCATGACGATGGCTGCGAGCCGCACGCCCCCGTTGTCTATACCGCCAGCAGTAAGTGCCTCTCCGATCTGGGGGCGGGAAAGTGCCCGCCCGGCCAGCGCGGCCGCGATTACCCGGTGGCAGCGCACCAGTTCGTCGCTGTCGAGCTTGAGGCTGCGCATCTGGGACCCCGCCTGCACGAGAACGCGAGGTCCGGTCAGTGCCAACCACGCTCGAAGATCCTCAGCGGCGACGTAATGCCAGGTAGGTCGGAGAACGTGGGTACGGACGACACGACCGTTGTGGAGGGACACCGCGAGATCGGCTGCCGTGGCGGCGGTGACGCGTTGCGCCATCCCCCAGATCGCCGGGCCGATGTTCTGGCACTGGACTGCGCCGAAGAACGACACCGCTTCATGGAAATCGTCAAAGCGGGGCTTGTCCAGACCATGAACCGCCATTCTCCAGCGGTTGAGGTGGGACTGCATCGCCATACCCTACCAACGGGTTTGGACGCGGTCCGGCCGGTGGCCCTCACACTTGGTGAGATGGCCACCGGCCTTTCCGCTCCGTACCGTCACACCGGGTTTGTCAGAAGGGTCCGCCGACCCTTCCGTGGGTGAGGGAGAACACGCTCACCGATGTGCGGATGACCAACTCGGTGACGCTGGTAACCAGCGCCGATTGGGTGGGTTGAGTTGGTCCGCTGACGGCGGGGGGTAGCCCGCCGTGCTCCACTGCCCCCTCTTCCTCCTCGAGGCCACCAGAGGAGGAGGAGTAGGGCACGGGATCATGGGAACTTGCCGGAGGTGCGCTTGGTGCACCGGCCAGCCACCTGGAGACAAGTGCGGTCGTCTCCTCAGCGACGGGGATGCCGCCCTCGCCTTTGCCGTGGATGGTGAAAGCCACGGCTTCGGCAAAGTGCTCCGCCGGTGTGGCTGACCAACCGGCTGCGTAGTCGAACCAATCACGGTCCTCCGGCAAACCTTGCGAGGCGTAGAAAGCTGCGGTGAAGTCGTCGTCGGCGAAGACACCACAGGCGAGGAAGGTGTGGTGAGAGAGCTCGTGTATGACGATCGCCTCGAGCCCATCGAGCGAGTCGGTCGGATCGATGACGACCTGTGCTGTCTTGGTGCGGTATTCGCCGCGGCGACCGTCGATCTCCTCATAGACGATGGTGACGGTCGAGGAACAGGACTGGCGAAAACCAAGTGCGTCGTACCACTCGTCGTATGCAGATGCTACGAGTGCTTCGACCTCGGCCGGGACAGGGGGAGAATCTGCTGCTGCAGCTGTGGTACCGAGAAGGGGTCCCACCAATAACCCTGACAAGAAAAGCGCCATCCATGACCGCATATCAACTCGCCTTCCGTGGCTTCGGATACCCCTGTCGGCGCTAGCGGACTATGCATAAGTAGATACTTTGAGGAATTCTTCCGTAGTCACCCGACATATGTGGAGCCGGGTCGACGAGGCGACGATCTCTAGGGCGGGAGGGCCAACGTCGTGCGACTATGCGACAGCGATCTCGATGGAGACAATCTCGTTGCGTGGAATCGATCTGACGCCTCTGCTGGTGCGAAGCAGGAGGGCGTGCTCGCCGTAAGCGGCCTCCATCCCGAGGTACTCGCCGAGGGTGGTCCCGCCTTTTGTGAGCACGCGGTAGACGACTCCGCGACGGAGATGATTGAGGTTCAGTTCCCGACCCGTCTGCTGTGCCGGCATTCGGCACTCCTTTCACTCATCAGACAGGCGAGGCAGACTTGCCTGTCGGAGGTGAGTGCGTGGGGTGAGGTCACGCCTGATCACCTCATTACCCGTGGGGCGATGGCATCTGATCGTCCGACCAGTCTTCGGCCCTGCGGTAGTGACGCCGCCGCTCGGGACGGGCAACACCGTAACACCCCTTCGGCAGAATCCTGGCGATATTTAGCTATCGAAGTGACCCTCACTCGCGGCGAGGCGATCGCATTGCCGATGTACATCTGCCGTGTGAACAATGGCTTCGACTCAGCAGGGACGGATCTTCCGGCGCAGTTGGCTAGAGCCCGCGCAGCCCGGGCCGCCCCATCACCTTGGCAAGAGGAAGCAGCGACATCCAGGACTGCTCCTTGGGTCGCTGCACGTCGGTCTCGATGAGGTTGGGGAATTCGTCGAGTGGGGTGAAGCGGATCCTGCCGTGTTGCAGACCCATGAACGCACTCTGTGGTGTTTCACTCATTGCCTGGTCGATGAGATAGTCGAGTGACTTGGAGGCAAATCTGGTCGATTGAATCCGATCGAACGGTGAAGGATCGCCACCCTGCTGGACGTGGCCGAGGATCGACTGGCGGACGCTGAAGAGCCCCTCGCTCTCCCGTTCGAAGAGGGCCTTGACGAACCCGCTGTTGTAGACGGGGTCGGACCCTTCGCTTGTGATTACCAGACCCAGCCGCTTGCCGTTCCTGAACCCATCCTTGAGGTTGAGCACATCCGTCTCGAGATCATGCAGCGAAATCCCCTCCTCGGGGAGATAGGTGCGCTCAGCACCTGTTGCCAGGCCGCTCATCAGCGCCAGATAACCGCAGTCGCGGCCCATGACCTCGACCACAAAACACCGACCGGAGGCGACAGCCGACTGCTTGATTTTGTCCACGTCGGAAACGATGTTGTTGAGTGCCGTGTCAGCCCCGATTGCGACCTCTGACCCCGGGAGGTCGTTGTTGATCGCAGCCGGGAGACAGACGATGGGGAGATTGAGCACCGGGTATTGCTCGGCACGAGACCGCATCTGGTGGGCGACCACATACCCGGTCCACCCGCCGATCATCAGCAGACCGTCGATCTGATACTTCTCCAGGCTGGCAGCGATCATCTGGAACTGCTCGCCGCGCGGGCGGTGCCGGCTGGTACCAAGCTCGGCGCCACCACGAGATGCCCACCCGTTCACCGTCATCCAATCCAGCTCTTCGATGTGCCCCGATTCGAGGCCACGGAACCCGTTGCGGATCCCGTACATCATGTGGCCCTTGTCGATGCCGACGCGCACTGCAACGCGGACCGCCGGGTTCATCCCGGGTGCAGGTCCGCCGGCGTGCATGATGCCGAGGCGGAGACGCCGCTGTCCGGGGTCCGGTGCATGTGGCTTGGCCCGCACCATGGTCTTGAGCATCTGGAACGAATCCCGGAAGCTGCCGCCGCGCATGTCCATTGCAGTGTCATAGTCGTGCTCGGCAATCCGATCGGCCACAGCGCGCGGTCTGCTCGACACATTCCATAAGCGGTGAGCTGATGATCTGATGCTCCCTGAGCCCGATGAGCTGTGCCTCACCACCGGTCGAGGTGATCACCTGCTCGACGGCGGCATAGCCGAGGACAGTGCTCAGGTAGCGGTCAAATGCGCTCGGGGCGCCGCCGCGTTGGACGTGACCGAGACTGGTGACCCGGGTATCCTCGCCGAGCCGCTCGGAGAGGATGTCCTTGACGTACTCGGCTTTGATTGGGTTGCCGTACTTGTCCTGGGCGCCTTCGGCCACGATGATGATGTTGAGACGGCGACCCACCTCACGGCCGGCTCGCAACGAGTTCATCATCGACTCTTCCCAATCATCCTGGTCAGGCGGGCTCTCGGGGATCAGCACCCAGTTGGCGCCAGCGGCCACAGCACTCATCAGCGCCAGGTAACCGCAGTTGCGACCCATCACCTCGATAACAAAGGCGCGTCTGATGGCTCGACGCGGTGCTGTGGATTGCGTCAATCGCCTCAGTGATTCGATGTAGCGCGGTGTCGGCTCCGATGGTCATGTCGGTGCCGAACATGTCGTTGTCGATGGACCCAACCATGCCGACCAGGGTCAATCGGCGGTGTGCCTCTGCCATCTCGCTGGGGATCTCCCCTGACGCAACCAGGTCGTCGAGATGTTCACGCCATTCCTCTTTGAAGATGTTGGCTCCGGTGAGGCTGCCGTCGCCACCAACAACGACGAGAGCATCGACCCCGAGCTCGACCAGGTTGCGAGCGGCTCGACGGCGGCCCTCCTTGGTCCGGAATTCCATGCAGCGTGCCGTGCCGAGGACCGTGCCTCCCTGGTGCAGGATGCCACCAACTGATTCAGAGGTTGCGCGCTTGATCTTGTTGTTACCTTCGACAAGCCCCTGGAAGCCCTCGAAAACGGAGTACACGGTCAGGTTGGCGTCGAGACCTGCCCGCACCACCGCCCTCACTGCAGCGTTCATCCCGGCGGCATCGCCGCCACTGGTCAGCACCGCGAGGCTGGTCGGCCGCTGTGGTGTCCTCAGCATTTCGGTCTCCTGAAGCGGTTAGGCAGATCTTGCCGGGTCGATCCGACCCGATCGGTAGAGGTTGGCGTTGACGGTTTGTCTTCCATCGTCGGCGGTTGAGACGACGAGTGCAACTTTGGGATTACTTTCACAAGGGGTTTACCCATACGGGACAGTATGGTATGTTAATTGGATGGAGCAGACAGAGACCAGCAAGAGAGGCCGACCCCGCGACCCGTCTGTCGATCAGGCGATCCTCGACGCGGCACGATCTGTGGTCGCTGAGAAGGGTTTCACCGGAGCGTCGATGGACGAGATCGCCCGTCGGGCCTGCGTTGGCAAGGACACGCTGTATCGGCGGTGGAAGTCAAAGGAAGAACTGGTCTTGCACCTATTGAAGGTGATGTCGGAACAGAACGTCCCTGCCCCTCAACTCGAAGACCCGAGGTACGGGCTCTTTCTGTTTCTTCAAGACATTCGTAGCGTGAACAAACACACGGATCTTGGACCAATCATCGCCGGAATCGTCGGGGAATCAGCCCGCAACAATCGGCTCGCCGACGGCTTCCGGGAGTTCTGGAGGGAGCGCCGCCGTCTCGCCGCAGGACCGGTTCGCGAGATAGCGCCTTCAAATACGGCCGACGACGAGATCGAGGTGATCCTCGACCACATCCTCGGTCCTATCTACTACCGCCTACTTCTCACCGGTGACCCGGTGGATGACGAGTACCTGTGGGAGCTAATCGCAATGATCCCATGGTCACCCGAAGAACAACTGAACCAAACCTGAACTAACAACACAATCAAGATCTAACTCATTGAGAGGTCGGAAGAATGAACAAGGAACACACTTTTGCGGTGGTGGAGCCGACTATTGATGGTGATACAACCATCAATATCGCAAAGGAAACGCTTGCCGCGTGGCGGCGACGCCACCGTGATAGTCCTCCTCGGTCGCGAGACAGTCGCCAACATGAACGCCTTCGCCAGGGCAGAGGATCTCACCGATGCCGACGGCCGCGAGATCTACTTGGAGCGACTCACCGAGATGTACTCCGAGCTGTTCGGCAACCGGGTGCAGTTTGTCACCGACGGTTGGCATGCCGAGCGCGTCGTTTTCGACCAGGCGAGGCGTGGGCAAGCCACCTCGGTAGTCGTCCCGCAGCGACTCGTGAGCCATCGCAACTGGAAGTCCGCGGTCCGCAAGTCGCAGGTTCCGGTGCAGCTCGCTCCCCCCAAGGCTGCGTAACACAGGTCGTATCGGCTCATCCTCCTCCTGAGCCGCTGCAAAGATGAAGCCGCCGGTATCCCGCCCGGCGGCTTCATCGCGTCCAAGATGCTTTTAGCGTCGTCAAGGGCCGTAGTAGTCGACGACGACCGCAGTGATCTGGTTGTCGTCGTTGAGGAAGATGCTGACGCCGGCCCATTGCATACAGGAGTCAATGCCGATCGGCTCGATGTTGATCTGTCGGGATTGCTCGAGATCCACAGGCCACTGGAGCGGCGGGCCGGCACAATGCGGGATCGGGCCTGCCGTGACGCGCACAAAATCCAGGCGCGACAGAGCGTCGAGAGCGTTGAAGTCGCCGCCGATTCCGTCAAACTCCTCGACATTGGCCTTCCAGGCATCGCGGTCGCTCAACTCAGCCCGGCTCCTTGCCCGGAAGTCCACTGTGTTGAGGCCCAGCATCACCTGATCGGCAAACGGGACCGCCGACAGTGGCACCTCTCCCCCAGCAAATCTCATCAGAGACCTGACGATGTCCTGTTCCTCCTCGGTCGCCAACGGCGGTGGCCCGACAAAGCCGGCTCGCCAATCGGGCGATCCTGTCAGGTCGGTTTCGTCAACAGAGATGGGTAGACGCAGCGGCCTCCAGAAGCCGGCCACACCGCCACCGGGATCGACGAACACGGTGTAGTCACCCGGAGACAGACCCTCGACTTGCATCACAAATGGGTACCAGACCGGGTACCGATCCGGGATTTGGACGGCGTACTTGGTGGTCTCGGTGGTTCCGGTCGTCAGCGACCCCGAGTACACGGCCGACACCAAGCTGCCCGACGAGCCCGTGGTTCGCATTCCGAGCTGCCCCTGAAAGGTTCTAGCAATGCCGGTCACAACGACCGCCTCAGACCCGGTGATGGGCTCCGACGTCAGAACGACATTCTCGACGGCCGGAAAGCTGACTAGCTCGTCCTGCAGATACAGGTCGACAACCAGGATCCCCCTGTCGGGCAGCGCCGTCAGCGTCGCACGTTGCGGATATTGCAGCGCCCAGAGCTCGAGACCGTCACCGGTGTCGACGACGTACACGCCGTCGCTTGTCTGCCCAGCACCTTGCCACACCGTGTCGATGCCGCCGAGACTGAAATGGTTCCAGACGTCCAGGACCTCAGGTACCGAATCGGCTGGGACGATGTTGCGAGCCACATCCCACGTGAATGGCATCTCACCCGACCCGAACGTGACAACCACACGTAGGCAATGAGCGGAGAGATAGGCGCTCTCCAACGCATAGATTCCGCTTGCAGGATGAGAGCCCCTCACCGCTGCAATATCCCCGATGTGATCAACGCAGGCAGGTACCTCGTCCAAGGTCACCGGCAGACCCTGCGGTAGAAACTCGAGGAAGGCAGAGTTGACCCACCCGACCGGGTTCCTCCCCTCGAGGGGCTCCCCCGGTGTTGTGGCAACCGGGTCGAGCAGAGTGACCTGGTACCAAATGGCGCCGTCGTCGGTGGTTTGTTCCTCCCCCGTCCAGCGCAGACCGGTATACGTTGGCGGGAGCTTGGCCAGGATGTTGCTGGATGTTCCAGGCCCCATGCGAACATTGAGATACGGATCGCTCTTGTCCGCCTCGACCATTGCGCTGTTGACTCGGCAGCGATCCGCGGCAAAGTCGGGTAGCGCCGGCTCAGGGGCTGTGCCCCACACCGCATCGACAACCCATCCGTTCGGGGTGGTGGCCACGTACCGCTCGCCCGTGTCGATGTTGGTCACCATCGCCGCCTCGCCAAACGCCGCCAGCAACTGCCCGCCGGCGAGATCCACCGAGGAGACACCTATGTCCTCGATGCGGAGGTTCACTTCCCCGCGATTTGTCCCATTCGTAGTGAAGACCCGTCCCGGTTGCTCACCGAACATGACCACGATGTTGCTGCCTGAGATCGCGGCCAGCGTCGGCGCAGCGGGATCGTCGGCGACGATTGGTGCGACCAACTCAGCCACAGCACCGGTCGATATCGACACCAGCTCAACCGCGCGAACCGGGCTCGCTCTCAACCACCAACACTGCGTGGTCACCGTCAACGTCGATATCGACCACATCACCAGCAATCTGGTCGAACAGGACCCTCAACTCGCTCCTACCTTGGTCGTAGCCGATGAGTTTCTGCCCGATCAACACCAGCACTTCGGGCTCTCCATCGATGTAGCGAAGCCCCACCAGATGCACTGGAATGCCTGGCTGTTCGATGACTGCGGGCTCAGCGGACGGCTCGCGGATCCACCAGACTTGCGCATCGGTGACAAACACGATCCCGCCCCGGCCGTCGGGCACCGCTGCCTCAGCGTCGCCCGGCAACGATGCCAGCTCGCCTAGAGGCGAGTTCCAGCCGGCCGCGTTGCTGGCGTCCCCGCGCTCGAGCAGCACAAAGATGTTCGCACCCGAGCGCTCGTCGAATCGCGCCGTCATCGTCGCGGCTGTGGTGGGGACAACACTCGTGGTGGATGTGGTCTGCGCGGCGCCCGTCATCGACGAGGCTGTTGAAGGTGTCGAGGCCGATGAATCTGGCTCGGCAGTTGTGCACGCCGCCAACAACACCGTCAACGCTGCACCAAGAACCAGTCGGCGGGACCTCCCCATACTCCTCACAACGTCTCTGGCACACGATGAGTTCCGCCTCCACCGGCGCAAACTGCAGCGACACACGTGAAGCTGCGATACAGTCCGCCGGGAACCCACGGCCGGGCCGCGACGTCTATGACATATAGGACAGAGGGGGATCGCATCTTCGACGAAGGACAAACATCCACGGTCGTTTCGGATGGATCTGTGACGAGAACCGGACGGCACAGTGAGTGACGTGTCACGGCGTCGAATCGTGCGCGTCGGAGTCACCGCGTTTGCCCTTGTGATCCTGATGATCGGCGGAGTGTTACTGGCACTACGTGGATCGACCACCGAACCGGCCCAATCGGCCAAACCCACTACAACCTCATCGACCTCCACAACAGCCACCACATCGCCGGCCACGACGACAACTACGCCGGAGATCACAACCGCCTCGGGCTCCACCGCCGATGGGTTCGCCGCCGTGGATGCCGCTCTCACCGCCGCTCGCACTCGATGGAGCGACTCGAACCTACAGAGCTATGGCTATTTGCTCACCGTTGAATGCGACTGCCCCGACGCAACGACGGCCTGGGTACGCAGGTTTGCCGAGTGGGACGACAGAGAGACGCCGGCTGAAGATCTGTTCGATCAAATCGCCGCCGCCCTCAGTGGGCAGCCCGATTCCATCAGTGTTTCGTTCTCCAAGACCGACGGACACCTGGTGGCATTCGAGAGCATCACCGGAGAGGACACCAGATCGGTGACTATCGATCATTTCCATGCGATCGTCGCAGAGCCGTCACCATACGACGGGGATTGGCGTCTGGTCTCGGGGGTACTCGACGGAACTCAATTCGCGACGGAGACCACCGGCGGTTATCCGATATCGCTCGATCGGGGCCAGATCGCTTTTCCTATCGATTGCAACGATGCCCAGGGCCCGGTCGACATCACCGGCGAGTGGTTTGGCATCGGCCCGTACATAACGACCGCAGTGGGGTGTGGCGAAGCTTCCGAAACATCGAAGTCCTTCAACGAGGCGCTGCCCCTCAGCGAGACAATCCGGATCGACGGTGATGAGCTCGTGTTGAGCAGCGCCCGCTCAGAGCTTCGGTTTGTCGTCCCTGAGACACCTGCTGTCGTGGCTGATCTCCCACTGACCAGCGCCGGAGCCACACTGACCCTGGATGCCCCGGAGGGATACACCAACCGCGGCCAGTATGTCATCATCTCGTCGGTCGATCGCTTCGGCTCACAGCCCTGGTACGTGCTGACAGCCGCCACGAGTGACACTCCGCCAACGTGGCAGCGGGGCGCCGCCGGCGTGGAACCGAGCCAGCACGTGCCGGGCACCGATACCGTGACCGTCTTCCTGCCGGATGACATACCCAACGGTGATTTCTATCTGTGCTCGCCGTACTGGGAAGCGGATCCCTATTGCTACACGCTGCCGGTGAGACCGCCGAGCGCACCGTGGTACGTCACCGCCGGGCTCAACGGGATCGTCCTCCACGATGCCAACGGCACATCGAAGACGTTGCTCGATGAACCTACTGCAATCGCCTTCTACGTCGATGATCGGCTGGTCTTCCAGACCCTCGATGCTATGGACCGGATCCAGGTGGACGGGGCTGAGCCGGCTGCACTCGTCGCGGGCGAGCATCTCACCGACGTTGCAGCCGTAGACGGGAGCATTCGTGCGCTCGTCGTTGGATCTGGCGGATCGACCGTCATCGAGCTGGATACGGGTGACCGGCTCCCGGTCGGACCAGCGGCGTCTACCGGGCTGATAGTCGGCGAGTCGGTGGTGCTGCGCACTGCCCCGGACCACATCTCCGTATACGACATCTCCGCAGGGACGCTGCTGTGGGAGCGGGCTGTTAAGGCCGACACCTTGGTCACGTCAGACTCTGCATCGCTGCGACTAGACACGATGCGTGACCTCCAATACGACGCCGGCTCGGATCCATATTTCCAGTACGTCGACACCGAGATCGTCGAATCGGCGAGCGGGGAGACAATCGACTCGTACGAATGGGAAGTGGCAATCCCGGAGGTCGGAGACAACATCAACGAGCAATGCGGACGTCCCGACTTCGACGGCGAGTACCTGATCTGCCCGGAGCCCGACGGGCGGATCGTGACCCTCGAAGTGGCTGGTGGTGAGAGCCGGACGTTCGCCACCGGCGCCATCGTCGCCACCTTTGCCCGATCGTGTGATTAGCGCAACGCAGTAGCCTCCGCAGGAAGGCGCTCGAGGAGCTACAGATGACACGCTGGGCAATTGTGATAGCGGCGATCCTGTTCACGGCCGGTTGTGCGGCGAGCAACACGACTGAGACCACCGGCACCGCACCCACGACCACGGCTCACAGTGAGACCAGCAGCACATCACCACCAACATCCACCACGGTGACAACGGTTGCCCCTGCCTCGTCAAAGAGATCGTGCACAGACTATGGAGAACCGGAAGCCACAGTCGACATCAGCGGCGATGGCATCGAAGACAACATCTACATGAACCAACGTGACGACGGCGGCTACGACCTCGTCGTCTGCGGAGAGGACCTCCAGACCTCGATCGACGTCGGCGGTCAGAACAAACCGCCGTTCTACGTAGGGTCGTACGACATCGACGGCAACGGTACCCAGGAGCTGTTCTACTCAGCCGCCACGGGTCATGGGGTCATCTACTTTGCCGCCACGCTCATCGACGGTGTGCTCCAGCCTGTCGACTACTCGTGGCCGGTCATCCTCGAGAGTGGCGACGCCGCAACACCGCTGACGGGCAGCAGCTTCTCCTGCAGCGAGCGCGGTATCGCGGCGTTGACATTCGAGCCTGCAGGAACCGACGTGCGCGTCAGCTCGGTCACCGTAACGTTGCAGGACGGAGTCGTGACAACCAGTCCCGAAGATCCGATCGTCCTGCCCGCCGACCAGGCGTTCGCACTGTGGAGGGACCACGACTCCTGCTTCACCCGCCAAGCGGGGCTCCTGATACCAATGAGCGAAGGTTGGCTCGAACGTTCCGGGGTTGGGGTCGCAGCCGGCCCAGAACGATTGATGCTGACCGGCGATGGCGGCAGCACCTGGTCCGATGTGACCCCTCCTCGAGACCCGACCTGGCAAGAGGTCACGTCCGCGAGCTTCCTCAACGGCAAGGTCGGATACGTCATCCTCAATGATGCGGCAATGCAGTCGCAGCTGGTCTCGACGACGGACGGCGGAACAACGTGGACGGCGGTTCATGAGTTCGCCCCACTCCATCATGCCGGTGCCACCAGAACCATCCATTTCTTCAGCCCCGACGTGGGATGGTCGTATGCCTTCAATCCCGCCGCCTCGGAATGCCCGACGTTGGAACAGACCACCGATGGTGGGCACACGTGGAAGTCGCTGAATGCTTGTCTGCCGCAGAGCGGGGACATCTGGTTCGAATCCGACGGGCTCGGCTGGCTCGGGGGCACCCCGTTCTTCGACAACGGTAAAGGTGGCAGCCTCCACTACACGCTCAACTATGGGCGCGACTGGCAAGAGGTGAGGGCTCAGCTACCCGAGGGCAGGGACCCCGGTTTTGCCATCTACGGAATCCCGACCCTGCTCGGCGATCATGGCCTGCTGGCGGTGGCGCTCAACGACGCCCCGACCGTCGACATTGCCGTCTACACAACAGACGAGCAAGGTGTCCCGGTCAACCTCCTGCGGGTGATCCCGACAGCGATCGACACAGCAGAGCTCCACTCCCCTCCCATTGTGTTCGTCGACGAGATGACTTGGTGGGTCGCCTCGGGAACGGACGAAGCCGCCACCGCATCGGTGACTACCGATGGTGGCGCAACGTGGCGAATCACAGACCCGGCGAATCCGCCCTCCCCGGTGCTCCGAATCCAGGCGCTCGACAACGACACTGCCTGGCTCACCACCCGCGAAGGTCTGTTCATCACCCAGGACGCAACCACCTGGGACACCGTCACCTCCGGCAGCTGAGAAGCTGACACGCCGCACAGTGCAGCGGGCAGCGACACTGTGGCATGATTGCTTGTCCTACCCGGAGGTTTTGGCGTGAATATCGTCGGCAGCCTGATGAGAGCACTCCTGGGGAAGCGACTCCCCATCACCGCGGGGACCATGCGAGTGCCCGGCATCACAGGGACGGTCCACATTGCCCGTGACGGATACGGCGTCGCATACATCGATGCTGACAACGACGTTGACGCCTGGTTCGGCCACGGGTTCGTGCAGGGTCAGGACCGCGCCTTCCAGATCGAGTCGATCCTGCGGCTGGTGCGCGGCACGCTCTCCGAGCTGATCGGGCCGGACGCATTGCCGCTCGATCGGCTATCACGTCGCATCGGCTTCCGGCGGTCCTCACTCGCCCAGCTCGGCGCGCTCGACGACGATATCCGCTCCATGCTCGAGGCATTTGCGGCCGGAGTCTCGCAGGGAGCAACGATCGGCTCTTCAAAGGTGGCACACGAATTCACATTGCTGCGCAGCAAACCGAGCCGCTACGAGGTCACCGACATACTCGGTCTCATGAAGCTGATGCCGTTCTTGCTGGCGTCGAACTGGGATGCGGAGCTGATGCGGTACAAGATGATCGCTGA
The DNA here is from genome assembly GCA_963777645.1 of uncultured bacterium. Taxonomy (GTDB): domain Bacteria; phylum Actinomycetota; class Acidimicrobiia; order Spongiisociales; family UBA5794; genus JAAETI01. Next base: position 132,695 of record CAVZRA010000010.1, on the reverse strand, counting down.
GGACGGCGTCGAGGCGATGCTTGCCCTCGACCCGACCTATCCCGAGTGGCTGCCCGCAACGATCCCGGTCGGCAAGTCGGCGGGCCCCGCCATCGATCGGCTGGCCAGCGACCTCGAGTTGTTCACCGCCGTCACCGGGATGGGTGGCGGGTCGAACAACTGGGCGATCGCCGGATCACGCACCGCATCTGGCCGCCCCATCGTCGCCAACGACCCTCACCTCGCCCCCTCTCATCCCTCCCACTGGCACCTGGCCCACGTCTCGACCCCGAGGTGGCATCTCGCCGGCGCCGCCCTGGTGGGAGCACCGGCATTCCCCGTCGGTTTCAACGGCAGGGGGGCGTGGGGCGTGACCGCAGGGCTGATCGACAATACCGACCTGTTCCTCGAGGAGGTCGGCCCCGACGGGGCCAGTGTGCGTATCGGCGACGAGTTCGTCCCCTGCACGGTGCACCGGGAGACGATCAACGTCAAAGGTGGCGAGTCGGTCATCGAGGAGGTGCTGGAGACGCCGCACGGCCCGATCATCGGCCCTGCGCTCGCCGACAACGAGGCGGCCATCGCACTCCGGGCCACGTGGCTCGACCCGGTGCCGGGCCGCGGCATGCTCAGCTTGCAGACCGTCTCGACGCCCCAGGAGCTGAGCCACGCCTACCGGCACTGGCCGAGCCTGCCGATCAACATCGTCTCCGGCTACGAAAACGGTGACATCGCATGGCAACTCGCGGGCGACACCCCGATCCGCAAGTCGGGTCACGGAACCCTGCCCGCCGCGGGATGGGACCCGACCTTCGGCTGGGAGGATGGGATCGTCGACATCGCCGACCTACCACACGCCGTCAACCCGGAGGCGGGCTACATCGCCACCGCCAACAACAAGCCGATCGGTGGAGACGGCGGCGCCTTTGTCGGCTACGACTTCATCGACGGCTACCGGGTGGCGCGAATCACCGAAGAGCTCACGGCACACGACAAATGGACCCTCGACGACGTGGCGGCGCTCCAGATCGACAGGACCACGATCCCGTGGCGTGAGATGCGCGACGTCGTTCTCGGTATCGCCACCGAAGACCCGGACGCCACCATGGCACTCGGGATGTTGCGTGGGTGGGACGGGGTCGCCGGCATCGACTCGATCCCGGCGAGCGTGTACGAACTGTTCGTCGTCAACCTCGCCAGACGTGTTGTCTATGCGAAGGCTCCCCACACTGCCGAATGGGCGCTCGGCAAGGGCATGGATGCGCTGCATCCCGAGATGGGCATCTTCACGCGGCGTGTCGGCCATCTCTCTCACCTCGTCCAGCAGCGTCCCGACGGCTGGTTCGAAGGAGGGTGGGACGCCGAGATCGCAGCAGCCCTCGCCGAGGCCGTCAAGCAGCTGATCGAGTGGCGCGGTCCCGACACGGACCACTGGAGTTGGGGTGCGGTCCGGCCGCTGACGTTCAAGCACCCGGTCGGCGAAAGGAAGCCGCTGGACAAGGTGTTCAACCTTGGCCCCTTCCCGTGGGGCGGGGACGCCAACACGGTCAGCCAGGCTGCAGTGTCGTTCCTCGACCCGACGGCAAACTCGGGGTTCGTGGCATCGATGCGAATGTCGGTTGAGGTCGGCGACTGGGACGGCAACCGGTTCGTACTCCCCGGCGGGCAGTCGGGCAACCCGATGTCACCACACTATGCCGATCAGCTCGACCTCTACCGGACAGGCAAGTCGATTTCTATCGCCTGGACATCTGAGAAGATCAGGGCGACGACAGTCGCCAGCCTGGAGCTGTTGCCCGGTAGCTAGCTCACTGCTCGTTGACAGGCACGATACGCGGCAGGTCGAGTGCCTCCGCCCGGTACGCCAGCGTGCGGACGAAGTCGTACATGTCCCTGCCCTCCTGGGTCGCCAGCGTGCCCTCGTAGTTGTTCTTCAGGTAGCTGGTGAGACCATCAGGGCGGAACCGCGTGATATGCAGGTCTCGCTCCCCTCGCAACTCGGCGATGACCTGTGTGAGCACGCCGGACAGGCTCTCTTTGGCGCCGACAGTGAAGTCGTCGGATGGCTGCATCGCAGTGAGCGCCTCGTGCAACGCCACCGCCCGCTCGATCAGCTCCGAATCGGGTGGGATGGGCTCCACTTGGCATTCCTCCGCGCTTGCGACCCGGTCAAGCCTATCCGAAGTGTTCCTACAGGAACGTATCAGGCTGTTGTAGCGTCGTATGGGTGTGAAGAGCGGAAACCGAATTGTGGTGATATTGGCGGCGCTGTTGACCGCCGCCCGCGGAGCCGGGGACCGCGGATCCGAGCATCGGTGACAACCCAACCCCCTTGCCGTGGCGACTCATAGGGTGAGGAAGATGTGGAGCTGATCGAGACTCGCGAAACGAGCGACCTGTACCGCGACCACGCGATCGCGCTGACACGCTTCGCCACCGTCTTGGTCGGCCCCGACGACGCCGCAGATGTGGTCGTGGACGCGGTCGAGTCACTGCTGGCGTCTGGTCGGCTGGTGAACGCGGACTATCCCCGGGCGCTTCTCTACCGGGCGGTGCTGACCAAGGCACGCTCGATGCAGCGGAGCACGATCCGGCGTCGGGCACGCGAGCAGCGGGTCGCCCAGCGTCTGATCGAGCACCAGCCCGATGTGCAGCCCGAGGTGCTGGAGGCTGTAGCTCGGCTCAGCCAACGCCAGCGGGCGTGCATCTTCCTCATGTATTGGGAAGACATCACGGTTGCCCAGATCGCCGAGCGCCTCGGTCTCGGTGAGGGCACGGTGAAGCGCTATCTGGCCAGAGCAAGAGAAAGGCTCCAGGAGGTTCTCGATGAGCGATGAGCTCGATCGCACGCTGCGCAAGGCGATGGCGACATACGTCGCCGCCAGCCCGGAGCCCCCGGAGTTGGCGGCACCCGTGCGTCGCAGACGCTTCAAGCTGTCTCCGGCCACCGCATTCGCAGCTGGCTTCGTCCTAGTGCTCGTTGTCGGCATCGGCATGGCGGTGTTCTCGTTTGGCGATGGCCCGCAGCCCATCGGCGACAGCGAGCAACCTCCGATCACGGGAAACATCTCAGCAGTGGAGCTCGGCATCTACCACGTATGGCCGGATCAGCCACGGCAGGTAGCCGCAGAGGAGCTGGCTACCGCGTTCGCTGTTGAAGTCTTGGGTTGGGACGATCCGGTCGTGACACGTGTTGATGACAACCCGTCATCGTCTCCCGCGGTTTTGCGGATCGGCATGAGCGGCAAGAACGACGTGGATCTAGTCATTGCCCCCGACGCCACCGGAGGCCGTGTGATCCTCCAGGTGAACATTCCGCCGGTTCTCAGGGGCGGTGACACCGATACCCCGAACATATCCCTGTTGGAACAGCCGGGGGCGACCGGAGCCGTCGCGACCGTGACGCGGATCGGTGGCGAGCCGATCAACGTGGTCGTCGATCGTGACGAGCTCGCCACCGGCACAGCGGCAATCACCGAGATCGACGACGTCGCCGAGGTCGGATCGATTCTCGTGCGCTACACCGACGTCTCCGGTGAGGTGATCGGCGCCGGCGGCGGCCACTATGCAACCGGCGACGAGGCAATGCAACCGGCTCGATGCCTGGGGTCGGGTAGAACGCTGCCCGGCGATCCCGCTGTCGGCTATGCGACGTCTGATGACGCGCTGGCGGCGTTGCCGGGTGAGTACGGCGTGGTCGGCCTCGACTTCATCCGGGAGGAGCGCTCGGATACCTGGATTGCCGGCTCGTCGGCACAGCCACGGGCTGTGGTCGAGCTGTATCAGCATGATGGGAGCAGCGAGTGGTTCATCGGCTCGGTCATCGTCTGCGAGGTGGATGGGCAGGCGACAGTCTCCGAGGGAAACGTGCCCGAGGAGATGACCTCGCTGCCTTACCGAGTGCTCTTCGACGGCGCCAAGGTTGGCGACGTGTATGTGACCGACATCGCCACGACCGATGATGAGCTAGCGTCGCTGTGGTCGCATCTCGGACTGGTCGGTGACGTCCCCGAAGTCGACTTTGCCACGTCCGTAGTTCTCTACTTCGGTGCCGTCGAGTCGTCGAGTTGTCCCCTCGACCCGATACAGGCGCTCATCTACAACGACGGTGACCAGAGGGTCTATCCCCAGATCCCGATCGCCGATGGGCGTACCAATTGCAGGCTTGATGCCATTAGTCACGCCGTGGTGGTCGCCGTCGACCGAGCCGCATTGCCAACCGGTGGATTCTCCCTGTGGATCGATGCCGGCGACCCTCCGGCCTGCTGCACCAATGGGCTGACGTTCGTCGCACCCGGCGAGCTCAACCCGCCTGCAGATGCAACCTACGCACCGCTAGACGCCGAGGGACGCCTCGCCATCGGCGAGACGAGAGTCGCCTACCGCGCTCTACACCCACTGCGGCGTCGAGTGGCTGCCCGTCCGGGTGAACGGGCAGGCCTGGAAAGCAATCGATCTCGACAAGGCCGATGCAACTGGTGTCGACCCGGTACCTCGCGCCTGGGGTGTCGCCAACGACCCGCTCGACCTCGAGTTGACGTTGGTTGACGACGCCACCATCGAGGCAACCGTGCCAGGATCCGGCGTCACGGTCACCTATGTGCCCGCCACGGATCCTCCCGGATGTGCCTGAACACCAAGTCCTAGCAGTTGACCCATATATATGGGCCAACTGCTATGGTTATCTGTATGAAGACAACTGTCGAGATCTCGGATGATCTGCTGAGTGCGGCCAAGCGCATCGCCGCTACCCGGGGCACGACCCTGCGAGATCTCATCGAACGCGGGCTACGTCATGAGCTCGCCGACGACAGCGGTGGCGAGTTCGTCCTCGTGGACGGATCCTTCACAGGATCGGGGACACAGCCAGGCATCGACGAAGGCGACTGGAGCACGGTGCGTGAGCTCATCTACGAGGGCCGCGGCGGATGATCGCAGTCGACACCAACATCCTCGTCTACGCACACCGCGGCGATTCGGCCTATCACCGGCCGGCGCAAGCAGCGATCCGGGCGCTTGCAGAAGGGCGAAGGTCGTGGGCAATCCCATGGCCGTGTATCCACGAGTTCCTGGCGGTGGTCACCCACCCCCGTATCTACGATCCGCCTACACCTGCCGACACGGCCGTCGCCCAGGTGGAGGCATGGCTCGACTCGCCTTCACTCGTCGTGATCGCCGAGGGGAATGACCACTGGGATCAGTTGAAGCCGATGATGACCACGGGCGCAACCGGGCCACGAGTCCACGATGCCAGGATCGCTGCCCTGTGCAACGGGGCGGGGGTCACCGAGCTATGGTCGGCGGACCGCGACTTCACCCGATTCCCGATCAGGACCCGAAACCCGTTGATCGCCGGGTAGCGCGCCGCCCGACTGCTGGGTAGGTTGCTTCTCAGGGCTGCTCGGCCACCGACTGGAACGCCCGGCGAACACGCTCAACAACCTGATCGACGCTCAGGCCGAGCTGATGGCCACGGACCGCCAGCGTTTCAGCAGCGCGCTCCAGGTCGGTGTCGCTGCGTTCGCCGACGCTCTGCTCCGAGACGAAGCTGCCATGCCGTCCTCGAGTCTCCAGCACGCCGTCTCGTTCCATTTCCTGATAAGCCCGCGCCACCGTGCCAGGAGCGATGCCGAGGTCTCTGGCGAGCTGGCGGATCGTGGGAAGCCGGGTTCCGACCGGGAGCACACCCGATACGGACATGGCGGTGATTTGGCTGCGGATCTGCTCGAAGGCAGGGATCGGCGAATCGGCGTCGAGCCGGAGAATCATGCTTCCCTCGCCCTCGGCACAGTGTTTTCTCCATCTGGCGTCGGAAATCGGAATATGTTCCGGTTTCCGACGCCAGAAGTGGTCTTAGGCGCCGTCCCAGCCGGCGAGGCGGGCTGACAACCACCAGAAGGCCATGCCTTTGCGGCGGCAGTTGAACGGGTGGCTGTGGGCACACGAGTCGCCGAGGTCGGCGCAATCCTCCGGGTGGGTCGAGCACCAGGTGCTACACCACTCACAGGCATCGGAGCCGTCGGCGTAGAACTTGCCCGCCGGGTCGTACTGCTCGATGTCGGCGAAGTCGAACAACACTCCCCCGTTGTCGAGCACGTGTTGGCGGACCTTGTCGTTGTTGGCGTCGAGCGAAGCGCTGCCGCCGTCCAAGTGGCCCGTCATGTAGACAAACGTAACGTCCGGATACTCGGCCTCCAGAGTCGTCATCGCACTCAGGTACGCGTCGACGTCGGTGTAGGAACTCGACATCTCACCACACCACGACCACGAGAAGGCATTCGCCTCAGGGGCATCGGCGAGAATCGCCCGCGCCTGGCTGAGGTACGCAGAGGCGTTCCACGACCAGCCGGAGTCGTATGCCATTCTCAGTTGTGCGGGCACATCCAACACCGGGACCGAACGGTAGGTCTTCTCGAACGACAGCCCCAACCAGTTGTCGAGGTCCTCGGCGCCGGTCCAGATCTGGGTGCCATGCGAGGTCGAGCCATATGCCCAGATCACATCCTCGGCCGCGGCATCGAGCCATACCTCCGGGATCGCATCGATGTCGGTGGCGTTGTGGTCCACGATGATCGCGTCCGGTGTCTCCGGCGGTGGCGGGGTGATCGGGTCGAGGCCGAGAGCTCGGGCGAAGAATGACGCCATCTGGTCGCGCTTGACCAGGTCCGTGGGACAGTACTGGTCGTTCGCAGGCGGGTTGCAGCCGGAAGTCACACCGGCGGCGGCAATGGCATTGATGCTCGCTTGGAAGATCGACGACTCATCGTCCATGAAGTAGTCCTCCGCGGCCGCCGGGTAGCTGAAGGCGCGGGCGAGGAACGCCGCCATCTGTTCCCTGGTCACCGGGTCGTCGGCGCAGAACAGATCGTTGTCGGGGGGATTGCATCCCTTTGGTGATGCCGGCGGCGGCGATGGCATTGATGTCCGCCTCGAAAACGATGCCGTCGTCATCGGTGAAGTAGTCGGTCGATGCGGCGTCCAGGCCGAGGGCCCGATTGAGGAACGCCGCCATCTGACCCCGGGTGACATTGCTGTTCGGGCAGTAGCGATCGTTGTACGGTGGGTTGCAGCCCTTGGTGATCCCCGCCGCCGCAATGGCTTCGATGTTGGACTCGTGGATGTTCCCGTTGTCGTCGTCGAAGGTGCCTCCCGGCGGCAAGGCAGCAACGGCAACTCCCGCAATCATCATGCTCGCCAGCACTAGGACGAGTGGGCTCAAGATCCTCGAACGCATCGGCTCTCCTCAGTCACGCCGTGGTTGACCTTCACTCAATCGACAGTTAGCCGCGATAGGTTTAGCCAGAACCTTCCGTTTTCATGCCAACGGGACGTGTCAGAGGATTCGACTCACCGAGCCGTCAGGCCACCAATCGCGAGATCGTCGACCATCACCGTGTTGGCACGGGAACGCAGGTCATCGGCTTGGGCATACTCAACGAGCGCTCGGGTCTCGAGACCGGTGTCGGGATCTAGCAACACCACGAGCGTGTCCCCGTCGGAACTTCCACCGAAGGTCCCCTGCTCCACGTGCCAGACCATCATGACGATCTCCCCGGTCGTCTCGTCGGCCCAATCACCAGGATCGACACCAAGCGATTCGTGGAACGCCGCCACGGCATCGGGAGAAGTTACCGCGGTACTCGAAAGTGCCACTCACCCGATTCGACGGATTGGCCAGGAAGGGCCGGGCCGTCTGGGCCAGGTAGGCGCTCCCCGTGGCCGGATCGACCACATCCGAGTACCCGACGGGCGGGACCACCTGGTAGTCGATGCCCGCCATCACCGCCGCAACCGATGCATGTTGGGCGCGGTCGAGATCGATCGCCGCCTCAGCATTGGTGCCTCTCGTCAGCGAGATCACCGCCATCACCAGCAGTGTCGCAGCCACAACAACAACCCGGATCACCACAGCCCGTCTCGTTGCTCGGTCCATCGTCGTTCCTCACCCCTTCATCCGAGCCTTCACCATTTAGTTGTCCGCAAGTGCGAAATAGGTTCCCGGTTTTTGGGGAGATTCTCGAAGCGGGACGGTGGTCAGTCAGCGTCGATGTACACGATGGTTCCGTCGTCCGAGAGGGCAACGTCATCATCCTCGGCGCCGGATGGGTCCACGACCACCACAACCTCTTGGATCCCCGGGCCGTTCATGCCTTCTGCCCAGTCGAGAGTTGAGACGGATCTGGCGCTCCTGAGGGCGGACCGCCAGCCGCGGCAATTGTGGATCATCCGGGGGCGGCAGCGGATCGAGATCGGTGTCCGGCTCGGGTTCGTCGGTGCGGGCTTGCGACCGTGGGCGATCTCGATGGTCGAGCAGGCGGTGAGATAGTCGATCTCGGTGTCCCTGTCTCATGTCGGCAACGGCTGCATCGCTGCGCCTCCGCCACTCCGTGATCGGGTAGTTGCCGCCGTATGCAACGAGATTCACCCAGTTGCGCAGACCATGCATGGTCTCCAGCACCTCGGTCCACCCCTGCTCGGTGACGGAGTACATCACCAGCCGCTGTACCTGTTGCCAGTGCGGACCAGCGAGCTCGCGCTGTGCTTCCCACCGACCGACCGCGTCGCCTGACAACGTGCCGGACTCGATGTTTCGGATCGAGCAGCTCCCGACTCCACGCATCAAAGTCCGCGGCGCCGACCACCTCATCACGAAATCGGCACACCCCGGCATAATGGCCGTCGATGATCTCGTCGTATTCGTGGCTTGCAGCCCGCAGATCCATGTCCCGGACCTCGTTGTTGCGCTGAGCCACCTCGACGGCACGCTGCAGGCCACCGATGAGCGGATCCGGGCTGAGCGGGCCCTGAGTGATGACGATGTCGTCTTCGAGCGAAGCAAAGAACACGCTCTGGCCGGGATCGCCCTGCCTGCCGGCACGGCCGCGGAGTTGATCGTCGACCCGGGCGACTGCAGTAACGCTCGACACCAATGACACACAACCCGCCGGTGTGGACCACGGCCTCGTGATCGGACTGATCGGCGCCCCCTAGCTTGATGTCCACCCCACGGCCGGCCATGTTGGTGGCCACCGTCACCGCACCGAGGCGCCCCGCCTCGGCAATGATCGCCGCCTCGGCTGCATGCTGCTTTGGCATTGAGTACCCGGTGCTCGATGTCGCGCTCGTTCGAGCCGCGCACTCAGATATTCCGAATGAGCCACCGTCGTCGTCCCGATGAGCAGCGGCTGCCCGCTGCGGTGCCGCTCGACGACCTCTGTCACTACCTCGTCGTACTTCTCCGCTGCGGTCGCAAATACTCGATCGGCCAAGTCCTCCCGGATCAACGGGCCGATGCGGCGGGATACCAATGACATCCACACCGTATGTGTCGTGAAACTCCAGTGCAGCCGCCATCGCCGTTCCGGACATGCCGATCACCGACTCATAGCGCGACAGATAGCTACGGATCGTGATCTGTGCGAGTGGGCGTGAGTCCTCCCTGATGGTGACGGCCTCCTTGGCTTCAACCGCCTGATGGAGCCCGTCGGTCCAGCGGCGCCCGGGGAGGATACGGCCGGTGAACTCGTCGACGATGTGGACCCGTCCCCCGATGACGACGTAGTCGCGGTCGCGCTGCACCGTGGCGCTGCGCACGGAGTGCCATGTGGATGTTCGCCCCCGACGCCGATTCGGGGTCGGACATCGCACCGTCGCCGATCACATGCTCGACCTTGATGACGCCGGTTTCTGTGAGCCATGCGGTGCGTTGCCCGTCGTCGGCCCTGAAGTCGACCTCCGGCTCTAGACCTGCGACGACCGAAGCTGCTTCGTGCCAGGCCCTTGCGGGTCGACCGGCTCTCTTCTTGGTCAGGACGAACGGGATACGGGCCTCGTCCAGGAGGATGAAGTCGATCTCGTCGATCAGCGCGATGTGGTGACCTCGCTGCAGGCGATTGGCGGGCGTCACCGTGAATGTGTCCCTGAGGTAATCGAAGGCAAGCTCGCGTGCGGTGGCGTATGTCACGTCACAGCGCGTAGGCAGCACGTTTCTCGGCCCGCGTCATCGCCGGGGTGGTCACTCCGACGGTGATGCCGAGGTACTCGTACAGTGGTCTCATCCACTCCGCATCTCGCTGCGCCAGATAGTCGTTGGCGGTGGCGATATGAACCGGACCATCGGCGGCGAGGTCATATGCGGCCAGAGCCGCGGCCAGGGTCTTGCCCTCGCCGGTGAGCATCTCTATCACGTACCCCGAAGCCATCGCAGCGGCTCCGAGCACCTGCTCGTCGTGAGGACGCTCGCCGAGCGTGCGCTGTGCCGCCACCCGGGCAAGCGCCAGCCGTTCCGCCGGGAGATGTCAGTGTGGGCGCAGCCGGAGCTGCTCGTCTGTGAGCTTGGTCAGTTCGGGCTCGATCTCGTTTGCGGTCTCGAGCACCCGGTATAGGTCGCGTGGCGGCGGCCCTTCCAGGGCACGCCGGAATGAGATAGGCAATGTGGGTCTCCTCGAGTCATGCTCCCATACGGAGTGTCATATGTTTCCCGTTCGAGGAGCACCGGGAGGCGAGGTGAGCCGGCGAGCCAGCCAGTTGCGAAGATGCCGGGACGTCGGAATTTCGACCACGGCAGCCTCCGCCGTGTGACCCCCGACCCGATCATCACCCGAGACGAGTAGTCCGCCTCGACCCGGCACAACACGTAGGCAACCGCCCACAACGCCGAGAGGACGACGTACACAACGGAGTTCATCACAACCCGGATTCTAGACAAAACCCGTTCTGGCGTCCAATCGGGCGATATTTCGCCCGTTTGGACGCCAGAACGCACAAGGGTCTTCCATCCCTGGCCGGTTGATGGCAGCGTTGCGGTGTGTCGGAACGTGACGTGCTGCTCAGCAAGGTTGCCCGCGAGCAACGGGGTCTCTTCACTCTCTCGCAGGCGGAGGCTTGTGGGTTCGCCCGGCGTACCGTCATCAGTCGCACCTCGCGAGGCCTCTACGAGCTGATACATCCCCGGGTGTACGGGCTCGCCGGATCTGAGGCCACGTGGCATCGGGACGTCGTCGCCGCAGTGCTGTCGGCAACCCCACCATCGGCCGCATCTCACCAGACGGCTGCCCACTTGTGGAGCATGACAGATCGCCGCCCTGAGCGCATCGAGATCGTCTCGGCCCGCCACCTCCGGGTACGACGTCTTCCGTTCATCGTCCATGAGTCGAAGGATCTCATCGAGGACGACATTCGTCTCGTCGACGGGATCCCCACCACGTCGCCTGCCCGGACTCTCGTCGACCTGGGTGCGTCCACACGCATGGGAGTCGTGGCGAGATGTTTCGACAACGCGCTACGCACGTCGCTCGTGACCAGTCGAAGAGGTCGATCAAGTCGTCCGTCGCGTGGCCCGCAAGGGACGCACTGGTGTCGGCACCATACGGCCTCTCGTCGAGGAGCGATTCCGTTGGCAATCCGTCACCGAGAGCAGCCTGGAGGATCGCTTCCGTGGCTTGGTCGAGCGGGCAGGTTTCCCCATGCCCGACGAGTCAATACACCCTCACCGATCTGGGCGGCACTTTCGTCGGCAGGTACGACTTTGCGTACGTGGAGCGCAAGGTGATCGTGGAGCTCGACAGCGAGCGCTTCACATGGATCCCGACTCGTTCCAGCGAGACCGCGACAAACAGACCAGTGCCCAGGTGCGCGGGTGGATGGTGTATCGCTTCACCTGGCAGGACCTCACGGCCCGACCCGACCAAGTAATCAGCGTTCTGGCGTCCATACTGGCGAAATAGTGCCCGTATGGACGCCAGAAGCGGGTTTTGACGGTTGGACACTCCGGGCGGCCGCCGTCCATCGGCCTCTCCTCGACAGGTGGTCCTATTGAACCAGCTCCAGCAATTCCTCCAGCTTCCTGATCTCGTGGGTGATCCGATCGTTGGGCCCTGCGGTCTTGCCGTTTGGGTTGTACCAGCAGGTGTCGATGCCGTAGTTGGCGCCGCCCTTGATGTCGGAGGTGAGGCTGTCGCCGACCATGAGCGCCGTCTCTTTGGGCGGCTTGCCGAGTTGCTCGAACACGATGTCGAAGATCTTCGTTCCCGGCTTGGTGGTGCCGACTTCGGAGGAGATGACGATGGCGTCGAAGAAGTGCTCGATCCGAGCCTGGCGATCCTGGGTCGCTGCACTTCGCTCAACCCATTGCTCACCAATGCCAGATGTCACCCGCTCGCTGAGCTGCTCGAGCACCTCCCAGTGCCCGGGGTAGAGATCACCGAAGGTGGCGAAGCCGTAGATGAAGTCGTCGGCCATCTGCGTGACGTCACCGGACACCTGCAGCTCATCGAGCAGCATTTCGAAACGCCGCTCCCTCACCTCATCGGGTTTGATCTCGCCGAGCTCCACCTGATGCCAGAGACCGAGGTTGATCCGACGATACGTGTCGAAATGGCGCATAGGATCGTCGATGCCCTGATTGCGCAGCGCCAACGAGAATGCCTCCACCTCGGAGGTGTCGGAGTCGACGAGGGTGTGATCGTTGTCGAGCAGGACGGTGGTGTAGGTCATACGGGTCATCACCCTTCTGGCGTTGATTCCGGCGAATATGGCGCGTACAACGCCAGAACGGTTTGCTCCCGGGCTTCTTCTAGGTTCTCTCTCGTCTCGTTGAGTGCTGCGATCGCGACGAGGATGGCGGCGATCGGGTCTGCCCACCACCAGCCAAAGGCGAGCGTTGCCGACAAGGCCGAGCAGGACGCCGAAGGCGAGCGCAGCGTCGAGGATCGACATGCGTGCCTCCGCCATCACCGGCTCGCTGCCCAACTGCTTGCCGGTGGCACGCTTCGCCAGGCCCAGAGCGAGCATGACCAGCACGGTGACAGCGATGTAGGCAATCCCCCACGGCGACTCGTCGGGAGCGGACTTCGTCACCAGCGCCCAGATAGCTCCCGTCGCCACCACCACTGCCAGCACGGCGAAAGCAACTGCAACCAGACGCAACGCTCTGGCCGTGACCCGTCCGGTGTGTCGACCGTCGTGACGCAGATGCCACAGCACGACACCCGACGCAAACAGCTCGACCATCGTGTCGAGCCCGAAGGCAACCAGTGCCAGCGACCTGGCGGCAATGCCGAGGGCGATCGTGATCAGCATCTCGATGACGTTCCAGCCGATGGTGGCGTACTCGAGCCGCTCGGCTCTGCTCTCGAGGTGTTGCTTCTCGTTGGTCATCGGCGGCATTCTGGCAGGCCGACGATGAGCCAGTCAGCGTCGGAGCCATTTCCGTCACCATCACGACCAGATAGGGTATGGCCAATGAAGTCGTGGCTGTACAAGAAGCTCGCTGTCAAGGCCAACGTCTCGGTTGGCGAGCGGTTCCATGTCGGCCCGTTCAGCCGTATCTGGGCACCAAACCGGCTCACCTTTGGCGACGACTGCTACGTGGGCAAGTACTGCACGATCGAGGTCGACGGTGAGATCGGAAACGGCGTGCTGATCGCCAACTCTGTCGGCCTGGTCGGTCGAGACGACCACGACATCCACGAGGTCGGAAGCTTCATCAGCCGGGCACGGTGGATCGGTGATCCCGACTACAACCCGGACCGATCAAACATCAACATCGCGGACGACGTCTGGATCGGCTACGGGGCAATCGTGTTGAGCGGTGTCACCATCGGCCGTGGCGCCATTGTGGCGGCCGGGTCGGTCGTCACCAAGGATGTGCCGCCCTACGCCGTCGTCGCCGGCAACCCCGCCGGGTATCGGGCCAGCGCTTCGACGAAGAGACCGCTGCAGAGCACGAGCGTTTGCTTGGCAAGCGGGCGCAACGGAGAACCTTCGATCGGGACTGACAGTGTGAGCCACCCTTTGTCGCCGTCTTCCACGCCCTCACATGTCACCTCGCATCTGCAACAATCGATCCATGGCTGAAGCGACCAGGTACCTGCTGCTGGCGAAGGATCTGGCCGACGCACGCTATTTCGAGCCCCTTACGGTGGCCGATCTCGCCCGAGCCGCCGGACTGTCGCGTGCCCATTTCAGCCGGCAGTTCCGCGCCGCTTTCGGGGAGTCACCTCACCAATATCTGCTCACTCGCCGCCTCGAGCGCGCCGCCGCACTACTCCGCAATACCGACTGGTCGGTAACCGACATCTGCTTTGCGGTGGGGCTCACCAGCGTTGGGTCGTTCATCACCAGCTTCAAACGTGTCTATGGACAGAACCCCGCTGCAGTATCGGGCATCGCTTCCCACCTGCAGCGGCGCCACATCCGTATCCCGATGTGTGTCGCACGCGCATACGGGCGAAAGCAGAACCGCACGTTTCGAGAAGTCGACGCCCCGGTCGAGGCGTAGCGTCGCAGTACTCGAGACAAGGAGGACGTGATGATCAAGCTCGCCAACACGCAGTTGTGGGTTCACGATCAGGACGAGGCGCTCGCTTTCTACACGACGAAGGTCGGTTGGGATGTACTGAGCGATGTGTCCGTTCCGGAATGGGATTTTCGATGGCTAGTAGTCGGACCCGCTGATCAGGCGGGCTTCGGGGTCGTCGTTGATGCCCATACCCGGTCCGCCGATGCTCGATGAGTCTTCCAGCGCGCAACTGGCAGAGTTGGTTGCCAAGGGTGTCGGCGGCACTCTCTTTTTGGAGACGGATGACTGCCAGGCCGCCTATGACGAGCTAAGCGCCCGTGGTGTCGTCTTCAACGATCCACCCACGAACAGGCATATGGCATCGACACCTCGTTCCGGGACCCGTCCGGCAACAACATCCGACTCACCCAGGTGCTCGAGTTCTCAATGGACCGCGGCAGCGCCTGATCAGACCCGGTCACGCAGAGGTCGCCGGGACTTTGAGTCGTTGCCCGGCCCGGGATGCTCGTAGCCCCCGGCCACTTTCGTGACCGGGGGCTTGTCGAGGCCGGACTTTGTCCTTTCGAGGCCGGACTTGGTTCAGCGAGACCGTGGCGCTACATCCCGCGACGCTTGCGGGAGTAGAGGCACCATTCCTGCGCCCGCGGCCAGCATCAGCAGAGCTGCGATGAACATCTCGCCGAAATTGCCGCCGGTGAAAGGCAGGGTATCCGGTGGATCGTCCGGGCCCGGGGGATCTTCGGGACCGGGCAAGTCACCGGGGTGACCGCAATGGTGTGAGTGTGGATGATGCACATCTGCGGAACGTCGTCGTCACAGACCTGACGACCACTCGATAGGTGCCGATCTCCTCAGTGACACCGCTGAATGAGCCATCCGGGTTCATGGTGATGCCCGGGGGCAGCTCGCCGCTGATATAGGTGACCGTCACCGGACCGCCATCCGGGTCGAGAGACCGGCATCGGCGACAACGGATCACCGACCACAACCGCCTGGTACGACGCCTCGGGCCCCGGCGGCTCGTTGACCTCGACGATCGTCACCGTGACGGTCGCTGTGTCGCACAGACCGGTCGCCGGGATGCCGTTGACCGGGCCGCCCACCTCACAGATCGTGTAAGTGAACGTGTCGACACCGACGAAGCCCGGGTTCGGGGTGTAGGTGATGGTGCCGTCGGCGTTGACAACGATGGTGCCGTTCAGTGGATCGGTGGTGTCGCTGATGGCGAAGGCATGACCGTCGGGGTCGCTGTCGTCATCGAGCACGGCGATGACGACCGGAGTGTCCTCGTCGGTGACGTCTTCGTCGTCGACCGCAACCGGGGGACGGTTGCCCACCAGCGGGAAGTCGGCATCGAGATCGGTCCCACCGGCGCTGAGGCTCACGTTCACCGGTGGGGCGGTGCCGAGATCAGCCGGGATGGTCGAGTCGTCGACCTCCACCAGGAAGTCGCCTGCGGGAAGCATGCCCACCAGGTATTGGCCGTTGCCGTCGGTGACGGTGGTGAACACGATGTCGTCGGCTGTGCCAAAGACACCGTCACTGCCGGCCCAGGTGACGTTGACGGTGACACCGGCGACACCGGGCTCACCGGCATCGAGCACGCCGTCACGGTTGAGATCCTCGAACACCAGGTCGCCGATGGTGCCGGAACCGACCAGCGGGAAGTCGACATCGTCGCGAGCCTCGGCTGCCGCCAGGGTCACCGGCTGGCTGGTGGCTCCGGTGAGGCCCGCCGGGACGTTCCCGATGACGACGCTGAAGTCGCCTGCCGGCAGACCGTCGACCAGATACGAGCCGTCGGGGCCGGTGGTGGTGGTGAAGACCAGGTCGTCGCCGCCGCCGATGACACCGTCGACACCAAACCAGGTGACGGTGACATCGACGCCGCCGATGCCGGGCTCACCCGCATCCTGGACACCGTTACCGTCGAGATCGAGGAACACCAGGTCACCGATCGAGCCGGTGGCTGTGTATGCGAAGTCGACGCCGGTCGCCGAGCTGTCCGCGGGCAGAGTCAGCGTGGTGGAACTGTCGAGAGTGCCGTCGGGGTCGACCGTCTGGAAATCGACACCGGCAGGCAGCGCCGTGGTGTCGACCACGATCTCATACTGGCCGGGAGGCACCAGGTCGAAGCTGTAGTCGCCGTTTGCGTCGGTGGTGGTGTTGGACACCACGTCGTCTGCGGTGCCGAATACTCCGTCGAGGCCTGCCCAGGTAGCGGTCACCGGGATGCCGCCGAGACCGATGTCGCTGCCGTCGATGACGCCGTCGCCTGCCACGTCGTGGGCGATCGTGCCGCTGATGTTGCTGAGACCGAGCGTCACCACATCGGCTGTGTCGACATCGCTGATGTCGTTGCCGAGCGGGTCGATGGCGTCAACGGTCGCTGTGTTGGTGAAGTCGTCCGTCACAGGGACGGTGCAGGTGTAGGTCACCGGCGAGGACCCGACCGGCAGGTTGCCGATGACGTTGTCACATGCAGGCACCAGCGGGTCGGTAACGGTGACGCCGAACAGATCCGTCTGGCCGGTGTTGGTGACGATGATGGTGAAGGTCGCATCGTCACCTTCGACCACGGTCTGGGTGTCCGGAGTCTTCTGAATGTCGAGACCCGGTACCAGCACCGTCACATCGGCGGTGTCGGAGTCGGTGACCGAGAGCCCGATTGGGTCGGTGCCGGAGACATCGGCCGACGTTGGTGAAGCCGGCGGCGACATCAGACACTGTGCAGGTGTAAGAGGTCGACTCGCCCACCGCCAGGTCGCCGACGGTGCTGCTGCACGCCGGGACCAGGGCATCGGTGACGGTGACGCCGGTGAGGTCGACGTCACCGGTGTTGGCGACCTCGATGGTGAATGTGGCGGTTCCGCCACTGACCACGGATTGCCCGTCGGGCGACTTCTGGATCGAAATCGCCGGAGCGATCACATCGACATCTGCGGTATCGCTGTCGGAAACCGGGTTGCCGATCGGGTCGTCACCGGTCACATCGGCCGTGTTGGTGAAGTCGGCGGCACCCGCCGTTGTCGAGCAGGTGTATGACGTCGTCTCGCCCACCGCGAGATCGCCGATGATGCTGTCACATGCCGGGGCCGTGGCATCGGTGACGGTGACATTGTTGAGAGCCACGCCGCCGGTGTTGGTGACGGTGATGGTGAAGTCGACGGTGTCGCCTGCCCGGGCCTGCTGGAGGTCCGGGGTCTTCTGGATCTCGATGCCGGGCTCGACGACGGTGACGTCGGCGGTGTCGCTGTCGGAGACAGTTGCCGCCGATCGGGTCGACACCGGAGGCCGTTGCCGTGTTGGTGAAGTCGGCGGTGACACCGGCCAGCGAGCAGGTGAAGCTCGAGGACTCACCAACGGCCAGGTCGCCGACGGTCGTGTCGCACGCCGGGGCGAGCGGGTCGGTGACGGTGACACCGGTCAGGTCGACGTCGCCGGTGTTGGCGACGGTGATGGTGAATGTCGCCGTGCCGTTGATGACCACCGACTGGAGATCCGGGGTCTTTGCGATCGTGATCGCCGGGGCGATCACGTCAACCGCAGCGTCGTCGGAGTCAGAAACCGGGTTGCCGAGAGCGTCGGCGCCGGCGACGGATGCGATGTTGGTGAAGTCGCCGGTGACACCCGTTGCGGTGCAGCTCGTATGACGTGCTCTCCCCAACCACCAGGGCGGCAATGGTGGTGTCGCACGCCGGAGTCAGGGCGTCGGTGACGACGAGGTCGACCAGGTCCTGATCGCCGGTATTGGTGACGGTGATGGTGAACGTGACGTCGTCGCCGCTGTGGATCTGCTGGGTGTCGGGCGTCTTCTGGATCTCGACACCCGGCGTGACCACCTCGACCAGCGCATCGTCGCTGTCGCTCACCTGGGTGCCGATCGGAGTGTCCGCAGTTGCCGTGGCAACGTTGGTGAAGCTGGCAGGTACGCCGGTGACGGAGCAGCCGACCGATCTCACTGGCGCCGATGGCGAGTGAGGCGAACGTGGCGTCACATCCCGGGGCGAGCGGATCGCTGAGCACAACGTTGGTGAGGTCGGTGTCGCCGCTATTGGTGATGGTGACGGTGAACGCAGCATCCTCACCAGCCAGCAGCGTCTGCAGGTCCGGGGTCTTGCTGACGGTGATCGCCGGATCGACGAAATCGACATCGGCGGTGTCACTGTCGACGACCGGGTTGCCCAACGGGTCCTCGGCGGTCACCGAGGCGGTGTTGGTGAAGTCGCCGGTGATACCGGTGACGTCGCAGTCGTATGAGGTGCTCTCGCCGATCGCCAGGGCGGCGATGGTGGCGTCACATGCCGGGGCGAGGGGGTCACCGACCGTGATGTTGCTGAGCGGGGTGGCTCCGGCATTGGTGACGGTGATGGTGAACGTAGCCGTCCCGCCCGGGCCGACCAGCTGGGTATCCGGAGTCTTCTGGATGTCGATACCGGGCAGCAGCACGGTGACGTCCGCGGTGTCGCTGTCGGAGACGGGACCAACAGGACTGTCGGCGGTGGCCGCTGCGGTGTTGGTGAAGTCGGCCGCGGTGGCGGTGCCGTCGCAGCTGTAAGTCTCGGTGGCTCCCACCGGCAGTGTGGCGAAGGTTGCGTCGCAGGCCGGGGCGAGCGCATCGGTGACCACAACGTTGGTCAGGTCGATGTCACCGGTGTTGGCGACCGAGATGGTGAACGTCGGCGTGCCGTTGAGCCCGACGGACTGCAGGTCCGGGGTCTTGGCGATGGTGATCGCCGGAGTTACCACGTCGACGTCGGCGGTGTCGCTGTCGCTTGCCGGGTTGCCCGCCGTGTCTGTGGCGGTGACGGCGGCGGTGTTGGTGAAGTCGGCCGTGACGCCGGTGACGGTGCAGTCGTACGACGTGTTCTCCCCAACCGCCAGGGCGGCGATCGTCGTGTCGCAGGCCGGGGCCAATGCGTCGGTGACTGCCACATCGATGAGCGGCACCACGCCGGCGTTGGTGACGGTGATGGTGAATGTCACGTCGCTACCGGGAGCTGTCAGCTGAACATCCGGGGTCTTCTGGATGTCGATCTGAGGCACCAGCACCACCACATCGGCGGTGTCGGATGCCGTAACGGTGCCACCGGCAGCGGTCGTCGCCACTACCGAGGCGGTATTGGTGAAGTCGGCGGTGACACCAGACCACCGAACAGCTCACGGTCTGGGAAGCACCGATGCCGAGGCTCGGGATGACGGTTTCACAGGCCGGTGCCTGCGAGTCGCTGATGGTGACATCGGTGAGCGGGCTGTCCCCGGTGTTGGTGACGGTGATCGTAAAGCTGGCATCCTCACCGGCCAGCAGCTGCTGAAGCGCCGGGTCCTTGGTGAGATTGATCGACGGGTTGATAACGACGACGTCGGCAGTGTCGTCATCAGTGACGGTGCCCCCTGCCGGATGCGTGCCAACCACCGATGCGGTGTTGGTGAACCCGGCGGCGACTCCGGTGGCATCGCAGGTGTAGCTGGTCGAGGCACCTGCGGCCAGGGCACCCACCGTTGCGTCGCAAGCGGGGACGAGAGCGTCGGTCACGGCGACGCCGGTCAGATCTACATCACCGGTGTTGGTGACCGTGATGGTGAACGTGGCGTCGCCGCCGGCGGTGACGTACTGACTGTCGGGGGTCTTGTCGATCTGGATGGCCGGGTTGATCACATCGACGTCGGCGGTGTCGCTGTCACCCACCGTGTTGCCGAGCGAGTCGGTGCCGACGACCGAAGCGGTGTTGGTGAAGTCGGCGGCGACGGCCGGGACCGTGCACGAGTAACTGGTCGACGCACCGACGGCCAGATCGCCGACGGTTGCGTCGCAGTCGGGTGCTGCCGGGTCGGTGACGGTGACACCGGTGAGCGCAACATCACCCGTGTTCTCCACCGTGATGGTGAAGGTGACGCCCTGGCCGACCAGCACCGGGCTGTTGTCTGCGGTCTTAGTGATCGTGATCGCAGGGGCGATGACGTTGACGTCGGCGCTGTCCTCGTCGGTGACGGTGCCACCGAGCGGGTGCGTGCCGGTGACCGAGGCGGTGTTGGTGACGTCTGCCGTTAGTGCCGGGAGCGTGCACGAGTATGTGGTCGATGCGCCGGAAGCAAGGTCGCCGATGGTGGCGTCGCAATCGGGAGCCAGAGCATCGGTGACGGTGACATCGGTCAGCGGGTCGGTACCGACGTTGGTGACCGTGATGGTGAAAGTGGCGTCGGCGCCGCTGACGATCACCGGCGTATCGGCGGTCTTGGTTATCTCAATGGCGGGGGCGCTGACGATGACGACCGCGTCGTCGCTATCTACCACCGGATTGCCGAGCGGGTCGGTGCCGGTGACATCGGCGGTGTTGGTGAACCCGGTGGCAACACCGGTGGCCGTGCAGTCGTAGCCGACGGTCGCACCGGCAGCGAGAGCACCGATGGTGTTGTCGCAGCTAGGAGTTGCTGCATCGGTGACCGCGACGCCGGTCAGGTCAACATCGCCGGTGTTGGTGACGGTGATGGTGAAGGTGACATCGTCGCCGCTCAGCACGGTTTGGGTGTCCGGGGTCTTGGCGATGGTTATCGCCGGGTCGATGACGTCGACGATGGCATTGTCGCTGTCGGTGACCGTGCCACCGGACGGCTCGTCGGCGATGACGCCGGCGACATTGGTGAAGTCGGTGGTAACGCCGGTGACGGTGCAGTCGTAGGTCTCGGTAGCGCCCATCGGCAGCGAGGCGAAGTTGGCATCGCACGCGGGTGCCTGGGCATCGGTGACAACCACGTTGGCGAGATCGGCATCACCGGTGTTGGTGACGGTGATCGTGAACGTCACGTCGGAGCCGGTGACGACCGTCTGGGTGTCGGGAGTCTTCCGGATGTCGATCTCAGGTGCGATCACCTCGACGTCTGCGACATCGGAGTCCGTCACCGGGGCCGGTGATGCCGGATGCTCGGCGGAGACAACGGCCACGTTGGTGAAGTCGGTGGCGACGTTGTCGAGCGTGCAGCTGTAGGAGACACTCTCCCCTGCCGTCAACGACGGGTAGGTGGCGTCGCAATCCGGCGCTGCGGCGTCGGTGACGACCACGTTGCTGAGCGGGACGTTGCCGGTGTTGGTGACGGTGATGTTGAACGTCGCCGTCGCCCCACCGAGGATGGTCTGGGTGGCCGGGTTCTTCTGGATGTCGATGGCCGGGCTGACCACATCGACGTCGGCGTTGTCGCTGTCGGTGACGGGTGCACCGAGCGGATCGTCACCGGTGACCGAAGCGGTGTTGGTGAAGTCGTCGGCGCCGACAGTCATCGTGCAGCTGTAGCTGGTCGATGCGCCGGCGGCGAGAGTACCGATGGCGGCGCCACAATCGGGGGCGACGGCGTCGCTGACGGTGACCCCATCCAGGGCAACGTCGCCGGTGTTGGTGACGGTGATGTCAAAGGTGGCGGTGCCACCGGCGACTACCTGCTGGGTGTCCGGAGTCTTCTGGATGTCGATGGCCGGGTCGATCACGTCCACATCGGCGGTGTCATTGTCGGTGACCGGGTTCCCAAGCGGGTCGGTGGCGGTGGCGTTTGCAGTGTTGGTGAAGTCGGTGGCACCGGTCGTCATCGTGCATGAGTACGTCTCGGATGCTCCAACGGCCAATGCGCTGAACGTGTTGTCGCAATCAGGGGCCAGGGTGTCGGTGACGGCAACGTCGGCGAGGGCGACATCGCCGGTATTGGTGACCGTGATGTCAAAGGTGACGGTGTCACCGGCGACCACCTGCTGGCCATCGGGACCCTTGGAGATGGTTATGGCCGGGTTGATGACATCAACGTCGGCGGTGTCACTGTCGGTGACGGGATTGCCGAGCGGATCATCACCGGTCACATTTGCGGTGTTGGTGAAGTCGTCGGCACCGGCCAGCATCGTGCATGAGTAGCTGGTCGAGGCACCTGCAGCGAGGTTGCCGATGGTGGTGTCACAGTCGGAAGCCAGCGCGTCGCTGACTGCCACGTTGCTGAGGGCCACGTCACCGGTGTTGGTGACCGTGATGCCAAACGTCACCGTGTCACCGGCTGCCGCCTGCTGGTTGTCCGGGGTCTTCGAGATGGTGATCGCCGGGCCGATCACGTCGACATCTGCGGTGTCACTGTCGGCAACGGTGCTGCCGGTGGGGCCAGTTGCTTCGACCGATGCGGTGTTGGTGAAGTCGGCAGTGACCCCGGCCAGCGTGCAGCTGTAGGTCTCGGATGCGCCGACGGCGAGCGTGGCGAATGTGGCGTCACAGTCGGGGGCCAGGGTGTCGGTGACCGTCACATCGGTGAGGTCGACATCACCGGTGTTAGTGATATCGATGGTGAAGGTGGCATCGTTGCCGCCGACCACCGTCTGGGTGTCCGGGGTCTTGTCGATGGTGATCGCCGGGTTGATCACGTCAACATCGGCGGTGTCACTGTCGGTAACGGTGCTGCCGGTGGGGCCAGCTGCTTCGACCGATGCGGTGTTGGTGAAGTCGGTCGCACCGGCCGTCATCGAGCACGAGTAGTTCTCGCTCGCACCAGCGGCAATGGCTGCAAAGGTGGCATCACAATCCGGAGCAACCGCGTCGGTCACGGTCACATCGGCGAGGGCGACGTCACCGGTATTGGTGACCGTGATATCGAAGGTCACCGTATCCCCAGCCAACGCCTGCTGGGTATCCGGGGTCTTCGAGATCGTGACCGCCGGATTGATCACATCAACATCAGCCGTGTCTGAGTCCGCTACGGGGTTACCCAGCGGATCGTCACCGGTCACGTTGGCGGTGTTGGTGAAATCATCCGCACCGGCAACCATCGAGCACGAATAGCTCTCGCTGGCACCAGCAGCGATAGCGGCGAAAGTGCTGTCGCAATCGGGGGCAACCGCATCGGTCACCGTCACATCGGCGAGATCCACATCACCGGTGTTGGTGACGGTGATGTCGAAGGTCACCGTATCCCCAGCCAACGCCTGCTGAGTGTCCGGAGTCTTGGAGATGTCGATGGCCGGGTTGATCACATCAACATCAGCCGTGTCACTATCCGCCACCGGGTTACCCAGCGGGTCATCACCCGACACAGAAGCGGTGTTGGTGAAGTCATCGGCACCGACGACCATCGAGCACGAGTAGCTCTCGCTGGCACCAGCAGCGATAGAAGCGAAAGAGTTGTCACAATCGGGGGCAACCGCATCGGTCACCGTCACATCGGCGAGATCCACATCACCGGTGTTGGTGACGGTGATGTCGAAGGTCACCGTATCCCCGGCCAACGCCTGCTGGCTATCCGGAGTCTTAGAGATCGTGACCGCCGGATTGATGACATCAACATCAGCCGTATCCGAATCCGTCACCGGGTTACCCAGCGGATCGTCACCCGACACAGTGGCGGTGTTGGTGAAGTCATCGGCACCAGCCACCATCGAGCACGAGTAGTTGCTAGCGGCACCAGCAGCGAGATCACCAATCGTGGCGTCACAGTCCGACGCGATAGCGTCAGAGACTGCAACGTTGCTGAGATCCACGTCGCCGGTGTTGGTGACGGTGATGTCGAAGGTCACCGTATCCCCAGCCAACGCCTGCTGGCTATCAGGAGTCTTAGAGATGTCGATGGCCGGGTTGATCACATCCACATCAGCCGTATCCGAATCCGTCACCGGGTTACCCAGCGGATCGTCACCCGACACAGAAGCGGTGTTGGTGAAGTCGGCAGTGACACCGGCCACGGTGCAGCTATACGACTCGACCGCACCTGCAGCCAGTGTCGCAAATGAGTTGTCGCAGTCGGGAGCCAGCGCATCGCCCACGGTCACGTCGGTGAGAGCGACATCGCCGGTGTTGGTAACCGTGATGGTGAAGACGGCGTCGTTACCAGAGACCACCTGCTGGCTATCCGGAGTCTTGGCGATCGTGATGGCGGGGCCGATCACGTCGACGTCGGCAGTGTCGGAGTCGGTGACTGCGTTGCCGAGTGGATCGTCACCGGAGACTAAAGCGGTGTTGGTGAAATCGGCGGTGACCCCGGCCAGGGTGCAGCTATACGACTCGACCGCACCTGCAGCCAGTGTCGCAAATGAGTTATCGCAGTCGGGAGCCAGCGCATCGCCCACCGTCACATCGGTGAGAGCGACATCGCCGGTATTGGTAACCGTGATGGTGAAGACGGCATCGTCACCAGAGACCACCTGCTGGGTATCCGGGGTCTTCGAGATAGTGATCGCCGGATTGATCACGTCAACATCAGCCGTGTCACTGTCGGTAACCGGATTGCCGAGCGGATCGTCACCCGACACCGAAGCGATGTTGGTGAAGTCGTCGGCGCCGGCGGTTGTGGAGCAGCTGTAGTTGTTGGAAGCGCCTGCGGCCAGTGTGCCTACGGCGCTGTCACATGCCGAGTCGAGGAGATCGGTGACCGTGACATTGGCAAGATCCACATCACCGGTGTTGGTGACGGTGATGTCGAAGGTCACCGTATCCCCAGCCAACGCCTGCTGAGTGTCCGGAGTCTTGGAGATGTCGATGGCCGGGTTGATCACATCAACATCAGCCGTGTCACTGTCGGTGACCGGGTTGCCCAGCGGGTCGTCGCCCGACACCGAGGCGGTGTTGGTGAAGTCATCGGCACCGGCAACCATCGAGCACGAATAGCTCTCACTGGCACCAGCAGCGATAGAAGCGAAAGAGTTGTCACAATCGGGGGCAACCGCATCGGTCACCGTCACATCGGCGAGATCCACATCACCGGTGTTGGTGACGGTGATGTCGAAGGTCACCGTATCCCCAGCCAACGCCTGCTGAGTGTCCGGAGTCTTAGAGATGTCGATGGCCGGGTTGATCACATCAACATCAGCCGTGTCGGAATCCGTCACCGGGTTACCCAGCGGGTCATCACCCGACACAGAAGCGGTGTTGGTGAAGTCATCGGCACCAGCCACCATCGAGCACGAGTAGTTGCTAGCGGCACCAGCAGCGAGGGCGCCGATCGTGGCGTCACAGTCCGACGCGATAGCGTCAGAGACTGCAACGTTGCTGAGATCCACGTCGCCGGTGTTGGTGACGGTGATGTCGAAGGTCACCGTATCCCCAGCCAACGCCTGCTGGCTATCCGGGGTCTTGGAGATGTCGATGGCCGGGTTGATCACATCAACATCAGCCGTATCCGAATCCGTCACCGGGTTACCCAGCGGATCGTCACCCGACACAGAAGCGATGTTGGTGAAATCATCGGCACCAGCCGCCATCGAACACGAATAGCTCTCACTGGCACCCGCAGCGAGAGAAGCGAAGGTGCTGTCACAATCCGGAGCAACCGCATCGGTCACCGTCACATCGGCGAGATCCACATCACCGGTGTTCGTCACTGTGATATCGAAGGTCACTGTATCCCCAGCGAGTGCTTGCTGGGTATCCGGGGTCTTCGAGATAGTGACCGCCGGGTTGATGACATCAACATCAGCCGTATCGGAATCGGTCACTGGATTGCCCAGCGGATCATCACCCGACACCGAGGCGGTGTTGGTGAAGTCATCGGCACCGGCAACCATCGAGCACGAGTAGCTCTCACTGGCACCGGCAGCGATAGAAGCGAAGGTGCTGTCACAGTCGGGAGCAACCGCATCGGAGACCGCGACGTTGCTGAGATCCACGTCACCGGTGTTGGTGACCGTGATGTCAAAGGTCACCGTGTCTCCCGCCAAAGCCTGCTGGGTATCCGGGGTCTTGGCGATCGTGACTGCCGGATTGATCACATCAACATCGGCCGTATCGCTGTCGGAGACCGGATTGCCCAGCGGATCGTCACCCGACACCGAAGCGGTGTTGATGAAGTCGGCAGTGACACCGGCCACGGTGCAGCCGTACGTCTCGCTCGCACCAGCGGCAATGGCTGCAAAGGTGGCGTCACAATCCGAGACCAGAGCGTCGGTCACAGCCACATCGGTGAGATCAACATCACCGGTATTGGTCACCGTGATGGAGAATGTCGCATCGTCACCCGAGACGACCACCTGGGTGTCCGGAGTCTTGGCATATCGTGACCGCCGGATTGATCACATCAACATCGGCAGTGTCGCTGTCGGTGATGGGATCCCCCAACGGATCGACGGCCGCCACGCTTGCCGTGTTGGTGAAGTCGGCGGTGACAGCCGGCATCGTGCAGTTGTACACCCGGCTAAACCCCGGCGACAGCAGAGCGAAGCTGTTGTCACAGTCGGAGGCGAGGGCGTCGGTGACGATCACACTGGTGAGATCGACATCACCGGTATTGGTGACCGAGATGGTAAAGGTGGCGTCGTCGCCGTTGAGAATGGTCTGCAGATCCGGCGTCTTCTCGATGGTGATGGCCGGGCCGATGACGTCGACGACCGCGGTGTCACTGTCCCCGATCGTATTTCCGACCTCGTCGGTGGCCGCGACGGAGGCGGTGTTGGTGAAATCTGCAGTCACCCCGCTGAGTGAGCAACTGTACGTTGTCGATGCGCCTGCGACCAGCGAGCCGATGGTGTTGTCGCACCCGGGTGCGGCCGGGTCGGTGACCACGACGTTGCTGAGATCCTGCGGGCCTGGGTTGGTGACTGTGATGTCAAAGGTGGCCGTGCCCCCACCGACGACCTGCTGAGTAGCGGGGTTCTTGGTGATGGTCACGCTACCGGGGCTGGCGTAACCAAAGTCGATACCGGTCACCGGGGCACCGGCGACGGTGATCGACTCGGGATTGTTGCCGGTGGTCGACAACATGCCCGCCGGGACGGTGGTCTCGTCTACCGAGACCGTGTAATCACCATCGGGCACCGGCGGGAATGCATAGGAACCGTCGGGCTGGGTGGTGGTGGTTGCGATCACGGTCCCGAGATCGTCGAGCAGGTCGACTGTGACTCCACCGAGCGACGGCTCGCTGGCGTCGATGACGCCGTCGACGTTCTCGTCGTTCCACACCGTGCCGCTGATCGGGTAGGTAGGCAGCAGCGCTCCGAAGTCGGCGGTCGTGAAGGTATCGCCGGACTCGAGCGCGCCGGTGTCGACCGTGGTCGGGGTGGTGGGCACGTAGCCGGCCGGGAACGTCGCCGGGTCGACGGTGACGCTGTAGCTGCCCGGGGTGACACCAATGCTGTAGGAGCCGTCGGCTGCAGTGACAGCGGTGCCGACCACATCGCCGAGACCATCACGAACGGTGACGGTGACACCACCGAGACCCGGCTCGCCTCCGTCCTGGACGCCGTCACCATTGCGATCGTCCCAGACGAAGTCGCCGATGGTCACAGGGGCATAAGCTCCGGCATCGACCGAGGTGTCGGTTTCGCCCGAGGTGACATTGAACTGCGAGGTGAACCCTGTTGCCGGATTGGCGTCGGAATCGACCGCGTCGTCCGCACCAACATCCATCGGGGAGAACTCATAGACACCGGCAAGGACGAACTCGACGATGTAGTCACCGGGCGCCAGGCTGGCGCTCCACGAGCCATCGGCTGCGGTGGTGTCGGTGGCGACCGGGGTGGTGAGGTCGCCGGTGGCATAGACATTGACGGTGGCAGTTGCGATGCCGGGCTCGCCGGCGTCCTGGACACCGTCGCCGTTGAGATCGTTCCAAACGAGGTCGCCGACAGTGGCGGGCTGGTAGTAGCCGAAGTCGGCGTCGGTGTTGTCTTCATCCTCGGCAAGCGTCACTGGGTAGGGCTCGTTGCCTGTGGTGAGCACCGGGCCGGTGAGCGGGAGGGTGGTTTCGTCTACGTCGACGATGTAATCGCCGGGGGCGAGATCGGTGAAGCTGTAGGAACCATCAGTGGTGACTGTGGTTGCCACGATGGTGCCGAACTCGTCGCGCAGGTTGACGGTGACCCCGTCGAGGCCCGGCTCGCCCGGTTGCTGGGTGCCGTCACCATTGAGGTCGTCCCAAACGAAGTCACCGATCGAAGCGAGCTGGATCACCTCTGTGCTGTGGGTGTCGGTGTCGCTGGTCGGATCGCCGTCCTCGTCGTCACCGGTGACGGTGACGGTGTTGACCAGCGGATCCGGGTCGGTGGCCTGAATGGTGTAGTCCGCCGAGAAGACCCATGACTCGCCCGACTCGAGCAGCCCATCGCCGTCATCGCCGCTCACATAAGTGGCGGAACCGGCAACATCGTCGGTGACGGTGACATTGGCGACCGGGCTCCCGTCGGACGTCGCGTCATGCGATACGGTGAAGGTATAGGTGACCGTCGCCCCAACCAGGGCCGAGGCGGGGCCGGTCTTGTCGACGACGATCACGGGCAGGTGATCGATGTCGGTGGAGTGGGTATCGGTCGCATCAGGCACCGGGTCGCCATCGGGATCGGTTGAGCTGACGGTGACGGTGTTGACCAGCGGGTCCGGGTCGGTGGCCTGGACGGTGTAGTCGGCGGTGAAAACCCAGCTCTCACCGGCTTCGAGCAGACCGTCGCCGTCATCGCCGCTCACATAAGCGGCGGAACCGGCAACATCGTCGGCGACGGTGACATTGCCGACCGGGCTGCCGTCGGACGTCGCGTCATGCGAAACCGTGAAGGTGTAGGTGACCGTCTCACCGATGCTGGCGACGGCGGGTCCGGCCTTCTGGACCTGGAGCCGTGGCGCCCAGTCGATGTCGATTGACTCGGAGTCGGTGGCTTGCGGGATCGGGTCGCCGTCGGGATCGGTTCCGTCGACGGTGACATCGTTGGTGAGAGGGTCGGGCGTTGCCGCACTCACGGCCTCGGTGGCCGTGTAGATCCAGGTTTCGTCGCCGTCGAGCAGCCCGTTGCCGTTGTCGTCACCGGTGGGACCGCTCAGCGCCAGGCTACGTGAGTCGACCACTGAGACACCGGAGACCGGCGATAGATCGGAGGTTGCGGCGTGGGAGACCGTGTAGGTATAGGTGACGGTATCGCCGACGACTGCTGGTGCCGGGCCACCGACCTTGGTGACGGTGAGCTCGGGTTGGAAGTCGACGTCGACGCTGTGGTCGTCGGTGACATCGGTGATGGGATCATCGTTGCCATCGGTGCCGGTGACGGTGACCACGTTGACCAGCGGATCGGCGGCATCGAGCGGGATGGTGTAGTCGACGGTGTAGACCCAGGTCTCGTTGCCATCGAGCAGACCGTCCCCATCGATGTCGCCGGTGAGGGTGGCACCGCTGAGGTCGACAACGTCGTCGCTGATGGTGACGTCGACCGGGGAGCCGTCGGATGCGTCGGTGTGGGTGACGGTGTAGGTATAAGTGACGGTCTCACCGACGGTCACGGGATCGGTGGGCCCGTCCTTCACCACCTGGAGCTCAGGCTGGAAGTCGATCGGGTCATTGACGTAGCCCATGGTCGGCGGCAGGGTCTCGCTGAATGCCATGGCCTCGTTGAGGATCTCGGTTATCGAGCCATCGAAGGTGTCGTCGACCTGCACCTGGTAGGTGATCGTCATCGTCTCGCCGACCGGAAGATCGAAGTTGTCTGTGGTGTCGACCAGCACCGGCGGGACTCCATCGACCAGGTCGGCCTCCGCTCCGCCGGGGACGTTGTCCTTGACCTGTGCCGCGGTGGTGGAGCCAACACCGTCGATGAACAGTGTGGCCTGGTTGAAGGTGCCGTTCGCCCAGAAGGGGTTGGTGTCGCAGACAGCGAGAGTCCAAGTACCCGCAGCGGACTCTCCGGCGAGGGACTCCAATGCAGTGACGCCGACCGACCGCTCATAGTCGGCGGGGCTCACACCGTCGGAGCTGTTGTCGTCAAGAGGACCCGTCGAGTCGCCATCGAAGAGGACGTCATAGTTGTTGTCGGAGTCGGAGGAATCCCCGGAGGCGAGGACCACAGTGGTGCCGGAAGGTGAGGTGAGGGTCGCCCGGATTTGTCCCCTGGTGCCGTGGGTCGCCGTGAACCCGAGGTTGACATCGGCGATGTCATAGGCATCTGGCATCGTGAACGTCACATTCGTGGGACTGCTGCAGCTGTTCGATATGGCCCTGTCGTTGTCGACCAGTTGGCTCCACGACTGGGCGACCGAGCCTCCGGTCCAGCCGGATACGACGGTGGACTGGTCCACATAGCTGGTGCCTGCGGGGAGGGGGTCAACCACCGAGATGTCTTCGATGGGGAAGACACCGGTGTTGTCGACGGTGACCGTGTATGTGATGAGCTGACCGGCTACGACCGGCCCGGTAGCGTCGGAGGTCTTCGTAACAACGACTTCAGGCTGGGCAACGACAACGATCTCAGACGCGGTGTCGTTGACGGTTGCGCCCGACGGCGCGGTGCCGACCACAGATGCAACGTTGGTGATGCTGCCGTTCTGCTGGTCGGCTACGGTGACCGTGTATGTGGCCGTACAGGAGAGTGTCTCTCCGGAGCTGAGCCCGGCAGGCATCGGCTCGGAGCAGGACAGGCTGCTCATCCCGGGACGGGGATCGGTGATGCTGACACCGGTGAGCACAACGTTGCCCGTGTTGGTGGCGGTGAACTGATAGGTGAGCGTGTCACCGGTTGTCACCGTCGACGAGCCATCCTCGTCGGCGTTTGCGATCATGGCCTTGCCGAGATCAATGTCGGCAAGCTCGGGCGGGACACAGAACGAACCGGACAGGTCGTAGAACCCGATGCCGATGGCGTGGCCGGTGAAGGTGAACTGCCCGGTGGCCTGGTTGACCGAGTAGAGGTCACCGTTTGCGGCGGTACCCCAGGTGTTGCCATTGAGATCGGTGCCGAGCTGTACGTGGTTCGGGTTGTTCTCCTGGGCAATGTAGGTGAACGCCCCACTGTTGATGTTGTAGCTCCACCAATAGCCGGTGGCCGCTCCATCGTAGCCATCAACCGTCGAGCCGAACATGACCGGCTCGCCGTTGACAGTGAGCACGGTGAGATCGCCGTAGTCGGGACGCATGTCCCGGCCAAAGATTGCTTCCAGGCCGTCCTCGGGCTGGTTGGGGGCGAGCTGCTCGAGTGAGCCAGCCACCACCGAAGTGCCGCCGTTGGGGTTGATCGCCATGCGGTAGATGCCGTTGGCATTGCCGTCGATCTCGGTTGAGAAGTAGTAGTAGCCACCGTGGTAGGTGGCGCCTGCCGACTCGAGTGTGCCGTTGATCTGACCGGTGAGATCGGCGAGCACACCCTCGGTGTCGTCGATGGGGTTCCACCAATAGACCACCGAGCCGGAGCCCCAGTAGACCATCCCGAGGTCGCTGTTGGAGGCGAGAGCGTTGCGGTTGCCGGTGTTGAACGCGGTCTGGAACTCGGCAGTGGCGACACCAGTCTGCGTGTTGATCGAGTAGATGGTGTCACCAGAGATCCCGATGATGTCGGTGGTATCGCAAACCGTGGGCGGTACCGAGACGATGTTGACTGCTGCACTTGCGCTGTTGTTACCCGGGTTTGGATCCGTCTGGCTGGAAGCGCTGATCGTGGCGGTGTTCGTAACAAACGCGACGCTCTCGGCCCTGGCGGTGATCTTCAGTGTGTTGGTCGATCCATACGCCATCGCACCGACGGTCCAGACTCCCGATGCAGAGTCGTAGGTGCCGGTGGTTGCGGATGCGGAGAGAAACGAGAGCTCGGAAGGAAGGACGTCGGTGACGGTGACGCCTGTTGTGTCACCAGGGCCGGAATTGGTGACGGTGATGGTGAACTCGACTGCGGTGTCGAGCAACGCAGAGCCGCTGTTGACGACCTTGGAGATGACCAGGTCGGCATCGCCGGGAGCCGCCGCAGCCGGTACGGCTCCTGCGACCGTGGAGGTGATAGAAATGACAAAAGCGGCCAGAGCCGCTGCAGTCTTTCTCCACTGAATCCCGAAGCGGGACACGCCGCTCCGTCTCGGGGAAGTACTCATCAGTTGTGTTTCCGTTTCTCGGTCTTCCGTGACCCGTCTCGGTTCCGGCCTCGACAGGTCTGAGCTTTTCTAGCTCCTGTTCTCTGCAGATTTCTTCGGCCGAAACTGAGACGACTGGAGACGGATTTTGGCTGGTGCATAGTTAACTAGTCACCGCCGTAGTGTCTCGGTCGGACCAAATTGCCCAGATTCTATGAGTCTCAACCTCAACTTGAAGGTTTATACGACAGTTTTTTTCGGATTTGGGCTGGATAACTGCTTACCGTGTGATCGAGATCATCGTGACGGATCTCCACGGCTTCGTCTGCGGCGCTTGTCGGGTGTCGTCGTGCAGCGGGAGCGACGCAGGCCACCATCTTCAGGAGGATGCAAATGAGCGGATCGTCCCTGAGCTCATGGAGTTCCTGGGACGCTTAGCCTTCCGACGCCGAAACTGCCTGATGGAGAGTGGTAACGTCGCGTGGATGAAGCACCAGGAGCCGTTCGCATGTTGTTGTTCGAGCGGCTCGCGCACGGGCACAATCCGATAGCCGCCAAACGAATCACCACCACGACACCGGGCCCGCACTAAGCGGGCCTTTTCATTTGAGAGGGATCTATGGGGCACATCTACTCAGACATAACCGAGACTACCGGCAACACTCCCCTGATCGCCTTGCACCGCATGGGCGCCGGCCGCATCGCCGTGAAGCTCGAGTCGTTCAACCCGCTTTCGAGCGTGAAGGACCGCATCGGGGTGAACATGATCAACGATGCCGAGAGCGAGGGCCGCATCACTCCCGGAGAGACCACACTGGTGGAGCCCACTTCGGGAAACACCGGTATCGGCCTGGCCTTCGCCGCGGCCGCCAAGGGCTACAGGCTCATCCTCACCATGCCCGACACGATGAGCATCGAGCGCAGGAGCCTCCTTGCCTTCCTCGGCGCCGAACTCGTGCTCACGCCCGGGAGCGGAGGAATGAAGGGCGCCATCGACAGGGCAACCGAGTTACGTGAGGAGATCCAGGGTGCGGTGGTCCTGCAACAGTTCGCCAACCCGGCCAACCCCGACATCCACAGACGGACGACTGCTGAGGAGATCTGGGATGACACCGATGGCGAGGTCGACATCGTCGTCGCCGGAGTTGGGACTGGCGGCACCATCACCGGTGTAGGTGAGGTGCTCAAGGCACGCAAGCCATCACTGCAGATGGTGGCGGTGGAACCGAAGGATTCGCCGGTGCTCTCCGGTGGTGCACCGGGTCCGCACAAGATCCAGGGGATCGGGGCCGGATTCGTCCCGGACGTGCTTAATACCGAGGTGATCGACGAGATCGTGCAGGTGTCGAGCGAGGACGCCATTGAGACGTCCCGTGCGCTCGCCCGCACCGAGGGCATTCTCACCGGCATCTCGGGTGGGGCGGCCCTGTGGGCGGCCATCCAGATAGCGGAACGATCCGAAAACGCCGAGAAGCTGATCGTGGTGATACTGCCCGATGCCGCAGAGCGCTACCTGTCAACCGCCCTGTTCGAGGGAGTGGCGTGATGAGTGGCTCCGGACCATCGCTGCGAACTCGTCTGCACGAGGACATCGCTGCGGTCTTCGGCCGCGACCCGGCAGCCCGCACCACTCTCGAGGTCGTGTTCAACTACCCGGGTCTGCACGCCATCTGGATGCATCGGCTCGCCCACCGTCTCTGGCAGAGCAACCTACGGTTCATCGCGCGGCTGCTGAGTCACATCACTCGCGCCGTCACCGGGGTTGAGATCCATCCGGGGGCGATCATCGGCCGTCGCTTTGTCATCGACCACGGGATGGGTGTGGTCATCGGAGAGACCACCGAGATCGGCGACGACGTGATGCTCTATCAAGGGGTGACGCTCGGCGGCACCAGCTTGAAGAAGGAGAAACGCCATCCGACTATCCAAGACGGAGTCGTCGTTGGGGCTGGAGCGAAGGTCCTTGGCGCCGTCACCGTGGGAGCCGGCGCACGGATCGGGGCGGGCGCCATCGTCGTGCGCGACGTTCCCCCCGGAGCCACAGTCGTCGGTGTGGCCGGGCGCGTCCTTGCCCGCCGCGAGCACGACGAGCATCATGTGAGCCTTGCCGAGAGCAAGGGCGACCACGATGTCCGGGTGCTCGAGGTGCTGGTCGACCGTGTCAGCGACCTCGAGACGATCGTCAACGACGGCGCCCTCGCCGTCCCCCGCAACGGAACCCAAACCTATTCAGAGGGAGCCGGCATCTAGAACCAACCAGTTTTGGCGTCGGAAATCGGAATATATTCCGGTTTGCGACGCCAAAGGGTCAGGTGGCAGCACCCACTGCTACATTCGTCGCCATGGATGACCGTCTTGCCGACAACCGTGACAACTGGGACGACCGGGTCCCCATCCACTGGGGCGGCTACGACGCAGAGGGGTTCATTGCAGACGAGTCCCGCATCAGCGATATTGTCGCATACGACGCTGCGGTGTTGGGTGACGTGACCGGGAAGAGCCTCGTCCACCTTCAGTGTCACTTTGGGATGGACACCCTCTCGTGGGCTCGGCTCGGTGCCGAAGTCACCGGGGTCGATTTCTCCGAGCCGGCGATCGCCGCAGCGAGGGAGCTGAGCAAACGCAGTGGGGCTCGCGGGCGCTTCGTGGTGGCCAACGTGTACGACGCCGCCGACACTCTCGACGAGCAGTTCGACATCGTGTTCACGGGTGTCGGCGCCATCTGCTGGATCCCGGACATTGAGACGTGGGCGAGAGTTGTTGCCGCGCTGTTGCGGCCCGGGGGGACCTTCTACATGCGGGAAGGCCATCCCGTGCTGTGGACGCTCGACTGGGACACCGACGGCCCCCTCCTCATGCGGTTCCCCTACTTCGAGGTCGCCGAGTCGATTCGATTCGACGATGTCGACACCACGTATCTCGGTGAGGGGAGGATGGCGCACACCACCACCCACGAATGGAACCACGGCATCGCCGAGACCTATACCGCAATCGTGAACGCAGGATTGCAGGTGACCTCGATGAAGGAGCACCGGGAGCTCGAGTGGCAGGGGCTACCCACGATGATGCTCGGCGACGACGGGCTGTGGCGTCTTCCCGAACACCAGCGGGACCTCGCTCCCCTGATGTGGACCATCACCGCCACCAAGCCGACCGGCTGATCAAGCCGTTTTGGCGTCGGAAATCGGAATATGTTCCGGTTTGCGACGCCAAAAGCGGGATGGAAAGCGGCTAGACCTCGAAGCCGTTTGCTCGCATCCAGTCGTCGTTGTAGATCTTTGAGACGTAATTGCGGCCGGAGTCGGGGAGGATGACGACCACTAGATCGTCGGGACGGCGCCGGGCCACCCGGAGCGCACCGGCGACTGCCAGACCCCCCGAGCCGCCTGCGAACACGCCTTCTACCCTGACGAGTCGCCGGGTCATCTCAAACGTCTCGGCGTCGGTGACCATCTCGTACTCGTCGACAACGCTCGGATCGAACGTCTCCGGCCAGAAATCCTCTCCCACTCCTTCAGTGAGGTACGAGGTGACCTCATCCTTGGATTTGGCGGTGTAGATCGAACCTTCGGGATCGACACCAACCACCGCTAGCTCCGGCTTGCGTTCCTTCAGGTATTTGCCGGTGCCGGAGATGGTGCCGCCGGTGCCGACACCGACGACCAGCACACCGATCTCACCATCGGTCTGCTCCCAGATTTCGGGCCCGGTGTGGTCATAGTGGGTCCGCGGGTTCATCGGGTTCGAGTACTGGTCGGGCCGGTAGGCGTTCGGCGTCTCCTCGGTGAGCCGATCGGCCACCGAGTAATAGGAAGTTGGATCATCCGGCTCGACATCGGTGGGGCACACGACGACCTCAGCACCGTAGGCCCGCAACAATGCTCGCTTCTCCTCGGACTGCTTGTCGGCCATCACCGCGATCAGCTTGTAGCCACGCAACGCCGCCACCATCGCAAGCCCGACCCCGGTGTTGCCGCTGGTCGGCTCCACGATCGTCCCACCCGGTTTCAGCCAACTGTTCTGCTCGGCGCGCAGGATCATGCCGAGCGCGATGCGGTCCTTGATGGACCCGCCCGGGTTCATGTACTCGATCTTGGCAACCAGATTCCCTGGAGGATGTAGCCGGCTCAACCTGACGAGGGGTGTCGCCCCGATGGCGTCGATGATGTCGTCACGAATGTCCATCCGGCAACACTAGGCGAGAGCGGCCAGGCGTGATTCCACAGAACCACTGTCCGGATCTGGCACAAGCCATGCGGATTATTGTGCCGAAGACGGAGGCAAGGCATTGAGGGCACGACCCCCTGTGATTGGCTGTGCGCTGGGCATCATGCTGCTTGGCGCTTGTACCGGCGATACGGCGCCAAGCACAACGACCAGAGCGAAACCGGTGGCGATCACAACAACATCGCTATCAACCACTGTGCCTCCCACCACCACGACGGCCGAACCGACGACAACCACGACCCGGCCCCGAACCGACAACGAGCGCTGTCTCAGCCGTGCCGACTTCGGGGACCCTGCCGAATCACCGTACGTGCTCCCCTACCCCCCGGGAGAGGGCTATACGGTCATCCAGTCGTATTGCCACCACGAGGGGAGCCACGACGGACAGCTCGCCTACGACTTCACCATGCCCCTCGGCTCGACCGTGGTTGCGGCGCGCAGCGGCGTCGTCGTCGAGGTGAAAGAGGACGTGGAGGACGACGCGAACACACGGTTCTTGAACTATGTACTGGTCAAGCACGACGACGCCACGGTGGCTTTCTACGCCCACCTCCAACACGATGGTGCGCTCGTCGAGGTGGGCGACGAGGTGGCATCAGGCGAGCCGATTGCGCTCAGCGGAGCCACGGGCCGCACCGGCGGGCCCGTCCTGCATCTTGGTGTCTATTTCTCATATCCGCCCATTGAAGGTCGCGACCAGCCCATCGTATTCAACAACGCCGAAGGACCGCTCGACAGCCGCGGTGGCCTCAAAGAGGGAACCTTCTACCGGGCTCTCGAGTAGCGCTCGTAGCTCTGCCCTCCCTCACCCAGGAGTCTTGAACGGCCCCACCACCCCTGGAGTCTCGGCACAGCCGAAACTCCCAAGGGATCGCCCTGCGGGCGATCCCCCCCACCCGGGGTGGGGTCGTGGTATATTGGTGTTATGAAGCAAGAGCACAAGAAGTCGGCGCTGAATCGGCTCAAGACAGTGCGCGGTCATGTCGACGCCGTCATCTCGATGGTCGAAGATGACCGATACTGTCCCGATGTGATGAAACAGGTCTCGGCACTTCAGGGATCGTTGGAGAAGGTCAACCGGATCATCCTCCAGAACCACATCGAGACCTGCGTGCTGACAGCGGTTGAAGAGGGCCGCACCGAGCAAATAGTCGACGAACTCATGGAATCGCTCCGGTATGCACCTGGAGTGACCGGGCCGTAGGACGAACGAACTCCTAAAGCCCTCTCCTACAAAGACAAGGAGCTGACAATGACTCAGATCACACTCACCGTCCCCGACATCTCCTGCAACCACTGCAAGATGTCCATCGAGGGCGCAGTCAACCAACTCGAAGGCATCGAGTCGGCCGAGGTAAATATCGAAGGACGTACGGTCGCCGTCTCCTGGGATGACGCCGCCCTGAAGCTCGACACCATCGTCAATGCCATCGAAGAGCAAGGCTACGAAGTAGCAGATAACTGATGGCTAACGACACCCAAACCATCACCCTCGATGTCGAGGGCATGACCTGCGCGTCATGTGCGCTGCGTATCGAGCGCGTCCTCGGCAAGCAAGAGGGCGTCTCCGGTGCAGTAGTCAACTTCGCCGGACAGGAAGCCCGCCTCACCGTCGCACCTGGTGTTCAGGTTCAGGCGCTGTCGGACGCGGTCTCGAAGCTCGGTTACTCAGTGCACGAGATCGTTGAAGGCGAGGAGCGCGAGTCCGTTGTCGAGCGCTACTCCCGTGAAGTCATCTACCAACGGCGCAACTTCCTCCTGTCAGCGCTGATCACCTTGCCATTGATGATCATTGCCATGTTCGGCAGCAACACCGACGCCCAGCGCATCATCCAGGGTGCCCTGGCGGTCCCCGTCGTGTTCGTCTTCGGGGCGCAGTTCCACAAGATCGCCTGGAAGCGGGCGCTGACGTTCGATGCCACGATGGACACCCTGGTGTCGGTCGGCACCCTCACCGTGTTCCTGTACTCGGTGTGGGCGCTCTTCACCGACCACCCGGTCTTCTTCGACTCGGCGGCGATGATCATCACGCTGATCCTCCTCGGTCGCTTTTTCGAGGCACGGGCCAAGGGCCGGGCGTCGCAAGCAGTCACCAAGCTGCTCGAGCTGAGCGCCCGTGAAGCCAGAGTCATCCGCAACGGCGAGCAAGTCATGATCGATCCCCTCGATCTGCGGCCGGGCGAGATCATGGTGGTGCTGCCGGGCGAGAAGATTCCCACCGACGGTGTGGTCACCGCCGGGACGTCGTCTGTCGATGAAAGCATGCTGACGGGAGAATCGGTGCCGGCGACACGCAAGGTCGGTGACAATGTCTTCGGTGCGACCGTCAACCAGCAGGGCCGCCTCGAGGTCGAGGTCCTCAACGTAGGTCCGAACACCGCGCTGGCACAGATCGTCCGCCTGGTCGAGGATGCCCAGGCCACCAAGGCACCGGTACAGCATTTCGCCGACAAAGTCGCCGGTGTATTCGTTCCGACCGTGATTCTCATCGCCATCGCCGTGTTCATCGGTTGGATGATCGGCACCGGCGAGATCGAGACTGCGCTCCGCAACAGCATCGCCGTGATGATCATCGCCTGCCCGTGCGCGCTCGGGCTTGCCACCCCCACTGCAATCATGGTCGGCTCGGGCCGAGGCGCAGAGCTGGGCATCCTCTTCAAAGACGCTGAAGTCTTTGAGAGGGCGCGCGGCGTCGATGTCGTCATGTTCGACAAGACCGGCACTCTCACCCGCGGGGCGATGACTCTCAGCGAGATCACCACCTCCGAGGACGAGAGCACATTCCTACGTCGTATCGGCAGCATCGAGGCCGCCAGCGGCCACCCCATCGGCATGGCGGTCGCCCTCGGTGCCGAGGAGCGTGGTGTCGAACTGACCGACCCGGCGGAAATCAATGTCGAGGCGGGCTCCGGTGTGACAGGAGAGGTCGACGGATTCAAGGTCGTAGTCGGCAAGCCTTCGCTGCTGCAGGCGAATGGCCTCACCGTTTCTGACGATCTTGCTGCCGCGCTGGCGACTCTCGAGCAGGAAGGCAAGACGGCCTTTATGGCCGGCTGGGAAGGCGAGGCACGCGGTGTCGTCGCCGTCGCAGACACGATCCGTTCCACCGCGATCAGCACCATCGAAACCCTGTCGTCGCTCGGTGTCCGCACCGCCATGATCACCGGCGACAACAAAACCACGGCAAAGGCCATTGGAGATCAGCTCGGCATAGACAACATCATCGCCGAGGTACTCCCCGGAGATAAGTCGGCCGAGGTGGCCAGGGTGCAGGGATCGGGCGCCAGCGTTGCGTTCGTCGGTGACGGCATCAATGACGCTCCGGCGCTCACCCAGGCCGACCTGGGCATGGCAGTCGGAAGCGGAACCGATGTCGCTATCGAAGCAGGAGACCTGGTACTGGTGTCGGGCGACCCGCAACTCGCCGCCACCGCGCTCAAGCTGGCCAGGGCAACGTTCCGCACCATCCGACAGAATCTCGGTTGGGCGTTCGGCTACAACGTCGCCGCCATCCCGCTAGCCGCCGCCGGGTTGCTCAATCCCATGATCGCTGCCGCAGCGATGGCCTTCTCAAGCGTCTCGGTGGTCAGCAACTCGCTCCGGTTGAGGCGGTTCGGTCGATAGAAGCCCACTCTTCTGGTGGGGTGAGGGGACCACGCTCCCCTCACCCCGGCCACAAAGACCGGGTCCCGGCTGGAGCCTCCCCGCCTCAGATCGCTACCGTATAGGCCATGAGTTCATTTGCCGACCGCAACCGAGAACGGATCATCAAGCAATTCGAGTCCGACGCCAGGATCGGGAAGGTAAAAGTCCTGTCCGTGGCACCGTTGATACGAGGCAGTTTCGTCATGCTCGTTTTCGCCGGTGTCATCGGTGCCGTCGTCGCCCAGATGGTGCTTGGCACCGGTGGAGTCCAGTTCGGGTTGGGGCTGCTGGCCGGTTACGCGGCGTACGCCGGCTACAAGCTGTGGACCATGAGCCCACCGAAGATCATCGGGGCCATGGCGGTGCTCACCAAGAAGAAGCTCGTGCTCGTCGGGTCCCGCAAAGTCGGCATCGCCGCCGAATGGCCACTCCAGGAGCTCGAGGACATCGAGGTGAAGCGCCGGGGCAATCTCCTCGTCATGGGCAAGATCGTCGTCAAGCCGGTCGGGAAAGATGGAATCGCCTTCTTCCTGTCCAACCGTTCGATGGGCAACCACCTGATTGACGCCTACGCAGAGATCCGAGGCAAGTGAACGAATGAGGCCCGCCCTGCAAAGAGCCCGACGCTTCTATCAGATCCCCCTCGGACCCGATGAGCAAATCGAGAGCACCTCGACGGGCTATGCAGGTGGAACCGGTCGTATGACGATGATCGGCACGCTCGGGGGAACCCTCGTTGGATGGATCTATAACATCCTCACCGAAGGCGCATCCGTCCCTTCACTAGCGCTGGGGGCGTTCGCGGGGATCGGAGTTGGCTATCTCCTAGCCGAAAGAGCAGCGCGCCGTCCCAATGGGCCGGGTGCGACCACTTTCACGATCGTGCTCACGACACACCGGTTCCTCACGCTCAAGAGACAGCCTGCGTTCCGACCCAGAGTTCTTCGCTCGCTAGAGCGCCAGAGAATCACCGCGGTGAGCGCCCGACGACTCCCGGTCGGCCACTATCACCGCTATGAGCTCACCACCGCCGCGGGGACCCTCGTCACGGTCGTCGCCACCGAGAAACTCGACATCGAACCCGTAAACGCACTCCCAA
This sequence comes from uncultured bacterium, assembly GCA_963777645.1. GTDB lineage: Bacteria > Actinomycetota > Acidimicrobiia > Spongiisociales > UBA5794 > JAAETI01. The sequence continues at coordinate 91,681 of CAVZRA010000010.1, read as the reverse complement.
CTTCGGGGTAGATTGAACGTATGGATGCGATTCATCGCTTCACAAAACCGACATTGCGGCGGCCCCGGGCTGTTATTGCGTTCGAAGGTTGGGGTGACGCCTGCGACGCGGCATCTGGTGCTGCCACCTACCTCATGGGTGCCCTCGATGCCGACGAGCCTTTCGCCGTGATCGAGCCGGAGGAGTTTTTCGACTTCCAGGCGCACCGCCCCATCGTTGTGGTCGACGAGGGCGAAACGAGGAGCCTGGTGTGGCCGGCGACCCGGTTCCACCAGATCCCGATGCCGGCCGAAGATCAAGATCTGATCATCGTCGTCGGCGACGAGCCCTCATATCGATGGAAGACGTTCGCCAGGCACATCACCAGGGTTCTCTGCGAAAACGACGTCGAGGAGGTAGTTTTGCTCGGAGCCTTCATCGGTCAGGTCGCTCATACCCAACCCGTGCCCGTCATCGGCGTCGCCACCGACCCGGCCCTTGTCATCCGCAACGGGTTGATGCCGTCCGACTACGAGGGGCCGACGGGAATCTCGAGCGTCATGCTGGAAGCCTGTCGCGAGGCAGGCATTCAGGCATTGGCGCTGTGGGCAGCAACACCTCACTACCTGGCGGCCAACCCCAATCCCAAGGCGATGCTCGCCCTGGCAACACGAACGGCTTCGATCCTCCAGTTCGAGGTGGACCTCAGTGAGCTGGAGAAGGTAACGGACGAGTACCTGGAACGGGTCAACGCTGCGCTCGCCTCATCGGACGAGTTCTCCTCTTATGTCGCAGAGCTCGAGGATGCAGAGAATGTGCGCGACGGACTCGACCCCGATCAGGCTGCAGGTCTGCTCAACGAGATCGAGGACTACCTCCGCAGGAGCTAGAGGCAGTCGACGTAGCGCACGCGCTAATGCTGATCGCGGACACTGAGCGAAGCGTGTCCTGTCGGTCGGTATCTGCCCGACATGATCCCCAGGTCAGGCAAGCGGGAATGGCGAACTGGCAGACGGGAACCGGGTCCGACTTACTCTTTGACGTAGGCGCTGTAGTCGCTGGGTGGGCGGCTCCTGCCGACCAGGCCGGCAACGACCACGATCGTCACCAGGTACGGCGCCATGCCGAGGAACTCGGACGGGATGGGTGTGTCGAGGATGCCCAGCTTCACCTGGAGCGAGTCGGCAAAGCCAAACACCAGCGCAGCGGAGAGTGCGCCGAGCGGATGCCAGCGCCCGAAGATCATCGCGGCCAGGCCGATAAACCCGCGCCCGGCAGTCATGTTCTCGTCGAAGCGCCCCACCGATCCGATGGTGAAATAGGCACCGCCGAAGCCGGCAACCAGGCCACCGAGCAGCACGTTGATGTACTTCGTCCGGTACACCCTGATACCGACTGTGTCGGCTGCCTGCGGCTTCTCCCCTACAGCCCTGGTGCGCAGTCCCCAGCGTGTGCGGAACAACCCGAACAGCGTCACCGCCACCAGGACGTACATGCCGTACACGAATATGTTCTGGTCAAACAGCACCGACCCGATCACAGGAATGTCGGCAAGCACCGGGATACCCACGGCGCTCATGATCGGGGCATTGTTCAACTGCGGGTTGGAGACCAGGATCTGTGACGTATAGAACGAGGTGAGCCCGAGAACAAAGATGTTGATCACCACACCGGCGATGATCTGGTCGACCCGGTAGCGCACGGTCAGCACGGCAAGCACCAGCGCCAGCAACCCACCAACCAATGTCGCCGCGACCATACCGGCAACAGCGCCAAGCGTCGATCCGACGATGGCGCCGGCAAATGCTCCCGCAAGCAGCATCCCCTCGATCCCGATATTGATGATGCCCGTGCGCTCGCAGAGGAGGCCCGACACGGCTCCAAAGGTGATGGGGACTGCCCGCTTCATCGTCTCTTGAAGCATGCCAACAAGGCTGAATGACGACCCGGCGGCTGCCCAGGTAAGGAACGACAGAACGAACAGAACGAGCCCGAGGGCGAGCACCAGGTTCGTCCTGGAACCGTAGCCTCGCACCCACTGCATGGCACCGAGGAAGGCCAGCACCGCGGAAGCCACATAGGCCAAACCGGCGGCCGAAACGGTGAGGTTACCGACCTGGATGGCCTCGCCGGGACGGCTCAACACGAAGGTTGCCGAGCCGTCGGAACCAAGACCAAAGGCCCACAGAGTGACGATGGCGAGAACCAGGTACACAACGGCAAGGACCCGTGCCCTGCGGATCTCGGCAGGCGCTCGAATTTCGGTTGTCGCCGGGTTGGTGGACGTCATGTTCCCCACCCCCTGGCGACCTGTGCAGCTTTCGTCTCGGCCTTCACTCTATAGACGGCCTTGATGAGGGCGGGAGCTGCGATGAAGACGATGATCAGCGCCTGAATGACCCCGACGATGTCGACCCCCACGTCGGTGGCGGCCTGCATGGCCTGGCCGCCGGCGGCCAGCCCACCGAAGAGCAGCCCGGCGAACACCACCCCGACTGGATGAGATCTCCCGAGCAGAGCGAGCGCAATCGCATCAAAGCCAATCGCCGCAGCAAACCCCGGCGTTGCCCTTCCCAGTGTGCCGAGCACCTGGTCGGCACCACCGAGACCTGCCATCGCTCCCGCCACGGCCATGACACCGATATACAGGAAAACCACGTTCATCCCGGCATAGCGGGCGCCATCCGGGTTGGCACCGACGGCACGGAACTCGAAACCGATTGTCGACCGGTACAGCAGCCACCAGATGAACCACGCAGCGAGCAAGGCGATGATGATGCCGATGTGGACCCGGTACCTGGAGTTGAGGAAATCGATAATCTTCGGGTAGCGGGCGCTATCGAGGACGCTCTTGGATACCGGGTCGGAACGACCCTCGAGCTGAAAGAACTTGACGGTGAGCAGATAGTCCACCAATCGCAGCGCCACGTAGTTGAGCATGATCGTTGTGATGACCTCATGTGCCCCGGTTTTGGCCCGTAGGTAGCCGGGAATACCACCCCAAATCGCCCCGCCGATCAACGCGGCAATGATCGCAAGCGGGATGTGAATGATCATGGGGAGATGGAACTGGAACCCGACGACGAGGGCGGCCATGCCTCCCATGAGGATCTGGCCGTTGGCGCCGATGTTGAACAACCCGGCCTGGAACCCAACCGCGACGGCGAGCCCGGCCAGGATGAGCGGCGCCGCCCGGGTGAGCGTCTCCGAAATGGGCCCGAGACCCCAGAACGCACCCTTGAATAGAGCCAGGTAGGCGTTGCCAATCCGGCTAAACGTCTCCGAAGCCGCTTGGCCCGGGTTGGAGCCCCACATCTTCAGAGTGTTCAAATCGCCGAGAGCGATGATGAGAGCGCCGACGATCAAGGCACTGAGGATCGCCAGTCCGGGGATGACCAGATTCGCCTGCCAGTTGACGCGCTGTCCGACGCCGGTGATTTCCTCGAAGAGCTTGGATCGCTTCTTCTTTTCCGGCGTCGGTTCGCTTGTGTCTTGGCTCTCGTCACTCATGATTCGTTGACTGCTCCAGCCATGTACAAACCCAACTCGGTGTTGGTCGTTTGCTCGGGACGCTTCTCCGCCACGATCTTTCCGTCGAACATCACCAGGATCCGGTCGGAGAGAGCCATTACCTCGTCCAGCTCGGTCGAGACTATCAAGACCGCCGCGCCCCCGTCCCTCTCCTCGACGATGCGCTCATGGATGAACTCGATCGAACCGACATCGATCCCACGGGTTGGCTGAGCCGCGATGACGAGATCGACATCGCGGCCAAACTCCCTGGCCACAATCACCTTTTGCTGGTTGCCGCCGGACAGATTGCCGGCCTCCACCTCGGTCGACGGTGTCCTCACGTCGAACTCTTCGACAAGCCGCTCCGCCTCGGCGCGGCTGCGAGGCCAGTCCATTCTGACACCGTGGCTGAAGGGCTCCTTGTAGTAGGAATCCAGCACGAAGTTCTCTGTGAGACTGAAGCTGAGCACCAATCCACTACGTTGCCGGTCCTCAGGAACGTGGGCGACACTGGCTTCGTGGATGTCGCGCGGACTGGCATTTGTCATATCCCGGCCACTGATCTTCACGGAACCGGCAACAGTGTCGCGCAAACCTGTCAGCGCCTCGATCAACTCCGTCTGCCCGTTGCCCTGGACACCGGCGATACCGACGATCTCGCCCTTGTGGACCTCGAAGGTCACACCGTTGACGGCGAGCTGCTCGTTCACGTTGAGCACCTTTAGATCGGTCACCTGAAGGACCGCATCGGCGGGGTTAGCCGGACCTTTTGACACCGTGAGCTCGACGGGCCGGCCCACCATCATCTCCGCCAGCTCACTCTCGGTTGCGGTGGCCGGGTCGGCTTCTCCTACGACCGCTCCCCGGCGCAGCACTGCAATGCGGTCGGAGATCTCCAGCACCTCTTTGAGCTTGTGGGTGATGAAGATGATGGCCTTGCCGTCGTCCTTGAGTTTACGGACGATCCCGAAGAACTCTTTGACTTCTTGAGGGGTGAGCACGGCGGTGGGCTCGTCGAAAACCAGCACCTCAGCGTCGCGGAAGAGGATCTTGATGATCTCGACCCTTTGCTGGAGGCCGACGGGCAGCTCTTCGATGATGGCGTCCGGATCGACCTCGAGGTTGTATTGCGATGAGATGGCGCTGACGTCCTTGCGCGCCTGAGCGATATCGATGACGCCACCTGCTCTGGTCGGCTCGACCCCGAGTACAACGTTCTCGGCAACAGTGAACACCGGTACGAGCATGAAGTGCTGGTGCACCATCCCTATCCCTGCGGCGATCGCCTCTCCAGGTGAAGCCAGCTCTCGCACTTCTCCATTGATCAGGATGTCACCCTCATCGGCGGAGTAAAGACCGTAGAGAATGTTCATCAGGGTGGATTTACCGGCACCGTTCTCGCCCAGAAGACAGAGGATCTCGCCCGTCCTGACGGTGAGATTGACGTTGTCATTGGCCAGGACACCAGGGAATCTCTTCGTGATTCCTCTCAGCTCCAGCTCCACGCAGCCCTCCGAAAATGCGGCAAAACCGTGAAGTAAGCCTAGTTGACCGGACCACAGTGGTGCCATTCTGATTATGCCCATTCGACAATGTCGCAACACGAGAGAAGCCCCCTCAATAGAGGGGGCTTCTCTGATATTCGCCTGAATGTCCGGGATCAGCCCGAGACACTCACATTGCCGGCGATGATGTCCTGACGGAGCTGATCTACTTCGTCCTTGAGCGCCTGCGGCACCTTGCTGTCCCAGTCGTGATAGGGGGCGATGTCCACGCCGCCGTTGGACAGTGTGCCCACATACAGCTGGTTGGTGAAGTCGCCGTTGAGCGCTTCATCGGATGCTGCATAGACGGCATTGTCCATACCCTTCATCACCGAGGTGAGGTACACCGCAGCGTTTCCGGAATCGGAGACCGTTTGGTCGACATCAACACCGACGATCGAGAACGTGCCGAGCTCAGTGGCGAGCTGTGCCGAGCCGAGCCCGACGGGGCCTGCCACCGGCATAACGATGTCGGCGCCCTCGTCGACGAGGCTCTGTGCAAACGCACGCCCGTCGTCAAGGCTCTCGAAGTTGTTGGTGAACGAGCCCTCCTGGGTCGCCGGATCCCAACCGAGAACCTCGACGCTGGTGCCCTTCTGAGCGTTGTAGTACGCAACACCGTTGGCGAAACCATTCATAAAGATGGTCACCGTCGGAATGTTGAGACCACCGAACGTACCCACTTTCCCGGTCTGAGTCATTCCAGCAGCCAGATAGCCTGCCAGGAACGCAGCCTCGTCAGTGTTGAAGACGAGACCCTTCAGATTCGCCGGCGGAGCATCGTACGCGTAGTCGACGATTGCAAAGTTCGTGTCGGGGTTTGCGGTTGCTGCCGCGTTGGTGGCGTCACCCAAGAGGAATCCGACCGTGATGATCAGATCACACTTCTGATCGACGAACGAGTTGATGTTCACCTCGTAGTCGGTCTCCGCCTGAGACTCCAGCACCTTTGCCGTCGCACCGAAGTCGTCGGCAGCCCGCTGGGCTCCCGCCCATGCAGCTGCGTTGAAGCTCTTGTCATCGACACCGCCGGTGTCGGTTACCTCGCAGATCAATTTGCCACTGGAATCCTCGCTGCTACCACACGCGGCGGTAAACAACGCCAGGGCTATGAGCAGCAAGAAAAGCGCCTTGCTTTTCTTCATATGAAAAGACCTCCTGAGATCCTTGATAGCGAGAGACGCACTCCTGGTCTCTCGCTACAAAGTCTACCCGTCCTACCCCGCAGTGCCATCATTCATGGCTGGAAGATGGTACCAGATAAATCCACGGGAGGGAGACAACAGTGACGATTCCCTTGATGATCACGTTCAACCAGAAGATCTGCCACAGAGCTGCGGTCGGAAGGTCGCCCGCAAATGCAATCAGGACGAACAAAGCTGAATCGATCGGCAGAGAGACCGAGTTCGAAGACAACACCCTCCCCCACTGCAACCTTGCTCCAAAGTAGTCGACCCACCGTTGATAGACCTCGGTGTCGATCAGTTCGGAAATGATCTCGGCAACTATCGAGGCGATGACGATTCGCCAGACCGGTGCGAGTACGTCCGAGAATGCCTCCTGCGCACCGACGCTTGGAGCGCCCTGCCACCGGGCCACCAGCCAGAACAGACCGGCCATGAACAAGTTGATGGCTGCGGCGGAGAAGATCAACGCTCGTGCCACCTGCTTGCCCGCCACCTTGTGAACGAGATCGCGCAAAGTGAAGGTGAACGGGTAGATGAGAGTGCCGGCGTCGACGGCCTGACCGAAGATGCTGATGATCTTGAGGCTGGCGATATCCGACAGCATCTGCGCCGCGATGTAGACGCCGCCGAGCACGGCGATCAACACCGGGGCAGACACGCCAAACCGGGGCTTCACTGAGGTCATGGGGATCGCAGCGTAGCGCCGGGTACCACCGGCACAAGCGCCCACAGCCGTGCACAAAGACGCCGCCGAAGGTCATATCGTTGCGGCGCGCGCCGACCTCGCCCATCCGGCGATCACCACAAATGCTGCTGCTGCTGTCAGAGTGGAGAGCAGCCACATCAAGTCGTACGAACCGGTGCTGTCGATAAGCGCGCCAAAGATGATGGGGCCGATGCCGAGCCCGGCGAGGAATCCGAGCAGCACGAAACCGGATGCCCTCCCCGTCGACTCGATGCCTGCTTCGACCATCACTGCCAGCATCCCGACCGAGTTCCACGAGGTAGAACCGATCGCGATCAGCACCGCGGCAGGCCACAGCAACCATGCAACCAGATGACTCGACCAATAGAACAGGGCGGCTGCGACGATCGAGAGCACGGCCATCGTTCCCAGCGAGAATCGGAACGCGTTCGATCGCTCGGCATAGTGACTCCATAGGATGCGCCCAAAGACGGCGACGAATGCAATCGTGGCGGCGGCGAAACCACCTACAACCGGGCTCCATCCCAGCGACTCCTCGGTGAAAAGCGGCACCAGGAAGGTGACGGAACCGGAGAATCCCATCAACAGCCCGTACACCGTCAGCCACCAGATCGCCACCGGTAGTGCTCGCACGGGCTCATGGTGGATCGATGAGACAACCGGTCGGTCGGGACGAGGGACGATCCTCGATGCCGCCACCGCCAGCAACAGCGGTGCGATTGCAACGACGAGATATGCCGCGCGCCATCCGAGAGCGACAGCAATCGAGGGCACGGTGATCCCTCCGACGAATATGCCGGCCTGTACCCCTGACTGCTTGACACCCGTGATAACGCCGCGCTCCCCCATTGGCACGATCTCTGCGATCAGCTTGTTCGTTGACGGGTTAGCCGACGCCTGGGAGAAGGCACCGGTGAGTGCTCCGACCAGCAGCATGGGATACGCCACCGCGGCCCCCAGGATGAGAAAGGTGACACCGGCTGTGGTGAACAGAACAAGCAGAGCCGCCCTGCCGCCGATCCGGTCGGTGACCCTGCCCGCGATCGGCGAGAGCACCGCCGCAGCCACGTTGACAACGGCGAGGACGACACCGAGTTGGGTACGGGTGATCCCCAGATCGTCGATGACGAACGAGGCGAGGATCCCGAGCGAGGCCGCGGTGAACGTCGCCATCCCCATGGCGGTGAACAACAACGAGCTGAAGAGAAGACGACGTTGGCTATCCATACTCCTCGCTCGTTGGGTCGGCCACACACTACGCGATCGACGATGACGCCCGCGGCGACAAAGGAAAACCCCGGTCACGGGACCGGGGCTCCAGGGTTCAGGACCCGAGTTCGATTACATCGAACTCGATGGTGATTTCATCACCCGATCACTTCTTCTTATGCCGGTTGGCCTTCTGCCGTTTGCGGTACTTGTGCTTCGACATCTTTTTCCGGCGTTTCTTGATCAAAGAACCCAATTCAAACCTCAGTACGGAGTTGCAGCGAAAACAGCCGCGGTCGAACCCGACGGCCGCTGACGAGTATAGGTTGGCAAATCGCGCGGAGAATCGCAAGCTGCGCACCGCCTACACTCCCCCGGCCATGCGACCCATCATCGGTATCACCTCCAGGCAACCGTTCGTCGAGACCTCAGGGGGGCAGCTGCGTGCCCATGTCGTCAACGAGGTATATACGGCGGCGGTGATTCGCTCCGGCGGCACTCCGATCCTGTTCCCTCCGGTTGATCCGGATGAGGCGCCCCGGCTCATCGATCGTCTCGACGGCCTGGTCCTCTCCGGCGGTGGTGACATAGACCCGGCCCTCTACGGGGGCAAATACTTCGAAAGCATGTACATGATCGATGACTTCAGGGATCGCTTCGAGTTTGCCCTGGTCGACGAGGCGAGATCCCGACGGATGCCGGTGCTGGCGATCTGTCGCGGCCTTCAGGTAGTCAACGTCGCTCTAGGCGGCAGCCTCATCGAGGACATCCTGTCGGAATTGGGCAGCAGCGATCACACAGTGCGCGGGCCGGGTGTTGTCGATTGTCACCAGACGGTGACCATTGAAGCCGGCACGCTCGTGGCTGAGGCGATCGGGAGCACCGAGGCCTGTGTCAACTCGATTCATCATCAAGCGGTGCGTCGGGTCGCTCCCGGTCTACGGGCGGCAGGATGGGCATCTGATGGTGTCGTCGAAGTGCTCGACCCTGAAGACCACACCTGGCCGCTACTCGCCGTGCAGTGGCACCCCGAGTATCTGGCGGTCAAGGACGACCCCGCGTCGCTGGCGCTGTTTCATGCGCTTGTCGAGAATGCCGCGGCAAGGACAGCGAGCTAGACAAGCCATCCCGGTGGGGTTTGCAGCCTCGTCACCGGACTGGCGTGCACCGGTTAGTTCCAGCCGGTTTCAGCTATGTCGATGACCGTGGCGATGCCACGGTCGCCGAGCGTCTCCTTCATCGCGGCAACCACCGGCTCTGGATCAACCGCAATAGCCATCGCTGTTGGACCGGCACCGCTCCAGGCTGTGTGAAAAGCCCCTGCATCCCGGGCTGCCCGCATCAGCTCAGCCGTGATCGGAGATAGCTGATCGCGGTATTGCTCGTGGATCTCATCACCGGCCGCCATCACCAGAGCAGCCGGGTCGCCGGTGCGGAGACCCTCGATCAGGAACGCCACACGTGCCACGTTGCGCGCCGCGCCGCTGCGCCCAATCTGCTCGGGCAGCGCAAGCCGGGCCTTCGCCGTCTTCAACGACTGGTTCGGGATCCCGAAGACAAATGAGAGGCTCGGGGAGAGTTCGAGATGCCTCCAGACCCCGTCGGCAACCGCAACCAGGCCGCCGTATACAGCTGCGGCCGCGTTGTCTCCGTGCCCTTCGATCTCTGCGACAAGCTCATATAGAGCGTTGGAGTCCGGCTCGTCTCCAACGGCTCGGAGCGAAGCGGCGGCGGCTGCAACCATCACCGCTGAGCTCGACCCGAGACCGCGGGAGCGTGGGACTTCGTTGTCGATGACGAGCCGCATCGGCCTGCCTACCGCTTCAGCAACCGCGAGGCGGACGAAGTCGGTCGGCGCGGGCTCGAAGATCGTGTCGAGCTCCTCTACGATCCACTCGTCGGAAGGGACGGCGGTGACACGACAGCGCAATTCGACGGCAAGACCCAGGCAATCGAAGCCCGGACCGAGATTCGCCGAAGAGCCGGGGGCAGTAGCTAATGCGCCAGTCACTTTCGAGATTCTAAGCGGCGGCGAGGAAACGGCCCCATACAGTTCTGCCATGAGCGCGTCCGGGTAGCCTGCTCATCGCATGTCAGCGGCAATCACCCTCGAAGCTCTCACCAAGTATTACGGAAGGACTCGTGGTATCGAAGACCTCGATCTGGCAGTCGAGGAGGGGGAGATCTTTGGCTTCCTCGGGCCCAACGGTGCTGGGAAGAGCACGACGATTTCGACGATTCTCGACTTCATCCGGCCAACCAGCGGCCGGGCAACGGTGCTGGGGATGGACAGCCGCCGTGACAGCATCAGCATCCATCGCCAGGTTGGATATCTCTCTGGTGAGCCCGCCATGTACGACCGGATGACTGGAGGCGAACTGCTCTCCTACCTGGCGGCCCTCCGGGGTGTTGATGCCAGTAGCGAGATTCGCTCACTCGCCGAGAGGCTTGACCTCGATCCCGGCAAGAGAATTCGCAGCTACAGCAGCGGCAACCGCCAGAAGATCGGCCTGATCCAGGCTTTCATGCACCGGCCCCGCCTGCTCATCCTCGACGAACCGACCAACGGCCTCGATCCGATCGTTCAACACGAGTTCTACGCGCTGCTCGAGGAGGTCAAAGCCGACGGTCGGACGGTGTTCCTCTCGTCGCACATCCTGCCCGAGGTAGAGCGCATCACCGATCGCGCCGGCATCATCCGCAAGGGTCGACTGATGGTGGTGGCCGGAATAGATGACCTGAAGAGTCGGGCAAAGCGGCGAATCGAGCTGACATTCGCAGAAGCCGTTGACCCGGCAGTGTTCCTTGCACTCGAGTCCGTACACGCTGCGACCGGTGCGGGCCGCACTGTCACCGTGACCGCAGTCGGCTCGGTTGACCAGGTGTTGAAGACGGCGGCTCGCTACCGGGTCGACAACATCGTCAGCCACGAGGGTGACCTGGAATCGGCGTTTCTCGCCTACTACCGGGAGGACGACAGTGCTTCGTAGCGTCTTCGGCGAGACCATCTGGAGCAGAAGGAACAGCTTGCTTCTCTATGCGATCGGGTTGGCGCTGTTGGTCGGTGTCACCGTCGGCGTTTATCCGACGGTTCGCGAGGGAAGCGACGCCTTTGCGCAGTTCCTCTCCTCTATGCCGAAAGGAATGATCTCTTTTCTGGGGAGCTCCGACATTGCCCAGATGCTCAGCCCGGCCGGGTTCATAAACAGCCGGGTCAACGCCTCGGTCGGATCCGTTGTCCTCGCCGTCTTCGCCATCAGCCTCGGCACCGCAGCCATCGCCGGAGAAGAAGAGAAGCGCACCATGGATCTGATCCTGGCGACCCCCACCCCGCGGTGGCGCCTCGTGCTCGAGCGCTTCGCCGCAATGGTCACCCTGGTCGCCACCGTGGCTGCGACGGTCGCTCTGGTGATGGTGATCGCCAGCCCGATCGTGGATCTGGGGCTGTCGACCGGCAATGTCCTCGCTTCCAATCTGGAGCTTGCGCTACTGGCGCTGGTCTTCGGTTCGCTGGCGCTTGCCGTCGGGGGGCTCACCGGGCGACGGGGACTCACGATTGGGATTGCCGCGGGAACCACGGTGACAGCATTCTTCATCAACGGGCTCGCCGGACTTGTCGACTGGCTGAAAGGCCCTCAGAAGGTGACCCCCTTCTACTGGCTGCAACGCTCCGATCCGCTCGGCAACGGTCTCTCCGTCGAAGACACGTTGATCATGGTGGCGGTCATCGCTGTCTTCCTGACCGTGACCCTGTGGGGCTTCGCACGGCGCGATATCTCCATGTGAGCGACCGCAGCGCCGATCCCCAGCTCAGAAATCCCAGTCAGGTCTTGGCTCGGGAATGCGCACGATGCCGTCGAGCGCCGCCAGCAGATCGTCGGAGCCACCGAGATCGTCGGTCACGGCGAGCCCTGAGGCAGGACGAACACCCAACCACATCCGGCTGAACGCCCCTACCCCTGCGGTGAGCGTCGGCAATGCGGGATCACTGCCCGGGATCGCATGCGATTTGGGGCCGAGGGTCACCACGTATTCACCGCCCACACCCCGCCATGGCTCATCGTCGTCGAGCAACTCCTCGATCGGATCTGTCAGCTCGAGGTTGAACCGAACCGGGGTCCCGTCGAGGTGGGTGGCGGCGAGACACGCGTCGAGGTCACAGATACGCATCTGCCAGTATGCGGTCGCCGCGATCCGGTTCTCGTAACTCGACTTCTCGGTCATACGGCGTTTCCGGAACGGCCGGTCGATGAGATCCTGGAGTTGGATACCGGCGGGCTCACGCAGCTTGACCAGTTGCACGTTGTCGCCGAGATGCACCAGCAGACCCATCAGCTCGAGGAACTGCTCCGTGGTCTGATACGCCATCCACCACACATGGAGCGGGCCGAACTCCATCGACTTAGTGCTGAACCACATGTGGTGAGTGATCTCACCGTTGGGGCCGTCTGCGTAGCCGAGCCCAAAGCCATTGTCGGACCACAACATCTCAGCACGGGTTGCGGCATCTGCTTCGAAGTTGACCGAGCCATGGCCCATAGTCCGGCCGAGCCGCGAGGCGTGTACCGCCGCCACATCATCAGTGGTGAGCCGCTTCGGGATACGTGGCGAAACCGGGACCCGAAGCGAGGCAGGGTCAACGGAATGCCAGTGTTCATAGGGGCCAGTGCCAAACCCGAGCCGGTCGTAATAGCCCTGGTCAAACATGCCGAGACCGCCGACGGCGGCGCCGGCAGCCACCTCACGCGCCAGCGACTGTGCCGCCAGCCTCCTGGCAAGGCCCTGGCGGCGAACCAGATGGCTGGTGGTCACTGCCATCACCCCGATGAAGGGGAGATCGTCCGCCAGGTGCCGCACCGACCCCCGCCCGGTCGCCACGTAGCACTCCGGAGAGCCGTCGACGGTCGCAACCAGCCCATCAAACTGGCTGGTGAACGATTGCAGAGCAGCTTCGTGATCGTCGTTGCCCGCATCTATCCAGCCGATCTCACGCCAGATGCGGGCCACACCGTCGAAATCTCTCTCGCCGTCATAGGGACGAATGTCCACACTGCCTCCTCACACTCGGCGCTGATTCTACGTATGGAGGAATGTGTCGGATCGACGAGGGCCCGACCCGAAAGCCTCTGGCGGGCTCTCCTCAAATCAGAGATCATGTACTCATCCCGCTATTGGAGGACCCATGACTGTTCAGGACAGATTCGCCGAGGTCGTCCGACATCGATCGGAACTTGCGACAGCCATGCAGCGGGTGGAGGTAGCCGCAGCTGCACCCGTTGGCAAAGAGTCATGGGTCACCGACCTCAGGGAGAGCCTACAGCAGCTCGAAATCGCCTGGGACCACCATCGGATCGAAATGCAAACCCCAACTGGCTTGCTTCAACGTGTCACCGACGAGGCACCACGACTGCAAAGAGCTGTCTCCGACATGCGAGACGAGCAGATGGGGATAGCCACGACGATCACTGCAGCCATAGAGATGGTCACCGCCGCAGGTGCTGAAGCCGACCCCGATCCGCTTCGCGAAGCCGCCATAGAGATATTCGTTGCAGTTAGCCGGCACCGGCAGCGAGGGGCAGACATCCTCTACGAGGCATTCGACGTCGACATCGGCGGCTACTGACACCGGGTGGCAACGCCCGGCGAGACCGCACCGAAACCAGGCATCTGCTGTCTATAGTGCGCGCAGCCAACCTTTAAGCCCGGTCCAGTGAGGCCGGAAAGGACGGTACGCATGGCACGCCAGACAGTTCGAGGCGTATTGGTACTCGCCGACGGGACAACCTTCACCGGAACCTCTCTGGGCGCTCCGGGCTTCGGCACCGGCGAGGTGGTGTTCAACACCTCGATGACCGGCTACCAGGAGATCCTCACCGACCCGTCGTATGCCCGCCAGATCGTCACCCTCACCTCGCCACACATCGGCAACTACGGGATGACACCGGCGGACGACCAGGCCGCTGGCCCCCACTGTGCAGGCCTGATCGTCCGTTCCGCTACCCGCCGTCCTTCGAATTGGCGCTCGGAAGCTTCGCTGCACGAGTGGCTCATCGAGCGGGGCGTCGTTGCCCTCACCGACGTTGACACGAGGAGGCTGACCAGGCACCTGCGCGACCGCGGTGCGATGCCGGGCGTCGTTGCGGGCGACGGGACGTCCGCGGAGCTACAGGAGATGGCCGCCGCTGTTCCGGGCATGTCAGGTCTCGACCTCGCCACCTCCGTCAGCACCACGACGACCTACGTGGTTGAGTCGATGGTCGAAAGAAGAGGCACCGTGGTTGCCATCGACCTCGGCATCAAGCGACGAATTCTCGAAGAACTCGCCGGTCGGGGGCTGGAGACCTTCGTCGTCCCCGCCTCGACGACCGCTGCCGAGATCCTCGACATGAGCCCCGACGGTGTCTTCGTTTCCAATGGCCCCGGCGACCCCGAGCCGCTCACCGGCGTCACTTCCGCCCTCCAGAGTCTGCTCGGCGAGAAGCCGCTCTTTGGCATCTGTCTCGGCCACCAGGTGCTCGGGCTTGCCCTCGGAGCGCGCACTTACAAGCTGCCCTTCGGCCACCACGGAGGCAACCACCCGGTGCGGCGGGAATCGGACGGAGCGGTGCAGATCACCGCACAGAACCACGGCTTTGCGGTCGATCTGCCTGCGGGGAAGGTGTTCGAGAGCCGGTTCGGTCCGGTTGATGTAACTCATGTCAACCTGAACGACTCCACGGTCGAGGGTCTCGCCTGCCGTGAGTATCCCGCCTTCTCCGTCCAATACCACCCTGAGGCTGCGCCCGGTCCCAACGACGCCAAGCACCTTTTCGATGTGTTTGCGGACATCATCACCGGGAGCAATCACTGATGCCACGCCGTGACGACATCGGGTCCATTCTCATCATCGGCTCCGGCCCCATCATCATCGGCCAGGGCTGCGAGTTCGACTACTCGGGGACACAGGCGGTCCGGGTGCTCCGTGAGGACGGGTATCGGGTGATACTGGTGAATTCGAACCCGGCGACGATCATGACAGACCCCGAGTTTGCGGATGCCACATACATCGAGCCGATCACGCCCGACGTCGTCGCTTCCGTCATCGAGAGGGAGCGACCCGACGCCATTCTCCCCACGCTTGGTGGACAGACAGCACTCAACACCGCCATGGCTCTTGCCGAGCAAGGGATTCTCGACAAGTACGGCGTCGAGATGATCGGGGCAACACCCGATGCCATCGATGCCGCTGAAGATCGGGGCCGTTTCAAGGAGCTGATGGACGGAATCGGGTTGGAGACGACCAGGGCCCGCTACATAACGAGTATCGACCAGGCGGTCGAGGCCGCCGCCGAGCTCGGCTATCCGGTGATGATCCGCCCCAGCTTCATCCTCGGCGGAGGCGGCACCGGCATCGCATACAACGAGGAAGAGCTACACGGCGTCGTCAAGACCGGTCTGGAGACTTCACCCATCGGAGAGGTGCTCATCGAAGAGTCCATCCTGGGGTGGAAGGAGTACGAGCTCGAAGTCATGCGCGACAAGGCCGACAACGCGGTCATCGTGTGTTCCATCGAGAACGTCGACCCGGTAGGAGTGCACACGGGCGACTCGATCACCGTCGCCCCGGCCATGACTCTCTCCGATGTCGAGTACCAGGAGATGCGGGACGAGGCGCTCGCCTGTCTCCGCACCATCGGTGTGGATACGGGCGGGTCGAACGTCCAATTCGCCGTCGACCCGAAGACCGGTAGACGCATCATCATCGAGATGAACCCACGGGTCTCCAGATCGTCGGCACTCGCTTCAAAGGCCACCGGCTTCCCCATCGCCAAGATCGCTGCCAAGCTCGCCGTCGGCTACACCCTCGACGAGATCAGCAACGACATCACGGCGGCCACACCGGCGTCCTTCGAGCCTGTGCTCGACTACGTGGTGGTCAAGATCCCCCGCTTCGACTTTGCCAAGTTCCAGTCGGTTCCGCCGGTGCTGGGCACGTCGATGCAGAGCGTGGGCGAGGCGATGGCCATCGGCCGCACCTTCCCCGAGGCGCTGCAGAAGGCCATCCGCAGCCTCGAGATCGGACGGGCAGGCCTCAACGCTGATCCCGGTGAGATGCCGCTGTCCGCGGTGTCAACCGAGGAGCTGCTCGGGGCAATCAGCACGCCGCGGCCACAGCGCATCTTCGAAGTCGCCGAGCTGATCAGGCGCGGGTTACACCCGGATGAGCTCGCCGGGAGTGCCATCGACCCGTGGTTCGTCGACCAGATGGCCGACATCGTGGCGGTACGAGCCGAGCTGGAGGCGTCTGAGCCAGGGCCTGCGCTGGCGCTCGAAGCCCGCCGCTACGGCTTCAGCGCCGAGCAGCTTGCCTACCTGTGGGACATGACCGAGACCGAAGTGCGGGACCAGTTCCGGGGATGGGGCATGGCGCCGACCTTCAAGACCGTCGACACCTGCGCCGCCGAGTTCGAAGCGATCACGCCCTACTTCTACAGCACGTGGGGGGAGGAGGACGAGAGCGCCCCGAGCGGGAACCCCACCGTCGTCGTGCTCGGATCGGGCCCGAACCGGATCGGGCAGGGAATCGAGTTCGACTACTGCTGCGTCCACGCCTCGATGGCTCTCCAGGAGACCGGGTACGAGGCGGTGATGATCAACTGCAACCCGGAGACGGTGTCCACCGACTACGACACTTCCACTCGTCTCTACTTCGAACCGCTCACCGTTGGCGATGTCCTTGCGGTGATCGACAAGGAGAACCCCGAGGCGGTGATCGTCCAACTCGGTGGCCAGACGCCGCTGAAGCTGGCGCATGCGCTGGAGGAGGCGGGAGTGACCATCGCAGGCACCTCGCCAGATGCGATCGATCTCGCCGAGGACCGCAAGCGGTTCTCGGAGCTGTGCACCGGGCTCGAAATCTTGCAGCCGCCGAACGGCACCGCCACGTCACGGGAGGAGGCACACGGGGTCGCGGAGGGCATCGGCTTCCCGATCCTGGTGCGGCCGTCGTATGTGCTCGGCGGCAGGGCAATGCGCATCGTCTACACCACCGGGGAGCTGGAGATGTACCTCGATGAGATCACGGCCCCCGCTCACGGCGAGCCGATCGATCTCGCCACCGCCCCGTTGCTGATCGACTCGTTCCTGGAGAGCGCTATCGAGGTCGATGTCGACGCCGTGTGCGACGGTGTCGACTTCTACATCGGCGGGATCATGGAGCACGTCGAGGAGGCGGGCGTCCACTCGGGCGACTCGGCGTGTGTCATCCCGCCACCGACCCTCGGCCCGGTCGCCTACCGCCGGATCATCGAGTACACGGCCGACCTGGCGAGAGGTCTGGATGTCCGTGGGCTGCTCAACATCCAGTTCGCGGTGAAGGGCGACACCGTATATGTGCTGGAGGCGAACCCGCGGGCGTCCCGAACGGTGCCGTTCGTCTCCAAGGCGATGGGGGTCCCCCTCGCCAAGATCGCAACCCGGGTGATGATGGGTGAGACCATCGAACAGCTGAAGGTGCACAGTCTGATCCCCACCGGGTCCCAGTACGAGCCTCCCTACTCCTCCGTCAAGGAGGCGGTGCTCCCGTGGCAACGATTCCCTGCCGAGGATGTCATCCTCGGGCCCGAGATGAAGTCGACCGGTGAGGTGATGGGGATCGGCACTGCCACCGGGGCCGCATACGCCAAGGCGCTGCTGGCTTCCGGGGCACGCATTCCCTCGGGAGGCACGCTCTTCTTGTCGGTCAATGACCGGGACAAGGAGATGGGTGTCGTCACCGGGCGCATCTTCTCCGACCTTGGCTTCCGCATCGTCGCCACAAACGGCACGGCCGCCGCCCTCACCGCCGCCGGGGTACCTGCAAGCCACGTCGACAAGATCGGCGAGGGGGCATGGGACCCGATCCGGTTACTCGACGACGGCCTCATCGACATCGTCATCAACACGCCACGCGGACAGCGCGCCCGTGGCGACGGTGCCCTGATCCGGCGTGCCGCCACTCGTAACCACATTCCGTGCGTCACCACCATCCGGGGCGGCCACGCCGTCGCCCGCAGCCTCCGCTCCGGCCAGGACATGATCCTCGACGTCCAGCCCCTCCAGGAGCACCACAGAAGGCTGCGGACGTAGCCGCCGCCGGTGCTCTTCCCCGTTCTGGCGCCGACAACCACAACCTCTCGCGGATACAGGTTCCCGTAGGACCGGGGAGACAGCTACATGGCTCCCATTTCGTAGACGCGGATGCCGGCGATGGATGGGCAGTCAGCCGCCAGCTCCGTGGCCTCGTCGAGGTCGGCGGCGTTGACGATCGTGTAGCCGGTGATCGAGTCGACCCCCAACGGCAACTCGGTGGTCCCGTGTTTGGTGATCTCCCTACCAACGGAGAACGGGTTGCCGCCATCGACAATGTGCTCAGCAATCGATGCAAACCATTCGCTCCACGCCGCGCCGATCTCGGCGGTCGGAGTGACAAACCCGTAGTGCAGGAACATGTACTTCTTCACTGATGCTTCCTATCTCTCTCGTCCAGGTGCCGGACGTAGTTCTCCAGGGTCTCGGCATCACTTCCCCAATAGGGGTTGAACTCCATGACCCACGACTGCAAATGACGCAACGGTTGGCGACCCAGCGCCAGGAAATTCGTCCTCCCAACCTTCTTCCGCAACACCATGCCGGCATCCTCGAGCACCTTGATGTGCTTATGAATCGCCGGCAGAGACAGCTGTCGCATCTCCGCCAGCTCGCTTATGGAGCGTGGTTGGAGTGCAAGAGCGGAAATGATCTCGCGACGATGCTCATGAGCAAGTGCTGCAAACACCACATCGAGGTCGTCCATACCGGCATGACTCCAAATAGTTAACTCCTGAGTTAACTATAGCGTGGATCTCGCTGCCAGAACAACGGCGGGTGGGCGAGGGGCCACCCATCTACAGCGCTTCTGCCATTCTGGCGTCGAGAAAGGGAATGTCACCCGGGAAGGGCTCCGGTGGCGTCTCATGGGTGTGAAGACCGACGAAGAGATCTACCGGAAGTACGCAGACGACCTGGTGCGTTTCGCCACGGGCCTGGTCGGCCCGTTCGATGCGCCCGACGTCGTCACCGACGCGTGTCTTCGTGCGTTTGGCACCAGTGGTTGGGACCAAGTCGCCAACCACCGCGCATATCTCTATCGCACGGTCCTCAACCAGGCGCGGTCGCACCATCGCTCCACACTTCGCCGCAGGCTTCGTGAGATGCGGACGGCAATGCCCGAGATTGCCATGCCCCTCGAGGTGGACGTCGATGTCCTGGCCGCTGTTGACAAGTTGAGCGTGCAACAGCGCGCCAGCGTCGTGCTCACCTACTGGGAAGACCTCACGCCGGCCGAGGTCGCCGCCCGTCTCGGAATCTCCGAGGGATCGGTGAAACGCCACCTGGCGCGAGCGCGCGCACGCCTCAAGGAGCTTCTGCAATGAGCGAACCAATGGACAGCAAGCTGCGCGAACTGACGTACCGGCTCATGGCGATGGCCCCCGAGGCGCCACCTTTCCCGGAGGAAGAAATGGTCCAGCTCAATCCCTCACCTGCGCCGGCTCGCTCTGCCCGGTACCGCAACCCGCTCATGTGGGTCGGTGTCGCCGCGGTCGCCGCTCTACTCATCGTCGGCGTGCCCCTGCTGCTGCTCCGTGGCGGCTCTGCGCCAAACCCGAGCTCAACAGTTCCCCCGGCGACACAGACGACAGAGACACCGTCAACGACGGCACCGGTATCCAGGGCGTCGTTCGATGTGACGCTGTATTTCCTCGCCGACTATGTCGAAAATTCAACCGCCGCGGGACCACGCCTCGTGCCGGTTCGCCGCCAGGTCACGGCGGCCGTCGCCAACGGCCAGCCTGACGCGTTCGACTCGCTGAATGCGGCCTTGTCCGCCCTTCTCGAGGGCCCCACGACGACCGACGACGAGTTGCGTCCCGGCATTTCGTCGGCCATCCCCTACGGCACCGAGCTGCTCGGAGTGACCGCCGACCAGACCGGTGGCGAACCCCGGGTCACCATCAATTTCAACACGACATTCGAGTCCGGAGGCGGCACCTTCTCGATGGGCGCCCGGCTTGCCCAGGTGGTCTACACGGCCACGCAGTTCGGGTACCCGTCGGTCGAGTTCGAGATCAACGGCGAGCCGGTCGACGTGTTCTCCTCGGAGGGCCTCGTCCTCGACGGTCCCCAGAGCCGCGACGACTATCGGGATTTCCTACCGTCGATCTTCGTCGAGCAGCCACTCCCCGGTGATACGGTGACGTCACCGGTCGAGATCACCGGTGTGGCCAACACTTTCGAGGCGGGTCTCCTCTACCGAATCGAGCTCGACAACGGCGACGTTCTTGCCGAAGGCAATTCGATGGCGAGCTGTGGCACCGGCTGCTGGGGCGATTTCACAATCACCCCCGAATACACACTGGCGGAGCCAGCGACGGGCTACGTCGTGGTATACGACGCCTCGGCGAAGGATGGCAGTTCGATCGACATCGTGCGCATCCCGGTGAGCCTGGAGGCAGCGGAAGCTACCGAGACAACGGCTCCCGCGATCGTCAATCTCGAGGGGGTGGTCGACGGCATGACCATTGTCGAGCCGACCGTGAACGTAGGGGTAACCGCCTCCGATGTTGACACCGTCACCATCAATGGCACGGACGCAGAGACATTCGAAGGCGGACTAGTCGATGGCGTGCAGACCTACTACGCCAACGCTGACGTCGGCCTCACCGAGGGGCCCAACGCGATCGAGGTGGTGCTCTCCGGTCCCGGCGGCACCACGTCCCAGACGATCAACGTCACCTACGCTCCCGATGCCGAACGCCAGATCGCCTACCTGACCAAGGTCGGCGCCAACGAGATCATCGCCGACTACATCCAGTGGCTCACCGGAGATGCGGCCAACCAGGCCGCCTTCGAGGACGGGGTGATCGGCTCGGTCGACGAGGGTGTGCCCAACGACTACTACATCCGCAACACCAACCCCCAACTCCGCACGCTGCCGGTTGCCGACAACGCCCTCGTCATCCTGCAGACCTCTGCGATGGGATCGGTCACCGGGGTTGCGGTGCCGATCGACGAGTGGCTCGGTTTGTTCAAAGACGACGGCACCCCCTGGAACTACGAGACGGACACGATCCCCGATTGGCCTGCCCCCAACTACGGATTCGTCGGCGCCAGCACCGTTTATGCGCCGTACTGGCTCACCCTGGACGGTGACGGCAATGTCATCCAGATCGAGCAGCAGTACATCCCCTAGACCACGACGACACCTGAGGCATTCTGACGTATGCCCCAATCGCTTCTGGCGTCCATATGCGCACTATTTCGCCGTTCTGGACGCCAGAAGCACGGGGCGGGCACTCCTGATCAGAGGGAGAAGGTCGAGGATGGACGCTAGGCTGCCGGGCATGACAACGATCGGGCCGGATTGGCGGGTGGTCGATGGTGTTGCGACAGCGTGGTTCGATACGCCGTCGCTGATCGAGGGAGCGGCGCTGGCCGGGCGCATCCTTGAGATGTCATCCGAGATCGTGGTCGAGCTGCGCCCAACGGGCATGCGGGTGCGACTCGACTCACACGAGCACGCCGACGCGGTGTCGATGGCTGCGCAGGATCTCAGTCTGGCCGCAAACCCGGCCGTGTTGCAGCAATTGAGCGTCGTGTTCGAGTCCACGAACCCGAACGGGGTGAGGCGGTTCTGGCAGCGCGTGCTCGAGTACAAACCTTCGGAGGATGGCGGTTTGGCGGATCCATTGCGACGCGATGCAGCGATTCGGATCCGGGAGTCGACAGAGCTGCGGCCGCTGCGAAACCGTATCCACCTCGATGTCGTGCGGCCAGCCTCGGCCGTTGAGCAGCTGAGCCTTAGTGAGGGATCCGGACCGTACGGGGTCTGTCACACCGATCCCGACGGCAACGAAGTCGACCTGGTGCCGGGCGAGGTGCTCGGCGAGCGGATCGGGACAGCCGACTGGCAGGCGGTGTTTAGCGCGATGGTGTGCTACCGCACCACCTCGCCGACGCAACAGCGTGACCTGACCGCCGCAGCAGCAGCCTTGGCCGACGACTCGGGCTTCCCGCTGCTGGTCGACCTGCGCCCCGGGCTCGTGATCATCGAAAGTGGCAAGGACCAGTCGGACCAAGGCGCCCACGGTCTCGATCTCGACTTCAACGATCTCGCCGCGAATGTCCAGACCGTCGCCCGCGAACTCGGTGCCACGGCGGATCCGGGGTTGGCGCGCTTCGTGCAGCTCTTCGTGGACGCTGCCGACGTCGCCGCAGTCCGCGCCTTCTGGCACGCCGCACTCGGCTACATCAACGACCGCCGAGCCGGGGTCACCGACATCATCGATCCGCGGCGGCTGAACCCGGTGCTGGTGTTCCAAGAGCTCGACACTTCGGAGACCGATCGCCGCGAGCAGCGCAACCGCATCCACTTCGAGCTCGCAGTGCCGCCGGAGTTCGTACAGACGCGCCTCGCCACAACCGTCGCAGCCGGTGGCAAGCTCCTTGCCGAGTCGGAGGATCGCTGGCGGGTTGCAGACCCCGAAGGCAACGAGATGACCATCGTCAGCAGGGGCTGAGCTTGCACTCCTCTGAGCTTCACTTCCGGGAGCTTCTCCCTCCATGTCACGCCAGGTCTGGCGTATCTCGGTAGGGTGGAAGCATTTCCAAAGCTGTAAGCCTCCTTCACGCTCTGACGTGAGAGATGACGCGACACCGATCGCGCACCTGGCGTCCGTTACCCGCACCGATCACCCGATCCCGGATGAGAACACCCGCAACCCCGAGTAGCGCCGAACGGCACCTCCGCGTGCGGGATGGTGGCCACTCAGGGTTGTGTTGCGGCTTGTGAGGCGTGCTGGTCTTAGGAGCGGAAGATGGCGCCTTGGTCGACTGCGACGGGGAACGACGCGGTCTCCGGCAGCGATCACTTGATGTGCTCGCACCGCGGTACCTGACTCGGTGGATATGAACGGCATCTCGTAGGATGTGTGTGGCGTTCAAGCCTGGGAGCTCGCATTAGCTGGGGGGACGATATGACCAGAGTGAAACACGGACTGGTCGCACTGCTGATCGCTGCAACGCTCGGATCCGCTTGCGGTGCCGCCGACAGCCAGCCGTCGGCAGACGACAACACAGCTGTCGATCCGGACTGTGTGCCCGGGTCCGTGACTGGCTATCCGATATCGCAGCCGGACCGGCGGATCGAGGACATCATCGAGTACCTGACCGGAGAACGGCAGATCGGGGACGAAGGACGCGTCGAAGAAAAGGTCACCGACCCGAACTTCGGCGGTGTTTGGGGTGACTTCAAAGCGGGAGTTGTCGTTGCGGTTCTCGATTGCTCTTTGGTCGACGCCGACGAGTTGGCACGGATGGCTGGTGGCGTCGGGTATCTGCATTTGATCGAGGTGCCCTACACGTGGCGGGAAGTGCAGGACTTTCGTGACCAGCTGGGCCGTGCACTCCATGAACTCGGTATCGAGTCAGATGTCAATATCGAGTCGACATTGCAGGGGCGAATCATCGAAGTGAAAGTGATCGATGCTGACCTGCTACCTGAGTCCTTTGCGTCTGATGTTCCCAGCGATGCCTATGTCGTCGTGGAATCACCGGTGGTAGGCACTGTCCCGGCCGCAGAAGAGCCAGGTGGATAGCCCCCCGGTCATCGAGGCCGCCGATCCACCCGCCGTGCTCGACTCAGCCGACGAGCAGGATGACGAGATGCACCGCCCCGAAGCCGGCTGCCAGCCAGATGAGCGAGCGGGAGAACACGTTGGCAAACGCACGCTCACCCTTGGCGGAGAAGCGCTCATGGAGCCCGGCGTGGGCGATCAGAAAGCCATCGACGAGGCCTTCGATCAGATGGACCGCCGACGAAGGACCTGCCGCCACTAACGCCAACAGGCCCAGATAGATGGGGAAATGCAGCCCGATGAACCAGCGCAGCGCCCCGTGATCGGGGAGCTTGCGGAGCACAAAGAGAAAGTGCCACTCCTTCTTGTCGACGGCGTCCATCTCGTGAACCATCAATGACGACACCGCGAGGAAGAAAACCAGATCAGTCACTGCGTGCCCTGACGATCAGCTTCTCGATCTCTGCCGCCCAGAACACGACCGATGAGATGGCCAGTGCGATGGCGAGCTCGACCATCGACAGCGGCTGGGTGCCGAACACGTGCTGGAGCGGACCCCAGTAGATGACGAGCATCTGCAGGGCGAACGTCAGCAGGACCGCACCGAGCAGCGGCTTGTTGCTGCGCAACCCCTGTGTGAACAGCGACTGGCGCTCGGAGCGGATGGCGAGCGCCTGACCCATCTGCGAGAGAGTCAGCACCGTGAAGATCATCGTCTGCCAGGCAACGTTGTCTGCCTCGAAGTAGAAGTACCCCGACAGCAGCGACACGATGCCCATCAACAGGCCCGCCCACAGTATGTAGCGCCCCATCCCCCGGCCGAAGATGTTCTCGTCCGTGGCGAAAGGCTTCCGTTTCATCACATCGGGCTCGGACGGCTCAAACGACATGGCAAGCCCGGGCAGCCCATCGGTGACGAGGTTCACCCAGAGGATCTGAATGGCGGTGAGCGGCAACGGCAATCCCAGGAAGGGAGCAAGCAGCATCGTCCAGATCTCCCCGCTATTGCTGGTCATCGTGTACTTGATGAACTTGCGGATGTTGTCGTAGATGGTGCGGCCTTCGCGGACCGCCTTGACGATGGTGGCGAAGTTGTCGTCGAGCAGGACCATGCCGCCCGCCTCTTTGGAGACGTCGGTGCCGGTGATTCCCATGGCAACGCCGATGTCGGCCTTGCGCAGCGCAGGTGCGTCGTTGACACCGTCGCCGGTCATGGCAACCACTTCACCCTGGTGCTGGAGAGCGGCGACGATGCGCAGCTTGTGCTCCGGGGAGACCCGCGCATACACCGACACGTCGCGGACGACTTCCCGCAACTCCTCGTCGTCGATCGTGTTCAGCTCGGCCCCGCTCAGCACCCCGGCCTCGGTGTTGATACCGACGTCACCGGCGATGCGTTTGGCGGTGAGCGGGTGGTCACCCGTGATCATCACCGGGCGGATCCCGGCCCGCCGGCACGCCTCAACCGCAGGCGGTACTTCCTCCCGGGGTGGATCGACCATGGTGATCATCCCGAGCAGGGTCAGATCCTCTTCGAGCCCCTCGACCTCGTCCTCGGTCGGCACCTGCTCCAGCGGGCGGATGGCGACTCCGAGCACCCTCCTGCCCTCCGAGGCGAGCCCGGCGTTGATCTCACGGGTCCCGGCCCGCCTCTCGTCGGTCATCGGGACCGGCCCGGTCTCCTCCCACAGCCGGTTGGCGAGATCGACCAGACCGTCGGGCGCACCCTTGACCATCATCACCAGGGGCGCCCCGATCGCATCCCGGAACTCATCGGGGACCTCGTGAACCGTCGCCATCCGCTTTCGCTCGGAGGTAAATGGTGCCTCAGCGACCCGCGGCCAGCGCGCCTCGATGTCTGCGGGATCGAGCCCCACCTGCAACGAGGCGGCTGCCAGGGCAATCTCCGTGGGATCGCCGACGTGCTCTCCGTTTTCGGAGAGGTCGAGCCTGGCATCGTTGCACAACAGGGCAGTGAGCACAGCCAGCCGGGTGGCCGTTACGGGACCATCGCCGGCGACGGTCACGTCGGCGAGCGCTCTGACGCCCTGGTCGTCTGCAATCTCGGTGGCGACCATCCTGTTCTCGGTGATCGTGCCCGTCTTGTCCGAACAGATAACCGTCACCGAGCCGAGGGTCTCGACGGCGGGGAGCTTGCGAATCAACACCTCTCGCTTCAGCATCCGCTGCGCTCCAAGCGACAGGGCGATCGTCACCACCGCAGGCAGGCCCTCGGGCACCGCCGCCACGGCGAGGGCAATGGCGGTGAGGAACATGTCGCGCACGTTCTCGCCACGAAGCAAGCCGAGCACAAAAACAACCGCGACGATGCCTGCTGCTGCGATGGCGAGCCCCTTGCCGAGCTGCGCCATCCTGCGCTGCAACGGTGTTGCCGAGCGATCGATACTCTGCAGCAGGCTGGCGATGTGGCCGAGCTCGGTGTTCATCCCGGTGCCGACTATCACAGCGGCGCCCTTGCCATGGGTGACCGCGGTGCCCATGTAAACCATGTTGCGGCGATCACCGAGGTTGACGTCCCCGGATTCCAACGTTTGGATGGACTTCTCCGTCGGGTACGACTCGCCGGTTAGTGCGGCTTCCGCCACCTGGAGGCTGTGTGCCTCGATCAATCTGCCGTCGGCAGGGACCGCAGAGCCGGCCTCGAGCAGCACTATGTCGCCGGGGACGACATCGATCGCGGGAATGTCGACGAGCGAGCCGCCGTCACGACGCACCCGCACCGTGGGCACCGCCATCATCTTCAACGCCTGGATGGCGCGCTCGGCCCGGTATTCCTGAACGAACCCGAGGATCGCGTTCAATACGACGATGACCAGGATGACGATCGCATCGTTCGTATCCCCGATGGCGGCTGCGATCGTCGCCGCGATGATGAGCACGATCACCATCGTGTCTTTGAACTGACTCAGGATGATCTGAAGAGGATTGATCCCTTCCTTGTCAACCAGCTCGTTCTTACCGTGTTCTTGCAGCCGTTGACCCGCACTCTCTGTGGTCAGCCCGTCCGAGGCGGCCACGGCGAGGTCGTCAAGCACCTCGGCGACATCACGGGTATGAAAGATGGGGCGATCCGTGCTATCGGATTGCTGGCGGGAAGACATGATGAGACGCTACACCCCGGAAATCGTCAGTTCACAAGTTCGAACGCATCCGGATAGAGCACCGGCCCGATCGGTGCCGTGGCCGGGTCGCCGAGCACGAGAGCCATGAAGTGGGGGCCACTCTGGCGCCCCGGATAGCGCTTGCCAACGGCCGTGGAGAAACCGAACCGCTGGTAGTAGGCGGGGTTGCCAACCACCAGTATCACCTGCTCTTCCTGCTCAACAAGCATGTCGATCCCGGTGCTGATAAGCAGTGACCCGATGCCCTGGTTCTGCAGATCGGGACGTACCCCAACGGGAGCAAGCCCCACCGCACCCACCGGGCCGTCTGCGGTGTTCACCGTGAGTCGGGAGAACGCAACGTGGCCGACAACATCGCCGTCGCGAACCGCAACGAGCGACAACAGCAAGTCGCCGTCGTCCCGCAACGCGTCAACGAGTTCGGCCTCCTCGGTCCTGCCCTCGAAGGCGAGCGCATTGATCCGATAGATCTGCTCGATCTGGCTCGGCTGCTCCAGCTCGATATCAGCTGTCACCAGGACAGCTCCCTGGGCTCGTCGACTGCAACAGTTCCACCAATCGACGCCGTTCTTCCCTCCCAGCGCAGCTCGATCCGGCTGGGGTGGCCGATCTCCTCCCCCTGATCGATGGTTGCCTTGCCATTGGGTTCGCCACCGGCAGCGAACCTGGCGGCCAGCGCAACTGCGGCGCTGCCGGTTGCGGGATCCTCGTCGATTCCCGCCTCGGGGATGAAGAAGCGCATCCTGATGTTGGTACCGGAGCGGGCAAAGACAGTGAGCCCGTGTGCCGCACCGAACGCCGCCGTGTCCGGCGCCACCGCGGCGACATCCTCGGCAGTGGCCAACTCGACGAGGCGGTAGTCGAGTGGCATGTCGACCCGCCAAGTGCTCACCGGCTCCTCGAGGCCGACACTTCGAGAAAACACGGCACCGTCCCGGTAGGCGTGATCCGGCGACATCGGGGCATCGACCCAGACCATGTCACCCTGTCGTCTGATGCGGACATCGCCGATCTGACAGCGAACCGTCGTGGCGTCGCTGCCGGACTCGAGGATGTGAAAGGCGGCTCCAACCAGAGGGTGGCCGGCAAACGGCATCTCCATCTCCGGAGTGAAGATGCGGACCGACGGTACGTCGCCGTCTTCGATGAACACGGTCTCGCTGAAACCCAGCTCTGCGGCGATCCGCTGCATCGTTGCGCTGTCGAGGCCGTCGAGCTGATCGACGACTCCGAGGTGGTTTCCGCCTTCACCGTCGCGGGTGAACACACGGAGTATGTGGCAGGGGCGTGACATAGCCTCAGCGTACCGGATGGGGAGCCAAAACGACCAGCTTCCCGGGTGATATCACGGAGCGTTGGTTGGGTCCCAGCCGGTGGCAAGACCCTCGTCCAACGCATCGAGCCGTTCCAGGTCTGCCGCGTCGAGCGAGAAGCCGAAGACGTCGAAGTTCTCGGCAATACGATCGGCACGCACCGACTTGGGCAGCACGACAAATCCCTTGTCGACGGCCCAGCGAATCAGCACCTGGGCAGGAGTCTTCCCATAGGTGGCGCCCACCCCGGCCAACACCGGGTCTCCGAGCTTGCGGCCTTTGGTCAGCGGGCTATAAGCCTCGATGACAATGTCGTGGTCACGGCAGAAGTCGATAACTCCCAGCCTGCTTTGGTAGTTGTACGGCGAAAGCTCGATCTGGTTGACCGCGGGCACGACCGCACCATGCTCCATGATCTCTTCTAGGTGACGGGTCATGTAGTTGCTGACGCCGATGTCACGAACCCGCCCGTCCAGGGTCAGTCTCTCCAGCGCCCGCCAGGTGTCGAGCCGCATTCCCTCGACCGGCCAGTGAATCAAATACAGATCCACATAGTCGAGACCGAGCAGGCCGAGCGAGCGGTCGAAGGCGGCCAGCGTGTTGTCGTAGCCCTGGTCGTCATTCCACAGCTTGGTGGTGACAAATATCTCGCTCCGCTCGATGCCACTGGCGGCAACGGCAGCGCCGACATCGGCCTCGTTGTTGTAGATCGCCGCAGTGTCGATGTGGCGGTACCCGGTCCGGAGCGCCTCTGCAACCGCACCGCGGGTCACCGGCCCCGGCTCACTCTTGTAGACACCAAGCCCTATCTGCGGGATCGGCCGTCTTGTCCGCATGGTCATAGTCACCATGACTCACCTCATCATTCTCGTTGCCTCCACCTGGATCTATCAGATTCGGCCTGCGGATCCGATCCATCGACCCAAGCACAGGAGCGACTCTATCGAGAGTGGTAGCGTCCCTGTGCCATGACGCTCACCGAACTGCTCGGCCTCGACACCCTGCTCGCTCAGCTCATCCTCGCCGTCGGCGCCGCCATGATCCTCGGCAACGGCTTTGCCATCATCCAGCATCACCGGGGAAGACGTCCGCAGGGGGCATCCGGCGAGTTCCGCTCGGCACGGGCTTGGTGGCTGCTCGGGGTGGGTTTGCTGATCACCGTGTGGGGTCTCGCCAGCCTGCTGGCCGGTTGAGACGGGGTAGAATGCGGCCCACCGCGGGTGTAGTTCAATGGTAGAACATCAGCTTCCCAAGCTGAATACGGGGGTTCGATTCCCCTCACCCGCTCCACTCGAAGAACGACCCGCCCCATGGCGGGTCGACGTCTGGGAGGGACCAATGGAAACCATCGCCAGCGTTCGCCACGTCGGCGGAGCCCGGTTTGACGCAACAACGGCATCGGGGCACACCGTTCGCCTCGAGGGCGGTGAACACGAGACTGGTGGCAGCCCGATGGAGATGGTGCTCGCCGCCCTCGGCGGTTGCAGCACGGTGACGGTCGTCGAGTTCCTCGAGAAGATGCGCCAGCCATTCACGTCACTCGAGGTGGAGCTCTCCGCCGAGCGTGCAGAGAAACCGCCCCGGGTGTACACCAAGATCCACGCCCATTACCGGGTTGGTGGTGATGTTGATGAGGGCCGCGTCGCCCATGCCATCGGTTTGACCGAGGAGAAGTACTGCTCGGTGTACACGATGCTCGAGAAGACCGCAGAGATGAGCCACACCATCGAGTTCGTGTGACCGCCGTGGTCTTCTCCGATCGGACAATCAAAAAGGCAATCGCAGACGGCCGCATCGTCATCGATCCTTTCGACATCGATATGGTCCAGCCGTCGAGTATCGACCTGCGGTGCGATTCGACATTCCGCGTTTTCGAAAATCATCGCTACGCACTCATCGATCCGAAAGCTCCCCAGGAAGATCTGACCAGTGCGGTCGTGGCGAGCGAGGATGACCCGTTCATCCTTCATCCCGGCGAGTTCGTGCTCGGATCGACCCTCGAGGTGGTCGGACTGGCCGATGACGTCGTCGCCCGACTCGAGGGTAAGTCGAGCCTGGGCAGAATCGGGCTTCTCATCCACTCGACGGCCGGTTTCATCGACCCGGGCTTCCGCGGCCAGGTGACCCTGGAGCTTTCCAACGTCGCCAGCCTGCCCATCGCCATCTACCCAAACATGAAGATCGGTCAGATCTCCTTCTATCAACTGAGCACGCCGGCGGAACACCCGTACGGGTCTCCCGGTGCGGGCTCCAAGTACCAGGGTCAGACCGGCCCCACCCCATCACGCATCCACCACGACTTCGACTGAAGAGCTTCGCCTTCAGCCGGCAAAGCGTTATCAACCACCCAAGGCACAACCCTCCTGCGTCGCTCCGCTCCGCGTCCTCCCTAAAAGGGAGGACGAAAGAAAGGCCCCTCACCCGGGCCGGACGGACTCTCTCACCCTCCTCCCGGGTTGGACGGACTCTTTCACCCTCCCGGAGGGAGCGTCGGTCGGATTGGAGATTCGACCGGGGAGGGGAAACGACTCAGGTTGTCAACCACCCCAAGGCACAACCCTCCTGCGTCGCTCCGCTCCGCGTCCTCCCTAAAAGGGAGGATGAAAAGAGCAAACCAAACGTGATTGAGGCCTTCGGCCTCAATCAAGCGTCGTCACCGGCCAGCAGCTCGCTGCGCCCGTGAGTCCAGGGTCGTGCCGGGTCGCTGAGCAGCAGCTGATATACGCTGATGGCTGCCCGATCGAAGGCAACTGCCGAACCGGCCATGTACAACCGCCAGATGCGGTAGGTGACCTCCGAGGTGGCTTCAACTGCAGCCTCCCGATTGTCTTCTAGGTTCTGTACCCAGCGCTGCAATGTCAACGCGTAGCTGGCACGCAGCGACTCGACGTCGCGCAGCTCGAAACCGAAATCTTCGGCAGCGGCGATCACCTCATCGACGGTGACGAGTTCCCCGTCCGGGAACACGTAGGTGTTGACAAAGGTTGGTTTGGTGCGCCTGCTGCGTTTGCGGTCGCGGCTTGTGATCCCGTGGTTGAGTAGCTGGCCACCGGGGGCGAGAGCCTCGCGCAGGATCTTGAAGTACTTGTGCAACTCCTTGCGACCAACATGCTCGACCATCCCGATGGATGCGATGGCGTCGTATTCACCCTTGATATTTCGGTAGTCACGTACTTCGATGCGCACCCGATGCTGGAGCCCGGCCGCGGCCACCCGATCTCTTGCCTCCCTCGCCTGTTCCTCACTGAGTGTGATCCCGGTTGCGGTCACTCCGTAATCGCGGGCCGCATGGATGACCAGCGAGCCCCAGCCACAGCCGACATCGAGAAACTCCATGCCGGGGGAGAGACGGAGTTTGCGGCAGATCAGATCGAGCTTACGGTGCTGCGCCTGATCGAGCGTGTCGGTTGGACTGAGGAAATCGGCACTCGAGTAGACCATCTCCTTGCCGAGGAACAGCTTGAAGAAATCGTTGCCGGTGTCGTAGTGGTGGGTGACTGCAGCCCTATCACGACGCTGCGAATGCAACAGGCCTGTGAAACGAGGCTGATCGGCATCGGCGCGGTTGACGTCTTCCGGCAACTGTCGCAGCAGCCGGAGCAGACGAGATACGGTCAGCGGTCCGTGCCGTGACTCCCCCAGTGCGGCTCCGAAACGCAACAGTGTGTAGAGGTCGCCTTCGAAGTCGACGTCTCCATAGATGTAAGCCTCAGCAGCCGACAGGTCGTTCGGTGGCAGGAACATGGCACGCAGGGCACCGGGGCGGTTGAGCACGATCGTTGCCACCGCGTCCCCGGGCCCCCACTCTTCACCCGTCCATGCGCGCATCCTCGGCAACGGTGGCCCGGCAAGTCCGGCAAGTATGTCGTAGACCCGGTGCGAGATCTCAACAGCATCCATCGTCCACAAGCATATCGCCATTGCAGAGGGCCTGATCCGCTCGTACCGAGGCGTCTGGAGCACACCGGTACCATGTGCCGCCGCAGCAACTCCCCCACGATCGGATCTCATGACTCACCCAGCCGGCGCCGACATGGGCGCCACCCCTTCTCCGGGGTCGCCCTGATGATCTGGTTGATCGCGCTTGCATGCTTGCTGCTCGGATTCAACAAGGCTGGGGTTGCAGGCACCTTGGGACCTTTTGTCACAGTCATCATGGTCCTTGCCATCGGCGCCGATGAGGCCGTCGGCCTCCTGCTACCGATGCTGATCGCGGCAGACAGCTTTGCGGTCGCCGCTTATTGGCGGAAGTGGGAGACCAAGCTGCTGTGGCCGCTGCTCTCTGCCGCAATCGTCGGCATCATCGGCGGCACCTTTGTCATCTCCCACATCAGTGAGAGTGCGTTGCAGCGTCTCATCGCCATCGCCCTGCTGGTCTTCGCCGCCATCTACATGGCACAGCGAGGAGTTCGCATTCCCAAGAACCATCACCGGCGGTGGGCGATGGTTGCAGGTACAACAGCCGGGTTCACCTCATCGGTAGCGCACGCGGGCGGTCCCCCGATCATCGTCTATCTGATGGGAGTGGGTCTCGAGCCGAAACGATTTGTTGGCACCTCGGTCGGCTTGTTTGCCATGATCAACATTCTCAAGGTTCCGGGCTACCTCCTCACCGGGATGATGGACGGACACTTGATCCTCTCCAGCATGCGGGGCTGGCCACTGATCCCGGTGGGCGTCGTGCTGGGGCGGATGCTCGTCGAGCGGATCAACAAGGTCGTTTTCGAGCGGATCATGATGGGCCTGCTCGTTGCCGGCGCCCTGGCACTGCTCATCTTCTGAGCCTTCACACGATCTTCACACCAAGGTGAGGAATGAAGCCGGGGTCGCTGCAGGCGATCTGACGAGGCGAGGCGTCGTCGCATCGACAAGGCCATCGGCCTCTTCATGGAGGGAAGAACTCGGTAGCGACATCTCGTCGTCAAGTCTGTCAAGGAACTTGGCTGCCGAGTCGATATCTCAGGAGTATGTCTGAACACCCGACGACGGCGGAAGTAGACCTGATCGTCTCGGCGATCCCGGTCCCGGTGCTCATTTCCGACTACACGCCGATCCTCGAACGGTTCGCAGGTATGGACGGTGAAGTCCTCCGGGAGATGCTGCTGACCGATGAAGCCTTGTTCTCCGAAGCGCTGCACCTGCCCAGGACCGTCGCCGCCAGCCCGGAATGGATTCGACTCTACGGATCACCCTTCTCCGCGGACCTTCCCGAGCTGCCCGATCGCGACTTCACGCCATCTGCCTATCCCGACCTTCATCAGACACTGGCCGCCCAGTTCACCGCGCCGTTCCGCAACGTCTCTTCGATCGTCGGGGAGCACACGGCGCCAACCCTGATCGGCGATGTCGTGGTCCGCTCCCATTGGCAGGCTACCGGCGGAGATGTTCCCCGTTGGGACAAGATCGTCATCGTCGACCTCGACGTCACCGATCTGCGCACCGCACAACGTGACCTCGAAGCGATCCTCGACACCAAGGAGCGACTGGTGGAGTCGAAGGACCAGCTCATCGCCTCGGTATCTCACGAGATAAGGACTCCGCTGGCCGCGATCGTCGGTTTCGCCGAGTTGCTCCGCGATGGCGGCGACCTATCCGCCCCGGAGCGGGCCGAGATGATCGGGCTCCTGGTACAGCAGAGCGCCGACTTGACGAACATCGTCGACGATCTGCTGGTCTCGGCCAAGGCCGATCTCGGACAGCTGGAGCTCGTCAGGGTCACCGTCGACGTCGGTGCTCAGGCTGCCCAGGCCATAGAGGGCCTCAATGCAGAGAAACAGAGCGCTATCACTCTTCCCGAGAGCACGGCACGAGGGATCGGCGATCCCGGCCGGGTCCGCCAGGTCATCCGAAACTTGATCTCAAACGCATTCCGCTATGGAGGGCCTGAGATCCGCATCGAAGTGACAGAAGGCGCCGATACCGTGGCTCTCCACGTTGTGGACAACGGTGCGGGCATCGCACCGGGAACGGCCGAATCGATGTTCGAGCCGTACCATCGGAGCGGCGTTCCCCACGGTACGGTGCCGGCACTCGGCTTGGGATTGCACATCTCTCGTACCCTGGCCAGGAAGATGGGGGGCGATCTCACTTATCGCTACGAGGACACCGAAAGCGTGTTCGAGCTGACGTTGCTGCGCTCCTCAGGTCTTTGACGAGAGTCGTCCGGCACGGCTCGATCGACGATCTCCCTTGAGTAGGCTCTGGCGTTAGCGTCCGGAGGAGATCCGATGAGCGCCATAGACAAGGTTGCCTCAGCCGGGGCACCCCCGCCGGGATCGAGCACTACCTCCGAGAGTGAGGAGATGTTCTTGATCACGGTGGCGCGCGCCATCGAAGACGGTCATCCGCTCCCGATCCCGGTTCCCCTGCTCGCAGACAACCTCTCAATTTCCAAGGTCTCAGCCAACGAGATGACCAAGAAGCTCGTTGGGCGTGGCTTCATCGAGTACGAGCCCTATCGGGGCGTAACCCTCACCGCCGAGGGCACCACCATCGCCAATCGGGTGTTGCGTCGCAGACGGCTCTGGGCATTGTTCCTCGCCGAGCATCTCGGTCTCTCCCCAACCGCCGCAGACACCGTCGCTTGCGAGTTCGAGCACATCACCCCGGCCGAAGTCGCAGGCCGCCTCGCCGAGTTCCTCGGTGATCCAACCCTCGATCCCGAAGGGAAGCCGATCCCGGCCGCCGGCTTGTCGGTCGCTACCGGGCCTCACGAGGCACCACTCTCCGATCTCGGAGTCGGCAGGAAGAGCACGGTCGTCCGTATCGCCGGTGATTCGGCCACCAGATCGTTCCTCGCAGATGAGGGGGTCACGGAGGGCATAGTCGTCACGCTGCTCGCCGTCGGATCCGATCACGGCTGCCTGGTTGATGCCGGCAGTGGCCACGTTCACATGTCTGCTGAGGTGGCCGGCCACGTGCTGGTGACTCCTATCGCCGATTGACCACTTGACAACGGCGGCCCACCCTCTAAGTTAAGGGTCACCTAATCAATAGGGTAAACACTTGTTTATCTATCAATCCTGAGGAACATGCTCCCCAACTATCTGATCGGCTTACACGAAGGTCTCGAGGCAGCTCTCGTCGTGAGCATTCTCGTTGCCTACATCGTCAAATCCGGTCGAACCGACCAGCTACCCCGGGTTTGGACTGGTGTCGGGGTCGCCGTCGCCGCATCACTCGCCGCCGGCGCCGTCCTGACCTTTGGTCCCCGCAGCTTGAGCTTCGAAGCCCAGGAGACGATCGGCGGGTCGCTCTCGATAGTCGCCGTTGGTTTCATCACGTGGATGATCTTCTGGATGGCGCGCACCGCCCGCAGCATGCGCAGCGAGCTCGAGGAACGAGCCGATGCTGCCATCAGCGCCGGTGCGTGGAGTCTCGCCATCGTCGCCGCTCTGGCCGTCGGGAGGGAGGGGCTCGAGACCGCGCTGTTCCTGTGGACGGCCACCGAAGCCGCAGGCTCAACGCTCGAACCACTTGCCGGTGCCGCCCTCGGTTTGGCGACCGCAGCCGGGCTCGGGCTATTGATCCATCGTGGCACCGTGAGGATCAACCTGCGTCGGTTCTTCTTCGTCACCGGGGCGCTACTCATCGTCGTGGCCGCCGGCGTGCTCTCTTACGGTATCCACGACCTCCAGGAGGCAATGATCTTCCCGGGCCTGAACGCCGTCGCCTTCGACGTCTCGAACACGGTTTCGCCTTCCTCCTGGTACGGAACACTCCTGAAGGGGACGTTCAACTTCTCACCGCGGACCACGTGGCTCGAGCTGATCGCCTGGCTTGGATATCTGATCCCGGTGCTCGCCGCATTCATGAGACAGATGCGTCAACCCCGAACATCTAGCCGAGAGGAACCGGCGGTGCCGGTCGCTACCCCATGAATGGAACCAGGAGCAGACACATACCCACCTTCAGCCTGGTCACGCTGCTGCTCATCTTCGGCGGCTGTGCCTCTACCAACGACGTGACCACGAACATCGACGTCGTCAGCACGGACAACACCTGCGAGGTCGCACCCACCGCGGCTCCGGTTGGGAGCATCGAGTTCTCGGTCCGCAATGACGGAAGCGATGTGACCGAGTTCTACCTCTACGCCGATGACGGAACCACCGTCGTCGGTGAAGTCGAAAACGTCGGTCCCGGGCTAACGCGTTCCCTGGTTGTCCAACCCGATCCAGGCTCGTACGTGACGGCATGCAAGCCGGGGATGAGCGGTGACGGCATCCGGGGGGACTTCCACGTCACGACTGAGGGCTGATCCAAAGTCCGCCGACCCGGTGACGAGTTCACAGATTGTTCGGTGCGATCTCGTTACCTACAGATCCAGTCGATGCCACGATGCCGCCCATGAAAGCCTTAGCAATCACCCTGGTCGTAGCCCTATCGCTTGCCGCGTGCGGCACATCCTCACCCAAGACCGATCCGATGGACGGCCTGGCCGAGGTTCAGGCGCGTATCGACGACATCGCAAACCAGGTCTCCGCTTGGCGCGACGCGCCGGATCTCGCCGATGCGACAGCGGCGGCCGAGGCGGCTGCCAACCTCGTCGTCGGTCCCAATGGCCCTGGCTACGGGGACCGCAACAGTGATGGCGTGGTTTCGGGCGAGACCGACACCGGACTGCTTCCCGGTATCGACGGGACACCGGAAGGAGTCTTGATTGCCGGGCTCGGTGACGTTGCTTGCCTACAACCGGATGTGCTCGGCGGAGCCTGGGACGACCCGACGACTCTATGGGTGAAATGACCGCTGCGATCAACGAGTGGGCTCAGAACAACAACACGTTCCCGTCGCTGGCATCGCATCCGATGCGAATCGTCGGCTGGGCCACCCTCACCCAAACCGCCACCCTGGACGAAGCTCATGAGTACGCCCGTCATGCCACCCTGCATGTCAATGTGAGCAACGAGGCGCTCACCGGGTGTAGCGACGGCTGAGCGTGCTCCTCGACTTCTCCCGATGGCAGACAGCGGACCCGCTGGCTGTCTCCTGCCAGGCGAAGACGCACGAGGCCATTGCATCGCCGTGACCAACCTCGCCCGGCTTGCCGCAGAGACCGTTTCAGGCGTATAGCGTGGGCTTCTCCATCATCTCAATGGCAGTCCGAACACCACCGTTGGCAGCACACTTCAACGCGGTCGAGGTGACCAGGGTGACCGCATATCCGTCCCACGCGCTCGGGCCCTCGGCTGGGCCACCCGCCAACAGCGAGTCGATCCAGGCCTGGACTTCGATGCGATAGGTATCGGCAAAGCGCGCCTCCCAGTCGAGCTCAATCGACTCGGATGTCTTGCCGACGGTGGTGATCCGTGACACTCGCGGGTTGGTCAGCTCGGCGGTGCCCGACGAACCGACCACCTCGCAGCGCACCTCGTAGGCGAAGGTGCTGGCCATGAACGCCTCGGCGATCACGATTCCGCCCGATGCCATCTCCATCACCAGGATGCTCGGGTCATGGAGACCATCCGGAGCATTGGGTGTCGTCCTAGCCGTGTAGTGGTTCACGGCAACGATCTCCTCGCCGAATAGGAACCGGGCGGCATCCACCTCGTGTGACAGCGAGTCGTTCATCACCTCCGCATCGCCGAAGCCGGGACCTGGCTGAGCATTGCGATGGATCATGTGCGCCAGCAGCAGTGTGCCGATCGTGCCCGAGTCGATGGCATCCTTCACCTCGCGATAGCCCGGGTCGTAGCGGCGCATGAACCCGACCTGGATCAATCTCTTTCCGAGTGCCGCCTCAGCTCTGACGACGGCTTCGGCATCCTCGATAGTGGTCGCCAGTGGCTTCTCGCAGAAGATCGGCTTGCCGGTGATCAGCGTGTCGAGCACATACCCCGCATGCGTGAAGCCGGGAGTGGCAATCAGGACTGCATCGACGTTGTCGCGGCGGACCAACTCCTTCGGATCCGCCACCGCCTCTGCCCCAAGCTCCTCTGCGACCGCAGCGGCACGGTCGGTGTCAACGTCGGTGACTGCGGTGACCCGCGATCCGGCAATCGACGACGTGAGACGTCTGGCATGAGTGGTGCCGATCATTCCCGTGCCGATGATTCCGATATTGACGGTCATGGTTCCTCCGAACTCTCCGTGGTTTGTGCCGAGTCTCGGTGATCGTGGCTCAGCGTGGCAAATCTATGTCTTGCGCTCTATGCACTTGTCAGGGGTAGGCGAGCATCTACCGACTGGCCTTCCCAGGTGCCTCTCACCCAGGCGTGAGTGGGGTCGTCGCAGATGCGCCATGCGCGCTCCGCACCGGCACCTGCCATGACATTCAGGTAGTACAGGTGATAGCCGGGCGCCGCCATGGCAGGCCCATGCCAGCCGTAGGGGATGAGGATGGTGTCGCCACTGCGCACTTCCTTCAGAACGTCGATCTCAAAACCCGGGTGGCCGTATACACGTTGATAGGCGAACCCGGGATCGGAAGGACCATTGGCGACCTCGAAGTAGTAGATCTCCTCGAGCGTGGTCTCGTCTTCTTTCTCCTCATCGTGCTTGTGCGGAGGATACGAAGACCAGTTGCCGGCCGGGGTGAGCACCTCGACCGCAATGAGCCGGTCGGCATCGAAGGTCTCCGGTGTGCAGAAGTTGATCACCTGCCGTGACGCCTGGCCCGCTCCCCTCAACTCAACGGACACGTCCTCCGCAGCCTGGTACCGAAACGGGTAGCGCTTTCGGGCCAGGGCTCCCGTGACGGCGAATCTTCCGCCCGCTTCGCTCGAAATGGTGACAGTCGATTCAATCGGTATGTAGACGAAGTCGGAGACAGCGGTGAAAACACTCAGCCGGCCCACCAGGTGCCGACGGTCACCGTCGCACTCGACGACACAGGACCCTGAAAGCGGCAGAACGACCATCTCCTCGCTACCCGAATCGAATGATCGCGTTTCGCCGGGATCGAGCTTGATGATGCGAAGGCTGGAATGCGACCACCCGGCCACTTCGGGCGTGACTTCCAGCTCGAAGCCATCTGCCGCCAACTCCCCTGCCGGGTAGTAGAAGCGTCGTTTGTCACCCATTTCTTCCTCCGTGCACGAGTTCTGCGGCCACCGAGATCGCGGCCGTCACATCATCATCCTGTGGGTAGAGGAGTGCTCGACCCGCCACAAGGCCGCGCACCCCCGGAAGTGCCAGCGCCCCCTGCCAATCCGAGTACATATCATCCGCCGGGCCGACAGGGTCACCGCCGAGTATCAATGTTGGCAGCGTGGTCGAGTGCATAACCCGTTCCATCTCGGCGACGACAGGCAACTTCAACCATTTGTGCCTGCTGGTGTTGCCGAGCCCGTTTGCAATACCGATCGACCGGATCACAGCATCGGCATTGAGGTCATTCTCCAACTTACCTTCCACCCAGTCGGCCATGAACGGCTCGATCATCGCCATCAGATCGAGAGCGGCCAGCTCGCTGACGGCTCTGGCGGCTGTCTCGAGAGTCCTGGCGCTGCCGGGATTGTGAAGCGAAATCCTGGTGAGCATCTTGCCACCGTTGAAGCGCATGGAAGCAATGGTGCCTGCGTCGTAGCCCGTAAAACGATCGTCGAGCTCGTAGTCCGATCCGGAGATACCGCCCCGGTTCATCGACCCGATCACGACCTTGTCATCGAGAACGCCGAGCAGCAGCAAATCTTCGAGCACGTCGGGAGTCCCCAACACACCATCGACACCGGGATGACTGAGAGCGGCAACGACCCGCTCGAGCAATTCGGTGCGGTCGCCCATCGCCATCGCTCGGGCTCCGACGGCGAGAGTCCCCGCGCCGGATGGTCCGCGGCCACGATCACCATCCGCTCCAAGAGCGCTCTCGTCCTGCGATGCTCGGCGGCTACCACTACCGCATCTGGATCGAGCACCCGGCGCTCTCTGATTTCGTCGAGGTCAACAACGCTCACCCGGTCAGCCTCCGTCCAGCAGCCGCTCGACCTCTTCGGTCGTCGGCATCGCGGTTGAGCACTCGAGGCGGGAAGCCACTAGCGCACCGGCAGCGTTGGCGAAGCCGACGAGACGATCCAATGGCCAGCCTTCGAGCAGCCCGTGGCAGATGGCTCCGCCGAAGCTGTCCCCGGCACCAAGACCGTTGACCACGTCAACGGCGATCGGCGGCATCTCCACGATCTCGGCTTCGGTGAGGGCCAAAACACCCATCGGGCCCATCTTCACGATGGCCAGCTCGACCCCTCGTTCGAGCAACAGCTTTGCCGCCGCAAGCGGATCCGTTTCTCCGAGGGCGAACTCACATTCATTGATGTTCCCGATTACCACCGTGGTGAGTGGGATCACGGTGTCGATCGCGGCAACAGCGGCGCTGCGGCTGTCCCAGAAGCGCTTGCGCAGATCGAGATCGAGCACGGTGTGACGGGCACCGCTTCTGGCTTCGAGCGCTGCGTGGTGCGACGATCGACTCGGTTCCTCGGCGAGCCCGCTTGCGGTGACCCAGAACACACGACTATCAGCGATGGCGTCGAGATCCAATTCGTCGGGACGTATCTGCTCGTCGGGAGCCCGTGGCAATCGGTAGAAGTAGAGGGGGAAGTCATCAGGTGGGAATATCTCGCAGAACGCTACCGGGGTTGGAAGATCGGCGACGGATGCTACGTACCTGTCGTCGACACCGAGCTCCTCGAGCTGCAAGTGGACGAACTTGCCAAACGGGTCGGCACCGGTGCGGGTGATGACTGCGGTCCTGTGACCGTGCCGGGCAGCGGCGACGGCAACGTTTGTGGCGCTTCCC
Organism: uncultured bacterium; assembly: GCA_963777645.1. GTDB lineage: Bacteria > Actinomycetota > Acidimicrobiia > Spongiisociales > UBA5794 > JAAETI01. The sequence continues at coordinate 50,722 of CAVZRA010000010.1, read as the reverse complement.
CCGAGGAATTTGCCAAATGTGGTTGCCTTCTCCAGACCCACACCAGACTGCAAGGGGTAGAAGTCGATGCCGACGCGACCCATTGTTATGACATCGAAAGGATCCACGCCCATCGCATGAGCGTAATACCGTCTCCGAGTTTATGTCAATTTAATGTACATATGACTTTACAATATGATGGCAATTCATTTACCGCTATACTCGACGGCCGAGAGGCCAGGCGACCTGCACAGGGACTCTACAGAGGGGATCGGTGAGTGGCAGCGATGGCAATAGATGAGCTGGGGGTGACGCTCAATCCAACGAGCCCGGTTCCCCTGTACCACCAGATTTCGGACCAACTCCAGAAGGCAATCGAAACCGGTCGTCTCAACAAAGGGGATTTCCTACCGAGCGAGGTCGATCTTGCCGAGCGCTGGAATGTCTCCCGGCCAACGGCGCGAAGGGCGATCCAGCAACTGGTCGACCATGGCATGCTGGTGCGCAAACGTGGTGTCGGCACCCAGGTGGTCGCCTCACACGTGCGTCGCGGGGTCAAGCTGTCGAGCCTCTACGACGATCTCACCAGCACCGGCCGCCGCCCCGCAACCTCGGTCGTGCACGTCGGGCCCGACGAGGCCGACGAGGAAGTGGCACAGTTCCTCGAGATACCGCCGGGGACAACGGTGATTCGGATCGAGCGAGTCCGCTACGCAGACGACCGGCCGCTGGCGATCATGCACAATTGGATCCCGCACGACATCGGCGAGAACCTCACCGCCGAGGCGCTTGCAAACGACGGCCTCTATGCTCTGATGCGTGCTGCCGGTGTCCGGCCACTCGAGGCGACACAGGTGATCGAGGCCCGGGTCGCTACCCCCGATGAGACCGAGACACTGCGCTTGCCGGCCGGCGCTCCCGTGCTGACCATCCAGCGGGTATTGCAGGACGAATCGGGACGCAAGGTCGAGTTCGCCCGCCACGCCTACGACGCAACCCAATACTCGATCGAGACCACGGTTGTCGAGAGCGGATAGCGGCGTACGACCTGTGCCGGTCACCGCCTACCTGCTATTGACATATTGTCTAGACATCAAGTGGGCGATTTTGGTATCCTCGACCGAACCTGAACTGGGTGACCACAACATATCTGCCGGCTGGCCGCCGCTCGAGACCCCGATCGGCGGCCCTCCTCGCCAAATACCTGATGAGCACAATAAGGCGGCGGTCAGCCGGACGGATCACATCAGGTCCTCACCGATCTGTGGTGATTGCCGCACCCTCCGTGAGCCACAGCGCCAGTTCCTGTCGATCGGGAGCGTGCAGGGTGCCGTCGCTGACGAACAAGGCACGATCCACGTAGTTGATGGCGGCGGGATCGTGCGACGCCATCAACACGGCCGTGCCGCTGTCGGCAACGCGTCGCAGCAGATCAAGAATGGCGGCACCGGTGGCCGAATCCAACTCCCCCGTCGGCTCGTCCGCAAACAGATAACCCGGTTCATGCACCAGCGCCCGTGCGATCGAGACCGCGTTGCTGCTCGCCGCCGGATAGCTCGTCGGGTCGGTGGCGCGCCCGACCGTCCATTCCAACGGCGGCCAGCGCTCCGTTCACCCGATCCCGCGCTTTGCGACCACCGATACCAAGCAGGCGAAGCGACACGTCAACGTTCTCTGCTGCCGAAAGCAGCGACAGGAGACTTGCTCTCTGGAAGATGAACCCGAGCCTGGAGCGTCGCATCAGAGCGGTGCCGGCCTCGGAACGGTTGTCGACACGTTCTCCGTCGATCTTCACCTCACCCGAGTCGGGATGGAGCAGCAGGCCGGCGATTTGCAGCAACGACGTTTTGCCTGAGCCCGAAGGGCCGAACAGGGCGACGAATTCACCCGGATCGATCCTCAGGTCGACATCAGCAGCCCCGACCGCTCCATTCGGGTAGTGCTTTGAGATTCCGGTCAGCTCAATTGCCATCGTCGTCTCCCGAAGGCTCGAGCAGTATGCCCCCATCCACCAACCGCGCGATGACCTCGTTGTCGATCCCCGCCTCCAGCAGAAGCTCACGGGGTATCTGCACCATCCCCCGCCTGTCGATGGCAAGCAACTCGTGAGTCTCGAAACGTCCCTGGGTGGCCATCCGGCCATCGGCGAGACGGACCACACGATCGGTCCGTTTGGCAAGGGCGACATCATGGGTAACCACAAGCACACTGAGACCACCCTCGTGAGACATGCGCCGCAACAGGTCGTAAATGCCGAGCGATGTCTCTGTGTCCAGCTCACCGGTCGGCTCATCGGCGAGCAGCAAGTGCGGACCGAGGGCGAGGGCAACACAGAGTGCCAATCGCTGTTGCTCTCCACCGGACATGGTGTGCACCCGGGCGTATGCACTACTGCGCAGACCGACCGCTTCCAACAATGCCAGGGCTCGCTTCCTCCGGCGCCGGGTGGGAACACCGGCAAGCAGCATCGGCAACTCGATGTTCTGAATCGCCTTCAGGTAGGGCAGCAGGTTGCGGGTGAAGTCCTGCCACAGGAAACCGACCCCGCGGCGATAATAGGTGATCCGCTGTTTCGGAGTGAGGTCCGTGAGATCGACACCTGCCACCTCTACCTGACCCGCCGACGGGGTCTCCAGCCCGGCGAGTATTTGCAGCAGCGTGGACTTGCCCGCCCCGGACTTGCCGACGATCGAGATGAACTCGCCCTGGTCCATGACGAAATCGAGACCCTGCAGAGCAACCACTTCGAGATTGCCCTGTTTGTGGATCTTGATGAGGTTGTCACACTCGATGATCCGCGCCATCAGCGATCCACCTCCCGAAGCACCTCGCTCATACGTCGAGCGGAAACGCGGCGTGTCGCCCACACGACGGAGAAGACCAGCAGCACGCTCACCACCGCGATGTATGCAAGCAGCACCGACCAGTGGACGGAGATGAGAATCGGCGGCTCGATGTCAGTTGCCGTCTCGCCGAGCTGAAGGAACGGCAGCATCGCCCACATCAAGGCGATCCCTCCGTAGGTGCCGATGACCGCACCAAGGCCGAGCACGGCGATCTGCTCGATGGTGAACGTCGCGGCAACCCCGCGGCGTGGGAAACCCAATGCCCGAAGCACGCCCATCTCGCGGGCCCGTCTGGCCACTGCCAGCAGCACGTACCCGGTGACACCGGCTAGCGCAAGCGCTACCGACACCGCAGCGCCGACAAACAGAACGGCCACCAAACCAACCTGAACGGGCCGGCTGGAGAACTCACCAGCCGCCTCCTTGAGGGTGATGATCTGGTCTGCCTCCTGGCCGGCCGGGAACTCAGCGTTGATCAGCCGCACCGTGGCATCGGTATCGTCGGTCTTGATCCATAACTCCTGTGGTGCCTCAACACGGGAGAGGGCGTTCTGAAAGCTCCATGTGGGTGTTCCGTTCAGCCAACCACTCAAAGCATCGAGGTCAACGACCATGCGTCCTTCGCGGCGCCGATCGACCATCGTCGGCACCCTCCCCAGGAACCCTGCAACTTCGCCATCGTAGAGCCCGGAACCAATCGAGAAGGGTGCCTTCTCCCCGACCTCGAGACCGGCAATGGCCGCAAGCTCATGGTCCACGAGCACCTCGAGATCGGCCAGCGGTGCCTCCAACGCGGGCACGGATCCGCTGAGGGTGGTACGTACCCCCGGCCCGACCCACATGGTTGCGGTCCCATCTGCGTATAGGGGCGAGGTCTCGATGGTTTGCTGATCCGGCTCGGCGACGCCATCCGGGACCTCGGCGTAGTAGGCGTCTGCGGCTGCAGATGCCGGCACGTCGCGCCGCAGCACCAGTTCGTTGGTGGCTTCGAGCTCGTCGAGGTTGAGTGGGGTCTCCGTATCGCCAACAATTCGGTAGTTGCGGATCAACATCGACTCGCCGTTGAGGACGGTGTTGTCACCGGCGTTGGACCGCTCGACCCAGAGTGCATGAATGGTGAGTGGTGGCACCGGATCGGACTCGTAGTCGTTGCGGCCCGCGGTCAGATCGAATGCAACCGTGGTCCATTCCGAGTCCACGAAGTCATTCTCGGCCTGGATGGTCCACGGACGCCCGTCGGCGTCGAAGGCACGCATCATCATGCGCAGGCTGGGGTCGGACTCATCCTCACCTAGCGCGTCCTTCTCTTGCCAGCTACGTGGAATCACCACCCCATCGATCAATAGCCCTGTTGCGTCAGCCGGTAGCTCGATACCGAGGTCGGGGGCAACGCCGTCGGGACGGAGCGCCGAGAACACATCCGCAGGCTGGTCTGCCCCAAAATCCGACCGCCACTTCACCACTGCGGCGAAGTCGTCCGGACGCACAGCAAGTAGCTCGGCCCGCCGCGTGCTCTGCCGGGGTGCGCCGTCGGTTCGGTAGACGGCGGCACCGACGTCGCCCTCGGGAACCGCCAGGTATCCCGCTTCATCTGCGACGACACGAACGTCGCTGCCTGCGGCAAACGCCGCCCGATCCTGGAACGATTGGTTGAGCGTTCCTGCGTAGGTGAGAGCGAAAGCCCCCAAACCGGTGGTGAGCCAGACGAGCAACGCCAGCCTTCCATATGGGATGGGATTGCGGCCGAGGTGCCATCCAGGCAGAGCAAGCGACAGCCCGCGCACCTTGGTCATCAACCACCCGACCGCACGAAGCAATAACGGCAGCACGCGCAACAAGACCAGTGCCCCGGTGAACAACAGCAGAACCGGGAACACGACCGCAAGCGCATCGAGCCTGACCTCACCGCCGGACGTGTTGATGAAGCCACGCTGCACGAGCTGGAACAGGATCACGAGCGAAAGCGCTATCGCAAACAGGTCGAGGTTGTATCGCTGCCATACCGAGCTACCTGCCGGCCTTGCCTCCAGCGAGCGAAGCTCAAGCACCGGCCGGCGCGCAAACGGCAGGATGGCGAGGCCCATGGAGAGGAATGTTGCGATAGCACCACCGGCAACGTACGGTCCGATCGAGGCGACCTGGGAGACCTGGAGTGGCTCGCCGCCGGTGAGATCGGACAGCGGCGGCACCCTGCCGGTGACACCGACGAGCAAACGGGCTACGGATGGTGCCGCAAGAGCGGCGACAGCAGCAACCAATGCTGACTGGGCAAGGTGAATGCCGGTTGTCTGCCAGGTACTGGCCCCCCTGGTCTTGAGCAGTGCGATCTCGGGCCCTTCTCTCTCGAGCGTCAAGGCCGACGTGTAGATGAGGAAATAGAGGGCGCCGCCAACGACCAGAGCAAGGATCGCCAGAATCGGCCCGCCGACAGTCACCGAGCGCACATCGAATGCGTCGAGCAGAGTGGTGAGCTGGGTATGGGCGGCGATCTGCCCGCCGCTGTCCTGACTCACCTGCGCCCGGAACGCGCCGATCGCCCCTCGAAGCGCATCTACCTCTTCGAACTGCAACGCATCGGGGTCGAAGTCGATGATCCACCGCTGCGACACCGACAGGTCGGGAAAGCCTCGCGAGCTACGAAGCCACGGGTCTTGTGCCGCGGCGATCGGGACCTTCGCCGACCAGGCATCGAAGGTCTCCTGGGGTAGGTACACCATACGCAGCGGGTCGTCAACGCCCCACATCTTCTCGCCGTCGTCGACCGGGGTGACGATCCCGGCGATCTCGACGAGCTCGAATACGTCCGGAAGCCCGGAGAACGGCTTGAGGACGAACACGTCGCCGACACCGAGCTGCGTCAGCCTCGCCACATCCTGGCCAACGACGATCGGCAGCGGTGCTGCGCTGTCACCCTGGGGTGCTTCAAGCATGACATCCGGCCACGCCCCGTCGACAAGCTGAAGATGGTCCTGGATGTTGGGATTGGTGAACAGCCGTACTTGCAGCGCTTCCTGCGGCGGTGTGGGGTATGGCGGCCTCGGCACTTCCTGTGGCTCATCGGTAGGGCCGAGCTCGGAGTTGGCCAGGTCGATGGCTGCCTTCTCGTCTCTCCATGCTTCGGCGCGACCGATCCAGTCGACTGCGCCACCAGTCGGGATGACCAGGAACTCGCGAGTCTGGGTGCGTTCCACATAAGTCGGATACCACTCTGCGATGGTCGATGACTGCAGATCGGCAACAAGGTCGCGGTTGACCTTCGCCTGGTCGGCCGAGTAGTTGTTGGTCTGGACAAAGACTTCGAAATCGACCTCTTCAGCAAGGGCGCTGTGCGTCGAGAAGCGGAGATCAACGGCTTTGACCGAATCCTGATAGAGCGGCACTACTACGAGCAATGCAATGACGAGCGTCGAGCCCAATAACGAGCCGAGCAGAATGCCGCGCTTGGCCCACAGGCGACGCACGACAAGCCCCAGATAGGTGACCAGCTTCACGTCTATGTGTCCCTTGCCTCCGGACGAAGCCTCACCTTAGTCTTGTCGGGTCACCCCGTGATTGGGCTCACACGCCGTCGAGATCGAGGTCTGCGGAGCGGATACAGGCGACCGCGCCCGCGACAGAAGGAACGAGCGGTGGTACCGCCGCGGTGCAAGCCGCCACCGCGTAGGGACAGCGAGGAGCCAGCGGGCATTGCCCGGGTGTCACCGATGTGATCTTCGGCACGTCACCGGCGATGGGACGCAGCCGGTCGAGCCCACGACGCGGAATCGCTCCCAACAAGCCTTCAGTGTACGGGTGCTGCGGCTTGTGAAAAACCTGGTCAACCAGCCCGATCTCCATTATCCGACCCGCATACATGATGGCGACCCGGGTCGCCATTGCGGCGACCTGGGCGAGGTCATGAGTCACCAGGATCATCGCCATGCCCCGCTGCTGTTGCATGTCTCGGATGAGTTGTGACAGGGCTGAGGCAACGGCAGCATCAAGACCGGTCAGTGGTTCATCGGCTACCAGCAGACGCGGCCCCTTCACCAATGCTGCAGCCAGCATCGCCCGCTGCGCTTGCCCGCGACTCAGCTGATTCGGAAAGGAGAGGTACTTCGAGCTCCGGGGCAACTGCACGTCACCGAGCAGCGTCGAGAACGCGATCCCGAATCTCACCCAATGTCAGGTCAGTGTGCTCATCGAGAGCTTCACCTGCCTGTTCCCCGATGATCTCGACCGGATTCCACCCTCCGAGAGCGTTCTGGAACAAGACACCGACTTCCGTCCCCATGATGTGGCGCCAGTCGTCGTCGAGCAATTCCTCGAGGAACCGCTCCCGCTTGCGCCGTCGTCGCAGGCGTCTCCGCTTTGCCCGACGCTCTTCGGTGGTAGTGGGCCGGATCCTGGTGCCATCGAAGAAGACCTCGCCCCTGGTGACCTTTGCTCCGCCACCGAGCAACCCGACACTACCCATAACGGTGAGTGTCTTTCCCGAGCCCGACTCACCGACGATGGCAAGCACCTCCTCCGGATACACCTCGAAACTAACGTCGTCTATGGCGTCGACCCAGCCAAAGGGAAGCTCCGGGCCATAAGGCTCCACAACCACCCTCTGCTCCGGGTGCCGCCTGGCAGCCTCCAGGTCGTTCACGGCGACGCCGAGGTTGCGCACCTCAAAGATTGGCCGGGGCACCAATGACCTCCTCATCCGCACTGTCACCCGCTGCCATCAGACCGCCGGTGATGACCAACCCTATCCCGACCCATTGCCAACGGGCGGGAGTCTCGTTGAGAAACAGCAGAGCGAGCACAACAGCAGAAGCGGGTTCGATGTGCATGAGGACACTGACCACGGCCACAGGCAACTCCCTGGTCGCCGTCCAGAAGATGAGGAAGCCGAGACCGGTGAGCACGACGCCGAGAGTCAGTAGCGGCAACGGGTTGTCACGGGTACCCCTGATGGCAGCTCCGAGGAACGGAGAGAGCACAATCGAGGCGGTGATCATCTCGCCTGTGGTGACCACGAGCGCACCGACCGCGTCGACTGCGGCCTTCGAGACCAACAAGAGAGCAGAAACAGTGATCGCGGAGGCGGCGGCAATGGCGAGACCACGCCAGGTCGTGTCTCCGGCGTTCCCCGGCTCAAAGGTGACAACAAGCACAACACCGGTGAATGCCACCCCGAGTGCACCGTAGATGCGGGGCATCACCCGTTCGTCGAGGAAGTGGGGGGCGAGCACTGCGGCCGACACGGGGCCGAGATAAACAACGGCAAGCACCAGCACGACCGAGGTGAGCTTCAACGCCCAGAAGAAGGTGGCCCAGTGAACGGCTAGCAGCACACCGGCAATGACTATCTGGGGACGGTGTGTCGCCGGCATGTGGAGACGTCTGGTCGCAACCATGAGTGCCAGCAACGTCGCTGCCCCAAGCCAGACCCTGGCGGTGACAAGCCCCTGCCAGGGCACGTCCTCTCGAACGATGATCGGGATCGATCCCCAACCGACGGCCAACCCGGCGAGGGCGATGATGGCTAGGGAGCGGCGAGGCATCGGCTCAGACTAGGCGCAGGTCCCGACTCGGGATCCGCCGATGGACTAGTCAAGCGGGATCAACCGTGATTGGTCCTTTTCTGAGAGGGGGTACCTGCCGACATAGCAAGTACATAACCTGGGCGGTTTGTTCCACTCCACCGGAACAACCAACGGAGGTCCCCTTCCCTCCGACTCCTCCTCAGAGCGGCCGTCCGGGGTATTGCGCAGATGCAGCCCCCGTTCTCGGGGGCTGCATTCTTCCTGTCGCCGTATCCTCCGCAGCCCGCACTCCGACCAGGAACAACTCAGCCAAGGGTCTCCGCCACCATGCCGCATATCCCAACGGAGCCGCGTGCTTGCTCGCCCGCACCGCTAGCAGGGATCACCCCCAGACCACGCCGAGCTCGGCACTGAGCACCATGGCAGCGGCTCCGAGCACAACCCCGGATTGGCCCAACTTGGCGACCGAGACCTCGGGTGACCATCCCAATTGAGTGTCGATGCCCCGGGCGACGAATGCGGGATCCGAGGCCCATTCCCCCATCTGACCGCCGATGATGACGCGGTCTGCATCAAATCCGGCTACGAGAGGCGCTATCGCCCTCCCGAGGTATTCGGCGGCTCGATCGATCCGAGGCGTTGTCTCGACGGCTAGGCGGGTTCTAGCTTCGGTGCTCATGTCGAGGTAATCGGGACCGAGGATGCTGATCATCGACACCCGGGTGCCCAGACATCCCCTCTGACCGCATTCGCAGACCTCCCGCCATCCGGGCACTCGGAGATGCGTCAGGTCGCCACCGTGATTGGGTGTTCGGTTCAGCCGATCACTGGAGACCATCGCAATGGCAATACGATCGTCGACCTTCACGTACAGTACGCGATCCGCCGGGCCGGTGCCGGTACGCCCCGCTTCGCCGATTGCTGCCGCCTCTGCATCACCGATGACATAGCTAGGAACTCCATAGACGTCCTCGAGCTCGTCCCGGAGCGGTGCGTCGAACCAGTCGAGTTGAGGCGCTGCAACAACATCCCCCGATCCGCTGACCGTTCCCGGCACGCCGATACCGATACCGAGGGCAGGGGCACCCGCCTCACCAAGGAGCTCCGCGATGAGCCGGTGCAGTTCCTGCATGGCAATACGACCGGTGGGCACAAGCGTCTTACCTGCCGCTCTGGCGACGATTCGACCACGCAAATTGAGCACCGCGGCTTCGATGGGATGCCTGGAGAGATCGACGGCAATAGTGACCCTGCCCGCTGGATCGAGCTCGATCATCGTGGGCGGCTTGCCGCCCGTCGACTCACCGGTCCCTGATTCCGTAATCAGCCCTTGACCGATTAAGTCTGCGGCTATGTCCGAGACGGTCGCACGCCCGAGACCGGTGGCGCGCGCCAACTCAGCCCTGCTGACCGGACCGGTATCAAAAATGGTCTGGAGCAGTAAACGTCGATTGCTGCGCCGGGTCTCGCGATGCTGGGTCTTGGCACGCGGGCGCAGTCCCGGGTCGGAAACCATCGATGATCCTTCCATAAGGAAACGGCGCCCGGGGATCGGACGCCGTTTCGATTACCAATTGCCGACTACGCCTTTGCGCCGACCCTCGTCCCAGTACTCGGATCGAAGAAATGCATCTTTGCGGAGTCAATTGTGACTGTGATCTCTTGTCCCAAAGACACCTGCACATCTGAGCTGATCCGTGCCGTGAACTTGGTCGTGTGGCCAAGTGTCTCGACACCGCCGCCGGTGTCGGCAAGCAACTCTTCGATGTCGGGAGTGACCACCGGTGGTATCGGAAGCTCGAAATGCACGTAGGTCTCGGAACCCAAGATCTCGGCAACCTTGACGGTGGCCGTAATGGTGCGATCGGGAGCAGGCCCCGTGATCGATGTTGCCTCGAAATTGCCGGGACGGATTCCCATGACGAGCGGCTTGCCCACCCAATCTTGCAGACCTGGATGACGTGCAATAGCGGTGGGATCGACAAGAAGCCGCTCAGAACCAAACTTGACGTACATCCCGGTGGCGTCGGACTCGATCGTCGCATTTGCCATGTTCATGGCCGGACTGCCGATGAAGCCGGCAACAAACATGTTCACCGGGTTCGAGTAGAGCTCCGTCGGTGAGGCGACCTGCTGCAGGTTGTCGGGACGGGCTGCGCTCACCGGCTTGAGCACGGCAACGCGATGGCCGAGAGTCATAGCTTCGATCTGGTCGTGAGTCACGTAGACGGTGGTTGTCTTGAGACGATTGTGTAGCTCGCTCAGCTCGGTCCGCATCTGCACGCGCAGCTTGGCATCGAGGTTGGAAAGGGGCTCATCCATGAGGAAGGCTTTTGGCTCCCGGACAATGGCGCGACCCATCGCGACGCGCTGGCGTTGGCCACCCGAAAGTGCCTTCGGCTTGCGATCGAGGAACTCAGTGATCTCCAGAACTGCCGCGGCGTCCTTGACGCGACGATCGATGTCGTCCTTGTCCATTTTGCGCAGCTTCAGACCGAAGGCCATGTTGTCATACACCGTCATGTGTGGATACAGGGCGTAGTTCTGGAACACCATCGCGATATCGCGATCCTTGGGCTGAACGTCATTGACGAGGGTCTCGCCGATGTACATCTCGCCTTCGGAGATCTCTTCGAGACCGGCGATCATCCGCAGGATGGTGGATTTGCCGCAACCGGACGGACCCACCAGTACGAGGAACTCACCGTCCTCGATCTCGAGGTCAACATCACCGACGGCACGGGTGCCATCTGGATAGATCTTGCCCAGGTCCTTCATCGTGATATTTGCCATAACCCCTCTCTAGGTCGCCGGCTTTGATCGGGTTCCATACTAAGTCATCGCAATCAGAATTGCACATCGTTTCTCGCCACGCAGCACCCCGTCCCATTCGGCCCGGCCACACCCGGCCGGACACTGATGTTTTGTGACCATTGCCTCCTAGGACTCGGTAATGCGGCAGGGGAAGATCACAAGGTATGGCCATTCGTTTCAACGACTCCCACACCCACCTCTTCCCGTCCGACCGGATGGGTGGGCTGATGCGGTGGATCCACCGGGCCGTCCTGGACTTCAAAGTACCTATGGACATCACCGCCGATCAGGCGATCGCCGACCTGCGCAATGCCGGTGCGGTGCGCTGGGCCAACCTCCTCTTCCCGCTCAGCCCCGATGAGGCGCCGTTTCTCCATGCCTGGGGCCAGCAATTGGCGGAACGTGTACCCGAGATCACCCCATTCGGTGGAGTGCACATCGACGACCATGACCCGCTTGCGGTCGTTCAGGAAGCGGTCGAGAAGTATGAGATGGCCGGGTTGAAATTCCACCCTATGGTGCAGAGCTTCTACCCGTGGGAGTCGCGCCTCTCGAAGGTACTCGCCTACCTCGACGACCGCGAGATACCGATGCATCTGCATACCGGCTACGACAAGTGGTACAACCAGGAGTATGACCGAACGGGCCTTGAAGCGATGCTCGAGAGATATCCGACACTGCCCGTGGTGCTTGCCCACATCGGCTTCCCCGATCTCGAATGGGGGTTCTCCCTCGCCGAGCGCTTCCCACAGGTGTGGCTGGATCTCACCAACGTCCCTGGGTCTCTGGCATGGATGGATTCGCCCCAGGAGCTCATCGAAGTTTTTCTCGATGGCCTCGACCGGCACCGGGATCGTTCATTGATGGGTACCGACTACCCGGCCGGGATGGGCAGCCTCGACGAGATCCTCGATCAACTCATCGCCATCGGAATCGACGATGGGTTGCTCGAGCACGTCATGCTGGTCAGCACCGACAAGTACTTCGACCGCTTCGGACGGCCACGGCCCTGAGGGCGAGCGGTGGCCGTGTGGAATGGGCAAACCGGACGCGGTGATCACCTCACAGATGGCGCCATCCTCGAGCTGACCCCGTAGCGCTCCGGTACAGTCCGCACCATGACGTTGCGCACCCTCGCTCTGGGCGGAATCGCTTGGAACACCATGGTCTATCTCGACCGGTTCCCCGAGCCTCACTCCCAGACCATCTTTGCTCGTGGCAGTCACACCACGGTCGGGTCGAGTGGTGCGGGTAAGGCGTTGAACTTCGCCAGCCTGGGGGCGCACGCCGTCCTGTGGGGTCTGCTCGGTGACGACGGGCCCGGCACGCAGGTGCGCCAGTACCTCGATGCTGCCGGGGTCGAGCTTGTTTGCGAGACAGATCCGAAGGGGACGATGCGCCACGTCAATCTCATGGACGACGAGGGTGAACGCATTTCGATCTTCGCCAATCCCGGTTCAACTGATTTCACCATCGACCTGGAGACGGTGCGCCCGACGGCGCGCCGGGCCGATGTGATCTCCATCACGATCATGAACTACTGCAGACAGTTCCTCCCGATGTTGCAGGACATCGGCAAGCCTATCTGGGTGGATATCCACGACTACGACGGGACCAACCCGTACCACGGAGAGTTCATCGAGGCGGCTGACTTCCTCTTCATGAGTTCACAGCTCCACCCAGATTGGCGTGGATTCCTCGAACAGAGGGTGGGTGCAGGGACGACGGTCGCGGTCGCAACCCACGGTGCCCGTGGCGCCAGTGGGATCACCGCAATCGATGGGTGGATCGAAGTCGACGCGGTGCCCGCAACGCAGATCATCGACACGAATGGAGCAGGTGACGGCTTCTTTGCCGGATTTGCCGTGGAGTGGATGAACCGGGCCACCCTACGTTCGGCCCTCGAAGCCGGAGCAGCGCAAGCGTCACGAGCCGTCGCATCCCCCGATCTCGCACCGCCGTCCGCCGTCACGTCACGGCGCATCGAGGCCTTCGAGATGCTCAGCGATGACGAGTGACCATGTGGCATTCAATTGGGTGATATCCGCCGCGACCTCACTGAGATCGATCTGCAGCGACTGCGGCACCTCGTCGCCCGACTTCACCGCGGTTATCAGGTCCCGCATGATCTCGACATAGGTCTGCATTGCGCTCAGCTGACGGTTGTGGAGCCCAACTAGCTGATCGGGAGCGGTCACCGACTGCCACTGCATCGCCATTCCGTCAACAGCGTCGACCAAAGCCTCTATGTCGTCGAATGCGCCTGCGGGATCAGTAGCCAGCCTGCCGAACGCCTTGAATGCGGCCTCTGACGATGACGAAAATCCCGTCTGGATAGTCAGCAGATCGGACAAGTACACACCGACTGGATCGGTTCCAGCATCGAGCAGGTCCATGACCAATGCCCTGCCCTCGATGTCCAGTTGGGTCGCCACAACTCCCATGTCCGCGATCTGTTGCATGAATTCAGCCAGCGCCTCGTCGGGCTTCAACTGTGACTTGAGCGAGTACCTAGTCCAGATCGAGGCGACATCATCGGCCATCGCCAGGTACTGACCATGGAGATCGCCGGCTTCCTGCGGTGGCTGCATCGACTCGAGATCAGCGACTGCTCCCTCCCACACGGCGGTGTACTCGTCGGGTCCCGCTCCGCGCCGCGTCAACTCGGCCTGGATCTGGACCAGGTCTGCATTCCACCGGTAGATCGCAGCCAAGTAACCGGCCATCGTCAGCTGGGTAGCAGCGGGTGACTCCGTCGTCGTGGTGGTGGTAGATGTCGACGTCGTGGTGGTAGATGTCGACGTCGTGGTGGTGGTAGATGTCGACGCGGTCGTAGTGGTCGGCGGGATCGACAGAGTGGTCGAAGAGGCCCCCTCCACCGGGTCGGCCGCACCTCCGCAGCCTCCAGTCAATGCCATCATCGACAAGATGGCCACCCACCGCTTCACCACCACTCCTGGCTCGAGTGGGGTCACTGTATCGACTGTGCCACGAACACCGAAATCGGTTGTTGGGTGACGTTGTGTGGTCGTGCGGTCAAGGGACTTCGTAGGCCAATAGGCCCTTGCGGCCGATCTGACCGTCGATACGCTAGCTTTGGGTCGCTTCTTGGAGGTCTTTGGTGAGCGTGCGCCGTCTACTACCAGTTGTCTTGCTACTCGTCCTGCTACTCGCCGCCTGTTCCGCAGGCGCCAATCCCGAGACCGGTGTCGCAGCTGCAGACGGGAACGTCGCCGGGTTCTGGTTGGGTCTGTGGCACGGGCTGATCGCTCCGATCACATTCGTCATCTCGTTGTTCAAGGACACGGTGAATATCTACGACGTCCATAACAACGGCAACTGGTACGACTTCGGGTTCGTCCTCGGGTTGAGCAGTGCATTTGGGGGCTCATGCGGTGGTGCCAGACGACGCCGCCGGTGAACGTATGTCACCTTACGGCGACAGGTTTGAACTCCGCTCCACAGAACTCACCGACCCGAGAACGCTAAATGACCGGCGTATCACGACCCATGTCCGAGAACAGGGTGAATTCGGGAAGGAAGGTCAGGTCGACCCTGCCTACCGATCCCTGCCGGTGCTTGGCGATCGCCACTTCCGCAATACCCTTGGTCTCGATGGCCTCCGGGTGGTAGTACTCGTGGCGATAGATGAACAAGACGATGTCCGCATCTTGTTCGATGGCTCCGGATTCGCGTAGGTCGCCCAGCCGGGGACGCTTGTCCTCGCGCGTCTCCAGAGACCTGTTGAGCTGGGAGACTCCGACCACCGGAATCTGAAGCTCCCGGGCGAGATTCTTCAAGCTACGGCTGATAATGGCAATCTCCTGCTGGCGATTCTCCCCTTCGGTGCCATGCATCAGCTGTAGATAGTCGACGACGACGAGCCCGAGGCCCCGGCGTCGCTTCAAACGGCGGCACTTGGCACGAATCTCGGTAACGGTGAGACCCGGCGAATCGTCCACGTAGATCGGCTTCTTGTAGAGGACGTTGGCTGCGCTCGACAGCTTCGAGAAGTCCCCTTCGGTGAGCCTTCCGGTGCGGAGACGTTGCGAGTCGATACGGCCCTGGGAGCACAGCATCCTCGAAACGACCTCCTCACGACTCATCTCGAGGGTGAAGATGGCTACCGGATCGCCCTGCACCGCGATGTGCTGGGCAATGCCGATTGCCAGGGTCGACTTGCCCATCGCCGGGCGAGCAGCAATGACGATCAGATTGCCAGGGTGGAGACCGGCCAATTTCCGGTCGAGGTCGCGCAACCCGGTAGAAAGGCCGGTCACCTCGGCGCCGAGCCGGTGCAACTCCTCGGCACGCTCGATAGCGGGCCCGAGCAGCGGATCAATGGGGGCGAGGCCTTCGCCGACCCTCTTCTCGGAGACCGCGTAGACCGACTGCTCGGCCTTGTCGATGACGTCGCTGATCGGCTTGTCAACCTCGGTGGCGAGCTTCCCGATGTCACCTCCGACTCGAAGCAATCGGCGTCGCAGCGCATGCTCCTCAACGATCGAGGCGTAGTGCTCGATGTTCGAGGTCGTCGGCACCGCGTCGATCAGATGCGTCAGGAAGCTGAGACCGCCAACCCGCTCCAGCATGTCAGACCGTCGTAGCCCCTCGGCCACGGTCACGGCGTCGACCGGCTCGTTGCGGTTGAACAGATCAAGCACTACGTCAAAGACCGCCTGGTGGGCGGGCCGGTAGAAGTCCTCTGGCTGGAGCTTCTCGAGAGCGACATTGGCCGCATCGCTGTCCAATAGGACGGCGCCGAGGACCGACTCCTCGGCTTCGACGCTGTGGGGTGGCACGCGCGGAGAATTAGATCTGGGATCGTCGATTCCCGGTGCCATCCGCCCTCTCCTTGCCGTCCCCGGGGGGAACCTACGTCGGAATCACGTCGAGGGTCACGCTGAACTCCACTTCCTCGTGGGGTCGGATGGTCACCTCGTGCAGCCCGATCTCCTTGATCGGCGTCGGGATCTCGATGTAGGAGTTCGGGATCTCGACACCGCTGAACTTCCTCACCGCTTCAGCAACATCGTGGTTGCCGACAGAGCCGAACAGCTTGCCTTCGTCACCGGAGCGAGCCGCAATCACGATGCGGGAACCAACCAGGCTCCTGGCCAATTCCTCTGCCGCGGCCTTCAGCTTCGTCGCAGCCTCGATCCGTTGCCTGCGCACCTTCTCGGCCTGCTTGACAGCACCTTCGGTGGCCTTGGTGGCCAGCTTCTTGGGTAGCAAGTAGTTCCGGGCATATCCGTCTGAGACATCCACGATGTCTCCCTTGCCGCCGAGCTCGGCGACGTTCTTGATCAGTATGACGTTCATTAGCCCCTCTGTGAAAGGTAGGGCAGCAGCGCCATCTCGCGGGCGTTCTTGATTGCGATCGCCATCTCACGCTGATGCTTGGGGCAGGCACCGGTCACCCTGCGGGCGCGGATCTTGCCACGGTCGGACATGAACTTACGGAGCACCGCTACATCCTTGTAGTCGATGTAATCGGTCTTGTCTTTGCAGAACTGACAGACCTTGGGGCGGCGCCTGGCGTCGGCCGCTGAAGGCCGCCGCCGCTTCTGGCGTGAGTTTGGGGGCATCTCTCGTAATCCTCCTGATGATGTTCTGTGGGTCTCTAGAAAGGGGCCTCGTCGGGGCCGTAGTCGTCACGGGCAACCGGTGCAGGTGGGACAGAGCCACCACCGCCGCTGCCACCGCTACCACCGTTGCCGCCGCCACCCCAGTCGCCGCCCCCGGTGCGCGGGGTGCGGGTCACCGAAGCGGTTGCCCAACGGACCGACGGGCCGATGTCGTCAATGCGGATCTCAATGGTGGACCGCTTCTCACCGTCCTGGTTCTCCCACGAGCGCTGCTCCAGGCTGCCGACCACGATGATGCGCATTCCCTTCTGGAGGGACTCGGCCACATTCTCTGCCATGTCCCGCCAACAGGTGCCACCAAAGAAGCTGGTCTCTTCCTGCCACTCGTTGTTACGGTCTTGATAGCGGCGGCTCACTGCGAAGCGCACCCGCGCCATCGCAACGCCGTTCGGGGTGAACCGGAGCTCGGGGTCGTCAACCAGGTTACCGACGAGGGTCACACTGTTGTCTCTCATCACTTCTCTCTCTTCTTTCCGCGCACTCGCTCACAGTGTGCAATGCGGGTGTGACAGGTTTGCTCGCGTTGGAGTGCGCTGGGCGACTCCAATCCCGGGCTCGATACCGGTGTCAAACACCGACACCCGGGTCAGCGAGGCGAGCCCTCACGGCGTCTTTTTCCCACCCTTCTTGCCACCAGGCTTTGTGATCTTGTGACGCACGACCGCATCATGCAGGCCAAGCGCCCGATCGAGGGTCTCCACCATCTCCGTACCGGACTCAAATTCGATGACGGAGTAGAAACCCTCGTGCAGGTGGTCGATCTCGTAGGCAAAACGCCGTTTGCCCCAGAAGTCGGTCCCAATGACCGAGCCGCTGCTGGCGATCACACCTTCTACCTCGCCGACGAGAGTCCGAACGTCGGTCTCCGTCAACTCGGGACGATGAATCATCATCAACTCATACGAACGCAATATGTCACCTCCTGTGGACAATCGGGTTCTCCGAAAGGCCCCCGGTCTCTCCGGGAGCAGGGGAGGAGAGTGGTGGGCAGTCGCCGTGGGAAGCTCCGCCGCCCCGTCCACGATGCGCATACGGCGCACCCGGAACCGGAGCTGGAACCGGCGTTGTCCAGCACACTCCTGTTGCGAATGGCGAGTGTAACTGGGATGGGCCGCTTTGGCCACATCGCGAAAGGTTGCTGTGCCGGGAGATTCGCACTCGCCCGGCACAGCCGGGAGGAGTCCGGAAAGCGCATCTCCCCCGATCCCGATCCGCCGCCGGTAGTTGGGAGACTTCCGAGCACGTGCTGGTGAGGCCGTGACCTCGCCGAACGGGCATGTTTAGAAGACTCCGATAACAAGACATGCGCCAGCCGATTGTGATACAGATTCTTCGAATTGTTGTCGCCGCGTCACATGGTCGCGGTCGCCTGGCTCATGCCTGCTCTGTGACCGAATCCAGCGTTCTGGCCGGCGCTGGCCGTGCGACCGGAGCAGTCGATTCACGAACAACGAGGGTGCAGCGGAACACAATCAACGATTCATCGAACGAGGCAGATTCAATGACGGCCCTGACCCCGGCGAGTGCAATCTTCCCTGCATGCTGCGCCACCGTTGTCAGCGTCGGCGTGGTGTGTGCTGCCAGTTCGATATCGTCGAATCCAACCACGCTGATGTCTTGCGGTACGCTGATCCCGCTGCGAAGGGCGGCCCCGAGCAGGCCGATCGCAGTCATGTCGTTGAAGCAGGCCACGGCAGTGACCCCGAGCGATAGTATCTCGTCGATTGCCTTGGCTCCGGCAACGAGGTCCGAGTCACTCCCGGATGGCACCACCACCAGGTTGGCATCCGTATCTCCGCCGATTTCATCGACCCCACGTCGATAGCCCTCCATCCGCTGTCTGTCGGCGCTGCCGCCTCGACTACGGCTTAGGTATGCAATTCGACGATGACCCAACTCGCCGAGATGCCGGACGGCCTTTCGCATCGCTTCCGATTCGTCACTCGCAATCAGCTGAACACCAGGGGATTGCACCGCATGTTCGGACGTGTGCAGAATCGCCACCGGGATCGTGACGTGCGATAGCTCCAGGTATTCATCGAAATGCGACGAGATCACGACCATGCCGTCGACCTTGCGGGCAATCATCATCTCGACGATGTCGCGCTGCTTGACGGGGCGAGCATGGGTGCTGGCAACGAGCACATTGAGGCCCCTCTTGTTGGCTTCGTTTTCTATCGCCTTGAGTTGCGCCATGACGAACGGGTCATCCATGTCGTGGATCACCACGCCAAGGAGCCCGGAGCCCTCGCCGGCGAGGCTACGTGCCACCGGATCTGGTCGGTAACCCATCTCCTCGGCGAGTCGTTCGATGCGGCGACGGGTTGCCGGGCTGATGCGGCCGCGGTTGCTCAGTGCCCGGGACACAGTCGAAGCGCTGACATTGGCCCGCTCTGCAATGTCGTAGATAGACACCATTGGCGAATCGTACCTAGAGCCCATGAGCCCTGACGACCCGAAGAGCACCTCCCGCTGCCGGGTTCGGGCTTCTGGTGCGCCCGATCACGGTTCGAGCCGCATCGTTGACGCGAGAACTTGAACGATGTCGTGCATGTCACTCCTCCGACAAAGCATGGCGCAACCGCTTGCGCATGTCAACCTACAAACAAGACCCTATCGAGGCTTCTGACACGTTTGGCTGGTCCGCCTATCATCGTTCACACCTCTGTGCGTGTCGACACCGCGGCTCGCGCCACCGATCTAGCCGGTGGCCCGCTATCGATAGTACGATATTCGCGCAATCGGTTGCGCTGGAGCGTCGAGCGTATCGGGTGAGGGCAGACTGCCGGCTGGATGGAATGAAGGAGTGCCACGTGGTCGAGGAAATGACCCAGAAGGAGCGAGTGCTCGCCACCATCGATCGGAGCGAGACAGATCGGATCCCGGTCGTGCCCTGGCAATGTGGATGGTCGTCCAAGCTGCTGGGCAAGACGTGGCGCGAGCATGCCAATGATCCCGAAATCCACGCCGCGGCACAGCTGGCGGTATTGGAGCAGACCGGGGTCGATGGCCTCACCGTCAATATCGGCACACCGGTCGAAGCGGCGTCGGTCGGCTGCCTCGCCGAGGAAGAGGATCATGGTCCGGTTCGCGTCGCAGCAGGCGTTATCGACACCATCGAGGACATCGAGAAACTGACCCTGCCCGACCCGGAGACCGACCGGTACATGAGCACCATGCTTGGGGCGATGCGAATCCTCAAAGCGGAGGTCGGCGACGAGGTGGCGCTGTGGGGCGGTGTCAACGCTCCCTTCCAGGTTGGTGGCCTGCTGCGTGGCCTCCAGGATTGGATGATGGACACGATCATCAACCCGGAGCTGGTTCGGGCAACGCTCGACTTCGCAACCGAGCTCGTCGTGCTGTGGGCACGTTCACTGGCACGGGCAGGAGCCGACGTCCTCTTCATGGGTGACTCGCTGGCGAGCGGAGACATGATCTCAGTTCCGGATTACGTCACCTGGGCGATCGACTCGGAGCGGGCAGTCATGGAAGCGGCCAAAGACGAAGGAGCGCGGGCACAGCTCCACATATGTGGGCGGACGAGCGACCGATGGGATGAGATGACCCGCACCAACGCCGATCTCTTGGACCTGGACACACCGGTCGACCTCGCCGCCGCCAAGGCGGCAGTCGGTGATCGTGTCGCAGTGCGCGGCAACGTGAGCACGACGCTGCTGTCCATGGGAACTCGTGAAGAGGTGTACGAGAACACACGCGACTTGATCGAGCGGGTGGGCCCGGGATCGTTCATTGTCGGCACCGGCTGTGAGATCGGTGACCTGACACCTGTCGCAAACATCGCGGCCATGGCCGAAGCCACCAAGGACCACGGCAACTGGCGATGACCCGTCGTCGATACAGGCAACGGCGCCCCTGGCCACATAGTTAACCTGACGTCGCCGATCCTGTGGATACAGCGAGGTACCGGGTGCGAAACAAGGCCGCCATCGCAGTGCTTCTCGTTCTGCTCGGGCTTGGTGCCGTCCGCGTGGCCACACATCGCGGCGACCCGGAGTTGATCATCGACGACTCCGTTGCTGCGGATTTTGCCGCGGTGGCGACGGAGGATTGGGAAACGTTCCTTGATGCGATTCCCGCTCATGTAGGTTGCGTCGGCGATGTCACCCTCGTTGCCGATTACGAGCTAGACGATCTCGCCAAGTACGACACCGAGACAGCCCGGATGTTCGTCAGGGTGCCCGCCCCACGGGTGCTGCTCGACCGGGCACTCATCCACGAGCTCGCCCACCATCTCGAGTTCTCATGCAAAGACCAGATCGCGATGCGGTCGGAGTTCGAGGCAGCACTCGGATGTGCCGATTGCTCTTGGTTCACAGGGCCAACCTGGGAAACGACTCCAAGTGAGATCTTTGCCGAGGCCCTCGCCGAGTACGTGCTTGACGAGCGGGGCCGATCACATACGAAGATGGGCCGCATCGACCAGGACGCAGTGGACGTCGTAGCCCATTGGGCTACGACGTCCTGAATCCACCGCCGATCAATTATCGGTTTTCCGACCTCCGGACTCCTCGGCGAACCCGGTTGCAGCATCTGCGAGCTGATCGTCGCCCGTCTCCTTCGCCGCTTCCTCCAGCTCGTGCTGAAGCGCTTCCAGATCGCCTCCGCCGGCCATCATCCTGACCAGCTCATCCAACGGAATGTCCTTCTTCAGGTAGTCGCCGTAGACCTCGCCGCGACGGAGAATCACGAAGTGATCCCCAACGGGATAGGCGTGGTGCGGGTTGTGGGTGATCAGGATCACACCGAGCCCGCGCTTCTTTGCCTCGACGACATAGCGAAGGACGACACCGGCTTGTTTCACACCGAGTGCCGCGGTTGGCTCGTCCAGAATCAACACCCTGGCACCGAAGTACACAGCCCGGGCGATTGCGACCGATTGTCGCTCACCGCCCGAGAGGGTGCCGACCGGCTGCTCCGGGTCACGGATGATGATGCCCATCTTGCGAAGCTCTTCGACCACGGTTGTCTTGGCTGTGGCGACATCGAACATCTTGAACGGCCCGACGCCCTTCTCCGGCTCGCTTCCGAGGAAGAAGTTCCGCCATACCGCCATCAACGGGACCATCGCAAGGTCTTGATAGACCGTTGCAATGCCTGCGTCGAGCGCCTGCCGCGGTGAGGTGAATCTGACGGGTTTACCGTCGACCCGGTACTCGCCGGCGTCGGGCTGGTGCAGACCGCATAGGATTTTGATGAGCGTTGACTTACCGGCGCCGTTGTCACCGAGTATGCAGGTGACTTGACCCTCACTCACCCGGGCTGAGACGTCCTTGAGAGCTATCACATTGCCGAAGTACTTGGATACGTTGTCGACTTCGATGAGATCACTCATGAGCGTGCCCTCTGTGCGCGAATTCTCACGAACTGGTTGAGCAGTGCTGCACCGAGCAGCATGACCCCGAGGAAGAGCTTGAACCAGTCTGCCTCCCACCTGGCGAACGCAAGACCCTGGCGCACCATCTCGAATATCAGTGCGCCGATCGCCGCTCCGATGGCAGACCCATAACCACCTGTCAGCAAACAGCCACCGATTACGGCGGCGATAATGAACTCGAACTCCAGCCCGACACCGGTACCGATCTGGGCCGACTCGAACCGGAATGTATTGAACATCGCCACCAGCCAGGCTGACACCGACACGTTGACGAACAACAAGATCTTCACCGTGTTTACCGGGACACCAACCGCTCGTGCCGCGACGGCGTCGCCGCCTGCACTGAAGATCCAGTTCCCGTACTTGGTCCGCACCAGTATGAACGTTGCCAGTATCGCGATCACCGCCCAGTAATAGACCGGGATGCGGATACCGGCGAACGGAGTCGAGGCGAACAGGATCCGGGTCCATGTGGAGTTCGCGAAATAGTCGCTGAGATAGATGGTCGTCTTACCGCTGATGAGACGGACAAAGCCAAGCCCCGCCCCCTGAACGATGAAGAACGTACCAAGGGTGACGATGAAGCTCGGGAGCCCGGTCTTGATGACCATAATCCCGTTGAAGAGCCCCACTCCGATGGCAAGCGCCAGTGAGAGCACCATGGCCAGCCAGATTGGGGCACCGGCATTGTTGATAAACAGGGCCATAGTGATGCCGAGCCCGCCGATGAGCGCTCCCGACGAAAGATCGAACTCGCCTCCAATCATGAGCAGGGCGACGGACACAGCCATGATTCCGAATGTCGAGGCGGGGTTTGAATAGGCCGATATCGCATTGACCGTGAAGAAGTTCTCGGTTATGAGCGAGAAGAATACAAATACAGCGATGGCGCCGACGATCGATCCGAACTCCGGGCGGGTCAACAGCCGTTTGGCCAGACCTACCTTGAGTAGTCGATCGTCAGTGGCTGCCGACGTGTCGACGGTCACGTCTCAACACCTCCCTCCGGGTCTGGTGGCTCGCCGATACCTCGGCGAGCCACCCATTTGACCCTAGTTGTCTGACGTTACCTTTCCTGGTTGGCAACGCCTGTCTTTACCTGGGCAACGTTGCTTGCATCTACGAATCCAGGTCCGGTGAGGATGGCGTGCCCACCACCGATGATGAGCCCTGCCCTGAGGTTCAGCACCAGTTGCACAACTGGAATGTGACCCTGCAGGTACTGCTGCTGATCAACTGCGAACTCGATCGTGCCTGCCTCAATAGAGTTGAGCACCTCTTCACCGAGATCGAACGTTGCCAGCTTCGCAGCGCTGCCTGCCTCTGCGATGGCATCGCGCGCACGAACGGCGACGTCCGGATTGAGGGTGATCATAGCGTCGACGCTTGGATCACTGACCTCTGTCTTGAACGTCTCGAAGGCCGCATCGAGATTAGCGATGTCCACCTGGACCCGCTTCACCGTCGCACCCTCTGCTCCGGCCTCGACACCGTCACAACGCTGGTTGAGAGCGGCGTTGTTGGCCTCGTGGATCGCACAGATGATCTTCGTCGCACCGTTGGCAACGAGCCGTTGACCGGCACCCTGGCCGGCAATGAACTCGTCCTGGCCAACGTGGGCAATGGCCGCCGTTGTGGTCCACACATCTGAACCGGAGTTGATGGTCACTACCGGGATACCGGCATCCGCGGCACGCTGGATGGCGTCACGGAGCGCATCGACATTCGGCAGCGTCAAGATGATGCCGTCAACGCCATTGGCGATTGAGGTATCAACAAGAGCGGCCTCTTTGGTGACGTCCGGGTCACCGATCATGTTGCACGAAACGCCGTAGGAGGCGCAGGCATCATCGAAGCCCTTCTTCATGACGCCCCAGAATGTTCCCGAAGCATCCTTGTCGTGGAAGATCAGGTCGAACTGGAGATCTGATTGGCTCACCTGCGTCGCAGTCGTCGTTGTCTCTCCGCCTGCGGCCGCAGTCGTCTCCGAAGACGAATCGTCACCACCGCACGCTGCCACTAGCAGCACGAAAGACAGCAGGAGCGTTACCCATACTCTTCGCTTCATCTAGTGTTCCTCCTCCTTGGCTGATGTCGGCGCCTTGCGGCACCCTTTCTCGAGGTCAGTGTTTTGATTTCGACCTCATCCCCACAAATGTGGGGAGATCTCATGGAATAGCCGTGATACGTGGCGTCGCGGAACGGACTCGGGACGGCGTGACCCGGGATAGAGAGTGGACTGCCGCGGCCAGATCGTGTTTCGAACCATCCGACTCTGTCCCTTCCCGACATTATGCGGCCGTGGCTCATCGAGTGACCCCATCCGTCGACACACAGCACAATCGGCGCGTACGCCACCACAAGCGAGGATATCACCGTCGATATCTCCCCAACAATCGGGCGACGGCGTGCCGGTATCGGCAGCTGATAGGGAGAATCTGACGACATCCGCGCCGCATCCGGAGGCCATTCGGTGGCACACGCGCCGATGTCGCGGCTCACGCTTCGAGCCACCATGATTGTGACCATTGACCGCGGAGATGAGCACAACCGACAGCACGTTCACCGCACCCGGGTACAAATACCCCCACCGGCTCGGACACCATATCCACTCCTCCGTACAACCGGCCGAATATGGACAACCGGTTGCGCATGACACTAGCCAAACCAGTGTCCTATTGTCAAAACAACCTAAGGTTACGACAAAGCCGTCAAACGTACGATTGAAGTCACCCCTTCGCTCGTCGCTGTTGGGCGATCAGAAAGCGCCGCTCGATGGGGTTGTCGGTGAGATCGATAGCACGAGTGTACGCGTCGAATGCCTCACCCGTGCGTCCGGATCGCAGCAGCAAGTCGGCACGTGAAGCGTGAAATGGTTGGTAAGCGTCGAGAAGCGCCTCCGCGATGAGCTCGAGTTCGAGCAAACCCGCTTCTGGGCCTCGCAGCTCACCTACCGCGATCGCCCGGTTCATGGCAACGACCGGATTCGGTCGCAAGGCAAGTAGTTGGTCGTAGAGAGCCACGATCTGACTCCAATCAGTGTCCGCTGAAGTGTCGGCGTCATCGTGAACTGCGGCGATCGCAGCCTGGATCTGGTACGGCCCAGGTTGGTTGCGACGCAGGCACGCCCGCACCAGCTCATGGCCCTCGGCGATGAGCTTGTGATCCCACTGCGAGCGGTCCTGGTCGCTGAGACGGACCATCGATCCGTCTGCCGCCACACGAGCCGCCCGCCGCGCATCCGTCAGCAGCATCAGCGCCAACAGTCCAATCGCCTCCGCCTCATCAGACATGAGCTCGATCAGCACACGGCCGACCCGGATCGCCTCCCCGGACAGCTCGCGGCGCATCAGCTCATCCGAAGCGGTGGCGGTGTGACCCTCGGTGAAGATGAGATAGATGGCGGCCAGCACCGCATCGAGCCGATCCGGGAGCTCAGCGCCACGTGGGATCCGGTAGGGAGCCCGGTTGTCTCGCATCTTCCGCTTTGCCCGCACGATACGTTGCGCCATCGTCGCCTCGGGGACGAGAAACGCCCTGGCAATCTCGGGCGTGGATAGCCCACCGAGCAGGCGGAGGGTGAGCGCAATCTGAGCATCTGCGGATAGCGCCGGGTGACAGCACAGGAATATGAGCCGGAGCTGGTCGTCCTCGACAACATCGACAAACTCATCGATCTCGTCGTGTTCCGGGTGTTCCTCGTGATCCATGCTGTCACCAAGCTGGTGGGCGGCGACGTAGTGGTTGAGCCTCGTCGACTCACGTCGTAGCCAGTCGATCGCACGGTTGCGGGCCGTCGTGGTCAGCCAGCCACCGGGGTTCGGTGGGATCCCTTCGATCGGCCACTTCTCGACCGCGATGGCAAAGGCGTCGGCCACCGCATCCTCGGCGAGATCGATATCGCCGAGGATGCGTATCAGTGTGGCCGTGCATCGACCGGCTTCACGCCGGAAGATGTCCTCGAGCTCATTCACCTTCGAACGGACGCACTTCCACCGGACCCTCGCATGCGGCGGCGGCCCTCCCGGCCCAATCGAGGGCAGCGTCCATGTCCGGGACCTCGATCACCCAGAACCCACCCATTTGTTCCTTCGACTCGGCATACGGACCATCTGTCATCGAGATCTCACCACCGTTCGAGCGCACCACGGTCGCCGAACTGGCGGGGTGCAGTCCGCCGGCGAACACCCATACCCCCGCCGATTCGAGCTCATGGTTGTATGCGTCTACCTGAGCGACGATGCGCTGCATCGTGTCGCTGGAGAAGTCGACCACGTAGTCGTCGTCGTGCCATACCGAGACCAGATACTGAGTCATTGTGTTCCCTCCTCTGTTGGAACTTCACTTGGTCGGAGATCCCTCCGACAACATATCCACGAAGAGACTCGACGGAATCGACAAGGTTCCTTCCCGGTACCGACTTGTCGTGTAGTGCCACCCGCCAGGCTACGCCTGCTCGATCGCTCTGGAGGCGTGACACTCACCGCAACCCGCTCGCTGTCTACGCCGGAGTAACCACCGGAAGCGGGTCCTCAGTGACCTCGTCCCCGACCCGGGCGACTCGGAATGCCATTGCATCTCCGTCCACTGACACCGCCGTGTTGAGATCGGTACCGACGAAGTGGACTGCAGCCCCGTCCTCGCAGGCGTAGCCGGAAGGAAGGTCTCCACCGGCAACGAGGCCGAGGTACTGGGGACGCCGGGACGGCTCAGACGAGTAGTGCGGGCAAAAGCTGCCTGTGATGAGACCAAGACCGTCGTTGAGTGGGTCTGCGTTCCCCATGAGGTAGGAGTCTGTGGTCGACGACTCGAACCAGCAGTTGGCGCCCGCACTCAGCCCGCTCATCACAACGCCGGCATGCCACGCCTTCTCGAGGGCGACATCGACTCCGTGCAGTCGCCACGCGGCGAGCATGTTGGCCGTGTTGCCGCCCCCGACGTAGACCATGTCCATGCCGAGCAGGAACTCATCGATGTCGGCGACCTCACGCTGGAAGAGGTTGAGCACGAACGGGTCACAGCCGTAGCTGGAATACGCCTTGTAGAACGTGAGGGTGTAGCCCATGTCGTCTCCGCTTGCCGTCGGAATGAAACAGACACGGGGGCGGTCGACGTGCACCAGCGACAGCGCATAGCGGTCCAGCATCGAGTCACCGGAGCTGAAGCCCCCGCCTCCCATCGCCACGATGTTTCGTTCGGCCATTGGCGCCTCCTATCCGTTGAGCTCGATGTGACTGGGGTCGGTCGGCATCGTGCCCGCAGGCACTTCGAGCGCATAGCGATAGCTGCCTTCCGGTTGGTAGGTGCGGCACGGGTCCTCGGTGCACGGCTCCATCTCGAAGCCATCAACGAAGTCTCCCGAAGCGTCGAAGAAAGCGATATCGAGTGGGATGAGGGTGTTCTTCATCCAGAACCCGCCCGACGAGTCTTCCTCGAACACGAACAGCATCCCGTCGAGATCTCCGAGATCTTCGAGATACATCAGCCCCTGTTGTCGTTCGTCCCTGTCGTCGGCCACCGCCACCAGCAGCGTCTCACCGTCGAGGGCAACGGTGGTGATCTCGAGCCCGTCGAGCACGGCGGGTGCCTCCGGCGCCACGGCTGCGGTTGTCGTTGTGGGCTCAGCTGGCGTGATCGTCGTCGCCGTCGTATCCGGCGCGATGGAGTCGAACGTGGTCGGCCCGAATCCGGAATCACACCCGGCAATCAGCACAACGAGACCTAGGGCAACGAGCGCGCGACGCATCATCGGTGCGAGCGTAGACGTCTCATCCGTTCTGGCGGACACCACACCCACATGTGGGCACCATATCCGCACGAAGCCGGTGAGCCCTCAGCGGGGTGGGCCCGTCGTCTCGCGGATCACCAGGAAGGGTGCTACCACCACCTGGCGGGGGGCGAGATCGGGTTGCTCGATGCGCTCGACGAGCAGCTTGACGGCTTGATCGCCGAGCTCGCTGCGAGGCTGACCGACGGTGGTCAGCGAGATCCTCGGGAGGCCGGCAATGCCCAGGTTGTCGTACCCGATCAAAGAGACATCTCCGGGGATGGTGAGCCCCGCGGAGTCGATCACATCCATGGCGCCGAGCGCGGCGGCATCGTTGGGAGCGAAGACGGCGGTGGGGATTCGACCGCTCTCCAGAATGCCGGTCATCGCCCGTGCACCACCACGCTCCGTGTAGGCCCCGGGGACGCTGCGGATGTTGGCGCCGAGATCATTCGCGAGCATCGCCTCCTCATAGCCGGAGCGTCGCTCCGGTGCCCCCGCGGCAGTGCCGGCATGGATGTGGGCAATATCGTGGTGACCGAGTTCGATGAGATGCTGGACTGCCTCTCGTGCCCCTGCGGCGTCGTCGACGGCGATGGTGTCGAACGAGCTCGAGCCGGTGTGGCGAGCGACAACACATACCGGGATCAGGGCTGCGATCTTCTCCAGTTGCTCGGTGTCCATCATCGGACCGAGTGGCAAGAGCGCATCGACGCGCATCTCGAGCAGAGTCTCCATGGCCGATTGCTCGCGCTCGGGGTCGAGGAAGGCGGAGGCGAGCATGGTGCGAAACCCGGCATCGGCTGCCGCGGCCTCCACCCCATCTGCGACGTCGGCGAAGAACGGGTTGTGTAGGTCGGAAAGTACAACGCCGATAACGTGAGAGCGCTGCTGAACCAGGCTCCTGGCGACGGCGTTGGGGCGGTAACCGAGCTCTTCGGCGGCCCTCAGCACCGCCTCTCTGCTGGCATCACTGACGCGGTCAGGCTCTCTCATCACCAGTGATACGAGCGACTTGGATACCCCCGCTCGCTCGGCCACATCGAGAATCGTGGGTTGCTTCACGTTGACCTCTTGCTATCTCGTGATGCTAGCGACGGGTTGGAACGTTCCACGGCGGCAATCAGTAAGTGAGGTACCAGCGATCTGTGGTGTCCTTTGTCTTGAAGCGTTGCGCCCAATCCGTGCCGTGCTCGGTGGCGATCACGGAAAGCTCTCTGAATCGTGGCCGTACCGTCTCCTCGATGATGTCGCTGCGCTGAGCGGCCGGCGCAGCCACATAGTCTCGCCACAACGCCCTTCCGGCGAGGAAACCGGAGGCGCCCGCTTCGCACGCGATCCTCACCTGGTCCCGGAACAGCTCGTAGGGGTCGCCTCCCGAGAGCAAAACCCAGGGCATCGGGGTCGCCTCATCCAACTCGGCGCAGGCGTCGACCCATGCTGCCCGGTCGGTCTCGTACATGGTGGCAACGGGAAAAGCCACTTTGAGCACGTCGGGCTTGAGCGGGGCCAGCCTCTTGACGGTGTCGACAACGACACGCCTCCTGATAGCGGCAAACTCGGGCGTGTCGATGCTGCCGCGACCGTCGAGCCGATACGGCAGTGGCTCCAGGAACAGCGGTATGTCGTAGCGGGCGCAATCAGCGACAACCTGTGTGATCAGCTTGTCCTGCTCCTCGGTGACGGCACCGCCATCCGGTCGGTAGAGCACCAGCAACTTGACCGCATTGGCTCCGACTCGCTTCGCCTTCTCGACCGACCATCCTTTGAGCAGCGACGTCTTGCGCGCAGCCGGATTCCCCAAGTAGCCCTGTGCCTCGACGGCAGCGAGAAACCCGACCGAGCCGGGGAGCGCCCTGGTGATGATCGCCTGAGCGATGCTGTACTCGGGCTCGAGCATGACCGCCGTCGCTTCCCGCGCCAACTGCCTGAGCAAGTCGAGCTTCATATCGGTCAGCGCTTCCCGCGAGATCGATGCCGGGTCGTCAGGGGAGATGACGACCCGCATCGAATCCCTGTGGTCGAGCGCAAGGACCCGGAAGATCCCGCCGGGTGATGAGGTTGCAGCAAGGCCGCGCGCCTTGCCCGGGGTGAGCGTGGCACGTTTCATTGCGTGTCTCTTTCCGCGGCGGGAGGACGAACGTGGGGTAGATTCATCGCGTTCTTGTCCCAGTTGCCGTCAATCCACCGGTACTCAGGCTGGAAGAAGGGTGGAATCGCTCTCTCCTCGTGGGTGGGCGTTCCCGCCAGGTAGTTGAGGAAATACATATGGCTGCCGGGAGAGGCAGCGCTCGAGTGAAAACCACGTGTCACCATGACAACGTCACCGTCGGCAACGGCGAACGACTCGTCGAAGTCAGCGTCAACACGGTAGTTGCGATGCATCCCCCATCCATTGGGTGGATCGAACCTGAAGTAGTAGGTCTCCTCCAGGTACGGTGACCCCTCGTAGCCATCGTGGCAATGCGGTGGCCAACCCGACCACATGCCGCGGGGCACGTACACCTCGTAGAGGATGAGACGCTCTGCAGGTAGAGGGTGAGCGAGGATGTGGTTCACCTGTCTGGTGGCACCTCCGCCACCACGTACCTCGGTCTTCATCTCGGAAGGTGTGATCAACCGGATCGGGTAGTCGAAGCCGGCGGGTGCGCCGCCGATGGCGAGCTGCGAGTCTTCTGCGATATCGATGCGAAATGGAGTTCCCGGGGGCATGTAGAGAACGGGTGCCATCTCGACAAAGACGCCGCGTCTCGCCATCGACACCATCTTGTCTCCCGCGGCCACCGTGAAGCTGCCGTGGAGCGGCACGAGGGCAACCTCGCGATCGCCGGTGTTGCCAGGCCAGATGTCGCCAGCACCCAACGTCAGGACCGAGAAATCGAGATGACGCCAACCGGCTATCTCAGGAGTCACCTCGAGCACGGCGCCGGTGCCTGGTCTGGGGTGGAGATGATGCGACATCACATGCCTCCTGAAGCGTCGATGAACGCCTCGACCTCGGCGAGCATAGGGAACGCCACCGAGCAGCCGTGTCTGGTCACCTCGATCGCACCGCAGGCGTTGCCGACCCTTGCGGCCCGATACCAGTCGTCGCCGTTGCTGCGGCCCCAAATCAGCCCGGCGGCAAACGCGTCCCCGGCTCCCACGGTGTTCAGCGGCTCGACGGGGAACGCGGGAACCTCGACACGTTCCGTTGCGGTCAGCACGGTGGCGCCCGAGGCGCCTCGTTTCACAACGACTGTCTCAACCGTCCCCGTTTCGAGCAGCACGTCAACCAGCCGACCGAGCACCTGACGGTCGACATCTGTGATCTTCGCCCCAACCGCGACGGGGCCGGGATCTGGAGCGAGCAAGGCGAAGAACTCCTCTTCGGTACCGATCAGGACACCCACCCAGGGAAGTACCGGGCGCAGCGCCAGGCCGAATCCGTGCGGATGTGACCACTCGGAAGGACGGAGATCCAGATCCATGTAAACGGTGATGTCGTGGCCGGCAGCAGTCTGGACGATCTTGCGGGCGGCATCGGCGGTGGTGCCACGGCTGAAGGCATCGCCGGAAAGCAGAATCGCCCTCGTGTCTGCAAACGGAACCGCGGCCGCGTCGTCGATGGTGAGGTAGATGTCGGCCGGGTCATCGCGGTAGAAAGTGAGTGGAAAATGATCGGGGGGCTGCACACCGACCAGCGCTAGAGAGGTGTGCTTGCCTTCCTTGACCACAACGTGGTCGACCCCGACGCCCATGTCACGCAGGTAGCGAAGCACCAACCCACCAACCGTATCGTCGCCGACGGCAGTGAACACCGCGGTCGAAAGGCCGAGACGACTCGCTGCCATGGCGATGTTGGTGGGGCTGCCTCCGACCGCGGCGTCGAACCCCGTGATGTCCTCGAACTCTGCCCCGATGTCCTGGGCGAATAGATCGAGGTTGGCTCGACCGACGGTGACCAGATCGAAGCTCACGGTGTCATGTCGCGGCTCGGGACCGGCTGGTAGCCGGCTCCCATCACCGACTGGTCGTAGTCGATCACAGAACCGGTCATCACTCCTGCCTCGCCGGAGGCAACAAATGCGATCAGCGCCGCGATCTCGTCGGGCTTGATGAGCTGGCCGAACGGCATCCCCGCCTCGGCCTGCTCGAGCCAGTCGTCGCCTCCGCCTTCGAATCGCTTCTGAATCGCATCCTCGCCTGGAGTGTCCATCCAACCTGCGTTGACGCAGTTGACCCGGATCCGATCCCATGCGACGGAATATGCGACGTTCTTGGTGAGCGTCGCCAGAGCGGCCTTGGAGACGGCGTATGGCATGAGGGTTGGCACGCTGCCGTACGAGGCAACCGAGCCGACGCTGACGATCGCCCCTCCACCGCCGTGGCGTCGCATGAGCTCGATGGCGCCCTGCATCAGCAGGAACGGGGCACGAACGTTGATGTTCATCATGTCGTCCCACAACTCGACAGACGTGTCGACGATGGTCCCACGGACCGTGTACCCGGCGCAGTTGACGAGAACGTCGAGGCTGCCGAGCAGCGTGTCAGTCTCTGCAATCAGCTTCTTGCAGCTCTCCGCATCTCCCAACTCGACCGGGACGAAGTGGGCGTTGACGCCGACTGCAGCGAGATCCGCCGCAACGGCCTTTCCCCGCGCTTGGTTACGCCCGCATACGACGATGCCGACCGCGCCTTCTGCTGCCAACCTTCTGGCAACCGCCTCACCTATTCCTTGGGTGCTTCCGGTGACCAGTGCGGTCTTCCCATCAAACCGACCCATACGCTCTCCCTCTGTCTTCGTTCTGGCGTCTGATCTGGCCATATATGGCCAGATCAGACGCCAGAACGGTTTGGTTGGTGTTCACTGTGGTTGTGGGTACGGGTGTTTCTCGAAGGCTTGGCCCATCGCCTCGGGGCCGACCGAGTCGTAGCCACAATCCACCGCAAGGTCGGCGCCGGTGATCGCCGATGCCCGGTCCGAGCACAGGAACACAACGGCGTCCCCCGCCTCGGCCGGGTCGACCATACGGCCCATTAGCTGAAACTCGGCGGCGAACGCATCTGCAGCCTCGCGGTTGCCTCGTCTGCGCTCTATGTTGCGGCTCCACGTCCATCCCAGCGTGATCAGGTTGACCCGGACATTGTCGGCGACCAGGGCATGGGCCATGTTTCGCGTCAACCCGAGCAGCGCCGCCTTCGTGGTGGGGTAGACGATCCGGTTGGGCTGTGAGTGCTTGCCCGAGATCGAGCCGATGATGACAACAGCCCCTCCCCCACGTTTGCGCATATGAGGCACGGCCTTCTCGATCAGCATGGCGTTGCCGATCACGTTTATGTCGAACGACCTTCGCCAGTTCTCCCGCGTCGTCTCCAACATGCCGCAGTCGAAGACGGCGGCTGCGGTGACGACGAAATCGATCCCGCCGAAGCGAGTGACCGCGGCGTCGACCATGGCGTCGAGGTCGTCGTCGCTGCTCACATCGGCGCGAACGAAGACCGCCGAGTCACCCAACGGAGCCAGGGCCTCGGCACCGTGCTCCTCGTTGCGACCACCCAGAACGACACGAGCTCCCGCCTCGACCAGCTTGGCGGCGATGGCGGCGCCGACAAATGAGCCGGCGCCGGTCAGCAACGCAACTTTGCCTTCGAGCTCCCGTGTCATCACACGCCGACTCTCTGGTGCTTCTTCTCGGCATCCAACTCGGCGCGGGCCACCCTCACCTGAGCACGGTCGCTCACCTCGGGGATACCGACCTCCCACCAGGCTCCGCCTTCGGTCCACGTGTACTCGTCTATGTCGACGACGATCACGTAGCTGCGGTCAGCGGCCTTGGCCCTGGCAAACGCCGCAGGCAGGTCTTCGAGTTTCTCGACCTTCTCGGCTATGGCCCCCATCGACTCGGCGTGCTTGACGAAGTCGACGTGGAAATAGCGCACGTGCTTGGTGTCCCGGAGCAAACAGTTGAACTCCTCGCCTCCCACATTCATCTGCAGCCGGTTGATAACCGCAAACCCTCCGTTGTCACACACCATGAAGATGACCTTCTCACCGGTAAGCACCGTCGAGTAGATGTCCGAGTTCATCATCAGATAGGACCCGTCGCCGGTCCAGGCGATCACGTCGCCGGCACCGCGGGCGAGCTTGGCGCCCCAGGCACCCGCTATCTCGTATCCCATCGTCGAGTAGCCGTACTCGGAGTCGAACGAGCCGACCGACTTCGACCGCCACCCCATCACCAATTCACCCGGTAGCCCACCGGCGGCGGAAAGGATGTAGTCGTCGTCATCGCAGATCTCGTTGATGACCTGAATCACTTCAGCGTATGCGCGTGGACCGTCGTGCTCCCGACCCTGCCACGAATCGAGATATCCGTGCCACTCTGCGATTCGATCCTGGGCGAAGGCGAGCCAATCGGCCGGAGCCCTGTAGTCGCCGACCGCGGCGTCGAGCGCCTCGATGGCCACCCTGGCGTCTGCGATGACCGGGACCGACATCTGCTTGTGGGCGTCCCACCGTGCGGTGTTGATGGCCACGAACTTGGTGTCCGGGTTCTTGAACACCGTCCACGACCCGGTCGTGAAGTCCTGCAGTCGAGTACCCACAGCCAGCACAACGTCGGCGTCCTCGGCGACGGCGTTTGCTGCCTCCGAGCCGGTGACCCCGATAGGCCCCGCGTAGTTGGGATGGTTGTGGACCATCACCGACTTGCCGGCGACGGTTTCGACAACAGGGATGCCTCGCTTTTGTGCGAAAGCGGTGAGCTCTGCGACCGCATCCGAGTAGTGAACACCGCCGCCGGCAATGATCATCGGCTTGCTGGCGTTGCTGAGTAGCTCCGCAGCAGCAGCGATGTCACGGGGGTCGGGAC
Source organism: uncultured bacterium (assembly GCA_963777645.1). Lineage (GTDB taxonomy): Bacteria > Actinomycetota > Acidimicrobiia > Spongiisociales > UBA5794 > JAAETI01. The sequence goes on along the minus strand of CAVZRA010000010.1, from coordinate 15,903 downwards.
CGGGGCGCCGGACGTAGTGCACCTTCTTCTCGAAGAAGCGTGCCGGGTAGTCGTACGCCTCGGCCTGGATGTCCTGGGGAAGTGCGAAGAATACGGGGCCGCGGGTGGCAGGGTCGAGCATCACCGCGAGTGCCTGCGGGAACGACTGGATCACCTGCTCGGGGCTGCTGATCCTGTCCCAATACCGGGTCACCGGCTTGAAGACGTCCGCGGCTGTGGCCGTTGGGTCCTCGAAGTTCTCCACCTGCTGGAGCACGGGGTCGACGATGCGATGCTGGAACGTGTCACCGGAGAACAGCATCACGGGCACCCGGTTCGCATGCGCCGCTGCGGCTGCGGTGACCATGTTGGTGCTGCCGGGGCCGATCGAGGTGCTGGCGATCATGAAGCGGCGCCCCCGCATCGCTTTCCCGTAAGCAACTGCCGCAAGGGCCATAGACTGCTCGTTCTGGCCCCGATAGGTGGGAAGCTGTTCCTGCACCGGCTCCAACGCCTCGGCCAGACAGGTCACATTGCCGTGACCGAAAAGGCCGAACAGGCCGTTGAAGATACACACCTCTTCACCGTCGATGATTGTTCTCTGTGCCAGCAGCCACTTGACGATCGCCTGGTCTGTGGTCAGACGGATGGTTTCCATGTGATCTCCTCCTCGGCCGCGCACCGCGGCCAGATACGTCTGCATTCCCTGTTTGATGAATCCCTCGAGCCCTGCCGTGAAGTAGCGGGCTCCTTTCTCATACCACTCTGCGGCAAAGCCGGGGGTGCCGGCGTAGATGCCGAGAGTCTTGTCCGATTTGGTGACGACTTCTGCCACGTGCTCCATTGCCTCGCGGACAATCGGGTGACCGGGATCGCCTGGATGCCCCAACGAGTGCGACAAATCGGTGGGACCGATGAACAACACGTCAACCCCATCGATCCCGGCGTAGGCCTCAACCGCGGCAACTGCGTCGGCGGTCTCGATGTGAACCACGATCAGCGTCTCTGCATTCGCCCGGGCGGTGAAGTCGGCGAGTGACTCGGTGTTCCCCCAACCTCCCTGGCGGCTGCCGGCGAGGCCGCGCAACCCGCGAGGCCCGTATTTGGACGAGACCACCACCTGCTCAACCGCTTCAGGAGTGTTCACCCAGGGAACGTGGATCCCATGGACGCCCGCATCGAGAAAACGCAGGATGGTCGAGGGCTCATTGGTCGTTACCCGGGCGATCGGGGTGACCCCGTGTAGCTCGGAGGCGCGGCACAGACCTTCGATGTCGCGGGCTTCGAGCGACCCGTGCTCACCGTCGAAGATGATGAAGTCCCAGCCTTGCATGGCAACGTGCTCGGCAAGCGAAGGCTCGGCGTATCGGAAGAAGAGACCGTATGCAGCCTCACCATTCTTCAGTTTCTGCTTTGTGGTGTTGGTGGTGAGCATGTGTTCCTCAGTCGATCCTCAAGCTGACGACGTCTTCCCAGCTCCCGGACTCGAAGGACCGGATCATGGCTGCCATCACCGAGGCTACGTTGAGGGCGTCGGTGAAGTTCGGATGATTCGTTCCCCGCTCGGCGACTGCGGTCAAGAAATTGAGGGCCTCGATTGTCTTGAGGTCCTCGTAGCCGATCGAATTGCCGCCGCCGGGCACGAAGTTGCCGTGCTGGGGGAACTGATCACCGGAGAGCACTTCGATGAAGCCGTCGGTGGGCTGCTCCTCGGCAAGATACAGCTGGAGCTGATTGAGCTTCTCGTGGTCCCACATCGCAGCCCCCTTGGAACCATTGACCTCGAAACGCATCTGACTCTGCGGACCGAAGATGGAACGATCGGCTTCCAGCGTGCCTCTCACCCCGTTCTCGAACTCGACGAGAGCCCCAACGTAGTCCTCGTTGGTGACCTCGCCGGTCGGGTCGCCGGGCCTGCCCCGGTCGTAATGGGTGCCTTTGCCCGGTGTTGGCAGCGGGCGCTCCTTGACGAAGATCTCTCTGGTGGCGACCACCCGCTTGATCGGGCCGCTGATGTAGTGGGCCATGTCGAGGGCATGCGACATGATGTCGGCAAGGGCTCCGTAGCCGGCTTCGTCCTGTTTGAACCGCCACGAGAGCAGACCGAGACGGTCCCGGCCATACATGGAGAAGAATCGCCCCCTGTAGTGGGTGAGGTCACCGAGCCTGCCCTCGTCGATGAGCTGGCGGGTGTACTGGACCAGCGGCGTCTGCCGATAGTTGTAGCCACATCCCGTCACCACGCCGGCGTCGCGCGCCGCCTTCTCGATCCTTGCAGTGGCCTCCGGAGAGATCCCGACCGGCTTCTCACATTGGATGTGCTTGCCGGCCGCGGCTGCAGCAACAGTGAGCTCCTCGTGCATGCTGGTGGGGGCGGTGACGTCGATGACATCGATGTCGTCCCGCTCCAACAGTTCTCGCCAGTTCGACGTTCCCGATTCGAAGCCGAAGTTGTTGACGGCGAGGTCCACCCGCTCCGGAACGTTGTCTGCGATGGCAATGAGCCGAGGGGCGATCTCTTTCTCCGGAAAGTATGCGGGGATGCTGCGATAGGCACGGCTGTGCGCCTGGCCCATCCAACCAAAACCGATGAGACCGATACCGATGGTCTTGCTCACGTTGTCTCCTATCTCCACACTTCGGGGTTGACGAGGTGTGGCGGGCGCTCTCCGTTGAGAGCAGTGACTACCTGTTCGAAAGCTGTGGTGAAGATGCGTCGCTTGGCCCCTGCAGTCCCCGCTGCGACGTGCGGGGTGACGACAACGTCGACCCTGTGCAGCAGCGGATGGTCAGGGGGCAGTGGCTCGGGATCGGTGACGTCGAGCCCGGCGCCGAAGATGCGACCGGTCTCCAGCGCTGCTTCGAGGGCGACCGGATCGACGAGACCACCACGGGCGGTGTTGATGAGGATCGCCCCGGGCTTCATCTGCCCTAGGAGATCCGTGCCCACCAACCCGGCGTTGTCGCCGGTGAGAGGCACATGCAGCGACACCACGTCGCACGACGCGACCAGGTCGTCCAGCGTGTCGACACGGATCGTCGTTCCAAACACCTCGTCTCCGAGATACGGGTCGTATGCGGCGACGTCCATGCCGAGGCCGCCGGCGATGGCGGCGACCCGGCGAGCAATCCGTCCGTAGCCGACCAGACCAAGCCGCAGCCCGTACAGCTCGATTCCCATGTGCCGGGCATAGAGATCGGATCCGCCAGCGCGCAGCTCGGCTTCGGAGCGCTTGACGTTCTTGGCGACCATCAGCATCAGGGTGACAGCATGCTCGGCGGTGGAAATGGTGGGTGCGTCCGGGGTGTTGCATACTGCGATACCCCTTGCCGTGGCAGCGGCAACGTCGACCTTGTCGTAGCCGATCCCGGTGCGAGCGATGACCTTCAGCTGCGGGGCGAGATCCATCAGCGCCGCGTCGTAGACATGCTGGGAGGCGACAATGCCGGCAGCTTCGGTGAGCGCCGCATAGGGCTCGGAGGGAGTGGCCGATGCCGGGCCGAGGACGGTGACCCGCTCGGCCACCATGGCGCGCATGTCCGCAAGGATTTCCCGTTCAAACCATACGAGCGGCAACGTCGTGACCACAGTCCTCCGTTTGTCCGGACAATCCTACATCACACTATTGGAACGTTCCAAGTGGTTTTTTCTAGGGGCTCGGTGGTCACCGGCCGCTAGGCTCGTCGCCCATGTCGCAACAGTCAGACGGGATCAGGGATCGCATGCGTGCGGCGCTGCCGGCCGCCATGAAAGCGCGCGACACCGCCACAGTCTCGGTGCTTCGCTCTGCACTGGCGGCCATCGAGAACGCCGAAGCCGTTGAACTACCGGAGGCACCATCACCGATCATCGGCGACGGGGCGATCGCCGGTGCCGCGGTCGGCCTCGGCGCCACCGAGGTGGCCCGCCGCAACCTCACCGAAACACAGGTTGCCGACATCGTGCGCACCGAGATCGCCGACCGCCGACACGCAGCCACAGGCTACGAGCGGGTCGGACGAGATGACAATGCGCGCAAGCTCCGTGATGAGGCTTCGGTGCTCGCCGACTATCTCGACGGCTGATCCGCTTCGAATCCCAACCACTCGGCGCAATCGGCCCGTAGGGTGGTTGTCCCTACCCGAAGAAGGGAGACGTCATGTCGAACAGTGCTGCACGCGGAGACCCATACGGGGCCTTCAACTTCCTGGTTCAGATCGACGGTATCGACGTGGCCGGCTTCAGCGAGGTATCAGGTCTCGAGAGTACCGTCGGCGTCATCGAGTATCGCAATGGGAGCGACACCACGGTGCGAAAACTGCCGGGGCTCACCAAGTACACCAATCTCGTGCTCGAGCGAGGTGTCACGCTGAGTCGGGACCTCTGGAACTGGCACAAGGCCATCCTCGACGGTCAGATCGATCGCCGTTCCGTGACGGTCACGCTCCTCAACGAAGCCCGAGAGGCGGTGCACCGGTTTACCCTACGCAACGCATGGCCGTGCCGCTGGTCGGGTCCCCACTTCGATGCCAGCCGATCGGCCGTCGCCATCGAGACACTCGAGATCTGCCACGAAGGTCTCGAGCTCGAGTAGTGAGTGCGCATTCCGACGCAGCGCCCGTCGTCCTCCTCGATCTGGACTACGTCTATGGAGCATTCGAGCTCGTACTCGTCAACATCGGCACGGACGCGGTGTCCGACGTTGGCGTTTCCTTCTCCCGCGACCTGATCGGCATAGGAGGGACCAAGGTGATCAGCAATCTGCCGCTGTGGAAACACGTCCACCTATTGCGACCCGGGCGGGAGATCCGTGTCTTCTTCGACTCGGCCGCCAACGTTCTCAGGGCGGGACCGCAAGAACCGTTCTCAGCAACCGTCGCCTGGCACACCTTCGACGGTGAACGGCACACGGCCACCTACAAGCATCACTTCGAGACCTACCGTGACATGCCCGAGATCACCGGGCGCAGCTGACGTTGGGATCAGAAGGTGACCGCCTTGAATGCTTCGGTCTGTGACTGGAGTGCCTGCTCGGTTGGGAGTCGCTCCATGCTTGACGCCCCGTAGAAGCCGTTGACGCCCTTGGCGTGCTTCAGCACATAGGCAGCGTCTTCCGGCATGGCGATCGGGCCACCGTGGACAAGGATGATCACGTCCTCACGCACCGATCTGGCGGCATCGGTCCACTCGTCGATGAGCACTACACAGTCGTCGAGGGTCTTCGCCGTCTCCGCCCCAATGCTGCCTCCCGTGGTGAGGCCCATGTGGCAGACGATGATGTCGGCGCCTGCCTCGGCCATGTCGACGGCGTTCCGGGCGCTGAACACATATGGGGTGGTCAGCAGGTCCGCCTCGTGTGCCTTGCGGATCATCTCGACCTCGAGCTGGTAGCTCATCCCCGTCTCTTCGAGGTTTTGGCGGAACACACCGTCGATGAGACCGACCGTGGGAAAGTTCTGTACCCCGGCGAACCCGATGTCCACGAGTTGCCTCATGAACGACTCGGGCATGTAGAAGGGGTCGGTACCGTTGACGCCTGCGAGAACGGGGGTGTGCTTGACCACGGGCAGCACCTCCTTGGCCATGTCGAGAACGATCTCGTTGGCGTTGCCGTATGCGAGCAAACCCGCCAGCGAGCCCCGGCCTGCCATGCGGTAGCGACCCGAGTTGTAGATGATGATCAGGTCGATGCCACCTGCTTCTTCCCACTTGGCCGAGAGGCCGGTGCCTGCTCCCCCACCGACGATCGGCTCGCGCCGCTCCACCATCGACTGGAACCGGGCGAGTATCTCTGCGCGACTCATGGTCGTTCCTCCATCACTTCGGAAAACGCCGCAAGCGTCGCGGCGACAAACTCGGGATCGTTGATGCTGGCGGGCATGCGTCGGACCGCGACGTTTGGGAGCGGTAACCCCAGCTTCGATCGTATCGAGCAGGATCCGGTCCGCTTCCGGGTCATAGAACGGTTGGCCGGGTGCGTCGATCAGCGACACCCCGAACTCCGGGAGGAGGAAACGAGCCGGACCCGTCATCGTGTTGAGCTTGGTCGCGATGAACTCGCCGATACGCCGGTTCTCCTCGGGTGTAGTGCGCATCAAGGTGGTGGCACTGTTGTGGACGTAGAGATTCCTGTCACGGAACGGCTCGGGCACCGTGTCGAGGGCGCCGAAATTGGCCATGTCGAGCGCACCGACCGACCCGACATATGGGATGCCGGCCCTGGCGATGGCATCCATTCGATCCGGGCCAGCCGACAGGATGCCGCCTACGACCTCATCTGCGATCTCGGTGGTCGTCATGTCGAGAACGGCAACCAGCATCTCGGATTCGACCAGCTTCTCCATCGAGCGCCCACCGGTGCCGGTGGCGTGGAAGACCAGTGGCTCGTACTCGTCCTGGAGCGAGTCGACCAACGCGATGACGAGGGGTGTTGTGACGCCGAACATGGTCAATCCGACGGCGGGTTTGTCGTCCTCGGCCGATGGTGCCCGATGGGTCGCCATGCCGACGATGGCGTGGGCGGCGTTGGCGAGCACACGCCGGGAGATGTGGTTGATTCCTGCGATGTCGGTGACCGAGTGCATCATTGTGATGTCGGTGGGACCGACAAACGGGCCCACGTTGCCCGAGGCGACGGTGGACACCATCAGTTTGGGGATACCGATCGGGCAGGGCTTGCATCGCCTTTGTGATGAGAGAAGTGCCGCCCGATCCGCCGAGCCCGATGACGCCGCCGATGGTATCGGGGTCGAGGCTGGTGAGGTAATGGGTGAGCGCAACCGACATTGCCTGCACCGCAGTGCCTCGGTCGTCGCTCTTGACCGCGTCGGCGCCCTCAGGATGATGCGCCGCGACCACGTCGGGCGTGACGTGCGCCCCGGAGCCGTCGCTCATCGTGCCGACGTCGATGATGGTCACTTCGCACCCGGCGGCGCCGATCAACCCGGCCACGTAATCGAGCTCGGCCGCTTTCGTGTCCCGGGTGCCGATCACGAGTACCTGCATACCGTTCCCTTACCGTCGACTAGATCGTTCGCCGGTCCACTCTATTCGAGCGCAAGAAGCTCACTACCGTGGGCAGGGAACTGCTTTCGTGAACTAGTAGTCGAACCTGGGACTCGGATTCAGGATGGAGGCGCCCACGTAGGCGTCGATCAGAGGCGCCCGAGGGCGGCAATGGCCAACTCGATTAGAACATCTCGGGGCTCAGCGAGTTCGCCGTAACCACCGTTCACTCCGAAACCGATGAATCGCCCGTCGCCAACATCGACGGCAAGCCCACGAAATCCTTGCACATAGACCGCAGCGGCCCCCAGATCGGGGATGGGCTCGGCACTGCCCTCAGCAACCATCGCCATGTAGCTCTCGAATACCGATGCCGGGGCGCCGAGACGCCCCGCACCGTCGTCTACATTGACGAAGATCGCGACAGCGGCTTCCTCGCCGAAATCGAACACACACGAGATCGGCGATTCGGCGCCGGACTCCGTAACCGTCAGGCCCGCGGCGGCAGCCACCTCGTCGGCACTCACCAAGTCGCATGGAGACACCCCCGCTGGCACTATCTCCTGCTCAGCCGTTCCAGTAGAAGAAGTCGTCGGAGAGACGTCGGCTACGGCCGACGTCTCCGAAGCAGTCTCGCCTCCACAAGCGGTGAGTAGAAGCATCGCACCGCACAGCACTCCCACCACACGCATCACATCGAACCTCTCTCGTCGATCAAGAGTAGGCAACGTACCTCATGCCGGTCGGCTCGGCCACCCTTCACGCCGATCTCGAACACTGGTTCAGCAACCCGTCGGGGACGGATCACGACGGTAGCGCCGACAAGCCTGCATCCAGCGAGTGGTGATTGATCATGGAGAGGGCCTTCGCTAGCGCAGGCTCACTCGCAGTGCCCCGAGGAATCAGTGTTGTCGATACACTCGGTGACCCGAAGCGGCCATGGCCCGAGCGCCGTCACAAGAACCCGCCGCAGGCCACCTGGCTAGCCTTGATGATGTTGCTGAGAAGGGATCACACATGGCAGATGGCAAGCAGAAACCGGCCCGGCTTCCCCCGCGATGGTTCATTCGAACTGCCTGGGCGGTACACCGGGGTTTGTATCGCTTCACCGGCCACCGCTTCGGGTTGCGCCGGGTGAAGGGCAACCGCTGGGGAATGATGCATCTCACCACAATCGGGCGTCGCACCGGCCAGGAGCGAGGGGTCATCCTCGGCTTTTTCGAGGACGGGCCGAACCTGGTCACGATGGCGATGAATGGTTGGGGTGAAGCGGAGCCTGCGTGGTGGCTCAATCTCCAGGCACACCCCGACGTCACCGTCGATCTCGCCAGCGGCAGCCGCAGCGTCAGGGGACGGGCCGCAGAGGGAGAGGAACGGGACCGACTGTGGGACCGCTGGCGCGATTTCGATCCGAAACTCGATGAGTATGCGGCGCTCCGCCCCGCTGAGACCGCGGTCGTCATCCTCGAACCGTCGGCCGGCACCGGCTTCTAGCGTCGCAAATCGGAATATGTTCCGATTTGCGACGCCAAAACGGCAGGGGTCAGCCGGCGAACACCGGCTCGGGTAGACCACCGACGCCGGGGTCGAAGACAAAGAGGGCACCGTGGGGACCGGGGCCGTCCTTCTCGGGTCGCGGACACCGATGCTCGTGATGTACATGGTGTCGAGTTTCGGACCGCCGAACGCAGGCATGGTGGGCCGGATCACCGGCACGTCTACCACCCGGTCGACCTTGCCTTCCGGTGTGATCCTGGCAACGGCGGCGCCGCCGACACATGCCACCCAGTAGCAGCCGGTCTCGTCGACACAAGCACCGTCCGGCTTGCCGGGAAGCCCGGCGGCTCCGAACTCGAGGAATACACGCTCGTTGTGGCGTGCTCCTGTGTCGACGTCGTAGTCGTATGCAAACACCGTCTTGTCCAGAGTCTCCGCCCAGTACATCGTCCTGCCGTCGGGCGAGAACGCCGTGCCGTTGGCGCAACCGACATGGTCACGAACCGTCGCGAAGGTCCCGTCGGGCTCGACGAGATGCAGGTAGGCCACGTATTGCATGGCGGACGTCGGGTCGTAGATGCCACCAACCCAGAAGCGACCTGCCGGATCACACCGACCGTCATTGAGCCGCACGTTAGGCTGCGACTCCTCGAGCGTCATCCAGGGCGTCAACTCACCGTTGTCGAGGTCAAGCCAGGCCATCCCCACGTCGACGGCGACGAGCAGCCGCGATGGGTCGCTGGTCTTGCCGATGGCGGTCGGCTTGCCCTCGAGATCCCATTTGCGGTCTGTCCCCGATTCCGGTGTGAAGGCATGCACGGCGCGGCCGTCGATGTCGACCCAGTAGAGGACACCCTGCTCGGCGCTCCACACCGGGCTCTCCCCCAGCTTGGCGCCCACGTCGAGGATCAGCTCGGCAGACGCCATGTCACACCCCGGCCAATTCGTGGTGCTCCACTTCGTGCCGGAAGGTGGCGAGGAACCGATCCAGATCTGGAAGGTCGTAGTCGAGGGCTGCTGCGGTGGCACTGGCATCCAACGTCGTGTCGATGGGGATGCGCATACCTGCGGTTCCGCTGAAGTCGCCGGTGCTTGTGGTGATCAACCCGGGATCGAGGTCGAAAGCCTCGGCAGTCGCCCTGGCGAGAGCGACCCTCCCGATGCTGACACCGCTGACACAGTGGAACACGCCGCGCACGTCCTTCTCGATGATGCGCATGATCATCTCGGCGCTTTCACTGGCCAGGCTCGGCGTCCCTCTCATGTTGAGCTGCCCGGTCCAGACAGGGAACTGTCGCCCGGCATGCAGCTCGTGCACCACGGCGCCGACGAAGTAGCCAATTCCGACGTTCTGGGTGGGCACCCAATCTTCCCGCGCCCAGTGGGTGCCGCTGACCCCGGCAACCCGGGCGACCGCCCCGTTGTCGGCGGTGGCCTGCACCAGCGTCTCGCATACGACCTTGAGCACGCCGTACAGGTTGGTCGGGTTGGGTGGAGTTGCCTCTGTCGCTGCGGGCTGCGCACCGTCGAAGACCCAGTCGGTGGAGACAAGCACCATCTTGGCCCCGACCTCGTTGGCAGCATCAATCAGGGTCCTGGTGGCTTCTACGTATGTATTCCAGCCGAGCATCCGATCTTTGTGCATCGCATCCCAGTCCATACTCACCGCCGAGTGCACGACGGCGTCGGGTTGAGCATCGAGCACCGCGGCGCGCATGGCGACACGGTCGGTCATGTCGACGTTCACAATCGTGAAAGGCTCGCTGCCATCACTGCGGTAGCTATGCGCGGTGGTGATCACATCGGCGTCGTGCCGTTCCGCGGCAACCTTCACGATGTTGCTGCCGACAAAGCCCGTCCCCCCGGTGACGAATAACTTCATGGCTCCTCCAGATAGGGACAACTCCCGCGATCATATACCGGGCCTCACGGCCAGAAGCGAGCCTGGCGGGAATTCCGATTCCGGCGGGACTATGAACGACATGACGAACATGCTCCCGCAAGAGCGGAAGGTCCGTAGCATTGGGGATGGAGGTGCGTGGTGATACTCGAATCAACCGTTCCCACCGTCTACTGGCATGAGTTGGACGACGGGCGTGTCCAGTGTGATCTGTGCCCGCGCCAGTGCAAACTAAGAGAGGGCCAGCGCGGGCTTTGTTACGTGCGGGCAAGAGAGAACGACCGGATCGTCCTCACCACCTACGGGCGCTCCAGCGGATTCTGCATCGACCCTATCGAGAAGAAACCGCTCAACCACTTCCTACCCGGCACTCCGGTGCTGTCGTTTGGGACCGCAGGATGCAACCTCGCCTGCAGGTTCTGCCAGAACTGGGACATCTCCAAGTCGAAGGAGTTCGACACCCTCAGCGACGAGGCTTCGCCGGAGCAGATCGCAGCTGCCGCCAAAGCGACCGGGTGCAGGAGCATCGCCTTCACCTACAACGACCCGGTGATCTTCCACGAGTACGCCGTCGACGCCGCAGCGCGGCCAGGGATCAGGACTTGAAAGCGGTGGCGGTGACGGCCGGGTACGTGATGCCGGATCCGCGCCGAGAGTTCTACGAGCACATGGATGCCGCCAACATCGACCTCAAAGCGTTCACCGACGAGTTCTATCACCGCACCTGCGCCGCCTCGTTGCGGCCGGTTCTCGACACCCTCGACTACGTGGCAAACGAGACGGAGGTTTGGTTGGAGATCACCACCCTGTTGATCCCGGGCTACAACGACTCGCCTGCTGAGATCGAGCAAATGTCACAGTGGATCGTCACCAATCTAGGGCCAGATGTCCCCCACCACTTCTCAGCGTTCCACCCCGACTTTCGAATGCTGGATGTTCCACCCACGCCACCTCCCACCCTGTCCCGGGCACGCCGGATTGCCATCGACAATGGCGAGAGACATGTGTTCACCGGCAACGTCCACGACACGGAGGGGCAGACGACTTACTGCCACAACTGCAACGCCGTACTCATCGAACGGGACTGGTACCGGCTCGGCCGCTGGGGTCTCGACGATGAGGGCCTGTGTGCCACATGCGGCACGGCATGCCCTGGAGTGTTCGAACGCGCACCGGGAAGCTGGGGGTCCCAGCGCCGCCCCATCCGGATCGCAGGCTACGCACCCAAGGCGAAAGCCCCGTAGCCGACAACCCGATCGGCCGGACCTGCGGTGTCGCCGGAATTCCTCATGTCGAGAGCCATCACCCGGTATCGGAACCGCTTCGCCAGCTCGAGCGCGATCTGAACCGCAGTGCGGCCGCAGGCGGACTCCCGGCCAAGGGCAGCACCATCGAGCCTGATGATCGCCGCCGCAGTTGCCGCGTCGAGACTGCGTGCGGTGACCGCGTCGTAGTAGTGGGACAAATCGGATGAGATCAACAACAGGGTGCCCTCATCAAGCAGCGGAGCGACCGCGTCCGCTGCCTCTGCCGGAGCGACCGCGCCGGTGAGCACCGGCACTACCGCAACGTCGGGAGCCACAACCTGCAGGAACGGAAGTTGCACTTCCAGAGAGTGTTCCCTGCGATGTGCCTCGGCCGACACAACAACGGCCGGGTTCGCGAGCAGTCCCTCGACGGCGGATTGGTCTATATCGATCACGCCGAGTGGGGTCTCCATGGCGTTGGCATCCGGGAGGGCAAGGCCGACAAACGGCACATAGTGCGAAGGCCCGATCATCACCACCCGGCGAAGCGACAGATCCTCAACGCACCGATATGCGAAAGCGGCGGTGGGGCCGGAGTAGATATAGCCGGCATGTGGCACGATCACCATCCGCGGCTCTATCTCGAGATCACAGCGCACAGCGGCGCTCAAGTACCCGTGCACCTCTGCATTCAATCGGGTGGGATCGGAGGGATAGAAAGTACCTGCGACGGCAGCCTTGCGAACAGACATGTCGATCCTCCTACCACCAACTTACCGCAGCGCATTGCCTGCGACGTCGGGCACAAGGGCCTATATACGTTTGCCCAACGTACGGGATACATTTGGAGTATGGATGAAGGTGCGCACCCATATGTCATGCTGGCTCGCAAGGCCATCGAGCACTTTGTGAGGCACAGGGAGCTGTTGCATCCCGACGCCGAACCGGACGATCCACCACCGGTCGGGTTGTTTGTCTCGATCCATGAGCCTCCGAAACCGGGCGAGGTAGAGGGCAGACTCCGGGGTTGCATCGGCTCGACAGTGCCAACCGAACCGACTCTTCGAGATGAAATCTCACATATCGCGGTTTCTGCCGCGATCTCAGACCCACGCTTCCCGCCGCTGACTCCCGGCGAGCTCGACGGGCTCGACATCACTGTGTATCTGCTCGGGCCACCGGAGCGGGTCACCGACATGTCACAACTCGACCCCGCCCACTATGGCGTTGTCATCAAGGAGCGACACGGACGCACCGGTCTGCTGTTGCCCGGCATCCCGGGTATTACTACACCAGAGCAACAAGTCGACATCGCAAGACGCAAAGGCGGCTTCCACGCCACCGAAAAGGTCGACATGTACCGGTTCGAGGCAACGATTCTCCACTAACCCGGCAGCGTGTTGCGGGCCGGCACCCCCACGTAGGATGTGGCCCGCTACACAACAATGAGGAGACGACATGGCTGTTGAATCGACGATGCTTTCACTGGGAACGAGGGCTCCCGATTTCGAGCTCACCGACACCGTCACCGGTAGCAGGATCACCCTCGGCAACCTGACCTCCAAAGCGCTTGTTGTCATGTTCATCTGCAACCACTGTCCCTACGTCAAGCACGTCCAAACCGGGCTCGTCGATTTCGGCCGGGACTATGAGGATGCCGACGTCGACATAGTCGCTATCAGTGCCAATGATGCGAGCAGCTACCCGGACGACGGCCCCCAGGAACTGGCGGCAACGGCAAAGCGGCTGGGCTACACGTTCCCGGTCCTCTACGACGAAACCCAGGAGATCGCCGCGGCGTACACCGCGACCTGCACCCCTGACTTCTTCGTGTTCGGCCCGGATCGCAACCTCGTCTATCGGGGCCGCTTCGACGGGTCACGACCCGGGTCGGGAATCCCGGTAACCGGCACCGACCTCAGGGCTGCCGTCGACGCGGTCCTTGCCGGGAGGCCGGTTGCCGACACTCAGTACCCGTCAATGGGATGCAGCATCAAGTGGAAGGCGGGCAACGAGCCGGGATGACCGGGTGACGTTCCACGAACAGGGCGCGCTGACACGGCGAATTGAAGTTGTTGTAGGCACCACGTTGCGTACCACATACTCAGTTCGTGGTTACTCAGTCCTTGATGCCGAGGTACTTGTTGGTCGTAGCGACAGCTTCCTCGCCGGTTGCCTGCATCTCCATCGCAGCGCGAATTGCATCGATCGTCTCAGGGATCGTCACAGACTCCTGGGGGATGTTGATGGCCCACACGAGATCGTCGCCCGAATGACCGACCATCTCTTCCCACAGACCGATCTCATACATGTCGGCACGTGGATGCTCCAGGTAGCGCGCCCACTGGAAGAGGGATGCGTTCGAGTTGAACCCATCGGCAATCCTGACGACCTTGATACGGGGATATGCATTGAATGCCTCGAGCGCCTCCTCGACAGATATCTTGGCCTTCGGGGTCGCACACAGGGTGATGATGTGCCCGTGGGTGACCGGGGTGTGGATCAAGAGACCGGTGGCATCGACGCCTTCCATGATGTTCATCAGGTCGACGGCCTGGTGATTGGGAATCGGCTCCACCTCGAGCACGTTGGTCAGACCGCGATGGGTATCACCGGGATCGGCAACACGGCGGACGATGGTGATAAACACCTTCTCGACACCGACCGCCTTGTGAACCGCGTCCACTCCGCGAATCAAACCGGTCGTGTTGCATGAGGTCAGCTTCAGGTAGTTCTTGCCTAGGCCCTTTTCGTAGTTGACCGTACCGTGGAAGAAGAGGTCGGCAACGGAGCCTGCCTCACCGCCCTGGAAGACGGCCTTCACCCCGGCGGCGACGTACCTCTCCTTGTTCTTGGCACCGATACCACCAGGGGCGGCATCGAGAATGATGTCTACCTCACCGAGCAGATCATCAAAACTACCCGAGACCGGGATTCCTGCTGCCTCGAGAGCCGTCTCAGCACCGTCGGCGGCGGTGAACAGCTTGTACGGCATGCCACGCTCTTTGAGCGCCCGAACCGGCAAGGTCGGGGCAACATCGGCAACGCCGACGAGCTCCATGTCCTCCTGTCGCGCCACACCGGCTGCCAGCCGATTGCCGATGACGCCGTAGCCGGCTACGCCGACCTTCACCTTGCTCATTGCTGCTCCCTTTCTCGGGTCGCCTCATCGGATCGAATCTCCGAACATAAATGAGAGATTGTCCTTACATACTAATGAAGCTATGCAGGAGATCGAGAACCGGTGGGTTCTCGATCTCCTATCCGGACCGGTAAGCCACATCCCGCTCATGCGCCCACCACGCATACTCGTCACCGAGACCAACCAGAAGCAGCGGGAGTAAACCCCCGGTGAAGACACCGGCGGGAATTGACACGATCAGGAGTAACAGGGTGTAGACCGTCGCAAAGACCGTCGCCCACCATCTCCATTTGTACGGTCTCGGGACATTCAGGGGATTGAGACATAGGGTTGCGCCCGTGGCAAAACCCGCCGTCGCCCCGAGCACCGGGGACAACAATCCGACGGCAAGCCCGAGCAGGAGCAGCAGTCCCATCGACTGGAGGACCCGTTTCGGCGCCTTCGGGTTGCGGGAGACAAAGCCGAGGGCCACGAAGACGAACGGCGCCACAACGAGACCGACCCCGAGTAGTGCGGAGTCGATCTGCTGGGTTTCCCCCTCCGCGACGGTGAAAGCCGCCGCGTAGGGGAAGTAGCTGAACATCATCACGACGGTACTGACCGCGATCGCGAGCCAGTTGCGTCGCCTCAGCTCGGGGGCTGAGCGCCGTGCCGGAGCCTCCAAACGTTCCTAGCCCTTCACAGAACCTGCGGTGAGACCCCGCACAAAGAACCGTTGCAGGCCGAAGAACACCACCATCGGCAGGATCATGGTGACGAACGCCGCCGCCGGCAGCAGGGCGTACGCACCCTCACCACGACCGTTCAGGTTGGCCAGCTCAAAGGTCAAGACCTGGACCTTCGGATCACTGCCCAAGAAGATCAAAGCCACCAGATAGTCGTTCCACACCCAGAGGAACTGGAAGATGGCGAACGAGGCCAGCACCGGTACCGACAGTGGGACCACCAACCGCCAGAAGATCGTAAAGTGGTCGGCTCCGTCGATCTCGGCCGACTCCATGATCGAAGAAGGCAGCGAGCCCACATAGTTTCTCAACAGGTACACCGCCAGGGGTAACCCGAAACCGGCGTGGGCCAGCCAGACCGCAGGAAAGGTGCCGTTCACCTCAAAGCGCGTGTACATACGCAGGATCGGGATCAGCGCCATCTGCAG
>CAVZRA010000009.1:0-93147 GCA_963777645.1 uncultured bacterium | reverse complement strand
GTTTTGATGGTTTCGTCATGTTTGGTGCAACCGAAACGAAGCACCCACCGATGTGTAAGTGTCGTATATCCGACACTCTTTGCTGATGGTGGGCCTCGGCTCAGCCGGTGACGGCCGGCCGCCTGTGCAGCCAGACGATGAGGACCAGGAGGGGGACGTGGATTACCGGCAGGCTCCTGGCCAACCACCGTGGGAGGTAAATGTCGGTTACCGAGCCATGCTCGGCGCCGAGTGATTCAGCAACGGTCGTGAGCGGGCACGGGCACCATTGCCTACGTCGATCGCGCTCTCCGCGGCGACGACGAGAGCAGCGACCTTGATCGATGGTCCCGTCTTTCTGGCGATACCCGCGTAGAGGAGGTAGAAGACCGCGGTTTCCACCGTGAACCAGATAGCGGTGTGCGCCGCCTTGACGGCAGTGATGGTGTTGGGAGTCGCAAGGCATCCGGACGCCTCATGCGCCGGCAAGCTAGCCAGATCACAGTGGTCCGGGGTAGCGAAGTCGACCAGGCTGAATTATGGAGAAAGACACTCGGGGACAGCTTCACCGTCTTGTGTCACCCGCGGAACTGCGTGCTGAGCATGTGCGAGATGAGTTGCTGATCGGGACCGAACGGGAAGAACGAGATGCCATTGGTGGCCGGGGGCCGCCGCCAACCATCTCCGTTGTCGATCTCCAGCACCCAGCTCGGGTCCCTGACGCCGAAGAAGTCGAAACCACCCTGGCTATCACCGGCACCCATCCCGTCGACACACGAGGACCGCCCCGGTGTCTTGGAGCTGATGAAGTCGGGCACGTACCACCCGTTGGCGGTGAGATCGGCGACGATATAGCCAAGTGCGGCGGTCGGGTCGGGCTCGCTCTCGACAACGATCACCAGCTGAGCCTGTCGGTACTCGAAGCGGGCTCGCTCCACCATGTGATTTGCCGCGAGGAGGGGCTGGAGCGCTTCGTCGATGTCGGCATTCACCCGTGGGTTGTTCGTGACCTCCCGGACATAGACGTTGGCATATGCGCCAAGCGCCGCCGTCACCCGGGCCACTGCCGTCTCGCTGGTTCCCCGCACGGAGATCGTTAGGTCGCCGTCGACCAGGCCGGCGAATCGGTATCCCTCCGAGTCCCACCAGGTGAATCGATCGGAGCCCACGATGGGCTCGCGGGTGTCCAACGCCGAAGGCTCGAACGGGTTGCCTGCGCCGGGATAGCAGCCCAGCTCCTGTTGGATTGCTACACCTCGCCGTCGAGGCCGATCTCCAGCGACATTCTTGGACACGGCTCGGCCGGGTCCCGGTAGTCATCGAGTTTGCTCACGACGATTCCACTGGCGGGGTCCGGTGCCCAGATGACCTCGAACGGCAGCTCCCACTTCAGACTGCTCAGATCCGCGTAGAGGAGGCGCGGGTCCGAGGTGTCACCGAGCTGCGCACCGGCACCCAGAGCCTGGATCGAACCGGCCGGCTCGTCGGGGAAAGTCGGCTCTCCGATCTGCAAAGTCACTGCTGATCCTTCGTACCTCCCGGCGGCTAAGGCGCACGAACTCACTAGATCGCGGGCCGGTTCGAGCTCGATGAAGCCGCTGTCCGGCACCGCGTCCTGACTCCAACGTGGGACGTCGACTGCGAAGCTGCCGGGTCCACTCACCTCGACGCGGATTGGCTGCGACATCACCATGTCGGCGACGATCGTGTACAAGTTGAGATCCACCGAGCCCGGCTCGAAGTCGGCAGGGGTATCGATCTCACCCTCGAGGCGGAGTACCCCGGCAGCAACCAAGGTGCACTTCCGTAACGACACATCGACGCCGCGATCCTCCATCCCAACCTCTCCCGGGGTGAGCTGCACCACGTCACCGACGACGTTGCCGGCCGGAGAAACGGTTGATGGCATCGTTACGTCCCCGTCTGAGGCCGGAGAGCCTGAAGTTGGCTCGGAGCTGCCGCCACACCCCGCGGTGACGGCGGCTACCACGATCACCACGAGCATGATCCTCAGCAACCGTTGGCTGAGCACGGTGGGCATGGCCTTCATCACGTCCCCTGTCGGCGGGACCATTCTGACATGACTCCAGACATATGGCCCGGTACAGCCACGCCGCCCTAAGGCGCGGTCCTTGCCTTGACGGGACACAGGGGATCCCCGAACCTGGACACATCTCCCCGTAGTCCGAACAAGAAACGTGACACGAGAGTCACGCTTTCCACCCACGATGCCTGGCGAAGTGGCTCGGCGGCAGCCACGAGAGCTTGCTGCACCGAATGCTCCATGAGTGGCGATTCTGGCCTGATGTGATCGTCGTGGCTTGTTCCGGCGATTAGTCCTGGACCCGTATCGTGAATGCTGCTGCTCTTCGAATGAACGATCCGGCACCTTGCGTCGTATATACGTTGTGCCAACTGCTTGATCACCTCTTCGGAATCGAGCCGAACCAGCTCTGCGCTTAGGTCTTTGCGGCCCTTGCCGAGTTGGGTCCCGAGATCCAACTGCTCAGCTAATCGCACGGACCTCTGCGGGGCTGGTCGTCGACTCGAGAGTCGACGCAAGTATCTCCCGCCCGCTCGCGTTGGCCGATTTGCCGACCAGCCCAATGATCTTCACGACATCCTCCTCGCGCGGCATATAGTGTGGTGCGGAGCGGGCGAGGGAGGGCACTCACAATGACGAGGGATGACTTCGTGACTGTGCGCTGGAACAACCGGCTCTCATTGGGGCTGGGAATCCCGACCCTCATCTACGTAGCCGTCGCTTCTTCGACATCTGCCTGGTTGGGGATGGGTGGATTGATCGGGCTATTTGTGTTTGGTGCCTTCCTCTGACTCGTCGTGGAGTATCACACCGCCATGCGGTTCGCGTGGCTACGCCAGAACACAGCCGGCTACGTTCCGGTGAAGCAGAAGTTCACCCATCCGGCCTCCCTCGTCAGGTTCCTCTACAACGCTGCATTCTGGGTGTTTCTGCTTCCCTTCTTCACCGCGATGGACTACTCCACCGGCTTTGTCGCATTCGCGGCAGTCATCTTCGTGAGACTTGCATCGAACGCGTATACCAACAACGCCCTCGATCTCACCCCCGGCCAGTACGACGCCTATCCCTTCCGAATCCCGTAGGTGATCGAACCGCAGCTGCTGTTCACATGGAGATGACCGATGTCCCCTGGTTGTGGCCTGCGCCGACGTAGGCGATCGCGTCGACGGCGCTCTCGAGCGGGAACACCTGATCAATGACCGGCACGATCTTGCCTGTCTCGGCTAGTTCCTGCAGCGTGGCGAGATCATCCTCGTTCTCCATCGCCAGGAAAGGACGTCCTTGCTGTTTCGAGAAAACGGAAGAAACGGTGACCTTCAGCGGGTGTCCCAGGCCTCCGAACCAACCTGATGGGGCCGGTGCTCCATTGGCCAGCAGGAGTCCGTCTGTGGTGAGCACGCCTCGCATGTCCTTCAACGAATGGGCCCCGACATTGTCGAAGACGAGGTCGTACTCAGGTGCACCCTTGGTGAAGTCTTGTTGCGTGTAGTCGATGACGTGGTCGGCGCCAATGGATCGAACCATGTCGAGATTTCGGGTGCTGCAGACGCCGGTGACCTCCGCCCCCATTGCCTTTGCGATCTGGACGGCGAAGGTACCGACGCCGCCGGAAGCCCCCGTGACGAGAACATGCTGACCGTCCTGGAGCTTGCCATGGTCGCGAAGTGCTTGGAGGGCGGTGAACGCCGACACACCAACTGCCGAGGCTTGCTCGAACGTGAGGTTGGCCGGCTTCGAGGCCAGATCCTTCGGCGTCGTGGCGGCGTACTCGGCGAACGCACCCTTGCACGAGCCGAACACCTCATCTCCGACGGCCAATTGCGTGACGTTGTTCCCTACGGCCTCCACGACCCCGGCCATGTTCTGCCCGATCACGCCGCTCTTGGCGATGAACCGCTTGAACACTGGACGCATGACCTTGGGGAATCCCCGCACCCCGTAGACGGCGCCGATGTGGATCGACGCTGCCCGGACTCGTACCAATACTCCGTCCTCGTCGGTCTCAGGAGTAGCGACCTCGCCAACTCTCAGAACCTCGCTGGGGTCCCCGAAGCCCGACTGGATAGTCCCCTTCATCATGCTCCCTCGCTTGTGTGAGTCTGTCGGCACTGTCCGCCAGCGGCTGTGCTGGTATGCGGCATCGCTCCACGGCATTCTCACGCCCCAACCTATCAGGGCCGAGCCGGCGGGTCAGGAAGCTTCCCTATATCCCACCCGTGCCTTGACACCTCCGGGGTGGTCTGCCAGAGTTCTTTCCGGCCGTGAACGCAAGAGAAGTGCGTGTTGCGGCCGTTCGTATGTGCGACCGGACGCCGGTCGAGAGAAGTGAGCGCTAGATGCTGATTCACCAGCTACTGCCCATCAGCGCCGCGGGCATGGTTCACCCCGCGGCTTAGGGGAGATCGCCTCCTCCATGGAGGAGGTCTCCGCCATAGGGTCCTGCAACGGACCCGGCTGAACCAGCGCCGGGCGACAGGCTCGTCTGAGCCTCGACGCCATCTCTCGACACGCACGCACGAGACCCGGAGGGGTCTCACCACCGCAAAGGCACGCCATGATTCCGGTCCGCTCCTACATCCGACTTCTCCGGGACTACCTGAGCCGTCAGAAGCTCCGGGTGACCCTGCTCACCATCACCATGTTCACCTTCATCGGCATGACGCTGATCGGCCCGCAGCTGGTGAGGATCTTCCTCGACCGGGCTACGGCAGGTGCAACGTCGAGCCGTCTCGTCCCGCTCGCCGTCTGGTTCATGGTGGTTGCCGTCCTGCAGCAGATCTTTAGCGTCGCCGCTACCTACCTGGCCGAGCAGGTCGGCTGGACGGCTACCAACGAGATGCGTGCCGACCTGGCCGCCCACGTGCTCAACCTCGACATGGGCTTCCACAAGCAGCACACGCCCGGCGAGATGATCGAGCGTATCGATGGTGACGTCACCGCCCAGGCGAACTTCTTCTCCGCCTTCGCCATCCGTGTGCTCGGCAACTCGATCCTGATGGTCGGGGTGCTGGTGATGCTCTGGCTGGAGAACGCCTGGGTTGGGCTCGGGATCACCGTGTTCTTCCTGCTGTCGATGGGCATGATGCTCAAGATTCAGGCGTGGGCCGTGCCGCTGTGGAGGAAGGTGCGAGGCAGGTCGGCAGAGTTGATGGGTCTGGTCGGTGAGCAGCTGGGTGGCACCGAGGACATCCGCGGCAACGGCGGGGTCGGCTACATGCTGCGCCGCTTCACGCAGATCCTGCGCGACTGGCTCCCGGATCAGGTGATGGGCCGCATGGGCTTCGCCGCGCTCTGGGGCACCAGCATCGCTAACTACCTGGTCGGGACCAGCGTTGTCTTCTGGCTCGGTTCGATCTTCTTCGGCAACGGAACGCTCACCCTCGGCTCGGTGTACCTGATCTTCTCGTATACGGAGATCACCAGGCGCCCGATGGAGCAGATCCGTGAGCAGATGGAGCAGTTCCAGAAGGCCGCCGCCGGTATTGCCAGGGTGCAGGGCTTGTTCGACACCATCCCCGTGCTCGACACGAGCGGCACGACACCGGTGCCGCAAGGTGCGCTGAGGGTGGAGATCGAAGACGTGGTCTTCGGATACGAGGACGACGTCGTCCTCAACGAGGTGTCGCTCGATCTGGAGCCCGGTCACATTCTCGGGGTGCTCGGTCGCTCCGGCTCGGGGAAGACGACGATGGCGCGGCTGCTGACCCGTCTCTACGACCCGCTCCATGGGCGGGTGTTGCTCGGTGGGGTCGACGTTCGCACCGCAGACGTGCGCAGCCTGCGCAGGCATGTGGGCATGGTCACCCAGGATGTGCAGCTGTTCCGGGCCACGATTCGTGACAACCTGACGTTCTTCGATGAGAGCATTCCCGACGCCCGTCTCCACGAGGTGCTGCAGGAGCTCGGGCTCGACGAGTGGCTCGGCTCGATGCCACACGGGCTCGACACCACGCTCGAAGCGGGTGGGGCGGGCCTGTCTGCGGGTCAGGCCCAGTTGCTGGCTTTCACCCGGATCTTCCTCGAAGACCCCGGGCTCGTCATCCTGGACGAGGCATCGTCCCGCGTCGACCCGGCAACTGAGAAGCTGCTCGAGCGTGCCGTCGACCGGCTGCTTCAGGGTCGGACCGGGATCATCATCGCCCACCGGTTGGCAACAGTGACCCGCGCCGACGACATCCTGATTCTCGAAGACGGCGAGGTAATTGAATACGGCGAACGTCGCCGCCTCGCTGCAGACCCCAACTCCCGACTGTCACAACTGCTGATCACCGGGATGGAAGAGGTACTCGCATGACAACCCGTCGATCCCAGCTACCAACGATTCGAATGATGCGTGGCTTGGTCAAGGCCGCTCCGCGGCGCTATGCGGCAAACGTGTTCCTGTGGGCCACGATCTGGATCCTCCCGGTCATCCCCGCGCTGATCACGAGACGCTTCTTCGATGGTCTCGGCACGGCCGGGTTCAACCCTGGCACGTTGATCGCGCTCCTGCTCGCCTACGGTGCGACCCGGCTTGCGGTGATGTTCATCGCCATGTGGAACGACGTGCATTTCATGTTCCGGGTCAGCTCGACGCTCAGGCGCAACATGCTGGAGCGTGTCTTCGAGCTGCCAGGAGCACAGTCGGTCAAGGAAGCATCCGGCGAGATCATCAGCCGATTCCGTGAGGACGTCGAGCATGTCGAGGAGGCCACGAGCATGACCGTCGACCTGATCGGCACCGCGCTGTTCGGCATCATCGCCGCGGTGATTCTCACGTCGATCAACGCCGGGATGACCGTGCTTGTCTTCGCCCCGCTTCTGTTCATGGTGGTGATTGCGGAGCGGGCGGGTACCAGGATTCGCCGCTACCGCAACGCGGCACGCGTGGCCACGGAGAGAATCACAGGGGCGCTCGGTGAGATGTTCGGTGCGGTGCAGTCGATCAAAGTCGCCGGGGTCGAGGCGCCGATGATCGAGCACTTCAAGCGGCTCAACAAGGAGCGCCGCAAGATGATGGTGCGGGACAAGGTGCTCACTGCAACGCTCGAGTCCGTTTTCTGGAACACGCTCAGCATCGGCACCGGGTTGATCCTGATCGTTGCTTCGGGCAACTTTGGCAAGCCCGGTGGGCTCACCATCGGCGAGTTCGCCCTGTTCGTCTACTTTCTCGGCTTCGTTACGGATGCGGGTTGGTTCATTGGCGCTTTCATCGCACGCTTCAAGCAGGCGGGCGTGTCCTTTGAGAGGATGCATGCGCTGCTGCAGACCGACGATCCCGACGTCCTGGTGCAGAGACGTGATCTGTATCTGACCGGTGACTTGCCGAGGTTCGACGAACCGGTTGCAGACGATCGCCTCGATTGCCTCGAGGTAGCCGATCTGAGCTTCCGGTATCCCGGCACGAGCAACGGCATTGAGCACGTCGACCTGACCCTGGAGCGGGGTAGCTTCACCGTGCTCACCGGCAAGATCGGCTCCGGCAAGACAACGCTGCTGCGATCCATCCTCGGCCTCGTCTCCGTCGACCGTGGGATCGTCAGCTGGAACGGTGAGATCGTCGACGACCCGGCGAACTTCTTCGTGCCACCGCGCTCGGCATACACGCCACAGGTTCCCAAGCTGTTCTCGATGACACTGCGTGAGAACCTGCTGCTTGGCAGAGACGACGAGGATGTCGATCTGGATGTGGCAATTCGCTCGGCGGCGCTCGATCGCGACGTTGGCTCGATGCCACATGGGCTGGACACGCTGGTCGGTCCGCTCGGGATGCGGCTCTCTGGGGGACAGGTACAACGTACGGCGGCCGCCCGGATGTTCGTCAGGAATCCGGAGCTGCTGGTCTTCGACGATCTCTCGAGCGCCCTCGACGTCGACACGGAGAAGACGCTGTGGGAGCGGTTGTTTGCCGAGCACTCGGAGTCGACGGCGCTCGTCGTGTCGCATCGCAGGCCCGCGCTGCAGCGAGCCGATCAGATCATCGTCCTCGACGAGGGCAGAGTGGTAGCGGCAGGCAAACTGAGCGACCTGCTGGAGACCAGCCCCGAGTTCCGCGACCTCTGGGAGACCGAGGCCGAGGGCAACGGGGAGGCCCCCGCGATCGTGGGCGTGAACCGTGACTGATCGGGTATCCGTCTCCCGGCTGGGAGCAGACGATGTCGAGGGGGTTCAGCTCGCGCTCTATCTGGCGCTGTCGTGGAACGACCCGCCCGGCTTCCCCGACATGGCAACCGTCATGGCGAACCTCGAGGTGAGGTCGTACTACGAGGGTTGGGGCCGGCCGGGCGATATCGGGGTCAAAGCGGTCCTCGATGGTCAACTGATCGGGGCGGCCTTTGCCCGGCTGTTCACCGAAGACAACCACGGCCATGGCTACGTGGACGACCAGACACCGGAAGTCGGCATCGGGATCATGGCGGCGTACCGGGGGATGGGTATCGGCCGCAGGCTCATGAATGGGCTTGCCGCGGTCGCCAGCGAAGAAGGAATCACCCGGCTGAGTCTCTCGGTGAACAACCCGAACCCTGCCAGGAGACTCTACGAATCGCTTGGGTATTTGCTGATCGAAGACGACGGCGATTCGTTTGTGATGGTCCTCGACCTCTAGAGCGAACTGGCCATATCGGCCTCCGCTCAACCGACAATTTCGCTGTGCGACCGTTGGTGTCGTATCAGCCAATCGCGATACTTTGAGTTGCCAGCACCACCCGCGGAATGTATTCTGCACTTGTGTGCAATAGTGCACATTTGTGCAGTGGCGTGCGGTTGGCAAGACCCAGCCACAGGAGTGAGACGCCATTAGCCGGAAGGAGCAAGATGAGTAAGAGTATGAGGACAAGCCCGCGGAGGGGTATCTGGCTCGGGGTCATCCTCGTTGCCTTCGCCCTGTTCGCCACGGCCTGTTCCCAAAACACCGAAGCGACCACAACAACCACCACCGCCGCTGATCAGGGCGCCGTTGAGACCACCGCCGCCGGTGTCGCGATGCCTGCACCCTTTGACGGCGAGGTGAACATTGCCGTTGTGCAGAACAGCGGTGCTGGCGACTACTTCCAGCAGTGGACCAATGGTGCCAAGTTGCAGGCCGACGCAATCGGTATCAAGTACACCTGGTACGACGCACAGGCAGACAACGCCAAGCAGGCGACGGACATGGAGACCGCCATCGGCTCGGGCGTTGACGGCATCGTGGTCGACCACGGTCAGACCGACACCATGTGCCCGTTGATCAACGATGCGCTCAATGCCGGTATCCCGGTTGTCATCTATGACATCGCGATCGCAGAGTGTGCCCCGAATGCAGTTCAGACCCAGCAGTCCGACGCCAGCCTCGCCGACCTGTCCCTCGGACAGATGCTCGCCGACATCGGCCCGGATCAGAAGGTTGGCTATGTCAACGTGCTCGGTATCGCTCCGCTCGACCGCAGGCATGTGGTCTGGGAGCAGTACAAGACAGACAACAACTGGACCCAGGAGTTCTTCGTCGGTGAGTTCACCAACGCTGTCGCCACCGACAACGCTCAGCTCGTCGACGCTGCGCTCAAGGCCAACCCCGACATCCGGGCGATCTTCGCTCCGTACGATGAGTTGACCAAGGGCACCGTATCGGCAATCAACGACAATGGACTTGCCGCTGACATCTGGGCATACGGTATCGACATCTCGAATGCCGACATCGAGGTCATGACGGCCGATGGCAGCCCGTGGAAGGCAACGGCTACGACCGACCCGAACGCGATCGGTGCAGCTGTGATGCGTACCATGGCGTTGGAGCTCGCTGGACAACAGGGCCCACGCTCGGTTGACTTCCCCGGTGTGCTCGTCACCCAGCAGTTCCTGCTCGACAACAACATCACGAATATGGTGGATCTGCGGGCGGCTCTGCCCGCACTGAACCTTGCCGATGTCCAGTCCGCCGACTGGATTCCGTCGGTCAAGTTCTAGGAGATCCTGTTGGTGGCCGTCGGGATCCCCCCTCTCGACGGCCACCTCCTCCTCGTGACCGCGATTCAATAGCCTGAGAAGGAGCGTTTGATGGAACCCGCAGTCCTGATGGAAGGCATCACTATGGCCTTTGGGCCCAATGAGGTCCTGAAGGGGATAGACCTTGCCATCGAGCCGGGAAAGGTGACGGCAATGCTCGGCGCAAACGGTGCCGGCAAGTCGACACTCATCAAGGTCCTCTCGGGGGTATACAACGGATATGGGGGTACCGTCATCATCGACGGTACCCCCACATACATTGATCACCCGACAACGGCGCACGCCCACGGCATCGAGGCGGTCCACCAGAAGATCGCCGACGGGATAGTGCCCGGTCTCAGCGTCGCAGAGAATCTTCTCTTCGAAGGAATTGTCAACAACCAGGTCTCGCGTGCGGCATCACTACGCTCGCTGATACCCAAGGCGAGAGAAGTAGCCGCCGTTCTGGATCTCGGCTGGTCGGACGAGCTTCTCCGCAGTGACGTGTACGAGATGCCGATCGCCGATCAACAGCTCTTGTTGTTGGCGCGAGCGCTGGTTCACGAGCCCAGGCTGCTCATCCTCGATGAGCCCACCTCAGCCCTCTCGGAGACCGAAGCGGAGCGTCTCTTCGGCGTCATCCGGCAACTTCGTGACGAAGGGGTTGCCGTCTTCTATGTTTCCCACCGCATTGCAGAAATCGACAAGATCGCTGATCGTCTGCTCGTGCTGCGTGACGGGGTCATTCTCAGCGACCATGACCGCCCATTCGACTGGGAGACTGCACTTCACGTGATGCTCGATGTCGACGAGGCCGACCGGACCAATCGTGCGGTTGAGTTGCGTGGCACCCAAGAAGTCCTGCAACTCAAAGGCGTGCAGCTGCTCCCCAAATCCATACCGTTTGATCTATCCATACGTGCCGGAGAGGTGACCGGTGTCTTCGGGCTGCTCGGGTCCGGTGGGAGTCAACTGGCCCGAGGCATCTTCGGTGCTGATTCGTTCGAGGGAGGCAAGATGATCCTGAAGGGCAAGCCGTTCGCCCCCAAAGCGCCTGCCGACGCCATCGCCTCCTCGGTCTACATGGTCCCGGAGGATCGTGCCGAAGGGACCCTCATCAAGAAGTGGTCCGTCTCCATGATCTCGACTTTCCCATTCCTCGACGAGGTCTCACGCTTCGGTGTTCTCAACCCGATGGCCGAGGCGAAGGTCGGTCGCGCCGTTATTGAAGCTTTTGGTGTTGTTGCCCAGTCGGAGGCCGAGTCGGTCATGTCCCTCTCGGGTGGCAACCAGCAGAAGGTCGTCGTCGGTCGATGGTTGCGCAAACAGCCGACGGTGATGGTGCTGAACGAGCCGTTCCAGGGTGTCGACGTCGGTGCCCGCCACGACCTGGCAGAGAAGGCCAGGGAGGTTGCGGAGATCGGCTCTGCAGTCATCGTCATGTCGACGGACTTGGAAGAAATCATGGAAGTTTCCGACCGGGTCGTTGTGCTCGCGGACGGAAATCTCCGACTCGATACATATCTGTCGGAGACCAGCAGGGATCAGATCCTGCAACGACTCTCGGAGGTTGAGTAAGTGGCCACAACAACCATGACGCCCAAAGACGAGAAGAAGGGAGGGGCGCAACCGAAGCCCCGAGCAGATGCGCGGGACTTGCTCGTCAAGTACGGCTTCATTGCCGTCACGGTGATCTTCCTCGTGTACTTCATGGCAACGATCCCTGCCTTCCGGACTTCTTCGACGATGTTCACGATGTTGAAGTACATCTCGGTGGTGGCCGTAGCGGGGCTGGGCGTGACCGTCACGATGGTGGTCGGAGGCCTCGATCTCTCGGTGGGAGCGACCGCAGGCATGTCGGTCACTGTGGCCGCAATGACGATGGTGATCTACGCCCAGCAAGGCTCAGTGGCCGTGCTTGCAGTGATTGCCGCCGGTGCGATCATCGGAGCCGTCAACGCAATCCTGATCGTTGTGCTCAAGATCCCTGACTTGCTCTCCACGCTGGCAACGATGTTTCTGGTGCAGGGCCTGAAACTCGTGCCGGTGGACGGACAGTCGGTGTCATCCGGTCTGATCCTGCGTGACGGCACGGTCGCCCCCGGCAAGTTCACAACGGGATTCCTCGAGATCAACCGGGGCTCGATCGGTCCGGTCCCTTACCCGGTGGTCATCTTTGCCGTCCTCGCCGTCTTCACCTGGTTCCTGCTGTCTCGCACCAAATGGGGACGGGTTATGTACGCCATCGGGACCAACCCCGAAGCGGCTCGGCTCGCCGGTGCCAGGGTCGGCCGCTATAAGGCATTCGCCTACATGCTTTCCGGCATCTACGCATCCATTGCCGGTTTGATCCTGGCGTCCCGGATTGGTCAAGGTGACATTTCGGCAGGCAACTCCCTGCTGCTCGATGCCGTCGCCGTGGCGCTCGTCGGTACCTCGGTGCTTGGTGTCGGCAAACCTAACGCGTTTGGTACGGCGCTTGGCGCCATCCTCATCGGGATCCTGCTCACCGGCACCACCATGATGAACTTCCAGTACTACTGGCAAGACGTCGTGAAAGGCTTCGTGCTACTGGTCGCGCTGATCTTCTCGTTCACCCTCTCCCGGCGCAAGCAACGATTCCAGGCGGCGGTTCCGCTATGAGCAAGACGCCGGCGAACAGGACCATCTGGATCGACCGGGACGACCCAACCTCCGTCGTCTGTATCGACCAGCGGCTTCTGCCTTTCGAATATCAAGAAGTATCCATCCGCACCTCGGGGGAGATGACCACTGTCATCGCCGACATGGTGGTGCGCGGTGCCGGGTGCATCGGAGTGTCCGCCGGGTACGGCATGTACCTCGCCGCGCTGGCCACGCTGTGGAATGGGCGCTGCCGACGCCGACGCCTCGCTGCGAGCCGCCGGTACCGAGCTGGAGGCGAGTCGGCCCACCGCGGTCAACCTCACCTGGGCAGTGCAACGGCAGCTCAAAGAGATCCTCGGCATCGAAGATGCTGCCGAGCGGATCTCCAGAGCGAAAGCACTGGCGGAGACCATTGCCGACGAGGACGTCGCCTACTGCGCCGCGATCGGACAGCACGGGCTCGGCGTCATCGAGGACATCTACCGGCGCAAGGGTGAGACGGTCAACATCATGACTCACTGCAATGCCGGCTGGTTGGCGTTCGTCGAGCACGGCACTGCGACCGCCCCGATGTACGCGGCCCACGCCGAGGGTATCCCGATCCACGTCTACGTATCGGAGACGCTGCCCACGCAACCAGGGCGCCAGATTGACCGCCTGGGAGCTCAATCAGGCAGGCATCCCGCTCACCGTCATCGCCGACAACGCCGCCGGTCACCTGCTCCAGCACGGCATGGTGGACATGGTCATCGTCGGTAGCGACCGCACGACGATCAGCGGTGACGTTGCCAACAAGATCGGCACCTACATGAAGGCCGTCGTCGCCAAGGAGAACGGCGTTCCTTTCTATGCAGCACTGCCGTCTAGCACGCTCGATCCGAAGCTCCACGACGGCGTAGCCGAGATCCCTATCGAGGAGCGTGGAGGCCACGAGGTCACCAAGACCACCGGGTGGCTCGACGGCAGACAGGTGGAGCCGCAGACCGCTGCTCCAGGCGTCGGTGCCGCCAACTTCGGCTTCGACGTGACGCCGCGCCGCTATGTGACCGGAATCATCACCGAGCGCGGCATCAGCGAGGCAAGTGAAGAGTCGATCCTGGCGATGTATCCCGAGTTCGCCGAAACCGATTAGCGGTGGGTCGAAGGAGCAAGAGGCAGATATGCAGAACCGGTGGAACGAGGAGCAGGCAGCGGCCTGTGAAGGCCTACTCGAGCAGTGCGTATACGCATCGAAGCTCCTGGGGGCCGATACGACCCTGGTGCTCCACGGTGGGGGCAACACGTCGGTGAAGGTTTCCGAGCAGAACCTCTACGGCGAGCCGATCGACGTGCTCTATGTGAAGGCGAGCGGATGGGACCTCGCCGACATCGAGGTCGAAGGGTTCTCCCCGCTCGATCTCAATCGGGTGCGACGACTCGTTGAGCTCGACGACCTATCCGACACCGCGATGCTCAACGAGCTGAAGGGCGCCCGGCTCGACGTGACCGCAGCCAACCCCTCGGTCGAAGCGATCCTCCACGCCGTCATCCCGGAAACGGCGGTGCAGCATGCTCACCCAAACGCCCTGCTGGCAATCTCAAACACCGTCAACGGTGAAGACCGGGTAAGGGAGCTATACGGTGAAAGGGCCGTCGTGGTTCCGTATGCGATGTCCGGCTTCAGAGTCGCCACCGCGGCAGCGCGCGCCTACGCCGAATCGGCGACAGACGAGACAGAGGCCGTCATGCTGATGAACCACGGCATCTTCACCTTCGGGGAGACGCCGCACGTCGCCTATGAACGTATGGTCGATCTCATTTCGGCCGCAGAGGCTTACCTGGCGGCTCATTCGGTCGGTGGCAAATCACCCACCCCGGCCGGCGGGCCGCCGGAAATCAACCGTGTCGAACTCGCCAAGTTACGTCGCGATGTCTCGGATGCGGCCGGGAGGCCGTGCATCGTCCGCCGTCATCGTGACGACGTCAGCTGGGCGTTCTCGCAACGACCGGATCTCGGTGTGGTCAGCCAACAAGGCGTTGCCACGCCCGATCACGTGATTTGGACCAAGCGGGTCCCGCTGCTCGGCCGGGACGTGGGGACATACGCCAAGGACTACCTCACCTATTTCGAGTCGCACGTGGCGGGAAGACCGCTGCGCATGCTGGACCCGGCGCCGCGTGTGATCCTCGACCCGGAGTTCGGGATGGTCACCGCCGGTCCCAACGTCGATGCCGAGCAGGCTGCAGGCGACATCTACCTGCAGATCATCGACGTCATCGAGCAGTCCGAGAGCCTCGGTGGCTACTCGGCTCTCTCTTCACAGGACATGTTCGACTTCGAGTACTGGGAGCTGGAGCAGCTCAAGCTCGATCTCGTCCCCCACGAAGGTGAATTCACCGGCGAGGTCGCCGTGGTGACGGGCGCCAACTCGGGAATCGGTCGCGGCTGTGCTCTTGCCCTACTGGCCAGAGGGGCTGCTGTCATCGGGCTCGACATCAACCCGGCCGTCACCGAGATGACAGATGACCCTGCCTTCCTCGGTGTCCCGTGTGACCTCTCGTCGGTCGAGCAGACCGCGGCGGCTCTCGATGCCGGCGTCGAGCGATTCGGCGGCGTCGACATGCTGGTCGCTGCCGCGGGTCTCTTCCCCGAGTCATCGCCGATCTCCGCACACGACCCATCCGCCTGGCGCAGAGCAATGTCCGTCAACGTCGACGGGCTGATTCAGCTGCTATCGCTGATCCACCCTCTCCTCCTGCAAGCGCCGGGCGGCGGTCGTGTCGCGGTCATCGGATCCAAGAACGTACATGCGCCCGGTCCCGGGGCGAGCGCATATTCGGCATCCAAAGCGGCGGCCAACCAGATTGCCCGGGTCGCCGCTTTGGAGTGGGCTGCCGACGGGATCCGGGTCAACTCGGTACACCCCGACGCTGTCTTCGACACGGCTCTGTGGACAGCGGAGCTTCTCGCCGAACGTGCCTCCCGCTACGGGATGACAGTCGAGGAGTACAAGCGACGCAACCTCATGGGTGTCGAGATAACGAGCGCTGCCGTCGGAGAGGTCGTCGCCACCACCCTCGGTGATGTGTTCCACCCCATTACCGGTGCCCACATCCCGATCGACGGCGGCAACGAGCGCGTCATCTGACGGCGGCCCACGAGACATCACAAATCAACAGAAGAGCGACCCCCTGGATTCAGGGGATTGGAGGATGGAACATGGACTGGGGTATGGAACGCAGGATGGCGGATCTCGTCTCACCGGAGACGGGTCACGCTTTCTTCCTTGCCATCGACCACGGATACTTCCTGGGACCCACACGAATGCTCGAGCGTCCCGGCGAGACCGTCAGAGACCTCACCCCGATCGCGGATGCGCTGTTTGTCACCCGAGGTGTGCTGCGGAATGCAATTCCCCCGGAGACCAAGCCCAATGTAATCCTCCGGATCAGCGGTGGGACCAGCATCGTTGGTCCCTCGTTGGAGAACGAGCAGCTCGTTGTCGACCCCGAGGAGGTTATCCGGATGGGGGCTTCCGCGGTCGGCATTTCGATATTTGTCGGCTCGGAATACGAGCGGGAATCGCTCGGCAACCTGGCCCGAGCCGTCAACCAGTATGAACGGTACGGTATCCCTGTCATGGCGGTAACCGCAGTAGGCAAGGAGCTCGAGAAGAGAGACGCCCGCTATCTGTCGCTGAGTTGCCGCATCGCCGCCGAGCTGGGTGCACGGGTTGTTAAGACCTACTGGTGCGAGGACTTCGAGAAAGTGACCTCGTCTTGTCCTGCGCCGGTTGTGATCGCAGGCGGCCCCAAGACCGACGACGCCCGCGAAGTGTTCTCGTTCGTGCGCGATGGCATCGATCGTGGGGCCATCGGAGTCAATCTCGGTCGCAACATCTGGCAGCACTTTGACCCCGTCGGGGTTGCCAAGGGTCTGCGTGCCGTGATCCACGACGGTGCGTCGGCCGACGAGGCCAACGCCATGGTGGCCGCGCAACCCGTAGGAGTCTGATTGTGGAGTTCCTTGCCCGCATCGAGCAGAACATATCCCCCGACATGGACCCGGAACGGCTCGCCACAGTCAAGGCGGCCGAGAAGGTTCGTGGTCAGGAGTTGGTCGATGCGGGCAAGTTGCGCCGCATATGGAGGATTCCAGGGCGGAGGGCCGTATATGCCCTCTACCGGGTGGACAGCACCGAGGAGCTCCATGAGATCCTCAGCTCGCTGCCGTTGTTCCCCTGGATGGACATCGAGGTAACCGCATTGGGCGCCCATGCGCTCGACCCAGAGAAGTAGAAGCGGAGGAGAATAAGGATGGTCCCCGAGTACGAGATCCTCACCCCGGAAACGGTCCCGGCATACATCGACAAGACCCCCCGGCTGGACGGCATCGTCGACACATCCAGCTTGGAAGTGTCCGAGGTTGGTGACGGCAACCTGAATCTGGTCTTCGTCTGCAAAGACGGAAACGGCGCCGGCATCTGCTTGAAGCAATCCCTGCCCTATGTACGGTTGGTCGGGGAAGGATGGCCGCTCACCCCCGAGCGGGTGCTCGCCGAGGCAAGGGGTCTGTCCGCCGCAGCCGACCATGTGCCCGACCTGGTCCCCGCCTACTACGGAGTTGACAAGGACAACTACGTGCTGGCGATGGAGAATCTCATGGGCTGGGACATGTGGCGAACCCAGCTGAACGAGGGGATTGCCCACCCCGGCGTTGGTGCCCAACTCGGACGTTACGTTGCCAACCTGGCCTTCCACACATCATTCTTCACGATCGACCAGGGAGAGATCAAGCAGCGGCTCGCCGATGCGATCAACCCCGAGCTGTGCAAGATCACAGAAGACCTCGTCTTCACCGAACCGTACATCGACGTCCCCAACAACAGCTACGTCGACGAGCTGATCCCCGAGGTGGAAGGCATGCGGGCCGACGCCAGGTTGCGTGCCGAGGTCGGGATGCTCAAGTACAAGTTCATGACGGCAGGACAGGCATTGGTCCATGGCGATCTCCACACCGGCTCGGTGATGGTCCGCCACGGCGCCGACGGTGGCGAGTGCAAGGTCATCGACCCGGAGTTCTGCTACTACGGCCCGGTTGGTTTCGACCTCGGCGCATTGTTCGGCAACTATCTGGCCGCTCGGGCCAGAGCTGCGGTCCTGGACCGTCCTGCCGAGTTCCAGCAATGGCTTGCCGAC
This sequence comes from uncultured bacterium, assembly GCA_963777645.1. GTDB lineage: Bacteria > Actinomycetota > Acidimicrobiia > Spongiisociales > UBA5794 > JAAETI01. The sequence continues at coordinate 75,380 of CAVZRA010000009.1, read as the reverse complement.
CTCGGGCCCGAGACCTGGGATGCGTTCGAGGCAGAGATGCGCCGGTTGTGGCCGGACCGTCTCGACAAGACCTGGACCGACAGTTTCCTCGACGCATGGCTGGCTCAGGTGGCCAAGGACACGATCGGTTTCGGCGGCTGCAAAGCGAACAGACGCATCATCGGTCTTGCCAAGGTCACCGATATCCAGCAGCTACCGCATGAGGAGCATGTCAAGGCCGCCACGATGGTGCTCAGAACGGCAAGCACGTGGATCAAGGAGCGCGACAGCCTGAAGAGGGTCGCCGAGGCCAATGAGGTTTTCGGCGGTATCAGCACGGAGGTCTTGAGCTGATGTTGGATACGTCGCTCGCCGACGACTTTCTCGCCAAGCTGCAGCCATCGGTGGCATGGGTCGACGATCACATCGAGATCATCGACCAGACGAAGCTGCCTTCGGAGCTGGAGGTTCTCCAGCTCCGGTCGGTTGACGAGGTGGTCGACGTCATCTACCGGCTTGCTGTGCGCGGCGCACCGGCGATCGGGTCTTGTGGCGCGCTCGGGATGGTTGTCGGTCTTGATGAGCGCAATCCGGAGTCCGCTGCTGATGCGGTGGCGGCCCTGAACGAGCTCGTCGAGACCATCGGCAACGCTCGACCCACCGCGGTCAACTTGAGTTGGGCCGTGAAGCGGGTTCGTGATGCCGCCTCATCGGGCGGTGACGCTGCCGAGGTGCGGATGCTGGCGCTCGAGGAGGCCGAGGCGATCATTGCCGAGGATCGCGACGCGTGCACCCGGATGGGGCTGTACGGGATGGAGGAGCTGTCCGGGATCACGAGAATCATGACCCACTGCAACACCGGCCGGCTTGCTACGGCAGGCTGGGGGACCGCACTCGGGGTCATCTATGCCAAGGCTGCCGCCGGTCTTCCCGTCCACGTGCTCTCATCGGAGACACGGCCGCTCCTCCAGGGAGCCCGTCTGACCACATGGGAGTTGCACGACGCAGGCATCGACGTGACGCTGATGCCCGACGGGGCCAGCTCGACGGCGATGGCGCAGAGGAAGGTCGAGGCTGTGATCGTTGGCGCCGACCGGATTGCGGCCAATGGCGATACCGCAAACAAGATCGGGACCTTCACCCACGCCGTCAACGCACAGTACGCCGGGATTCCGTTCTACGTTGCTGCCCCGCTTTCGACGTTCGATACCTCGATTGCCAGCGGTGCCGAGATAGAGATCGAGCTGAGACCGGCGCACGAGATGACCAGGTGGCGGTCCGAGCCGACCGCCCCCGACGACATCGCGGTATGGAATCCCGCATTCGATGTGACCCCCCACGAGCTGATCACCGCAATCATCACCGATGCCGGGGTGCTCAAGCCGCCGTATGAGCAGTCGATCCGCGCCACGTTCGAGCAAGGAGGCTGATTTTGAGCGATTGGAAGGAAAGCACCCAGGCGGTTGCCGACGGGATTCGCAGGCGCGTGCTCGAGCATGTGCTGAAGAACAACGGCGGCTACATGAGCCAGGCCTGTTCGTCAGCCGAGATGTTCGCCATGTTGTATTCGCGGGTGATGAACCTCGGCCCGAGCCAGGCTCCGCTGGAGCCACGAAAGTTCATCGGTGTGCCCGGCCCCGGTGTCCCGTTCTTCACAGGCGCCGACTACAACGGCCCGAAAGGGCCCGAGTACGACCGGTTCATCTTTTCCCCAGCCCACTATGCCCTCGTGCTCTATGCCACCCTCATCGAAGTGGGCAGGCTTGCCGAGACCGGGCTGGATCACTTCAACGAGGACGGGAGCACCGTCGAGATGATCGGTGCCGAGCACTCTCCCGGCGTCGAGACGACCACCGGCTCACTCGCCCAGGCGCTCAGCCAGGCAGGGGGCATCGCCCTCGCCAGGAAGGTGCCGCGGCGACACGGGCAAGGTCTGGGTGATGATGTCCGATGGTGAGTTCCAGGAAGGACAGACGTGGGAAGCGGTCGAGCAGATTGCTCGCTTCGGGTTGGACAACCTCCGTGTCATCGTCGATGCCAACGGGCAACAGTGTGACGGATGCCTCGACGAGGTGGAGACCGCTGATCCCCTGACGATCCGGATCCGCGCCTTCGGCGCCAGTGCGGTGGAGAGCAACGGCCACGAGCTCGGCGCCCTCGACGAAGCCATGACCATGAATACCGGCAAGCCGCATTTCGTCATCGCCCGCACCGACCCGGTCCGCGGGCTACCGCTGTTCGGGGAGCGTGCCCCCTTGCTGCACTACCTGCGATTCACTTCGCCCGAAGAGAGGGCCCAGTACGAGGCGGTTTACGAAGAGATGGTGAGTTGACATGGAGATCGTGAAACGGCCGCACGTCCAGAACTTCATCGACTGGAGCGCAGACAAGCCCGAGGTTGTGGTGCTCACCGCCGATCTCACCAACTCGAGTGAGGTAGGCAACTGGCGCGACACCTATCCCGACCGGTTCTTCCCTATGAAGATGGCAGAACAGAACATGATGGGCTTTGCCGCCGGTCTCGCTCGCGAAGGCTACGAACCGTGGATCCACACCTTCGCCGTGTTCATCTATCGCCGCCCCTACGATCAGCTGGCGATGTCGATCGCATATCCGAACCTCCCGGTGCGGCTCGTCGGCTTCTTGCCCGGGATCACGACACCGGGCGGCGTTACCCACCAGGCCATCGAGGACATCTCGATCCTGCGGGCAACCCCCAACATGACCGTCCTGGAGACAGGCGACGCCACCGAGGTCGAGAGTGTCCTCGACGTTGCCCACGCCGTCGATGGTCCCGTCTATATCAGGATGTTGCGCGGCGAGGTACCAAGACTGTTCCCAAAGGACGAGCCGATGCAGCTCGACCGGGTACGGGTGCTGAGCGAGGGCGACGATGTGACGGTGTTCACTTCAGGGATAACGACTGAGGAGGCAATACGGGCCGCGGCCCCGCTTGCGGAAGCCGGGGTGGGGATGACCCACATCCATGTGTCGACGCACAAGCCGTTCCGTGATCCGCTCATCCTCGAGTCGATCAAACGAGCCAAGCACGGTGTGGTCACACTGGAGAACCACACCATCGTCGGCGGGCTCGGGTCTGCCGTTGCCGAGGTCATGGCGGAAAACGCCGTCGGGAAGCGATTGATCCGGCTCGGTCTCGAGGACACATACGCCCACGGTGCCAGCAGGCAGTTCTTGATGAGAGAGTACGGTCTTGACGCCCCAGCGCTGATCGGCGGCATCGAAGAGCTACTCGGCCGCTCGACCGGCGTCACCGAATCCGATCTGGAAGCGGTCAGGATCGAGGCGGTGCACAGCCTTGCGAAGGCCGAGGCCCTCTGATGCTCGAGCCCACGAGCCTCGACGTCAGCGGTGACCGCATCGAGGCGGTTTACGACTTCTTCGGCGATGTTGCCGAGGCGGAAGCCAGAGCCGATGCGCTACGCGTCGAGCAGACAATCGAGTTTCCCGCCGATCTCGTTCCCGACGATGACATTCAGCGATCCATCGTTGGTCGGGTTGAGTCTGTCGAGCCGGTCGGGGAAGCACGCAGCGCGTGCGGTTGTCACATACGCGGTCGAGACAACGGGATTCGAGCTTCCCCAGCTGATGAATGTGCTGTGGGGCAACAGTGCCCTGCTCCCCGGGATCCGGCTGGTCGATTTCACCCTCCCGCCGTCGCTGCTGGCGCGATTCCAGGGGCCGAGGTTTGGTATCTCCGGTCTCCGCCGGTTGTTTGATGCACCGGAGCGCCCTCTTCTCGCCACTGCCCTCAAACCAATGGGCCTCTCGTCAGAGCGTCTTGCCGCCGAGGCTTTCGATCTGGCGCTTGGCGGCATCGACATGATCAAGGACGACCACAGCCTCTCCAACCAGCCGTTTGCTCCTTACGTCGAGAGGGTGCAGCGCTGTGCCGAGGCGGTGGCGAAGGCGAATGCCCAGACCGGATTCAACTCGGTGTACATGCCGAGCATCAACGCGCCATACGACCAGCTCGAGGCGAGGGTGGAGGTGGCGCTCGATGCTGGTGCTGGTGCGTTGCTTGTCCTCCCCGGCATCACGAGCTTCGATCAGATGCGGTACCTGTCAACTACTGTCGATGTTCCGATCATGGGGCATCCGGCGTTCCTCGGGTCGTACTCAGCCTCGCAGACGAACGGCATCGCTCACGGCAAGCTGTACGGCACATTGATGCGTCTCGCCGGTGCCGACCTCAGTGTCTATCCCAACTATGGGGGCCGTTTCAGCTTCTCCCGTGAGGAGTGCCGTGACGTGGCTGGTGCCTTGGTCGAGCCGCTCGGTGACCTCGAGCCGGCGTTCCCGTCGCCGGGAGGAGGAATGACCCTCGACCGTGTCGAGGAGATCGTAGAGTTCTACGGCACCGATGTTGCGTTGCTCATCGGTGGTGATCTCCATCGGGGGGAGAGTCTTGTCGCGACCGCGTCGCGGTTCCGCGAGGCGATCTCATAGCCGGAGCGCTGGATGCCAGATGGCCGCGCTGCTAGTCGAGAAGCGCCCGTGCGAGGTCGGCGTCGATGGCGAGCTCGTCGATTACACCGGCAGCGATGGCTCCCTTGATTGCCGGAGTCTTCTCGACACCCCCTGCTGCCGCGATCACACGCTTGCAGGCGCGCAGGTCTTCCAGCGACAGCGAGATCGGATGCAACGCATTGGGCTCGACGGCATTGCCTGCTGCATCGAAGTAGAGACCGAACACCTCGCCAACGGCACCTGCGGCGATGATGCGATCCATCTGTCTTTGACCGAGATAGCCGGCTTGGATTAGCAGCGACTCGGGCCCGATGACACCCACCGCCACCATCACGATGTCGGCCATACGGGCATGCTCGAGAGCGGTTGCCACTGGTTCTGATTCGAGGAAGGTGCTTGCGATCTCGGAGGAAGGCGCAAACCCGGGAGACGGGATGTGCATGACCCGAGCCCCGAACTTGATGCCGAGGGTGTTGGTGACCTCAACCGCCGGAGCGATGTTCGGGGTCGTGGTGTGGCCGAAGGCATCGACGAGGGTGATTCCGGAGGTGTGCATGCCATGTACCTGTTGGGCGGCGGCGCCAAGGGTCCGTCCCCACCCGGCGGCGATTGTCGTTGAGCCGCTGGCAACGACGTGCTCGAGGCGTCGTGCCATGGCGGTGGCTGCAGCCGAGCGTGGTGATTCCCCATCGAGCGCCAGCTCCACCGTCGCCCCATCGAGCGCATACTTCTCGATGAGCTGCTCGGCAAGGCTCGCGGTCTCGGGAAGAGGCTCGGTGACGGTGACCCGCACGATCCCTTCGCGCTCGGCATCGGCGAGTAGCCTGCTCACCGTTGAGCGAGAAACACCGAGTCTGTCGGCCACGCTTTGCTGGTTGAGCCCGCGTGTGTGATACAACCACGCGGCCCGGATCGTTAGCTCCCTGCGAGGATTGCTCTCTTCCACTTCCGGGAAGTATCATCCTATGTCGAGCATTTGTCCAACCCGGCACAATTGTGCATCGGGCTAAACGGAGGCGAAATGAAAACCTCAGGTGTTCTCCATCCCGAGCTGCTCGAACTTCTCGCCGCGGCAGGTCACGGTGATCTCATCGTCCTTGCTGATGCCGGTCTTCGTATCCCCGAGGACAAGGCTCCGTCTCGATTTAGGCGTTGCGTGTGGCGTGCCATCGATGGCGCAGGTTCTAGCGGCCGTGCGTCAGGAACTCGTCATCGAGGCCGCAGTGGTTGCGACCGAATTCTCAGACTGGAATCCGGAGGTCTACAAGGAGGTCACTGCTTTGCTCGAGGTGACGCCCACGGCCAAACCGCACGTCGATTTGATGGCCGAGATGGCCGAGTCCGCCTATGCATACGTCAAGACGGGTGAGTGCACGGCCTATTCGAGTGTTGTGCTCGTGTGCGGTGTCAATTATCTCGACGAGGCGGTTGAGCTGTATCGGAAGCTCCATCCAGGATCTCCGGACCCGTTCTGAGCGAGGCAGGTCCCGAGCGCTGCCGGGCTAGCCTTCGTCGACCATGACGTTCGCTCTCGCCCTTGGTGGGGCTATCTGCTACGGATTCGCCGACTTCTCAGGGGGATTCGCCTCGCGCCGGCTCCCCGCGTGGAGCGTGACCGTCTGGTCTCAGTCGATTGGGACGGGGGCTCTGGCCATTGGCCTAGTTGCCTTTCCCGCAACAAACGTGACGGCAGCCGACATCATCTGGGGTGCAGTGGCCGGGGCAGGCGGCGTGATTGGTGTGGGGCTGCTCTACCGCTCGCTCGCCGAGGGGACGATGGCGATTGTGTCTCCGCTCACTGCGGCGACGACGGCGGTGATTCCGGTCATCGTTGATCTGCTCACCGGGGGCTCGCTGAATCCGGTTACCGCGGTCGGGGTTGTCCTGGCCGTAGCCGCCATTGCCACCATCGCCCAGGAGAAGTCCGAGCAGCGGCTCAGCCCGAGGTTGCTGGCGATGGCGTTGGCAGCCGGAGTCGGCTTCGCAGCCTTCTTTATTGCCATCTCGCAGACCAGCGAGGCATCCGGGTTCTGGCCGCTGGTCGGGGCGCGGGCAGTCACCCTCCCGATGGGATACTTGCTGCACCGTTCTCTTGAGCAGCCGGTGCGGCCGGATCGAGCCGGGCTGCGGTGGGTGGCAACCGCCGGTCTGCTCGACATGGCTGCCAACCTGTTCGTCGCCGTTGCTCTGCAGCGGGGGCCACTCGGTGTAGTGTCGGTGCTCAGCTCGCTCTACCCGGCAGTGACCGCGCTGGCTGCGGTGACGTTGGTGGGGGAGCGTCTCAACCGGATCCAGCTGGTTGGTGTCGGCATGGCGATGGTGGCGGTGGCGCTTCTGGTCAGCTAGGGGCTGAGCCCTAGTCGGTCGGCGCGAGCGGGAGGCGTATCACGAACCTCGTTCCGGGGCTCGCGTCCTCGAACCACATCTCGCCGCCGTGCTTTTCGACGATCACGTTGTGAGCAATCGACAATCCTTGCCCCGAGCCCTTGCCGACGCCCTTGGTCGTGAAGAACGGATCAAAGACCCGGTCGGCGATCTCGGTCGGTATGCCCGGCCCGTTGTCGGTGACGGTGATCTGAGCGTATTCGTCGGTGTGCGATGTGGTGATCTTGATCTCCCCCTTTGTGGAGGAGGTCTTGCCCCGCTCGGCAATTGCTTGCGCCGAGTTGACCAGAAGGATCAGCAGACTCTGTCCGAGGGGGCCGGAGAATCCCTGGATCGCCGGCAGGTCCTCGTCCAGGTCCATTTCGAGATCTGCGACGTATTTCCACTCGTTTTTCGATATAGCCGAGGTTGCCGTGACGACATGGTTCACGTCCATCGTCTCCTTGGCGGCTGAACCCGGGTGGGCGAACTCCTTCATGGCACGTACGATCTCAGCGACTCGTTCTGCTCCTTCCAGCGTCTCGTCGAGGGCGAATGGGATTTCTTCGAGAAGGAAGTCGCTGTCGTGTTTGATCCATTGCTTGCGGAGGGCCTCGACCGCCTGTCCATGTACCGGGTCGTTCTCGAGGGACTGGATGAACTCGGACTGGGCCTTTGCTACCTTGGCGAGCGAACCGATGCCATCTCGAACGAACGTGGTGTTGTGAGATACGAACTGGATCGGGGTGTTTATCTCGTGGGCGATTCCTGCGGCCAGTGATCCGATGGCTTCCATCTTCTGCGCTGCCAGGAGTTGAGTCTGGGTTGCCTTGAGTCTCTCATGTGCTTCGTGCAGGGAGTCGCGGCTGGTCCGTAGCTCCTCCATGAACTCGGCGTTGCGCATGGCTACTGCAGCCTGGGCGGCCAGAGCCTCGAGTACCGATAGGTCGAACTCGGTGAACCTTGGCTTGTCGGGACCGTTGACGGCGGTGAGCGTTCCCAGAATGCCCTGGTCACTGATGATCGGGGCCACCGCCACTGCCGTTCCCGGCGCATGGGTCGCGTGCTCCCGGGCGCTTCCCGTATTCCGTGGGTCGGTCGCGACGTCGTCACACAGTACACCCCGGCGTGTCCTGATCACTTCTCCGCTGAGGCCCTCCATGACCATCTGATAGGTGAAGTTGGGCTCGTCGTCGATAGCACCTTCGCGGATCACGGTGGTCACGGCCTCGTCCTCTACCAGGAGAATCAGGCTCTTGTCGGAGTTGATCAAATCGAGTGCGGTGACGACCAGCAGCTGCAGGATTATGTCAGTGTCGAAGGTAGCCGACATCCCACGGCCCATGTCGAGCAGCTGCAACAGTTGCTTGATGTGTCCGGTCATCATTCTCTCGCTGGCGACCCGCCCGCCTATGTCATGGAGCAGGACGACAACCTGGGAGTAGTCGAGCACACCGGCCTCGCGTCTCGCGGTCCACTCGATCTCGTAGTCGATGTCGTCCCCGCCGAGGTTGGTGCCGCTCGATATCAGCGACGTTCGGCCGAGACGATGCCAAACGGTATCTATCTGTGCTAGAAACGACTGAAGAGTGACTTCCGTTGTGGTCCCCGTCGGAATTCGACCTAGCAGTGTGTTCTGATCCGGTGCGCCGACGAACCTGACGGTGGCGTCGTTGACAGCGGTTACCACGATGGAGGCGACCACACTACGCAAACGCTGCGGGTCATCCTCGAGCAGGGCGACGATGTCGGTGACACCGGCGGCACGTTGCTCCTCGCAGAATCGCTCGACCGCGGTCCAATTCTCGATCCATATCGGAGTGGGGATCATCTGAACCAACCCGCAAGTGCTCGGCAGGTGTCGGTCTTGTGCGGCCGATTTGTCAGTCATGCGTTCCATATTTGATGTGTTGCCAGTCGGCCGGGGTGCGCCACCCATTAGACATCGGCCCGGGAATGAAGACGTCGTGAGATGGGTTGTGCTGGCAACGACGCTTACCGGGCGTTTGCCTACCCTGGACCGATATGGAACTCGATCGAATCCTGATCAAAGACCTGAGCGTCTCTGGAATACTGGGAATCAAACCCGACGAGAGGGTCAACGAGCAGGAGATCCTCGTCAACGCCGTGCTCTGGGTAGACACCCGTCCCGCCGCAGCAAGCGACGACATTGCCGATGCCATCAACTACCGAACGGTTGCCAAGGCCCTCATCGCTCACATCCAACAGGGCAAGCCGATGTTGGTGGAACGCCTCGTCCAGGAGCTCGTGGACATCTGTTTCGACCTCGAGCCTCGAATATCCCGGGTAGAGATGAAAGTCGAGAAACCGGGTGCATTGCGTCATGCCCGGTCGGTGGGCATCTCGATCACCCGGCAGCGCACAGCAGAATCGGAGGACTAGATGATTAGGGAGAGATTCGTCGAGACGATCATTTCGCTTGGCTCGAGCATTGAGAAGGAGCGCAATGTGCCGGAGGCAATCCGCCTCCTGCGGCGTCATCGCCGGATCGAGGTGACCAACGTCAGCCGGTTCTTCGAAAGCGCCCCGGTGGGTGGCCCACCCGGGGCTCCCGACTTCTTCAATGCTGCGGTCATCGCCCGGACCGATCTTTCTCCGTCCGAGCTTCGTGAAGAATTGCGGCACATAGAGGACGTGCTCGGCCGCAGGCGAACCGATGACAAGAATGCCCCGCGTACCATCGACCTCGACATTGCCTACTACGGGGATCTGGTCGCCGAATTCGAGGATTGGAGAATCCCCGACCCCGACGCGGCGACCGTGGCTTACGTGGCGGTGCCTATTGCGGACGTCGCCCCCGACTGGATCGATCCACGAACCAAGAAGACTGCATACGACCTGATGAGGCTGGCCGATGACGGCGGAGAGCCCGTCCGTCCTGTGTCGGCGATTCGCCTGGCGAGCCCGTACCAATCGCGCGGCCCCGAGGATTTTGACCCCGCCGGTGACGTCTATGCGCCGCAACTCGAGGCACTGGTACGTGGCCAGCTACTCGAGCTGGGCGAGAACCCAGACCGTGAGGGGCTGGCACGGACACCGCTGCGGGTAGCCAAGGCGCTCGACTTCCTGACCAACGGATACGCGACGTCGCTCGATGACGTGGTCAACGATGCCGTTTTCGATGCGGAGGGCGCCGACGAGTTGGTGCTCGTGAAGGACATCGAGTACTACTCGATGTGTGAGCACCACATGCTCCCGTTCTTCGGCAGAGCTGCCGTCGCTTACATCCCGCGCGGCAGAATCATCGGAATCTCCAAGGTCGCCAGGATCGTTGACCTCTATGCACGGCGTCTTCAGGTCCAGGAACGGCTCACCAACCAGATTGCCGACGCGATGATGGAGGTGCTCGATCCGCTCGGAGTGGGCGTGGTGATCGAAGGCCAGCATCTTTGCATGATGATGCGTGGTGTACAGAAACAGGACAGCGCGACTGTCACCAGCGCGATGCGGGGGACGTTCAAGAAGGATGCGCGTACCAGGGCCGAGTTCCTCGACCTCGCCGGCATTGGCAGAACGCGCCGCTAGCGGGCGGGTCGCGCGGTCTAGCGGAGCACGTCGGCTGCAAACCGAAGCTTCACCTGCTCGTGATGTGCACCGCCTCCTTCGTGCCCGTTGTACGGGTATACCTCGATGGACCCGGGTCCGCCATACCAGTTGTATGCCGCAAAGACCGTTGATGGTGGTGCGATCAAATCGGCGAGGCCGACAGAGAACAGCCCGGGGACTCTGACCCGCTTGGCGTGGTTGACCGCATCGACATATGACAGTGTGTGGAACACTTCGTCGATGTGGTCGCGATGGGCTCGGCAGTACTCCGATAGCTCTGCGTACGGGTTCTCGTCTGTCACAGCAACGGCCCTTTCGAAATGGGCGAGAAACGGGACGTCGACCATCGCAGCTACCACTCCGCTTGCGAGGTTGGCGGCTGCGAGGCTGAGCCCACCGCCCTGGCTGGATCCGGTGACGAGGATCCGGTCGCCGTCCACTGCTTCGTGCACGCGCACGGCGTCGACGGCCCTGGCCGCGTCGATGAACAGCCGGACGAAGTAGTAGGTCTCCGGATCCCTGATTCCCCTGGTCATGAAGCCGGGGACGCTCGGGTCACCTGTGTCGCCCGGGTCCCGGCTGTCACCAACCAGGTGTCCCGAACCCTGTCCGCGGGTATCCATCAGGAAGTGGGCATACCCGGCGGCGCTCCAGAGCAGCGATTCGTGCGGAAGGCCCCTTCCGCCGCCGTAGCCGATGTATTCAACGATTGCGGGAACTCGCCCGGTACGGTGGCGCGGCAGGAGCAGCCAACCCCTTATAGGAGCGCCGGCGTATCCGGAGAAGGTCACATCGAACACCTCGACCGTGGCCAGTGGTACCGGGAACGGCTCGAACGTAGCGGTTGCGGGGGTGGCGAGAGAATCGGAGAGTTGCCTTTTCCAGAACTCGTCGAAGTCTGCTGGCTCGGCCACCTCTGGTCGATAGGCCTCGAGTTGTGGGAGGGGGAAGTCGTAGTGCATGGAACTCCTTTTTGTTGGAAGCTAGCGTCCGTCGGCGGCGGCTTCGTTGCAGAGGTGGACACAGCATCTATTCGAACCCATCCCCGTGGGATATCTTGAATGTAAGACACGGAATGGAGCATCGTGGAGGCCCTTGCCTGGATCATCGGTTCGGCACTCGGCATCATCGTGTTCGTCTGGTGGTCGGAGCGCCGTTGGCAGCGCGTCAACAGCTATTACGAGTATGAGCATCAGGATCTCCCCATCTTTGACACCGGCCCGCGGCTGAATGGTGACCGGGGAACGCGCTGAGGCAGTGATCCTTTCGAACGCCATCTAAGGGTCCCCTCCTTAAGTAACCTGAAGTGACCATGAGCCTCGTTGACACCCGCGGTCGCCATCTTCAGGATCTTCGGATCTCGATCACAGATCGATGCAATTTCCGATGCCGCTACTGCATGCCGAAGGAGATCTTCAACCGCGAGTATGAGTTCCTCCAGCGGGAGCTGCTGCTGTCTTTCGAAGAGATCACGAGACTGACCCGGGTCTTTCACTCCCTGGGTGTGGTCAAAGCTCGAATCACCGGTGGTGAGCCACTGCTGCGCAAAGGAGTGGAGGAATTGGTCGGCGAGCTGGCAACGGTTGGTCTCGATGACCTCACCCTGACCACAAACGGGTCGTTGCTTGCCCGCAAAGCCGGAGCACTGGCGCAGGCGGGGCTGCAGCGGGTCACGGTCAGCCTCGACTCACTTGACCCTGCCGTTTTTGCCGCCATGAACGACGTCGACTTCCCGGTTTCGTCCGTGCTCGACGGCATCGACGCGGCCGCGGCTGCAGGGCTCACGCCGGTCAAGGTGAACATGGTTGTCAAGCGAGGCGTGAACGCAGACGGCGTCCTCCAGATGGCCGAGCATTTCCGTGGGACCGGGCACATCGTCCGGTTCATCGAATTCATGGACGTCGGCATGTCGAATGGCTGGCGGCTCAAGGATGTAGTCCCCGCACAGGAGATCCTCGAGAAGATCGGCGAGAAGTACCCGCTGGTGCCTGTCAACCCCAACTACGAAGGGGAAGTTGCGACTCGCTGGCGTTATCGCGACGGCGCCGGGGAGATTGGTGTGATCACCTCGATATCGAAGCCTTTCTGTGGTGATTGCACCAGGGCACGACTCTCGGCCGAAGGTGTGCTCTATACGTGCCTATTTGCGAATGGAGGCATCGACTTTCGAGCGCCACTCCGCGCCGGCGCCAGCGACGAGGATCTGGCAAAGATGGTCACCGACATCTGGGAGCGTCGTACCGACCGATATAGTGAGATGCGTTCGGAGGCCACCCTCGATCTGCCCAAGGTAGAGATGAGCTACATCGGCGGTTGAACCTATTGAATCGGTGGTCCCGGTTCCCTACGTTCGGGACATGAGCGAACACACCGACTTCGAAGAGCTCGAGCAGATTCCCTGGGCTGCTCTCGCCGCCAAACCCACCGACTTCAGAAACCGATACATGATCCTCGCTGTTGTCGCCATGGCCGTGTTGCTCATCGCAGGCTGGCTCACGCTGCACAACGGCGACGCCACGGCAGCACCGCACCCCACCAAGGATGCCACGCCAGCGGCGACGGTAACGACGACGGTGGTGCCGCCAACGACCGTCGCCCCCGCCGTGTACTCCGAGGCGGATCTGATGGCAATCGACGCCACCGGCGAGGAACGTCTCGCCGTGATGCATGCCGAATGGCTGGTTCGTGACTATCTCACCGTCGACGCCGACCCACTAGTTGCAGCACGGGTCGATTCGCTGTTGCCGGGAATGGCACGTCCCGAAACCGGCGCATACGTGGAATGGGTCGCACCATATGCCGTCACCTCCGACCAGCCCGGCAGCTACCGGGTCGAGCTGGTTTACCGGTTACTCACCGAGACCAAAGACGGCTTCACCCGGCAACCGGCAGGAGCCATCGCCGTCGATATCAGCATTGATGTCGACGGCACCGCGAGGTTGGATTCGCAGCCTGAGCCGGTCGGGGTCCCTGTCCTGTTGGGGCTGGTTGAATAGCGGGACGGCGCAAGCTCGTTCGCATACCTTTCATGGCATCGGATTGTTGGTCCCCCCGGCCTGTTTGAATGCCCGGATGAATCGCGGTATTGCTCTCGGGGTCGGCGCCTACGTGCTGTGGGGTGTGTTACCGATCTACTGGAAGCTGCTCGAGTCTCTCGATTCACTCGAGATACTCGCCCATCGTTTTGTCTGGTCGATCGTGTTCCTGTCGGTGATCATCGCCATCCGTCATCGCTGGCCAATCATCACCGGCCTCGACCGGCGGGTCTTCGTCAGGCTCTGGTTCGCCGGTCTGCTGCTCGCAGTCAACTGGGGTACCTATATCTGGGCAGTCAACGCAGACCACATTGTCCAGACCAGCCTCGGGTATTTCATCAACCCGCTGTTCAGCGTGCTGCTCGGGGTCATCGTCCTCCGGGAGCATCTCGACCCGGCCCAGTGGGCTGCGGTTGGGATCGCCGCCCTCGCCGTCGGGTACATGACGGTCCAGGTGGGAACCCTGCCCTGGATCGCTCTGGTCCTGGCGGGCACCTTCGCCATCTATGCGCTCCTCAAGAAGACGACGACGATGATTGGGCCGATAGAGAGCCTCACCGTGGAGGTTTCTGCGATTGCCGTCCCGGCTCTCGTCTTTCTCATTGCCAGGGCGGTCTCGGGAACGGGCGCCTTTGTGAGCGACGGGCCAGGTATGACGGTGCTGCTTGTCCTCACCGGTGTTGTCACCGCTGTGCCGCTGATGCTGTTCGGCGCCGCCGCCCATCGGATCAAGCTGGCCACAATCGGCATCCTCCAGTACATCGCCCCGTCGATGCAGTTCCTGATCGGCGTCTTTGTCTACGACGAGGAGGTCACCGGCCACGAGCTGATCGGATTCGTGCTCGTGTGGCTTGCTCTCGCCGTCTTCACCACTCATGGAGTGTTCCGGGCCAGGCGCATGGGCCAACGGCTGCAGACTGCCGACTCGCTCGACTAGTCCCCACCGCCGGCGGTAGAATCCACCGTGTCTAGCCAAGGGACCATGCGCAAGTAACTCCAAGAATTCACCGCCCGACGCGTTGTCGTGTCATCTCTTGGAGTTATTTATGCCGGCTATACACCTCAACGATCTCACATTTCAGTATTCCTCCGCGATTCCTGTTCTCACCGGTGTTTCTACATCCATAGGGCCGGGTTGGACCGGTGTCGTCGGCGCCAATGGGGCGGGCAAGACGACCGTCCTCCGCCTCGTCGAAGGGGCACTCTCACCCGTGTCCGGCACGGTCGTGATCGATCCAACCGACGGCATTGTTGTGCATTGCCCACAGACCGCGGACACGGTCGATTACAACGTCACCACTCTCGCCGAAGCACGGGACGGTTCTGCTCATTGGTTGCTCGGCCGGCTGCGGCTCGACCGCGACGAACTCGCACGATGGGCGACGCTCTCACCGGGTGAGCGCAAGAGGTGGCAGGTGGGGGGTGCGCTCTACCGGCAGCCCGATGTGCTGTTGCTGGACGAGCCGACCAACCATCTCGATCGCGACGCCAGGGATCTCCTCATCTCCGCACTCGAGCGCTACCGCGGGCGTTGGTCTAGTCGTGTCCCACGACCGGTCGGTGCTCAACGGGTTGTGCCGGCGCATCCTGAGGGTTGGCGAACGCCGGGTTGAACTGTGGAACGGGGATTACGACACCGCTTCATCCGCATGGGAAACAGACGAAGCCGAACTCATCGAGAGCTACGAACGCGTTGTCACCGAGCACAAGAAGGTCGAGCGACGACTGGCGGACAAGCGGCGGGCAGCCGACACGAAGGAGGCGAGGCACAGGCGGCAACTACGGACGGCAGGGATCAAGGATAAGGATGCCCGCTCCATGGAGAAGAAGGGGCGGTTCGAGGACGGTCAGAGACAGGGCTCGCACGACATCAGCTTGTTGCGTGAGGAGGCCGACCGTCTGGCGGCTTCCGCGGCCGATTTTGGCATGCGGCGTAGGCTCGGTGGCGATGTGTCATTCGCCTACCAACCGCCAAGGCGCAATCGACTCATGGCGTTCACCGGGGCGCTCCGGATCGGGGATCAGACCCTGATCCCAAACACAAACGTGGCCGTCGGTCGCGGAGACCGGATTCTCCTCACCGGGCCCAACGGAGCAGGCAAATCAACCCTGTTGGGTGCATTGCTTGCCGGATCGACTTTGCCCACCGAGCGTGTGCTTCACCTCCCTCAGGAGACCACCGAGACTGAGACCCGTCGTCTCGTCACCGAGGTGATGAACCTGGACCCGGACACCCGGGGACGTGTGCTGGGAATAGTCGGCCTGCTTGGCTCCGATCCGAAGCGTGTGCTCGCCACAGAGCTTCCATCACCCGGTGAGGCACGTAAGTTGCTGATCGCGTCCGGACTGGGTCGAAGCGCCTGGGTGCTCTTGCTCGACGAGCCGACTAACCATCTCGACCTACCCTCTATCGAGCGACTCGAGCGGGCTCTCGAGGGGTATCCGGGGGCGATCGTCGTTGTCACCCACGACGACGAGTTCGCACAGTCCACCACCGACATCACCTGGCACATCGACAACCGGGAGTTGCGTTTCTACTGAACCTCGAAATGGCCGGCGATTGCCTGCTGGGCTGGTCCGATGATGGGTTCCCAAGCAGCGTCGGGTAGTTTGTTGATCGTGACGAAATCGGCGGTGAGAAACACACTGGCTACCCCGGGGAGGCCCAACAGGGCGGATCCGAGCGGATCGTTGGTGGGCTGGCTCGGCACGAATGTGGTCGGCCCGCCAACCGGTACCCCTACGGTGAACTTGAGCGCATTCGGGTTTGGTGTTGAGTTGACTGATACCGGCATCGAAACCTCGCTAGCTCGCACATGGGATGGTACATGACCGACCATGATCGCCCGGGCGCACTTGCTGCAGACGTCGGTGGGACGTTCACCGATCTGGTGGGATGGGACGGTTCCCGTATCGTGGCGGGGAAGGTGCCTTCGACCACCGACGATCAGAGCATCGGGGTGATCGAAGGAGCCACTGGCCTCGATGTCGCCGCCGGGCGGTTCCTACACGGGACCACTGTGGCCACCAATGCACTGTTGGAGCACCGCGGCGCCGACACGGCTCTACTCACATCGATCGGGTTCGCCGACGTGATCGAGATCGGCCGGCAGGATCGACCTTCGCTCTACGACAGCTTCCACGACCGCCCCGAGCCACTCGTGCCACGCACACGCCGCTACGAAGTGGATGGACCCGGAGACATCAGCGACGACCTTGGCACGGCAGGCGCTGTCGCCATCTCACTGCTCTACGGATACGAGCAACCCGCGCTCGAGCAGGAGCTGGCCGGGGTGGTGCAGGACCGCTGGCCGGATATTGCCGTTTCCCTCTCGAGTGAGGTGGCTCCCGAGTTTCGTGAATTCGAGCGGACATCTACCACGCTGATCAACGCCTTCCTTTCCCCGGAGACCGGGAGGTACCTCAGTAGGCTCGTTGACCGCGCCGCCGCGGCCGGGCTGCCCGACGCGATAGAGGTGATGCGCTCGTCGGGCGGCCTCATGCCGATAGCTCAGGCCGCAACGCTGCCTGCTGCGATCCTGCTTTCCGGTCCTGCTGCCGGGGTTATCGCCGCAGCGGCAATCGGCGATGTGCTGGGCCGAAGCCGGCTGGTGTCGTTCGACATGGGTGGGACATCCACCGATGTGTGCCGCATCGAAGGCGGCAGACCCGAGGTGCTGTACGAACGCCCGGTGGCGGGATATCCGTGCCGGATGCCTTCGGTTGCCATCCATACCGTCGGCGCCGGTGGTGGCTCGGTGGCCTGGGTCGACGCTGGTGGGTCGCTGCGGGTTGGCCCCCGTTCTTCTGGTGCGATGCCTGGGCCAGCTTGCTACGGGCATGGCGGCACCGAAGCGACCGTGACCGACGCCAACGTGGCGCTGGGCAGAATCAACCCGGCCGGTGAGCTGGCCGGGTCGATACCGGTGAGGGCCGATCTTGCCACGGGCGTTCTCGGCGCCATTGGCGAAAGGCTGGGTCTCACCGTCACCGAGACGGCGCTAGGTGTCGTCACAGTGGTCGAGGAGATCATGGCAGGGGCCATCCGGACCGTTTCGATAGAGCGGGGTGCCGACCCCCGAGAGGGCTTTCTGGTCGCCTTCGGCGGCGCCGGTGGGCTGCACGCGACTGCACTTGCCCGGAGGCTCGGCATGGCTGGTGTGGTTGTCCCGCCCTACTCCGGTATCTTCTCGGCGCTGGGCTTGCTGCTGAGCCCACCCCGCGCCGATGCAGCGATCTCTATTCGTATCGACACAGGTGCCGCACTCGATGCGGAGACCACGGGGATCGTCGCCGCAGCACAGGAGAGGCTGCGTCGGGGTGGTGCGGAACCGGAGTCGACGCTTGCCTACGCCGACGTCCGTTACGTAGGCCAGGCACACGAGACCACTGTGCCCTACGAGCCGGGCGAGGGGTGGGGGACGCTGCTCGGTCGCTTTCACGAGCTACACAGGGTCCGCAACGGGTTCGCTCGGCCGGATGACCCGGTCGAGGTGGTGACGGTGCGAGCCGAGTCTGTGGGGCGGCCCATCCTGACCTGGTCCGATCTCCCCGAGGTCATTCCTTCCGGTGCTGTCGACATGCCTGCCCGACCCGTGCTCACCGGTAGCGGCGAAGTCACTGCCCGTGTGATCAACCGCTACGGGCTTGCGGCCGGCGACGAGATCGTTGGCCCTGCGGTGATCGAGGAGCACGAGGCCACGACGTATGTCGGCGTCGGTGAGCGTGCAATCGTCCATGCCAGCGGAGCGCTGGAGGTGGAGTGGTGATTCGACCCAATCACGCTGGAGGTCGCCAGGAACCGGCTTGCCGCCATCGCCGACGAGATGGGTGTCGTGCTGCGTCGCACCGCCTACTCGCCGAACATCAAGGAACGCGCCGACTGCTCGGCGGCAGTGTTCGTCCCTTCCGGAGAGATGCTTGCCCAGGCAGAGCACATCCCGGTGCATCTTGGCTCGATGCCTGCTTCGGTGACCGCAGTCCTCGACCGTTTTGGGGCCGACATGGAGCCGGATCTGCAATATGCCGTCAACGATCCCTATCACGGGGGGACCCATCTCAACGATCTGACTCTGGTGCGTCCTGTCCACCTCGATGGGGCGCTGATCGGATGGGTGGCGAACCGTGCGCATCACGCCGATGTGGGTGGCGAAGCACCCGGTTCGATGCCGGCCCATGCGGTTGTGATTGATCAGGAGGGGCATCGGGTTGCGCCAACGCTTGCGGTGGCCGGCGGGGAGTGGAGAGATGACTTTGTTGGGCCGTTCCTGGCGGCGACCCGCACTCCGGCAGAGCGTCTCGGCGACCTCTCAGCACAGCTCGGGGCCAACGAGGCGGGGGCAAGACGGATCGTCGAACTGGCCGCAGCGCACGGAAAGAGCGAGTACCTGACGGTCGTTGCGGGCTTGCTGGACTACGGTGAGAGACGGATGCGACATGCCATCGCTGGGTTGCCGGATGGCAGGTTTGAGTTCACCGATTTTATGGAGTGGCATGACGACGACCTTCCGATCACCGCCGCAGTGACGATCGACGGTTCTCGGCTATCCGCCGATTTCTCCGGATCACATCCACAGATTGCCGGCAACATCAACGCGGTCGAGGCAGTGACCCGATCGTGCCTCTACTACGCGGTCCGGGTCGCAACCGATCCGACCATCCCGGCCAATGGCGGCTGCTACCGCCCGGTGGAGCTGCATGCCCCCGCGGGCTCCCTGGTCAATGCCACCCCGCCGGCAGCCGTCGCTGCCGGCAACGTCGAGACCAGTCAACGGATCGCCGACACGCTGCTGGGGGCGCTGGCCCAGGCTGCCCCGGATCGGGTGCCGGCTGCGGGCCAGGGAACCATGAACAACGTCCTCATCGGCAATGACGAATTCGCCTACTACGAGACGGTCGGAGGTGGCCAGGGGGGTCGCCCCGGAAGGGCTGGGCATGTCAGGCGTTCACACCGGGATGACCAACACCAAGAACACACCCATTGAGTCACTCGAGGCCGCACTACCCCTTCCGGGTGATCCGGTACGGGCTCCGCCAGGGAAGCGGTGGCGCCGGGCATTTCCCCGGTGGCGAGGGCATAGTGCGTGAGATCGAGTTCGACACTGCGGCCATTGTGTCTCTGATCGGCGAGCGGCGTCGCAACCGGCCGTGGGGGCTCAACGGCGGGGAGCCCGCGGCAACAGGCGAAGACTGGCTGATTCGGCGCAACGGTGGGCGGGAGCGTTTGCCGGGCAAGACGACTTTCGAGGTCGAGCCAGGGGACCGCCTCTTGGTGCTGACCCCCGGTGGTGGGGGATGGGGTGTCAGCGAACCTTCGCTTCGCTGACACCGCGTGAAGAGGTGAGCTCGAGCCCCTAGAACATCGAGTTGCCCTTCATCTCGTTCGTGCGCAGCAGAGTCTCGGCGACGGGAGAGTCCTCTCCTCGTCATAGAACCCGATGATTTCAGCGCTGCGGTGGGCACTCCAACGGATCACCAGTGCCACCGCGACGAGGATCCCGATTATCGCTATCCATACAACCACGGTTGCCACCTCTCCTGGCTTCGTATTCCTGGCTCTGTGTTCATTGTGAACGGCACACGGTGCGGCCCTGCCCCTCGACAGGCGGCAGAACCTCCCAAATGCCTACATGCCGCTTATGTGCTGGCCGTGCATTTCGTTCAGGTGGGGCAGGGTGTCATCGACCGTGCGGCCCTGGTTCTCGTCGTAGAACCCACTGATCTCTTCGCTTCGATGCATGGCCCAGCGAGAGAACGAGATGATGGCGGCCGATATGACGACGATGATTCCGACCACGAACACGTAGAACATGACACCTCATTCTGTCAGCGACATCCATTGTGTATCGCTCGACACGGTGTCGCGGCCCCCGTTCGGCCCCTCCGGGTGGTCCAACCGGTCGGGCAGAACCCCTCAAGATGGCCGTTGCGAGACCGAACTAGTTAGGGCACCATGCGCAGGTGCGGTCGGTACCGTTGGTGCCAATGAAGGAGAATTCATGCACGAATACCCGGCGAACCACGACGGCCCACCCGAGGTGGACATCACGGTCGTGCTGCCCGTGTTCAACGAGGCCGGTCACCTGGAGCAGGAGATCAAGAGGACGAAGGCAGCCCTCGATGCATCCGACTACACCTATGAGATCATCTGTATCGACGACGGGTCGACGGACGGGTCAACCGAGCTGCTCCAGGAGATCGACGACATCAGGCTCTTTTCCTTCAGCCAGAACCGTGGCACGGGCTCGTCACGCAAATACGGAACGCTGGCGGCGCGGGGTCGCTACGTCGTGTGGACCGACACCGACATGAGTTATCCGAACGACCAGATCCCGTGGCTCGTCGATCAGATTGACGGATACGACCAGGTCGTCGGTGCTAGACGGACCGAGGAAGGTACGGTCAAGTTCCTCCGCAAGCCGGCAAAGTGGTTCATCCGCAGGCTGGCCAGCTACCTGACCGGCGTCAAGATCCCCGACCTGAATTCGGGATTGCGGGCGATGCGCGTAGAGGTGGCCCGACAGTTCGTGCACCTTCTGCCGCGTGGCTTCTCCTGCGTCACTACGATCACGATGGCGTTTCTTTCCAACGGATACTCCGTGAAGTACGTGCCGATTGACTATGCCAGACGGGCTGGGAAATCGAAGTTCCATTGGTGGGCAGACACCCGGCGCTACTTGATGCAGGTGATCCGTATGGTGCTGTCATGGAACCCGCTGAAGATCCTCATGCCACCGGCCGGGATACTGTTTCTTGCCGGTGGGGCGAAGGTCATCTACGACATATACGACAAGAACTGGCGGATGGGGACCAACACCATCGTCATTCTGGGTGCGTCGTTTGCGTTGGCCTTGCTCGGCATGGTCGCCGACCTGATGGTGCAGCTGAACAAGCAGCGCTACAACATCATCCCGGCGACGCGGCATCTGTCAGATCAGCGGTGAATGACAGTGCAACCGTGCGTGTTCTCTTCGTAACGACCGCTTTCCCGACGTACCCTGGCGATCCTCGAGGCTATCACGTGTTCAGTCTCGCCAGCCAGCTGGTCAACGCTGGCGCATGCGTCAGCGCGGTTTCGCCGGCGGCTTTTGGCTCGGCTGCTCACGAGACAATTGAAGGAGTCGACATACTCCGGTT
The DNA here is from genome assembly GCA_963777645.1 of uncultured bacterium. Classification (GTDB taxonomy): domain Bacteria; phylum Actinomycetota; class Acidimicrobiia; order Spongiisociales; family UBA5794; genus JAAETI01. Next base: position 53,808 of record CAVZRA010000009.1, on the reverse strand, counting down.
TCGATACGCTCTCTTCGGTCGAGAGCATCTGGCGTCGGGTGTGTCAGGCATCATGCCAAATATGCGTGCGAAACCGACGTTGGCTCTGCAGATTCCGGCTCTAGTGTTCCAGATGACACGTACCGCTCGATCCGTGGCGAAGAGTTTTGATGTGATCCACGCTCACTGGTTGTATCCGACGGGCATCGCCGGCCTGAGAGCAGCGCGTGCGGCGGGCATCCCGCTTGTTGTGACCGCACATGGTGGTGATGTGAATACCGCCCTGAAGGTCCCGGACTTCGCTCTCTTGCGTGTCGGGTGGGCAATGCTGCGGATCGAGTGCTGACGGTCAGTGACGATCTCGCAGAAAAACTCGTCGCTATCGGTGTCGAGATTGATCGGATAACGGTTGTCTCTCTCGGTGTTAATCCCACAGCGCCAGCCACTCTGAGAGAGTTAGGCACTTTGCGAGTTGTGTATGTGGGCAGTCTGATCAAGAGGAAGAGCGTTCGAACGCTCATCGACGCGGTACTCTGGTGTCCTCAAGGGATGTCGAGGTGCACATTGTGGGAGACGGGCCCGAGCGAACGCAACTGGAACGGCAGGTGCGGGGTCTGGCTATTGACAAGCAAGTTGTCTTCCATGGGCCCCTCTCTCCGGTGGCAACGCAGAGGATCGTTGCCACGTCAGATGTGCTCGTTTTGCCTTCGGTGTCGGAGGGACGCCCTGTGGTAGTGATGGAAGCTATGGCACATGGCATACCCGTGATAGCCACCGACATCCCAGGAACGCGCCGAATTGGTGGTCAACGCGGTGACAGGTCTTCTCTTTGCGCCTGGTGATGCAGGGGGCTTGGCTGAGGCGATCGATCGATTGGCGCGGGACTCCCGGCTACGTGCCTCGTATGGCCGGGCAGGCCTTGAGCGTCTCCAAGCGCTCGGGCTTACCGGCAGCGCGGCTGCGACGCGACATCTTGCGATTTACGCAGAAGTAATCGACGCAACTCCGCCTAGGTACCGCGGTGTCGGCGAGCGCTGTCGTGGCTGATAGCTTGTTCCAAGACATTGCGGCGCTGATACAGCGGATTCGACGCAATCGTAAGCTGCGTGTCTGGTTGCTGGCCGCCGCTGCCGTCGGCTTCTTTGCCGGGTTTCTCGTCACGATTTCGTCGGTATCGATCGAGTGGTCTCGGTTGGCGTGGCCGGTGCTCGGTCTCCTCCTTCTTGTCGCTGTACCCGCCATGACATTGTCAAACGCACTCGAGTACACGATGGCTGCACGGGTGACTGGCCAATCCGTGCGTCTGCTGGATGCGATGCGAATTGCTGTTCTGGCAACAGCGGCCAATCTCTTACCACTTCCCGGTGGACCATTCGTTCGAATGAAGGGTCTTGTCGACGAGGGAGTGCAAGGTAGATCCGCCGTTGGTGTGACAGTCTTGATGGCCTTTGCCTGGCTTTCTGTTTCGCTCACATCAGCTGGGCTATTTGGCGGTCTTGCGTTGATTCCCGCCGCAGTAGCAGCATTGCTTGGGAGCGCCGGGCTTGGCTTGACCGTTTTGTTGCTCAGAAGGAAGCCGCATGGAGGCGCGAGGATCCGATTGACTGGGGGTGTCATCGCGGTCCAACTAGTGGCAACGTTGGTCACTGCGGCACGGTTGTGGCTGGCTGCGAAAGCGCTGGGCCTTTCCATCGGCGGGGGATCATTCGTTCTGGGCGTCGCCCCGGTGCTCAGTGCGATGGTGTTCGTGGTTCCGGCCGGTCTTCGGATACGTGAGGGCATTGCCGCGCTGGCGGCGCCGGCAGTCGGACTCAGTTCAGCCGAAGGCTTCCTGATCATGTCGTTGGACCGCCTGGCAGGATTGTTGTTTCACGGTGGGGCTGCCGTTGTGCTCGTCGCTGCGGTTCGCAGTGAAGGCTCGACGGAGGAGCACTGAGATGCGGGAACCCGTTGTCGGCATATGGCATCCTGGTTCGTCATCGAATTACGGTGACCGGGCGATCCAGGAAGCAACCATCGAGCTCATCCGAAGCCGCTGGCCGAATTCGGACATCGTCCAATACCATACTGATCCTGCCGTGGGGGCAATCCTCTATCCGGATCCCAAGATTCACTCTCGCCCTTGCCGGGCGTTCGGTATTCCTCCGTCCGCCCGGCGGTTGTCGGAGTTGGATGTTCTGCTCTGGGGCGGTGGCAGCCTGATACAGCAATCGTCGATGCTTCATACGCCGCTCCACTTGATGGCTGTTTTTGCCGCTGCGCGCAAGGGAGTAAAGGTTGCCTACTTCGGGACAGGTGTCGAGCCACTCGACAGCCGCTTCCTCAAATGGCTTGTGAGGCGCGGATTCAGGCGCGCGGTTTGACGACGGTTTTGTTCGTGGGCATCTTTCTGCTGGTTTGCTTGAGAGCTACGACATCGCGCCACCAATCCGCTTCGCTGTTGACCAGGCCGCCAGTCTCGAACCAGGCGAAGACGCCGATGCATCAAGGGCGCTGGAGCATGCCTTTGGACGTACAGACGGTGCATTTGTTTCCATCAGCATCAAACCGACGTTCATTTACCGGGAGGCCTCCTTCCCGTAGCCTTTGACCCGCCCAGCCCGGGTCGGCATCGGCGTCGTGCTAAGCGTCGACGCTTGGAGGCGGCGTTTGTCGATCTTGCGCGGTTCCTGACTGACGTGATCGGCGCGTCGGTCCTCCTTGTTCCTATGTACGTCGGTCAAGGGGATCTGGACGTGTGCGAACGTATAGCCGTGGACGCCGATCGCGATGGCGTGAGGGTTCTGCAGGAACGGCTCGCTCCTCGACAGCTCAAGGCACTCCTAGGCTTGATGGATGCCCATGTTGGTGTGCGCCTGCATTCGTGCATCCTCGCCACCGGCGCCGGCGTTCCCTCGCTTGGTGTGCAGTACATGACCAAGCATCGCGAGTACTTCGAAATGCTGGGGATCGATGACTACCTCCTGTCGGAGGATGATGTGACGGCTGAGGCACTTATCTCATCGTTCGGCCGGCTCTGGGGGAATCGCGCGAGCAGTCGCAGAACACCTGGAGGCGAGGAGCCGGGCGCTGGTGGCTCAGCTACGAGACGAGGTCGAATCCGTGTTTGATTCCGTCTGGTCCGAAGAAGACGGTGCGGTTTGAGGCTGATCGAGCAAAACAGACGAGCTCTTGACCGGAAACCCGCGCATCCGCTCCTTTCGTGAGTCCGAGTCTATTTGGCTTGGAACATGTACTACTCCCGTGCCTGCGAGCCTACGCCGTCGGCGACGTTCTCGATCTTGGCTGCGGTGACATGCCGTATCGCGCTCGCCGTTATCGAGCACGTGGCGTCATACGATGGTCTAGACATTGCGCCGCGGAACGAGGATGTGCGGTATGTCACGTCGGTCGAAGACATGACGCCTGTTCCTGATTCGTGCTACGACACGGTTATCTGCACCGAGCTCCTCGAGCACGTAGAGGACCCTCGGCATGTCGCGGCAGAGATCCATCGGGTGCTGCAGGCCGGAGGGCGACTGGTGCTTTCTGTGCCATTCCTGGGCCGACTCCATGAGGAGCCGAGGGACTTCTACCGATACACGAAGCATGGGCTTCGCTCCGTATTTGGTGAAGCTGGGTTCGTTATCGAAGAAGTTGTCGAAACGGCGACCGTCTCCTCGTTCGCTGGGTCATCAATTTTCGACCGCAGCTGTCGGCACGCACCTGGCATCTGCCGAGTATCTGATGGATAGCGTTCGTCGTCAATGCATATTGTCATCGTCGGCCCGAGCTGTGTCGCTTGATGCGATGGTGCTGCTCGATGTGCCGCAGCTACCTCTTGGATATGCAATGGTCGCTCGAAAGACGCGAACGTGAGATGGCGGGAGCATCAACGCTCGTGGGTAGCTGCGTCTGTGGGAGGAGAGTTGAGAGTCTGATTGAATCGAGCGATGCTTCAGCCGGCTCGAACGACCAGATCGGTCTGCCATGTCCTTGTTCGCATTGGTTACCCTTCCCCTGCTCGTCCTCTACCTGCTCACCGCCAGCTGGACGCTGCCACAGAGCGTCGACACCATCACCAATGTCTTCACCGCCTCGGAGTTGGGTACCCATGGCGACGTGTACCTCGACGATCAAGCAGGGCTTGTCGCCCCCGAGTACCTGCGGACATATGCGTGGGTGGTCCCTGCCGGGGATTCCGCCGTTTCGCAATACCCGCCCGGCGCCGCGGCTCTGGCGGCGCCGCTTTATGCGGTCTGGCCAGCCGATTCAAAGACCGTCACCGTTTTCAACGACGCCGTCGACCTGGAGCCCGTCGACGTTGTCGTGCCACCACTCGCCCCGGCGGCTATCACCGCCTCCGTTGTCGCCGCGATTACCGTTGGTTTGCTTGCTCTGGTTTTTCGCAGACTCACCGACTCCACAACAGCGTTGATTGCCGCATACGTTTTCGGTCTCGGCACGGGCATCTGGTCGGTCGCTGCTGACTCCCTCTGGCAGCACGGGCCTGCGATGTTGTGGATCACAGCGGGCACCCTTCTCTCAGCGGAACATCGGATCTGGTCGGGGTTTGCGTTCGGAGCAGGGGTATTGACCCGGCCTCACACTGCGCTCGTAGCTGCGGGAAACGGGCTCTATCAATCGTGGGGCAAGCGGTCGCTATGGCCGGCGATCCAAGTCGGCACCGGTGCCGCGATTGGTTTGGCTGGATTGATCGCGTTCAATGCCGTTGTATTCGGGTCGCCTTCGATAACCGGCGGCTACTCGAGCGTCTTCGCCGACCGTGCCGCGAGTGTGAACATGCTCAGTTGGGCAGGCAATGTAGTCCTCGCACTCGTGCACCCATTGCGTGGGTTGCTCGTCTACTCGCCGTTCCTCATCCTCCTGATCCCCGGGTTGCCGTCGGCGTGGCGCCAAGCACCGTCGTGGGCCAGAGGCTCGGCGGTTGGCGGGCTTGCGTATATTCTTCTCCAACTCAAAGCGAACCGGTACTCCGGCGGCGACACCTTCTGGGGATATCGCTACCCGCTCGAGATGTTGGCTGCAACCGCACCGCTGCTTCTGCTCAGCTACACGGAGTGGGTCCGGAAGCAATCGGCGATGATGAAGCGGATCTTCGTCTACGCTGTCGGCGCTTCGGTTGTAATCACCGCTATTGGGGCGATCTACTACTGACACACCATTCCGGTAGCCTGTAGACATGAGCCTCGTCGACGATTTGCAGGCGCTTCTCGGGCACGATCGTGTCCACTCTCATCCTCTCGAAATGCTCGTCTACAACAAGGATGCCGGTGTCACCCGTGGTGAGGTAGTTGCCGTGGTGCTACCCGAAACTGCCCAGGAGGTGGCGGCGTGTGTCAGGTCTGCCGGAAGCCATGGTGTCCCTGTGGTTGCTCGCGGAGCAGGCACCGGATTAGCGGGGGGAGCGGTACCCGTCGAGCCTGCGCTCCTGATTGTGCTCACCCGCATGAACCAGATCTTCGAAGTCGACGCTCAGGCGCGCACCGCATGGATCGGGCCGGGTGTGCTCAACCTGGATCTGTCCCGTGAGGTCGCTCACCTCGGCCTCCACTACGCCCCTGATCCCTCATCTCAGGCGGCATGTACCGTTGGTGGGAACGTCGGCACCAATGCTGGAGGACCGCACTGTCTTGCCGAGGGCACAACGGTCGCACATATCCTCGGCGTGGAGATGGTCACCGCCGATGGTGACGTGGTCACTCTCGGTGGAGCCGCTCCCGATCCACTCGGTCTCGATCTGCGTGCCGTTGTCGTCGGGTCCGAGGGAACCCTCGGCATAGTCACACGCATCCTGGTGAAGCTCACCGAGAACCCGCCATCGGTGCGCACAATCCTTATTACGTTTGACAGTATCCAGGCGGCGGCGGCAACCGTATCAAATACGATCGGTGCTGGCATCGTGCCTGCCGCTCTCGAGATGATGGACCAGCCCATGATCATCGCTGTCGACAACTTCGTGCACGGCAACCTTCCCGTCGATGCGGCGGTCATCTTGCTCGCCGAAGTCGTTGGTCTCGAGGAGGGAGTTGTGGCCGAGACCTCCGTAATCGAGCAGATCGCCAATGATGCCGGGGCAACATCGATCCGGGTCGCCATCGATGAAGCCGAGCGGGCGTTGTTGTGGAAGGCACGCAAGAACGCGTTCGGAGCCGTTGCTCAGGCTGCTCCCGACTACTACCTGCACGACACCGTGGTGCCGCGGACTCGTCTGGTCGAGGTGATGACGAAGATCTACGAAATCGGCGAGCGGTATGGGATCGAGATGCTCAACGTCTTCCACGCCGGGGACGGCAACCTGCACCCGCTGGTCGCATATGACGCACGCGAGCCTGGCATGTCGGCAAAGGTGCGGCGTGCCGCCGAGGAGATGGTGAAAGTATCGGTGGCGGCCGGGGGCTCGCTCACCGGCGAACATGGCGTCGGCATCGAGAAGCGGGACTTGATGGGTCTGGTATTCGAGCCCATCGATCTCGATGCACAAGCTCGACTTCGGGAAGCGTTTGATCCGGACGGTGTCATGAATCCGGGGAAGGTGTTGCCGAGGGGCTCCCGGTGCTACGACTACGGGATGGGGACGGTGCCGGAACGAGGGCAATCATGACGATCGGTCAGTTGGTCACCCGCGTCGCCAGGGAGGCCCTATCCAACCCGCTACCGGGGGCGCCGCCCACGGAGTTCACCGTTGCACCGAAGACTGCGGAGGATGCTGCTGCGGTGTTGGCACTGGCCGCCGAGCATCAGATGCGCGTCCTCTTTTGGGGTGGGGGTACCCACCAGGGAATGGGCTATCCGGTCGAGCCGGATATTGTCGTCAGCAGCCACGGTCTCAACTCGATTGTGGACTGGCAAGCCGAGGACCTCACGATCGTCGTTCAGCCCGGTGTGCTCGTTGCGGATCTCGAGACCCGGCTGGAGCAGGCCGGGCAGACCGCGGTCCTGCCCGAGGTCGCCGGTGCCGCGACCGTCGGTGGAGTAGTCGCCGCCGGCGTTTCCGGCTGGCGGCGGCTCCGCTACGGCCCGATCCGGGATCGCATGCTGGAAGTCAGGCTCGCAACCGGTGACGGACGGGTCGTCCGCGGTGGTGGCCGGGTCGTCAAGAATGTCACCGGTTACGACATTCCCAGGTTGGTCACAGGCTCGTTTGGTTCGCTCGGGATGATCGCAGATGTGTGCCTCAAGCTCTGGCCGTTGTCGGCCGGAAGAGCAACGGTGGCAGTCGACGATCCTGTGGAAGCGCTCAGGGCTTCGTACCGTCCCCTTGCCGTCATCGAGACGAATGAGGGTGTCCGTGTGTTCTTGTCGGGAACACCGGAAGAGCTCGAAGCTCAGGCCGGGCGTCTCGGCGGTGTGCCGGTGGAAGGTCACGATTGGCCGGAGCCTCTCAATGGCTCGGTGGTGCTGGTGTTGCGGATGCCACAGGGAGAGACGGCCCGTGGTGTGCAAATGGTCGCAGGTCTCGGTGGCCGGTACCAGGCGGCTCACGGTATTGGTGAGATTCGATTCACCGCCGACGATGCCGATGTGGCCGAGCTGGAGCTGCTGCGGAGGCAGGCCGAGGCGGTGGGCGGGTCGCTGGTGATTGTCGAAGCACCGGCCGATCTGGGGCTCGATCCGTGGGGTGCTGCTCCGGGAACGGTCGAGCTGCAGCGCCGGGTCAAGGCCGCATTCGACCCCCGTGGTATCGCTAATCCCGGAATCCTGCCTGGAGGCGTCTGATGGTGATCCCGACCCAGGCGCAGCTCGACGCGTGTGTCACGTGCGGACTGTGTCTGCCCCACTGCCCCACATTCCGGCTGACCGGAGATGAGATCGCCTCACCCAGGGGCAGGCTCGCCGCCATGGGTGCGATCAGCAGCGGTGAGATGCCGAGCGACCGGGTCTATGCGGACATGATGTCGTTCTGTCTGCAATGCCGGGCATGCGAGGCGGCATGCCCCTCGCTGGTGCCATTCGGACGGATGATGGAGGGCGCCCGCGAGCAGCTTGCCAAGGATCAACCGACCCGGGCGAGAAGCATCCGCCGCTTCCTGGTCGGACGGGTGCTCAACATGAAGTGGCTGCTGGCCATCACCACATCCAGCATCGGTCTTCTCCAGCGGCTCGGTGTGTTGCGTTTGCTGCCGAAACGCCTTCGACTCGCTCGCGGTCTGCGGCGCCAGCGCATTTTTCCTCATACCGTGGTCGGTGTGCACGGAGATACCCCGGCGCGGCCGATGGGGAGGATCGCCCTTCTAGCCGGTTGCATCATGGATGAATGGTTTCCCGATGTCCACGATGCGACCCGTGGCATCCTGCAGATGGCCGGATATGAGGTGCACAGCCCTGAGCGGCAGCAATGCTGTGGCGCCCTCGCCGCACATGAGGGCGCAGCTCGGGATGCGAGACGGATGGCTGCCCGCAATACCGCAGCTTTCGCCGGATTCGATCTTGTCGTCTCCGACGCTGCAGGGTGCTCGGCTCATCTCAAGGAGTACGGCGAGTGGGCTGAGGGTGGTGAGTCGGTAGGGGAACGCGCCCGGGATGTCACCGAGCTGGTTGCCGAGCTCGTCGCCGAGGGTAGGTTGCCAACGATGCCGGCCTCGGGCACAAGAGTGGCGATACAGGATCCATGTCACCTGAGGCATGCGCAACGCATCACCGTGGCCCCGCGTGAGATCGTTCGAGCTGCAGGCTACGAGCCGGTCGAGATCGACCCCGACGGGCTGTGTTGTGGTGCTGCCGGTCTCTACATGGTTTACGAGTTCGAGACCGCCGATGAGTTGGGAGAGCGAAAGGCGCAACAGATCCGTGACACGGGTCTCACTACGGTCGTCTCTGCCAACCCCGGCTGTGAGATCCAGCTGCGCTCACACCTAGGAGCCGGGTACCGGGTCGTGCATCCCGTCGAGCTGTATTGGGAGGCGCTGAGCCGGTGATGCGATCGCACCACCGTCCGCTGCCTCGCCTCAACGTCGCGCAGCTCGCCAATCAGCCACAAAGCGACGAAGCGCGATGAACTCCCAGCAGGCTACGAGAATGAGAATGATCGCGACGGCCGTTGCCGTGATTCCCGTACTCGCATGTCTGTCTATCGCGACGGCGGAATACCAGAGGCCCAGAAGCACTCCGGCCCATCCGCTGCCAACTGTGAACACGATCGTTGCGACATAGGGCCTGCTCATGTGCGTTGATCTAGCGACGAGTGCTGCTTCCCATGAGAGGCCCTCACCTTCGTTCGCTTCGACAAGTGCATTGATTCGCTGCTCGAGCTGTTGAATGTGCCTGCCCGCGTGTTGGCTTCTCTGGTATTCACCAAGCCAAATGAAGAGCCCTGCCTTGGCTCCCTGCGGAACAACGACAATCCCGAAGATGGCCAGGAGCTCGGGTGACAGTGACTCGCTTGCGAGCATCGCGGCGAGCATGACTGATAGGGCGGCGAATGTGAAGTTGACCACCGTGAGCCGGTGTCCCATCGCGTCAAGACTCTCCTGGCGGAGCGTACGGTATTCCTCGAGAAGTACATCCAGAAGACGTGGATCAGGCATCGTCGGTCATCGCTTCCGAATGTCGCGGTAGTGAGTCCGAAACCCGAACGAGATTGCCTTTCGGATGTTGGAGATACGGTCATCAATGACGAGAGTACGGGATGGATCACACCTCTCGGCCGCGAGGGCGAACAGCCCTGGGTATTCCGATTTCTGACAACCAAGCCGTGATGAAACGAGTTCGATATCCGAGGATACGAAATGTGAGAGTCGCAGGTCCTCGGATTGCCGCGGTGTACCGAGAAGGTCGTGTTGTCGGTGATTACGCCAACTTTCCGGTCCGAAATGGCCTCGAGTACGTCACGTGCTCCGGCCAGAGGTCTCAGCAACTGACGCGATACTCGATCGAGTAACTCGCTGGGCAGCTCCGTCCCGAGGCAATCCTCGAGTGCTGACCAGTATTCGCTCTCAGTGGATTCTCTCACAGCGAAGATCGGCCATAGCGTTTCAGCGGCAGTGGCCACGTGCGCGGGATCCAGCCCGAGACGCTCGGCGATGCCGCGATGCCCTGAGCCACTCGACAGTAGGACCGTTTGCCACGGATCTACGTACAGAACGCCCCCAACATCCAATAACACGGTTTCTATGTATTCGGGAACTGTGCCCAGATCACTCGTAGTGAAGTTCACCCAAGTCCCCCATGCAGGTAACGCTCGTAGAGATAGAGCGTACCCAGCTCGAAGCCGGCCTGTTGCAGTGCGACGCTCAGCCAATCGACGTCGGGCACAATGATCCGGACCTCGGCTACCCCCGCGTCTGTGGCGAGGTCCATGACTGCCCGGAGCATGTCGTCGATGTCCTCAGGCCCGCATTCCAGCCACTCGACATAGAGGCTCTCAGCGTCAGGGCGGGTGACCAGCCAGCCGGCTTGCGACGTCCACAGACGGCCATGACGGCCGGCATGTTCGAGATGTTCGGCAAGCAGTCGCGACCAACGCCATCCGTCCGTGTACAGACCGTGTGCCGGTTGCACCAGGGGCCCGGATCGCCATGACACCCACGCGGGAAGTGCTTCCGAGGAGTGAGCAATTTCGAGCTTCCGGTGCGCCTTCGCCCGCTGCCCTCCGTTGCCACCTATCACCGGTTGCTGTTCCGAAATGGCGCGCCAGGCCATCACCCAGTCGCCTGCTCGGTGAAAGCCGCTTTGTTCGACTTGCAGTTGGGCAGGCCCATTCCATCCCTCCGTCAGCAACCTTGCGATCTGGGCACCGCGTGCCTCACCCCACTCGATTAGTGATTCGCCGAGTCCCGTAGCGATGCCCCTGCGTCGCCACGGTTCACTGACGCGGGCACCCTGGAGCCATAGCTCGGTGTCGCTGAGCATCACCCCTCGACTCATCGCTATCGCAGTGTCGTCGCTGTCGACTGCCACCATGACTCGTCCGTTGTCGTCTCCAATCCACTCAGAGAAGACATCGGACACGTAGTCGCCCCAGTCGAAAGTGTCCTGTGTGAAGCTGGCGATCGCATCGGCGTCGCCGGGGCGAGCGGTTCGGATGGCGTACTCCATGCGGGCGAGGTTAGGCACCGCACAACGAGCACGCACAGTCGGGTCGGTCTGCTAGAGGCCCGATACGCTTCTAGTACGCCGCAAGCGATCTCGCCTGTTCCACAATCCCCTCGACGGACGGGAACACTTGCTCCTCCAGGGTCGCTGCGTAGGGGAACGCCGGAACCTCCGGGCTGGCATAACGCCGTACCGGGGCGTCAAGCCAGTCCAGTGACTTCTCGGCGATCTGGGCTGCTACCTCTGCACCGAACCCTCCGAACTTGTTGTCCTCGTGGACTATCAGCACTTTGCCGTTGCGGCGCACAGCTCGCTCGATGGATGGCCAGTCGAGCGGTCGCAGTGAGCGCAGGTCGAGTACGGCTGCTTCGATGTCGTCCTGCCGCAGCAGGTCTGAGGCCTCGACCGCAAAGTGCGCCATGGTGCCGTAGGCGATGATGGTGAGATCGTCTCCTTCGCGACGCAAGGCTGCTTTGCCGATCGGAACTCGATGTGGGCTCTCCGGCACCGGCCCGGTTGCCAGCCGATACAACTTCTTCGGTTCCAGGATCATCACCGGGTCGGGATCTTCGACCGCCGACCACAGCAACCCGCGAGCATCGGCAGGCGTCGACGGGACGATCACCTTCAGACCCGGTATGTGGGTGTAGAACGCCTCGATCGACTGCGAGTGATAGAGGGCGCCGCGGATACCGCCACCGTAGGGAACACGGATCACCATCGGCGACGACCAGCGGCCCTTGGTGCGGTAGTGGAGTCGAGCGACCTCAGAGACGATCTGATCAAACCCTGGGTGAATGAAGTCGGCAAACTGGATCTCAGCAATTGGGCGCGCCCCGGCCGCTCCCATCCCCACCGCTACTCCGACAATCAATGATTCGGCAAGGGGTGCGTTGAAGCAGCGATCGGCGCCGTACCTGTCGGTCAGCCCGAGCGTTGCCTTGAAGACGCCGCCTTTCGGATCGGCGACGTCCTCACCGAAGACAACCGTGTCTTCGTGCTCGGCGAGGATGTCGTGGAGCGTCTCGTTGATGGCGGTGATCATGTTCTTCTCAGCGCCGATCGGTTCCGGCTCGACCTTCGTTGCGGGCTGGTCGGGGATGATGGGGAGCGCATATACGTTTGATTCCCAGTCGAGCGCCTCGGGGGCGGCATCAGCCGCCTTGACCGCGTTTGCGATTTCGTCAGTGACTTCCGTTTCGATTTGCGCTTCCAACTCCTCCCCGAGCAACCGGGACTCGACCAGGTACTGCTTGAGGACGAGGATCGGGTCCTTCCGCCGCCACAGCTCGACTTCCTCAGCGGTCCGGTAGACCTTGTCGTCGTCGTCGGATGTATGTGCGTAGTAGCGGTAGGTCTTAGCTTCAACAAGCGAAGGGCCGTCGCCGGAGCGGGCTCGCTGCACCGCAGCCGACATCACCCCGTAGACGGCCAATACGTCGTTGCCGTCGACTGCGACTCCAGGCATCCCGTACCCGCCCGCTCGGGCGGCGACGGTGCCTGCGACTTCTTCCCGGGTCGGGGTCGAGATGGCATAGAGGTTGTTCTCGATCAGGAACACCACGGGCAGTTGGTGTAGCCCGGCGAAGTTCATTGCTTCGTGGAAGTCACCTTCTGAAGTGGCGCCCTCGCCAGAGGAGACCATGACGACGCCGTCGCTCCCCGTCGACTTGAGACGCTGAGCGATACCGCAAGCATGCGGGAACTGCGTCGCGATCACCGAGGAATGCGAGAAGATGTTTAGCTTGGGCTCGCTCCAATGGTTCGGCATCTGCCTTCCGGCATTTGCCGGGTCTGATGCCTTGGCAAACACACCAAGGAACAGGTCTTCCGGAGAGACGCCCATGGCAAGGTTGAAGGCAACATCGCGGTAGTACGGAAGAGACCAGTCCCTCTCCGCGTCGAGAGCGAACGCCGCCCCCACCTGAGTGCCCTCGTGACCGGCGACAGACACGACGAACGGAACGCGTCCCTGGCGGTTCAATGCCCAGACTCGCTCGTCGAGTTTCCTGGCCAGGAGCATCTTGCGATAGATGTCGATCAACTGATCGTCGGATAACCCCAAGGCGCTGTGGTCCCTCACATTGTCCAACTCCAACATGCTGCCTCCTCCTGGTGGCCTCACTCCGGTGCGTGACCGCGCCGCTTGAGATTGATGCTGCCGATGCTCTCTATTCTCTCCCGGGCCACCTCGAGAGCAGCGACATTCGGGTTGACTCCTCGCCTGGCTGCCGTGCCAAGCACCTGTGCGGTGTTCTCGTGAATGCGGTCGATTGCGGCTGCCGCCCTCGACCAGTCGTAGCCGCTCACCTCGTGAGCGATGTTGATGATGCCGCCTGCGTTGGCGACGAAGTCGGGCACATAAACGATGTCATGGTCGGTCAGCTGTTGCGCTTGTTCCTGCGTGGCGAGCTGGTTGTTGGCAGAGCCGACCACCGCCCTGCAGTTCAGTCGATTTACAGAGTCGGCATCGATCACCCCACCCAGGGCGCATGGAGCGAAGATGTCACATTCGACTTCAATGATCTCATCAATGTCTACGACGGAGGATCCGTGGGTGGCGGCCATGGCACTAGCCGACTCGCGCCGAACGTCGGCCACGATTGTCCTGGCTCCCGCCTTGGTGAGCCGCTCGACGAGGCTGGAGCCCACCTTGCCGACACCCTGCACCGCAACGACCCTTCCTGAGAGGTCGTCGGTGTCCCACAGGTGCTCCGCCAAGGCTCTCATCGCGGCAACTACGCCGCGGGCTGTCGCGGGAGAAGGGTCACCCGAGCCGCCGTGGGATTCCGGCAAACCGGTGACCCACCTGGTCTCGGTGGCGATAGTGATCATGTCGGAAGCCGTAGTGCCGACATCCTCGGCGGTCACGTAGCGACCACCGAGCGAGTCGACGAGGCGTCCGAAAGAACGGAGGAGACGTTCGGACCTCAGCTGATCGGGATCACCGATGATCACAGCCTTGCCGCCGCCGAGGTTCAGCCCTGCGGCCGCCGACTTGTAGGTCATCGTCCTGGCGAGCCTCAGCACATCGAAGAGGGCATCGTCTTCTGATTCATACGGAAAAAAGCGAGTCCCGCCGAGAGCGGGACCAAGCACGGTGGAGTGAATTGCGATGATCGCTTTCAACCCCGATATCGGATCATGGCCGTAGAGGATCTCTTCGTGGGTGTCGGAGGCAATTGCCTCGAATACTCCCAACTGAATACTCCTTCCCGACGGTCACAACCGTCGTTGCCGGCCACCAAACAACATCAATTCTAGTGATTCGAGGCCGGAATAGTCCTGGAGATACCATCCAGCACGGGTGTCCTCGTAGCGTCCCGGTTCGTTAGGATCGACTCATGATCCGTGCTGCCCATCTCCGCTCCTATCTCAGGGAGGAGAGCTTGCCGCGCTATGAATTGCAGGCCAACTTCAGCAATGGGCCTTTGCACATCGACGATCACTTCCTGTGGCATGAGCTCGATGTCGATGACGCCTTCCTCGTCAATTGGGGCGGAGAACGTTACGTTTGCCCTCGTAACTTCCGGCTGCGCAAGCTCGAAGGCATGCTTGCCTTCAACAACGCCTTTCCCGACGCCGGGCTGATCCCGCATAGCGCCGTTGTCGTGGCAAGCTCACAGCTCGAATCGCTGCGAGATCGCTCACCGCTGATGCGGTCCTACATCCTCACTTCACCCTGGCATGTGCCGATTCGATGGTTCGCAGCCTTTCTTCACGAGGAGCGAGAGATCTACGAACATCCGGAAGGGATGTCAATCCGCTACAGGGCATTGCTGTCTGATGCCAAGCATCGGGTGGACCGAGCTGCCCGCGTCGTCTCTGATGCTGGGTTCGATCCGGCAGTCGTCGGCCAGATGCGGTCGTTGAGATCCTGGCTCGATGCCTTTCCCGACGACGGCATGCTCGAGCTCGACTACGGCGATGTGGCGACACTGTTCTCAGATGGCGACCTCGTGCTAGACGACTCGGTGGCAGACGTCGCAGCCAGCCTGCTCGCCCTCGAGCAGGGGGATATGGACCGGGCGGTCACGCATTACGCGTCGTTGACCCGACGCTGGAGCCACGCACAAGCGCTCGCGTTCAGCAACTGACGCGGTTCTATCCCTCGCACTCGAACGCTACGCTCGCCGGTGATGACTTTACCTTCCGACTCCAGTGTGGCGCTTCGCTCCGAGATCCGTTTGCTCGGTAATTTGCTCGGACGGACCCTGGTTCGTCAGGAAGGTCAGCCGTTGCTCGATCTTGTCGAGCAGGTGCGCGCCATGGTTAGGAAAGTGCGCGAGTCTGGAGGCACTCCCGAGTCGGCTGCATGCCGGCAGGAGCTACTCGAGTTGCTGACTCATCTCGACCTGCCCATGATCATCTCACTGGTCCGCGCTTTCACCACCTATTTCTATCTCGCCAATGTCGCCGAACAGACATACCGGCTCGACGACCAGGCGCTGCGACGCAACCAGCACCACGGCATTCTCTCTGCCACGATCAACAGGGTCCTCGCTGAGCCGGTGCCAACCGAGCTCATTCAGGAGGTAGTGGATCGACTCGACGTTCGACCGGTCTTCACTGCGCATCCCACCGAGGCGTCGCGGCGCTCGATTCGGAGCAAGATCATCAGGCTTGCCGAGATCCTCGAGATCCGTGCCGATCCCCGGCTGAGCGTATCGGCGATGGCCCGTACCGAACGGCAACTCGCCGAGCTGATCGACTTGGTCTGGCAAACCGACGAGCTGCGCATCGATCGTCCGTCACCGATTGACGAGGCGCGGACGGTGCTCGACTACTTCGATCACATTTTCAGCGAAGTCGCCCCCGATCTTTTCGACGAGCTTGACTTCCAGCTGAGCCGTGCCGGGGCGGTGCTGGCACTCGATGCACATCCACTCCATTTTGGAACCTGGGTTGGGGGCGATCGGGATGGAAACCCGAATGTGACCGCTGCAACGACGCTGACGGTCCTCGAGGTGCAGCACCAGCACGCGTTGCGCGAGCTCATCCTCGCCGTCGAGCAGCTGTCGAGCGATCTGAGCGCCTCCGAGCGCATTATCGGTATCAGCGACGAGTTGCGGAACTCCCTCGCCGACGACGCCGAGCTGATGCCTGCCATTCACCGCCGCTTCAGTCGACTGTCGGCCGGTGAGGCCTACCGGCAGAAGGCTGCATACATTCACCAGCGTCTTGTGAACACTCGAGCCCGAATCGCCGACGATGCCGCCCATCAGCCCGGATTCGACTACGCAACCTCATCCGACCTGCTGGACGAGCTCGCCATCATGTACCGGTCGCTGGAAGCAGCCAAGGGCGAGCTGATTGCAGAGGGCATGTTGAGGCGATTGATCCGCCGGGTAGCGGCGTTCGGGTTCCGGCTGGCCACAATGGACGTGCGTGAGCACGCCACCAAGCATCACGCCGCTCTTGCCGACCTTTACGCACGACTAGGTGAGACGGGATACAGCGATCTCGAGCGACCTGCCCGGGCGGATCGGCTCACCATCGAGCTCGATGGGCGCAGGCCACTAGCACCGCTCGTGACCGTGCTCGAGGGTGAATCGAAGCGAACCCTCGACACGTTCCACGGCATTCGCCAGGCACTCGACAGGTTCGGAGATGACGTCATCGAGAGCTACATCGTCTCGGAGACAAGAGGAGCAGACGATGTCCTCGCCGCAGTCGTGCTCGCCAGGGAGGCTGGCCTCGTCGATCTCCAATCCGATATCGCCCGGATCGGGTTCGTGCCGCTGTTCGAGACTATCGATGAGGTGCGTCGCGCAGGAGACATCCTCGACGACTTGCTTCGCCGCACCGCGTACCGCTCGATAGTTGCGCTACGTGGCGATATCCAGGAGGTCATGCTGGGATACTCGGACTCCAGCAAACACGGTGGCCTTGCCACATCACAGTGGGAGCTGTACCGGGCATCGCGGACGCTGCGGGATGCGTCGTTGCAGCACGGCGTGGAGCTGCGCATCTTCCACGGCCGTGGCGGTACCGTTGGCCGTGGCGGTGGGCCTACCGGTGAGGCGATTATGGCCCAACCGTGGGGGACTATCGACGGGCGGATCAAGATCACCGAGCAAGGTGAGGTCATCGCCGACAAGTACGGGCTCCCCGACATGGCAGCTATCAACCTCGAAGTCCAGATCGCCGCAACGCTCGAAGCTTCACTGCTGCACCGTCGCTCTCGCCAACCCGGATCGGTGCTCGAGGAGTGGGATCGCGCCATGAACACAGTGAGCGCTGCGGCGTATCGCAAGTACAGATCGCTGATCGAGACCCCAGGGCTCGTCGAGTACTTCCTCACTTCGACTCCCGTCGAGGAGCTGGGTGCGATGAACATCGGGTCCCGCCCTGCCCGCCGACCCGGCGGCGGGAATGACAACGTGGGCCTAGACGGGATGCGGGCAATTCCCTGGGTCTTTGGCTGGACTCAGTCGCGCCAGGTGGTCCCCGGATGGTTTGGCGTTGGTACCGGGCTCGCTGCAGCACGCGGCGACGGCTTTGGGGACATGATCGACTTCATGTACCGGGAGTGGTCGTTCTTCCGGGCGTTCATCTCCAACGTAGAGATGACGCTTTCCAAGACCGACATGACCGTTGCCGCCCAATATGTCGGGTCGCTCGTCGCTCCCGAGCATCAGCATCTCTTCGACGTTATCAAGGACGAGTTCTCATTGGCCGTGGAGCAGGTGTTGCTCATCACGGAGGACGAAGAGCTTCTCGACCGGTACCCCGTGCTGAAGCGCACGCTCGGTATCCGGGATCGCTATCTCGACCCGATCAGCTATCTGCAGGTTGCCTTGCTGGAGCGGTCACGCTCCGGTGAGGACCAGGACCCCAATCTGAGGCGTGCTCTGCTGTTGACGGTGAATGGGCTCGCCGCAGGGTTGCGTAACACCGGCTGATAGCTCAGGGAAACTGAAGAGAGCGGGGTACCCTGCCATTTCGCTCAGTGCTTGACCAGACACAAAGGCAGAGGAATCCAGGGGCTGGAATGCTGCTTGATCTCGACGTTGTTAATGGGCAAAACCGGGGTGTACCCCCTGCATGGCATGCCTACGTAGAACACAGCGGCAACAGTCTTGTCGTGCGCGGAGACAAGACGGCGCGTACCGACATCTTCTTGACTCTCAGCGCTGGCGTTGTTGTATCAAATCGGATCGAAGATGTGCTGCAACGAATGCTGGCTCGTGGGGTGAACCCGCA
This sequence comes from uncultured bacterium, assembly GCA_963777645.1. Classification (GTDB taxonomy): domain Bacteria; phylum Actinomycetota; class Acidimicrobiia; order Spongiisociales; family UBA5794; genus JAAETI01. Next base: position 35,589 of record CAVZRA010000009.1, on the reverse strand, counting down.
ACCGAGCCTCTTTGGTATCACCGCACTGCTCCAGTCCGGGCTCGTTCCCCCTCCCCATAGTGAGTTCGCCGGCATCTACACGTTGACCATGGGCGACGTTGCGCGCGTGACCTGGCACGCCGGGCATCCAAGGGTCGTTTTCGAAGTCGACTACCCGTGGTCTGGCGACAAGTCGAGGAACGACAATCCCGCCAGTGAGCGCACGCTCCTCGACCTGCTCACCAGAGCGACAGAACGAGACCTCGACCTCGCAGGAGGTCGCGGGTTCCTGATGATGAGTTCTGGCAAAGATTCGGCGGCGCTGGCGCTGGCGCTTGCCGAGGCCGGGAGAAGCGACATCCCCTGTGTCACATACCAGGCTGGCCCAGGGGACTCCGAGGCTGGGATCGCAGCACACATCTGCCGCCGGCTCGGTCTCGATCACCAGATAGTCACGGCGCCATCGGATCTCGACACCGTTGCCGGTGTGCTTACCCGGTTCTTCGAGGAATCCCCCCGCGCCGGAACAGACCTGAAGCAGATCCCGTACGTTCTGGCGACCGCCGGCGTCGACTCCGCAGGGGGTGCGGTTCTCGACGGTGGCGGCAACGACGCCTACATGGGTTATCCGGTGCGCGGCCGGTGGGTGCGCAAGACACAGCTGCGGCTGAGAAAACGCTTCCTGATCGATTTCGTCCAACGGCACATTCCCGTCGACTCGCCGATCAACTATGTGGCTCGCTCACGGATGGAGACGATTCTCTCCGGTCGGCTGCTCCGTTTCCACGAGATCGAGCAGTTCTTTCCCGGGGCAGTGAATCCTCGCGACTTCTGGGCGGCGCTGTCGCAACGGACGGCCCACTTTTCTCTGTTCGACGTCTATGCGCTCTCCGAGCGCTACGTCACCCCGCCCGGTTCGATGAAGAAGCACACGCTGGCGGCACACGCCATCGGACACGAGCCTGCCGTACCCTGGTGCGACTACGAGGTTGCCGACTACTACTTCAACCTGCCGGAGCGGGACCGCTACGACAAGAAGGGTGGGATCAACAAGGTGTTGTTGCGACGAATGCTGCGCCGGTACCTCGACTACGACGCCGAGCAGATCGGCAAGCATTACTTCTCGTTCGATGGTGCGAGGTTCGTGGCCGAGAACCGGGACTTCATCAGAGCCGAGATCGACTCGTGTCCGCTATGGAACACAAATCTCGGGATGGTTCATGAATGGATCGACGCTATCGATGCCCGGCCCTTTCTCCACCATTCGATTCTGACCCTGTTCATGGTCTCGGGATGGCACAACCACCGTCCCCTCCGCCAATCTGCGGTCACGTCACCTGAATCGGCCACAAATGACTGAGATGGACGCAGCGCTCACCGTATCGTTCACTGATCCTGCGGTGCGGTCGGCGAAGAGAGTCAATCTCGTCTGCTATTCGTGCGGTCTCTCTGCAGCCGGGCTCGAGCGCATCGTTGCAGCGGTCGATCCTCGAGCGGTCGCCGACGCCGAGCTCCATCAGGACCGCAGCGCAACTCTCGTCATGGTCGAACTGGCTGGCGGAGTTCCGGTACGAGTCTCGGCGTGGAAGGGCCTGCTCGGTTTCTACGAGATCTTCTACGCCCGCCTTGGCGATGGTGGGTGGTATCTCACGGACCACTTCCACAACGCCATGGCTGCGATCCCCGTGGCCCGGCGGGGGATGACTGACGATGCGCTGCTGCGTCACTACGTGGGTGCCAACGTCTACGACCGGGCGACGTACGCCGTGGGGATCGAGCGGATCAGCTACGGCGATCGGGTGGATATCGACATCACCTCGGGCGAAACCAAGGTCAGGAATTTCAGCAGGCACACATCGACGGCGATCGAGGCGCCGATCAAGGTTCATCTCGACAGGCTGGACGGGGCTCTAGAGGACTACCTGAGCCCGCTCCGCTCGATTCCCGGCCTCAGCATCGGTTTCTCCGGCGGAGTCGATTCGACCCTGCTGCTGACCTACCTGGGGACCGCGGCAACCCCGCTCACACTTGTGCCCGGGTGCCCGGAGTTCGATCTCGAGACGGATTACGCCAGGGAAGCCGCCAGCCTGCTCGGTCGTGAGATCACGGAGATTCACCTTCGCGAAGCTGACTACGGAAGGCACCTCGAGCACGACATCGAGTCACTGGGGATGCCAATAGAGAGCTACATCGTGCCCGTGTTGGCGCAGATCTTCCAACATGAATCCCCGACATTCATCTCGGGAGAGGGTGCGGACAGCGCCTTCGGCTCGGGCAGAGGGCTCCGGCGGCTGGCTTCGCTGTTGTCGGGGAGGATGGAGCGCGGGCTGGTGCGGCGTCTCGAAGGCGATGGCGCCCTAGGTCGCAGGGCGAGGCAACTCAGCGAGTATGCGGCCCTCTTTGCCGAGCCCGCCCGTTCGCCACAAGGCTACGCGGGGACCGCACTCGAGTACCACGGGGACATGTCGGCAACGCTGCATATGTTTGGCGAAGAAGCCATCGTCGATCTGAACGCCCGGATGCTGCAGACGGTGATCGATCGCATCGAACCGGAGACCATGGAGAGTGATCGTTTCGCCCATCACATCGAGCTGACCCAGTGGCGGCTCATATTCTCCGACCTGGCGCTCACCGCCAATCACGATGCGCATGTCGCGGGTAAGAAGAACATCCAGCCCTACCTGAGCTGGGCGATCCTCTCCGAGCACCTCAAGGTCCCCGCCAAGCAGCGCTACTACAGAGGCTTCACCGGCAAGTGGATGCTGAAGGAGTTGCTTGCCCGGAGAGTCGATGGATACGAGACCAACAAGCGCAAGCTGGCGACCGGGTTGCCGTTCAAGCGGTACGTCGAGAGTGGGCCACTCACCGGGATCTGGGATCGATATGAGATCCCGGCTCTGATACCCGAAGAGCTGCGATCCCAAGTGCGCACCGCAGCCACCCCGTTGACATGGAAGGCGATGACTCACGCCATCTGGGAAGACCGGGTCGCCACCAACTCCGGGCTCGAACCCCACCCGGCCACCCGCTCTGACACCTGGCCGCTCCGGGAGATCCCTGGGTAAATCGGTGTCGGAAGCAGTTGTCGATGGCAGCCTCGACACGTCTCTACGATCTAGGCCAATTTCGTTGCTCTCCGTAGTGCTTGCCCAGCTTGGCTCGATACCACACGACCTGTGCTGTATCCCGGATCAGGTGTCCGCCCGGCCGGGCAAACGCCTCTGTTGTTCGCGCCGTCAACGCCACCAGCACCAGTATCGGGGCGGTGAGGATGGCGACCGCCGCCATTGGGCGGGCCTTCTGAGCTCCGAGCAGCTCGTTGATATCGAGGTACATGGCCGCTGAGATGAGGTTGGCGACGATGGTGAACGCAACCAGCCCGGAGACGACATACGCGGCGGGTACCAGGTACTTCATCGGATTGAGCAGCCATGGGGTGGCCGCCGCGGCCAGGTATAGCGACCCCCCGCCCATCATTATCGACAGATAGATACGGCGAGTGTGCCTGGCGGAGGCAATGTCGTAGTGCATCGACGCCTCCATAGCCCTAGGGGCCAGCACCGCGGTCAGACCGGTGGCGAGCACCAGGACTGGCTGGGCAACCACCCGGGCGGCCTCGGCGTATCCGAGGATCTCGGCACCTGCAAGCCAGGCGACGATGGCGGCTACCGCAAAATGCGCGATGTTGGGGACAAGCGCTTGGGTGAGGAGCCAGCGGCCCTGCCTCGCCAGATTGCGAAAGTGGAGCGGTTCGTCGAGCGGACGCTGGCGAGCGACATCACCGAGGATCAGCGCGGTTGCCAGCGAGAGTGCGTTGGCGATGGCGAGCGACCCGAACGGCATCACCGCAACCGGGGCGTCGATCAGCAACATCACACCGAGGCTGACGACGACTCCGCCGAACTGCACTCCCGAGACGGCCGCGGCCTGCCAGTTGAGCTCGGCGATGTGTAGCAGTCTGCGCATGTGGTCTTGAAGCGGGGAGAGCACAGTGGTGATCGCGGCAGTGATTGTCAGCCACCACACAACACTCGAATCGGTGAGCGAACGGGTCATCAGCGCCGCCACGAGAATGGCGAGAGACCCGAGCAAGGCCATCGGCACCCCGAGCCGGAGTGTGTCTCGCGCCCGACGCATCCGATCCTGCACCGCAAACGACACAGCGTTTACCTCGGCCGGGATCAGGATCAGGTCCCATGGCAACACAACGCCGAGCCCGAACGCGGTGAAGAAGATCGCATAGACGCCACGATCGACATCGTTGAACAGGTTCACGGCACTGAGGCCCGCAGCAAAGGTGGCGAGAGACGCAAACGCGGCATCGGCGACACCGGCGGGGAGTCGCCGATGCGACCCGCGCTTCGATCGCGTGTTGTCGGTTGATCCCACCACACTCGCCCCGGCTCGCGGCAATGACGAGCATGGTATCGGCTAGAGCCCCGTTCTGGTGATGCAGAGCAGTGCCTTGGTTCGGCAGGTAATCAGTCGTTCGCCGATTTCCAGGCGGTGCGCAGCTTGGTCTTCTTGCCGGACTGGAGTATCGCACCGCGGTAGATGCGCCCGCCCAGCTTTATGAGCAAGACAGTTGTGACCAGCACGAGCGCGATCGACAGCAGCACTTCCCACGGCGGAACGTCGCCTGCCGTAGAGCGCACTGCCATGACCATCGGTGCCCACACCGGGATCAGTGACGTGACTCTTGCCAGTGTCGTGCTGGGATCAACCAACGCAATCTGGCCGAAGAAGAAGCCGGGGAGGATCAGCAGCACAGGCAGCATGGCAACACCCTGCATGTCTTCTTGCCGTGAGATGGTGGCACCGAGCGCGCCGTACATGAAGCTATAGAACGCGTAGCCGAGCAGGTACCACATGATCAGCATCCCGAATAACTTGATGCCGATCCCACCGAGGTCGAAGTTGGCGATGTGCGCCGACGAAACGGTGAATAGCAGCGCCCCACCCAGGGCAACGATCTGGATCAAGCCGAGCAACCCGATGCCGAGCACCTTGCCGATGAGAACATCGGTTGGCTTGACGCGCGACAGCACAACCTCGACTACCCGGGTTTGCTTTTCCTCCATGACGCCCATCATCACGAACTGGCCGAACATCAGTATCGAGATGTACAGCAGCATCAGGGCAACAAACGCCGCCGCCTGCCGCGCATTGTCCTGGCTTGTGTTGCTAGGCGCGAGTGTGCGTTCATTGAATTGCACCGGTGCCAGCAGCGAGCTCACCTGAGCGGTCGAAAGGCCCATGCTGTCGGCCTCGATCTGCCGCTGTGCGGCCGCTATCCCGTTTGTGATCACTGCTGAGAGCTGGATCGACGAGGTCTTGTCGTAGATGAGCTCGGATATCCCATCGACCACGACCGCGACATCGCCGTTCGAGAGGGCACTCTCTGCGGTGTTCAGGTCGGTGAAGTGTTTCATCTCGATGCTCACGTCGAGGGCGTCGGCCTGTTGCTGGATCGCCGCTTCCGACCCGTTTGGCTGGTTGCCTACCAGTGCGATGACACTGGCCTTGTTGCTGCCTTCGGCCAGGCTGATGAGCGGCCCCACTGCCAGCGCCAACACGATGATCAACAGCATCGAGACGAGGAAGGCGCGACTCCTGAGACGCTGCAAGAAATCTCGTTTGGCCAGCTGGAAGATCCGCTGCGTCCTGGTCATCGTCGCACCGCCTCTCGGAACAGGTCGGTCAGATGGGGCGGCTCGAATGCAAACCTGGTGACTTCCCCATCATGTGCCGCCATGTCGAGAATCGGGCCGAGATCGGCGTTCCTGTCGAGAACGAATCGACGCTTGCCGTTGGTGGCGACGGTGTCGACTCCTCTGAGCTCCCTCGTCCATGGCTGCCCGTCGACTTCGACCTGGAGGTACCGGGTTGGCGACATTCGTTGCAGTTCTGTGACTTCTCCCACCAGCTTGGCCCGGCCGTTGTCGATGATGACGACGTCCTGGCAGACATCGGCGACCAAGTCCAGCTGATGACTGGAGAAGACGATGCCGGTCCCCCGGGCAGCCAGGCTACGGAGCACATCGGCCATGGTATCGACACCAATCGGGTCGAGTCCGGCAAACGGCTCGTCGAGGATGGCGACCACAGGATCGTGGACGAGAGCTGCAGCGAGCTGGACTCGCTGCTGGTTGCCGTGAGACAGTTCCTCCACCTTCGAGCTGATCCGGTCACCCAGATCGAGATCGCGTAACCAGCGTTCTGCCGATTCTCTGGCAGTGGCGCTATCCAGACCCGAGAGACGGGCGAAGTGCGTCACCTGATCGCCGATCTTCATCTTCGGGTAGAGCCCCCGCTCCTCCGGCATGTATCCAAACCTGAGCATGGTGGGCTCATCGATCGGTTTGTCGTTCCAGGTGACCTCGCCCGCGTCCGGTGTGACCAGTCCGAAGACACAACGCATTGCCGTTGTCTTCCCTGCGCCATTGGGGCCGAGAAACCCCAGAATGCGACCGGCATCAGCGTTGAAACTCAGCCCATCGAGCGCGGTCACGTCGCCGTAACGCTTGTGGAGCGAGTCGAATTTGAGCATGGGTGCCTCCGGCTTCGCCGTGTAGTCCAGCGGCTTTGCGATGACGGTGCAAGTGCGTCAGCGGCTATATCTGGTTGCGGTTCTAGGGAAATCCGCCTCCAGCCAAGCGAACCCACGATAGGGGATTGCACACATCACGGGGTCGAAGCTGAAATCACTCGGCATCGAGTACTTCTCTCGATATGTGGCGAAAACACGTTCTCTCACTGCCGAGCCTGCTTCGGTCGCCACGTCGCAATGGAGCAGGACGACATCATCCCCGCTTTCGAGATGGACCACGACGCGCGGGTTGGCGGCGATGTTCCTTCCTTTCTGGGAGGCTGTGTCCATGCCGAAGTACAACCGATCGTCCATCCATACCCCCCACACCGGAACCGTATGCGGGTTGCCGTGCGGATCGACGGTGACGACCCAGTAGTTGCGGGCGATCGCCATCTTGCCGGATGACACCTCCCATCCGATCGTCCCGGTGGTTTCTCCGGAGATCCCGTAGCTCGAGGCGAACTGTGGTCTTTCCCCCTTCATCAAAAAATCCTCCAGAAATCTCTTGACCCTTACGTAACGTGAGGGTTTAGGGTTTGGCTCATGAGTGAACTGACAGTTGGATCCGTGGCTCGTCTCGCCGGCGTGACGGTGCGAACCCTGCACCACTATGACGATATCGGTCTGGTGGTGCCAGCGGGGCGCACCGAGTCGGGCTACCGGACATATGGTTCGGGCGAGGTAGAGCGACTCCAGGAGGTGTTGTTCTTCCGCGAGCTCGGATTCTCACTCGAGAAGATACGAGAGATAGTGGGTCGACCCGGCTATTCGAGGTCGACTGCGCTGAAGCAGCAGAGGGAGATGCTCGAAGCTCGAGCCGAGCATCTGTCGAGGATGATCGATGCGGTCGATCACGCAATTGCTGCGGAGCAGATAGGAGAGACAATGAGTAACGAAGACATGCTCGAGGTCTTTGGTGACTTCGATCCTGCCGAGTACGAAGAGGAGGCGAAGGAACGCTGGGGAGATACCGATGCCTACAAGCAATCAGCTCAGCGCACCGCCCGATACACCAAGGACGACTGGAAGGCCGTGCAGGCCGAGGTAGACGGGATCTATCAGGGCCTCGTCAAGCTCATGGCCGCCGGCACACCCGCCGACGATCCGGAAGCTATGGGCCTCGCCGAGCAGCACCGGCTCCACATCAGCAGCCGGTTCTACGACTGCTCGAAGGAGATGCACGCCGGTCTCGGCCAGATGTACGTAGCCGACGTCAGGTTCAAGGAGAACATCGACAAGGCGGGCGAAGGCCTCGCCGAGTACCTATCGGCAGCCATCGCGGCGAACGCGGCGAGGTAGCAAGAGAGAAGGCAGTCCCCCCAGCCGTGCCGGGGGGACTGCCTTGTGGCCGAACATCACCTTGATGGTGATCGAGCGGTGGTCCTAGTGTTCGGCCGATGTTGAGTCAGGCCGGGGTCAGCGAGATCAGCAAGATCGAACCAGGGGGAAGACTCGAAGACGAGGTCACCCGATGCTGGATGGACGTAGCCAACAACGGTGGCGCCGTCGGGTTCCCCTTTCCCCCGATTGACATCGAGACCGTGCGCGAGGCGGTGCGCAGGATCGCCGACGAGATCGAACACGGAGAGCTCGTCGTCCTCCAAGCGCGCGTCGGAGATGAGCTCGCAGGGTGGGTATCGATTCGCTTCAACGAATCGCCGCTGACGTTGCACTGGGCCACGATCGAACGCCTCCAGAGTCACCCTTCCCATCGCGGGGCTGGTGTCGGCGCTGCTCTGTTGACCCACGCAGTCGAGCACGCTGCTTCGCTTGGACTGGAGCAGCTGGTATTGACTGTGCGGGGAGGCGAAAACCTCGAGCCCTTCTACGAACGATTCGGATGGCACGAGATCGGCCGTCAGGTCGGTGCGCTGCGATTCGGCGAACGCGGTGACCGCGACGAGGTCGTCATGGCGATCACACTCGTATCCGACTCCTTGCCGCAGGGTCAGAGAGGTCTTCCGCCGTGAGAGATCGTGGTCATGCAGGTGTCGGTTAGGCTGCCCGAATGCCGGTTCAATTGTTTGTCACTTGCCTCGTAAACAGTCTCTATCCGAGTGTCGGTAAGGCGACTGTGATGTTGCTGGAGCAGGCAGGCTATGAAGTGGAGTTTCCGCTCGACCAGACCTGTTGCGGTCAACCGGCCTACAACGGAGGGTTCCGGTCCGAGGCCACGGCGCAGATCAGGCAGACACTCGATGTGCTCGACGCCACAGACGGCCCGATCGTCGTCCCTTCCGGATCGTGTGCCGCGATGCTCATCTACCACAGCGAGGAGCTGGTCGCCGGAGACGCCGTGTATCGCCGCAAAGCGGAACGGGTAGCCGGTCGCACCCGGGAGCTGACGCAATTCCTCGTCGAAGACGCCGGGTTCGAGCCGTCAACCGTCGATTGCGATGGGTGCACCACCACCTATCACGCCTCCTGCCACGGACTGCGCTGGCTGGGGGTGCGGGAACAGCCGAAACAGCTACTCGACGGAGCGGGGATTGAGCGTGTCGAGCTCAGCGGCGAGGACGAATGCTGTGGCTTCGGCGGTCTCTTCTCGATCAAGGCGCCAGAGGTCTCCGCTGCGATGATGGACACCAAGATCGAGCGCATCGAGTCGAGTGGCGCCGATGTTGCTGTGGGCATCGATGTGAGTTGCCTGATGCACATTGGAGGCGGCCTGAAGCGTCGCGGCAGCACCGTCGAGACGAAGCACATTGCCGAGATCCTGGCCGGGGGGCTCGAGTGACGAGTTTCCGCGAGCGGATCCAGGATGCCTTCGCCGAGGGGGTTCCCATTGCCATCGATCGTGGGGCACGCGGTCACTTCGAACACCGGCAAGAAGCTGTCGCAGCGTTTCCCCAGATGGAAGAGATGCGCGATCGGGCCCGTCGGATCCGCGCCGAAGTGATCGCAGACCTGGACGTGCACCTACGGCGGTTTGCAGACTCCGTAGCGCGCAACGGGGGCAACGTGTTCTTCGCCGCCGATGCCGAAGAAGCAAATGAATACATCGTCAACCTGGCAAGGGTCGAGGGCGTTTCCCGGGCGGTGAAGGTCAAGTCGATGGTCACCGAGGAGATCCACCTCAACTCCGCATTGGAAGCCGCCGGAGTCGAGGCCATCGAAACCGACCTCGGTGAGTTCATCGTGCAGCTCGCAGGCGAGACCCCTTCGCACATAATCGCTCCCGTGCTGCACAAGAACCGCTACCAGATAGGGGAATTGTTCGCCGAGAAGCTTGGAGTCGCATACACGGACGATCCGGGCGAGCTAAACGATATTGCGCGGGCCTTTCTCCGGGAACGGTTCCTCAGCGCCGGGATGGGGATCAGTGGAGCAAACTTCGGCGTCGCCGATGATGGGTCGATCGCGCTGGTCACCAATGAAGGCAACGGCCGTCTTTGTACGACCGCGCCTCGGATCCATGTTGTTGTCATGGGAATGGAGCGGCTGGTCCGCGATCGGGCCGATCTCGCCGTGATGCTCGAAGTGCTGGCGAGATCGGCAACGGGCCAAGGACTCTCGTCGTACACGAACATCGTCGCAGGGCCCCGCAGACCAGGAGAGCCAGACGGGCCCGATCAATTCCACGTCGTGATCGTCGACAACGGCCGCAGCGCCACGCTCGGGTCCAAGATTGCCGAGATCCTCTTTTGCATCCGTTGCGGCGCCTGTCTCAACGCATGCCCGGTCTACCGGCACGTCGGTGGCCACGCATACGGCTCGGTGTACTCAGGCCCGATCGGGAAGGTGCTCACTCCGTCGCTCTTCGGGCTCGAGGAGTGGCATGACCTGCCTGCAACATCTTCGCTGTGCGGCGCTTGCCAGGAAGTGTGCCCGGTTCGCATCGACATCCCCAAGCTGCTGGTCGAGCTGAGGACCCAGAGCACGCACACCATGTCTCCGGGGATACGGCGCGGTCTCGCCGCATATGCCTGGGCATCAACTCACCCCAGAGTGTTTCGGGTGCTGACCCGTCTCGGAGCGATCGTCGGGAAACTGTGGAGTAGGGATGGTTGGATGCGCCGTGTCCCGGTGTTGCGGGCATGGACGAAGGACAGGGAGCTACCCGCCCCGGCACCCGAGACGTTCAACGACTGGTGGAGGAAACGTGGAGCGTGAGGCCTTCCTCGGCAGAGTGCGTGCCTCGTTGCGCGGGGCCGTTCTTCCCGACCCTGATGGCCCGGGACAGATGCCGCCGATCCAATTCGACGATCCGGTCACGAGATTCGTCGATCAGGCCCGGGCAGTGTCGGCGGAGGTAACCCGTGTCGACAACCCGTCCGAGGCTTTGGAGGCGGTTGCCGGGATCATGGGGGAGAAGAAGTCGTTTATCGCCTGGGACGATCTTGATTTGATCGTGCCGGCCTGGGAAGAGCATGTCGCGGTCAACGGGCTGCATCGGGTCGACGCCGCGGTCGGCGATGTCTCTCGTACCTCTGATCATGATCGGGTGGGCGTGGTGACGATTGGTATCACTGGCGCCGACGTAGCCATCGCGGCCACGGGGACGGTGGTCCTTGCTCATGGGCCAGGACGACCCCGGTCTGCATCGTTGCTCGTGGAGCATCACATCGTGTTGCTACCTGTTTCACGTATCGTCCCGTCACTGGCCGATGCGTTCGAGCGGGTGGATTGGGCCACGTCGAACGTGGTCGCGATAACGGGACCCAGCCGCACCGGCGATATCGAGTCGATATTGACGCTCGGTGTGCACGGGCCCCGCCATCTGCACATTGTGTTGATCGGTTGAGTCCTACTGGCTCAGCGAGGTTGTGGTGAGGATCCCATCGCTGAGTTCGCCGTAGACCGTCTGCTGAGCATTGGTCCAGGTGACGTCGCCCTCAGAGGTCAACTCGTCCGGATCGATCGAGTCGAGGCTGTCGAGGATCACAGAGTCTCCGCCACACTGTGGGGGGAACGACTCGGCCAGAGCATCGCATAGCCGGACTTCGTCGCCTGATGCGACGACAAACCCCTTGACGGCGATGATGCCGTCTGCCGCGCCGTTGTTGGCGTCAGCGACGGTGAGCCCGCCGTCGACTGCCATGCCATCACCGACGACAGCGTCATCGCCCGGCAGATCCTGTGGCACGGCGGTATTACCGGGGATGTCCTGGCAGTTTGGCTCGCCGGCAAGACAGGTTGCATCCATGGCCGTCGGTTCGTCGCCCGTATTGACGGGGAGGGCTGCTGATGATGTGTCACCCTCGCCTCCGCACGCAGCAACGACCAGGGCGAGTGTGGCTATCAACAGAAGTATCTTCTTCATCTTCCTTCTCCTTCGCAGTCTCTTTGGTGTCCCTGAGACGATCGTTGTGTAGTGCAAGGTTCCCGGCCCATTCCGAGCGGACGGATTTCGGTTCTCAGCCTGGTTCACTATGGTCTCTGGCAGACAGCGGATGCCTCCGCTGCGCATGGGACTGTTCCGGCAGCGTCGTTGAGCTCGAGTTTGTTTGCTCCGGGTCGGCGGCCGTAGAGCGGTTCTGGGCGCTTATGGGCGTGAGCGATTCTGATCGCTCCGGCAGTTGGATAGGTTGATTCCAGTTCGCCTTGCACATTGGTCGCGAGCAAGAAGAGTGCTCTCGACGTGATATCAGCCAAAAAAACAAGCGAAAGGGACAAGATGATCAGGTTCAAGACCTGGCGGCGGCTCACGTTCGTCGTCATGGTTATCGCGCTCGTTGCCGCCGCCTGTGGTGGGGGAGACGACGAGACGACAACTACCGCCGCAGCCGGGGGGATGACTACAGCCGCTGGCTCCGGTGACAGCATGATGATCGCCGACAACGTCGACCTCTCCGGTATCTCGGTGACGGTTGGCTCGAAGGACTTCACTGAGCAGCTGGTTCTGGGCGAGTTGATGGTCGAGGCCTTCAAGGCCGCCGGTGCGGACGTCACCGACAAGACCAACACTGGTGGCACCGCCGTGGCCCGGGAGGCGTTGCTCAGCGGCGACATCGACGTGTACATGGAGTACAACGGCACCGGATGGGCGGTCCATCTCGCCCAGCCGGACCCGAGCAGCGACCCGGCCACCCTCACCGAGAACGTACGCAAGATGGACAAAGAAGAGAACAACATCGACTGGATTGGCCGGTCGCCGTTCAACGACACTTATGGCTTCGCCACCGGCCCAGATCTCACCGATTCGAACGGCGGCCCGTTCGACATGCAAGGTATGGCCGACTACCTCGCAGCCAATCCCGACACCACTGTGTGCATGGAGTCCGAGTTCCCGAGCCGGGACGACGGTCTGATCCTTTTCGAGAACGCCACCGGATACACGGTGCCCGAGTCCCAGACCAACATCCTCGACACCAATGTCATCTACAACGAGACGGCGAACGGCAACTGCGACTTCGGCGAGATCTTCACAACCGACGGGCGGATCTCCTATCTCGATCTGTCGATCGTTGAGGATCCCGGGATCATGATCCTCTACAACGTCTCTCTGACGATGCGTGATGAGGTCTATCAGAAGGCTCCCGAGCAGTGGGACAAGATCGCCGACATGCTGCTGAGTGGTCTCGACAACCCCACGATGGCAGAGCTGAACAAGCGTGTCTCCGTCGACGGGGAAGACGCCTCAGCAGTGGCCCGCGACTACCTGGCACAGGTTGGGCTCATCTGAAGCTGACAATCGATTCGAGGGCCGGGGTGATTCACCCCGGCCCTCGACGATGAGAAAGGAGCAGATCGATCGTGGAGTCGTTGACCAGCTGGTTCCAGTATATGGGTCACCGGCCGGGTGAGATCTTCCGTTTGACGGTGCAGCACGGCTGGTACGTGCTCTCGGCCGCACTGGCCGCGGTAGTCGTTGCGGTGGCGGTCGGAATCCTGGTTCGGCATCGGCCGATCGTGCGGGAGATGGCACTCGGCATCACTGCTGTGTTCTTGACGATCCCGTCGCTTGCCCTCTTCGTCATATTTCTTCCGTTGCTGCACCTGGGTTTCTGGCCGACGTTCGTCGCTTTGTTCATGTATGCGTTGTTGCCGATCCTGCGCAACACGGTGACCGGACTCAACGAGGTGAGCCCCGCAGTGCTCGAATCGGCAAAGGGAATGGGGTTGAACTCATGGCAGCGGCTGTGGCAGGTCGAGGTCCCGCTGGCCTGGCCTGTGATCATCGCCGGTATCCGCGTCTCGGTGCTGATGACCACCGGAATTGCCGCCATTGCCGTTCTCGTCGGCGGCGGTGGCCTGGGGCACTACATCCAGGACTCGTTCAACCGTTACCCGCTCCCGAACTCGGTGGAAGCGGGGTGGACCGGCGTCGTTTTCACCATCTTGCTGGCCCTCTTCTTCGATGCGGTCATCAATGGCATCCGCAAACTCACAACCCCCGCAGGCATCAGATGAGCAAGGAGCCCCTGACGTGACAACTCGACCAGAACAAGCCCTCATCCATCTCGATGAGGTCACCAAGATCTACCCGGGGACCGAAACGCCTGCGGTCGATTCGCTCACGATGGACATGCCGATCGGTGAGATTCTCGTACTAGTGGGGCCATCCGGTTGCGGCAAGAGCACCACGTTGCGGTTGATCAATCGCATGATCGAGCCGTCTTCGGGCAGGATCGTCTTCGAAGGCGAGGACGTCACGGACGTCAACCCCGATCAGCTGCGTCGTCGCATCGGCTATGTCATCCAGCAGATCGGTTTGTTCCCTCATCGCACGATTGCCGAGAACATCAGCACCGTTCCCCGGCTGCTCGGCTGGGAGAAGAGCCGTATCCCGGCACGGGTGGATGAGCTTCTCGAGATGGTGGGGATGGATCCGGCCACGTACCGAAATCGCTACCCGAAAGAGTTGTCGGGTGGGCAGGCGCAGAGGGTCGGCGTGGCTCGTGCGCTCGGTGCCGACCCGGACGTGTTGCTGATGGACGAGCCCTTTGGAGCGATCGACCCCATCACCCGGGACCGGCTCCAGAACGAGTTTCTCCGTCTCCAGGCGGAGCTGAAGAAGACCATTGTCTTTGTGACCCACGACATCGACGAGGCCATCAAGATGGGTGATCGCATCGCCATCTTGAAGGAGCAGTCCCAGATCGCCCAGCTCGACACTCCGGAACGCATCCTGGCGCATCCCGCCAGCGAGTTCGTCGAGAACTTCCTCGGCGGTGGGGCAACGTTGAAGGGTCTCAACCTGAGGCGAGTCCGAGAAGTCGATCTCTACGACTATCCCGTGATCCGGGAAGGTGTCAGCCGCGAGCAAGCGCTCCGACAGCTGCGCGCCTCCGACGTCGATTATCTGTTGATGCTCGACGCGGAAGGGCATCCCGTCCGCTGGGTGGACGAGGACAACCTCGATGATCCTTCTGTCGCACTCACCGACGCCGGTCTCAATGTGACCGTCCAGGTCGAGCCCGAGGACACCCTGGCCGACGCCCTCGAGTACATGCTGCAGTCGGCTCACGGTTGCGCATGCGTCGTCGACGGTCGCGGCCACTTCACCGGGGCGATTCGTCTCGAGACCATTATGCATGAGATCGATTCGATGCAGGAGGCTGCCCGCCGTCACACCGCCGAGCGGCGTGCGATGGGGGCCTCGCAGTGATCGGCGAGACCGAATACACAACCGGTGGGACGGGGGCGCCCGGGTGGTTCTTGAGCAAGGTGCGAGCCAGAACCGGCGATGTCGGGGACTGGATCGGCCTCATCATCACCCCGACGATGGCCGTGCTCCTCGGTGTGGCGATGTTGCTTGTCTGGAACAATGCCACGATCGATACAACGACCCACCGCATCATGGAGAGTACCAAGGTGTGGAAGCAGATCAGGGGTCATCTCTACATGACCGCCTGGTCGACGATCCTTGTCGTCTTGATCGCGATCCCGCTGGGCATCTTTCTCACCCGTCCCAGGTTCAAGCGCTTCTCCGGACCGGTGTTGACCTTTGCCAGCTCGGGCCAGGCGATCCCGGCCTACGGTCTGCTGCTGCTGTTCTATATGTGGCTTGGCACCGGGCAGTGGCCCGCTATCGGTGCCCTGGTTCTCTACGCGATCCTGCCGGTGCTCCGCAACACCATCGTCGGGTTGGAACAGGTCGATGAGGCCGTCATCGAAGCCGGCCGGGGCATGGGAATGTCAAAGGCCCAGGCTCTGCGTCGCATCGAGTTGCCGCTGTCGGTTCCGGTGATCCTGGCCGGGGTCAGGACGGCGCTGGTGATCAACGTCGGTATGGCGGCTCTCGCCGTCTTCCTCGGGGGCGGCGGTCTCGGCGAGACCATCGTGAGCGGGCTCAAGCTGCAACGCAACGTCGCCCTATTCGAAGGCGCCGCGATGGTGGCGATGCTGGCGTTGACAATCGATTGGTTTGCCGCAATAGCGGAGCGCTTTCTGCGGCCGAAGGGGATCTAGCCTTGACAGCGCACGGATCGTATTGCGAGTGGTTGGAAACGCGGCTTCGTGGCTTTGGAACGGGTGTCGGGCTTCATCGCGGTCGGTCTTCGGTCATCCCCGCCGGAGTGTGTACCGCACTTGTCATCAACCTGGGGGTGGGCGCCCTAGTATTTCTGATCGGTGCGGGTGGCCTGGGTGAGACCATCAATCCTGGCCTCAGATGCAGCGCAACACCGTGATCTTCGTCGGCGCTGCGCTCGTTGCCATCCTTGCTCTGCTGATCGATTGGATTGCTGCTTTGGCAGAGCGATATTTGCGACCGAAGGGATGTAGTTGTGGTTGCTGAAGACATCGCCGATGAACCAGTGAAGATCTGCGCGTTCGAGCCTTGCACGTGCCCGGTGGACGAGACCATCGACCACTGTGGCCCGACCTGCCGGCTCGGGATCGGTGAGCGATCTGAGCCATGCAAGTGCGGTCACGCCGACTGCAAGGTCACCATCGGCGAAAGTTGATCTGCCTCCGTTCGCAGCGCGAGGCTATCGGATGATTCAGTTGAGCAGGCCTCGGGAAACCAGCTCTTGGCGCAGATGTTCGGAATCGACGAAGCGAATTGTGTCGAAGCCAAGCTCGGCTGCCGCCTGGATGTTTTTTGCGCTGTCGTCGACAAAGATGCACTCGGTGGCGGATCGACCGATGCGATCGAGGAGGATCCGATAGATGCGATGGTCAGGTTTCATCACTCGCTCCTCGCCGGAGACGACGATGCTGTCGAACAGATCGAGGAAGTCGTAGCGGGCTCTTGCAATCGGAAAGGTCTCGTTGGACCAATTGGTGAGAGCGTGGACTTCATGGCCGGCGTCTTTGAGCCGACGGAGGATCTCCACGGTGCCCTCGATGGGCCCATTCAGCATCTCGTCCCAACGCTTCCAGTAGGCGGTGATCAGATCGGCATGTTCCGGGTGCTCGGCGATCAGTTGGGCAACACCGTCCTTCCACCGCACCCCGGCATCGTGCTGAGCGTTCCACTCGAGCGTCGCCACTTCGCTGAGGAAGCTCTCCATGTCGGCCTCGTTGTCAAAGAGCTTCCGGTACATATGACGAGGGTCCCAATCGATGAGCACCGCACCGAGATCGAAGACGATGACACGGTCGTGATCAGGGGTTTGGTTCATGGTCCGCACTCTATGCACTCTCGATCGGAATGCCACATGGCCGATCTAGCACGATCCCCTAGCGGTCAAGGTCAAGTTGCTGGTCACCGAGGAGATCCACATCCCGACCCTATCGGGCGCCGAGTTCCTGCCCGATGGCGCGAGCCGCCTCGCGTACGGCTTCGCCGAGTTCAACAAAACGGTGCCGGATCCGGAATTCCGGCCCCGAGATACTGATAGCTCCTACCGGTCGCCCGTCGAAGTCAACCACAGCGGCAGCCACGCACGCTCCGGCAGGCTCGTTCTCTCTGTCATCTGTCGAGTAGCCATCGGCCCGCGTCTTGTCGATGGCTCTCCGGAAGTCCTCGACATTGGTGATGGTTCGTTCCGTCCTGGGCGTGAAGTCGATCGTGGCTAACACGTCTTCGAGCTCCTCGTCGGGGAGTTCGGCGAGCATCGACTTACCGAGAGACGTTGAGTGAAGGGGCATCCATTGGCCGATTGCCGAAACGAGCTGGATGCTGTTGGTTGATTCGAGCTTGTCGAGGTAGACGATGTGGTCACCATGCATGACGCCGAGGTGGACCGTCTCGTTCAGCTCCTCGTTGAGTCTGCGCAGGTGGGGGCGAGCCACGGCACGGAGATCCAGCTGATCGCCGACGCCTTGTGCCAGGTTTCGTATCTTCCCGGTGAGCCGATAGCGGCGGGTCACATCGTCGTGGACCACATACCCGGTGTCGATGAGCGTCTGCAGAATGCGGGACGCAGTCGCCTTGTCAATCTCAGCGGCCTCGGCGACGGCAGTCGGTCCGAGACCCTGTTCATCAGCTCCCGCCAGGGTCTCTATTACCAATAACCCTCTGGCCAGCGCTCTCGACATGATTTCTCCTTGATACTTGGAGGCACCATTTCTACCTTAACTGTTTCACTGTGCAAAATCATGTTGCATTTTCTCTTTCCGCGGAGGTATTATCGCTAGACGGTACGCTGTTTTACTAGATGAACCCATGTTCGCTGATGAGACAGAGGACCCGAAGTGGGAGATTTCGTAGACCTGGAGGAGGAGAGATGATCTTCCGTAATCGGAACGTGAGCGTGCTCTTGGTGCTCATGGCGTTCCTACTCGTGCTCGGGGCGTGTGGCGATTCGAGCGACTCGAGCGAAACCACGGCTGGCAGCGACACCGTTGCCACCGATGCCACGCCAACCGTTGAACCCACCAAGGTCGCAAGCGTTGCTGGCGGTCCACACCCATTCTTTGATGCGTGGGGCCCTGGTACCGAAGCGGCTGTAACGGACTTCGGTCTTGCTGGCGGAAGCTACGAGTTCCCGCCGCAATGGGAGCTCACGGCCCAGAACAACTTGATTGAGACCCTGGTCGCGCAGGGCTACAACGCTTTCAACATATTCCCGGGCGATGCCAACGGCACCAACGCTCTCATGGATGAGTTGAAGAGTCAGGGAATCCCGTCGATCGCAGCCGGCGGCTGCACCAGCGAGCCTTCACCTGCGGCGTTCTGTTTGGCTACCGACGTGGGCAACTCTGCCTATATCGCAACCACGACACTCATCGCGGCGCTGGAGGACACGGTCGGCTGTACGGTCGATGATCCGTGTCAGATCGTCCACATTGCCAGCCGTCTTGTTGACCCGAACACGCAGGCTCGGATCGCCGCCGTTGACCTGGCGACGTATGAGACCGAGGGCCGTGTCAAGGTGCTCCAGCACCTGACCGACTCGGATGATCAGGAAGCGGCCACTGAGAAGGTTGGCGCCATCCTCGCCTCGAACGGCGATGATATCGACGGCATGATCAGCGTCGCCTATGTCGGATCTTCGGTTGCTGCGACGTTGCTCCGCAACCTGGGAGATAAGCGGATCCTATTCATCGGTATTGACGACGACCCCGAGGTACTGCGTGGCATCGAGGACGGGTACGTTCTCGGGACCATGTCGCAGAACCCATACGGCCAGGCCTACCTCGGCTCGTGGGTCCTCGACAAACTCCGTCATGGCTGCACCGTCAAGCCTCGTGCCCCGTTCCTGATCGATACTGGCACATTCCTCATCACTGCTGACGGTCAGCCCGTCGGCCCCACTGAGAGTGTTTCGATCGCGGACTACGCGCAGAAGCGTGTCGAGATCACCCAACAGCTGCTCGACAGCTTCGAGGGCAACTATCTCGACTGTCCCTAAGCGTATCGTCGGCAGATAGCAGACCTGGTGGTCGGTCACCGGGAGCTACCGCTCCCGGTGACCGACCCTCCACAGTTGGAGAGGGTGGAGCCAGAACTTGGCTGGCTACCCGAGTCGGAGAACCCGACCTTCTCCGTCCGTTGAGAATGCGGGAGTGACAGTGCGGCGGTACAACGTCATTGCAATCTGGGATCGTATCGGGCTTGCCTCGATCGTCTTCGCCTCGTGGGTCATCTTTGCGTTGTTCGCCCATGGTTTCACGTCCCAGTTCAACATCTATTCAGTTGGGCGACTGACTTCGATTCTGATCGTGGTTGGTTTGGCCCAAATGGTCGTCATCGGAATCGCAGGCATGAACCTCGCTGTCGGGGCCATTGGCGGAGTGGTTGCCATGTTTCTCGGATGGCTCATGCAGCAATTCGGAATCCCATGGCCCATCGCAATGGTGCTCGCCGTGGCATTCGGCGGTGTGCTTGGGGCGATCAACGGAATCCTGATTGTCAAGACCGGTATCAGCGGGTTCGTCATCACGCTGGGCACGGCAGGAGTATTCAGCGGGGCGATGTACATCATCACCAAGGTGGAAGCGTTCCGTGACCTGCCCCAAGGATTCCTCGACTTCGGCAAGTTGAAGATCTTCGGACTCGTCTCGCCACTCGTATTCATCATGGTCGGCGTGGTCGCTCTGCTGTACGTGGGGTACCGGACGACCACGTTCGGGCGCCAGATGCTTGCAGTTGGCGCAAACGTACGGGCGGCCAGGGTATCGGGGGTACCCGTTGAGCGGATCATCCTCTTGACCCATGTCCTCTCAGGAGCTCTCGCCGGTCTGGCGGGAGTGATGCTCGTCGCCAGGATCGGGTCTGCCATCCCATCCATCGGCACCGCAGGTGGAGGCGACTGGCTACTTCCATCCTTCGCAGCTCCCGCCATCGGCGGCACGCTGCTTGCAGGCGGTGTTGTGAACGTCCTCGGCACATTCTTTGGTGGCTTGCTTCTGGGGACCATCGAGAACGGCCTGACATTGCTCGACGTACCCAGCTTCTGGGTTCAGCTGCTCACCGGCCTGGTCCTTCTGGCCGCTGTGATCCTCGATAGGGTCCGTTCAGTTGCCGTGGAGCGCAGCAGGATCGGAGTCAACGAATGAGCTCAGCGTGTAAAGACAGATGGTCGAGTGACCCTGAGATCACTGATCCGATCGGACACCGGTGTCCTGTTCGTGGTTGTCCTTCTGGGGCTTGCGGGACTCTCGATCTTCACCGATCAATTCCTCGTCACGTTCAATATCTACGTATTGCTCTACAACATCGCCCTCGCTGCAATCGTCGCCTACGGCCAGATGGTGGTGGTGGCGACAGGCGGATTCAACATCGCGCTAGGCGCAACCGGTGCATTGTCGGTTGTCATATCTGCGATGCTGATGGAGTGGTACGGGATGCCGTTGCCGCTTGTGATCGTTGCCGGCCTCGGTGCCGGAGTGCTCATGGGATGGATCAACGGGTTCCTGACCGTCAAATCAGGGATCCACTCCTTCATCATCACTCTGGCAACGGCAAGTGCCTACACAGGGGCGACAATGGCAATCACCAACGCCAACCCCTTCTATGACATCTACAAGGGTGTCATCGATTGGGGTCAGGCTCGCTTGGGGTTCTGGCCATGGCCTGCGGCAATCACGGTCGTTGTGATCGTGCTGCTCTCGGTGCTGTTCCATCGGATGGTGTTGGGCCGACAGATCCTCGCCGTCGGTGGCAACGAATCCGCGGCGCGGCTGACCGGTGTCCCCGTCGATCGAGTCATCATCTGGGCCCACATGCTGTCCGGTTTGCTTGCGGCTATCGCCGGCTTGCTGACCATGGCCCGAGTAGAGGCAGGCACTCCCACCATTGGGACCGACTGGCTACTGCCAGGATTCGCCGCCATCATCATCGGCGGTGTCGTTCTCGAAGGCGGGAAGATCGCCGTGATCGGGACCCTGCTTGGTGTGTCGATCCTCGAGCTGATCAGCAACGCACTCGCCATCAACCGCGTCAATCCCTTCTGGGTCACCCTGCTGCAGGGCAGCCTCATCCTCATCGCAGTTGTCCTCGGTCAGCTGCGCCGAACAGGCGGATCTGGAATCCTCCGCCGGATGCCAGCCACGGCCAACGAAGGAGGCCAGTGATGAGTGAAGTCAATGGCTTCGCTGAATCGAATGATCCCACACGGTCGACACCGACCGGGACTTCCGCCGTTGTCTCGCCACTCCTCGAGATGCGTGGGATCTCGAAGGCCTTCCCCGGGGTTCAGGCACTCGATGATGTTGAGCTGACCCTGCACGCAGGGGAGGTCGTAGCTCTCCTCGGTGAGAACGGCGCCGGGAAGTCGACGCTGATCAAGGTGCTCACCGGCCTCTACCAGGCCGACGAAGGTGAGATCCTCATCGAAGGAAAGCCAGTCGAGCTACCAAACCCACCTGCCGCCATTGCCGCCGGCATTGCCCACGTCCCCCAAGAGAGGAACCTGGTTCCCGAGTTCTCGGCCGGTGAGAACATCATGTTGGAGGATCTGCCTCGCACCAAACGCGGCCTGATCGACTACGACAAGGTCCACGAAGAGGCCCAGAAGTGGCTAGACCTGCTGCGGGCACCCGTCGATTCTCATACGCAAGTCGCAAACCTGAGCGTGGCGCACATGCAGCTCGTCGAGATCGCCCGGGCGATCTCGCGCGAAGGCCGCATCCTGGTGCTAGACGAACCGACCGCCTCGCTGACGCCGCTCGAGACAGATGTGCTCTTCGACATCCTGCGGCGGCTGCGTGAACAGGGCGTCGCCATCATCTTCGTCTCGCACAAGCTGGAAGAGGTATTCCAGATCTGCGACTCGATCATCGTTCTGCGCGATGGGCGCAACGCCGGAGACAAAGCTCCTGTTGGAGAGATGGATCGTGACAAGCTGATCACACTCATGGTCGGTCGAGCCCAGGTCACCCAGGAGCTGGAGGAGCGAACCACCGGTCGGGGTGGGCCCATCCTCGAATTGAGGAACGTGTCCACAGAGTCGGGTGCGCGCGATATCAGTTTCACGCTGTCCCGCGGAGAGATCGTTGGCCTGTACGGCCTGGTGGGAGCCGGTCGTACCGAGCTCGCCAAGGCGATCATCGGCGTAGACAAGATCACCAGCGGCCAGGTGCTCGTGGACGGGAAGCCGGCCAAGATCCGTTCGGTCGCCGATGCGCTCGACAAATACCGCATCGGATACGTGTCGGAGAACCGCAAGGAGGAGGGTCTGATCCAGATCCACTCGTTGCTGACGAATGTCTCCATTACGGTGTGGCACAAGCTCCAGAACATCATCGGCTGGATCAATGGGCGCGAGGAGCGCGCATCGGTGGCTCCGTACGTCGAGAAGCTCGATGTGAAGGCCCCGTCCTTGAACACGGCCGTGGCATCACTGAGCGGCGGCAACCAGCAGAAGGTGAGCGTGGCCAAATGGCTGGCGGCCGGGGTCGAGGTGCTGATCGTCGACGAGCCGACCGTCGGAATCGATGTGCGCACCAAGGCGAACTTGCACGATCTCATCTGGGAGCTGGTGGGACAGGGCCTCGGCATCATCCTCATCTCGAGTGATATGCCCGAGATGGTGAGATTGGCAGACAGGATTCTCGTTATGCGCGAGGGCAGGCTGATGGGGGAGATCGCCAACGACCACGAGTACGGACACACCAGTGAACAGATCATGGGGCTCATCCACTGATGAGTCGACTGAGGAGGTAGCGAAATGCCGGTAGATCCGAGGAAAGTAGTTCAACTGGGCACCACGGACATCCAGGTCGCGCAGCTCGGGTATGGGATGGCCCCACTCGGGGGACTCTACGAGGCGGTCTCGGATGAACAGGCCGCGATGACCCTGGAGCACGCGTGGAATCTCGGCATCAGGTATTACGACGCAGCTCCTCTGTACGGTTACGGACTCGCCGAGCAGCGCCTAGGTAGGTTGCTTCAGCAGCACCCCTCGGACGAGTGGGTGATGTCGACAAAGGTCGGTCGATTGCTGTACCCGCTCGAGGAAGTCGAGAACAATCCGGACCTCGACCGTGACTGGCAGGCTCTCGGCTCGGTGACCGGCATCGGAGGCGATATATCGGAGCTGCAGATCGACTGGTACTACAGGGGAGTCCCCGACTACCGGCCGGTCTACGACTACAGCTACGACGGCATCATGCGCTCCTACGAATCGAGTCTCGAGCGCACCGGTCTCGAGAAACTCGACATCCTTTGGATCCACGATCCGGACAATCACTGGGAGCAGGCGATCGGCGGTGCATATCCGGCACTCGCCGAATTGCGTAGCCAGGGGCTCGTCAAGGCCATAGGCGCCGGGATGAACCAGGCCGAAATGCTGGCCCGCTTCGCCCGAGAGGGCGACTTCGATGCCTTCATGTGGCCGGGCGGTACACGCTCCTCGATCAGCGTGCCCTCGATGACTTCCTGCCGCTGTGCGTCGAGAAGGGAATCGGGATCGTGATCGCAGGCGTGATGAACAGCGGGCTGCTTGCCAATCCGACCCCGGAGTCGCACTTCGACTACGGGCCGGCATCAGAGGCGCAGGAATGGCTCGACAAAGCGCTCAGGATCAAAGCGGTCTGTGAGCGTCACGACGTCAACCTACGTGCCGCCGCGCTCCAATTCGTCTACGCACATCCGGCCGTTGCCACCGTGGTGGCAGGCGTGCGCAAGATCTCCCATCTCGACGACACGGTCTATCAGATGTCCTTCGATATACCGGACGATCTGTGGGCAGAGCTGAAGGCTGAGGGTCTCATGCACCCGGATGCGCCGACTCCGGTGCTCGGCGAATCGACTGTTGGAGCGTCCTGATGGCCATCACAGTTGACTCACACCATCACTTCTGGGACACGAGCAACGCCGACTACGACTACTACTGGATGACCGATGACCTGATGGTCATCCAGGGGAAGCGCCGTCCCGAGGATCTGCGACCCTGGATCAACGCAAAGGGTATCGACAAGACCGTGATCGTGCAGACGATTCCGAGCGTGGCCGAGACCATCGAGTTCCTCGAAACCGCGGTGGCAACGGACTTCGTGGCCGGTGTCGTCGGATGGGTCGATCTCATGGATCCCGCGGTCGGCGAAACGCTCGCCGAGTTGCAGGCACGACCTGATGGTGAGTACCTGGTATCAATCCGGCATCAGGTGCACGACGAGCCGGATCCGGACTGGCTCGATCAACCTGAGGTGCAGCGGGGGATTGCCGCCGTAGGTGCGGCCGGTCTCGCATACGACTTGCTCCTGAAGTCGCCGGAGCTGCCGTCGGGGCTGCGGACCGTTGAGGCACATCGGGATATGCGCTTCGTTGTCGACCACATAGCCAAGCCGGACATCGCCGCCGGCGAGATCGAGCCGTGGTTTTCACGCATGAAGCCGCTTTCGCACCATCCCAACGTCTGGGTGAAGGTGTCCGGCATGATCACCGAGGCAGACCACTACAACTGGAAGCCGGACGACATCAAACCGTATGTGCAGATGTTGCTCGAGTGGTTCGGGCCACGCCGTCTGATGTTCGGTTCCGACTGGCCGGTTTGCATGCTCGCAGGCACCTATTCGCAGGTCTACGACACGGCGGTCTATGCACTCGGCGAGCTGAGTGACGCCGACCGCGCTGCGGTATTCGGGGGCAACGCCATAGAGGCATACCAGCTTCCGGTCGAGGCTTAGGAGGAATCGTGAGTACACGGCACTACGGGGCGAGAATCAAGGAGTACACGGCAGCAGGGTTCCGTACCCTGGCGTTGGAGAACGAGACGATCAGAGTCGAGATCATTCTCGACAAGGGTTCCGACATCTCGAGTTTTCTGCACAAGCCGACGGACACAGAATTCATGTGGCATCGGCCCACCGGACTGAAGCCTGCTCCGTTTGCGAGTATTCCGCGCGGCGTGGACGAGTCCGTTTTTGTGGACGGCTACGAGGGTGGCTGGCAAGAGTGCTTCCCCAACGGCGGCGTCTCCGTCCAGTACAAGGGTGCCCAGCTGCCCTTCCACGGCGAGCTGCTCACACTGCCGTTCTCACTCACCGTCGTCGAGGACCGTCCCGAGCAGGTGTCGGTGCGCTTGGAGACGGAGACGATGCGAACCCCGTTCCGGCTGGAGAAGACCCTCACCCTGGCAGCAAACAGCGGGGTGCTCGTGATCGACGAGGAGATGGAGAATCTCGCGGACGAGCCGATGGACGTCATGTGGGGGCATCACCCGGCGTTCGGTCCCCCGTTTCTCGACGAGTCGTGTCGGATCGATCTTCCCCCCTGTCTCGGCACGACGGAGCGGTCCGAGCCGTGGGTAGACACCGAGCTCGTATTCGCTGAGGAGTTCGAGTGGCCGATGGCGACACGCAAGGACGGTTCCGTTCGCGATCTCAGTGTCGTGCTGGGCCCGGATGCCAAGGTCACCGATTGGATCCGAATCCACGGTCTTGAGGAGGGCTGGTACGGCGTGACGAGCGGGAACCGCAAGGTCGGATTCGGTCTGCGCTGGGATGCCTCGCTCTTCAAGAATCTCTGGTTCTGGCATGTGTTCGGTGGCATGCCCGGGTATCCGTGGTACGGACGCAACTACACGTTTGCTCTCGAGCCGTGGACGAGCCATCCCGATGGAGGGCTCAACCGTGCGATCGAGAATGGGTCGGCATTCCAGTTCGGTCCGCGCCAGGTTGTCGAGACCAGAGTGGTTGCCGTCGCCTATTCCGGTGTGGAGCGGGTCTCGCGTATCACCGAGTCTGGAGAGGTCGAGTAGTGACTTTGGCCGCTTCCGAGCTCAGAGACCGCCTCGGCGGGGTGTTCGCACCAATCGCAACCCCCTTCCGATCCGACGAGGAACTCGACCTCGACGCGTTGTCCTTCAACGTGAACTTATACGCGGAGTCGGGCATCTTCGGCCTGCTGGTACTCGGCTCGAACGGCGAGAACCGAAGCGTGTCTGAGCCCGAGAAGTTGCTTGTGCTCCGTACCGTCGCTGCAGCGAAGGGATCGAATCAGGTGGTCATGGCGGGCGCCGCCTACGAGGCGCAGCGTGACGCCGAGCGATTCTTCGTTGAGGCCGCCGCTCACGGTGCCGAATTCGGATTGCTCCTTGCACCGTCCTATTTCCGGAAGATGATGACGGACGAAGTCCTGTTCCGCTACTACGTCGGTGTCGCTGAAAGCTCACCGATCCCGCTGCTGGTGTACAACGCCCCGGGATTCTCGGGGATAACGATGTCGGTGGATCTGGTCGGTCGACTCGCCGAGCATCCCAACATCGTCGGCATGAAGGACAGCGCCAGCTCTGGCATCGAGCAGTTCCTGATTCTCGAGAGCGACACTTTCCATGTCATGGCCGGGTCGGCGAACTTTCTCTTCACCGCGATGCTCCAAGGATCGATCGGTGGCACCGTGTCCCTGGCGAATGTCTTCCCTGAGATCGCGCAGCAACTATTCGAGTACGGACGCACCGGGGACCGCGTTGCCGGTACCGAGCACGACAACAAGTGCAGAAGACTCAACAAAGCGATTTCCGGCACCTACGGCGTGCCCGGTGTGAAGGCCGCTATGGACATGGCGGGGCTTCGTGGCGGTTACCCGCGCCGGCCTCTGCTTCCGCTCACAGCCGAGCAACGTGAGTCCCTTCGTCGTGTCCTAGTGACGGAAGGTGTAGTCGATGGGTAATGACATCCTCGCCGTTGACGTAGGTACCACGGGTTTTAAGCTCGCAGTATTCACCCCGGAGTTGGATGAGCTCGCCCGCTTCATCAGGTCGTACCCGATCAACGTCTATGACCGAGTGAAGGCAGATGTCGACGCAGAAATGTGGTGGAACGCCCTGAAGGAGGGGTGCACCGCGGTCGCCGAGCACCTTCACGACGTAGGTGTGATTTCGTTCTCTGTGACTACCCCGGGGTTGACCCCAATGGACGAGGACGGGAACGCACAAGGACCGGGCGTGCTCTTCTTCGACGGTCGGTCGCATCGGCAGTCACGGGCGATTCGAGCCAAGGTCGGCGACGACTGGTTCCTCGAGCATGCCTGCAACCTGCCCGTGTCCGGTGGCTCCTCGCTCAGCTCCATCCTCTGGATTCGCGACGAGCAACCGGAGATCTGGGAGCGGACGGCCATGTTCGGCCACACCAACACCTACCTCATCAAGAGGCTCACGGGCGAATGGGCCATCGACCCCTCCACGACCTCAATCACCGGCCTGTACAACACGAGAGACAACGATCTCACTTGGAACACCCCTGTGCTCGAGGCCGCTGGCATAGAGCCGGGGAGACTTCCACCGCTGCGCCATTCCCACGAGGCGGTGGGAACCGTCTTGCCCGAGGTGGCCGCGGAGTTGGGCCTCCCGTCCGATGTGCAGGTTTTGACGGGTGGCAACGACGCGGTCCTCGCCGCCCTTTCGGGCGGTGTCACCGAGAACGGCGAGATCATCAGCATCATCGGCACCGCTGAGATCACGTACGTCTGTGTAGACGCACCCGTGGCCTCGCCCAACTTCAACGTACGGTGTCATGTGGTGCCCGACCGCTGGCTCACATTCTTCGTTCTCAATGCCGGTGGCCAGGGTTTCGAGTGGTTCAAGTCGGTCTTCTGCTCCGAGATGACGGACCAGGAGTTCTACGAGGACTATCTGCCGGGAGTCTTGCGCGACTTCTTCGCTCAGGATGACCTGGAAGAGGCGGAGCGTCACCTGCCCATTTACGATCCGTTTCTGGGAGGTTCCCGGTACAGCCTGAGCAGGCTGACCGGATCGTTCACCGGCCTCGACTTGGAGAGCACGCGTGACGAAATGCTGCTTGCCGTCGTGAGAGGCAATGCCATGTACTCGGGCTCGCATCTCGAGGAGGTCGGATCGCACGTGGCATTGGGTAGGCGGGTGATCGCCGCGGGCACCGGGTCGAAGATCGACGCGTTGATGACGGCGAGGCGGCGGTGGTTCGGTGACTACGAGTTTGAGTATCGGGATCAGTCTTCCCTCCACGGTGCCGCGCTTCTCGGGCATCGCTTCCTGACCGGTTCATACCTTCCTTCGCTGACGATCTAGCAATCACGGGAGACAAGCCATGAAACAAAGCCCTATTGAGAGAATCCAGGCCACGAATGAGTTCGCCGAGATCTGGTGGGACTCGTCACCTCTGGTGTTCAACGCGTGGCGGAAGTCACTGCTGGACAGCAGATCTGCCGAGGAGCAGGCCGAGTTGGCCGCACAACTCGATCGTCTCATGGATTTCGAAAGTGGCTCACCGGGCTTCCGCGGGTGCACCACCAACCCGCCGCTATCCCTTGCGGCCGTGAAGACAGATCCGGATTTCTGGAATGGGCGAATCGATGAACTAGCCGCCGAGAACCCGGATCTGGACTCGAAGGCGCTCAGCTGGGTCGTCTACAAGGACATCATTCAGCGTGGCGCCGCCGCTTTCCGGCCGCTGTGGGAAGGCTCGGGTGGCCGCTATGGCTTCGTATCCGGCCAGCTGGATCCTCGTTTGGTCACCGAGGTCAGCGCCATGCTGGCCCAGGCGCGCGAGATCTCGGCGCTCTCGCCGAACGTGATGGTGAAGGTGCCTGCCAGCACCCAGGGCATCGAGGTACTGCGGACCCTCACGTCGGAGGGAATACCTACGAACGTCACGACCTGCTTCACCGTTGCCCAGGTCATGGCGGCGGCGCGGGCCACGGTGGAAGGACTGGCCATTGCCGCGGAAAACAGTGTCGACACCAGTGGGTGGCGCGCTGTCATAACGCTGATGCTGGCGAGGCTGACCGAGCGTCCCATCATCAAGGATCAGGCCAACTATGCCGGTGTCGCCCTTAGCGCAACCGACCTCAAGTGGCTTGGGCTTGCCGTCTTCAAGCGGTCGTACCGGATGCTTCGCGATGGCGGCTATCCCAGCAAGCTCTTGTTGTGCTCGGTGCGGCCGGGACCGGTGGTCGCAGGCAGGGCCCGGTATTGGGACGTCGAGGAGGTTGGTGGAGCCAACATCGTCTACACGCTGCCGCCGGGGGCCTTGACTCCGCTCTTCAACACGGCTGACACCCTGAGCTTTCGAAGTGATGCGATCGACGAGGATGTCCCCGCCGATTCGATGGAACGCCTTCTGCAGCTTCCCTATGTCGTCCAGTCATACGAGCCAAACGGGATGTCGGTTGATCAGTTCAACTCGCATCCGGCGACGCTCTTCACGGTTGATCAGTTCTCGAGGTCGGCATCAGGGCTCGAGGACTATGTCGCCGGTAGGCTTGCGGAGACTAAAGAGACCGTCTCGACATGACCGCGTCCGCAACCTCCGAGATCATCGGAGCGTCGTTTCACGATGGTTACTCGGTGGCCGCGTTCAACATCGTGGACGACTTCAGCCTCCGAGGAGTGCTCGCCGCCGCAGAGGGTTTGCGGTCCCCGGTGATTGTGCAGACGTCCGTAAAGACCGTCCGTCAGCTCGGTGCCGAGTTTCTAGTCGCGCTGTTCAACGACCGGGCGAACCGGGTGTCTGCGCCCGTTTCGCTCCACCTGGATCATTGTCCCTTCAGGGATGTGATCACGGAATGTCTGGAAGCCGGCTTCAGCTCGGTGCTCTTCGATGCTTCTGACCGACCGTTCGGGGTTGCTCTCGCGGAGACGGTGGAGGTCGTTGCCGAGGCACACGCCCATGGCGCTACGGTCGAGAGCGAGATCGAGCGAATCATGGGGGTTGAGGATGGCGTCGGGTCCGACTCGGCAGGTCCCAGCTACCCATTGGAGCGAATCGAGAGATTTGTTGACGAGACCGGGATCGACTACTTCGCCCCGGCGGTCGGGACGGCGCACGGGCAGTACACGGTGGCTCCTGTGCTCACCCCTGAGCGAATTACCGAGCTTGTGGACACCATCGGGATTCCGCAGGTGCTGCACGGCGGTACGGGGCTCGCCGAGGCTGATTTTGCCGACATGTCGTCCCGCGGGTGTGCGAAGATCAATGTGTCTACCGCTCTCAAAGAGGCATACATGAAAGGTGCCCTGGCACATCTCGTCGAAGCTGAGGAGAAGGGTAAGTGGGATCCGCCTTCTCTATTCGCGAGCATCGAGCAGTCCGTGCGTGAGATGGCTGAACACCACATGAATATGTTTGGTTCCGCGGGAAGGGCGTAGTGATCCGGGCCTTGATCTTCGACTGCGACGGTGTGCTCGGAAACACCGAGCGGGATGGCCATCTCGTAGCGTTCAACCAAGCATTCGCAGAGGCCGGTATCGGAATCCAGTGGTCGGTGGACCAATACGCTGAGCTGCTGGAGGTTCCCGGCGGTCAGGAGCGGATGCGCCGTGCCATGTTCGACGACCGGGCTGTCATCGAGGCCAACGGATTCCCTGCCGATCCCGATGCGCAACAGGCTCTGATCGGGCGTTTGCACAGGAGGAAGTCCGACATCTTCCGGGAGCTGGTCGAAGATGGGCATATTCCCGCACGTGACGGGGTTGCCCGCCTTGCCATCGAGGCCCATGACGGCGGCTGGAAACTGGCGGTGGCCTCGACGGCCGCCGAAACCTCGGTCAGGGCAATGGTGCGCCACGTTTTTCCCGCGGACCTGGCTGCGCAAGTGGCTGTGTTTGCCGGTGATGTCGTCGAGCACAAGAAGCCGGCTCCCGACGTATACGAGCTCACCCTGAAAGACCTTGGGCTCGCTGCCCGACAGGTTTGTGTTGTCGAAGACTCCAACCCTGGGCTCGTCGCCGCAAAGACCACAGGTGCCGGGTGTCCCACGGTGATCACGGTGAGTGAATTTACCGTCGGTCACGATTTCAGCGGTGCCGAGCTCGTCGTTGATTCCTTGGGCGAACCGGATCGGCCGCTGCACGTTCTAGCCAACCAGCTTGCAGCTGATCCGTCACCGGTGGTGACCCTCGAGACACTGGAAGCTGTGATCGCTGTTCAGGAGAACTGACGAAGAGACACCGTATGTGTCGAGACTGGAGGAGGAACGATGCCGCAAAGGCTGAAGGGCAAGAACGTCGCATTCGTGGTAGCACACGAGTTCGAGGACATCGAGGTGTTGGCGCCCTTGATGCGACTTTCTGAGGAAGGCGTCTTTGTGACGATTGCCACGCTGCCACGGGAGGCGCCACCTCACTTCCACCCTCGATCGATGAACCGTAACAAGCCGATCACCGGTCGTTTTGGTACCACCATTCCGTTCGAGGTGCTCGTTGAAGGGCTGCGGTGGAGGCACATCGAGACACCTGATCTGAGCGCAGACGATTTCGACGGGTGCTTCTTTCCCGGTGGGTTCTCCCCCGACTACCTGCGCTGTGACAAGTACACGCTCGCCTTTGTTGCGGACATGTATCGACGCGGCAAAGTGGTGTCTGCGATCTGTCATGGGCCACAGGTGCTGATCTCGGTCGATGCCACGCAGGGGACAGATATTGTCAAGGGACGCCCTGTGACCTGCTTCCAGGCGGTGCGTGACGACATCAGGAACGCCGGTGGCGACTACAAAAACGTGCCCGCCATTCGGTCCGGCAACGTGGTCACGGCGCGCGAGCCTGACGATATCCCCGAGCTGTGCCAGGCACTGATGGATGCGCTCGAGGACAACGACATCGAAGGCGTCTACGACCGAATCTGACATGGTGCAGGGTCGGCGTCGGATCTCTGAACAGGGGTCTTGACAGCTCAAAGCTGAGCGCTATATATATAGATAATATGACTGTCTACAAAGGGAGTATCTATGTTGCGGATGGATCCTTTCGATGAGATGGATCGGATGCTCAGCAGTTTCAGCGGCGGATGGCGCGGCGGGATCATGCCGCTCGACGCCTCCGAGAAGGGCGGCATCTACACGCTACGTTTCGATGTGCCCGGTGTGGACCCGGACAACGTGGATCTGACCGTCGAAGGCGGCCTGCTCACCGTAACCGCCGAGAGACCGGTCGAGGAGACCGAAGGGGCCACCTGGCTGCTCCGGGAACGTCCTTCCGGTACCCACCGCCGTGAAGTGAGGCTTGGTGAGCGGCTCGACACGAGTCAGGTCAAGGCGAGCTACGACAATGGGGTGCTCACCGTTGAGATACCGATGCGAGCCGAAGCCAGGCCGCACAAGGTTGCGATCAACGCCGGAGACCAGGAGAAGCTGACCACCGGGGTCTGACCCCCAAACACGATCGATGGCCTCACCGGCACCTCGCCGGTGAGGCCTTTCTCTGCACTCCGCGCCTACTCGAGCGCCCGATTCAAGAAGGCGGCCATCTGGCCGCGGGTGACGGTGTCGTTTGGACAGTACCGGTCGTTGAGTGGCGGGTTGCACCCGAGGGTGACTCCTGCGACTGCCAGCTTGTCGATGTCCGTCTCGAAGATCGAGCCGTTGTCGTCGACGAACAGATCTCCAGAACCGTTGTCCGAGTAGCCGAGCGCTCGGACGAGGAAGGCGGCCATCTGATCGCGGGTGACAGTGTCGTTGGGGCAGTACCGGTCGTTGCTCGGCGGGTTGCAGCCACGGGTTATGCCGGCCGCGGCAAGACGCTCGATGTCCGCCTCGAACACCGAGCTGTCATCGTCAACGAATGGATCTTCAAGTCGATCGGTCAACCCGAGTGCTCGGACCAGGAATGCGGCCATCTGGCCGCGGGTGACGGTGTCGTTGGGGCAGAACTCGTCGTTGCTCGGCGGGTTGCAGCCATACGTGATTCCGGACAGGGCAAGCCAGTCGATCTGCTGCTCGAATACGGAGCTGTCGTCGTCGCGGAATACGCCGCGCCATGCGACATACCAGGGAATCTCCGCTGCGTCGTCGTCGGTGTCGGTGAAAAGAACCTGGCCCTGGAGACCATCGGGTAGTGGAGCCGTCAACTGACCGACGTCGTAAGAGCTGGTGGGGGCAGTGGTCAAGTTTGTTGTCCACGATGAACTCGCCGGAACATATCGGAAGACCTCGCCGCCGGATTTGGGGGAGGCAAGGACGGTGATGTCGCCTATCGGGTCTGCGATGCCGATGGTGCCGAACACTTCGCCCGTTTCGGCGATAACGAAGACGCTCAGTTCGGGGACCAGCAACTGCTTGGTCACGGCGCCGCCGACCGCGGTGACACGTTGACCTGGTGCGAACTCAAACGCCTCCTCGTCAAAGTGAGCGGTCACCTCGCCGGCGTCGTTCGCGGTAACGGTCATTGTGTACAGGAACGTGGACGGATCGCTCAGATCGTACGACCAGTCGGTGTCAACAACAACGGTGATCTGAGTGCCGGCCGGCCAGTCGGTGAGCCACACCTGGTTCCACTCCACCTGGGCCCGAACGCTCGGGTGGTCGTCGCCTTCGGCGAGTACCGCCGGACCGGTTGCCACAGCTGCGGTGAGCAGAACGAGGATGAGGAGGAGACGCGAGCTACGAGAACGGAACATGTGCACCCCTTTCGCTCCGATCAGATCACACAACCAGGGATGCCGACCAGAGGCAAACTGCCCTCGTTCGCACATTCCGGCGGTCCGTCTCATGCTCTCAGTTGGCCGCTATCGATCTCGCTTCGGCCTGTCGACCGTGCCGGCCCTCGTCGTGCAACAGCTCGATCCTTATGATGTGGTCCCGCTTTGGAGATTCACGGTCACTGCAGCCAGCATCGGCCTGCTGGCCGTGGCTGCGTTCCTTGGGGCGGGATCTCAACGAGAACCGAGACAACCGGGAGGCATAGGGCGATGGAGACAATCGACGAACTGCTCGCCGCCGCTCGGGAGACGATCGACCGAATCTCAGCCGGGGACCTCGCCACAGAGCAGGCTAACGGTGCCATTGTCGTCGACACGAGACCGGTGGATCAACGGGAGCGGGACGGTGCCCTCCCCGGGGCGCTTGTGATCGATCGCAACGTGCTCGAGTGGCGCCTGGTGCCGTCGAGCCCCGACCGCATCGTCGACATCGGCGAGGACCAGCGGGTCATCATCGTGTGCAACGAGGGCTACAGCTCGAGCCTCGCCGCGGCAACCCTCCGCCGTCTCGGGCTGCGCGGTGCCACCGATCTCGTCGGTGGATTCCAGGCGTGGATGGCTCTGCAATCGCCCGCTGCCGGTGACGACGCTTGAGTCGATAGATCTCAACAATCGATCAGGGCTGACGGCCCGGAACCAGGTGCAATACTCTTCGGGTGCTAGGACCGATCCGCTCTCTCTACGCCCTCCGCCCCGGTGCTCCGATGCCATTGTTGCTGGCGGCGGTCTCGGTCACGGCGATGTTTGGGGCGACCCCGTTTCTGATTCCTGCCATCGCCGAGCGCTATGGCGTGACGGAGGGCTTTGCCGCGGGGATCTCCGTCGCTCAGGTCGGTGTGTTTGCGATGGTGACCCTGACGTTACCTCGCTGGCTGGCACCCTCGGGCTCTCTACTGCGATGGGCGGGTGTCATGTTCCTGGTGGCGAACCTGGTCAGCGCCGGCCTGTCGAACTTCCCGGCTCTTCTCGCAACGCGGGGCATTGCGGGCGGGGCGGCCGGGGTGCTCACTTGGATCGCATGGGCGGATGCGATGCGGACACCACGCTCGTTGGCGGCGATCTCCTCCGTCGGGCCACTCACCGCGCTGCTCGCGGCACCGGCTCTTGCCGTGATCGCACAGCAGGGTGACCGCGCCGTGTATGTCACGCTTGCGATTGTTTCGGTTCCCGTGACGCTCCTCACCTTTCACGAGGCTGCGGTCAGGACCGGCAGGAGGCCGGTCAGCGGGTCGCGGTCGAATCGGGTTCTCTTGTTCGCCCTGTTCCTGCTGACACTTTTCTCGACGAGCATGTTCGTGTTCGAGGCGGTTGCAGCACGTGACCTCATGGGCGTTAGCCCCGTAGCGGCGTCGCTGGGTTTCAGCCTCAACGCCGCAGGTGGGCTGCTCGGCGCCCGTCTGGCATCCCGACATCGCCGACCGGGGTGGTGGCTGGCCAGCATCGGTCCCGCGGTGTTCCTGTCTGTTGCCGGTGGTCATCCGATCTTCTTCTTCGTCGGCATGACGTGGTGGGGATTCTCGTTCTGGATGGGGGTGCCTGGTGTGTTTCAGATGCTGGCTGATCGGTCGAACGAGCCAGGGGAACGGGCCGGGGACTCGCAGGGCTACATGGCGATCGGTCGGACGATCGGGCCGGCAATGGGTGGGGCATTTGTCGATGCGTCTGCGTTTGTCCCACTCGCCGTCGTCGCCGCTGTCGGCATCACCGTGTCCGGCGGGATCGTCATGGCAGTACAGGAAGGAAGAGAGAGCCTTCCGCCAACGGCTCCAATCGCATGAACGAAGGAATTCCCTGCGGCGGTTTGCCGGAGGGAAAATGCAACGAACCCCGCTCGTTGAGCGGGGTTCGCG
>CAVZRA010000008.1:0-329284 GCA_963777645.1 uncultured bacterium | reverse complement strand
TGGTCAGGGACGGCGTCGATCCGTCGACCTCTGGTTTTTCAGACCAGCGCTCTACCAACTGAGCTACCTGACCTTATGGCAACGCCCGGACCGAGGTCCGGGCGTTGGCGGGAGCGACGGGATTTGAACCCGCGACCTCCGGCTTGACAGGCCGGCGTGAACTCCAGACTTCACCACGCCCCCACGGGGTGCCCCCAGGGGAATTCGAATCCCCGTTGCCGCCTTGAAAGGGCGGAGTCCTAGACCGCTGGACGATGGGGGCCCGAACTTCATTCGGGTGGGCCCGAGGAATTCGGGATATTACACCGTCCGTGCGCTCCAAAACCGAGCGACTGGAGTATAGGACGCATGCGGGCACACCTGTCCAGGCGGATTGGTCATTGCAGAGTGCAAGATCGGGTCCAATCAGCGTTGCTGGTTGCAGCGAGTGCTCGCGACTACGTAGCATCTCCATCCGAGAAGCGAATCGAGGAGGAGAGAGCGTGCACGTCAATCGTCTGATGGCGCTGGCGGGAGTTGTCATCGGGATCATCGGCTTGTTCATGAAGTCGCTGATCACAGACGGCGAGCAATTGCTGCCAACGTTGGCGCAAGCCAGTCCTGATTTCCCCAACGGGATTCCAACCATCTGGGGTGGTCTCGACACCTGGGCGCAGGTTGTCCTCGTGATCATGATCATCGTGGTCGTGTTCCTATGTCTGCGACCTGTCGTCTCGGCGGCGCTCGGCCGCACCGACTCGATGATCATCGCGGTGATCGGCGTTGTGTTGCTGGGTTACGCCATCATCAAGTGGATGGACGCCGGGGACAAGGCCAAGACACTCCAGGATGGATTCGCCCAGGCAAACGCCGGCGGGATGATCCCGGCTGCCTTCGAGGTGACCCGGGGCCTTGGATTCATCGTCCTCGTCATCGGCACCGTGCTGGTGGCCGCGGCTGGTGTGATGGGATTGGCCAAGAGACAGCAGTAGGTACCGAGTCCCAATCGTACGATGAGAGGGTCGCTGTGCGGCCCTCTCATCTCGTTCCACTAGGTTGCAGGCGGTGACCGATTATCTGCACCCGCTTGTTGCTCCGTTCCATCTCGACGGTGAACTACCGGAGTCGGTTCTGCTGATTCACGGGTGGACCGGCTCTCCCGCCCACATGCGGGATCTCGGTCGCAGGTTGAACGACGCGGGTTACACCGTTGTCTGCCCGCTGCTCGCCGGTCACGGGACCTCTCTCGAGGACATGGCCAGGACGGGATGGCGCGATTGGGTGCGCAGCGCCGCCGAGCCCGCCATGGAGATCCTCGAGCGGCGGGGACGTCTTCATCTCGTCGGGTCTGTCGATGGGTGGCATCATCTCGCTGCTCCTGTCGGTCGCCCTCGACGTCAGCTCGGTCACCACGATCAACGCACCGCAGTGTTAGTCAGGGACCGCAAGGCGCGTCTCGCCGGTCTCTACCGGGGCAGCGTGCGTATCGACCGATCCGACCCACCCGTTCCCGCCCCACCGGAGATGCGGCAGTATCAGCAGCAGTACAACGGTACCCCGGTGGGAACTGCCGCAGAGCTCGCTGACCTGATGCGGGCGGCTCGCCACAGTCTCGGACGGGTCACTTGCCCGGCGCTCGTCATCCAGTCGAAGACCGATGAGACCGTGCGTCCCAAGAGTGCCGAGATCATCTACGACGGTCTCGGGTCTCGTCGAGAAGGGTCTGGTCTGGCTGGAGCGATCCCGACATGTGGCGGTGCTCGATGTCGAGCGAGACGTCATCGCCACAGCGATCCTCGACCATCTCGGTGCCGCCGCGGGACTCCGGCGCTACGTGCCCCGACCGGGATTCCGGCGCCACATTTCCCGGCTGAACGGGACTTTGGCCCCTCTACTCAGGTATTGCATTCGGGCGTAGGATCGTTACGCAGCCATTGTGTCTAGGAGGAGAACCTTATGGCGGATCAGCCAAAGGCAATTGAAAACCTGCTGACCGAAGAGCGACTCTTTCCACCTAGCGACGAGTTCGTCGCCGCGGCCAACACCGGCCCGAGATCTACGACGAGGCCGATGCGGACTATCTCGCCTTCTGGAAAAAGCAAGCGCTCGAACGGGTGACCTGGTTCAAAGAGCCGACGGTCGTGCTCGATGACTCGAACCCACCGTTCTTCAAGTGGTTCAGCGATGGCGAACTGAATGTCTCCTACAACTGTCTCGATCGCCAACTCGAGGAGCGGGGAGACAAGGTTGCGTACCACTGGATCGGAGAGCCCGGCGACACGCAGGAGATCACTTATCGTGACCTGTACGAGCGGGTTACCAAGCTTGCCAATGGCCTCAAGAGCCTGGGAGTCGAGAAAGGCGACCGTGTCGCCATCTATCTCGGCATGGTCCCGGAGCTGCCCGGTTGCTTTGCTGGCATGCGCTCGTATTGGTGCAATTCACTCTGTCGTTTTTGGCGGATTCTCTGCGGATTCGCTTGCGGACCGGATCCAGGACTCTGCCTGCAAGATCCTGATCACCGGCGACGGCGCCTGGCGCCGCGGTAACGTCGTTTCCCTCAAGGACGTAGCCGACGAGTCGGTTTCCCGCTCGCCGTCGATCGAGAAGGTCGTCGTTGTCAAGCGGACCGACAACGACGTCAACTGGACCGACAAGGACATCTGGTACCACGACCTCGTCGCCGATCAGTCGACTGAGTGCGAGCCCGAGGTGATGAATGCGGAAGATCCGCTCTTCATCCTCTACACGTCGGGGACGACCGGCAAGCCCAAGGGCATCGTCCACACTCAGGGCGGGTATCTGACCGCCATCACAATGTCGCACTATTACGTTTTCGACCTCAAGGAAGATGACGTCTATTGGTGCACCGCCGACATCGGCTGGGTCACCGGTCACTCGTACATCACCTACGGTCCGCTGGCCAACGGCGCGACGAGCATCATGTACGAAGGCGCCCCCAACTTCCCCGGTCTCGACCGTATGTGGCAGATCGTTGAGGACTACAAGTGCACCATCTTCTACACAGCGCCGACGGCGATCCGCGCCTTCATGAAGTGGGGCAACGAGCACGTCGAAAAGCATGACCTGTCGTCGCTGCGGCTGCTGGGCACTGTCGGTGAGCCGATCAACCCCGAGGCATGGATGTGGTACCACGAGTTCATCGGCGGCAGCAATTGCCCGATCGTCGATACGTGGTGGCAGACCGAGACCGGCAGCATCATGATTGCGCCGCTTCCCGGAGCCGTTGCTACCAAGCCGGGCTCTGCCACAAGGCCGCTGCCCGGGATCGGCGTTGACGTTGTCGACGAGGAAGGCAATTCGGTGCCGCTGGGCGGTGGCGGTTTCCTCGTGATGCGTCGCCCCTGGCCGTCGATGTTGCGCACGATCTACGGTGCCGACCGTCGCTACGTCGACACGTATTGGTCGCGCTTTGACAACATGTACTTCGCAGGTGATGGTGCCAAGCGTGACGATGACGGGTACCTCTGGCTGCTCGGCCGTGTTGACGACGTGATGCTCATCGCGGGTCACAACATTTCGACGACCGAGGTGGAGTCGGCGCTGGTCAGCCACCCGGCTGTGGCCGAGGCTGCCGTTGTAGGTCGAGCCGATCCGGTCACCGGCCAGGCAATCGCCGCCTTCGTGACGCTGCGTGGCGATGTCGAGGGCAGCGATGAGCTGCTCGCCGAATTGCGGAACCACGTTGCTACGACGATTGGCCCGATCGCTAAGCCGAAGAGCATCGTCTTCACCGACGACCTGCCGAAGACCCGGTCCGGCAAGATCATGCGGCGTCTTCTGAAGGACATCTCGGAACAGCGGCAGCTAGGTGACGTGACCACCCTTGCCAATGCCGACATCGTCCAGGAGATCGCAGCCATGTCTACCGCAACGTCGGACGACTGAGCGAAACGATCCGCTTTGGAGAAGGGGCGCCCTGTGGGGCGCCCCTCTCTTGTCTCCCCACTGTCGGTTTTGCGCGGCTCCGTCACACAGCTAAAATAGACAAAGTCTAAATAACGACGTGATTGGAGACCCAAATGGGATGGACCGTGCTCCCGGAACCGACCGCAAACAAAGTTGCCGACGCACTGCAACCAACGATGCTCGATCTCATTGATCTGCATGTGATCGGCAAGCAGGCACATTGGACCGTTGTTGGCGAGAACTTCCAGCCCGTGCACGAGCGGCTCGACATACTCATTGACCAATGGCGCCTCTGGAGTGACTCAGTTGCCGAACGAATCGTCATCCTGGGTTCGCTGCCAAGGGGGCGTGCTCACGATATCGTGACTCTCGGCCGGGATGACGAATTCCCCGTCGAATGGTTGAACGGGAGCGATGCCATGCGCCTCGTTGCCGACCGCGTGGAGAATGCCGCCCGCCGAGCCCGCGAGCATCAGGTGGCAATTGCCGATCTGGATGTGATCAGCGATGGGCTGCTCCAGGAAATCATCGAGGGACTCGAGGAACAACTCTGGATGCTACGAGCCCATCTCCGATAGGCGAAGAGACACTTCGTGATGCGGGCCTGAAGGTAACCAGGGCCCGCATCGCCGTTATCGCCGCTCTACGGCGGCTCGACGGTCACCCCACGGCCGACGAAGTGCTCAGATCAATCATCGGCGCCGGCACGGGCATATCACGGGCCACGGTGTTCAACGCCCTCGATGATCTAACGGCTGCCGGATTGGTGGTGCGCGCCAATGCCGGGTCGGGGCGCGGCGAGGTATGAGACCTCGGGGAATGCCCATCACCACTTTGTCTGCACCCGCTGCGGGAAGATATCCGATGTGCCCGCTTCTGGAGCGGTGTCTGCGACCTCAATAGTGCCCAAAGTTTTCGACGGCCACGTTGAGTATGTCGCAGATCATCTACCGAGGAACCTGTTCGCGATTGTCTACGAGGTCGCTGATACGGTTGGAATCTCAAACGCCCAAGCTGAATAATGGGGGCATGAACAACATCCCTGCGGATCTGAGAGAACGAACGGAAGCGTGGATCGCCGCCGATCCCGACAAGCAGACTCGCGCCGAATTGCGGGCGTGCTCGACGACGGTGACGTCGACGAGCTCAGCGAGCGGATGGCGGGGTCACTCGAGTTCGGCACCGCCGGGCTACGAGGTCGGGTTGAGGCCGGTTCGAACCGGATGAATCGGGCGGTGGTCATACGCACCACCCGTGGTCTCGCCGAATATCTGCTCGAGCACGTGACCCGGACTCGGATCAGCCCGTGATCGTTGGCAGGGACGCTCGGACTCTCCAGCAACCGATTCCAGAAGGACACGATTGGCGTGCTGGCGGCAGCGGGGATCCTCGTGCGGTATTTCCCCGACCCGGTGCCGACCCTCGGTGGTCGCATATGCAGCCCGTCAGCTGGGCGCCAGGGCAGCGATGGTGATCACCGCAAGTCACAACCCGCCCCTCGACAATGGCTACAAGGTCTACGACTCGAACGGGGCTCAAATCATCCCTCCGACCGACAAAGAAATCGCCGCCCGCATCGAGCTTGCACCCGCTGCAGTCGACGTCCCGAGGCTGGCGAAGAAGTATCGCAACGAAGTGGCGAAGCCGG
This sequence comes from uncultured bacterium, assembly GCA_963777645.1. Lineage (GTDB taxonomy): Bacteria > Actinomycetota > Acidimicrobiia > Spongiisociales > UBA5794 > JAAETI01. The sequence goes on along the minus strand of CAVZRA010000008.1, from coordinate 323,727 downwards.
TGTCAGACGGCGATGTTCGAACGGTACCTGGATGACTTGAGTGCGGTTCGGGCTGCCGACGGGGGAGCAGCGGATCTCAAGATCGTATACACCCCGATGCACGGTGTCGGCGGTGCCTACGTCACCCGAGCACTTGAGTACGTTCGGCTACTTCGACATCATCCCGGTGCCGGAGCAGTACGAACCCGACGGCCACTTCCCGACTGTGTCGTTCCCGAACCCGGAAGAACCGGGTGCGCTCGATCTCGCCAATGCGCTGGCGGCCGAGCGGCATGCGGATCTCATCATTGCAAATGACCCGGATACCGACCGGCTAGCGGTGAGTCTCGAGCGCAGCGACGGTTGGCGGCCGCTCACCGGTAACCAGATTGGTGCCCTGCTCGGCGATTATCTGCTCAGCAACACCAAGGTAACCGATCCCCTCGTGCTCAACAGCATCGTCTCCTCACCGATGCTTGCCTCGATTGCCGAGAAGTACGGGGCCCGCCACGCAACGACGTTGACCGGGTTCAAATGGATCTGGAATGCGGCCCTCGATATCGAAGCGGCGGGCGAGGGGACGTTTGTCTTCGGCTACGAAGAGGCGCTCGGCTACAGCGTTTCCGCCCAGGTCCGGGACAAGGACGGCATCTCCGCAGCGGTGGTCTTCGCCGATCTGGCTGCCGGCTGCAAGACCCGTGGCGAGACGGTGCTCGACTACCTCGTCCGGCTCTACAGGGAGCACGGCATGTGGGTGTCAACGCAGAAGAGCATCGTCCGGCCCGGCAGCGAGGGTGCAGATGAAATAGCAGCAGCAATCGCAAGGCTTGCCGGCTCGCATCCAGAACAACTCGCCGGAATCTCTGTCGTATCGATGTCCGACTACCGGCATGGGGCCGAGAGCCGGCCCCGCTATCTTGCGGCACAACCGCTCATCGAGCTTGATCTCGGAGACAGGGGAAGGGCGCTGGTTCGCCCCAGCGGCACGGAGCCCAAGTTGAAGATCTACGTCGATCTGGTCGCCGAGCGTGACGACGCGATGACTGCCGATGAGCAAGAGGCCCAACTGGTCGTTGAGGCCAACGAGGTCGCCGAGAACATCGCCACAGGGTTGGCCCTCTAGGAGAAACGCCGCTCCCTAATCCTGGTAGTTGCCTGAAGGCAGGTGAGATCCCTAGCCCGGCATCCGATGTTGTCGCCTCTGCCACCAGACGGCGAGGGCGGCCGCGCTCAATACGCCGGGGCCGCTGTGCACCAGGAGGACGCCGAACAGCGAGGGACCGCCCCAATCTGCCCGGTAGCTCGCCGGGTCACTCCAGTTGATCGTGAACAGCTCGACGATCCCGCGCCCGATCGCAAATATCATGAACAGCAGCAGCACGAACCACCCTGCTTTGCTCAGTGCCCGTTTCATGCTGCGACACGGCGGGTGCCGACCCGACCGATGATGAGCCTCGTCGTGGCCTCGAGCGTGGCTGCCAATTCTCCAACAACCACGGCCAACAGCGCTGCGCTGCTTGCACTTCTGGGGAGCCACAGGATGTTCGGGTAGCCGGCGGCGTATACGCACCACTCGGACACGACGAGCATGGTCGCCCCGAGAACCGCACGCACACCGTATCGCCGCACGTCGAGCCTGGCCGTCAATGCGTGGAGGACGACGTTGAGGACGACGCCGGGTCGTAGGCCTTCCTGCTCGAGCAGATCCTCGAACTCCTCGCCGTATCGATCGCGCCATGAGCGTGGGTAGAGGCGAATCAGCAACCGGTTCACGATTCTGCCGTCCTGGTCCTGGCGGCCGTTGTGCGCACCACCCGCTCCCAGCGAGCAACGTTCTCGGCGACCGCCGTGCGACCCTCCGCAGTGATCTCGTACGGCCTTCTCCGCCCCGACGGTTTGAGCGCCGCCACCAAACCGCGCTCCTCCAGTTTGGCGAGGGCACCGTAGAGCGTCCCCGGGCCGAGATGAACCCCGACGGAGCCGTCGATGTCCTTGATGATGGCGTGACCATGTTTCGGACCATCGAGCAGCGACATCAGGACGAGGAGCGCCGGCTCTCCGAAGCGAGCTAGGCCAAAGCGATCTTGTCTTTGGTTCGTCATACGTAGCATCGTATCACGTAGTAGACGTTTCCGGAAAGCCCTAGCGTCAGATCCACTCCGCGGTCGCTGTGAGCCTTGTATCGGTGGCGTCGCCTGTGTTGACCACACCAGCGGGTTCCAGAAGGAGAATATCGCACTCCTCAGTAGCAATGGGGCGATGCTCGACACCGCGGGGAACAACGTATAACTCGCCCGGCCCGAGGGAGACCGTGTCACGACCTCGCATCTCGATCCGAAGCATACCGGATCGAACGAGGAAGAACTCGTCGGTGTCCTCGTGAGCTTGCCACACGAACTCGCCTTCGACCTTTGCCACTTTGAGGTGCAGATCGTTGATCTGCGCCATGGTCTTTGGCGACCAGTGAGCGGTGAACTTGGCGAACTTGTCGTCGAGATTTACGACGTGATCCGGGGCAGCCATCAAGCCTCCAGCTCTACGCCCGCAGCAAGACAGTCAGCCGCGAGCGATTCGAGTGCCTCGTCGCTGTCGGCCGATGCCTGCAGCAATCCCATCACCCGGGAGACGCCGAGCTCGGCGTAGCGCCCCAGCAGATCGATCCTCCTCTTCCCCTGAGGGGGCGAGGTCCGACCAGAAGATGTGAGCCGACACGGGGAGATCTGCTGGGTCTCGATCGACCTCCTCGCACCGGGAGGCGATCACCGGCAGCGCTTCGGCCACGTCACCCGGTGACATTCCATCGAGGTTGAGCTCGTCTGCGTATCGGGCGGCCAGCCGCCAGGTGACATTTGGCCCGTTGCCGCCAACCATGATCGGTACCCGCGGTCGTTGCAGTGGCTGCGGGATGTTGTAGGCGCCGTCGATGGATGCGTACTCGCCCTCGAAGGTGGTTCGCGGAGACCCCAGCATCCGGGTGAGGACCTCGAGTTGGTCGCGCAGGTTGTCGAGACGAGGGCGCGTGTCCGGGAAGCCGTAGCCGTAAGCCTCCCACTCATCTCGCTTCCAGCCTGCCCCGATGCCGAGCTCCATCCGTGCCGCCCGTTTGCATGTCCATTGTCGAGATCATCTTGGCGGTCATCCCCGGGTTGCGGAACCCTGCGCAGATGACGATGTGGCCGAGCCGGACCCGGTGTTATCGCCCCGAGCGCAGCCAGTGACGTGAACGACTCGAATGTGATCTCCTCTGTCGGATCCGGCATCGTGTGAAAGTGGTCGAATAGCCAGACCGACTCGAAACCGAGCATCTCTGCCTGTCGTGCCACAGCTCTGGTTCGTTCCCAGGCTCGGCGTGAATCCCATCCGTCGTACTCCCCGGTCCATCCCTGAGGAACTATGACCCCGACCTTCATGATGATCCTTTCGCTGCGTCCTCGTGTGGCCGGCAGCCCACGGCTGTCGATAGCCCCGCCCGAGACCAGCCTAGTTGTGCATGGGTGATCTCGATCGATCGGTGTCGTCGGCGCAGTTGCACGGATCTACCGCTGCTCGGATCACTAAGGTTGTCTTGCAAAGCCAGCGAGAATTGCGGCCGGTAGTCGCCTGGAGACGGGGCCTTTGCGCCGTTTCCCCCGGACGGCTATTTCCGTAATAATGCCGACGGTTGTCTATTATGCGCCGCTTACACGCGCCCAAGAAGGAGTCACCATGGACCTAACTGCTCTTCTCGGAGACGAGGCAGAGGCTCTGCTCACCTACAAACCGAAAATCTCTAAAGAGGCGATGGCCCTGCCCGGTCCGGATTTCATCGATCGTGTCCTTCCACAGCGATCGGTCCCCTCAGGTACTTCGCAGCTTGCAGTCCTTGTATGACCACGGTCGACTCGCCGGGACGGGCTATGTCTCCATCCTGCCGGTCGATCAGGGCATCGAGCACTCGGCAGCAGCCTCGTTTCGCCCGAACCCGGCCTACTTCGATCCCGAGAACATCATCAAGCTCGCCATCGAGGGCGGCACCAACGCCGTCGCTTCGACGTTTGGTGTCCTGGCGATGATGTCCGCGCAAGTACGCCCACAAGATCCCCTTCATCGTCAAGCTCAACCACAACGAGCTGCTGACCTATCCTCCGCATCCAGATCAGGTCATGTACGGCTCAGCGGATGCTGCGTTCGATCTCGGCGCGGCCGGTGTTGGCGCCACGATCTATTTCGGTTCCGCAGGAGATGACCCGTCAGCTCCAGGAGACCGCTGAGGCATTTGAGCGTGCCCACGAGCTAGGCATGTTCACCGTGTTGTGGTGCTACGTGCGCAACAGTGAATTCAAGAAGGACGGAGTCAACTACGAAGGGTCGGCCGACCTCACCGGCCAGGCCAACCACATCGGCTCCACGATCATGGCGGATATCGTCAAGCAGAAGCAGCCCGATAGCAACAACGGCTACGGCGCCATCGGCTTCGGCAAGACCAACCCGCTGGTATACAGCGAGCTGACCTCCGATAACCCGATCGACCTGACCCGCTGGCAGGTGGTCAACACCTATATGGGCAGGGTCGGCCTGATCAACTCGGGCGGAGCATCCGGTGGAGCTAGCGATCTTGCCGATGCGGTTCGCACCGCGGTGATCAACAAGCGTGCAGGTGGTACGGGCATGATCTCTGGTCGCAAGGCATTCCAGCGCCCCATGGCCGAGGGTATCGAGCTGCTCAACGCCATCCAGGATGTCTATCTGGACTCGTCGATCACCGTCGCCTAGCAAGCACATTCGTCAAACCGGACTCCCCGGGCCCAAACTGAGCCCGGGGATTCCTGCATCTATCCATATATGCAACCCGCTATGACGGGCGTTCCTTGCGGCTACAGTCTGCCCCACTGAAGCCGCTTAGAAAGCTCCTTGAAGGAGGACGTCATGGCCATCGATCTACCGGAAGCCCGTTCGGTGGCGGTGAACCCAACGCAGGCCGAGATGCGCGCCTGGGTCGTGGAACACATGCCACGAGTCACCGAGACCGAGTTCGGCAACCTCAACTACAAGGCCGAGGTAAAGGCACGTCTGGCTGCTTCGACGTTCTTCATCGCCGACGAGGAGATCTACCAGAATCGGATGTCTCGGGCCGAATACGAGGAATGGGCGGCCAAGCAGGACGGGTACATCGCCGGACAAAGACATGATCCTCATCGAGGGATACATCGGCCCCGATCCCTCCTTCCGCACGGCGGCTGCCCTGTACATGGAGAAGACCCAGGCCAACATCCCGGCCATGCAGCAGCAACTCTATTTCCCAAAGGACGACCAGTGGGACCGGGAGTTCACGGTCATCTACACCCCGGGTCTTGGTTGCCCCGGCAAGCCGAATGAACGGCTGATCCTCGTCGACCTCGAGAACTACGTGACCCGGGTCATCGGCTCCGACTACTTTGGTGAGTCGAAGATGGGTGGTCTGCGGATGTGGAACCACCTCGTCTACGGGCGTGGCGGTCTGGCGTTGCACTCCGGGCTGAAGACTTTCCCCGACGTCGACGGTGAGGAGAAGGTCGCGTTGATCCTGGGCCTCTCGGGGACCGGCAAGACCACGACGACGTTCCGCCAGCAGCTTGGGTCACTGCCGGTCCAGGACGATTTCAACGCGCTCGATGCCGGGCGGCTTCGTCTACACGACCGAGAACGGATGCTTTGCCAAGACATTCGGGCTCGATCCCGACGACGAGCCGACCATCTATGGCGGCACCACACGCCCTGACTGCGTGGTTGGAGAACACGCCGTTTCACCTGATGGCAAGGTCGATTTCTTTGATGACTCTGACACAGCCAATGGCCGCTCCACCTTCGGGCTGGAGCACATCCGTCATCGCTCGCCGATCGACCTTGCCCCCGGCGAACTATATGCTCCTGCTCAACCGCAACGAGAACATCATCCCGGCGGTGGCGAAGCTGAAGAGCGAGCAGGCAGCCGCCTACTTCATGCTCGGTGAGACGAAAGGTACCTCGGCCGGTGGTGCAGTCGAAGAAGGTAAGAACCTGCGGGTGCCGGGGACCAACCCGTTCTTCTTCAACAACGACGCCATGCAGGGCAACCGCCTCTTCGAGCTGCTGGCGACCATGCCGGACCTCGATGTCTATCTGATGAACACGGGCAGGGTCGGGGGTACCGATGCCGACGAGCGCTCCAAGAAGGTGAAGATCAAGCACAGCTCGGCGGTCGTGCGCGGCATCGTCTCCGGGAGATCGAATGGGAAGAGGACCCTGACTTCGGCTACTTCGTCGCAAAGCGATCTGCCGGGATTCGACGACTATGAGTTGCTCCGTCCCTACAGGCTGTATGAGAGGCAGGGCAGGCTCGACGAGTACGCCAGGATAGTTGCCAGGCTCAAGGAAGAACGAAACGAGTATCTCAATTCGTTCCCCGGCCTTGACCCGAGCATCGTCACCGCGATCTGACCCGCCACTCAGACCTTTCTGGCGCTGATTCGGGCCATATATGGCCCGAATCAGCCCAAATGCCACTGTGGACTCCTTGAGTGCTATTTCTGCAGGACTAAGAAGCACTAGTTAAACGTGTCCCGCAGTTGCCGACAGTCTAGCGCATGAAAGAGAGAACACCACAGATTCGACGGATCGACGAGAAGACGTTCTCAGTCATTCGCAAGGGATATGACCCTCGTGAGGTGAAGGACTATCTCGAAGATCTGGAGCATGCGTTCCAGGACATCGAAGGTCATTCCCGGCGGACATCCCAGACAGTGGTCGAACTCGAACGAGATCTCGCAGCAGCTCGCGCTACCGAGAAAGCTTCCCTCGACAACGCGATGCTGGCGGTCTTTGATGTCAAGGACCGTATGATTGACCGGGCCGAACGTCGTGCTCGGGAGATCGAAGACGAGGCGGGCAAGGTCGCTTCCTCCTTGCTCGCCAGCGCAGAGACGGCAAGGGGCCGTGAACCCGAGCTCGAGCGGCGCATCAGTGGATTGGAGCATGAGCTGATGCGCACCGGGGCCGACGGCGAGCGGCTGCGTAATCAGCTCGCAGATGCCCATTCGGCCATTGATACTCTGGAGACGACTACCACTGTCGACATCACCACTCTTCAGTCAGAGCTCGTTTATCAGCGGCAGCAGAACACAGAACTGATGGCTGCCGCCCGTGAATTTGACACCCTTCGTCGGGAGTATGAAGACAAGCTGGCAAAGGCCCAGCAGACCGCAATGCATACGAGGGCAGAGCTCGAGGTCATCAAGGCCCAGCTTGGCTCCCCGGCCGAACCGACATACCGTCGCATTACCCGTCGGCACTGTTGTGTATGAGCGCCACGCCGATGTCGACGATCTCGAGCTCTCTCCGCGGCTGCCGGCGATAGCCAGATCAGCCAGGCGATTTGATCCCGCACCACCGTGGTCGACCGCGCTCCGACTGCCCGGGTGCACTCGCGGCTCGGCTGCGGGAGTCACCTGATGCCTCGGCCCGGGCTATTTCCAAATACTGGTTGTAAAGGGTGAGGCTCTTCTGCCGATAGCAAGTTTGTGAGCGAAGAACGAAGTCCCTTTGCCCAGCGAATCGATGAGCGCAAGTTCAGTTTGAGCCGCCGGGGATATGACAAGCGTGAGGTCCGGGACTATCTCCAGGATCTCGAGCAAGCCTTCCGCGAGCTGGAGGGCCACGCCCGGCGCACGTCCCAGCGTGTTGCTGACCTGGAACGGGACCTGTCCGAAGCTCGAGCTTCTGAGAAGGTGTCTGTCGACAACGCCATGATGGCGGTATTTGATGCCAAGGACCGCATTCTGGAAAGAGCAAGGCGCAAAGCAGATGAGATCGAAGAAGCCGCCTACTCCGAGGCCGCGAGGATCAAGTCGGCCGCCATCGCGGAAGTGGGCAATCGGGCCGACCCGGCGCAGGAGAAATGGCTGCCGCTACGGACCAAGCCCAGCAGATTATCGATGCCGCACGGCGCGAGGCGGAACGGATCCAGCGGGACGCCGAGGGTGAGGCCCGGTCGACATCGGGCAGAGTTCGAGGCCCTCAACGCCCAGTTGCGGATCGCACACAGCGACACTGCTGCCGCCAAGGAAGAGCTCGATGCTGCCAGGAAGCGGATCGTCGAGCTCGAATCGCGTCCAGATTCGGGGCCGTCATCCGACCTCGAAGAGAGGTTTGCCCGTCTCGAAACTCACTTGAAGACCGCCCGTGAAGAGGGTGCCCATCTCGAAGAAGAGCTGGCGGGTCGCGACCAGCAAGTCAAGACACTCGAAGATGCCGTCGCAAGTGCCGAGCTTGCGCTCGACGAGAGCAAGCGATACGTCGCCGGCGTGGAAGCCGAAGTCGGCGAGACGGAGCGGAGAGTCGCCGAGCTGGAAGCCGATCTCTCCCGTGTCCGTGCCGAACTCGACAGCCGTCCCGAGACCCCCGATCACGAAGGTGTAGCGACCTGGCTGCAGCAAGCCGAGAGCGCTCTGAGTGACATCACGGACTACGAAGAGAAATCGGCGCTCGTTGCCGAGCTCACGAAGCTGCAGGCAGTGGTGGGCGACGATGCCCGGGTCGGTGAACTCGAGACCGCGGTCGCAGCGGGTGAAGGGCGCCTCGCAGAGGCAGAGCGCACCATCGAGGAACTGGAAACAAGGCTTGCCGAGGCCCCGGAGTCGTTGCGCGCCGGCGAAGAAGCAGAAGCGATCCTCGCTGCGGCGCGGCGCGAGGCCGAAGAGATACTGAGCGAAGCAGAAGCCGAGGCGGATCAGCGGGCAGCGACGGTGATCGCTCGGGCCCGGGAAGAGGCGGATCAGGTGCGTCAGACGGTGGCGACCCTCACCGCTCAGGCCGAGGATGCTCGCTCGGCGGCGCTGCGCTCCAAACTCGAGGCCGAGAACATCGTCGAGGCAGAACGGGCCAAGAGCACCGCGGTCGAGGACATCGAGGATGCGGCCAATACGCGTGCTGCAGAGATTGTCCAGGAGGCCGAGCGCACCGCGGAAATGACACGCAGCGAAGCAGAGGAGGCACTGGCAAGGGCCAGAGCCGAGGCGGAGCAGTTGAAAACGGATTCTGAGGAGCAGGCGGCGGCGGTGATCGCCGCTGCCGAGGACAAGGCTGCAGCTCTGACGGTTGATTCCGGGCAGGGTGAGTCTCCTGCCGCAGATGACGGTGACGAGCTGGCGGCGATGCTCGCTGCCGCAGAACAGGAGCTCGCAATATCGGAGGAGCTTCGGCGCCAGCGGGCCGAGCTCGACATGCGCGAGCAGGAGCTTGCCGAGCGGGAGCGGGCCCTTGCGGCACGTCTGCATGGCGATGTCGTGGTGTCCCACGACATCGCATCCGCCGGCGACATCCTCGACGCCCTGTTGCCCGATGAGCCGGAGCAGGCTGCGTCTCTCGATGACGACGAAGATGAGGACCCTGCGGAGCGGCTCAGCTCTCTTCTCGAGGCGGCCATATCAGCAACCGAGCCCACCGCAACAGCGGATGACATCGAACAGGATGTGATCCCACAGCCGATCTATCCGTCACAACCTCCCGAACTGCCAACGGCTGAGACAGAGAGCGCCCCGGCTGAGCCGCGGTCACGGATGGCATGGCCCGCGCCGAACCGATTGGCAGAGACCGAGCAGCGGGAGAAGGAGGCCGAGGGCGAAGCGGAGCAGCCGGACGAGGGCGATGACGAGCGCCAGAGCCGCTACCGGTCCCGCTCGGCGCAGCTGCCGCATCTCGGCAACCAGGCCAAGTCGAACATGACGACGATGGCCAACCTGCGCAAGAAGAGCCGCGGCAGCAACGGCTAGCGGGTTCGCCGCACACGTACCGTATCCGGGTTGGCAATTGGCGCGATCGCCGTAGGATTGCCGTGTGATCCTCGTAACTCGCCAACCGCCAGGTACCGCCATCGACATGCTGCGTGACATTGACCAGGTAACGGTCTGGGAAGGTGACGGAGTGATGCCCCGGGAGCAAATGCTGGCCCGGGTGAGCGACGCTACAGCAATCTACTGTATGCTCACCGACCGCATCGACCGGGAGTTGCTGGCTGCAGCCCCGGAGCTGCGGGCTGTGTCGAACATGGCAGTTGGCGTCGACAATGTCGATCTCGTTGCATGCACCGAGGCCGGGATTCCGGTGGGCCACACCCCCGGGGTTCTCACCGAGGCGACCGCCGACATGGCGTTTGCCCTGCTGTTAGCCGCGGCTCGTCGGGTCGGAGAAGGTATGGATCTGGTCCGCGCCGATCAATGGGGTGAATGGCGGCCGGATCTACTGCTCGGGCAGGAGGTATACGGGACAACGCTAGGGATCATCGGGATGGGTCGCATTGGCACTGCGGTGGCGCGTCGTGCGCTGGGTTTCGGGATGTCGATCATTTACGCAGGGCCGAGTAGCAAACCCGACGTCGAGCAGGAGCTTGGTGCGGTTCGGCACGACCTATCAGGGGTCTTGACCCTGGCGGACCACGTCATCCTCACCGCATCGCTGAATGCGGGCACCCACCGGCTGATCAACAGGCAGTCGTTCCGGTTGATGAGGCCGACGGCTACATTCGTCAACATCTCCCGGGGCCCGCTCGTCGATACTGCTGCGCTGGCCGAGGCGCTCGAGGCAGGCATCATTGCCGCCGCCGGTCTCGATGTCACCGACCCTGAGCCGTTACGTGCAGATCATCCCCTGGCGAGGCTGCCCAACTGCATGATCACGCCCCACCTCGGCAGCGCTTCGGCAAGGACCAGAGCCGCGATGGCTGATCTGGCGGCGCGCAATCTGATTGCGGGCCTCTCCGGGAAACCTATGGAGGCATGCGCCAACCCCGCCGTCTATCCCTCGTCCAATCCGGGCTAGGTGTGGGTTGAAGAATTCCGGTTGGAGCTCGGCGGGGTGATCTACCGCGCAGACTCCCCGGACGCTCAAGTCGGAGCCAGGGTTCCGGCGAACACCTGCCAGGCGAGGGCAGACTTGGCCACGAGGCTCAGGATGATGTAGACGCGCTCGCCATACACATAGTCACGCCACTTCCCGACCTGGCGGTACTGCAAGACCATGTTGACGGCGAAGCTGTTGAAGAATATGAACAGGGAGAAGAAGATCCCGTACACAAACGCCGGCGGGGATGCCGTCGTGCCGGGGCTCCATATGTAGATGGTGATGAGCACCCACGGGACCGCCCCCGTCAACACACCAAACCAGTAGGACAGCCACGAGGCGTGTCCGGGTCGCTCATAGTGCTCGACGAGCAGTCCGAACAGGATCATGGCGGCGTTCACCCCGAATAGTGCGCCGAGGGCGGCGATGTCCGAGATACCGGGCAGCATCGCGATCAGAACGACCATCACGGAAGAGCTCAATGCGTATTCGATCCAGCGGGCATAGTTGCGTTCCCGCTCCAGATTGCGGAGATACCAACCGAATATCCCCGGGGCCGCGATGAGCCAGTGCGCCAGCGCCGAGAGGAAGACGAACGCGGCGACACCCCATGCAATCCTCACATCGAAGAGATGTGTCAGTTGGAGCTCGGACGCCCCGGGAGGTCCGTTGAGGAATGTCGCCGTCACCGGCAGTGCAAAGTCGTTGGCGAGCAGCAAGATCACAACGCCCTGGATGGCATGGAAGAGCCCCATGACGACGTTGAATCGGCGTAGGCGATTGCCGTTTGATTGCATGCGAAACTCCAGATCGGCTGTTCTTCGTCTTGTTCGGAGCCGGGCTTGCGATTGGATGGGCCCGAAGTCTACTGAGGTTTGGCGTCGCGGGGCTATTGTCCCGCGTAACCGAGCCGGCCGGTGACATATGGTGGAGATCTCGATGTCGTCACGTGGGTACGACTTCATCTTCTTCGATTGTGACAGCACTCTGAGCACGATCGAGGGCATCGATGAGCTCGCCCGGATGAAGGGCAAGTTTGACGAGGTGAAGTCGATGACCGACGCTGCCATGGAGGGCGAGGTCTATCTGCAGACCGTATACGACACACGGCTCGAGATGCTTGGCCCCACCCACGAGGAGATCGCCAGCATCGACGATCTCTACCGGCGCACGACTGTCGCCGATGCAGCTGGTGTGGTTGGCGCGCTGCGAGCTGCGGGCAAGGAAGTATTCATTGTCTCCGGAGGTTTGTTGGCGGCGGTCCGGCCGTTTGGCAAGTGGCTTGGAGTCCCCCACTCGCACATCCGCGCCGTCGGTCTCGAGTACGACGAACTGTCGGGGGAATGGTGGGATTATCTGCAGGACCAATGGGACCAGCGGATCGATGTCCAGTACAAGGACTCGGAGGACACGCCGCTGGTCGATTCCTCGGGGAAGGGCTCCGTGGTCAGGGAGCTGCTCGGCGACCGATTCGGTAGGTCGTTGCTGATCGGCGACGGGGTGAGTGACCTCGCCGCCCGCGACGCCGTCGACCTGTTTGTCGGTTACACGGGTGTCGTCGCAAGGCCACATGTCGTCCGCGACTCCGACGTTCTTATTTCGGGCGACTCGTTGGCTCCGCTACTGCTCGTCGCCCTCACCGAAGAAGAGATCTCCGCACTATCAACTACGGTGTATAAGACGGTTGTCGACACGGCAATTGACCGTGTGGCAGCTGGTGAGCTGACGATCCACAAAGGCGTATCGCCATGACATTCCGAATCCTCGTAACCGACGATCTATCCCAGGAAGCCGTTGATCTTCTCGACGCACACGAAGACATCGACTTCGACGTTGCCAAGGGTCTCAGCCCCGAAGAGCTCGAACAGCGCATCGTCGGATACGACGCGCTCATCGTACGCAGCAGCGCCAGGGCAACCGCCGAGGTGATTGCCGCCGCTGACAAGCTGAGGGTGATCGGCCGCGCCGGTGTCGGTGTCGACAACATCAATATCCCGGCCGCCAGCGAACGCGGCATTGTCGTGATGAACACACCAGGTGCTAATACGGTCGCGACCGCAGAGCACACCATGGCGCTGCTGCTGGGATTGTGTCGCAACGTGCCCCAGGCGGTGCAGAGCCTCAAGGAGGGTCGCTGGGATCGCAAGCAATACAAGGGAGTCGAGGTTCGGGACAAAACGATCGGCATCGTCGGCCTGGGCCGGATCGGCCGGCGGGTGGCGAGAAGGTGCCGGGCATTTGGGATGGAGGTCATCTGCTACGACCCCTACCTGAGCGATGAACGAGCTCATCAGATGCGAATCGAGCGGATGTCGCTCGATGAATTGCTCGCCCGTGCCGACTTCATCACGCTGCATGCGGCTCTGACCCCGAAAACGAAGGGAATGATCGACAAGCAAGCGATTGCCAAGATGAAGCCGGGAGTGAGGATCATCAATGCCGCTCGGGGTGCATTGATCGACGAGGAAGCCCTCATCGAGGGGATCGAATCGGGCGTCATTGCCGGCGCTGCTCTCGACGTCCTCTCCGAAGAGCCTGCCGATCCTGACAATCCACTGTTACACATGGACAATGTGCTGGTGACTCCACACCTGGCGGCAAGCACCCAGGAGGCACAGCGTCAGGTGGGAATTCAGATCGTCGATCAAGTCATCGATGCCCTCCACGAAGTGGACTATCGCAATGCCGTGAACATGCCGGCTATCGATGGGCAGGTGCGCAAGGACCTCCGTCCCTACCTGGAGATGGCCGAGCGTATTGGCAGTATGCAGAACCAGATGGCCTTCGATGCGATAACCAAGGTTGAGATCGGCGTCGAGGGCAACGTCATCGATCAACACATCAAGCCGGTTACGGTTGCAATCCTGAAAGGCATGCTCGAGCACGTTTCGAATGTGCTCGTGAACCAGGTCAATGCTCCCCACGTCGCCATGGAGCGGGGTATCCAGGTGGCGCAGACCAGCGGTCCATATTCGACCGACTACCCCAATCTCATCTCGTGCCGGGTCGAGTGGAACGGGGGCAGCCGGACGATGGCGGCGACGCTGTTCACCCATGACGAGCCGCGTATCGTGGATGTCGATGGCTTCCGCGTCGATGTCATCCCGGAGGGGACGATCCTGGTGGCCTGGAGCCACGATCAACCGGGCTTCATCGGCAGGGTCGGCACGCTACTCGGCGATCTCGGCATCAACATCGCAACCTGGCGAACCGGCCGCACCGGTCTCGGCGAGCTTGCGCTCTCGTTCATCACCGTTGACGGTGACGTGCCCGATGAGGTAATCGACCAGCTGGCCAAGACACCGCCGATCGAGCGCATCATCAAGGTCTCGCTGTAGTGACCAAGCCATCCCGGCGCGGTGAGATCGCCCCCTTCTATGTGATGGAGGTGATGAAGGCAGCTGCGGAACGGGAGCGAGTCGGCGGGGATGTGCTTCATCTCGAGGTGGGGCAGCCGTCTACATCGGCTCCGTCACCGGTGCTGGCTGCGGCAGCGGCTGCGCTCGGCGCAAACCGGCTCGGCTATACCGATGCCAACGGCATTCCCGAGCTGCGCAGACGGATCGCCCGGCACTACGACGACCGCTACGGGGTGGGGATCGATCCGGGCAGGGTGGTTGTGACGATGGGCGCCTCGGGCGGTTTCGTGCTGGCTTTCCTCGCCGCCTTTGATGCGGGCCGGAGAGTCGCGGTCACCGAGCCAGGATATCCCTGCTACCGGAACACACTCGAAGCCTTCGGCGTCGAGGTGGTGCCCATCCCGGTCGGGCCTACAACCAGGTTCGTGCCGACGAGCGAGCTACTTGGCGAGGCGGGCCCGCTCGACGGTCTGATGATCGCCAGTCCTGCCAACCCCACCGGTACCGCACTGAAGGCCGACGAGCTCGCCGACATTGCCGGTTTTTGTCGGGACAACGACATCAGGCTGATTGCAGACGAGATCTATCACGGCATCGAATACGGTGACCCGGTCCCGACCGCGCTCAGTGCCGATCCGGATGCGGTGGTGTTGCAGAGCTTCTCCAAGTACTACTCGATGACAGGGTGGAGGCTGGGGTGGATGGTGGTCCCAGAGGAGCTGGTACGACCGATCGAGCGATTGGCGCAGAATCTGTTCATCTCGGCGCCGACGCTCTCACAGCTGGCGGCACTGGCTGCCTTCGATGCTACCGATGAGCTCGATGCCAATGTGGTTCGCTACGCAGCCAATCGGGAGATTCTGATCAATGGGCTAGGGAGAATCGGGCTCAATCACTTTGCCTCTCCCGACGGTGCCTTCTACTTCTACATCGACGTCTCGCATCTCACCAACGACAGCCAGGAGCTCTGCAGGGTGTGGCTCGAGGAGTTGGGAGTAGCGTGCACACCCGGCATCGACTTCGATCCGGTCCAGGGTCATCGCTACGTTCGGCTGTCCTACTCCGAATCCACCGAGGACATCGCAGAGGCCACCAGGCGACTGTCCGGCTGGATCCGTGGCCGGGACACCTAAAGCGGGGACAGGGTTTGGTCGACTGTCTCTGAGTCCTGCGAATGTGGAGGCTCTGGTGCGCACGAGAAGATTGGTGCTTGCGGTTGTGCTTGCGCTCGCCGCCACCGGGTGCAGCCACAGTGACGACAAGGCCGACGCAGCGGCCGATCCGGAGAATGTTGTCGCCGACGCCGCAGGGGGCGACTCGGCAGTTCCGCTGCAGTGCGCCGGGCCTATCACGATCGGTGTTGTCACCGACCTCACAGGTGGTCTGTCCATATATGGCACCGAGCTCGGGCGCGGCGTCGCAGTCGGCATGGCCTATGTATCAAACGGCCCGGTTGGAGCCGGTGCCACGCGTACCTATCAGGTCGACGACTGCGAGATCCGGGTGGTGTATGCCGACGACCAGTCGAGCCCCGAGATAGCCGGGATAGTCGCCCGTCGTTTGATAGACGATGAGGGAGCGAGCCTGCTAATCGGCTCTGTCGGTGTTGGCACCGCCTCGGTGTTGCGTCAGGTAGCCGAGGAGAGGGACGTCATCCTGCTGGCGACCGCCGATACCGCTACCGGTCTCAGCGAGGCCGATTTCACCGAGAACACGTTTCTGCTTGCGCTCAACCCTGCCCAGCAGGCATACGCTACGTGCGGTTACTTCGCAGCTGCTCTTGGAGCCCATACGTTTGCCCAGATCGCACCGGACTTCCCGGCGGGGTGGAGGGCGACTGCGGCCTACCGGAGCGCCTGCCAATCAACCGGGGGCGAGTTCGTTGTTGCCGATGAGGTGCTGGCGACCGCAACTACCGACTTCACCCCGTCTGTGGAAGCGATGGTAGCGGCCGACCCGGATGCGGTGTTGCTCACATGGCCCGCCGGGGGAATCGGAGCTCTGCTCGATACTGTCGCTGGCGACTTCTCGACGACCACCGCATTCGGCGTGACTTTCCCGCCCGACGCCGTGCTCCCGTTGTTCTTCGACTCTGCCATTGGCTGGACCTCGCCGATCACCTACCACTACACGTCGCCGCATAACGATGCCAATGACTTCCTGGTCGATGAAGTTGGCTCGATGGGGACCACCCCCGACCAGTTCGACGCGCTTGGCATGAACGCAGTGTTGTTGGCAGTCGCCGCGCTCCGGGCTACCGGTGGGGTTGTTGCGCCGGGCACTCTGCGTCAGACGATCGAAGGTATCGAGATGACGGGCCCCAAGGGCAAGATCACGGTGCGGATCACCGATCACCTCGCAATCCAGGACACCTACGTCGTCACACTGCTCAACACCGACGACCCCGATCGTAAGTTCTACGACACGCTTGCCACGGTTCGGCCCGAGCCGCCGTGTTTGCTCGAAGGGGATGCAGCCGTCCGGTGCGGCTGACCCGCGACAGCAGGCGGTAGCGGCGAGACTGCACAGCGCGCGGTTCGCGAAATCATTCCTCAGATCGCGAAAACCTGGTCCAAACGAGGGTTGCGAACGTGTGTTCGGTGTCATATGTTCAGTGCCCGGTTTGGAGATCGAGATGGACCTGGGTTTCGATACGGATAGACGCAAACGTATTGCAGATCTGCGCGCTGTGGTGCGGATCTACCAGAAGAGGTACGGCGAGCTGACGGGGATGGTCGACCTGGAGAAGGCCGGCTCGACACTGGCGGCGAGGCGCACCCGGCTCGAGAGATTGGCTTCGGAGCAAGAGCGCCTGGCCAGGCAGATCAAGAGCACAGTCTCAGAGGTCGAGAGGATCGAGCAGTGGATGGAGTTCTGTCTCGAAGACGTCGTCGCCAGGGCCCGCGAGGAGCACGCTGAGGGCTGGTCGCCGACCGCAGTGCTCGGCTACCGGCTGTGGGCGGTAGGACCGGAAGCCCTCCACGGTGTCAAGATGGCCTGGCATGGCCGCAAGATGACGGCGACATGTTTGACGACGGCGAATCGTGATGAGATCCCCCACTCAGATGGTAGATGTGGCCGTCTCGGTTGCGGGGTATACGCCGCCAAGACCGTCGATCCGCTCTACCGGGAGTTTGACATCGCCCGGATCGGTGATGTCGCCCTCGGCCTTGTGGCATTGACGGGGAAGGTGGTCGAGCACGACGCCGGCTACCGCGGGGCCGAAGCCGAGGTAGTCGCCCTCAGTGCATCGCTGGGGAACCACATTCTGCTCAGCGCCGACCCGGAGAAGATCGACGCAGTGTTTGCAGATCCGAACATCATCAAGAACGAACCCGAGATAGACACGGAGCGGCATCGTCTCCTCGAGATGGAGACGTTTGTCGAGATTCAAGCCAGGAAGGCAACAAGATGGACATTGGGAACCAGCAAAGAGTGATCATCGTCGAGCAGGACGAGGCGATCGTCGAGGCTGAGGAGGCAGGGGAGTCGGTGATCGCGGATCTGGAGAAAGCAGCGACATGGCCTCTTCCCCTCGACCTGGAGATCGATCCGGCGGAGGTCAGTTAGCGCCGGTGTGGCGTGCCAGCTCGATGGCGGCGTCGACGGAACCGTGCCACGGCTCACCGTGGCCGGGGAGTATCCACTCGGCGTTTGACCCCTTGATCTCGTTGAGAGATTCCAGAGCGCCCGGGCTGTTGTCGTTGAATGAGCCTGGCATGATGCGCGGGGTGCGGGCGCCGGTGGTGATGCTCAGCGTGACCAGCGCGTCACCGGTGAAGAGCACCTTCCGGTATGGCAGTGCCAGACAGCAACTCCCAGCGGTGTGACCCGGCGTGTGGATGACGACGGGGCGGCCGGGGATGTCGAGTGTCTCACCGTGGTGGAATTCGCGGAGCTCATGAACCGGCGGAGGCTTGATCGCCCCCGAGCGGGTGAAGAACACCAGTGATCGCCAGGCAAAGCCATGTCCCAGGTCGAGGACCCAATGGCGCTCGTATTGGCGCTTCTCTCTGCCCGCGGCCAGCTCGATGTCGTCGGGGTGCACGTGAACCGGGGCGCCGCTGACATTATTGATCGCCGCCGCAGAGCCCATGTGGTCGCCGTGGGCATGTGTGAGCACTACAGCTTCGACGTCGGCCATCGTCTTGCTCAGCTTCGCCAGGGCTGAGGGGAGTTGCTCGTATTGGCTGGGCGTTCCCGCGTCGACGACCGTCACCTTGCCGCCATCTTCGATGAACCACCAATTCACCAGGTTGGCACCAAGCCGGTGCACGCCGCTCGTCACTTCGTAGGCCACGAGATCCTCCACTCCCCAGCCTACGCTTCGGGCGAGATCGCTGGTCGAGAACAGCTCACAGGTCGGCTGCTTTCCCGCGAAATCGCCAGAGACTCTATTGTGTGATCATTCGTGGTGTTTCCACGGGGAGAGAAGAACGGTCCGGCTGGTAGAGGGGCAATGAAAACGAACAGCATTTGGATCTGGACGACGATCGCTGTGATCTGGGTCACCGTCTTGATCATGAGCATGGGTTCGCCGAACCTCGAGTTCGGCAGCGACCCGGTTGTGGTGAATGTCGGGATCATCATGGACTGGTTCTGGGGATTGGTGGGGACGGTCGGCGTGCTGCGCCTCACTATGTTCCGACGTCCAACCGAGGTCGGTTGGGGACAGGACATCGCATTCCCATGGGTCTTTGCCGTGGTCTCGGCGATCTGGCTTGCTGCGGCGATTGCCGTCACCCAGCTGCCCGTTTTTGAACTCGGCGACAGCATCGTTGTCCCTGTGGCGGCTCTCGTCGGCCCGATCGCAGCAGCCATGCTCACCTGGTATGCGTGTGAATTCCTGGTTGCGGGTTTTGCTGCCAGGCAGGGAAACATCCCGGCCCGGTAGCGGGACTTTTCAACGGCCCGTCAACAACTGCGCAAGGTGGTTCAGGTCGCCGATGTGCTCGCCCACCATGGCAAGGCCTGCCTTGTCGAGCCACTCGATGTGGTCATCGGAGACGTTGTCCATCTCATTGCCACCGTCGTGGCGAAGAGGTACGTCAAACCGCCAGTAGGTGTTACCGATGACCGTGCGAAGGAAGCCGTCGATCACAGAGACGCTGCCAACCTGCGCGCTCTCCAAGAGGCTCTGTGCCAGGCGGAACCAGCTCGAGCCCATGTAGTCCTCGAGGCTGAGAGACGAGTTCGGCCCCGGCTTACCTGTGCCGAGCGACACGAGGACCACATTCTGCGGATCGGCCCCCTGCTCAATCGCCGCCTGATATCCGAGCAACGCCGGGTTGTTGGCAAAGATGCCGCCGTCGACCAGCAACCGCTCTTCCCCGGCGGGATCGGTGTCGGTCATCGGGGGGAAGTAGCTGGGTGCCGCCGATGTGGCCCTGGCGACCGTGAGCATTGGAACGTCCGTCTGCTCGCCTGCGACGATGGCCCGCGAGTCGAATATCGCCGGCTGCTGGGAACGGACATCGTACGAGGTCACCACGGTATGACGCAGTGCCTCACTGAGCATCGTCTCGCCTAGCTGATCGGTCAGGATGTCGATGAGGCCTGCCGGATCGTAGCGGGCATTCCCGATGCGGGCGTTGGATCCGAGCAGTGCTGCCGTTGGTGTGGGACGTCGAATCATTTCGACGACCTGTTGCAGGCTTTGCGGCCACGAGAGCGACGTGACCGGGAAGATCTCCTTCGCCCGGGTGGAATACAGCTCGAGCAGATCCCGGGCGGTCCACATGGGGCGTCCGTCGCTGTCCGGGCGCACCAAACCGAGTATGCCGATACCACCGATCGACGTGCCGACGAGGACATCGAACAGATCCGAAACGGCAGATCCGGTGATCTCTTCGAGTGCGACCAGCATCCGGACCGGCAGAATCCCTCGAATCCCACCACCGTCGACGGCGAGTACACGTGTGGCCGAGGTCTGTTTCGAGGTCTCCATCCCATCACCAAAGCTAGAGAGGGAAACGTTAGTAGCGTCCCGAGACCGTTCGGCTAGACCAGGTCCCTTCAATAGTCCCGGCTAGTCCAGTTCGGCGACATGTGCGATGGCGTCACCCTGGTTGACCAGGGGATGCTGCGTGTGGCCGATGACAAGGCCACCGTGCCGGGTCCGCAGCCGGGCCAGACGCTGGCCGAACGGGTCGAAGATCGTTGCCAGTTGCTGACCTTCCTCGACCCGATCTCCGAGGCTCGCCTCCAGGTGCAGGAGCCCGCTCTTCGATGCCCGCATCCAGGAGCTGCGACGTGAGAGGAGCATCTTGCCTTCTGGGGGCTCGGCCGAGCCGGCTATCCCGAGATGGGCGATCACCCGGCGAACGCCGCTGGCTCCGGCCACGATGGTCGCGGAGTCGAACCGCAACGACTCGCCACCTTCGAACAACAACACCGTCGCCCCCGATTCGCTTGCCGCCTGGCGCAGCGACCCATCCCTGAGCCTGGATTGGATCGCGATTGGTGGGGCAAATGCCCTGGTGAGGGTCAGCGTCTCGGGATCGTCGAGGTCGGCCCGGATCTGAGGCAGGTTGGTCCGGTGATCGGATCCGGTGTGCAGATCGATGCCGATGCTGCAACGACTGACCACCTCCGTCATCAACAGATGAGCCACCCGTGCCGCCAGCGAACCGCGTTCGGACCCGGGGAAGGACCGATTCAAGTCGCGCCTGTCTGGCAGATACCGATCACCGGTGTTGAAGCCGTGGACGTTGACTACGGGTACCGCTACGACTGTGCCCTTCATTGAACGAGGATCGAGGTCGGAAACCACCCTTCGGATGATCTCAACGCCGCTGACTTCGTCTCCGTGGACGGCTGCACTCAGCCATATCGCGGGTCCGTCCTGTTTGCCGTGGAGAACGAGAACCGGGAGCGCAACCGGGGTGCCGGACATGAGCCGGGCGATTGGCATTTCCAGCTTTGCCCGTTTTCCGGCCGGCACGCTGGTGGCCCCGATCTCGAATGGTCTTCGTGGGGTCATCAGGCCGACGTTTCATCCGGTGATGGCTCGACGTGGTCCGGGATGGGGTCGGCCGGAAGGGGTCTCACCTTGGGTCGGGAGCGACGACGTCTTCTCTCCGGCACCAGATCGCGCATCGAGTCGAGTTTCCCGAAACACAGCAGGCGGTCTTCCGCTTCAAGCACACGCTCTACTCGCGGGTTCGGGATGACGGTGGTTCCCCTGGTGAGGGTGAGAACCGTGATATCGCGATCACGGAGCCCCGACTCTGCGATGGTCTTCCCGACGATGTCGGCGCCTTCCCGCGCCAGCAGTTCGGCGACACCGTAGCCCGCGCTGACGGTGAGCCGCTGGCGCACATCGAGCTCCGGGAACGCCACCTGCCGTTCGATGTAGTCGATGATGGCACCGGCGATGTCGAGCCCGGTTGCGGTTTCGATCCCTTCGAGGCCCGGCGACGAGTTGACCTCCAGGACGAGCGGCCCATCGTCACCTTCGAGCATGTCAACGCCTGCAACCCGTAGACCCATTATCTGTGCCGACTTGACCGCAACACGTTCGAACTCCTTGTCGAGCTCGACGATCTCACTCGACCCACCCCGGTGCAGGTTGGACCGGAACTCGTCTGCCGCGGCTCGACGCCGCATGGCCGCAACTACTCGATCTCCCACCACCAGCGCTCGGATGTCCCGGCCTTTGCTCTCAGCGATGAACCTCTGGATGAGCACGTTCTGTTTGGTGCTCTGGAGGGTCTCGATCACGGCCTCTGCGACGTTGCCGTCCGGGGCGAGGATCACCCCGATGCCCTGGGTCCCTTCGAGGAGCTTGATCACTACCGGCGCCCCTCCCACCCGCTCGATTGCGGACAGGACATCGGCCCGATCACGCACGAATGTGGTCGACGGGATCTTGATGTCGTGTCGGGAGAGAATCTGGATGGATCTGAGCTTGTCCCGGGAGTTGGCGATCCCGTTTGCGGTATTGGGCGTGTACACGTCCATCTGTTCGAACTGGCGAACCACCGCCAGGCCAAAGAACGTTATCGATGCCCCGATGCGAGGCAGTATCGCGTCGTAGTGTGACAGATGCTTGCCTCGATATTCGAGGTCCGGCTCATCACCGGACAGGTCTATGGCAAACCGGAGGGTGTTGAGAACACGGACGTGATGGCCACGCTCGACCGCTGCTGCTCTGATGCGTGCCGTGCTGTACGACCGTGGTGCCCGTGACAGGATTCCAAGTCTCATTGCTCACCTTTGGTTTGGGAGTCTTGTGGCTCGCCCGTGCGTGCGACGAGAAGGTACGACCTCCCCGGGTCTACCCAGAATCGGCGGCGAATGGCGGTGCGGCCCACCAGCATCCTGAACCCCATCTCGTCGCGTGAGGTCAATGTCAGATCGATCGGAAAGGTCTTCTTGCCCAATCTGAGCCGCGTTCGCACCACGGGTCTTGTCTCGGTCTGCCCTGTGGATGAGCGAATCCTCTTGAAGGATTTGACGGGCAGTTCGATGGTCCTTCTCTGTGCCCGAGAACGTTGCAGCGGATGGATTTCGAAGCTGACCCATGGCATTTCGTCCCGCTCGCTGAACTTCAGGTTGAACGCATGAAGCGCCGATGTCCGCGCCCCGGTATCGATCTTCGCCTTGATCGCCACCGGCGAGATTTCGGGTAACCGAACCCACTCGCGCCATCCTATGAGGGTCTTCTGCATCCGCCGCTTGCCGTTTCTGTTCGGTGTGTCGAATCGCTCATCAGTCTCGAGTGTCGAGCGACAGCGTACTCACTCGTTGATCCGTGGACCCGGGAGTGCCGTCCTTCTTGGGAGACTGTCCGGATGGCCGGGCTGTGGCCCTTCGAAATGCCGACCGCGGGAATGGTCTCCAGGGGACGCCGTGGAGGTGCGCCGATGGTTCCTTCAAGAGACTCAGGCGACTCCGCGTCCGACTCCATCGGTTTGGCGTGTCGACCCGAATCGGATCGTCACCGAGAGCTAGTCATCTCGGATCTCCCAAAAAGGGTTCTCGATGATCGATTATTCTTTGCCGATGATGTTGTCGAGATAGGCAGCAGGTAATCAGGCGCAAATGAGGGTCCAGTGACGAAGCGTGAGAGTCACGATGGTTTGATAGCGGCATTGCTGTGTGTCGTGTGTGGGCTCGGGGCCGTGGTGCGGGTCCAGGATCAGGGTTTCTGCGCACGGTGCGCTATCGACTACCAGCAATCACGACTCGATTCCGGGCGAGTCACCTCCGGTGCCGCGACGAGTGGTGCGAGCAATCCGTCCCGGTCGTAGATCAGTAGCTACCCACGGCGGGTGTGCCGCGTCGGTTGCCAGGGCGATATAGGCCAGGTTGTGGTGAGGACCGCGGGTTGGTGTCCGACTTCGCAGATTGTGACAGCGGTAGGAATCCCGAGATTGCGTTGCTCACCGATCTCGTTCGTTGCTATCCGAATGGGTCACGGCAACGCTACTGGTCGACTCAGCCGAGATTGCCGCCGACCCGTGTGTCGAGCGCCGGGGCCCGGCGCTCGACACGAGCTCACCACCAAACTCAACGGAGGTGTCCTATCGACTTGGGCTACACAGTGTTCTTTGTCGATGGGCCGAAAAGGGTTCATTTCCGCCGAGCGCGAAGGTCGCTCCTCGGCCGTGTCAATTCGTGACGGTGATTGCTGCAGGCTCCGACAGGTGCGTGGCCAGGGGGAAGCGCACCTCATATGTTCCTGCGGGCAACACATCTGCCTCTCCGTGTACGGGTACTGCCAGTCCTAGTGCGGGCATTTGGGCGTAGGTCTGTGCAGGAATGGCAACGATCGTGTCTGTACCAGGCTTGTACAGCAAGGTATAGATGGTGCCGGAGTGAAGAAAGCCGGCGGGCTCTGATCCGTCATTGGTAAACACCGCAGTGCCTTCGAAGTTTGACCCTGCCTTCACCGTGTCGGCGGTCAGCTTGATGGTCGCGTCCAGCCGGGGCGCCGAGTCATCGAAGCTGATGGCTGGACACTGTTCGACGGGTTCCGTATTTGCGGTAACGCCGATCGTCTCTGGGCTGGCGCCGGTCGGGCCGCAACCCGCGATCACAACGAGAAGCAGGCAAATCCGCAGAGTGGACCGAAGCCGGGAACGAATGTGTGGCACGGTGTGGGCTTCTCTGTTGGTTTTGGTATTGAGATTGTCCACGGAGGTCGCCAATCCGTATAGATGTCCACTCCCAGTTCCTGTTCGATCCTAGAGGCATGTATGAACACGGCAACAGAGCAAATGGGGCAATACAAGGAGATGGCATTCGCCGTGCTACCCGCCGCCATGGCGGATGTTTCGGTTGTCCGATGGACCGATATGCAATAGGCCCGGGCTCCGTCAGACACAGGAGAGCAAAGAATGAGTGGTTGCTAACCGGAACGCAGTCGCTCCTGGAAGTGCTCACTATCGAGCGGGATTGTTGGTCGGCGCTGGAGACGTTCAGGTCAGTCACCCGTTTGCCGATACCATCGAATGGCCGGATCGAAGGGGACCGAGATAGGTCGATTGATCGTCTGGATCGTGGCGTTTGGATTCTCGGCGACCGGATGCGGTCCTTCATCAACGAGCGATGCCCCTTATGAACCCGTTCTGATCGACGGGCGGCTTGAGGTGGAGGCCGTTGCCGTGTTCACCCCCAGTTTTGCGTGCGGTTCGGCTCTGGCACCTCCCGGATCACCAATACCGACGGCACAACCACTCGACACCGACGCTCGCGAGGCGCTCGAGGTTCTGCGAGCCGAAGGGCCAGAAGGCGAGCAATTCGTTACCGACTACGAATACGGGATCTACAGCCGTGCCGACGACGAACTCATCCTGCTGGGCACATCGCTCAACGGGTCGTTGTCGGATGTGAAGTTTCGTCGTATCGATGGCCAATGGGATGTGGTTGGGTGGGGAAGCTGTTGGTGGAGGTCCGACGGGTACGACCCGGTCAAGTGGCAAGTCGATCCCGGCTACAGAATCGATCCGGAGTCTCGAACCATTCAGATTGTTGCGGTCGACAACTGTGGAACAGTCCTCGACCGGGGGCACGAAGTTGTTGTGGCCGCCGACTTCACGAGCGAGACAGTCACGATCGAAGTATGGGAAGCCCTATACCCCCCGGGAAACGAGCCGGGCTTCAGCGACCTGTCGTGCCCCCTGCAACGGACAGTGCCACTCACTGTGCACTTTGTCGAACCCATCGGTACCCGAGCAATCCTTGGGGCGTATCCCAACCTCGACGGACCAATCGACCAGTAACGTCCCGCCACCTTCACAACCACGACACCACTGGGAGGGTTGGTGAGACAGTAGGACCGCCGCATTAGCTGCATAGCGAGAGGCCGGAAACCGCTTTCTAACAGGCGATTTCAGATGGTGGGCCCGGTGGGAATCGAACCCACGACCTTCGGATTAAAAGTCCGTCCTGGTGGTTTTCATTGGTTTGCAATATTGTGGAAAAACATGCTCTGAGCGGGGCGTTTGTGCTCATTGTCGCTCATTGCTTTTCATCGTCTTGCGCCAGCCGCGCGGACCACACGCGGACCGCCACTGGCGCTGCAGCGCTACGGCGGGTGTGCAGTCGACCGTGATCCGGCTGGTGCGAAAGCTCGCGATGATTCTTGCCAGCCGTGCTATCGGATGAAGATTGCGAGCGCGGCTCGCCCCCGGTCACGTTGGTCCGGTGCGAGGAGCTGCCAGGTCTCGTGTTGGGAGTCGGTCAGCTCGGTGCGTGCGCGCAGGCGTTGGCGGTCCTTGGGTGTCATCCGCGTCGCGAAATCGAGTGGTTCTTCGACGAGGGAGAGCAGGAAGGCGAGGTCGAGGCGTTGGGCATCCGGAGTGTCGTCAACATCGACGGCCACGGCTTTGGCGATGATGGCTCCGAGGAGTGAGGGGCGAGGCACGTGACCTATTGAGGTGGCCGCGTGGATGGGGAGCAGCTCGGTTCTGGTAAGCGCTTGCGTTCCGCCCGGGACTTGGAGGGTGTGGCCCGGTGGTGTCGTCGTGAGATTGGTTCGGGGGCCGAGTCCCTCGGGAGCTAGGACATCGATGCTGACGCCACCTCGTCGGTAACGGTGGGCCAGTCCTTCGGGCGATGTCCCTTCAAGGCCGAAGCCGCGCAGCTCAATGGCGGCGACGAAACCGGCGACGCCACCGATCACGATGCGGGCGTTGACCAGCACATCAAGATCGGTCGAGACGCGGGGCGGAGTTGCGTCGTGTTCGATGGCGTGCAAGTACACCATCTGACCCCCAACCAGGGTCCATTCGCAGGGCCGCAGTTCGGAGAGTTCGATGAGCGTTTCCCATAGAGCGTCGTCGTGGCCGGGAAGTGTCGGTAGCGGCAGCGAGTCACAATCGACAGTGGGCCAAATGGTCATAGCTGCCGGGCCAGCTCTGCGCCGGCACGTCGGCTCCGCTCGTCGTCCGCCTCGAGGAGATCGACCGCGACGACAGATCGCGGCGCCACATCGATCTCGGGAGCAAAGGGCCACACCGCATCGTCTACGACACGCAGAATGATATTCGGGCGTTCCGCATCGGGGTCAAGCCCGTACTGGTTGGCAATCACTGCGATCCGACCCTTAGGTGCGTATGCCTCCAAGAAGTCAGAAGCCACGATGTCTGCGCCGTGGTTCGCTGCAGCGCTTACCCCTGAACGAACCACATCGGGCTCCGCGGCCAGAGGTTCTAGTACCGAGGGGTGGCCATAGAACCTTCGCATCTCGGCCCGTGCACCCAGCCGAGCCGCCAAGCCGGCCAGACCGTGCTCGGCAAGGCGGCGACGGGCTCGAGAACGATCTACAGGCGACAGATCAGAGCCGTCACCGTTGGCGATGGCCAGTACGGCCCACGCCGACGAGGCTCGCCACGGCCGACCTACGGGTCCGCGGTGTCGTCTCAGGCTCTCAAGAGAGCGGCGTTCGATTGCCCACTCTCGACCGATCTGGCGACCAGCGAGGAGTCCGTCGGCCAGCATCCGACGGATCCGTCGAGGGCTCACCTCCAGATACTCAGCCGCTTCGACGACACTCACAACATCCATGACATAATTATACCGACCACGGTATGCTTTTGCAATGCCCTTGCGATTGCCAAGTGAGACGTATCTCGAGGCCAGCGATGATCACGGTGAGTGTGCGAGACCCCGCTCCGCTACGTGCCGATCGGGCGCAGTCGGAGGAGTGCTCGTTCTTGCTTAGTATTTGGTGATCGGTGCGGGGCGTCAGTACCCGATCTCGCCTGAGAATCCTCGTCCACTCGATGTCGACTAAACAGGAACTACCAACGCCGAAACCAACGTTGAGAGAGCGTCCCTGGTTGGCACCGGGAACGACAACGCGCGCCCATCAACGTACTTGTACTCGATCCGGCAGTTCTGAACCGCTCCTCGACGTGCCGATCGGCGTGGTCGACTGAATGCTCGTTTCTATCCGGAATTTGGTGATCGGGAGATGCCGAGTCGTGACCTTCGACCGTGGAGGTACTAGAACCCGGCCGATAGCGTGAGCGTGACGGAACCGTTACACAACGGTGATGTGGGTGAAACGTGGAGAGGCGACGATAGAGGCGTGAAGTGGTCGAATAGGAGGAGAACGGCATGCCGCTTGCCGCAGTCGTCATGAAACCGATGTCGAAGATGTTGGTAGTTGTTGGTGTCGGGTCTTTGGCCCTGTTGGGTTGTTCGACCACGGGGACTGTTTCTACGTCTTCGACTTCCATTGCTTCATCGGCGCCTACCAGCTCGGCTCCGCAGCAGGGTGTCACGACCGTACCTGCCACGACTGTTCCCGAGGCCACGACCGGGGCCCTCGACACCACGACCACTCCAAACCCGACAACCTCGACGATCGTCGCGGAAAATGACAGAGTCGGATGGCATGTGACAGGAGTTGCGGTGGGCGACGTCCTGAACGTTCGATCCGGACCGTCGGCTTCTGCACCCATCGTCGGTTCGATCGCACACGATGGTGATCGGGTTGAGTTGCTTCCTCGGGCACGTAACCGTGTCGGCGAAAGCGCTTGGTACGGTGTTCGCCTTGAGGACGGAACGGAAGGATTCGTCAACTCCAGATTCCTCACGCGACCTTCGAGCTGGGAGGCGGGTATTGCCACCGTGCCGTGCGTCACACACAGCAGCGATGGTGATCTCACCGCTGTGACTGCAGCTAGCGGCGACGCCTCGGCTGTTGTCGGGTTGTTCGAATTCCCGGTTGCGGACTGTGATCGCTACGTGATCGTTCTTGGTGTCGACAGCGTCGATGAGTTTCAAACGGCCAACACTCTCGGCGGAGGTGATGTGCGGGTAACCAGCGGAGGCACCCGTGTAACTGTGGCGTTGCCTTCGACGATTACCGGTGTGGCACCGCAGGCAACCAACGCCGACTTCAATAATGCCCTTGCCCTCACAGTGTTGCCGATCAGCGAGTCCAATAGTGATCTTGAGGTTCGATTCCTGCACTCTTCGTCACGACTGGCCGGGATCACGATCCTCTCCAATCCAGCCAGGATTCTCATCGACGTTATCCCCGCACCGACCGGCACCGGGCTCGACTATGCGCCCATCGTTGGCGATGGCACAATCCTGGAACATCCGGTCGACCCGTCAAGCGACAAGCTTGGCGTTAGCCGCCAGGTCACGGTTACGGGCTACGGACGCTTCTTCGAAGCACAAGGCTACGCAACGCTCACCTCCCCCGACGGTTCAGCACCAACCGACATCCAGTGGTCGGGACCCTCGATCTTCTTCACCGACGGCGGTATGGCCGGCGTCTACGCACTGTGGTGGCCCACCTGGGGAGAGTTCACATTCAACCTTGATCTGACCGCAGGCAGCTACGAGATCTTCGTCGGCGATGATTGCATGACCGAGATCGACGACACATCCATACCGTGCGGAGTCACAGATACCTTCGACGTCGCACCTTAGACGCCACCATAGATACGGTAACCCAGGGGCTAGCAACCGGGGATAGCTCACTCTCCGTCGTGGAGCGCCAACCGCAGGCCGCTCCTCGAGGTGCCGGTAGCGCTCACCGTCCGAAATGATTGCTCTCGCTCGGTAATTGGCTGTCTGCGCTGTTTGCCTGAGCAGAACAAAGGTATTGATAGGTCAATATTCTGACCTATACTTGTAGGCATGAGCGACACCCTCCCATTCTCGGAAGTCAAGACACATCTCTCCGAACTAGCCGACCGGATCGAAGTCGAACACGACCGCATCCTGGTGACCCGAAACGGTCGACCCTCGTTTGTGCTCATCAGCCCCGACGATCTGGAATCCCTTGAGGAGTCACTCGACATCCTCAGAGACGATGAACTGATGAAGTCGTTACGGCGGTCACGACGAGAAGCCTCCCAAGGCAAGCGACTTCGCCTCACAGATCACGTCTGAGGTGACTTCGTGTACGAAGTCGAGATCACCCCTGAGGGTCTGCGTCACCTCAACCAACTACCCGAGAAGGTCCGCAATGCTGCCCTAGCGGCCATTTTCGGGCCTATCGCTGAGAATCCCCAACGGCTCGGGAAGCCACTGCTCGGCGAACTCGAAGGGCTCCACTCGGCACGGCGCGGTGACTACCGCGTTATCTACGAGATCTTCGACGACCAAGAAACTGTTCTAATCCACAGGGTCCAGCACCGCCGCGACGTCTACAGACCACGGTGATCACCTCCGTCAACGTGACCGATCGCCCGGATACAGTCGGTAGTCGCCCTGCCGAGCAACGAAGTGCCGATACTGAGTGGTTAGCGAAATGTGTGTTCTCGCTGCATATTTGTGGATCTCGGGCGGGGCCGGAAGGACCTCTAGCTCCCTGGAGGGGGTGTCGCTGGTGGCGGTGTCTTGCAGCTTCCAGACCGGGCTCGACCATGTGCTCGTCGCCGTGGTCCGGAGTTCCGAGCCTTGGCAACAGCAGCCGCAGGCGACCTCGCCGACGGAGCCGGTCCAATACCCATCGATACGCGACCCGATACACCCAACCCTCCGGATTGCCCTCCTTTTGGACCGTGTCCCAGCGAGCGAACGCCCGAGCCATCGCCTCGTCCACCGACTCACACGCGAGGTCAGCATCCCCCAAAGTCGCAGCGAGCAGCCGGTACACCAACGACCACGACAATCGATAGAAATCCTCAGAATCAGCAGACCGAAGCCGACTCGCAACGCGTTCGATGACCACATCCATACTCAAAGGGCCAACAAACCCATCACCCGGGTACAGCGTCGATATCGTCTATCAGCGGAAGGAAACCATCATGGATCCGATGGTCTATAGCCGTGGGCTATCTGGCCTTAGGGTTTGCGCTCCTCGCGGCCTTGGGAGTCGCGTTGTGCTCGTCGTTGGGTCGGCGATGACCGGCAAGTGATTCACGTGTCAGGGCCAGAGCCCTCATCGGTCGAAGACCCAAGCGCGGTTGCCGCCGTCATTGTCGCTGCAACTGCACAGACTCCGTTCGCCCAGATGTCGAAGGCTCAGGAGAGCGAGAGCGTTGCGGCGTAGAGATGATCTATCGGCGGTTCACCGTCAACGAGGTCATCGGCGACCCACGCGGCTTCATCAGCGGTGACACCGTCGACGCGGGCCTCTTCGATACTGACGAGTTGATACCGAGCGCAAAGTGCAAAGCCCTGTCGGTTGAGGAGCCTGCGCGGATCCTCGTCAGATCTCTTGAAACCGTGTCCTTGAACGGAGTGATTTGGCTAGGCGCTCGGCAGAACCCTGCACCGGCAACCTGAATCCCAAAAATCGCGCAACGGGTTGCCCATAACTGACACAAGGTTGATGACGAGTCTCAAGACCGTCGACGGCAGAAGAAGAAGAGGGCGATCCGCAATCGAATCATCAACCTAGGTCCGCAAAAGCTTGGAACATGGAAGGGGCAATATGAAGAGACAGAGATCAAGGTGGGTGTGGCTACTCACAGCATCACTCGCCGGACTCATGCTCGCTGGCCTACAGCAAGGGACCGGTCAAGCAGATTGGACTCCGCCCGTCGATCTACCAATCAATGGCTACAAGGTCTATCTGTCACCTGCGTATCACACGTCAGTAGCAGGTGCCCGTGGCGAGTGTGGAAGCAACACCGAGCGCCTTATGGCACAGGACAACGTATATGACGCGGCGGTGGGCGGGAGCTCTAGTCGCGGCGAGTACCAGAATCTGATCACACGCGGATATATGGTTCGTATCGGCTATAGCGGCCCAACCACGAACAAGAACAGCTCGAACAGTTGGGGTAGCGACTTGCACATACCCGTCCACTCGAATGGGTATGGGGGCAGTGGCAGGCCGGGCGGCTGCTCAACGACAAGCACGACCGGAACCGGAGCGAGGATAATCTGGGTCAGTTCAAGCGGCGAGTCGTTTGCCACGAAAATCGCCTCCTCGCTTTCGGGCGCCACCCCTGGAACGCCGGATAAAGAATGCGACATAAACAAGGGTGAATGCACCTCCTACCGGTGCGGAACGTACCCAGTCCTCACGGAACTCTGCAACACCTCCGCCGTTGCCGCCTATTCAGAGGTCGAGTTCCACGACTGGAACTCGGGGATCACGTTTCTCCACGATCACTACAACTGGGCATGGCGATTCGGATGGGCTGTCGATTCCTACCTTGGCTACCCACCTGACAACATCTACTAGAGGGGACAACCGATGAACAAAGTAAGAGACTCAATCATCGCCGTTCTGGGGTTGGCAGCGCTCATCCTGCCGGCAACGTTGGCAGGAGCCACCGACGGGCCACGCTCTGACCTTGACGACTACCCCGGCTTCGGGGATAGCCTTCTCTCCGATGAAGCTCGGTACGAGAACGAGGATATGGCGCGGCAGGAAGCGATAGCGGCGTGCATGGGCGAGCAAGGCTTGCCGTACGTTGTGCGACCCACGAGCGTTGCAGTCGATTCGGGCATGTCGGATTCCGAGATCGACCAGCTGAACAACGAGTACTCAACGGATCCGAATATCGAGTACGCCGAAAGCCTTCCCAAGGAGGAACGCACGGTCTACTACCTGGCACTCTTTGGAGTACCCGACGGAATTGCTGAGGGTGTTCCGTTTGGATCCGCCCAACCGTTCGAGACAGTCCCTCTGGAAGAGCGCGAAGAGGCCTTCATGGCCGCGTTCGGGGAAGGATGCGAGGGCGACGCCTATCGCGCCCTTTTGGGGGTCTTTGCGGCCCGAGCGATCCTCACCCCTGAAAGGCATGCAATGAGGCTGGCAATTGAGAACGACTCCGAGGCGCGTGCTGCTCGGGAGGGTTGGGCGCAGTGCATGACGGTAGCCCCAGGTACATTTGCTAGCCAGGATGCGTTAGAGTCCGCGCTGTCCCTGGGCACGCTGACGGAGGCAGATCTCGGGACGGTGCTTGAGCGTGACGAGGAGTGCGCCCTGCAGCTCAGCGCAAACCTAGACCCGGTGCGCATACGACATGAGAACGAATTCGTTGATAAGTACCGTGATGTTCTCGACAAGCATTCGTAGGCTCACCGCCGCAACGGCCTCGGTCGCGCTTCTCGCGGCCTGCGCCACCGACACCGTGGCATCCACCACGACCGCGTTGCTGCCTCCGTCACCGGCGGCAGCAACGCCTGCCGTACCTGAGGGGACTCTGGATGCGACCACCACTACTAGCGCCACAACAACAACGAACTCGGTTGCGCCAGTTCAGATGGCTTGTGTCGACGAAGTAATTGGTGTCCAAGCCTTCGCTGAAGACGAGATAGGTGTTGCGTTCTACTGCTTCGGTGACGATGCGCTCATAGGCTTAGTCCCGAGGACTGTTCCTCAAGACGTCGAGAATCCTATTCGCTGGGCTTACGAGCAGCTTGTGGATATTGGTCCGACTGCCGCAGAGCGGGAGGCCGGCTACTTCTCGACGTTCAGCATCATTTCGGAAGGAGCGCTGAACGACGTACACCTTGACGGTTCAACACTGATCGTGGATCTCGCACCCATCGTGGAGAACGAGACAGGCTTCTTCACGACTTCGGGAGGGATATGGGCGTTGGTGTCGGCCACAGGCCTTCAGTTCCCACAGGTTGAGACGGTGGAACTCCACATCAACGGCGTAAGGTACTGCGAGTTCGTAGACGATCTCAACTGCGGATAGACCTCGCCACCGGGGGCGTGAGGAACACGTGCGCCGGAAGACAAGAACCAGCATGTGGCAAGCACATCGATAATACTCATTATCTATCGCTAACAATCGTTCAACGCTGAGCAATCCAGACAGCTCATGGGCACACATAACAGGCACCACGCTGCACGTTATCGAGCGCCCAGCCGCGTCCTCGAACCGGCAGATCAGGCGGGTCGCCGAGGCTGAACATAGCCACCGTGGGTATCCAACGACCCGATCCTGCACGTGCCGTTTCCGAGCACCTTCAGAAATGCTCGATATGCCTCGATATCTGGTGATCTCGGGTACGCGAGAACAGCTGAATCCCAATTCGCTGGGAGGACCCGGGATATCGCCGGACGGGTTATCGCATTCATTGTCAAGCACAGCTCTGCCCCCCTCGTAGTCCAGAAGGTAAGTCAGGTCGATGAACTCGTAAACCGCATCTAACGAGCAACCAAGATCATCCCGCAGAAGTGTCACCGAGTGGTCGCACTGAGCGTTCTGCAGAGGCGAGGCCAGCAGCTATTTGCAGTACTCGACAGCCGCTTGGAACTCCCCATCACTCCAGCCTCCACGGCATCCCGATAGAGCGAGGACCGGCGCGAGCAACACCATCGACAAGGAACTCACCCGTCTTGGTACCAGACTTCGCACCCCGAAGGCCTAGTGGCCCGACATTCGCCTCCGAATCCGTGATCACCCGGCGAGCGACATCCGGTAAATCGGAAGGGCTGCCAAAGCCGACCTCACCACCGTGGGCAACCAGCAACCCGATCCTGCAAGTGTGCCGATATCGGACACTTCCCGGAATGCTCGTTTCCGCGATAGAACCGGCGTGATCAGCGCTGCGACCTAGCCGGCAGCTGAATCGCCAGCAGGAACTGCAAAGCCCTCTAGTCGAACCACCGCACCGTTGGATACCCATTTGACGATCACTGCGCTCGGCATAGAGGGGTCACGATCCACGAGTATCAGTGCACCGTTCGAATCTGGTTCGGCTTCAAAGGACGCCTCAGCATTACCTTGAAGCACATCGACCACCACAGCGTCCGCATCATCGTCGCTCACACCCAGCCAGAGCTCATTCCCCACAAGCGAGTAGCTCGGTGGATGTTCGCCAGGCTCCATCCAGACCGAACCGACAACCCACCAGTCGTCACCAAACGGGTGAGCCGCGGTTAACACGACATGACCGTCCGCACCCTCAGGCTCGACGACCACATACCCGCTTCTACCGTCCTCTGAGACGATCACCGAGACGAACTTCACGGTATCCCACCCGGCAGCTGCGGCGAGGAAGGCCTCCACCGTTGGCTCAAGTTCATCGAACCAATCAGGCGGTGCCAGGTCCGTTTCTAGAGAGGAGCACGCCTGCATCCAAGTACTCACGGGCCAGATACCAACCGGGGCGTCCGCGTCAGATGGCACGCAGACCTCCAATACCGTCGACGTCGTTGGCGCAGCGATTGTTGCCGGTATCGCGGTCGTTGAGGGCTGGCTTTGCAGGTTGACCGTTGTCGACGAGGGATTCGCAGTAAGAGCGGTCGCTGTTGCTGCCGGCCCTGGGCTCGAACAGGCCCCAACAGCCAGAACAGCGAGCACGATGAATGGCAGGCGGCGCAACCGCCACTCGCCCTTCACCTGGTCTCCTCTAGTAAACACCATCCGGGATCCAGTTCTCTCGTCTTACCGCTACGTAGCTCGACTGTCCCCGATAATCGAGATACGCAACCCGAGATCCGTCAGCGTCGGACTATGCCTCAACAATCCAATCGTAGTTTGAGGATCCCTCCGAATAGATCAAACCGATGTGGCCTTTTCCTGAACTGTTGTAGCCGAGCGCATCCATATGGCTCGTCGCCGAATATGTCTTGGATGACAATCGGTAGAACGGATCAGATGACACCGGATATCGATAGTCGCCGGTCGTGTAGCTGCCGTGCTCATAGTGGCTGTGCGAGTAATACCGGTAGGGGGTCGAACCCGAGTACGGCAACGCCCAAGCACGAAACACAAACGATGAGCAATCGGCGCCCTCCCCACCCGAGTCCTTGTTGGCTACTCCCGGAGTATCGTCATAGTTGTTCAGCTTGTAGCAACCGCCTCCCCATTCGTAGCCCTCATAGGCGGCCGCAGCGGCATACGACTTAGCGTCCGAACGATGCCACAACGACTTTGTCCACGTCGACCCCGTGCAGTTGTCAGAACTCCACGAATTGGGTTCCATCGGTTCGGCTAGGGCAATGCCTGCGAGCAGGACCTGTGCCAGCAGCAAACCGAAAAGCAGCTTCGCAGCGGAGCCCAGCAGCGTCTTCACTTGTCTCATCAGCGCACTCCTCCAAGCTCGAACGCGGCAATGTCGAACGTGCCTACCCCGTCCAGCGCAACCAACGCTCGCCCGGAGCCGGACCATTGCACGGTGGACGCCCTGGCCGCTTGCGTTACCGAGGGTTCCGGCAACAACACAAGACTTGATAGAGCACCACGATCGTCTAGTGACAGCAGCGCTACGCCATAATTGGCGTCGTCCCAGATACCCCAAGCAACAGCGACACCGCCTCCAGGCACGGCTCGGCAAAGTAGTTGGTCCCCGGATGCAACCCCTTCGGCAGTGTGAGCAGCACATCGACCGGTGCCCCCGACGATGTCCACGACACCGCGAGCTGGTCACCCACAGCTACATGAGAAACGGCCCCGACACCGGACTTGCGGTAAGTGGCTTCCGGGTCCGATGGGGATTCCCAAACTCCAGGCCCTGTTGCTATCAGAACAGCGCTCTCATCGGCCACGAGCCTGTAAGGGACACCTTCCACCGGGACACGGTCGCTCACATACTTCGAAGCCAGATTCACTTCAACGTATTCGCTACCCAACCCCAAGAGCAACATACCCACCGTAGTGTCGTCACGTGCAGCAAGATCGAACGGTCCCGCAAATGGTGCCGCAGTTGCCACAATCCCGTCGTCTCCGACAAGCAGCAAGCGCTCGTTCACCCAGTCGCCGATCACGAGCCTTCCATCCGGCATTTCAGCGAACGACGCAGCGGTCGTCAGATCGCTGTCCCCCGACCGTTCCACACCGAGCTGACCCGTCTCGTCACCAAACTGCAACGACAAGAGCACTTCCGCAGGGGCCGCCCGTTCGCCCCAACGCACCATTGGCAACGTCACAATGGAGAAATCTGTTAGTGGGCTAACGACGATCGGGTTGGCCTCGCCATTGCGGGGATATACATGACGTTCGCCGTCTTCGGTAACCAACTCAATCCAGTAGCTATACCCCGACCACGTCGCAGTGCCCGGAACATCGAACCGGAATCGGCCTTCCTCGAGTTCGCCCGTCAGAGCCAGAGGACTCCCTGCCGCTTCCACATGAACAGACGCCATCTGAACGCCGCAGGCGGTCCGCTCTGTCGAGTCGCAGAAGAGGTCAGCAAACAACACGTCGGCCACGCCAGGCTCGACTAGAGGCTCCGCAACATGCAGTACAGCTGTTACCGGATCCGCGGCTGGGGCGGGGTCCGCTGCGACTATTCCGATCGTACCAAGGAGCAAGCCAGCCACAACCCCGACAGCTATCAAAGGGCTACGAAGAGGAGATAGATTCACGGGTCTAGCTCGAAAGCTCATCGAGACCCCCTCCCCTGACGGACCTGCAAGTCACTGTGTACACGACACATCCCCTCTCTCCAAGCGCCCTCACGGTTGAAGGCAGCCTGTCGGTTTGCATACCGAGCACCCCCCGCACAGCGACCAATACCACCTACCATTGGTGGCTGACGCCAACTGTTGCAGCGGACTCTCTCAACCATCCTCCTCTAGCAGGCGCAGAGGAGCCAGGTACGAACGTCCCCAAGGCGCCGGAAAATCTGACAGACATGTGCCATGGGCCGCCTCGAGGGCGCGGCCGATGCAGTACACCGAGAGGTTCTGGCTGGACAGCGGCCCTTGGCCAGTAGCAGCCAGAACGTGGCAGGAATCTGCCAACTCGACCCTGACAGACACTCTCTTCACATCACGCTGGCTATCCAGTAGTGAAACAACGCTGACAAGGTGCGTGACAGCCGCCTTGGGTCACCCGTCGTGGTATGGCCCGTGGCGTCAGTCCCACTTCGTGGTGAGGGCCCGTCTGACGCCGATGTTTCCTGGCGACAGCCGAGTTCGACGGTCGGCGAGGTCGATCGCCAGAGGATCAGCGCCGACCCATCAACCTCATCACATAGTCCCTGACTACTGCCTGTTTCGACGATACGGCGCACCGCCCGCGAGGCGGATCAGGACCGGTTGGCTTCGGTCATGCGTTGGGGTTCACATGTCGAATCGGCTCCGAACCCCCAGCGGGCGGCGATTGCGGCGGCGTGGGCCCGGTTGGCTGCGCCGATGCGTTTGAACAGGTCGTTCGTGATGCGGCGGAGATGTCGCTCGGAGTATCCTGCCAGCGCAGCCGTGGCCCCTGGGGATACGCCGTTCGTGATGTGGTTGAGAATCTGTCGGTCTAGCGACGTCAGGTGTATCGCGTGCGGCGGTTCGTCGGATCGGTGTACGACGGACCGCATGATCGATGACGGCAACGCCCACATACCACCTAGCGACGCAGCCAGTGCTACCTGCAAGTCATCGAGCGGCATGTCGGTTCCAATGAACCCTGTAAGACCGGCTCTCATGTACGTGCGGCACAGGTAGGCGGTTGGTGTCCTGTCACTGACGCCGATGGCAATTGCGAGGGGTGCAGAAGCTTTCAGATTCTCGACCTGGCTGGGTGATTGTTGTGGGATCGCCAGAAGCACGGCACCCGCTGGTCTGTTCTGAAGCCAGGTGGCAGGATCGATAGGGGATACGTCGTATCTAAGAGCGCGGAGCGCGGGGATCAGTCGGTCTGTGACCTTCTGACGGATTGTGGTGTCTATTCCGACCACTCGCTCATTTTTCACGGGCGTCCAGCTTTCCATGTGCTCTGCTCCGCCGTTGTTTGTGCCCGTTGTCGCGTCCGCGTCGCGCCCCCAACAAGAAATGGGAGAAACCCTGACACGCTTGGCCGGTTTCGGACACAAACCTGACTGTAAGGGGGCAGAGCCCCATCGAGACGACCTGTCAGGAGAAGTGTCGTGGCGTGGAATGGTCTGAGAACGCGAGCGGGCTGGTTTCGGGGAATGGTTTCGTTGACGGTTTGTGTGGTGACGGCGCTGGTGGTGGCCGCTCCGGTCGGTGCTTCAGAAGCATCCCCGACCGGAGCGAGCGTCGGCGTCGAAGTCGTCTTCGAAGGTCGACCGATCGACCTCACTGGCGATTGGGGCGACGCCACGGCGTGCCTGATATGGAATGAAGTGGGTGTCGAGGAGTGTTTTCGCACCGAGGCTGAGATGGATAAGCGAGCTGCCGAGCTAGAGAAGGAGCTTGGCTTAGCGTCGGGTGGATCCGAAAAGACGAGTTACTGTTCCGGGTCTGTGAAGGTTTATGACGGCGTGGTGTATACCGGGAATGTGTTCAACTTCCGTGATCGTTTCACTTGGATCAACCTCAGCACCTACGGGTTCTCTAACAAGACCTCGTCCTTCAAGATCGGTCCGTGTTCGTCGATCTTTGCTGACTACGACTCGGGTGGATACCCGCGGTATTCAGCGACCGAGACGGAGGCTTGGGACGTGGCTACGGTCATGGCTTCTGGGTGGGGTAATCGCGTCTCGTCGATCTACATCAAGTGACGAAACCCCTAGAGCGGGTCTTGTCAGCCGATTGCTGATGCGAAGCGGCCAACCGCCCGATCGGCAAGAGGCTACTGAGCGGTTCGAGGAGCTGTACCGCGAGCACTATCGCAAGATCCTTGCCTACGCACGGCGTCGCACTCACTCGATCGAGGACGCCAACGACGTCACCGCCGCGACGTTTACGGTCGCATGGAGGAAGCTAGAGGACCTGGTCGGAGCAGACGAACCGCTCGCCTGGCTATACGGGGTCGCGTACCGGACCGTACTCAGCCAGCGCAGGGAGGTGGCCAAAGGACCAAGGTTGGCTGACAAGATAGGCGCCCAGCCCGTAGCTACGGTCGAATCAATCGAATCGACCGTAGCTACCCGCGACCAACTAGATCGAGCAACCGCAGCCCTTGAGACCCTGTCCGAAACCGACCGCGAGATCCTTAGGCTCGTCGGCTGGGAGGACCTCTCCAATGCCGAGATCGCAGAGACCCTCGGCATATCAAAGCCGCTCGCCAGGACAAGGCTCCTTCGCGCCCGCCGGCGTCTGCAGACCGCGTATGCCAAGTCTCAGCACGACCCGCTCACAGGGGGCACCGCGTAGTGACTAGTTATCTGATGCGTCGAGAAATGACCCAACGGGTACCGCAACGCTGTCGGCTTGTGCCGCACAAACGCAGTGAACAGACGTTGCAAGATGAAATGTTGGGAGGATAGTGGTGCAGAAAGGACAGGACGCGTTCGAGGTTTTCGTTGCGACCAACCCGGTCGACGAGTTCGCTCTGCCTGGTCCTGAATCAACCGAAGCCCGTGACTTGTTCGCACGAATCATTGCCACGCCGCGCCAACGGCTGGATCAGCCGGCGCGCTACTCCAAGCGTCGATTGGCGATAGCGATCGCCGTAGCGATGCTTGCGCTCGCGTCGATGGCCGCCGCCTGGCTCCTCACCCGCGACGTCACCGACCCTATCTCCGTGATCTGCTACCAGGATGTCAGCCTCGACAGCCCCGCTGCGGATGCCCCAAACGAAGGACCGCTGAACGTCGACCTATGCAACCCAGCCTGGGAAGACCGAATACTCATCAACGAAGACCTCACCCCTCCAGGAACGACGCCTCCCCTAGTTGGCTGCGTCACCGAACGCGGTAGCCTCGCCGTCTTCCCCACGAGCGACACTGAAGTCTGTGCCCGCCTCGGACTCGCCGATGTCAACCCCGAATCAGTGCCCGCAGTCGCACCCCTGAGACAACTCCAGGCCGACCTCGTTGACCACTTCTCCCAACAGCATTGCCAACCAATGGAAGACGCCCAACGTGACGTCGCCGACATACTCGAAGCCGATGGCTTCAGTGACTGGCAAATCCAGCTGTCACCTGGAGAAGGAGGCGACGAATGCGCCAGCTTCGGACTCGACATCGAGAGCCAAACCGTCGACCTCATCCCCATCCCATAAGACGCGGACGCCAACGCCAACAGCCGCAAAACCATGGGAAGCCGCAGTTCGCTCCACCGCAAACCCACCGGCGACGCCGCCGTTACTCTGTGTGTCCCAACTGAAAAACTGGTGCCACCCCTCGCCCACTGAGCTTCGTGAGATTCGGAGTTTGCACCCTCGAGAGTGCGCCCCAACGCATTTCGACATCGATGGCTGCCTGCAACGGATCGCGTCTATCCGGCACATACCCGATGTGAGGTTCGGTCAAGTCCAGCTCGGAGCCGTTTGCCTCCTCGAAGTGCAGGCTCGTGCAGGAAGGGGAAGAAATGACTTCTGACTTGGCGGTCACCGAAGACCGTGTGGTAATCCTGGACCCCGATCCGATCTTCGTCGCTGGATTGTCCAGCATCCTGAGCCGCGAACGCATCGTTATCGACCATACGACAGATCCTTCCGCGTGGCTGGCCGCTCCGGGCCGGACGGCCATTGTTCTTCCC
Source organism: uncultured bacterium (assembly GCA_963777645.1). Lineage (GTDB taxonomy): Bacteria > Actinomycetota > Acidimicrobiia > Spongiisociales > UBA5794 > JAAETI01. Next base: position 282,843 of record CAVZRA010000008.1, on the reverse strand, counting down.
TCAACACAGCCTGAGGAACTAAGGCAAGTTGCGGACTTCAGGAAGCTGAACACTGACCTCGCCATAGTCGGGGTGATCGAGCCTGAGAGCACGGCCACGGTCTGGGCGGCCCTGGCATCAGGGGCGTCCTCGGTGTTGCCACGAGGATCCGAGGCGGAGAGGTTCATAGCTGTGGTTGCCGCAGCCCTGAATGGGGATAGCCTGCTACCCCATCAATCTGTGTCTCGCCTCGCACTGGGGTGTTCACCGACTGCGCCGGTTGATCTGTCTGAGAGCGAGTTGATCATGCTCGAAAGCCTGGCCAACGGCGAGACCACATCAAAGCTGGCCCTTAAGCTGAATTACTCGGTGAGGGAGACACACCGCAAACTCCGCGAGCTCTTCTCTAGGATCGGGGTCAGGAACCGCGCTGGGGCCATCGTCGAAGCCACACGGTGGGGATTGATAGCCGCCAACACCGACATATACATCGACATTACCCAGTACGGCCGAAAGACATGATTTCGACGTGTAGCTCGAGCAGGCAGTGTGTGGGCAGGGCGGCGACGCAATCGGAGCCGCGTTCTCGCAGGCAAACAGCGATCGCCTCCTCACGCCGGAGCAGCTGCGACGGGTTACAGACGTTGATCAGCAGATGAGAGCTGCAGGTGATCCGCAGATTGCTGCAACCGGACCGGTCGGCCCGACGTCTAGTAGTTATGCCAGTAGGACAACGAGGTGAAGTGACAACCATGGATGTTGGCAGACCCGTAGCTGTGCTCCCCGGCCGGGCTATGGAGGAGCTCGGTGTGTTGTATAGAGAGAGCCAGGCTGAGATGGTTCGGCTTGCCTGGATGATCACCGGATCGAACGCAGTTGCTGAGGATGTTGTTCATGATGCTTTCGTTTCGATTCAGAGGAAGTGGAGCGGAATCCGGAACCCGAGAGCGTATTTGCGCCAGTCTGTTGTCAACGGCAGTCGTTCGCATCTGCGCCGGCTCCGGGTGCAGCGCGACTCGTTGCCACCGCTGCCAGAGCCGGCGCTGCCCGAGGAGATAGACGAGATTTGGCAACTATTGCAGCGGTTGCCTGCCAAGCGTCGCACCGCACTGACCTTGTATTACTACATGGACCTACCCGTCGATGACGTTGCCACCCTGATGAAGATCAGACCTGGCACTGTCAAGTCGCTCCTTCACCGCGGCAGGGAGACCCTCCGAAAGCAGATGACATGAGAAACGATCCCCTTGGTCAGAAGATCGCTCACACCTTCAGGGTGGCCGCCGAGCAGGCGACTGCGCGCAACCGGTGGCACGAACTACAAAGCATCGACAACGCGGACTCATCATTTGGCCGCCGTGCAAATTGGCCGCCGCTAGCTGTGACGATGGCATCATTCGGCGTCGTGGCGGCGCTGGTCGGCGGTGCCCTCTTCCTGTTACGCAGCGAAACGAGTGAACCGCAGCAACCGGTCGCACCTGTCATATCCGTTACCAGCAGTACGACAACGGCGCCCACTTCGATGACAACCACAAGCCAACCCGATTCGACCACAACCACCAGCGGACCTGCTTCGACGACAACCACGGTCGATGATGGCAACGGAACATCAACGACAACGACCAGCACGACTCTTGTGCCGACGTCAGCACCAGACTGGCCAGCAGACGCGCCTACACAGTACCTGTCGATAGGCGACGAGGGGTTCGATTGGTGGGCAGCAGAGGAACTGGTGGAACGCGTGTTGCAGCCTGGAACCGACAGAGGGTTCATTATTGGAGATGTCGTTGTCTTTGATACTCATGCAACCTCGGACGTCTACGTATTCCCTGAGCCTGCCGGCTCTCCGGTGTCCTTGCCAAATGGAGCTGGTGGACTTCTGTTCAGCCACTTCCATGAGACGCAGATCCGCATCCACGAAGCTGCCGTGATCGATGGGCGGGCCACGATATTTGTGGAGGAAATCGACGAGGGCAACTTTGGTGACGAGCTGACATCCGGCGATTACGGGCGTGTCGAGCGTCGACGCTTGATGGCATACGAGATCGAATCCGGTGACCGTACTGTCGTCATTGATATCTCCACGCGAGGCTCTGGCGACGATATCGACACCATTAACGGATCGGTAACCCACGTATCGGTGGGAGGCGACACAGTGGCTGTCTCGTTCAGGACGCTAGAGCAGGCTTGGATCGAGCTGTTCAGCCTCAATGGCTCAAGAGTGAGTTGGTCCCTGCCATACGAACAGCCAGGCAACGATTCGCCACTTGTGTTAGCCGCGCTGAGTCCCGACGGGCGGACGATTGCGATAGCAGTCAACAACCGGATTGAGCTCCGGGACTCCAATGGTGCACTCGTGGACGAATGGCTAGTAGCCGACGAAGGGCAGGTGATCCCTCACCTCGACTACGACGGTGTCTACATCACCGGGACAACAAGCTTGGCCGTCGATCAACCAGATATCCGTTCCTTTACCTTGGACGTCTCGACAGGGACCCTGATCACCAGCAGTACGCCCTCCAGGATCATCTTTGGGAGATGACCATCTTCGTGCGGCAATTGACTGACCCTCCGGCGATCTCTTTGATGCCGCGGCGCCCATGTAGGTAGAACGGCCCTCAACCGTTCCCGACAATACGTCGGACCTGTGCCAACTCCATGGTCGGGGCAGTGCCAGTTGCCTTTACCGACGTGCTGCTCGCGGCCGCATAGTCGCGTTGTGCCCACAAACCCGGGCAGTGAATGCCTGGCGGCGAGTGGGATGGTGAAATTCAGGTTCCAGTTGATGCGACCCGCTTCCTCATGACCTGACCCGCGTACGAAGGAGGGACCGAATGGGTCTCGAACGTAGCAGCCCCTGGTTTACGATGATTCCGGTGGTGGTAGCTGCAGCGATGCTGGTATTGATCGGTGTCCCGACGCTTGCGACGGCGGACAAACCGGAGATCGCTGGGGCTGAGGATGCCGTGGTCATCGAGGTGCCGATCGGTACTGACTTCTCCGAGGAGGACTTGGGCGAGTTGGTTGCTGAGGCAGTATCGAAGAACCCCGGGATGGACATTGTCCTCGAACCGGTTGGTGAGGTCCTGTCGCCCGAAGTGCGTCGGGCCGAGGACGAGGCAAGAGCAGCTGCTGAAGACGCAACTATGGAGAGATGGATTGACGAGCAGGTCAAGGCCGGGGTGTTTGTCGATGCAGTGCCAGCGCCGTGCATCGCAGAGTCAGAAACACGATCTCAGGCCGGCACGTACCATGTGGTTGGATGCCAAGGGACGCTCGTCGGAGTGGCAGGTCCAAGCGTCGATAGCAATGATACCCGAGCTATTCTCGCTTCGCAGATCAGCAGCCTGTTGGAAGGTATCGAGCTATCCAAAGAGGCGTCGGGGTACTACTCGATGTTCACCGGAGCGGCGGATCTCAACTCGTTAACGATCGACAACGACGGTGGCGTTCGGGCGGACCTGTCGGCCGGTCTATTCGACGAAATGCCCTTGGAAGCGTCGGGCGAACTCGCCCAACTGTTCAATCTGCAGCTCTACGAAGCATTCTTCCAGTTCGGTGACGTCCAAAGCGTCGAGCTCACCGTGGACGGCAAACCCGCTCTGGGGCTCGTTTGGTACGAGGACGAAGGCAAATCAATGACAAGGGGATTCTATGAGCTGCTCTGGCAGAACCTCCCCGTCGTTGGGATCGAAGAAAGGATGACACCATGACTATGCGCCGATCCCTGTTGCTCACAGCACTGATCGTGATGCTCTTTGGCGTTGTTGCGATCCCGAGCCAGGCTGATACGAACTTCTATCCTGGGACTTGGAATGGGTGGTGGATATTTGTGTCGCCATCGTCGCAGACGGCCAACGATGGCTGCGCCAACGATGGCTACGTGGAAAGCCCAGGACAGACGACAGTCGCGTACACCTTCATCAACGGTGCGGGGCTGGACCTCGTTGCTCGTGGATACCGCGTCAGACTCGGGACAGATTCGTCTCGATGGGACCGGATTGCGAGCTCGGATTCACTGTGGAGTTCAGTTTCGCCCAATATGCGGCACGTGGCGCTCCACTCCAACGCAACAGACCCGGCATATTGGCAATGCAGCGGCACGTACAACTACAACGCGACTACTACAGGTACAGATGTCTATCACTACTCCAGTAGCAGCAACGGCCACACGCTGTCCTACTGGATCAACGAGCGGCTCAAAGGAACAAGCCCAGGAACTGGGGGCGGATACGAGTCGTCGCTGCATGGAAGCTACGACGAACTTGTGTACACAGACGCACCTGCGGTGATCGTCGAGGAGGCCTATCACACCTTCAAGCCAGATGTGGATTTTCTCAAGACACCATCGACGTGGGGCTCGTCGTCTGGATGGGCCTGGAGAATGGGATACGGAGTTGACACAGCACTCGGATACCCATAGCAAGCTACTACCAGCTGAACACAATGGGGCGTCTGGCCAGTTGGCCGGACGCGTCATCAGCATCTATGACCCGCCAACTGCCCGTGCCGGCTAGCGGCGTTGGCTTTGGTCGGCCGTCGGTATCGTCAACGCCGCCCAGGAATTGACCCTTCGGCGCCGGGCGAGAAATTGGCCCCGCGGCCAGGCCTTAGTCACTCTGTGATGTCGGCTGCGGCTCGCCCTAGGTTGCGGTCTTCTTTGAGTTGGTTAGATTCTCCTTTGAGGGAGATGACTCGTGCGTCGTGGACGATACAGTCGATCATGCCTGTTGCCACGAAAGGGTCGCCAAGAACTCGCCCCACCGCAATAGCTGCAACCAAGCTGAACGAGCGTTCGAGGGCTATGCCCGTTCTTCTTGCGGTTTCTCCGTCGGCCTGTCGACTCGCATCGGCGATGGCGTGGAGCACCGATGACCAACCGCCCATAACGACACCCACCCCGCGCGTTATCGCGCACCCTCCGCCATCCGGTATCCGGCAGTCGGCGCTATCTCCCATTATCTGGAGACCACGTTGAGTGGTCGTGTTCAACGATGAACGGCGAGGCCGATCTCTCGTGCTGGTTCTTGGTCGATGGCTGCGGTCTGAGCCTTGCTGCGGGCGATCATTGCGGAAGCGATATCAGTTCCGGCGTGTCGTGTCTGGTGGGTGAGGTGGGTGCAATCCTCATCGCCCGCCTCGGGAGAGGCGAGGTAGAGGGTGTTGGCGTTGCGGCCTCGGCTGAGGGCGACGTAGGCCCACTCCCTTTCTGTGGCTCCGGTGATGACAGTGAAGGTGCGATCGGTCGTGATGCCTTGAGCCTTATGGGCGGTGAGCGCATATCCGTACCCGACGTTGCCTTCGGCGGGATACCAGCTTGGTAGTTGCCGGGCTTCGGGGTCACGGTCGAGACGGACCGTGACGGTTCCCGCGTCTTGATCGACGACGGTGATTGTGCCGAGGTCGCCGTTGAGGACATCGAGCCCATGTTGGTTTCGGCGGCAGAGGATCCGGTCGCCGGCTTGGAGCACCATGCCTGGTCCGTCGAGTGTGGGTCCGTGTACCTGCCCGGAGGCGGCGAGGTGTTGTCGTGCTTGTTGGTTGAGTTCGGTGACGGTGTCGTTGTCGTGGGCAAGCAGCAGCGCCGAAGCGATGTCACCGGTCGATTGGACGTACCGGTACCAGTCGCTGCTTGCTTTGGTGATCGTGTCGGTGCGGTTGCGTCCGAGGACGAGACGCCGATGCTCGACATAGGCTTGCATTGCTTGTTGTACGGATCCGTTGCGTAGTTCGCCAAGTGCTTGGCGTTCCCAGGCTGATTGTTGGCGGACGTTGTCGGTGAGTTCTACGGCTGGTAGCCGGTTGGCGAGAACGCGGAACAGACCACCGGCGTCGATCTCGGGGAGTTGCCGGTCGTCTCCGACCAGGATCAGCTTGCCTTCTGCTTGTTCGACCAGGTCGACGACAGCGGCGAGTTGCCGGGTGCCGACCATGCCTGCCTCGTCCACAACCACCACAGCGCCGGCCGAAAGGCCAGATCCGTTGAGGAGCCGGGCGAGGGTCGTCGACGAGACGTCAGTGTCGGCCTGGAGGCCGGAGGCAGTGCGGGCGGCGAGGGCCGCTCCGACAATCGGTCTTCTGGTGAGGGTGGCGAGTTGGTTGATGACGGCGATGACTGCCGTTTTGCCGCTACCGGCCGGTCCGATACCGATGTCGATGGTGTTGCCGGAAGTTGCGAAGCTGCGCACCATTTGGCGTTGCCCTTCGGTGAGTTCCGGCCTGTTGCGGAGCCACGTTTCCACGAGCCGCTGGGGTGCTCGCCAGCTGCCCTGACCAACACCGGCGATTGCGTGCTCGATGATCCGCTTCTCGGTGGCCAGGAGCTCTCCCGTGGTGTAGCTGGCCACGGTCGGTGCGGGGAACGGTTCACCGTCACGGGTTCGCATCGCAGCCACCGCTCCCTCGACGAGCGATCGATCAGCCGGCTCGATACGGGAGTCCCCCTCAGCAGGTCCGGCGGGTTCGAGTTGCGGGCTGGGGAGGAGCGGGATGATGTCGCTGCCGGTGAGGAATGTGGCGGCGAGTGTTTCGATCTCGGTTCGGGTGCCTCCCTCGGGGAGTGCCGCTGCGATGTGTTGGATGACTTCTGGTGTGGCGAATGTCGACCTGTGTGCAGTCAGTCCGACTGGTGACGCCAGATCCGCAAACAGCGCTTCTCGGTCGGGTGACGTTACCCGTCCGCTCCGATCGAGAATCCGGCCGATCCTCTCCGGGGTGAGACCCACCTCGGCGGCGCGTTGTTGCCAGACCGGCTCTAGCTCGTCGAGGGTGCGGTTGGTTCTGGCGGTGCGGGTAGCGATCACCGCTACCTGCCGGGCCGCCGCAGTGTCCGGAAGACCCTCTTCCTGACGCCAGGCTTCCAGCTGACGGCGCCGCTGGGAGAACGCTTCGATCTGGGTGCGGGTGAACCCGACGATATCGGCAACACCGTGGTGTATCGGTTGCCAACGCACCCCGAGACGCTCCGTGAGTTCCCGACGCAGCACTGCCTCATGCAGGTAGCCGGCGGCCAACTGATGTCGATACAACAGTCGACCGTCGATGGTCCGCCACACCCCATCTACGCCTTTGACCTTGTTAGCAACGACAACGTGGGTGTGTAGTTGCGGATCGTCAGCCCGTGACGTGTACTCAGTGAACGCCGCCGCCACATACCCCGACGTCGTAATAGGCCAGGTCTCCACCCGATACCTCAGCCGACCATCCGGGCCACGGACCGGGTTCCCGTCTTGGTCGATCACGGGTGTCTTGGCGGCGCCGCGGGTGGACGAGGCTACCGACTCCAGATAGCCGAATGCCTGTGCCGTTGCTTCTTCGAACGCCTCGAGCACTTCTTTGCGGGTCAGTTCGTCGCCCAGCGCCCACAGCAGCGACACCGACTTGTCCGCCGAGAAGGTCACATCCCACGCCGCCACCCCATCGGAGCGGAGACGGCGACCGAGCTGTTGGCCGGTGCCGGGATGGTTCCCGTCGAACAGCCGCACCAAACCCTCCGCCGACACGGCACCCACCAAGTCGAGCTCGGCGGCTCCGGATCCGCACCACCGGCCAGTAGCGGTACCACCCCGCAGGTAGTAGTCCTCCCGCGGTGAGATCTCACCCAGCTTCTGCAGGTAATAGTCCTTCGCCGCCTTCGCCAGACTCAACACGGAACACCATCCCAAGCAACTGGTTGCAGATGCGTGTGTCGAGCATCTCGTCGTGACAGTCGAAGCCGTGAAGGTGTCCTGGCGTCGGGTGAGGTCGTGCGTGCTCGAGGATTGGCGAGGAGGGATCTTCGGTACTGGTTGGGGTCTGTCGGGGGTCTCATAACTCCGACTAGACACCCTGACCCTCTCATCAGACTCTCATAGACCCTGTTATTTGGTTGTCATTTACCCTGTTATCCGGTCCCGGCCGGCCCCGACGACGAAAGATCTCGCCCGTCGAGATCGCCCGCCAAATCAGCGTTTCCGACGCAATAACAGGTCCAAGTGCAACGAAATGAGACTCTGGTGAGAGGGTTGGCGGGCACGATTTAGGCATGAAACAGATTGAAGAGCTACTCACGCCGCAACAGCTGAGCACGTACCTGGGGGTTCCCGTCGCCACGCTCTACGCCTGGCGTCAACGAGGACGGGGTCCTGCCAGTTTCCGGGTGGGCAAATACCTCCGGTACCGCCGCAGTGACGTTGTCCGCTGGATCAGTCAGCAGGTCGACCTCGAGACCATCTCGGGGAGTTAGTCAGTGATCACCCGGCGCGTTGGCGAAGCAGATGAGTAAGGTCGAAGCCCGGCTGTTACGAGGCAGGGCTCGTCGAGAGTCGTAGAAAGAAACAGGAGGGACCAGAATGTCGCTTCGACACCGCCCAGGACGACCCAGACCGTGGCAGGCGCGTTTCCGAGGTCCAGACGGCCGGGAGCGAACTGCAAGCTTCCGTCTGAAGAAGGACGCCGAACGGTGGATCCGGGAGCAACGTGCCACCTTGGATCGTGGCGTCTGGGTCGACCCGGTCCTCGGTCGGGTCACCGTTGCCGAGTGGGCGGACCGGTGGATGGCGACGACCGTGCATCTGAAACCGAAGACGGCCGAGGGCTACGAGTCGCTGCTTCGGGTTCACGTGCTGCCCGTGTTCGGACACCTGGAGCTGGCGTCGGTCGATCGGGTCGCAGTGCGACGCTGGGTCGCCGAACTGGAGTCCTCGGGTCTCTCTCCTTCACGGATACGCCAGGCTCGTCAGGTGTTCGGGGCGGTGCTGGGCGCCGCCGTCGACGCTGGATATCTCGGTCGTAACCCGGCGAAAGGGGTGAAGGTGCCCCGTGATCGTCGCCGTGAGATGCTGTTCCTCAACGCCGGCCAGGTCGAGGATCTCGCCGCAGCAGCCGGCGAATGGTCAACCCTCATCTACCTGCTGGCATACGGCGGTCCTCGCTGGGGAGAGGCAGTGGCGCTGCGCCGCTCCCGATGCGACCTGCTGCGGTCCCGTCTTCACATCACCGAGTCGGCCTCCGAGGCACGCGGCCGCCTCGTCTTCGGACCGACCAAGACCTACGACGACCGCACCATCATCGTCCCCGGGTTCCTGAGGAGCCTTCTCGCCGAGCACCTCGCCACCGAGACCGGACCCGAGGAGTCGGCGCTGGTGTTCACCGCACCCGAGGGCGGTCCGCTCCGACACGCCAACTTCTACAAGCGGGTCTGGCGCCCGGCGAAACAAGCAGCAGGCGTGCCGGAGGATCTGAGAATTCATGATCTTCGCCATACCTGCGCTGCCCTGTTGATCGCCCAGGGGGCGTCCCCCAAGGCGATCCAGGCGCACCTTGGCCATTCATCGATTCAGGTCACATTTGACCGCTATGGACACCTGTTTCCCGAGGATCTCGAGGACCTCGCCACGCGACTCGACGCGGCACGTGAAATCAGTCGCGCGGACCATACGCGGACCAAACGCGGACCGGAGGTTTTGGAGCTGCCTACTGAGAGGCCGGAAACCGCTCTCTGACAAGGGATTTGAAAGGTGGGCCCGGTGGGAATCGAACCCACGACCTTCGGATTAAAAGTCCGCTGCTCTGCCTATTGAGCTACAGGCCCGGAGAGACGTTACCAGCGTTGTGGCGGCTGCCCACAGCCGGAGGCGGGTCGCCTTGCTGTGACGCTACGGGCGATGCACTGGCAGAACGTCCGTCGGGATCTCGCCGAACACGTCTTGAAGTACCCGGGGCGGCGCTGTCTCCTTGGTGAGTCGGGCGTCCTGGATCCGGTCGAGTCGGAACATGCGTCCGTCTTTGCGCAGACGACACCAAGCAAACACGAGCCAGCGGCCACGATCGCGACCCATCGCCATTGGCTCGATGGCCCGCCGTGTCAGTTCTCCCTGTCCGTCTACGTAGTCGATATTGACCACCTTGCCCGTCCGGACCGCATCCCCCATGACCTGCATTGCCCGTGTCGAAGGCTCGACCTGAAGGTCCCGCACGTACACGCGATCGGCTTCTTCCTCGAATCGCCGACGTGTGCTCTCGTCCATTGTCGCCAGGATCTTGTTGAGCGCAGTATGCCCCTGTGGCTCGAACGGCAGCCCGCCTCCTACCGCTAGCGCCACTGCGAGGGCGAGCACCTCGCCCGTCGTGAAGGCGATGGGCGGTAGCGTCGCGGTGCTATTCAGCACGTATCCGCCGCCTGGCCCGATGGACGTCCAGATCGGCAGGCCGGCTTGCTGGAGCGCCGACACATCCCTCTTGATCGTACGTTCCGATACCTCGAACGTGCCGGCGAGGCGTGTCGAGGAGAGGGGTCGCTCACCTGCTGCCCGGAGCTCCTCGACTATGGCGTATAGGCGGTCGGTACGATTCATCAGAATTTCCAGAAGGGTGACATAACGGTGTCAGTGCGTTATCGCACAATAGGGCCATGGGACAGACGACACAGCATCTCATCAAACGAGCTGACGGCGGCGATCTCTCGATCTGGACCATCGGTCCCGACAGTGGTACGCCGCTGGTCCTCTGTCATCCCGCCCCGGGATCGGGTCTGTTCGACCCCGATCCGGTGGCCACCGCGGAGGCAGGGATCCGAATCATCGCCCCGGATCGTCAGGGCTACGGTGCGTCGAGCCGTTCAGCCACGCCAGCAACGATTGCGGAGGCCGGCCGTGACGTCATAGCTACGCTCGACCACTTCAACGTGTCCCTAGCCGCAGTCGCCGGATGGTCTGCGGGCGGTCGGGTGGCGATGTGGGTCGCCGCACATCACCCGGACCGCATCCACTCGCTTGCGATTGTGGCAACGCCGGCCCCACACGAGGACGTGCCGTGGATCCCGGCGGAGCAGGTGGCGCTCATCGACGCAATGCGCGCCGACCCGGCTACCGCGATCGATCAGATGGCGGCGATGTTCGCCCCCATGGTGACCGATCCCTCGGTCCGCAGGAGCTTTCTTGCGGCAGGCCCGGCCGACACCCAGGCATTAGAGGCCGACCCGGGCCTCCGCGCCCGAGTCGAGGCCATGCTCGACGAAGCATTCCGGCAAGGGGCACTGGGGATGGCAGCAGACATCGCTTCGTACACGATGGTCGGATGGGGGTTCGATCCATCCCAGATCGCGGCCCCGACGGTCGCATACAGCGGATCCGAAGACGTGGTGGTCCCGCCGGCGCACGGCAAGTGGTACACAGAGAGAATTCCACAGGCGCGGCACATCGTGGAGACAGGAGCCGGGCACCTCGTGATTGCCCGAGTCTGGCCGAGAATCGTCGGGCACCTCCCAGGCTGAGCCCGCGATCAGTAGGGCTGACCCACGTCATGTCATCTCGCATTGTACGGTGCGTAGCAGTGTCTTACGATGGCACAGTGAGCATGCACCCACCCCACAACGAGCCGGCGCCTTGCTCCGGTACGGTGTCACGTCTTCGCTCTCAGGCAGGGTCCGTCACCATCTGGGGGATCGGGCTGACGCTGGTGATCGCCGCCTTTGCCGGAATTGTTGTCGACACCTGGCGTGTCTTCGCCGAGCGGCAGGACCTCTCGGGTATGGCGGATGCGGCTGCGATCGCCGGCGCCACGGCCGTCGATATCGAGCAACTGAATCTCACCGGAGATGTTGTGCTCGACTCGGAGGAGGCGGAGAACAGGGCGCTGGAGTATCTCCGGCGCCAGGATGCGTGGTCGAGCGAGATCGGGTACGACATCTACACCTCTTCTGACGACGGGTCGGTGACCGTAGCCCTGGAGAAGGACCTCGACTTCACGCTGCTTGGCGTGCTTTTGCCCGGGGAAGATCCACTTCACATCTCAGTGACCTCGCTCGCCTCTCCCAACGTGGTGGCGCCGTAGTTAGCCTTGCGGACGTGATTCGGTTTGGGATCTCGCGGATGCCTCCTGAGGGCATGGACCACGGTGAGTGGCTCGATTCGCTGGTCGCCCGCGGCCACGATGCCGTTGAGCTGCCCTTTGTCTCCGGTTTCCCCTGGAAGGAGAAGCAATGCGCCGCGTTCGGGGAGCTGGCGGCAGACAGAGGCATCGTGGTCTCCGTGCATGCTCCGTACTTCGCTGTTCTCACCGTTGATGATCCGGAGAAGCGGCAGAAGACCTTATCCGCGCTCGAGCACACGATGAAACTCGGCAAGCAGCTCGGAGCACATACCATCGTCGCCCACACCGGGCACATCAAGGGTCGTTCTCCCGATGAGCTGCACGAGCTCGTTGCCGATGGGCTCGCCTCGATCGAGCCGAAGGTCCGCCACCTCGGGGTCGCCCTCGGGTTGGAGACTGCCGGCAGCGACCGCGCATTCGGCTCGCTTGGTGACATCGCCCTCATCGCCCGGAAGTTCTCCTTCGTTCGTCCCGTCATCGACTGGGCCCACGTCCACGCCAAGTCGGGTGGGGGACTTACCAGCCGGGAAGCATTCCTGTCGGTTATCACGTTCCTTCGCAGCGAGTTCCCCGGCTGGGCCATCGACCCTCTCCACACCCAGTTCACCGACAACGAGTTTGGGGTGCACGGCGAGATCCGGCACATTCCGTACGGCGAGGGTTCGCTGCGAGCCGACCTCCTCGGCGAGGCAGCTGCCGCCGCCGGGCTCCGAATGATCGTGATCTCCGAGGCGAGGGAGGAAGAGAGCCACGACCTGATCCACCAGGATCTGATGGCGGGTGTCGCCGCGGTCCGTCCCGACCCGGAAGCTGATGGCGAGCAGCTCGCCGACGCCGACATCGACTTTCCCGATCCGGTCCTCATCGCCCGGGAAACCGACGGATACCGGACTATCGGATTCCATCGCGACATGCGTATTTCCAACCCGCACAAGCCGTTCTTCGGTGAGCAGTACACCAAGGGTGATCTCATCCAGTACTACGCCTCGATCGCCCCGATGCTGCTCCCTCACCTCGAGGGCAGGGCACTGTCGATGTCCCGCTACCCCAATGGGATGGACGGCAAGTCGTTCTACGAGAAGCAGTGCCCGACACATGCCCCCGAATGGCTGGTGCGAGCACCCATCCACTCGGGGCATCGCGGTGAGGAGATCGAGTTCTGCACGGCCCCCGACGTTGAGTCACTTGTCTGGCTGGCCAACATGGCCTGTATCGAGATGCACCCCTGGCTGAGCCGCGCCGAGCGTCACGAGTATCCCGACTTCGCCGTGTTCGACTTGGATCCGCAGGACGATGTGACCTGGAAGCAGGTCACCTATACCGCCAACCTCATCAAGGTCATCCTCGACAAGCTCGGTCTCGACTCATACCCGAAGACCAGCGGGGCGACCGGAATCCACATCTATGTGCCGCTCGATCCGCGCTACGAATATGCCAGAGTGCGTCGCTTTGTCGAAACGGTTGGCCAGATGATTGCTGCCGCAGACCCGGACACCGTCACGATGGTGTGGGATAAGCCGAAACGCGGCCCGAGAGTGTTTATCGACCACAACCAGAATGTGGGTGGCAAGACCATTGCCTCGGTCTACTCGGTGCGGCCCCATGCGGGAGCCCCGGTTTCGACACCGATCCTCTGGGATGAGCTGGAGAGCGTTGCGCCCAGTGACTTCACCATCGCCACCATCTGGCCGAGGCTCCGTCAATACGGCGATCTGTTCGCCCCGGTACTCGATGGTGGGCAGCGACTCGAAGACGGCCGAAGCCGCTCTGGGGATCTCCAGCTAGACGTCGCCCCGAAACAGCAGGTCAACGGCTGCCACGATCAGGTTGTGCTCCACGTGGTGGATTCGCTCTTCGAGCTCGGCCACCGACTCGCCCGGGAAGATGGGCACCGGTTCCAGGGTGACCACCGGCCCTGCATCGATCTCGGGCACGACCCGGTGCACCATCACCCCGGTCCGTTTGATCTCACCCCGCTGAAACGCAGCATGGGCCCGCTCGATCGCATGAGTTCCGGGGAAAGTGCCGGGTAGAGCCGGGTGCAGGTTGACGACACGTCCCGGGAATCGGTTGAGGAAGGTTTCGCTGAGTACCAGCATCCAGCCGGCCAATACCACAAGGTCCGGTTGGTAGCCCGACACTAGATCTGCCACATCGGCGTCGAACTCGATGCGGTCACGACCGGCTGCGAGCACCGACTTCAGGTTGACGATCTCGGTGGGGATTCCTGCCCGCTGTGCCCTGGTGAGGCCGAAGGCGTCGGCCCTGCTGGAGACGACCGCTGCAATCTTCACGTCCAGATCGCCTGCGGCGACGCTGTCGATGAGCGCCTGGAGGTTGGAACCGTTGCCCGAGATGAGGACGACGATGCTGTTCACGAGAAGACAACGGGCGCATCGGTCCTCGGGACGATCTCACCGATCTTCCATGAGTCCGGCCCGATCTCCGCGATGGCGGTCGAGGCATCCGCGGCGGGTACCACGACAAGCATCCCGACGCCCATGTTGAATGTGCGGAACATTTCCTCGTCGACGACATTGCCTTGAGTCTGGATGAGAGTGAACAGCGGCGGCACCGGCCACGAGGCTCTGTCAATCCGCATCGACATGTCGGTGGGAAGTACCCGGGCCGGGTTGTCGATGAGGCCTCCTCCGGTGATGTGGACGAGCGAGTGAATCGAAATTCCGGCGTCTCGAACACGCATCACTTCCTCCAGATAGCTGCGGTGTGGCTCGAGGAGGGCCATGCCGAGTGAGGTGCCGAGGGCGGCGATGCGATCGTCGAGATCCCAGTGCTCGAATATCTTGCGTGCCAACGAATAGCCGTTTGTGTGCAGGCCCGATGACTTGATGCCGATCACTGTGTCCCCGACCTCGGTCGCAGCGTGGTCGATGACCTGGTCGCGGGAGACGACGCCGATCATGGTGCCGACGACATCGAGCTCGCCCTTGACATAGACACCGGGCATCTCGGCGGTTTCCCCGCCGAGCAGCGCACAACCCGCAAGCCGGCACGCGGTCGCCATTCCGCCGACGACAGTGGAAATGATCGCCGGGTCGAGGCTGCTCGTTGCTACATAGTCGAGGAAGAACAACGGTCGGGCACCCTGTACCAGCACATCGTTGATGCAGTGGTTGACGATGTCCATGCCGATTGTGTTGTAGCGCCCCAGTGCGCTTGCGATCTTCGATTTGGTGCCGACGCCATCGGTTGAAGCCACCAAGACCGCGTCCTTGCCCAGGTGGGAGGCGTCATACATCCCCCCAAAAGCACCGATCCCACTGATCACCTCAGGCCCGTATGTGGAGGTGACCTCTCGCTTCATCATCTCAACGGCACGGCTGCCCGCGTCGATATCGACACCTGCCTCCGCATAGGAAGTCGCTCTCGGCATCGATCCCTGACCCGATGCCTCCTCGAGCATCCCGGCGATGCGGCCCCCGATGTCGTTGCGGTACTGCATGCCGTCGAAGTTGATGTGCTCGATGCCGTGGTAGGCGCACGCCAGCGCCATCGGCAGGGTCGGCTGCACCCCGGTAACCGCAAGCACTCGACCCCCCGAAGTGACCACACCGCTGTCGAGCGCAGTGCCCGGCGTGAAACACGGTCACCCCTGGCACGCTGCTCGCCTCGGCGATGCCGCTGATGGGGATTCCCTTCTCATACGATCCGGGGTAGCCGGCGGAAGCGGCAACGACGGTTGCGGCAACCTCGTCGCGCCAGTCGATGCTGACCCGACCGAGCGTGCCGGCTACGCATGATCGAAGCACCTCGTAGAGGTCGGTGCGCAGCAGCGGCAAGATGACCTGTGTTTCCGGGTCACCGAAACGACAGTTGAACTCGAGAACCTTCGGGCCGGAAGGGGTGAGCATCAGGCCGGCGTAGAGCACTCCCACATAGGGATGTCCCTCGGCGGCCATCTCCTCGATGATCGGGCGCATCACCGCTGCCACTATCTCGGTCTGCAGCTCCTCGTCCACCAGGGGAGTCGGGGCGTATGCGCCCATTCCGCCGGTGTTGGGGCCCTTGTCCCCATCGAGCAGCGGCTTGTGGTCTTGTGCTGCCGGCATCGGGACGATGGTTGCTCCGTCGCAGAAGGCGAGGATGGTTGCCTCCTGACCGACGAGGAACTCTTCGACGATGACTTCGTCGCCGGCGTCGCCAAACTCACGGTCGATCATGATCCGGTGTAGTGCCTGCTCCGCCTCGGCTCGTGACCCGGGGACGATTACCCCCTTGCCCGCAGCGAGCCCGGAAGCCTTGATGACGATGTCGTGGTCGACCGACCGCACGTAGCTCAGCGCCTCGGCGTGATCGGTGAACATGCGATAGGCGGCAGTGGGAACGCCGACTCGCTCCATCAGCGCCTTCGAATAGGTCTTCGATCCCTCCAACCGGGCCGCGGCGGCGTCGGGTCCAAAGCAGCGCAGCCCGGCATCGGTGAACCGATCGACGATGCCGGCAGTCAACGGTGCTCTCCGGGCCGATCACCGTCATGGCGACATTGTTGTCCCTGGCGAACTCGATGAGCCGGTCGATGTTGGTCTCCGGGATGGCGATGTTCTCGATCTTGCCGCCGGCAGTGGCCGTGCCGCCGTTGCCGGGAGCGACCACAACTCGCTCCACCAGCTCTGACTGCGCCAGCTTCCATGCGAGGGCGTGCTCTCGCCCACCACTACCGACGATGAGCACGTTCTCACTCATTGGTCATCTCCATCTTCGGTCTCGGACCATGCGCCCTGAAAAGCCATCTTGTCCCTGCTCTCCCAATAGCTACCCAGATCAATCGGGTAGTCGCCGGAGAAGCAGGCGTTGCAGTGCCCGGTGCCGGGGGTTCCCTCCGCTTCGACTGCCCTCATCATGCCCTCCTGGGAGAGGTAGGCCAATGAGTCGGCGCCGATGTGCTCCCGGATCTCCTCGGTGGTCTTGACAAAACCGATCAGCTGCTCGCTGTCGGCCATGTCGATACCCATGAAGCAGGGATGTCTGACCGGCGGCGACGACACCCTGACGTGAACCTCGGCGGCACCACCTTCCCGGAGTAGAGCCACCAGCGGGCCTGCCGTCGTGCCGCGCACGATGGAGTCGTCAACCAGCACAACCCGCTTTCCTGCCAGGTTCGACTCCAGCGGGTTGTACTTGAGATGCACCCCGGAGCGACGCAGTTGGTCGCTCGGCTGGATGAACGTGCGCCCGATGTAGCGGTTCTTGATCAGACCCTCGGTGTACGGGATTCCGGAGGCGGCGGCGTAGCCGATGGCGGCCGGGGTTGCCGAGTCGGGGACACCGACGACCACGTCGGCAGCCGCAGGAGCCTCTGCGGCAAGCACCTCGCCCAACCGTTGTCGGACCCGGTGGATCGACTGACCTTCGAACACCGAGTCGGGACGGGCGAAGTAGACGTACTCGAACACACAGAGGGCCGTCGGGCTGGCCGTTCGTCGCGGGGTGCTGTGGTAGCCACTCTCATCGAGGCGGATGATTTCACCGGGGGCGACCTCACGAACAAAGGTGGCGCTCACGGTGCCAAGCGCACAAGACTCGGAGGCGAGCACGTAGCTGCCGTTGTCGAGCTCGACCGATGCACAGCGGGCGGAAACCCTGAGGGTCCCGCACACCGAAGACGGCGTCCCGGGTGAGGACCACCAGGGAATATGCGCCTTCGGCCTCGTCCATAAACCCGGCGATGCGGGTTTCCCAGTCGGGTCCGTTGTCTGCGCCCGTGGGGGCGGCGAGCATCTGGGTGATCACCTCGCTGTCTGTCGATGAGGTAAGCCCGACGCCCCTTTCGAGAAGCTTCTGTCGCAGTTGCGGGGCGTTGGTCAGGTTTCCGTTGTGGCCGACCCCGAGCGGGCCGTGCATGGTCTCGATCAGGTACGGCTGCGCATTGCGCAGGTGAGAGGAGCCGGTGGTGGAGTAGCGGGTTTGCCCGATGGCCAGGTGCCCTTCCAGCCTGGAGAGATTGGCCTCGTTGAAGACCTGGGAAACCAGCCCCATGTCCTTGTGAACGGCGGCCGAGATCCCGTCACTGGTGGCAATTCCGGCGCTTTCCTGGCCACGGTGCTGAAGAGCGTACAGGGCGAAGAACGACACCCGGGCCACGTCGGTGTCGGGGGCGTAGATGCCGAATACACCGCATGCCTCGTGTGGCCGGTCAAGCTCATCGTCTCGCAGAAACCCGTCCATCAGTCCCTCGTCATCGGGTGGCGCTCCGTGGTGGCGAGCCTAACCCTGTTGGATCTCCCGATCGTCGTTGACGATCGTCTCCGTCCACTCTTGTTTTGCAGTCTTCGACAGCGCTGCGGACCCTCTCGTCTGCCATACCGAGGATCTTGGCCGCAGCAAGGGCAGCACCACCCGGGTCGAGCACCACCATCGGTGCGATCCCGGACGGCATGCGCAGAGACGAGAAGAGGTCGGCACCGCCAAACCGATCCGAATACGGCGGGCAGGCGATCACGGGTGCGGTCACGTTGCCGTCGACGAGGCCGCTCAATGCGTTCGATCGCCCGGCAACCGTCACATAGACCTTGGGCCTGGGATCGGACTCATAGCCGGCGAGCAGATCAAGCAGATAGGTCGCCGCCTTGTGTGCGGATGCCACCCGGATCTCGCTCTCGATCGCCGTATCCGGTGAGAGCCGCTGCGATGGTGGTGCCGTGGTCGAGGTCCGACTTCGAGCCCATGATGATCGGGACAAGCGGCGTCATGCCAGTGCCCTTCTGATCCGCTCGGCGGCCGGCTGCTCTCCAGGCTCGAACGTCTCTCCGGTGAGTCGCTCATAGGCATCGATGTACCTGGCTGCGACCGCCGCAACGAAGTCTTTTGGCATCGTCGGTGCTTGTCCCTCACCACGGTAGCCCTGCTCGACGAACCAGAGCCGGAGGAACTCCTTGTCGAAGTTCTCGGTTCCCCGAGCCCGTATGCTGTCTGCGATCCAGTAGCGGCTCGAATCAGGGGTGTGGATCTCGTCGATGAGAGCGAGCTCGCCGTCGATCAGGCCGAACTCGTACTTGGTGTCTACGAGGATCAGGCCTGCCTCGGCGGCGACACGCTGGCCGTGCTCGAACACCTCGAGCGCTGCGATCTTGACCTGCTCCCAGAGGCTCGGGCTCCACCAGGCCATGCTCGACCACTTCCTGGCTGGTGAGCCGCTCGTCGTGAGCACCGCCGGTTGCCTTCGTCGTGGGGGTGACCACCGGCTCGGGCAGCGGGTCGTTCTTGTGCAGCCCCGGTGGCAGGTCCAGACCGTACGGCCGCTCGACACCCTGGTCGTAGAGCGTCCACAGCGAGGTGGAGGTCACCCCGGTGATGAACCCGCGCACGATGACCTCGACCGGGAGCGCCTCGGCCTCGGCGCCGATGGTGACGTTCGGATCGGGTACAGAGAGAACGTGGCTCTTGACGATGTCGGCTACATGGGCGAACCACCATGCGCTCAACTGGTTGAGCACCTGACCCTTGAACGGGATCGCCCCGAGCACCTGGTCGAAAGCCGAGACCCGGTCGGTTGTGATCAGGATCCTGCTGTCGTCTTGCAGGTAGATGTCACGCACCTTGCCCTCGATCCGTTCCCAGCTCGGGGAAGTCGGTCCTGAGCAAGGCGTCGGGTATGGCGGCGAGGATGGTCTCCTCTCTGATCGTCACGGTTCCTCCTTAGATCAGGGCCGCGTGGCCCACTCCGTTCTCAAATAGTGCCGAGCCCAAGCCCCGTTGTGCGCCCCGGTGGCGCTTCGGATGCTGCTCGGGTGCGATGTGGTTCTCCGGGTGTGGCATCAGGCCGAGCACGTTGCCGCCCGGATTGGTGATCCCGGCGATGTCGTTCATCGACCCGTTCGGGTTCCCAGGGTATCCGCTGGTCCCATACCGAACGGCGACCAGCCCATGTTCTTCGATCGTGGCGAGATTCTCTTCGGTGGTTAGGAACCTTCCCTCACCGTGTGCGACGGGGCAGTAGATGTTCTCGTCGAGCCCCGAAGTCCAGATGTTCTGTCCCTCGGGCACGAGCTCCACCCAGCGGCACTCGAAGCGACCAGATTCGTTGCGGGTGAGGGTTGCTTGCTGCCCCTGTCCCCCCTCGAGCCCCGGCAGCAGACCGGACTTGACCAATGCCTGGAAGCCGTTGCAGATGCCGATGACGGGTTTCCCCCCGGCGACGAACTCCTCGAGATCGTCACCCAGCCTTGCCCGGAGCGCAACCGCCCATAGCTTGCCTGCACCAAGGTCGTCACCGTAAGAGAAGCCACCAGGCAGCACCATCATCTGATAGTCGAGCAGACGTGCGGTCCTGTCACCGAGGGCGTTGATATGAACGATCTCCGGGGCCGCTCCTGCCAACTCGAGGGCCCGAGCGACATCATGATCCCGGTTGGTGCCTGTGGCATGGACGATGAGGGCGCGTGGTTTCATACGACCCCTCCCCGCCAGGCTCCACTTGCAGCTGTGACGGCTACGCCAATGTCGAAGTCGCTTGCTGTGATGTTGATGTTGCTACTGGTGTTGGTTTCCCCGATTGGTGCCGTCGGGTAGCCACCCATGAGCCGCTCGAACGCGACGGCATCGTCAGGGTGCACTTCGACCAGCAACCTCCCCAGCGACTCCGAGAATGCAGTTGTGAGCCCGTTCAGGCTGTCCGCCCCTGGTGCGGTGGCGAGGTTGACACTCACCCCGATCACGACCCCCGATGGCCATTTCGGCGAGAGCGACGGCGATGCCACCCTCGGCGACGTCATGGCAGCTGCGCACCAGCCCGGCGGTGATGGCCTGGTGCAGCGCCCGGTACCCGGCGGGAGCGTCTGGGACCGGATCGGGTGCTTGACCCCCTGTGTGATCCGCCCAGGCGGCGAGCGCCGATCCGCCGAGATGGTCGCCGGTGGCTCCGATCGACATAGACGCGATTGCCGGCTTCTTTGAAGGCGCTCGTGACGGTGCGAGTGACGTCGGGCACGATGCCGAGGCTCGAGATGACAAGCGTTCCCGGGATCGTGTGCTTGTTGCCGTCGATCCCGGTGTATTCGTTGTTGAGGCTGTCCTTCCCCGAGATGAACGGGGTCCCGTATGCAACGGCGGCGTCGTAGCAACCCTGGGTGCAGCGCACCAGTGATCCGAGCCGATCGGCGATGCGGGGGTTGCCCCATGAGAAGTTGTCGAGGATCGAGATTCGGTCGGGGTCGGCACCGACCGCGACCACGTTTCGCACCGCCTCGTCGATGTTGGCCCATGCCATACGATATGGGTCGATGGTCCCGTAGGCAGGATTGGTCCCGATCGCCAGCGCCGCCCCGGGGGTGCCGGGGCCGACCGGCAGCGGGGTCACCACGGCGGCGTCTCCCGGACCGCTCTCGTCGGCGCCAACAAACGGCTTGACCACGGTGCCGCCCTGTACCTCATGGTCGTAGAGCCTGACTGTGTCTTCCTTGGACCGGATATTGGGGCTTGCGAGGAGATCGAGCAGGACCCGCGCCGGGTTGGGCTCACCGATCCCGCCGCCGCCGGTCGTCGGTGGGCTCCACGCCGCTTGCAACTCCTGGCGTGGGATGCCCCCGTGGAGGAAACCACAGTCGAGATCGCCGACTACCTCGCCTGCGTTCTTGATACGCAGGACACCGTCGCCGGTGAACTCGCCGAGCACAGTCATCTCAACGTCGCGGGCTGCGGCCAGCTCGGCCACCCTGGCGAGCTTGTGCTCGGGCACGGCGATCACCATCCGCTCCTGAGCCTCACTCAGCCAGATCTCCCACGGAGCAAGACCGGGATACTTCAACGGCACTCGGTCCAGGTGAACAACGGCGCCGAGCGTCCCGGCCATCTCCCCGACGCTCGAAGACAGCCCCCCTGCGCCGCAGTCGGTGATGGCGTTGTAGAGACCTTCGTCGCGGGCTTCCAGGATCACATCGAGCGTCTGCTTTTCGTGGATGGGATGGCCGATCTGAACCGCACTGCCTGACACGTCGCTCGTGGTGTGATCTGATTCCATCGACGAGAAGGTCGCCCCGCGCAGACCGTCACGGCCGGTCCTGCCCCCGAGGACCACGATGCGGTCGCCGGTTTGGGGCTCGGTGGGATGTGAGCCGGTGGGCAGGGCGCCGAGACATCCGCAGAACACGAGCGGGTTCGCCGTGTAGCCAGGGTTGTAATAGATGGCACCGCTCACGGTGGGGATCCCCATCTTGTTGCCGTAGTCTTCGATCCCTGCAATGACACCGGAAGCGACCCGCTTCGGATGCAGCACGCCGTCGGGAAGCTCATCCCACCCCGTCTCGGCGGGACCGAAGAACAGGATGTCGGTGTTTGCGATCGGTTTGGCGCTCACTCCGATCACGTCGCGGACCACGCCCCCGACTCCGGTATTGGCGCCGCCAAACGGCTCGAGCGCCGACGGGTGGTTGTGGGTCTCCACCTTGAAAGCGAGATCGGTTGTCTCATCGAGAGCCACTATGCCGGCGTCATCGACGAACGCGGAACGGACCCAGGGTCGGTTCACGGTCTCGGTTGCCGCCCGGATGTGCTGGTTCAAGATGCCGTCGATGGTGGTGGTCCCGATCGGTCCGGTGGCGCCCGGTGGCGGGCCGGTATAGGTGATCAGCGCCCGGAACGTCTTGTGGACACAGTGCTCCGACCATGTTTGAGCCAGCATCTCCAGCTCGAGATCGGTCGCACGGCGGTCGCTGAAGTAAGTCTGGATCGCCTCCATTTCGGCACCGTCGAGGCTGAGCCGGCGCTCGTTGCTCAGATCGATGAGCTCATCCCGGCTCAGCCCGGCCAGTGTGATGCGCTCGACTGCTGCGGCTTCGGCGACGGCTGCAGTGAACGGGGGAGGCGCCGGCGTGTTGATGTGGTAACTCTGGATGACACCGTTGCTGAGCAAGGAGGAGGCGATCCGCTCAACCGCTTCCCGGGTAAGCGATACGCCTTCGAGGGTGTACCGGGTGCCTGTTGCTGCTTGTTCGACACCGGTGAAGCCGAGCTCGGCGATGCCGGCCATGAGGCTCTCAGCGGCAGAATCGGTGACACCGGGATGGAGCACAACATCGACGGTGAACACGCCTTCACCCGAGGGTGACGTGTCCTGTTCGAGCGGAAATCCGTGGGCATTCTCGTTGATGACGTCGTGGAGCAGGCTGTATGCGAGCTGTTCGATGAGCGCCGCGGACAAATCGCCACTGAGATAGAAGCGGTCCCTGACTTCGGCCCGGTCGACACCTGACATTCCGAGCAGGTCGATCTGGGCTTTCAGGTTCTCGGCTCTCGTGTCCCAAAAACCCGGCTTGCTGGCAACTTCAACGCAGTAGTACATGCCCCGGCCTTACGGAGGGTCGCAGTCTCGCATCGGTCGGAGGCCGTGTCTTGTGCTATGGAATGTTTCCCATGAGAACGCGAAATCTTTTCTTAAATTACCACCCAACGTGCACGGACGACCACTATGTTTGGATTTGTCGACGTCTATTCGTCGATGCCATGTCTCGGAGGCGGCCACGAGCCCAGTCCGAGCCAGAAAAATGACCCCACGGTCGGGAATGCGGTGGTTTCGGGGGAAACGTATTCCAAAGGAGTAGGGCGGTTCACCCCTGGTAGGGGGAGGTAGCCGCCCTATTCCGCGTTTGGTGTGTCAACGCCGCCATCCGAAGAGGACCTTTGCCAGCCGGACCCAGTAGCGATGCGGTGGCCGGCGCGGCAGCCATGATCGAAGCAGCTTCGTAGTCGGTTTGAAGCGTGCCGACGTGATCGAGCGGTGGACGGTGAAGGACTTGATGCCCTCTTCGCCCAGGTGCCCGTGAAGCCCGGACTCTCCGGTGCCCGCCAGTTCGATGCTGGGAAAGTAGAAGTTGATGACATGGTCGTTGATGGCGACCGTACCGGTGCTCAACCGGCTGGCGATGGCTGCGCCTCTTCGCCGGTTTCTCGTCCATACCGATCCGTGGAGGCCGTACCGGGAGTCGTTGGCCATCCGCACCGCCTCGTGCTCATCGGCGACCCGCATCACAGGGACCACCGGCCCGAACGTCTCGTCCTGCATCAGCAGCATCGAATGGTCGACGTTGTCCATGAGTGTTGGTTCGAAATAGATGCCGTGCTCGGTCTCGACCCGGGAACCACCGGTGACGATCCGGGCACCGCGACTCGACCGCATCCTTGACGTGGAGTTCGATGGTATCGATCTGTGCTGGTGAGATCAGCGGCCCGATGTCAGTACGATCCTGTGTGGCGACTGTGAGTTTTCGAATGAATTTCTCGGCCTCTGCCATGAACTCGTCGTACACCTTGTCGACCACATAGACTCGCTCGACACCGACGCACATCTGGCCGGCATTGAACACGCCGAAGTTGACGGCGCCACGGGCGGCGTCCTTGACATTGGCGTCCTCGAGCACGATCTGTGCGTCCTTGCCGCCCAACTCGACGATTGATGGCTTCAACAGGGCACCAGCGGTGGCCGCGATCTTCTTCCCGACCGCGGTGGACCCGGTGAAAGCAATGATGTCGATATCGGACTCCACCAACGCAGCCCCGGTGCGGCCATCGCCCTGAATTACCTGTACGACACCATCCGGGATCCCGGCCTCTATTGCCAGCTCCGGGATCAGCTGCCCCGACATCGGTGTGATCTCCGACGGCTTGATGACGACCGTGCAACCGGCGGAGAGCGCCTGGGTAGCCGACAGCATCGGCAGATAGAACGGGTAGTTCCATGGGGAAATGATCCCGGCGACGCCAAGCGGGTGATACTCGGTCCATCCCCTGGTCACGAGCCACGGCCATCTCGAGCCACGTTTGGGGCGCAGCAGTTGTCCCGCTTTCGTCGTGTAGAAATCGAGCGCAACCAACGCACCAAGGACTTCCTTGTGCACCGTGCTCCGATCCTTACCCGTCTCAGCGATCTGGACGTCGGCTATCCGGTCCATCGAATTCAGCACGTGCTTGGCGAACGCCCGCAGGTAAGGCCGTCGCTCGGCGTGGCTCATCGCACCCCACGTGGCGAAGGCTGCTCTCGAGGCTGGCGACGACCCCGGCGACATCTTCCGGCTCGGTAATCGGCACCGTTCCTGCCTGCTCACCGGTCAACGGGCTCCTCGGGGTCAGCCAGCGAGTCATATCGGCTGCGCCGTTGGGTTCGGATGCGATCAGTGTCGAAGGGGCGGCGGCGGCTTCCCAGGGCCGGGCGATCGAATGCCAGGCAAGAGCGACGACGAGGATGGGCAGACCGAGCGGCGCATCGATGCCTACCCGATTGTACGAGACCAAAGAGCCACTGATCCGGGCCACGGAAGTGCCACCGACGTTCACATGCCAGCGGCGTGGGCGCGGATCGCTCTTGAGCTCGTATACCCAGCGCTTGCGAATCGATCTCCCACCTGCGGCCGAACCAGGAAGTGCGCACGATCCTCGCCAGCTCCCTGCCCTTAGGTGTCGAGCGCAACCACAGTGCGAATGCTCGTGTGGGGTCAGCACCGCCTCCTCCCCGTCGGGCGTGTATATCCGGGAGATGTGCAAGCCGGCCGATCCGGCGAATCGTCGCCACCTCCTCGCCCGTTGTTCATCAGCCGCCAGTGATTGGACATAAACGGGCTGCGCAGTTCAGTCGATTTCCGTAGACCATCCCGTAGACACCGCGATCTGCCATAGGGAGAACGGTAGTACGTTCGGGCGACACCGACGGAAGGGGCGATGGGTATCGTCGAGTGCCATGAAGCTTCATCTGATGGACGGGACCTACGAGCTGTTCCGCTCCCACTTCGGCTCGCCCACCAGCACAACGCCATCCGGGCAAGAGGTCGGCGGTGTCTACGGGATCATCTCATCTACGCTCTCGTTGCTGAGTGAGCCGGGTGTGACCCATCTGGCAGCGGCCTTCGACACCGTGATCGAATCATTCCGCAACGAGGTCTACGACGGCTACAAGTCGGGGGAGGGCATCGATGACCGGTGCTCCTCGCTCAGTTCCCTCTCGCCGAGCGTGCACTCGAGGCACTCGGGGTGAAGGTATGGCCGATGACCGAGTTCGAGGCGGACGACGTGCTTGCGGCTGCGGCCTGGCGTTGGGTGAGCGATGTGGATCAGGTCGTTGTGCTCACCCCCGACAAGGATCTGGCGCAGTGCTACGGCAACCCGAAGATCGTCGGCTACGACCGCCGCAATCAGGTCTTCATCGATCACGATGCTGTTGTAGAGAAGTTTGGTGTTCGGCCCGTCTCGATACCCGGACTATCTGGCATTGGTCGGCGATACTGCAGACGGCTTTCCCGGGTCTGCCGGGTTGGGGTGCCAAGTCGTCGGCTTCGATCCTTTCGCGCTACGTCCATCTGGAGAGCATCCCGCTCGACGCGGCGCGCTGGGATGTCAAAGTCCGGGGAGCCGAGAAGCTGGCCGCGACGCTGCGCGCACGGATGGGTGATGCTCTGCTTTTCCGGTTCCTCGCCCAGCTTCGGCCCGATGTGCCCATCACGGACGATCTCGCTGACCTCGAATGGCGGGGCGCGCATCGGGAGCAATTCATCGCATTGTGTGACGAGCTCGGTTTCGGCAGGCTGCGCGATCGCCCACATCATTGGGCCGACTAACTGTCGGTAACGACTACTCAAAGTGTTCGCAACAGCTGCCGATACAACCGGCATGATCCATCTCGATTTGCGCCTCAGGGGGGCGGCGATCGTGGTTGCGCTCGTGTCTACAACCCTTGCGATCCCCGTTGCCGTGTTCGCAGCGGAAGACCACCGACCTGGAGCAAGCATCCGCGTGGATGAGGTCGACTGTGGGTCCCCCGACAGTGAGGCCACGATCGAGTGCCACCAGCCACCGGCGCCGACGTATGACATCGTGATCAGCGAGATCATGCAGAACCCGGCAATGGTGTGGGACTCAGTCGGGGAATGGTTCGAGGTCTACAACGCGGGAAGTACGGCGGTTGATCTCGACGGGTGGACCATCACAGACGAGCTGAACAACACTCACGTAGTCGCCGGGCAACTTGTTATTGAGCCGAGGGACTATCTGGTCTTTGGGCGCAATGCCGATTGCTCGGTCAACGGAGGTGTTGCCGTTGACTATCGTACCGGCACCGACATCTTCCTGTTCAACAGCTCCGATCGGCTGGTCCTGCTCGATGAGACCGGCAGCGAGGTCGACCGGGTCGTTTGGGACAACGGTGCTACGTTCCCCGATCCCGAATGGTGCTTCGATGTCACTTGCCTCGATGGGAAGCGACAACGCCAGGGGCCAACTGGTGCACGGCTCAACACTGTCTTCGGAGACGGCGACCTGGGGACGCCGGGTCGGCCCAATTCCTGTGCTACCGGGACGAACTGGTCATAAGCGAGATCATGCAGAACCCGAACCTCGTTCCCGACGTACTCGGGGATTGGTTTGAGGTATACAACCCGAACGACTTCGCCGTTGACCTGTCGGGATGGGTTATCAAGGATGACGACTACGACAGTCACATCGTCTCTGGCTCGCTGGTGTCATCCCGACGGGTACGTGGTCATCGGTCGCGATGGCGACCCGGGGCGGAACGGAGGAGCACCGGTCGACTATGTCACCGGCTCCGACATCAAGCTCCACAACAACTTCGACGAGCTGATCCTCATAGACCCTGTCGGAGATCAGGATCGATCGGGTCGCCTGGGATGATGGGCGCACGTTCCCCGATCCCACCGGAGCGTCGATGTCACTCATCCATGTCGCCTCGGACAATGGCATCGGCGCAAGCTGGTGCAGGGCGACAACACCGTTTGGAGTCGGTGACCTTGGGACGCCGGGTGCCGCCAACACCTGCACCGAGCCTGCGAACCACCCCCCTTGGCCAGTCTGGAGATCACCGAGATCATGGCCAACCCCACGGCCGTCGTTGACAACGATGGGGAATGGTTCGAGATCTATAACCACGAATCGCAACCGCTCGACATCAACGGCTGGGTGATCCGTGACTTCGATACCAACCTCCACGTCATTGATAACGGGGGTCCTTTGCTCGTGCCGGCCTACGGCCATGTGGTGCTCGGCCGCAACGCCGATGAGACGACCAATGGCGGGGTAGCCGTTGACTATGCATACGGTACGGCAATGGTCCTGTACAACGCCGCCGATGAGGTGGTCATCGTCGACAAGAACGGGACCATTGTGGACCAGGTCGCATATGACGATGGGCAGACGTTCCCTGACCCCGAAGGCGCAGCCATGGCACTGGAGAGCCTGGCGCTACGAAACGACGTCGGTGACCATTGGTGTGTGGCCAACACCCCGTACGGCGACGGTGACGCAGGCACTCCCGGCGCGGCCAACTCGTGTGGGCCGAGCATGCCCATTGCTCCGCTGGTCATCAACGAGATCATGCAGAATCCGGCGGGCGTTCCCGATTCCGTTGGTGAGTGGTTCGAGCTCTACAACCCGACCGACATTGCGGTCGACATCGACGGCTGGATCATCAGAGACGACGACTACAACATGCACGTCATAGACAATGGTGGGCCGCTGGTGATCGAGCCGCATGGTTTTCTGGTGCTCGGGCGTGAGCCTTCGAGGTGGGCCAACGGTGGTGTGTCACTCGACTACGCCTATGGGACCGGCATGGTCCTGTACAACGGCTCGGACGAGTTGATCCTTGTGGATTCGAACTATGTCGAGGTTGACAGAGTCGAGTGGGATGACGGTGCAACGTTCCCAGATCCGGCAGGGGCGTCGATGAGCCTCATCGACTCATCTCGGGACAACTCCGTCGGTGCGAGCTGGTGTGTCTCGGGTGGCAGTTACGGAATCGGCGACCACGGCACTCCGGGAGCAACCAACGAGTGCGGGCCTGTTTGCTACCCGGACGGGCTCTCTGTCGTCGTGACCGCTACCCCCGACACGCTGTGGCCGCCGAACGGCAAGCTGGTGCCTGTGACCACTGAGGTGGTCATCGACAATCAAGAGCCGGGGACCATCGTGCAGCTCGTCGACGTGGTCTCCAGCGAAGATGATGCGGCATCCGATCGCTCTCCGGACATCGTCATCATCGACGACTTCACCTTCGAGTTACGTGCCGAGCGCTACGGCTGGGGAGACGGCCGCACCTATACGATCACCTACGAGGTGACAACCCCATGCGGAGCGAGCGAGCGGTTCTCGGCGACGGTCGAGGTCGCCCATGACCAGGGGCTCGGGTAACCACGCGCCATCGCTCCCCGCAGGCGCTAGAGGCCGAGACCCCTTCCGATCAGCTCCTTCATGATCTCGGTGGTCCCGCCGTAGATGGTTTGGGCACGGCTGTCAGTGAACATGCGGGCAATTGGGTACTCGTTCATGTAGCCGTACCCGCCGTGGAGCTGTAGCCCACGGTCGATGACCTTCAACTGGAGCTCGGTGCACCACCATTTGGCCATGGCGGCGACGTCGGCGGTGAGCCGGCCCTCGACGAGCTCCATCGTGCAGTGGTCGATGAATACCCGGGCGATCTCGATCTCGGTGGCCATTTCCGCCATCGTGAACCGGCTGTTTTGGAACCTGCCGATGGGCCGGCCGAACGCCTGGCGCTCCTTGATGTAGTCCATCGTCACTGAGAATGCCTTCTCGGCGGTGACAACGGCGCTGACCGCGATCGTCATCCGTTCCCGTTCCAGCCCCGCCATCAGGTAGAAGAATCCCATGCCCTCCTCGCCGATCCGGTTCTCGACCGGCACCCGGACGTCATCGAAGAAGAGCTCTGAGGTGTCCTGAGCCTTGAGACCTATCTTGTCCAGGTTCCTCCCTCGCTCGAACCCGTCGCTGCTTGCGGCAACGGCGAGGAGCGTCAATCCGCGGTGCGGATCTTCGTCGGTGCGAGCCACAACGATGACAAGGTCGGCGAGCTGACCGTTGGAGATGAACGTCTTGGCACCGTTGACGACATAGGAATCGCCGTCCCGCCGCGCCGTGGTCTTGATCCCGGCGAGATCGCTGCCTGTACCCGGCTCGGTCATTGCAATGGCGGTGATCAGCGAACCGTCGACGCAGCCGGGCAGCCACCGCCGTTTCTGCTCGTCCGTTCCATACTCCTGGATGTAGGGGACAACCATCTCGGAGTGGATATAGAAACCCGGGCCGCTGATCAAGGCGTTTGCGAGCTCCTCGATCATGATCGCCGGGTAGCGAAAGTCGTCGACTCCGGCCCCGCTGTACTGTTCGGGGACCGAGTGGCAGAGGTGCCCGGCAGCGCCTGCGGCAAGCCAGGCGTCCCGGCTGACGATTCCGTCTCGTTCCCACTGTTCGTGGAATGGGGTCGAGTTCCTTCTCAACGAACTCGCGGGCGGCGCGTCGGTAGAGCTCGTGGTCCGCGGTGAACATGGTGCGTCTAGCCATACGCCAATTATGGCCGACGGCTGCTCGATCGGTGTTTGCGCCGCTACTTCCGGCGTAGGTGGTAGGCCGTACGTGTTGCTGAAAGTTGCTCGCTTGCCACGATGACCCCGGCGGCGAGCACGAGCTCTTCGAAGTACTCGCGGTCGTAGCGGCCGAGATCGTCCACCCTGCTTGCGGAGATCTTCTGCGCCATCGGATCCTCTCGTGCAACAAATTCGACGACCGCTTCGTTGCTGAACTCGTATACGAGGCTGATCACCTCGGCGAGCGGGATGCCGACACTCAGACACAGATGATGGACCACAGCAAGCCAGGTCGCGAAGTCCGGCTTTACCCGGCTGGTGAACGCAGCTCGCTCCCGGCCACGCCACCCAAATGACGGTGTGGGGTTTGTGATGTCGACAACCAGCGGAGTCAGGTTCGTGATTCCGGAGCGCTTGGTCTCGGCATAGAGGGCATCGACAGCGCCTTGATCGTTGTCCACGCCGAGCACCTGGTCGAAGTGCTCGCTGAGGAGCCGGGTGAAACGTCCCGCGTTGGCGCCCACGTCGACGGCAACGTCGTGTGCCTCCGCGGCCTTTGCCGCGGAGGCGACGAACTGCTCCTTGGCTTTGATCGATGACGCCTGGTACGGCAGATTGTCCTGGTACGACGCCCACGTGCTGGAGGCCGACGACTCCAGTTCCCCAACGAGGTCTCTCATCTTGCGGATCGTGTTGGCGACCGCCGACGCGGGAAGGGATGCCCTGCTCACCTCACGACGCGATGACGTTCCCATACCCGCGGCACGCCGTTCGAGAATGGTTCTGAGCCGGACGTGGCTCAAGATGCCCTTGTGGATACCTGCCCGTCCCCGGAGCAGGTGGTTGAGGGCCCCGATGGGGATGCCGTCTGCGATGCCGTTGAGCATCCGCTGAAACGGAAGCCCGGTATAGGCCTCGAGCATGAGCGGGGCTAGGAAGTGGTCACAAAACTGTCCGTATGCGGTCCAAATGCCGCGTTCCCCGAAGCGATCGAGCGATGCAACATCGATGATCACGGGCCTGACACCGGTGAAGACGATGTTGAACGCAGATGCGTCCTTGAGGATGAACCGGGACTCGAGCGCCATGAGATTGGCGTCAAGCGTTGCGATTGCTGCATCCTGCAGCATCGAGAATGACCATTCGGATGGGTAGTTGACGGTGGCGAGTCGCTTGGACTCTACGACTGATGCGCCGGGGACTCCATCGGGTGGCTTCACATCGTCGACGACCCAATTATCGACAAACAGCCCGCTACCGACGAGCCGGGCCATGAGGCCGGTCTCCCGGGCGGCTCCGTCGACCCGGGCCGCAGCCTCCGCCAAGCCTCTGAGCACGCGACCATCCTGATAGAAGACGCGAGCCGTCGGATCCCGGAAGGAGCCCGATTCGATCATTGATTGGACGCTGATTCCTCTACCTGTTCGGCCTCATCACCGGTCTCGGTCTCGGCCTCGGCGCTTGCCTTGTTGAGGCGACGCTTGACCTTGTTCATACGGAGTTTGGCGGCGGCCGCAATCCCGGCCGTTCCCGCGAGGGCGAGTTGAGCGAGTGTTGCTCCCGTACCCGGATCCAGGTAGAGGAAAATTGGGTCAGTCAAACGGTGTCCTTTCGTCACGAGTAGCTTCGGCACCATGTTGGCATTCTTGAATCATTTGCCGATGTGCCGCTCGATGATATCGGACGGCTCGGCGTCATGTTGCTGAGTCTGCGCCGGTCAGCCACTCATCTGATCGGACACGTCGGTGACAATGCCGTACCCCGTAGCGGGAGCCCACATTGTCTGGTCCAGCAGCATCTGCAGGTCGTCACCCAGCGCACAGTTGGTGATCATGCGGCTTCCATTTACCGGTGTGATCGTCTCGTAGAAGCTGTTCTCACACCCGGGAAGTCGGTAGGCACTGAAGATGCTCATTCTCTCCCTGATTGCTTCGTCGCTCCACTCGCTCGAGGCGGCGTTGGCCAGTCGGGTTGAGCCCGATCCGTGATCGCCTGTGATCATCACTACCGTTTCCGGCCTCTGGGCAAGGATCTGCTGGAGCCCCTCGATGACCTTTCGATTTGTGCACATCATCTGGTCGGCATAGAACTCACGCCGGTTGGCGATCAGTTCCTCGCTTGGCGTCGTAAAGGCGCGCCGCACCCCAGACGTCACATAGTTGCAGTTGGCGTCTCTCAAGAAGGGTGGGTGGGGCATGATGATATGGGCAACGGTCAATCGCGGTACCCCCTCGGTGCGGTCCTTTGACACGTATGAGGGAAGCGATTCGAGTTGCTCGAATGCGATTGAATTGAAGGGGTTGACCTGGAGGTTGCTCACGATCGGGGCAAAGATCGTGATCTGTGCGGCGTCCCACATGACCTTCTGCATGAAGCCGTCGCGAATGCAGATGTCGACGGCGGCACCGCAGTGTGATCCTTGCCAGGCATTCTCGGTGTAGGCGATCTCGTACCCGGCCTGGCGAAACCGGCTGAACATGGCCGGGTTGCCCGATAGGGCATTTCGCATCGCTTTGTGCTCGGAATCGGTCACCCGCCCAAGCTGGTAGTCGTAATCCTGATCGAACATGGCCGTGAGCGACGCGTAGGTGAAGCTGTAGTTCGCTCGCGCTTTGTCGGCGACGTTGAAGCCGAGTTGCTCGAGATCGCTGAGGAAGGTTGCGTTGTCCGCGCCGAATTGGTCGGTGAGTATGTCGGCACGTGTGTAGCCGTCGAGGATCAGCAAGATCACGTCGGGAGCGTCCGGTGCTGCCTCGCCCCGGGGAACCGGTGATCCATTCACGACAACGGGAAGGACTGCGAGAACCAAGACCACGACGACCACCGAAGTGCCGAAGCCGGCGATTGTGGCAAATAACCATTCTTCGCCAAGACGGGTTGCCAACCAGAGCAGTGCTATCGCTATGAGCACCGGTGTGGTGTCTGAGAGGAGGCCGATTCTGGT
Source organism: uncultured bacterium (assembly GCA_963777645.1). GTDB lineage: Bacteria > Actinomycetota > Acidimicrobiia > Spongiisociales > UBA5794 > JAAETI01. Next base: position 249,735 of record CAVZRA010000008.1, on the reverse strand, counting down.
CAGCTGTTGGACGATGTTGCCTACGAATGTCAGAGTCGGCCACTGAAACACCACGAGCGTGGCCATGGCTGTGATGCTCAATGCCCAGCGGAGACGGTGCTTGAAGCCGCGGGAGAGCATAGCCAGCAACACGAGGGCGAAGATGCCGACCATTGCTGTCAATGCGAAGCCGAGCTCGAGCCGCGCCGCCATAGGGCGTTCTGCAACCATCCACACGAGGCCGGGGGTGGCGACGACGGACAGCACCGGGATCACCCAGAGGATTGCGGAGACCGCGCGTGGCTCCGGTCTTCCGGCCATCTCAGCCGTCCCCGCCAAAGCCGAGCAGGCTCTCGCGGCTCAGCGAACGCGAGCCCATCGCCAAACCGATGATGGCGAGTATCCACGCAACGACGCCGACGCATATGGCAGCGAGTACCGGGTTTATCAGCAATCCGCTCGAGACCGCATACGCAGACATGATCACCGGTAGTGAGACCAGAGTTGCTGCTTGCTGCGCGGCCGCGGTGCTACGGACCTTTGATGACACCCACAGGATCACCGAGAGAGCTACGGCGATAAAGGGTGGCACCACCCAGAAGATCAGGATCCACCAGCCGGCGGTAGGAAAGAACCACCCACCCAACAATGGTCCCACCTTGATGTTGACCAGCAGCGAGTACACCAGGAAGCCGGCACCCGTGGCGATGAACCCGGGCACGACACTCGCCAACATCTTGCCGAGAAAGATCTCCCGTACCGTCAGAGGCGAGTGCGCGAGGAACTCGCCGGTTCCTCGTTCTCGCTCGCCGACGATGGCGTGAGCGCCGACCGCGGAGGAAATTGTGAGCGGCACGACGATGGCGACGGGTGCCAGCAGATAGACGGCGAGCATGTAGGCACCGCGGGCCTGAGGTGTGGCGCCCGCAACGTTGTCGCGGACTCCGTTCGGCAGTGTTTGCAGCACCTCACCGATCTTGTTCACCAGCTCGCTGCTTGTCGTCGAGGTCACGATCGTTAGCAACCCGATGGGGATGATGACGAAGAACACCGAAGCGAGGAACCCCATGGGGACCCAGTAGTCCTTCGACTTGAAGAGACGACGCAGATCGATACGCGCCACCGTAATGACTCGATCCCACCTCATGGCTGCTCCTTCAGTGAACGCTGCATCTCGAAGTAGAGCGTTTCGAGAGTCGGGTTGTCCGGTTGTACCCGGGTGAGCCGAACGCCGCCGGCGACGAGATCGGCGATAGGTCGGGCAGGTGGTCGAGGTGGGTGAGCCTCACGTGCACCGCACCGTTCCACTCCGCTGAGACGACATGCTCGTTGTTTGCGACGTGCGACAGAGTCCTACGGTCCTCGGCATCGAGGATGACGGATGGATTGGTCACGAACCGACTTGCGAGATCGGATTGGCTTCCGGCGATCTGGGCATGACCGGCGCCCATCAGCATGACCTGATCGGCGACGCCCTCCGGCCTCGTGGAGCAGATGGGTGCACAGCACGATGGTTCGTCCCCGGCCGGCCAGTTCCCGGATCAGGTTGAGCACCGCCCTTGCAGACTCAGGGTCGAGACCGGCCGTCGGCTCGTCGAGAAGGAATACCTCCGGATCGTGAAGTACTGCACGGGCCAGAGCGAGACGGGTGCGCATTCCGGTCGAATAGCCACCGACGTTGAGGTCGAGTGCGTGGTCGATGCCAAAACTTGCGGCAGCAGGGCGATAGCGGAATGGTCGGCGTCGAAGATGTCGGCAGTCAATGCGAGATTCTCCCAACCGGTGAGCTGGTCGTAGAGCGCAGGCTTCGGTGGGACTACTGCCGTCCTGGCTCGAACGAGGTCACCATCCACTCCGGGGTCCATGCCAAGCACCCGAACCGTGCCCCCGTTTGTGCCGAGAGCGCCGGTAGTGAGCCGGACCGTTGTGGTCTTGCCTGCGCCGTTGGGGCCGAGCAGGACTGTTATCGATCCTTCGGGGACGATCATGCTCAGATCGTCGACTGCGGTCACCGTCACCGAAACGTCTGGTGACATGGGAGAACTCAATGGCTGTAGGCATAGGGCCTTATCGGCGGGAAGAGATCCGTTCTGAAAGGGTCAGTGACCTACATGGGCTTCAAGAAGACGCCTGCCAGAGGCGGTACCGTTATCGACAACGATTGCTCGAAGCCGTGATTGCCTTCGTCGACTCGTCTGAAGCGGGCCATCGTTGCCGACACCACTGCCCCCATAGCGGGTTTCGTCGCTGTTTAGCACCTCGACCCAATCGCCTGCCACGGGAACGCCGAGGCGGTAGTCAGTCCGAACCACGGGAGTGAAGTTGCCGACCCATAGCAGTGGCTTGTCCTCATTGTCGAGACGGAGGAACGCATAGATGCTGTTGTCGGCGTCGTCCCCGATGACCCATCGGAAGCCACGATGATCACAGTCACGCTTGTGTAGCGAGGGATTGGATCGCATCAGCGCTGTTGAGGTCGCAACCCATTCCTTGACGCCGGCATGATCCTCGTACTGAAGAGCCCCCCAGTTGAGCTCAGTGGAGTGTGACCATTCCTCGTCTGCACCGAATTCGCTACCCATGAAGAGCAGCTTCTTGCCAGGCTGAGCCCACTGGTAGGCGAGCAGGAGTCGCAACCCCGCGAATTTCTGCCAACGGTCACCGGGCTGCCTGGCCAGCAGAGATCCCTTACCGTGCACCACCTCATCGTGCGAGAGCGGCAGGGTGAAGTTCTCGTTGAAGGCGTAGACCATCCGGAAGCTCAGCTCCGAGTGGTGAAAGCGGCGATGCACGGGGTCGAGGGCGAAGTACTCGAGAGTGTCGTTCATCCAGCCCATGTCCCACTTCTGCCCGAAACCGAGGCCTCCGTATTCGAGGGGCAGTGTCACCGCAGGAAACGCCGTTGATTCTTCGGCGTACATCTGGATATCGGGGAACTTGCCGTATGCAAACCGGTTGATCTGGCTGAAGCAGTGAGATGGCACCGAGATTCTCCCGCCCACCAAACTTGTTGGGTATCCACTCGCCCTCTTTGCGGGAGTAGTCCCTGTAGAGCATCGATGCGACCGCATCGACCCGGATCCCATCTGCGTGGTATTTGTCGAGCCAGAACATGGCGCTCGACAGCAGGAAGCTTCGCACCTCGTAGCGGTCGTAGTTGAATATGAGGCTGTCCCAATCCGGGTGGTAGCCCTCCCTGCGGGTCCTGGTGCTCGTATACGTGCGACCCATCGAACATACTCAGACCGTGGGCGTCCCTGGGGAAGTGTGACGGCACCCAGTCGAGGATCACACCGATCCCCTTCTGGTGGAGGTAGTCGATGAGGTACATGAGGTCCTGCGGGGTCCCGTACCGTGACGTCGCGGCGTAGTAGCCGGTGAGCTGGTAGCCCCATGAGCCGTAGAACGGGTGCTCCATCACGGGGAGCAACTCGACGTGGGTGAAGCCAGTCTCGATTACATAGTCGGCAAGTTGATGGGCGATGGCCCGATAGCCACCCGGCTCATAGCGCCACGAACCGAGGTGAAGCTCGTAGATCGAGATCGGTGCGTCGAGAGCGTTGGCCGCAGCTCGCGGATGGCCATCCACTTCTGGTCACCCCATTCGTATGCCAGATCCCACACCACCGAGCCCGTACGGGGCGGCTCCTCCGCCCGGAATGCGTACGGATCCGCCTTCTCCAACGGGACACCGCCGCCACCCGGCACGATGCTGTACTTGTAGACATCACCCTGGACCACACCGGGGACATGCCCGCTCCAGATCCCCGACGGATCCGGGCTTAGCGCCCATCCGTCGTTCCATTCGTTGAAGTCCCCGATTACCTCGACGCGCGAAGGCCGAGGGCGCCCATACCCGGAATGTGGTTCCGTCGGGGCCGACATGTGAGCCGAGCACGTCGTAGAGGGAGATGTGGGTTCCACCATTGAAAGCCCATCGGTCGTCGTCGGTCAGGTTACGGGGTTTGTCGGTCATGACTCCAACTTACTCTCTATCCGGTGGCAGGTAAAACTGCGCAAATGAGAGAGATGTGCTTTTGCCTTGAGCCCGGAACGGGTGCCGGATAATGTGGCAGTATGTGACTCATGTATACCCGTGCTACCGCTCCAAATGTCCTCTCGATGGTCCTCGCAGGCGGTCAGGGGACGCGCCTTCTGCCCCTGACACTAGGTCCGCGCCAAGCCCGCGGTCCCCTATGGGGGCCAGTACCGGCTAATCGACTTTGCACTGTCGAATCTTGCGAATGGCGGCTTCGCAAGATCGTCGTGCTCACCCAGTACAAGAGCCACAGCCTCGACGTTCACCTGTCTCGGACGTGGCGGATGTCAACATTCCTGGGCAATTATGTGACATCAGTCCCCGCTCAGATGCGACGAGGCCCGAAGTGGTTTGCCGGCTCCGCCGACGCCATCTTCCAGAACCTCAACCTCATCGACGACGAGCAACCTGACTACATCTTCGTCTTTGGGGCAGACCACATCTACCGGATGGACCCTACCCAGATGCTCGAGCATCACATCGAGACGGGTGCAGGGATCACCGTCGCCGGCATCAGGGTGCCACGGGAGGAATCCACGGCATTCGGCGTGATCCAACGCAACCCGCACTCGTCGCTCATCGATGCGTTCTTGGAGAAACCGGAAGATCCGCCGGGCCTTCGCCGACAGCCCGGATGAGGTGCTTGCGTCGATGGGCAACTACATCTTCACCACCGAGGTTCTAGTTGATGTCCTCAACGCCAACGCGGAGGATCAGGAGTCCGGCAGCGACATCGGCGGCGACGTCATCCCGGCGCTGTGTCGTCTCGGGCAAGCCTTTGTGTACGACTTCACAACCAACACGGTCCCCGGAGAAACGCCACGCGGATCGCCATTACTGGCGGGATGTCGGGACCCTCGACTCGTACTACGAGGCGAACATGGACCTGGTGGCCCCGCACCCGATCTTCAACCTCTACAACGCCGAGTGGCCGGTGTTCACCTCCTTCCGCACGCTACCGCCGGCGAAGGTCGTAGCTCACGGCGAGTTCGGCGCAGGTGAGATTGCCAACTCGATGCTGTCGCAGGGATGCATCGTCACCGGGGCCACAGTGCGTAACTCGGTCCTCTCCCCGAATGTCCGCATCGAGCCTGGAGCGGTTGTCGAGGCGCCATCCTCTTCGACGACGTCCATGTTGGCGCCGGCGGCAGTTGTCAGGAAGCCATCGTCGACAAGCACGTGGTGATTCCGCGGGGCCGGCAGATCGGTGTCGACCAGGAACGAGATGCCGAGGAGTTCACTATCTCGCCAAACGGCGTCGTCGCAATCGGCAAAGGCGACAAGGTCAAGTACGCCTAAGCGACGTTTGCCTGCCATCTCTTCGTATAGGGAGATGTGCTGGCGGCCGGATGATCCCACGACCAGTCGGCTTCGCATGCCCCGCCGCTCGATCGCCTGACGTCGCTGCTTGTGGCGCCACGCCCGGACACCGCGATGCAGAGCATCGACGATGCCGGGGACATCGATCGTTGCCGTGTGGAAACCGGTGCCGTTGGCCCGGTCGACATCGGCGTCGATCACGGTGTCGTGGAGTCCGCCGACATCACTGACGACGGGGATCGTGCCGTACGCCATGGCCTGCATCTGAGCCAGCCCGCACGGCTCGAAACCGGCTCGGCATCAGCAGCAAGTCCGAGCCCGGCGAAGATCTTGTGAGCCGAGCGTCTGGCTATAGCCGTCTGCGAAATACACATGGTCGGGCCAGTTCGGCTGCCGCCGCCGCGCCCAGTCGGCGAGCCACTGGTCACCTGATCCGAGCATTGCCAATCGGAACGGGACGGTCGGGGCGAATCGCACCGCGTCGAGGACGAGGTCGATGCCTTTCTGATCTACGAGACGGGTGACTATTCCGACAATCGGTGTGCCGTCATCCTCCCAACCGGCTTGGCGATCAGGTCGGCGCGGCAAGCCTCTTTCCCGGCGAGATCCGACGCAGTGAAGTCGGCGGCGATGAGAGAATCCGTCGCCGGGTTCCAAATCGTGGTGTCGATCCCGTTGCGGATACCGACCAGCCGGTCACCCAACCCGTTGAGCAAATGGTCGAGACCCATGCCGGACTCGGGACGCCGAATCTCGTCGGCGTAGTTGGGGCTGACCGCAATCACCCGATCGGCCACCTGGATGGCACCTGCGACCGGGTTGACTTCTCCGAAGCATTCGAAGGCGGCATAGTGATGCGGCATCCTGGCCAGCCAGTGCCCGCCTGCCCAGCCCTGATATGCGAGGGTGTGAATCGTGAACGCGGTCGGCGGGTGTTTCCATGCGATTGCCAGAGCAGCCGCGGTATGCCAGTCGTTGAGGTGGACGACGGTGGCATCGGTCTCTTGCATAAGGCCTGCGACCGCAGCGGAGAATGCAAAGAATCGGTAATCGTTGTCGGGCCAGCCGTTGCCGCGCTCGTCAATGTAGGGGTGCGGCCTTGCGATGCCTGGAACGTCGACAAGGGTCACCTCGCCGACACCCTCGACGATGCCCCGGCGCGCCGATGCCGGTTGTGCCCAATCGGGGACGTCGAGTATGACGGGGACGCTCGTTCTCCATCTCGATATCGAAGTAGTCGGGCATGACCAGGTCGACGGTGACGCCGGAGCGACGCAGCGCGGCGACCAGGCCGGCAGCGGCCTCGGCGAGCCCCCCGACCCGAGCAAGTGGGCTCAGTTCGGCTCTCGCGAAGAGAACTTTCAAATCGGTTCGATCTGTTGCATCAGCACGACTGACCATCCCTCTACCTCCCATGCATCCTCGGCCCCGAGCAGATCATTACATGTGATCTCCTGGGATGTATCTAGGAGCACTTGCCACTCGAGCCTGGTGAGATCCTCAGGTACGGTGAAGGTTACCGGCTTGGTGTGCGCATTGAAGAGGAGCATGAAGCTGTCGTCTTCGACCCGCTCTCCATGTGGTCCCGGAGTGGGAATCTCCTTGCCGTTGAGGAACACCGCGAGTGAGCGGGCATAGCCGACATTCCAGTCCTCGTCTGACATGGGAGAGCCGTCGGTGTTGTACCAGCCGATGTCGTGGACGCCCGCACCGTGGGTGCGGCGACCCTCGAACCAACGACGGCGGCGGAAAACCGGGTGTTTGTTGCGGATGCTGATGAGACGCTTGGTAAACGCAAGCAGAAACTTGTCGGTGTTTTCCCAGTTGAACCACGAGATCTCGTTGTCCTGGCAATAGGCATTGTTGTTACCGCCCTGGGATCTGCCGATCTCATCGCCCCCGAGCAGCATCGGCACTCCCTGTGAGAGGAGAAGTGTCATCAACATCGAGCGCTGGCGACGCTGCCTGGTCTTCAGCACGTCAGGGTCCTTGGTGTCGCCCTCGGCACCTGAGTTCCACGATCGATTGTGCGACTCGCCGTCGCGATTCTCCTCGCCGTTGGCACCGTTGTGCTTCTCGCTGTACGAGACAAGGTCGCGCAGCGTGAAGCCGTCGTGGGCGGTGATGAAGTTGATGCTGGCGTGCGGTCGTCCTGCCGGTGAACCCGTACAGGTCCGAGGAACCGGTGAACCGGGAGGCGAAGTTGGCCAGTGACCAGTCGGTGCCCCGCCAGTAGTCGCGGACACCGTCCCGATACTTGGCATTCCATTCGGACCACATGGGCGGGAAGTTGCCCACCTGGTAGCCACCGTCGCCGACGTCCCATGGCTCGGCGATCAGTTTTACCCTGCTCACCACCGGGTCCTGCTGAATCAGGTCGAAGAATGAAGAGAGCCGGTCGACCGCGTGCAGCTCTCTTGCGAGCGCCGAGGCCAGGTCGAAGCGGAAGCCGTCGACGTGCATCTCGGTGACCCAATAGCGGAGGCTGTCCATGATCAGTTTGAGCACTGCCGGGTGGCGCACGTTGAGGCTGTTGCCGGTGCCGGTGTAGTCGACGTAGTGACGCCGGTTGTTTGGATCGATGCGATAGTAGGTGTGGTTGTCGATGCCCCGGAAGCTGAACGTCGGGCCAAGCGCCCCGCCCTCACAGGTGTGGTTGTAGACCACGTCGAGGATGATCTCGATCCCGGCAGTGTGGAGCGCTTTGACCATCTCCTTGAACTCGACAACCTGCTGGCCCCGATCCCCGGAGGCCGAGTAGCCGCCGTGGGGTGCCAGATAGCCGATGGAGGCGTATCCCCAGTAGTTGGTGAGCTTCTTGTTGATCAGCTCGGCTTCGGAGATGAAATGATGCACCGGCATAAGCTCGACCGCCGAGACTCCTAGCGACACGAGATGGTCGACGATCGGCCGGCTGCTCATCCCGGCGAAGGTCCCTCTCAGCTCTTCGGGCACATCCGGATGGAGCATGGTCATGCCCCGGACGTGGGTCTCATAGATCACCGATTTGTGCAGTGGGATGCCCGGCGGAGTGTCGTCGCCCCAGTCGAATGAGGTATCGACGACGATCGAACGCGGCATGTTCGGGGCGCTGTCGATCTCGCTGATCCGATCCGGGTGATGCCATTGGTGGGCAAACACTGCGTTCGACCATTTCACCTCACCTTCGATGGCTCATGCGTAAGGGTCGAGCAGCAGCTTTGCCGGATTGAACCACAGGCCTTCGGCCGGGTTCCATGGGCCGTGTACCCGGAAGCCGTATCGTTGCCCGGGCATGATCCCGGGAAGGTAGCCGTGATGGGTGAACGCGGTTATCTCCTCCATCCGAATCGGCGCTCGTTGTTGTCGTCATCGAACAAGCACAGCTCCACCCGGTCGGCGTTCTCCGCATAGATGGCGAAGTTGGTGCCCCTCCCGTCGAAGGTGGCTCCGAGTGGGTATGGCGAACCGGGCCAAATAGAAGAACTCAAACCGAGGAACGACCTTGTAGATCCGGTCGGCGTATTCCTGGACCATGCGAGACGCAGAGACGAAGGGGCCGAGTGTTTTCCAGTTGTGACGCACCTTGTCGAGCCATTCGTGCTCGGGCGACCGACCCATCTCCGTAGTAGAGAGGGATGACTTCGTTGGCGAGCACGTCGTATAGGTTGTTGGCCTCCTCAAGGTCACGCTCGGCGGGGTCCTCGGCTGCCAGAGGACTCGATTGCCCAACCGTTCTCGCCGTCGAAACACTCGTCCCACCAGCCGTCCAGGATCGAGCAATTGAGCACACCGTTCAGAGCGCCTTTCTGCCCGCTAGTCCCGCTTGCCTCACGGGGGCGGATCGGGTTGTTCAACCACACGTCACATCCGGCGAACATGGCACGGGAAACCCCCATGTCGTATCCGGGGATGAAAACGAAGCGGCCGTTGTTCGCGGGGTCCTCGGCGAACGACACGACGTTGGCCAGCACCTGCTTGCCCGGGTCGTCGGCAGGGTGAGCCTTGCCGGCAAACACGAACTGCACAGGGCGGTCCGGGTCGTTGATCAGGCTGAGCAGGCGCTCCCGATCCCTGATAAGCAGGTCTGCCCGCTTGTAGGTCGCGAATCGGCGGGCAAAGCCGATGGTGAGGATGTTTGGGTCGAGAGGCGTCGGCTCACCGAGCTGACGATCGGCCATCTCGACCAGCCGGCTCTTTCCGACCTCGGAAACACCCGCGTATCTCATCGTCTGTGATGTTGTCCACCCGGCTCCACACGTGCTCTGTCCGGGAGATGCCACTCGGTCGTCTCCAGCTTCTCATCGAACAGCCGCTGCAGCTGTGGGGTTACCCACGTGCGGGCATGGACGCCGTTGGTGACTGACGTGATCTCCTTGCCGCCCGGGCACCTCGGCAAACATGTGCCTGCTGACCTCGCCGTGGAGCCTGGAGACCCCGTTGCAGCGGCCGGCCACCCGGATACAGAACGCCGCCATGTTGAAGTGGCCGTCCCTTCGCCGGGGAGGATGCCGAGCTGGAGCAGTTCGTTCATGTCGATACCAGTCTTCTCAGCCCAGCCGCCCAGGTATTGGCGCATCAGCTCGGGTGAGAAGCGGTCGATGCCGGCAGGCACCGGGTGTGTGGGTTGTGAACACGATCCGCTCGCGGACTGCCGCTACCGCCTGGTTGAGAGTGAGGCCCTGGCTCGACCTCGTCGGCGAGCAGTTCAAGAGCGAGAAAACCGGCGTGTCCCTCGTTTAGGTGGAACCTCGCCGGTTCGTAACCGAGCTGCCGGATGGCCCTGACACCGCCGATACCCATGAGTATCTCCTGACGCATTCTGTGCGCACGGTCACCACCGTAGAGCCGATCCGACACGCGGCGGCCCGATCTCGTCATTGACCTCGAGATCGGTATCGAGCAGGAACAGCCTCGTGGTTCCGACGTTTGCCTGCCACACACGTGAGATGACGATGCGTCCTGCCATCTCGAGCTCAACTCGCGCCGGTGTTGCCGTCAGACGCGAGGAACCGCGGGTTGTTGGTCTCGTAGCGCTCCCGCTGCCGACCATTCGTCCAATGCCTGACGGAAGAATCCGTCACGGTAGAAAAGGCCAACGCCGAGCAGGGCATCCGCAGGTCGCTTGCCGCCTTGAGGTGGTCGCCGGCGAGCACGCCCAGACCACCCGAGTATTGGGGCAGCATCTCGGATATGCCGAACTCCGGCGAGAAGTAGGCGACAGTTTCCTCATCCCTGAGATGGAGTGGGTGTGGGATATGAGCTGTGTGCCAGCCTGCCGAGCTCGTTGAATTCCTGGTCAGCGACGAGACCTGCCCAGTCGTCCTCGTCGAGCAGCTTGATTCGCTCCGCAGGATGCCGGAACGGCCTCGCCGTTCATTGCCGGGATACGGCGGAACAGCTCGCGGGCATTGATGTCCCACGTCCACGAGTAGTTGCCGGCGATCTGAAGGAGCGTGCTCTCCAGTTCGTATCGCGATGTTGTCTCTTGCACGGGTAGTCCTTGAATTGAGCGAGGATCATATAGCGTTCGACCGGCCGCGTACATCCTTTCGGCTAATCAGCCCAACCCGCCATGGGCTGACCGACGCAAGTCGGCAAGTGCTCCAGCATGGCCCAGGATGTCGGTGTTTCGCATTAGTTCCTCCATCGACAGGGCGTGGCGGGCCCGCCAATTGGGCCGCTCCGTGTCGGTGCCCGGCACGTTCTGGCGCCGCTCCTCGACCCCAGAGATCATCTACGTTGACGATGGCGACGGCGGCTTCCGATCTGGCCATCCACTCCAGGATCGCGTTCGCGGGTCTCTTCCGAGCCCGTCTGCGCCGAGATGCTGTCCTGGATCGGTAGAGATCTGTGTCCTCTCGGTCACGGCGGGCCTCGTCGCCTCGACCGTCGGTATACACACCCAGATCCTCACCGTCGTCTATGTCCTGTTTCTCCCACCACGCAGCGAATGGCGGGGTGTCGTGGGTTGCCAGAGCTACCAACTCATCAGCGGTCGGCTCGTTCAGAGCGTCAACGGCGACCTTCATCCCCAGCAGCGGTGTTGCTTCAGTGCCCGGCTGATCGCCTTAGGGACCGTACCGAGATTCTCGCCGATGACCGCAGCGTTGGCGCGGTGGACTCGAGGCAAATGATCGCAAACATCTCATCAGTCGGTTGCAGCACGTAAGCACCGTCGGTGGCAGTCAAGGCCACGTGGGCACCCACCATGCGCGATGCAGGCCCATGACGTGGTCGACCCTGAGGATCCCGGCAACAGAGAGCTGTTGGCGCACTGCCTTGATGAAGCCGACGTGGTGTGCTTCCCGGGCCTGTTGCGGAATCGTCGCGGGTAGACCCCACTCCTGGCCGCCGAGGAACAGAGGAATCCGGAGGGGCGCCGACGCTGGCCGGAGCGAACAGATCTTGCTGGTCCCAGATGTCGTACCCGTCGGGATGGCAGCCTATGGGCAGATCGAGATAGAGATATTGGCCCCGTGCCGTAGAGTCGGTCGCTGAGATCCTGCAGCTGCCGGTCGCCAGCCACTGGCCGACCAGGTGATATGCCTCACGATCCGGAGTTTCGCCCTCGGCATCTGCTTGGCCACTCCGCGCCAGTTTCGGCCGTAGCGGTCACACTTTGCCCGGAACCTCGGGCATACTCAACGGCTTCCGGGGTGAGCTCGGCAGCAAATTCATCGATCTGAGAGCGCAGCTGGGGTCTGCGTTATTGCCATCGCTGGCATAGCTAGCGAGCGCATCGCGGACCGCCGGTGCAGCAACGTCGTAGTCCACCCAGAGCGGGTCGCCGCATACACGGGAAGGTCGGTCTCCCAACCGGGAGCGGCGGCTAGGTCGACGAATAGCTCGTTCCAGGCGCGGCGAGAGGCCGGCGCATATGGTGATGGCTGATCCGGGAAGGTGGCGACTAGCGGCAAGCTACCGATCACGGTGCTCCCGGTGACCATGGCGGTGTCGGCCAGCTGCCCGAGATGACCGAAGTTGCCAACGCCGGTGTCGTTGTCTCGCTCCGCATCGAGTAGACCGGCGCCATGACTCCGAAAGCGCGTTCGGGAGCCGTCCGGTGCTCGCATCGGAGCGGAGATGACCATTGTCGAGTTGCTCGCCCCGGCGACATGGAGTTGGTGGTAGCCGAGGGAGCCTGATCGTCGATGGAGATTCGCCTCTCATGATCACGACCGGGACCTCGTCTCCGTTGCTCTGTCACGAGATGGCAGAAGACACCGCCCTGCCGAGCGTGGTCTCGGGGAACCAGCCGTCCCAGGCAACCAGCACGGGTTCGATGAGCGGGCGGTCATTGCGAAGCTCATGTGCGAGTTCGTTGATCTGTTCCTCCGAGTCGAGCTCACGGCCGGTAAGGGCATGAAGTGTCGCCAGCAGATGCTCGTCGCTGACTTGCTGCGGCTGACCCCACACGTCGCTCCACTCGGTGAGTACGCCTGCTGACCTGGCTAGTGCATGGATTGTGTTCTCGATGATGACCATCTCCCTGAATCTCTTTCGATTATCGCGGGTGAGCGCTTGTGGAGGAAACACCGATGCCATTCTGGGACAATGCAGATCATGTGCGGCCGATTTGTGCAATCACACGATGCGGCGTTCTACGCCGACGCGTTCCAGATCGAGACTATCCGGACCGGGGATCTCCCTGTGTCCTTCAACGTAGCGCCAACCGACGAAGTGTATGCGGTGGCCGAGCACGACGGGGAGCGGCAGCTCGGGTATTCCGCTGGGGGCTGATCCCTTCTGGGCAAAGGACCGCAAGATCGGCGCTCGCAACATCAACGCCCGGATGGAGTCTGTCGCCGATAAGCCCGCATTTCGGGACTCCTTCCGGCGGCGGCGCTGTCTGATCCCGGCCGACGGGTTCTACGAGTGGCAACGTCTCCCAAAAGGCAAGCTGCCGCATTACATCTACCGGGTCGGATCAGCAAGCCGCTCGCCCTTGCAGGGTTGTGGGCGAACTGGAAGGATCCCGAAACCGGGGAATGGGTCCGTACCTGCACGATCATCACAGGAACCGCCCAACTCGACTGGTTGCCGAGCTACACGACCGGATGCCTGTGATCCTGCCGGAGGCAGCCTGGGCTGACTGGCTCGATCGAGACAACCAGGACCGTGAGCAGCTCGACTCGCTGCTGACCGTCTATCCGGCCGAGCAAATCGGCGAGCACCCGGTGGCGACTCTGGTGAACAAGGTCACCAACAACTTCCCGAGTGCATCGCGCCACTCGAAACAGCCGCCGTCGATCAGTTGCCGCTCGACGATTGAATGCTCCCCGACTTGATGTCGGCCCCTGGCCTCGCCATATTGCCGTCCCACGACCCCTAGGAACGACTACATGGCCATTGAGCATCAACAGACGAGCAGTTCGATATCACCGCCGAACCCCAGCCTGAGGTGATGGCGAATCGTCTCGGGCGGGTCCTATACGCTGGGCCGGTTCCGTCTTCCTCGGCATCGGCATCGCCGGCTATGTGCTGCCGGTGCTGCCCGGCACGGTGTTCATCCTGGTTTCCGTCTGGTTCTTCTTCAAGTCCAATACGCAGATGTATCACTGGGTCTTGAATCACCCCCGGTTTGGTCCGACGGTTCGGGCCTACCGCGCCGGCTATGGCATACCACGGCGGATCAAGATCCTGGCGATCACGTTGATGTGGCTGAGCATCACCTCTCTGCCGTCTTGCCTCGACGCATGGCTGTGCGCGGGTCCTGGTTGCGCTTGGGATCATCGGGACGGTGTTCATCCTCACCCGTCCCACCACTGAGGACGTCCTGGCGCAGGCGGCTGTTTCCTAGGAGGGTGGCGAGCTAGTCGCCGTGGAGGCTCGTCCTCGCGGCGGTGGTGGCACTTGTTCCAGACACGGACGAGCGGGAACTGGAGATATCCAACATCCGTCTAGTCGCGGGTTTCCCGCTCCTTCTCCTCTTCGATCCTGCTGCGAATTCCCCCGCCGTGTCGCTCGTAGATTGTCTGGCCGGGCTGCACAACATAGCGTTCCGCGCCGGGCGTTTCTCGTCTGGCCGGCGTCGCCACCGGTGAGATCGATGGTCATCCGGCTGGCTGGGTGAGACGCACCACATCCGGCTTCTTCTCTTCGACTGACTTCTTCGAGATTGTTGCCCTCCAGAGAGATCATCGATGCCATGATCTCGGTCTGCTCGAGTGTCGATTCGGACAGATGGCGGAACTGATCCTCGATGCTCGAGATGGCGGTCCGCAGCTGAGCGAGACGTCTTTCGAGCTCGGTGTGCTCCCTGCGGGCACGTCCGAGAAGCGATCCCGCCTCGTGACGAGCTTCTTCAACTAGCTCTTCGGAGGTCAGCCGTGCCGTCTGGATCAGAGCATCGGCTTCTGCCCGTTTGGACCCGTGGTAGTCGTTTATCTCCGCGCAGCGCCCGGCCGCGCAGACGCCTTCACCTCCGACAGAGCGGCGGTTATGAGCGCCTCGCTGCGTTCGTTGCGGCGTAAGCACTATGCCGCCGGAGTCGGACAGTGCGGTTTGCATGATGTGTCCGCTTCCTCGCGGGCGCGGTGCCACGATCTCGGCCGCCTCCTCGCGAGCCCGATTCAGCTCGGCCATCGATTGTTGCTTGCTTCGTGCTCTCGGAGACGAGCTCCTCGCGATACGCAGCCGGGCCAGCCGTGCCCCTCCAGGTCTGTTACCGTGCCATCGGTTTCCGGATCGGCAACACGCTGTTCGTATTGGCGAAGCGTGTCGGCGAGGCGCTTCATCACTGAATCGACCTCATTCATGTCGTAGCCACGGCGGCGGGCGATGAGGAAATGGTGTCCCTCGATGAACGATGAGCGGATCATCTCGATTTTCCTCCTGGCAGCTCCGCCCGCCCGAAGATTTGATTGCCAACGCTCGCGAAGTATCCCAGAGCGCGAAATGTGAATCAAGCACTTGATCGACGTGCCTTGCTTGGCATCGCGGACTGACCATAGCCTGGGTGTCACTATGGACAGGATCATCGTCGCCATCGACAAAGACTGGTTGTCGGTTGCCGATATTTGCGATTACATGGGTGTCTCGACATATGTCGTGACGAGCCAACTGCGGTCGGGGGATGCTTCCCGCGGTCAAATTCGGCCGCGAGTGGCGGGTCGCCAGGGAGGACTTCGAGGATTGGCTGAATGTCCAGCGAACGGGTCAGCAACGATGACGGCACCGATTGAAGTCGACCGTCCCGGTCAGCGATCGCGACAACTTGCATCACATACCGATCTGGGACGTGATCGTGTGGGATGACCCTGTGAATCTGATGAGCTATGTGGTTTGGGTATTTCGCACTCTGTTTGGCTATCCCGAGCAGGAGGCCACCCGGTCTGATGCTGCAGGTACACAACGAGGGCCGAGCCGTCGTCAATTCCGGGCCACGGGAGCAAGCGGAGTTGAGTGCATTCCGTCTCCATCATCACGGGCTGTGGGCCACTCTGGAGCAGCGATGAGTCGGTTTCGAGGCGGTCGCAGACGGGTATTGAGATCACCCTCATTGGGCCTGAGATCGCCGTTCTCTATCAGCTCGGCAGCCTGCTCGGTGCCGCCGGGGTTGACAAGAACGACCCGGCCAGGGAGAGGATGATCCACCGGTCTATACCGATGACGAGGCGCTCTTCGCGGGACTTCGACAGATTCGCCGAGAAGGAGCGGGTCGAGGCACGGTCCCGGCGACCGGGAGACATTCAACGAAGGCCTCGACAACGCGGTCGGGGGGACGATGACCCTCACCGACGCCGAGGCGGCCGCATGGGCCAGGGTGCTCGGTGAGGCAAGAATCGTCATATCGGCACGCAAAGGTACTTTTCGAGACCGGGATGCCCGATGAGTCGGGCAACGATGCCGAGGTCGCCCTGGTTATGTTCCTCGGTGTGATCCAGGAAGATCTGGTAGGACAGATGCTGAAGCGGACTGAAGATGGCGATTCAGTGAGCGACCAACATCGGAGTCAGAGGAGCCAATCGATTCTGGCGAACATGTCGGGCGCCCGGGTTCCGGCGAAGAGACCCCGGGACCCGGCTATGACGCTCACGACGGCGCTCGTTGTCTATATCTTCATCAATCTGATTCTTGCTCTGCCGCTGGTCATCTTCCCGGTGACATATTTCAAGGTCATCGGCCTGCCGGACACGATAGCAGATCAGCTCGGCGGATTGCGTTGGGTCGGTGCGGTGCTGCTGGCCTGGTCGATGACTGCCATCGCGGTCATGGCCAGACCGAGTGGGCGGGGTGTCTTTCGTCACCGCTGGGGCCACCCAATTGACCATCGGCGCTCGCTCGGGTTCCTCTACTCGTTATCGCTGCGATGAGTACCACTGGGAGCGGGTGGTACCAGTGGCTGTGCGCCATCGTCCTCACCGTCGGGGCGATCTACATGTGGTGGGCGCGCCTCAGCGGCAGGAAGTTGCTTCGAGGGCGCGAGAGGAGTAGGCCCTTGTTGGTCGAGCCTTCGCCGGGACGGTGATTCTCTCGACTAGCGTTACAGCTTCGTCCGAGGAGGCTTTTGGTGAAGGTTGCTGCGCTGGTGCTCGCCGCCGACGCTGGGCCGGGTTTCGACGGGATCGAAGTACCTGGCCCCGTTTCGCAACTCCATCGCTGATTGAACAAGTGATCGTCGGAAGTACACCAGTGGCCGGTCGACGACGGTCATCGTCGTCCTCGGGCCGGATGCAGAGGAGATCCTCGAGCGGCCGATCTTGGTGATGCCATGATCGTGATCGATCTCGAGTGGGCAGAAGGCGGCCCGGCGTCTCTCTTCGGGTTGGGATCGACACTCTGTTCCGTCTTGACGAGTTCGAAGCCCTCGCCCTCACCTATGCCGATGAACCGGGCTCGCGTGGTGACGAGGTGCTGCGGATGCTCGACAAGCATCGAGACTCCCATCGAGCCGCGGTTGTCCCCAAGTATCGGTATGCAGTGGGCATCCGATCGTGCTCGGCGAGTTCTCTGGCCCAGGCTGATCAGCATGGAAGGCACTGCCAGCATGGATCAATTGCTTGCAAGCACATCCCGACTGGGTCGACGAAGTCTGGTTCGATCGGCTCCCCGGCAAACGGGCGATGACACCGGATGACTTGATTGACATTCAATCCGGCAAGAAGATGATTCGCCTGGCATTTGCCGTGCCCGACCCCAGTATTGTCTCAACGATGTGCTCGGATGAGGGGCTCGTCGCACTAGTATGCAGATAGGACCGGGAAGGACGGGCAATGGCGTCGATCGATACGATCGAAGGGATCGGTCATCAAGCAAGCAACGAGTCTCCGAAAGACAAGAATCCGAACCGTCGAGGCGCTGCTGAAGAAGGGTGCGACACGCAAGGGGCGCCGTGCTATCTCGAGTTCTACGGGTATCAGTGAGGGACTGATCCTCGAGTGGGTCAATCGGGCCGATCTGATGCGGGTGCGCGGGGTTGGTGAGGAGTACTCGGATCTCTTGGAAGCGGCAGGGGTCGACACCATCAAGGAGCTCCGGCGCCGCAATCCCGGCAATCTGCTGGCTGCCATGGTCGACATCAACGACACCATGAACCTCGTCCGTCGGCTACCGACGAACGCCATGGTCGAACGTTGGGTGGCCCATGCTGGTGAGCTCCAACCGATCGTCAAGCATTAGGCACGCTCTGAGGGAGCGGAAACCCCCCGGCATACGCCGGGGGGTTTCTCTTTGCCCGGATGGTGAAGCAAAGGAAGGGGAGGGAGAGCTTCGACAACCTCTCGGTTGTGTGCCCCCGGGCTTGCGTTCGTGGCAGGTTTACTTGGCGGTGGCAACGGTCTTCTTGGCAGCCACAGTCTTCTTGACAGGGGCCTTCTTGGCAGCCGCCTTCTTGGCGGCAGGCGCCTTCTTGGCGGAGGTCTTCTTGGCCGAGGCTTCTTAGGCCCTTCAACCTTCTTCTCGTCCTCCGGTGTGAAGGACTCGCGCCAGTTGTTGAGCGTGGTCTCGAGTTGATCACGAAGGTGCTCGACCCGGTCCTGGACCTTGTCGATGTTCATCCGCTGCTCTAGCTCTTCGACCACGTTGCGATCCTTGAGCTGCTTGGTGACTTTTTCACCTTCTGCTGCGTACTCGTCGAGCTGGGTTTGGGCGCCGGCCTTCATCTTGGTGCCGAGCTGCTTGACCTTGCGGGCGACCACAACCGGTGCTCCGACGGCGACAAAGGCCGATTTCTTGACGGCCTCTTTGGGGGCGTTCATGTCCATGTGCTACTCCTCTATTGAGCCGCTGACAAAACTGTTGTAGATCTCCAGCAGCGCGTTCTTCTGTGTCTTGGTGAGTATCTCGTCGGCGCCGATCGCCTCAGGTACGTCCCTGCGCTCGCCCACCTCATCGAGCAAGCCCGCACGCTCGTACAGGGTCTCCGCAGAGATGGAGAGCGCCCGCGCCAGCGACTTGAGGATCTCGGCCGACGGTTTGCGGAGCCCGCGTTCGATCTGGCTGAGATACGGGTTGGATATCCCGGCTGTCTCCGCCAGTTTGCGAAGCGACATCGCGCTGCGCTCACGTTGATGGCGGATGTATGCACCCACATCGCTGATCTGCTTCATCGTTAGCAACAATATCACACGGTGCTAGCTATTGCAAGCACACGGGAGCGGTCAGATGGCCGAGCCTCTTGTTGCCAGAAGGTCGTTGAGATTGGTCTGTATGAGCCGGCGGATGGACTCCGTCCGCTCCAGCATTTCCAGCGGATCGGGGTCCGTTCCGGTGTGTGACGGCGGGATCGGTGGGAGGAATCGCACCCGCCAGCGAATCGGCAGCGGGATCAAGTTGATGTAGACGGCCATCTCCTCGACTCGTTGTGAAGGCCAGATAAGCCGGACCAGCCGGGCGAGTAGCTGCGACGAGAACAGGGCAGGGTGGATCTCATCGGAGCCGACAATCGCAACCGGGACAACCGGGGCGCCGTGCCTCTCTGCCATGGTGATGAACCCACCCCGGCCAAAACGCTGCACCTGGTAGGCCTCAGAGAACGGCTTCTGAAAGGCGCGGACGCCCTCAGGGAACACACCAACCAGCCGTCCGGAACGGAGCAGGAACTCGGCATCGTCCCGCGAGGCGTATGCACCGCCGATCTTCCGGTAGATGTGCGAGAGGACCGGAGTGGCATTGAATACCTCGGTCGCCATCACACGGGCTCGGCGGGGTATGGCCATCTCGTTGGACACAGCGAGCGTGAGCATCGCGGCGTCGTATGGCAGTGCCGCGCCACCGTGGTTGGCGACGAGCAGGACCGGCCCCTCGGTCGGGATGTTCTCGACACCTTCGACCTCGACACGGAAGTAGTCGAAGTACAGGTAGTTGAGGAGATGCCACACCATGTCGGCGACGTTCGGGTCGAGGCCGATCGGGTCGACGTCGTAGGTGGCGAGCCAGATGTGGCGCAGCAATGCTGGCCATGTGTCGAAGCCGAGGCGGCCCGTCGCCGGGATTGCCAGGTCACGGTCGTGTAGTCCACCGTGGAGGGAGCAACGTCGCTCGTTGCGGATGACAGGGAGCCCGCACGGGTGACCCTCGGTACTCCTCCAATTGCACGATTCCGAGTGATCGACAAACGAGTTGAGCCGGGCAGCAAGCGCGGCTCGCCTCGCCACGGGGTCACGGCTCTTGCCGGTGGGTGCCGGCGGTGCCGCCTCGAGGGCAGTGATCAATTCGCGCTTGGTCATCCGGCTGCGTCCCCGCACATCTCGTTGCCGGGCTATCTCGAGCAGCTGGCGTTTGGTGAGATCGGAGTAACTCACGATGGCACCGATCCCGTGCTGAGCCTGCGGTAGCCGTCGAGGACGGTCTCACGGATGGTCAATGCAGGCTCGAACTCGAGCACGTCGGCGGTCCGGGCTGTCTCTGCCACCATGCCGTGCTTGACGAGGGCCTTGATGTGGTCGGGGAGGTAGAGGTTGGTGCGGCTCATCCCCTTGACGGCGATGTCGTAGGCGCGTCGGGGGAGGGGTTGGGCTACCCGCCGCCCCAGGCGCAGGATCCGGGACAGGTAGAGCTGGCCGGTCGCCGCGATGTTGAAGGTGCCGGGGACAGGGTTGTCGAGTGTGTGCTCGATGACACGAACGGCGTCGTACCCCGACAACAGCTGGATTCTCGGGTCGTAGCCGAGCCGGGTCGGAACCACAGGGAGGCGGAGATAGCGGCTGAGAGGATCGTCGACGTCAGCGCCGAAGACCGGGGCGAACCGAAGCACGGTGAAGACTGCACCGTCGCGAAAGGAGGCAGTCTCAGCGGTGTATTGCTCAACCTGCTCGAGATCGAGGGCGTATCTGCCTCTTCTGCCCTCTGGTCTGGTGTCTTCGGTGACTACCGACGGGCACCGGGGCCCCATTCCGTAAATACACAAGCTCGACTTGATTACGACTTGCTTGATCGTGCGACAGCGGCGGATGGCGCCGAAGAGCGCCTGGGCGCCCACCACGGCTTCGTCGTGTGCGCGTTTCCCGCCGAGCATTGCCGAGCGGTCCATGGTTTGCAGATGGATGACGGTGTCGGGTGCGGCGTCGATGACGAAGTGGGCGAAGTCAGGGTTGTCCAGCTCGAAGACGTAGGCGCCGGTCTCCATCGCGGCTGGAGCCGGGATCTCGTCGACCGCCAGCACCTCGATATTCGGCTGGACCTCGAGCTTCTTGATGAGATGACCGCCGGTCCAGGTTGCGGCACCGGTCACCAGGATTCGCCTCATGAGGATTCAGCCTACTTTTCTCGCTCCCCGGATCAGCAGGCGTCGCTTTCTCCTATCCTTGGTCGACGCACCGGAGTGATCTATGAACACCACCAAAGGGGATGAGTCCTTGATCATCGTCATGGCCAAGAATTGCACCGCCGAGGACATTGCTCACGTCATCGCGCGCCTGAAGGCTGTCGGTGCCGAGGCCCATCTCTCGGAGGGCAAGCAGCGGACCGTCATCGGTGTCGTCGGCGACCGCAATGCCATCCAGCAGTTGCCGTGGGAAGCTTTCCCCGGTGTCGAGCGCGCCGTACCGGTGCTCAAGCCCTTCAAGTTCGTTAGCCGCGAGTTCCAGGTGGAGGACAGCGTCGTCGATGTGGGTGGCGTGCCGGTTGGCGGCGGTCATTTCGTTGCGATCGCTGGTCCGTGTGCTGTTGAGACGCGAGAGCAACTTTTTGCCTCGGCTGAAGCGGTTGCCAAGGCGGGGGCGAAGATCCTGCGTGGTGACGCCTTCAAGCCGAGAACCTCGCCATACTCGTTCCAGGGTCTTGCCGAGAAAGGCCTCGAGTTGCTGGCCGAGGCTCGCCAGGAGTTCGGGATGCCGTTTGTCGCCGAGGCGGTCGATCCGAGGGATGTGGAACTTGTCAGCAGCTATGCCGACCTGATCCGTGTCGGTACCAGGAACATGGCCAACTTCACTCTGCTCTCGGAATTGGGGAGGCAGGACAAGCCGGTGATGCTCAAGCGTGGTCTCACCGCCACCGTCGAGGAATGGCTCAATGCCGCCGAGTACATCTACAAGGAAGGCAACCACGACGTCATCATGTGCGAGCGCGGGATTCGTACCTTCGAAACTTCGACCCGAAACACGCTCGACATATCGGCGGTGCCGGTTCTCAAAGAGCTCTCACATCTCCCGGTCGTCGTCGATCCATCCCACTCCGGCGGGAAGCGATCCTTGGTCGCTCCACTCACCAGGATCGCAGTCGCGTCCGGTGCAGACGGGTTCATGGTCGACGTGCATCCGGCTCCGGAGACGGCGCTGGTGGATGGGCCCCAGGCGATTCTTCCCGGCGAGTTCGCCGACCTCATGGAGCAGGTGAGGGCGCTACGGGCCGTCGTGGAAACCTTCTAGATGGCCGTGTCGACAGTCGCCATCGCAGGCACCGGCTTGATCGGTGCGTCTATCGGTCTCGGGTTGAACCGCGCCGGATGGGATGTCACGGCGTGGGATCCCGATGCGACC
Source organism: uncultured bacterium (assembly GCA_963777645.1). GTDB lineage: Bacteria > Actinomycetota > Acidimicrobiia > Spongiisociales > UBA5794 > JAAETI01. Next base: position 227,496 of record CAVZRA010000008.1, on the reverse strand, counting down.
GCGCTGGCCACCGCAGTTGGCCTCGGGGCGGTTGGCACACCGGTTGGGTCGTTCGAGGATCTCGTTGCCAGCGATGTCGATCTGCTGGTGCTGGCAGGCCCTCCGCGGGTGATCCTCGATCAGGTGGCCACCCTCACCACCGACGTTCTCGTTGTGGACGTAGCGGGGGTGAAGGGCGAAATCGTCGCGGCGGCGGCTCCGTCCCGATTTGTTGGTACCCACCCGATGGCAGGTCGGGAGATAAAGGGGCCTGAGGGGGCAACGCCTTCGCTATTCCGTGGGGCTACCTGGGTAGTGGTAACCGACGGCGCCGCTCCCGATGATCTCGATGTTGTCGAATCGGTGCTGGCAGAGCTCGGCGCCCGCCCGTTGCGTATGACGGCGGCGACACACGATGCGGGTGTGGCGATGATCAGTCATTTGCCTCAGGTGCTGGCAACGACGTTGGTCAACGAAGCCGCCGACCGCACCAAGACGCTCGACCTGGTGGCGGGGAGCTTCCGTGACCTGACCCGGGTGGCCGCGTCCGACTCTGCGATGTGGATCGATCTATTCGAGATAAACCGGCCGCAGGTGGTGGCGGTGATAGAAGACTTCCGGGAGCGTCTCGGGAAGGTGGCCAGGGCCATCGCTGATGCGGACGATGAGGAGATTCGTGGTTTCCTGGACCGCGGCCGCGAGGTGCGTCGCAGCCTCGCTCCCGGTGCGATCGCAGTCCGGGTGGCCCTTGCCGACGAACCGGGAGAGCTAGCGCGAGTCGGCCGTGCATTTGGGGCCTCATCAGTCGATATTCGCGATCTACAGCTCCGGCATGCCCCTCACGGTGGCGGTGGTGTGCTCACGGTTTCGGTGCGACCAGGCGAAGAAGAGGCGCTGCGCACCGCCCTCGAAGATGAGGGCTTGCTGATCCTGGAGTGATCTAGGGTCGAAAGCGGATCGGGACCGCCTCGTAGCCGTGGACGGTGAATGCCCGTTGCCGCACAGGCGCCCTGACCAATTCCATCTCCGGTGCGGTCTTGACGAGTTCTGCGAGGGCAACGGCCAGCTCAACTCTCGCCAGCGGGCTACCCAGACAGTGGTGAGTACCTCCGCCAAAGCCAACATGATGTGCGGCGTGGCGGTCGATCTGAAAAGAGTCGGGGTCGCTGAAGGCGCGCGGATCGCGGTTGGCCGATCCGAAGAGCAGACCGATACGATCGCCAAAAGCGAGCCGGGTTCCGTTCATCTCGAAGTCGTCGGTGAGCACCCAGCGGCGGAAGAGCTGGTTGGGAGAGTCCCATCGCACCATTTCTTCGACGGCCAGCGTTGGTGCTACCCAACCGTCGACGATGCGGTGCCATTCGTCCCGGTTTCGCAGCAGCGCCGTCATCCCGTTGCCAATGGCGTTGACCACCGCCTCGTGACCGGCGTTCAGTAGCATGATGGTGGTTGAGACGACTTCCTCGATGGTGAGCCGTTCTCCGTCTATTTCCGTGTGGGCCAGGTCGTCTATCAGGCCACCATGTGGACCGCCGTGATGGAAGTGAATCAGCCCCCGCACATAGCTGTCGAATTGCGCGGCCGCTTCCGCGGCAGAGCAAGCCTGCTGCTCGGTGGGGTTCAGCTCGTACATCTTCACGATGCGGTGCGACCAATCGAGCAAGTTCTTGTGATCCTCGAACGGTACGCCGAGTAGCCCGGCGATCAATACCAGCGAGTAGGGCTGGGCAAAGTCGGCAATCAGGTCGACTTCGTTCTGCTCGCGGAGCACATCGAGCAGGGCGTCCGCCGCTTTCCGGGCAGGACGTCGCATTGCCTCAACGGTGCGCACCGTGAATGCACCAGCGACCAGGCGACGCAATCGGGTGTGCTCGGGTGGCTCGAGCTCGAATAGCGAGTGCCGCTCGGTTTTCCAGAACGCATTCCATCGCGGGTCACGCTGGGTCGCCCCGATCTCCCCGGCCGTTGCGATGTGGTCATATACCCTGCCCAGCCGTGGGTCACGCAGACAGGCCCTGACATCCTCATGCCGGGTGACCAGCCACAGGTCCAGTGCCTCGTCATAGATCAGCGGCGCAGACTCGCGCATCTTGTTCAGGGCCGGGTACGGATCCTGAAGAAACTCTCGGGTTGTTGAGGTCGAGCAGCGACGGGGCCATAGGAGAGAAGCTACCCACCGGCTCATTAGTGGTGTGACAGATTTTCGGTCATGACTGATTGTGGGGGATGCGCCGGATTCCGGTAATCCACGGGTTTGCCCGGGTTTGCCGTATCGTCCGGGTGATGACGACGAGGCACCGAAGAACGGCTGATTCGCTGGGGGCAGCGCCGTGGGGTGACGATGCGCCGACCTCGCTTCCGACGGCCCGGTGCCCGATCGTCTCGTCGTGCTCCCGGAGCCCTTGAGTGTCGCTGGGAGCCGTCCCGCGATTGTGGAGCCGGAACGGCCGCGCTCTCCCAGAAGTGGTGGCAGACAATCCGGTCGTCGAGCCCCCTTTCCTCGGCGTGCGGGCTCGTCTCTCCGGTGTGGGTCGACGAGATCGTTGGCTATGTCAACGAAGACGAGCTGTTAGGCACCGCGTGGGGATTGCTGCCCGCTGATGACGAGAACGAGCGAGACTGGTTGCGTCGATGCCGGGGTGTCTTTGATCGGCGGCTGGGTATGGTCCGTAGCCAGGAGCTACTGGTGCCACAGGTTGCATACGGCTTCTTCCCGGTCAATAGCGATGGTCGGGAGCTGATCGTCTGGGCCGATGACGACCGGACCGAAGAGCGAGCTGCGGCTCCGGTTCCCTCGCCAGCGCCACGCGCCGTATCTGTGTGTCGCCGACTACTTCAAGCCGGTAGGCAGCGCCGGATTATGCAGCGCTTCAGATGGTGACCCTCGGGACCAAGATCTCCACCCGCCTGGTGCACCAGTATCCCGGTGAGCCCCAAGCGGAGCGTGCCTGCGTTGCGAGCCCTTGCCGGGTCGTTGACAGAGGCGCTGACGGAGTACTGGCACCGACGGATCCGGATCGAGTGGGGCTTCGACGACGAGGACGGTCCCACTCTCAGTCTGGTGTTTGGCGGGATCTACCGGGGCCAGCGGTTTCCGGTAGGCGCCGGGAACAACGAGGCGGTTAGCGACCTCCTGGATGCTGGCCGGGTCGGTGTCGTCGGTCGCGCCCGACGATGCGCTCGTCCCTGAGTACGCCGCCGCGTCGCTGATCGCCCACCATCCCCAGGCCGAAGGCTTTGCTGTCCGATTGACGCCTTCGCCTCCCGGTGATGTCAAGATGTTCTTGACAGGCTCTGGCTCTCCGCCGAGGCGCGGTGGTCAAGCGGTATGAGGGCGAAGGCTGGACTCATGCCGTCACCTGGTATCCGTTCCACTACTTCACCCGCCCGGCCCCTACCTCCGAGTATCCGCTCGAGCGTTCCTGCAGATAGCGGGCGGTCACTCCGGCAGGGAGAAGATCTCCTCAACCGTGGTGTTGAGAGAGGCAGCGAGTCGCAACGCCAGCACAGTTGAAGGGACGTAGTGCCCTCGTTCGACCGTGTTGATTGTCTTGCGGGTCACACCCACTGCTGCCGCCAGTTGCGCCTGCGTCAGGCCCGCCTCGTTGCGTAGTCGGGAGAGGTGGTTGTCGAGTTCGGTGGCAGCGGGGCCCTTGGCTCGTCGGGTCATGGCTGGCTCGACCTGAGTCTTTGCAGACCGAAGGTCGCGGCTCCAACTCCAGCGATAGCGGACGCGACGGCGTCCCCCGGAAGGCGGTCGGAACCAGGTATCGCTGCAAATAGGACTGCTACGACGAATGTGACTACGTATGCACTGACGGCGCTCCTCCTGGAGACCAACACTTCGAACTCGTCGCCAAGGGCCCTGCGCTCCTCTGCATCGAGACGTCTTCCAACCAACCAGAGCCACCCGAAGGCGAACCCGAAGAGCAACATCCCGATGATCCAGACGCTCTGCAGGATGTGGGCGGCAACTGCGTCTGCCGCCATCCAATCCAGATGAACGGCAGTTGAACGGGCAGCTGCCGCCAGGAACGCTGCGGCAAGAGCCAGGAGCCCGGTGACCGTCAATCGTTCGATCTGTACTTGTTTCTGCTCGACAGACATCACCACCTCCGATGTAACGCTTACTACTCTAGTAACCTATGCGTTACAGTGCAATAGCAGATCCGGGCGACGTCTTCGGCCAGAACATGCGCAACAGCGCGGCGACCAGCAGTGACAGGAACAGCGGTATCAGGACGACAGCCGGCATGTTGGAATCGAGGTTCCCCGGGCGTGGGTATGCGAGTTGGAGGAACACGTCGATGGCGGCGACGGCGGCCAGCACCAACGTGACAAAGGAGATCATGGCGAATCTGAGAGTGTCTGCGTCTGCCTCATCGGTGCCCCACCACAACGCAATTGCACCAGCCAGAGTGGGCCAGACGAACAGATAGCTGAATCCCACTCCGAGAAACGCGGTGAGCACTGTCAATGACAGCCACAGCAACATCGGCGTGTGTTTGCTGATTGCCAGCAACCGGGTCCTCGACCCGAGCCGGAGTATTCCCCAACCGGACGCCGCGATGATGGCGGCGAAGTAGCGGTAGCCCTCGATGAGGCCAAGAGTCGGATGCACGGTTGCGATCAGGACCCACACAATGGTGTCGACAACAGCGACGCCGAGGATGATTGCCAGGGTAACCATTATGCGGCGGAGCTCGGTCACAACGCCATCGCGACGAGACGTGTGAACGAGACCGCCCAACAGACCGGCCACCGCAACCAGCATCAGTGGAACAGCCCACGATGTTGGATAGCGAGCGGTGAATGACCCGATAGAGAAGAAGATGGCGCTTCCCGGTGGCGGTGGCTGGGTGAAGTCGTGGATTCCGAAGCGGTGTGCGATCCCGAGGGCTTGATCACCGTGATGCTGGAGGGACCCGAGGCCGGTGGCATCGAGGCTGTCGGCCGACGTGTGATAGATGGGTGAACCGTGTAGGTAGGCAAAATGCATGCCGGTTGTCCCGGCGTTGCGAAATTCGTCGAAGTCGCTCCCGATATCGCCCAGAAGCCGGCTGGCGTCGTCAGGAACGAGAACGCGGCAGGTTTCGATCCGGTCCCTGCCAGTTCACCGGTCAACCATGCGTCAGGCCCGTTCGTCTCAATGAGGAGTGATGCTCCTCCGCTTCCAGATGCCTCGAAATTGACCACAAGCCCGATCTCACTAAGTGCCGGGAAGCTGGCGACGAACGCTTTTGCACCGGGGCGGGGTGCTGGTTCCTCACCGTCGGTGAAGACGAGTAGCACATCGTTGTTGGGAGGCGGGCCTGCGAGCAATGCGCTCGCCGTTTCGAGCAATGTGGCTACACCGGTGCTGTTGTCGTTTGCTCCCGTGGTCGCGGGCACCGTGTCGTAATGGGCCACCAATGCGATCGCTCCGGAATTTGCAGTACCGGAAATCCGTCCGATGACGTTGACAACTGCAACGGGACCCCCGTTGCCGAAGTAGTCGGGTGCAACGAGTTCCTGCATCTCGACATCGACACCCAACTCCACGAGCGTCTCGCCTATGTACGCCCGGACCCGAGCATTGGCGGCCGAGCCCATGGGGTGAGGTTCGACGGCAATGGCACGGATATGCTCGAAAGCGCGCTCGGCAGAGAACGAAATCGCTGAGTCCGGTTGTCGGGGAGCCGGGGCGCGCATCGTTTGGTAGCCAAGAGCTATGCAGGCGGCGACGATCAGCCAGGGAAGCGCATTCCGCAAGCTCGATTTCGTCGAACCGTGTCCCAGCACCGGGCCTCCACAGGGTCGGCAGTTGCCCCATCATGCCTACTGGCGGGCGATCGGGAAGGTGCTTGTCGTCCCGCGACGCCGATCGGACGGCGCACGCATCACCCCTGAGCATGCTCCAACAGGCGCAGCAGCGTTTCACTGGCGACCAGGATGCCGGTCTCGATTGCAGACTCGTCGATGTCGAACGACGCCGAGTGCAGGTCGACACGGCGGTCGGGGAGTGCGGCACCGAGCCGGATGAGGGCTCCTGGGATGTCTTCGAGGAACCAGGCGAAGTCCTCGGCGCCCAGACTCTGGTGGGTCTGGTGGACTCTGCCGGGGCCGAGTGCTGCCACGGCCGCTTCCTCGACGATCGCAATCACCCCCGGGTCGTTATTCACCGGTGGGCAGCCCTGGTGATAGACCGTTTCGGCAGTGGCGCCGAGAGGGGTCGCCATCTCGTAGACGAGCGATTCGACACGTTTTGGCATCTCCCGCCAGAGATCGAGATCGAACAGGCGCACGGTGCCTTCGATCTCGACGTGGGTTGGGATGACGTTTGCTGCCGACCCTCCCTGGATCTTGCCGAACACAACGAGCACAGTCTCTCTTGGGTCGATGGTGTGTCGGATGACCTGAGGCAGATCGGTGATGATCCGGGCGGCAACGTAAAGCAGGTTGACCGTCTGGTGAGGTCGCGAGGTGTGGCCGCCTGGGCCCGATAGACGGATCATCACCCGGTCGCCTGCGCCCGTAATGCCGCCGCTGCGAACGCCGACCTTGCCGGCCGGCAGGGAGGGATCGACGTGAAAGGCGGCAATCGAGGCGAGTCCCGCGTGGACACCTTCCTGACGCAACTTCGAGGCGCCGCCCGGCATCTGTTCCTCGGCCGGTTGGAAGATGAACCGGACCCTGCCGGGCAGATCGATGTGACTGAGAGCCCAGACGGTTCCCATGGAGACGGCCGTATGCACATCATGCCCGCAAGCATGCATCATCCCGGGGGTCAGGGACACGTAGGGTGGCTTGGCTTCCTCCTGGATCGGGAGGGCATCGAGGTCCGCCCGAAACCCGACGGTGGGGCCCGATCCCGAGCCGATCTCGGCGACGATCCCGGTGCCCTCGGGGCGCACCCGGTGGTCGATTCCCCACTCGCCGAGTGCCTCTGCCACCTTGCGGGTGGTGCGGTGCTCGGCCCACCCGAGCTCGGGGTTCTGATGGAGGTCCCGCCGGACGGCGATCATTCGGGGTGCAATTTCGGCGGCGAGGCGCGCTAGCTCAGGAATTCGGTCGGTCATGCCGGGAGTGTACGACATCGACTCTCGGAGGCGTCTGCACCTGAGACTCGTTGCGGACTAACTTGGCGGGAACCGGAGGGAGGTGGAGATGCTGAAGCGACCTGCATTTACGATCGGTATTGAAGAGGAATACCTGATCGTTGACATAGAGACGAGGGAACTAGTTCAGGATCTACCGGACGGCCTGATGGCCGACTGTATGGAGATCCTCGAGGGTCAGGTCAGCCCCGAGTTTCTTCGTTCCCAGATCGAGATCGGCACCAAGGTCTGCAAGAACATCCAGGAAGTGAGGGACGATCTGAAGAGGTTGCGTCGTGCTGTCGCCGACGTCTGCATGGAGTACGGCCTCGCCCCCATTGCGTCTTCGACACATCCTTCGGCCGATTGGTGGGAGCAGCGCCATACCGATGCGCCCCGGTACAACATTCTCGCCAATGCCCTCGGTGGCGTGATTCGCCGATTGCTCATCTGCGGCATGCATGTGCACGTCGGTATCGAAGACCCGGACGTGCGTATCGATCTGATGAACCAGGTTCTCTACTTTGTACCGCACATGTTGGCGCTGTCCACCTCGTCACCGTTCTGGAACGGCAAGGACACAGGTCTGAAGAGCTATCGCACCTCGGTGTTCCGGGCGGTGCCGCGCACCGGGATGCCCGATCAGTTCGACACCTGGGCTGAGTATCAGCGCCACGTCAACGTCCTTGTGAATGCAGGCGTCATCGAGGATGCCACCAAGCTGTGGTGGGATCTGCGTCCGAGCGCCAGATACCCGACGCTCGAGCTACGCAGCAACGACATCTGTACCAACGTGGAGGACACACTCGCCATTGCAGCGATGTACGTTTCGTTGCTGTCGATGCTGTGGCGGCGTCGGGTGGAGAACCAGCGCTGGCGCATCTACAGCCGGATGCTCATCGAGGAGAACGTCTGGCGTGCCCAACGCTATGGGATATCCGAGTCGCTTATCGATTTCGGCCGGGGGGAGCTCCTTCCTTATCCACAGTTGGTCGAGGAAATCATCGATCTCGTCAGCGAGGATGCGGTCCTGCTCGACTGTGTTGATGAGCTGCTTCACGCCAGCACCATCGTGTCCCGGGGCACTTCCGCCGATACCCAGCTCGACATCTATCGTGCTGCTCAAACCGGCGGCGCCGACGAGACCGAGGCGCTTCAGCAGGTGGTCGATTGGCTGATAGAGGAGACCGTCAGCGGGTTGTAGCCGGTTGGTACTCGATCCGGAAGACGGGGTAATACCCAGCGATCTCCTGGATCTCTTCGAGAGACGGCGTTCCGTCGAGGCCGAAGTAGAACTTCGTTTGCCGTGCCGCCGACTTCTCGCTGCTTCGTGCGTGCACCCCGTCGAGATAGGCCTTGATGACAGCGGGTCGCTGCTCGCCTGCGACCTCGTAAAGAAGGACGCCACGGCGACGGCGACGCCGGATTGCGGCCCGCCCCCCGGCCGCTCTCACGTTGCGCACCCACTGTGATTCACCCGCAAGGGCCACCAGATAGTCGTCACCCTCATACCGCGTGCGCAGAATGGGGAGCCTGCGGAGCTTGCCGGATTTGCGACCGCGCACCTCGAGGATCACCGCATCACGTGGTGCCAGCCCGACGGCGATGATGGGCACTCCGATACGGTTGCCGCGTTGGTACCAGGTCGCCGGCGGCCGGTATGCGGTTCTGGCTGCGTAGTTTTGCGGATTCATGATTTGTCCCGTCACTCGGCCCTGATGGGGTTCAGTTGGAGGGCGGTCAAGGTCAGGGCTGCCTAGTGACGTGGACAGTCACATCAGCTGTAGTGATCGCCGTCAATGGGATCGCGCTGCTGGTCTCCCCGAACGTCCAGCAGCAGTGAGGCCGTCGAGTTGGAGAGCGATGCCTCGAGCCAGTCGATGGAGAGAATCAGCCAGGTCTCGAAGTCGTCGGGGTAGTAGTGGCCCATCCCGGGAACCGTGTGATGGTCGACGGGGCACCCCGCTTCACGCAGGAAGGCAGCCGCGTCGGCGGCATCGGCCTTGAATCGCTCCGACTCGCGCTCACCGGTGAGGATCACCGTCGGGATGGGAAGCGAGGGTCGTGCCAACCTCCAGCGCAGGCTCGGTGCTACCAGGATGAGACCGTAGGCCGGTACGGCGCCGGTGGTGGCCAGGTGCAGGGCGACGGCGGCTCCCAGGGATCGTCCCCCGAAGATCATCGGATCGGGTACGTTTGCGATCTGGTTGGTCACGTCGCCGAGAGCACGACTGCGATCGTCCCAGGTCGATCTCAGTGAGCTGACCTTGCGTGAAGAGCGAACCGCCACGGTGCGATAGCCACGGCTCAGCGCAGGTGACCAGATCCGTGATGTGTGCGTGGCACGGCCCTCGGCAGCGTGGAGAGCGACAAGAGATCCCCGGACCTCACCTTCGGGTTCGGTGATGATCGGCGCCGGTGGGACACGCCGTGCGGCGATTTGCGCTTCACCACTGCGGTGGAGGATCTCCTGGAATCGTGGGTCGTCGCGGATCCCGTCGAGGTCGTGGTCGTCGAGCATGGTCGGCCCGTACCACCAGCCTCGATCCATTGCAGTCTCGAGCCCCTGGAGCGCGTTGTCGGTGTCGCCAACGCAAGCATCGAGGCATACGCGCCAGAAAGTAGCGATCTCAGCGTCGTCATCATTCAGAGAGGGAAGGGCTTTGACGACCAGGTCTCGGGCCGCTTCGAAGTCGCCGGAAGCATGCAGTTTGAAGACCTGTGGTGCGAAGTCGCGAAGCTCCATCAAGAGCAGCCTATCGGCCTAGTCAAGGAACCGTCAGGAACCCGTCGTCAAATGGGTCATCGGTGGAGGATCCGCTCGATCCGCCCCACACAAAGACCTGATTCCCGACGGCGACCACAGTGGCACTGAATCGGCTTTCCATCGGGTAGCCACCGAGGTCGGTCCATCGGTCGTTGCCCGGCGAATAGCTGAAGCCCTCCCCGGTACGGTCCCATGCATAGATCTCAGATCCGGCCGCCACCGGCCCGGCGGAGAACGACCATTCCATGTTGCCTAGGGCGGGAAGGCTCCGCCATGAGTCTGAGTCAGGATCGTATGCGATACCCGCCACACAACGCCCCGATTCACAGTCGACAGGCAGGAAGACAATGAACTCATCGTCGATGCGCACTGAGCCCGCCGTTGAAGTGTCGGAGGGAACATCGGGGGCGACGGGCATCATCCGCCATGAGCCGTCGGCGGGATCGAAAGCAGCACCGTCCGTGGCGAATTCGACGCATGTGGAGTCTCCACCGCTGCAGCTGGCGGTGCCTCCCCAGACGAGCAGCTCCGAGCCGTCCCATGCCGCGACCGGGTCGGTACGCGCAGTGATCGGGGCGGCCGCAAGCTCTCGCCACGTAGCGGTGGCCGGGTTGTACGCCACAGGAGCACTCGAGTTGAGGACGTCACCGCCGTGCCCGCCCCAGAAGATGACTTCTTGGCCGGTCCAGACCATCAGGTAGCCTTCGCCGTAGTCGAGCGGCCCGGTGTCCAGTTGCGTCCACTCGTTGGTGACGGGGTCGTAGGACGCCAGCTGCACCGGCCCATCCGGCACATGGTCGGTGCGCACGATCCACCGATCCCCCGTCCACACGGACCGCGCCGGGCCGGACATGCCGTCGGGAGCGGGCGGCAACATCGTCCACTGATCGGTGGCGGGGTCGTAGCGGGCACCGTCGCTGAGGTCGGGATCGAGGTCTGATGGCTTATGGATCCCACCCCAGATCAGCACGTACTGGCCGGTCCACGCAGAGGCATGGGCGTAGCGCCCGACGATGGGGGGATCGGCGACTTCGATGACTGCTCTGGAGATCTGTGGTTGCGTTGTCGGAGTCATGTCGGGTTGAGACTCCTCGAATGGGGACTTGAATTCGGATTGGACGCGTTTGATCTGACCGGGCGGGAATGCATCCGGGCAATGATGCGAGGCCATACTCCACAGGTACAGCGCGGCAATCTCTGTCGAGCGCGGCTCGATAGCAGACACCTCGAGGCCCGCCGCCAGATCCTCATTGATGAACTCCGTTGCGAGTTGGACGGCAACGTCGTGATCCCACACGCCCTCAGTGCACGCCTCTTCTACACGGCCAGCCCACACCGCGGGATCGGTCTGATCGAGCCCCAAGAACACCCATCCCGCCGCCGGGCCGACGAGCTCGTCGAAGAGAACGGATCCGGTGCTGTCCCGGAGCAGCGCACGGGCAGCGCCGTACTCGGGCTGCTGCCACACCAGGACGTATACGCCTTCGATCGGCCTTTGCCATTGGCGATTGTCGCCAATCGTAAGTACCACATGCGACGCATCGGGCGACACCTGTCCGACGAGAAACTGTGCACTCTCTCCATTGACGACCTGTGGCACGAGGTCGTTGAGGCCCCACGAGGAGCCTTCCTCGGGATCGGTGATAACGAGATGCAGGTTCGAAGCTTGGACTGCATAGAAGCGCATCCCCGCTGATTCTCCGAGTGCAACGATTGGTGTGCCGCCCGGCGACTCCTTGTTGAGAATATCGACCTCCCATGGCTCTAGTTCCTCGATCGAGGCGAGTGACATTTCGGTGCCTTCGGGGGCTGGCGTAGGTGCCGGGCCCGGCTGCGCCTGCAGGACCAGCGGATCCTCGGAGATCACAGGCAGCTTCTCGCCGGTGATGGGAGAGACGACGAGCCTCGGTCCGTTCGACAGGAGGGACACGATCAGCGCCGTCGACGCCACTGCGATCGAGACGGCTGCGGCGACCGCCACCATCTGCGCGACCCGGTAGGAGATGCGACGGCGATGTCCTCGGGCGAGGACTCGGTCGAGATCGCCGCTTGCAGTTGGCACCGACTCGAGCTCTGTTTCCAGTTGGGTACGAAGACGGGAATCAAACGTCATCGGGAAGCTCCTCGCGTAGCGCGGCGATGGCCCGGTTGAGCCGGCTGCGGACGGTGCCCTCCTTGACGCCGAGGCGCTCGGCGATCTGTGGGCCGGAGAGATCGAACAGGTAGTGGAGGACGATGACCTCACGGTGGTGGAGCGGCAATGTGGCGATCGCTCGCTCGAGAGCGGGATCGGCCGGTGCCTCCGGCTCGACCCGCTGGTCGACAACGATGTGATCGACCCGACGCAGCTTGCGGATGCGACTCCGTGCCCAATTGAGCGCGACCCGATAGACCCAGCCGGACGGGTTGTCATACCGCCGCACCTGGCTCCACCGCTGGTAGGCCCGCACCATCGCCTCGTCGGTGGCCTCGCGGGCAAGATCGGCGTCACGGACAACGACGGCGAGCGTCCGGTACACCTCCTGCCAGGTCGAGGCATAGAACTCCTCGAAGTCGACCCAGCGAAGTTGTTCCATCTTGTCGGCTCGGCTCATCAATCCGCTTCCAGGCATCTCATAGAGACAGACGCTCGAGACGCCCTAATCCTTCCATAGGATGTCGGCTTTTGCTTCGGTGCTATGTGACCCGCTGCTGGGCGTGGTGGATGGAGAAGACCCGGTCGCCGACGATGATCCGGTAGCCGGCCCAAATGACGAGTAACCCGAACAGCTCGGTGACATAGAGAGCCTGATCGGCTCCCGCCCGCGCCATGGCACCGCCCATCGCTGGGAGGATGGCGCCGATTGCGATCAGCGAGTTGCCGAGCACGCGTGAGGACGCATCACCGCGACGGCGGTACTGCACCGCAGACCAGGCGGCGCCTCCGATGAGGAATACAACTGCATACACGTTGACCGGCGGAGTTAGCAGCCGCACCCATGCCCATTCGATGACCTTTCCCGAGAGAGTGGAGTCGCCGGCAGGTGTGGCGAGCGGAGTTGCCAGGACGAGGCCCGCCGCAATCACGACGTACGTGACGAGCCCGATTGCCAGCCGGTCGGCGGTTCGTTTGGCGAACAGGAGGTACACCGTTCCCTGGGCGAGCGGTGCGCCACCGAGTAGGGCGCCTGCGATGTACCACATGCGGAACACGGGACCGTGCCAACCCCAGATGGCGGTGATCGTCTCGGCCAGCGTCCCGAGCCCGAAACAGACCACGCCGATCAGCCACCACATGAGGTAGCGAGCCTGAGGACGGCTCCGCCAATGCCGATACAGCACGACGGTGAACACCACTGCGAGGGCGGTGCTCAACACAGGCAAGATGTCGACGACGTCCACAGGCCCTCCTTTCCGGCCCAGCAGTCAACACCATCGCAGCACCGACGGAAAGTCGAGCCTGGAGCGCGGCATCCCGCTCGGGTAGACCTCCGGTGCCGAGCCGTAGCCGTCGCGCGGTAGTCTGCCCGCATGTCTTTCTTGCGGATAGCCGGGGCCCAGGTGAACGTCGTCGTCGGGGACATCGACGGCAACATACGAATCATCCGGGAAGCGATGGAGCGAGCCGAAGCGGCCGAGGCCGACGTGCTGCTTCTCCCCGAGCTTGCCATCACCGGTTACCCGCCGGAGGATCTGCTGCTGCGCCGCTCGTTCATCGACGAGAACCTCGAGGCGCTGCGCCAGCTCGCCCAGTCTTCCGAGCGGACGGCGGTGGTGGTCGGGTTTGTCGACCGGGTGGATGGCGACAGGCACAAGGACGACTCGGTGGAGCGGGGGATCGCCAACGCCGCCGCCGTGCTCGCCGATGGTGCGATCCGCGGGATCTATCACAAGATCCTGCTGCCCAACTACGGCGTCTTCGACGAGGCACGCTACTTCGCCCCGGGACGGGTGCCGGAGAAGCTCTGGGAGATCGGCGGTGTCGTGGCCGGGGTGTCGGTGTGCGAGGACATCTGGTCGCCGACCGGCCCGCCCGCACAACAGGCCAAGGCCGGGGCCAAGGTCCTGCTCAACATCAACGGGTCGCCATATCACGTCGGCAAGGGGACGGAGCGTGCCGCTCTCCTCGCCGGAGAGGCGCAGCGGTCCGGCGTGCCCGTGGTTTACGTCAACATGGTCGGCGGTCAGGACGAGTTGGTGTTCGACGGGGATTCGATGATCTTCGACGCTGCCGGTGAGATCATCTACCGGGCGGCACAGTTCGCTGAGGAGCACTTCGTCATCGACATCGAGGTGAGCGACGAGGGCCACGATGCAGGTCTCGTCACCGTCTCGCACGGTCGTCAGAAGGCAGGCCAACCGCTCCCCATTCCTGAGATCGTCCCAAGGCATGACGAGAACGCAGAGATCTACAACGCCCTGGTCACCGGGCTGCGCGACTACGTGTACAAGAACGGGTTCCGGGATGTTGTCATCGGGCTCTCCGGTGGCATCGACTCTGCGCTGACTGCAGCCATTGCGGTCGATGCGCTCGGGCCAGACTCGGTGTGGGGTGTGACGATGCCGACCCGATTCAGCTCGTCTGGCTCGGTGAACCACTCGATCGAGCTGGCCAAGAACCTCGGGTGCCGGATCGACGAGATCCCGATCGAGGGGATCTTCGGGCAGTTCCTCGAAGCGCTTGGGCCGGTATTCAGCGGGACCGAGTTCGATGTAGCCGAGGAGAATCTCCAGGCACGCATCAGGGGCGCCATCATCATGGCGATCTCGAACAAGTTCGGGGGCATGGTCGTCGCCACCGGCAACAAGTCCGAGATGGCCGTCGGGTATGCAACCCTCTACGGGGACATGGCAGGCGGCTATGCCGTGCTCAAGGATGTGTTCAAGACCAGGGTGTACAAGCTCTCGGAGTGGCGCAATCGTGACGGAGAGGTGATCCCACGGGCGATCATCGACAAGCCGCCTTCTGCAGAGCTGCGACCCGACCAGAAGGACACCGACTCGCTCCCCGATTACGACCTGCTCGATGAGATCTTGCGCCGATACATAGAGCTCGACGAATCGCCAAAGCTGATTGTCTCCGAGGGCTACGACCGGGACACGGTGCTGCGGGTGGCCCGGATGGTCGACCGCAACGAGTACAAGCGCCGCCAGGCCGCCCCCGGTGTCCGGATCACGAGGAAGGCCTTTGGCAAGGACCGACGTCTCCCGATCACGAACCGCTTCAAGGACTAGCGCAGCGACGTCTGCGGCCGGGACGTGTGTCTGCGAAGCTGCGGTCGATGATGATGCACGAGAACCAGTTGCCTGTGACCGCCGACATCGTTCGGGAGCTGGTTGAGAGTCAGTTCCCGGAATGGGTGTCTCTCTCGATCACGCCGGTTCACTCCGAGGGCACCGTGAACGCCATCTTCAGGATCGGCGAACGGCTGGCGGCACGCTTTCCCCTGCAGCCCGGTGAGGTAGAGGCGACAAGACGTGCACTCCACTCTGAGGCCGGTGCCGCCCGGGGTCTACTCGGACGGACCCGGTTCCCGATCCCGGAGCCGGTGGGCATCGGGGAGCCCGGAGCAGGCTATCCATTGCCGTGGGCGGTACAGACGTGGCTACCGGGAACGACGGCAAGCGTCAACGATCCCTCGCACTCGGTGGCGTTTGCCCGCGATCTTGCCGAGTTCATCTGCGAGGTCCGAGCGATCCCAGTCAACCGTCGAACCTTCACCGGGGAGGGTCGTGGTGGCGACCTGCGTTCCCACGACCAGTGGATGGAGGTGTGCTTCTCACGGAGCGAGCGCTATGTCGACACCGAGCGTCTCCGTGGTGTGTGGGCACGTCTTCGCGCGCTTACACGTGAAGCGCCCGACACGATGACCCACGGCGATCTCGTTCCGGGCAACGTGCTGGTTGCTGATGGGCGTCTCGCCGGGATTCTCGACGTTGGTGGTCTTGGCGCCGCAGACCCAGCCCTCGATCTGGTGGCGGCCTGGCATCTCCTCGACCGCGGGCCCCGGCAGCGGCTGCGAAAAGATCTCGAATGTGGTGATCTCGAGTGGGAGCGCGGCAAGGCGTGGGCGCTCCAACAAGCGATGGGCGCGGTCTGGTACTACGTCGAGAGCAACCCGGCGATGAGTCGGATGGGGCGGCGCACGCTGGACCGCATTATGCGCGACGAGGTATGACCCTTGGCGGCGGGTTGGTGGTCAACACCGCAGCATGCGTTGTGACGGAGGTGGTCGACGGTGTGGCTCCGGATCCGGGTGGTCCGCCTCGATGGTCGGCTTGTGACGTCTATCCCAGAGCCATCGGCGAGCGCCATGGATGATCGCCAGGGCCGACTATACGGCTCCCGTGCAGCCAACCGCCCAGTCCTAACCCCCGGCACAGTTTGCCGGTGCCACCGAGGTCACCCGGCCGGTCACGGCTCGAGCCAGAGCGGCACCTCTCTCAGGTTGATTCGACTGCCGTCCATCGCCGAGATTTCGAACACCATCAGAGTTCCGACCTGCCGCTCACTGACTGAGTATGCGACGTCGAAGCTCATCACCCCGAACTCGGGGCCTGAGGCCCCTGTGGTCTCGAAGCCGTCGGCGAGCAGCAACCCATCACGGTCGTACAGCTCCCAGTTGATCGTTGCCTCAAATGCTCTCGACCACCCGGCAACATCGAATGGGCTCGCCACGAACTCGAACGCAGCCGGCGACTGCGGGAACACCTCCGGCATGACGCCCAGGTCGAAGAAATACTCGGGATCGAGCCCGCCCGAGATGTCGATGCCCTCAGACGAGAAAACCGTCACGGGGGTGCCGTCGAGCTCCAGATGGACGACATCGATATCCGGATACGCCGTCAACGTGAAAGTGAGCTGACCGAGGCGTGAGAACATCGAAGCCGAACCTCCGCCGTCGTCGAACTCGCCCGACAGATCAACGGTGGCATCGCCGCCGGCCACAGTGAGATCCAGCAGCTCCGTTCCCTCCGGAATCTCCGTCGAGAATGCAGGAACCATGTCGAGCTCCGCCTGGTCGAGACCCTCGAGCAAAGCCGTAACCGCGCCCTCCGGCGTGTTACTGCCTGCGGGAACGTACCGTGCGAGCGCGGCGAGGAACGGACCGCCGGACGGCTGGTCCAACAGGAACACCGGCCGGACCAACGCTGCATCACCCACCGCTGGTGGGACAAGCGGCGTTAGGCCGAGCGCTCGCGTCAGGAATGCCGCCATCTGTGCCCGGGTCACCGGATCATCCGGGCAGAAGCGATCGTTATCGGGCGGATTGCAGCCCAGGGTGACACCGGCGGCTGCGATGGCCTCGATGTTGTCCTCGAAGATCGAGGTGTCGTCATCGACGAATCTGTCACCGGGGTCGTCGTCGACGAAGCCAAACGCCCTCGCTAGGAATGCTGCCATCTGACCACGAGAAACCGGGACGTTGGGGCAGTAGGCGTCATTGGTCGGGGGATTACACCCCTTGGTTATTCCCAGCTCGGCAATGGTGTTGATGTTGTCTTCGTGGACGGAGCCGTCATCGTCGACGAAGGCGTCGGTGGTCGACGGGATTACCGGTCCGCTCAGGCTCAACGCACGCACCAGGAACGATGCCATCTCTGCCCGTGTGACCGGCTGGGCCGGGCAGTACGCATCATTGACCGGCGGGTTACACCCCTGTGTCACTCCGACATCGGCGATGGCCTCGATGCTGGGTTCGAAAATACTTCCGTTGTCGTCGACGAATGTCCCGTTGGGATCGAGCGGTTGCCCAATCGCGGGGGAAACCAGACCGACCATCAGGCCGAGGCTCAGCAACAAGAACAACAGTCGTGATCTCATGATGTTCCTCCTCACACCGAAACATACTCCTCCGGTGCGGCCAGCGGACATTGGGGGATCTCACCTCGCGAGGAGAGCGCTCAGTGAGCAGATGAGGGGTGTCGGGTGCGCTGACTGTTCACTCTCGACCCAACTGCCGATACCAGACCTGCACGGTGCCAAGGTCGCTGCCGGCCAGGACGACGCTTGATGAGCTCACGGCGCTCGACTCGATCCAGGTTTCTCCCGCCGTGTTGAGCGCAGATAGCGACCACGTCCTGCCTTGGTCACCGGAAAGCCAGATTGCCGGTACCGCAAAGCCGCCGTCGTCACGCCCGGCGATCGAGGTACTCAACGTCCCTTGAATAGCGACGATCTCCCCGCTGGCAGCGATATTCAGTATCGATGGCGTAGTCACCAAGCGGTACGTCTCACCCGCGTCGAGCACCGTGTCGTGGCTCTTCGTAGACAGCCGAACGCTGTCACCGTTGATGCTCCGGAGGGTCATCGGGCCGGCATCGGTGCTGATCACTGAGCCTTTGGTCAGCTCGTAGTCGACACCGTTGACGTCGATCGCGGCAACCCCGTCGCCGACCAATGCCAGCTGCAGCGTCGTCGATCGGGTCTCGAACTCCTCACCCGGGGGGACATAGGACCACACGCTCCCATCTGTTGATGTCCAGAAAGCCGGATCCCAACGCGTTCCGGCGTCGACCGCGCCGATCGCGATCAGGCCGTCGCCGATGGAAGCCACGCGATTCACAAAGCCGCCAGCGGACGCCGTGGGTGATGGCGGTCCGACATCTGCCTGCTCCCACGAGACGCCATCAGCCGATCGGAAGAGATTCGCCGGGCACATCTCGGGTGTGCAGTAGTGCGCCGCGTAGTAGAAGCCGTCGGCCCAGGCGATCGGCTTGACGACGCCAGTTTCGGGAAGGCCCACTGGTTCGGTCTGTTCCCAGTCGACGCCGTCGGCCGATAGCCACCAGATTTGGTCGAACTGGTCCGATTCGGCGGTTCGCCCTCCTCCCGGAAGCGACAAACCCTCTGCCAGCAGGTTCGGGCCGGCGATGACCACACTGGGCACGAGATCGGTAAAGACATCGGTATAGCCCTGGAAACGTCCTTCAATCCAGACCGCCGTCCTTTCTCCATCCGAGCCGAACAGAACCGTCGAGTCCCTCCATGCGATGAAGGACGGCGGTGTTATTCCCCACGGTGGTGCCGTCAGCTCGGAGGCATCGGCCCCAGGGGGCGATTCGAGCAGATCGCCGCGCTCCCAGATTGCACCGGTGTCGGACCTCCATAGCGCCGGGCCGTCGCTGTCGAAACCGACGGCCACGAAGCCCGAACCGGAAGCCGCCAAGCCGCCGAGGCGTACGCCCGGGTCAAGTTCGGCCCGGGTCCATCCGACATCGACGTTCGGCCCTGCTGTCCTCGTTGCATCGACGATGACGGGAGCCTGTTGTGACAGGAGCTGGGGCTCGCTGGTCGTCGTCACGGGCGGTTGCTCGACCGGGCCATGGCTGAAGATCGTCAACGATCCGACGATGGCAACGAGAAGTATGACGAGCGGAGCGATCATCCACAGCGGCCCGCGGGTCCCCGCCGTCGTTTCGCCACCACCGCTGATCACCTGCACCGGCACTTGCTCTTTGCTGTTCCCCCGCTGTGTCATTTGATCTGATTCTCGCGCCGGGAGCGGCGTATGTCGGCGCAACGCCGTCGAGGACGAGCCGCTCGGTCTACATTGGCGGTATGGAAGAGACCTTCGATTTTCGTTTCGATCTAGCTGCCCGTCCGATGCTGCTTGGGCTGGGTGTGCATCCTGGCAACTGTTCGGTGACTCTCACAGAAGACGACCGTCTTGTCGCCAGATTCGGACGATGGAAGGTGGACACCCCGATCAGCAATATCAAATGCGCCGAGGTCACAGGGCCATACCACTGGTATAAGGCATTGGGGCTGCGGGGGTCGATGGTCGACGCCGGGGTTACCTTCGGTACCTCGAGCGCCGGTGGTGTCTGCGTGCTGTTCGTGGAGCGAATCCCCAAGGTGATCCCGGGGCGCAAGAACCACACCGGGCTCACTGTGACGGTCGACGACCCTGAGGCACTTGCGGCGGCGATCGAGGCTCGTCGCAACTAAGAACCGTTTTGGCGTCGCAAATCGGAATATATTCCGGTTTCCGACGCCAAAGTGGTCAGTCGAGCCCGTCGGCATACTGCAATAACTCGTTCACCTGGTCTTTGGTGAGGCCGATTGACGGATCGGTCTCGACAAGCAGGGTAGGGGCGGCGCGGCCAGAGGCCCATGTCTTCTCACCTCTGGAGAGCTCATCGTCGACCCACGCCATCGGGCGATCACCGACATAGGCTGCGATCGCCGGGATCTTGTCGATCGGCGTGCCGACTCTCACGTGCTCCCCAAAGAAGATGACGTCCATGGGCGGGCACTCCAACAGCGGCTCGAACAGCCTGGGTGCGTCGTATTGCCAACGCGTCGCCCAGACGAGCTGGAACGAGTCGGCGAGTTCTTGTAGCCACGGCCTGTGCTGCGGGTCGAGCCAGAAGACGTGGGTGACGCCGCCGGAATCGACGGCTTCATGCTTGGTGAGGCCCTCGCGGTGGCGGGGAGATTCGAGCGCAAAGACGCCGTTTATGTCGAAGAGCAACAGTGGCTCGTGGGGCGATGCCATGATCGCCAGCGTACCTCGTCACCGCACGCCATCGTGGCTGCCACGCGTTTCTAGACTCGCCGCCATGAACGCCCAACGGTTTCGCTTCGGCCTGAACATTGGCACCTGGGATTCGAGGGAACGCCTCGTGGAACTGGTGGGCCGGGCCGACGCAGACGGCTATGACGTGGTAGTGGGCCCCGACCACATCAGCGAGCGGCCTGCGATTCTCCCCACGCTGGCGGCGGTTGCCGAGATGTCGCCGAGAATCAGGGTGTCACCATTGGTGATAGCCAACGATTACAGGAACCCGGTTGTCCTCGCCAAGGATTGCGCCACGATCGACATTCTCTCGGGCGGGCGTTTCGAGCTCGGCATCGGTACCGGATGGATCGAGGATCAATATCGCGCTGCCGGTATCTCCTACGACTCGCCGGGCGCAAGGGTCGGCCGGTTCGAGGAGGCGGTTGCCGTCATCAAGGGCTGCTGGAGCGGAGAGCCGTTCACCTTCACCGGTGATCATTATCAGGTATCGAACGCCTCCTGCCCGAAACCGGTGCAGAGCCCCCGACCACCGCTGCTGATCGCCGGTGCAGGGCCGCGGCTTCTCGGCATAGCCGGGCGGGAGGCCGACATCATCAATCTGTCACCTGCGCCCAAGGGATCGCGCGGGTTCACCGCCATCAAGCAGGGTGTTGCCAGGACCGGTGATCTCCTCGATGCCCAGCTCGAGTGGATCCGGGCGGGTGCCGGGGAGCGGGCCGGCCAGATCGAGATGAGCGTCTCGATCTCACGTCTCGTCATCACGAACGGGCCGGACGATGCGGTGGCCGCGGCGGCAGCCGACACCGACGCCACCTCCAACCAGATCCGCACCTCACCCCACATGCTGATCGGCTCGCAGGGAGAGATCGTCGAGACGTTGCTCGAGCGACGCGACCGATACGGCATTTCTTACATCATCTTCGGTGTGCACCAACTCGAGGACGCTCAACCGATCGTTGCCCGGCTGGCGGGAAGCTGAGTCAGCCGGCATCAGGGAGACGCTCTCCACCGGGGACGGGGACATCGAGCGTGTTGCCGGGAGGCGCCAGCGGACATGACCATCGAGGGCTATAGACGCATGACGGGTGATAGGCGAAGTTGAAATCGAGCACGACGTGTGTGCCTTCATGCCCGAGGTCGGCACCCTTTGGCGCTGTCGAGCAGATAGCGCCCTCCGCCGTAGGTGGTCCGACCGTTCGTCCGGTCCCGGAAGGGAACGAACACACCACCGCCGTAGTCGTCCAGCCAGAACATGTCGAGGGTCAAATCGGTGTCGTCCAGCCGGAAATGCAGACGTCCAAAGAGGTTGGCCCCGGTGGTGCCTTCAGCGCTGTGGGGAATCCGAATGGCAGTACCGGAGACCGGCTCGACTGTGGCGGCGACCCTCAGCTCAGAGTCGTACTGCCAGTAGGGCAGGCCGGAGAAGGATGCCCGGCTCCCAGCAGGCACCGGGCTCTGCGGGTGATTGCGAAAGAGCTCCTCCCTGGTGGTGATCCACAGCCGGTGGCCGGTTTCGGGATCGAGGCTGCGCAGCTGCCGGTACAGATCGGAGACACGGCGCCGATAGTCCCAGAGCGCCAGCGTTGCCAACGCATCGTCCGCGGCAGATTGCACCAGCGTTTCCTTTCGATGACGTCATGCGAACATAGCGGCCGATCGTGTCCGCTGCTCTGTCATCCCAACGCTGTAGCCTCAAGCGCATGAACGTCATAGGTCATGTACTCATCGACGGTGGGCCGGTAGCGCCCGCCGACGCCACGATCTCCGTTTTCGACATTGCCTTGCTGCGTGGCTTCGGCTGTTTCGAATCGCTCCGCTCCTATGCCGGGATTGCATTCAGGCAGAAGCAGCATCTCGACCGGCTGGAGCGTTCCGCAAATGCTCTCAGGCTGGGTCTCCCGTCGCGTCACGAGATGGAGACGTGGGTGGCCGAGCGCGCTTCAGAGGGCGATTGCACGGTGCGGGTTGTCGTCACCGGCGGCACCGACGAGAAGGGGAGTGGTGAGGGGTCCCGGTTCATCGTGTTTGCCGAGCCGCTGCAGCCGGTGGACCCCACCATCAGCCTGCTCCCCGTAGAAGCACCGTGGCATCCCGACGGCTCACAATCGGAGCTGACCGGAGCAAAGACACTGTCGTACGGCCCAAACGTCGCCGCCCGTTTCCGAGCCAAAGCTGAAGGATACGGGGATGCCCTGCTGATAGGCCGGAGCGGCAACGTCCTCGAGGGCCCGACCAACACGGTCGCATGGATCACGGACGAGGTGTTCGAAACCCCGTCGCTCTCGCTCGGCATCCTCGCATCGGTGACGAGACAGGCGGTTCTCGACGTTGCCGGTCGGATCGGCATACGGGTGTCCGAGGGAGAATTCCAGCTGCAGAGGATGCTGGACGCCGACGAGGTCGTTGCCCTCTCGACACTCCGTGAGGTGCAGCCGGTGACGCGCATCGGCGAGGTCGACAAAGAGGTCGGGCCGATAACCCGCCGTTTCCAGGAGGGTTTGCCGCGATCTGATCAGGGAGGAGATCGGACGGTGACTTCCGACGCATATTCGAGCTTGATGCGCAACATCGAGAGCCTGTATCAGGCGGTAGTGAGCGACCCGGAGGCATGGGGACCGCAGGCTTTCTCAGACTGGGCGACTGAGACGCTTAGCGACACACCCGATCTGCCCAAGACGGCGATCCGCGAAGTGCGCCGCAGCCTGCGAGCCGCACAGAAGCTTCAGGAATTCTGGGCAAGTGACCGTAGCCATGTTTCCGATCACAACGACTGGCGCACCCGGGTTGACATTGCGCTAGGCGTCAGAGCCTGGCGCCCCCTCCTCGACCTGGCCAGGATCGGGCTCGACGAAACGCCGAATGAGGAACTCTACGAGCAGGTCAAGGAGCGTTTTGGAGTCGTCACGTCAGACCGATGGATGGATGGGGTCAGTTTTGATCAATGGCGGACCAGTCGATAGTCCACGGATTTTCCGAGCCGATGTAGAGTTGGCCACGTGAGAATCAGGCAGGCGCTCATCGTCATCATCGCGGTGCTATTGGTCGCCGCATGCTCTGGTGGTGATGAAGGCGATTCATCCACGACTTCCACAACGGCGGCCACGATCACAACGCTTGGAGATTCTGCTGCAGTGGCGGGCACCGAGAGCGATCAGTCGAGCACAACATCGAGCACGACCACGTCAACCGTCGATCTGACTCTGTCTTTCCCGAAGTACACCATCATCAGCAGGGAAGCCACCGACAACGGGGACATCGTCGTGGTGTTGCTCGACAAGAGCAGCTACGAGTCACTGTCCGACATAGACATCCACAACGTGATGTCCGATCTGGTTGAGGAGTATGCCCCGGTGTACGAGGCGTACCTGGTAGAGACCCAAGCAGCGGCGGATGCGCTCTTTGTAACGGATCCGACCGACGAGCAGAAGAGCGCCCTCAACAACGGATACGTTGCCAAGCTCGAAGAGGGATTCCGGATCGTCTATGAGGGTCCCCTGAAGGACTTCGGAGTCGCAATCCTCGGTTCCTGATTCGACTCGCACCCTCTGAGCGGGCGAAGCTTGTGCGTCTGAATTCCCGGTTGTGTGTCTTCTATCGGAACACGATCCAGTTGGTGGGCGAAGTCCACCCACAGGCAGACACTATCCTGAGGAGACTCACGTCCAGCCCCGGAGATCACCATGAAGACGATTGCCGCGTACCACCGTCCCGATAGCCTCAACGGCGCCATCTCACTGCTCGCTCGACCCGATGTCGCTACCACCGTGATCGCGGGTGGCACTGCTCTCAATACCGGGGAGTTGGCGCCCGACACCGAGGTGGTCGACATCCAGCAGGCCGTCACCACGGACGTCGTGCGCCGGGGGGATCGCGTTGTCTACGGGGCCATGACCCGCCTGACCGATCTCATCGACCATTACGAGACGCCACCGCTGCTTGCCGAGCTGGCTCGCAGAGAGGGGCCGAACACATTCCGCAACGCGGCAACGATCGGCGGTACGGTTGCTGCTGCGCACCCGGAGAGTGAGCTTCTGGTTGGCCTGCTCGTGCACGACGCAACCATCACAGTGAACAGCGGCAACGACGAGATCAGCGTCAGTGCGATCATGGCAGACCGGTCGCTACTGGATCGGGCAATCATCACATCCGTGTCGGTTCAGATCGGTGGGGAGACGGCAGCGGACCGCACCGGACGTACCCCGGCAGATGCCGCCATCGTCGCTGCTGCTGCCCGACTGACCCCAACCGGAGATTTGCGCGTCGCCCTCGCCGGAGTGGCGGCCACCCCTGTCCTCGTTGATCCTGATGACCTCGACTCGCTCCACCCGCCCGCGGATTTTCGCGGCAGCAGCGAGTACCGGTTGGAACTGGCCCGGGTTCTCACCGGGAGAGTGGTAGCCCGGCTAGGAGGTGTGTCATGAAGATGACCGTCACCATCAACGGTGAGGCACACAACGTCGATTTCGAGCCGCATGAATCTCTCCGTCGGGTTCTGCGCCGCGAGGGGTTCTTCAGCGTGCGTTTTGGCGCAGAGACCGGCGAGACGGGCGCCGATGCCATCTTGTTGGATGGGCGTCTTGTCTCATCCGAGATCATGCTTGCGGCTCAGGCCGACGGTCACATGATCGAAACGGTCGAGGGCCTCAATCCACCCCGAGGCTTGCATCCCATCCAGGAGGCGTTTGTCGAGACCGGTGCGATCCAGTCCGGCTACTCCACTCCGGCGATGATCCTCGCAGCAAAGGCCCTCATCGAAAGGAACCCGAATCCGACCGAAGCAGAGGTGCGCGATGCCCTCTCCGGCATCCTCGATCGGGAGACCGGCTATCTGCGCCCCGTGTATGCGGTGCTGCGCGCCGCCGCCGTCCTGCGTGGCGAGTCACAGGCGCCGGTTGAGCCTGCTCTCATTGAACCTCTCGTCGCACCAGGCGGCACCCCTGACATGGCTGCTGCCAACCCTGCTCTGGAACTCGACCCGATCGCACCGCGTGTCATCCCGAGCCCCGAGGTTCCCGAGACCAAGGTCGTTGGCAAGCCAGAGCGCAAGGTCGATGCAATCAAGCTGGCCAAAGGCAATCCGGCATTTGTCGACGACATCGAGATGCGGGGGATGCTGTACGCCAAGATGCTCTACAGCCCCCACGCACACGCCAGGATCGTGCGTATCGACGATTCGAAAGCCAGAGCGCTTCCGGGAGTGCGCGCCGTGCTCCACCATGAGAATGTGGCGAGGGTTCGCTATGCGTCGGGCGGCCAGAGCTACCCCAATCCGCTCCCGTACGACCAGGTGAGCTTCGACAACAAGGTGCGCCACGTCGGCGACCGGGTGGCGGTCGTGGCCGCCGATACCCTCGACATCGCTGAAGCAGCGGTGCGGTTGATCGATGTCGAGTATGAGGTCCTTCCTGCGGTCTTCGACGAGAACGAGGCCATTTCAGGGAATGCGCCGATTATTCACGACGAGCCGGATATGGAAGGCGCCCACGACGCTTCGCGGAACATCGTGCACCACATCGAAGCCGAGGTGGGAGACGTTGCATCGGGCTTTGCTGCTGCCGACATGGTGTTCGAGCGGACGTTCCGTGTCCACCAGGTACAGCAGGCCCCGATCGAGCCGCACATTGCGATTGCCTGGCTTGACAGTGACGAGCGTCTCGTCATCAGAACCTCGACTCAGGTGCCATTCCATGTTCGCCGTATGGTGGCTCCGCTGCTCGACATGCCGGTGAGGGACATCCGCATCGTCAAGCCGCGTATCGGTGGCGGGTTTGGTGTCAAGCAGGAAATGCTGATCGAAGACATCGTGGGTCATCTTGCTCTTGTTACCGGCAAACCGGTTCGCCTCGAGCTGAATCGGGAGGAGGAGTTCGTCTCCAGCCGTACCCGCCATCCCCAGACCATCACCTTCACCACCGGCGTGGACAAGGATGGGACTCTTGTAGCACAGCGAATGAGGACGGTTGCCAACACCGGGCCGTACGGTACCCATGCCCTCACGGTGCAGATGGTCTCCGGGCTGCGTGGATTGAGCACCTACAACTGCCCCAACAAGAAGTTCGACTGCGACGTCGCCTACACCAACACACCGGTGGCAGGTGCATATCGCGGTTACGGTGCCCCGCAGGCGCTGTATGCGCTCGAGGCGCACATGGAGGACGTTGCCACCGAGCTCGGCATGGATCCTCTGGAGTTTCGTCGCAGGAACTGGACCAAGGTCGGTGACCCGCTCGACGTTGCCGCCGAGCTCGGTGAGGGTGCGGCCGAAATGAAGTTCATCCCGGTGGTCACCTCGAGCGGCATGGACGAGTGCGTTGTCCAGGGCGAGCGTGCAGTCGGTTGGCATCGCCGCAACGATCCCGCCTGGGTGCAGCCGGCAGATCGGCCCAACATTCGAAGGGGCCTGGGGTTTGCCATGTGCATGCACGGCAGTGCCATCTCCGGTCTCGATATGGGTGGGGCAAGCCTCAAGATCAACGATGACGGTTCGTTCAACCTGCTCATTGGAGCCACGGACCTCGGCACCGGAGCGGACACCATTCTGGCCCAGGTTGCCGCCGAGGTGCTCGGGGTCTCGACCGGAGACATAGTCGTCTACGCCGCTGACACGGACATGACCCCGTTCGACGTCGGTGCATACGCCTCGTCGACCACGTACGTCTCCGGCATGGCCGTCAAGAAGTCGGCTGACGAGGTCGCCCGCCAGATCAGGACGAGAGCGGCCGTGATGCTCGATATCGACTCGCCGGGTGATGTTGAGCTGAAGGACAGTGCTGCATACGCTCCGGATGGGAGGTCTGTGACTCTTGCCGAGGTCGCCTTGCATTCGTTGCACCAGGACGATCAGCATCAGATCATGGCCACCGCCTCATATGTCGCTCCGGATTCACCTCCTCCATACGCGGCGCAATTCGCCGAGGTGGAGGTCGATATCGAAACCGGCCAGGTCACCGTGGAGAATCTGGTCATGGCCGTCGACTGTGGCGTCCCGATCAATCCGCTGACGTCCGCAGGCCAGGTCGAAGGCGGCATGGTCCAGGCGCTTGGCTACGGCCATTGTGAGGAGATGGCGCTCGACGAGACGGGCAAGATGGTGAATGCGCGGTTCGGCCCGTACAAGATCTACCGGGCAGATGAGATGCCGAAGATCGAGGCCTACCTGGTGCAGACGATGGAGAAGTCGGGGCCGTTTGGGGCCAAAGCGATTGCCGAGATCCCCAAGGACGGGGTGGCGCCTGCTATTCGCAATGCCATCTTCAATGCCACCGGCACCGCGATCGACGACATCCCCTTCACACCCGAGCGGGTGTGGCGAGCGCTGCAGTCATAGTGGGAGCGGTCGGCGACGGGCGGATTCTCGCCGAGCTCGGCGCGGCCCTCGAGGAGCGTCGTCCCGTCGTCCTTGTCACGATCATTGCGACGCGGCGGTCCGTTCCCCGCCATGCTGGAACCAAGATGCTGGTCTTTCCCGACGGCTCGACCATCGGCACCGTCGGTGGTGGCGAGATGGAAGCCAGAGTCATCACAGAAGCCAGGGATGTCATCCGTGAGCGTCGTTCCCGCATCACCGAATACGAACTGGTGAACCCGAACGAGGGTGACCCGGGAATCTGCGGAGGCGAGCTCACTCTCTACATGGAGCCCTACATGTCCCCACACACCATCTACGTGATCGGCTGTGGTCACGTCGGGCGGGCGGTCGTCGATCTTGCCCACTGGCTCGGCTACCGCACCGTCGCTATCGACGACCGGCCCGACCTTGTGAGCGAGGAAGCTCTGCCCAATGCCGACGTTCGCTTTGCCGGGTCGGTGTCGGCGGCCCTTTCCGCCCATCCGGTGCCCGAGGATGCATCGATTGTCGTTGTCACCCGGAGCCCCGATGTCGACGTCAGGATCCTGCCGGAGCTACTGGCGACACCGGCCCGGTACATAGGAGTGATGGGAAGCAAGAAGCGGTGGGCGTCAACCCGTCAACAGCTGGTCGCCGGCGGCGTCGACACCTCCGTGCTCGACGACGTTCACGTGCCCATTGGAATCGAGCTGAATGCCGAGACACTCGAAGAGATCGCGGTCTCCATCATGTCCGAGGTGATACGGGAGAACCGGGCAAAGGAAGTCTGATGCTCTTTGGCAACGATCTCGTGGTAGTGCGCGGGGGAGGAGACCTTGCCACCGGTGTCATCTTCCGATTGCGGGAGGCAGGGTTTCCGGTTCTGGTTCTCGAGCTGGAGCTACCGCTGGCGATTCGCAGGGCAGTCTCCGCAGCCAGCGCCGTCATCGAGGGTCGCGCTCGTATTGAGGATTTCGACGTGATCCTCGTCGATGACCTCGGCGAGGCACTCGAGATTGCCCGCTCGGGAGACGTGCCTGTGATGGTGAGCCCGGCGCTCGTGCCGCTCCCGGCAGGACCAACCGTGGTGGTCGATGCCCGCATCGCCAAGAGGAACATCGACACATCGATTGACGACGCTCCCTTCGTTGTAGGCCTCGGGCCCGGTTTCGAGGCGGGTGTCGATTGCGACGCCGTGGTCGAGACGATGCGTGGTCACCACCTCGGACGGGTGATTCGGGAGGGTGGAGCTTTGCCTGATACCGGGGTGCCGGGGAACATCGGTGGCAAGACGAGCGACCGTGTGGTGCGTGCTCCGGGGTCGGGAACGCTCCATTGGCGGGTGCAGATCGGCGACCTGGTGGGAGCTGGTGACCTGTTGGGCGATGTCGACGGTGCCCCGATCCAATCCAGCATCGGTGGTGTGGTCCGAGGTTTGCTTGCACCCGGCTATGTGGTCGCGCGGGATTTGAAGATTGGTGACGTCGACCCACGAGCCGACGTGTCAGCATGCTTCGAGGTCTCGGACAAGGCGCTCTCCGTCGGTGGTGGTGTGGTAGCAGCGATACTCGGCTGGCTCAACACCAGATAGGGCGATCGATACCCGGTCTAGAGGTGGAGGACCAGCTTTGCCGTCAGGAGAAAGCCGCCTAGCCCCACCGTGTCGGTGACCGCCGTCATGAAGATGTTCGAGGCCAGTGCCGGGTCGAGGCCGATCCGGCGCATGATGGTGGGAATCGACGACCCGACCACACCGGCAATGGTGAGATTCACCATCACGGCGATTCCGATCACGAGGCCGATCTTCATATCCCCGGCAACGAAACCACCGAGGAACCCCGAGAGCAGTGCCGTCATCGAGCCGTTGGTCAGGCCGATGAGCGCTTCTCGCCTGATCGCCCTGCCGGCACGACCAGGTGGGAGGCTGCCAACCGCCATTGCCCGGATGGTCACCGCAAGCCCCTGCGCACCGGAGTTACCGCCCACAGCAGCCACCAGCGGCATGAAGGCGGCCAGGGCGGCTTTGTCGGCGATGATTGGCTCGAAGACCCTGATCATGGAAGCAATGCCCAGACCGATGACCAGATTCAGCCAGATCCAGGGGAGGCGACGGCGCACCGAAGTAGGCACCGCTGTGTAGACGCTTTCCTCGGCGCCCGCACCAACCATTCGGGCAACGTCCTCGGTTGCCTCCGCCTGTACGGCCTCCATGGCCTCGTCGACCTTGACGATGCCAACGAGATGATCGTTGGCATCGGTCACCGGTATGGAGACGAGGTGATAACGCTGGATCAACTCGGCAACGATCTCACGGTCGGTGTCTACTGTCACCGCAACCGGATCGTGGAGCATGATTTCCTCGAGCCCCGTGTGCGGCCGGGCGAACACCAACTCTCGGAACGGCACCACGCCGGCAATCTTCCCGAGTGTGTCGACGACGTAGACGTAGGTGAGATTGGAGCCGATCTCCTCGTGGAGGCGTCGCAGCGACTCGATCGCCTCGCCGCTTGTGATCCCGGCGGGAAGCGCGGCGAAGTCGGTTGTCATCAAACCGCCGGCGCTATCGGGCGGGTAGGCGATCAGCTGATTGATCTCGAGCCGGACGGCAGGGTCGAGAGCGGCGATCACCGCGTCGCGGATCCCGTCCTCCTCCAGGGCGGCCAGTAGGTCGACCGCCTGGTCGGGCTCCATCTCGGCGATGAGCGCGGCGGCGGCCGTTGTGCCGAGCTCTTCGATGACGTCGGCCGCGGCGGCGGCCCGCATCTCGTCGAGCACGTCGGCAGCGTCGTCTGCATCCAGATCGCGCAGCAGGTCGGCGGCGTCTTCCTCGTGGAGGGCTTCGAGGATGTCGGCAGCGGAGCCGGGGTCGGTCTCTGCGATCTGCTCCCACTGTGCCTGGTGGGTATCGAGGAACTCCTCTGCTTCTTCGGGATTGTGGCGCGCCAGCTCACGGAGACGATGGCTGAGACGGCTGAGGCTGGATTGGAAGGGCAGGCGCATGACGCCATCACAATAGGTGACGAGAGCGCGGCGTGACCGCCCGGGCCCCGGGGTCGGCATCCATGACCCCGGTATCCGGCGCCCTGATCGGTTGCCGCGTTGGCTCGCCGACCGAGGGTAGAAAGCAACAGGCCCCCCAGGGGGGACGAGGGGGCCTGTTGGAAACCCGGGTGGTGGTGAATCACCCGGCATCGGAATAGTAACTCGCGATAACCCGACAGCGAGTCGATTCCTGTGCGACTCGATGCCCCTAGTCCGCTGTTGGCCAGTGCCTCCGCGTCATGGCCAATATCGGACCGGATTCACTGACGGGGGTAGCTCGTAGACTCCTGAATGAAAGGAGGTGTCGTGGAGCGACTGACCGCTTTTTCTCACGGGGCCGGCTGAGCCTGCAAGCTCGGTCCTGACGAGTTGGCGCAGGTTCTGCGCCGTGTGAACAACTCACCGATCACCCGTCACGATGACCTCCTGGTAGGCATCGGCGGGTCGGACGACGCCGGTGTGTATCGGATCACCGACGACATCGCCCTCGTCCAGACGGTCGACTTCTTCACCCCCATCGTCGATGAGGCGTACGACTGGGGTCGGATTGCCGCGGCCAACGCGCTCTCCGATGTCTATG
Organism: uncultured bacterium; assembly: GCA_963777645.1. GTDB lineage: Bacteria > Actinomycetota > Acidimicrobiia > Spongiisociales > UBA5794 > JAAETI01. The sequence continues at coordinate 196,220 of CAVZRA010000008.1, read as the reverse complement.
CGATGGGTGGGGCCCCGTTGACCGCGCTGCAACTCGTCGGCTGGCCGAGGGACAAGCTCCCCTTCGAACTGCTCGGGGATGTTCTCGAAGGCGGTGCCTCGGCGCTCGAGGAGGCACACTGCACCCTGGTCGGTGGCCACAGCATCGACGACACCGAGCCCAAATACGGTCTTGCGGTGACCGGCGTGGTGCATCCCGACGACATCGTCGGCAACGACGGGGCGAAGCCAGGCCAGATGATCCTATTGACCAAACCGATCGGGACCGGTCTGATCGCCACCGGGATCAAGCGTGGAGTCGTCAGCCGGGAGACCCGCGACGCGGCCGTTGCCACCATGTCGCAGCTCAATGCGGCCCCGTCCCGGGCGATGCGTCGGGTCCGGGTCAGCGCAGCCACCGACGTCACCGGGTTCGGGCTGCTCGGTCATCTGGGGGAGATGGTCAGAGGAAGCGGCGTCAGCGCCGAGATCGAGTTCGACGCCGTCCCACTGCTCCCCGAAGCCCTTTCGCTTGCCGAGCAGAACGTCGTGCCCGGCGGCTCGTTGCGCAATCTGGAGGCTGTATCTCGCACCACCCGGTTTGGCGAGCTGGATAGGCCCCGCCAGATTCTGCTCGCCGATGCACAGACGAACGGTGGATTGCTACTGACCATTGACGCGCCGCTTGCAAATGCACTATTGCAAGCAGTCGAAGACGAAGGTGCCATGGCGACGATCATCGGCAGGATCACGGAACGAGACTTCAGCGACGGCCCCGCCGGGGTCATCCGGGTTGTCTGATCGGGCGGGTCCAATCCGCCATAAGCCCTGTAGTGTTTCGCCATGAATTCACTGCGACCCGAATCCGGCAACTTCTCGACACACCTGGCGAATGCGGGTGTGGCGCTAGACGCATCCTTGGAGCACGATCCGGGCGATGCCATGCAGCGCTTCGACGATTGGGACAAGGTGCTCTCGGGCGCGCTCCCCGAGCACAGCAGCGGCATCGGCGCAACCGTCGACTCGCTCCTGTCGGACGTCCTGCCCAACGGAACCCGGCTGCCGTATCCGGGGTTCTGGGGATGGATCACGAGCGGGCCGTCTACCGCCGCCGCGGTGGCCGCTGCGGTCGCCAACGTGGCGGCTCCGCAGCGTTATACGATCACTGCGTTCAACCGGCTCGAGGAGCTGTCGCTGGAGTGGCTTGCCGAACTGTGCGGGCTGCAACCCCACATGAAGGGCGTGTACTCGAGCGGCGGATCCGCCGCCAATCTGGTTGCACTGGGAGCGGCCCGGCAATGGGCGTTCGCCCAGCGTGACATCGACCCGGCCGCCGATGGTCTCGACGGTATCTCGGTCGCCATCTATACCTCCACCGAGGCGCACCACTCGGTGCAGCGATCCGCCGGAGTGCTCGGGCTCGGCAGGCGCAGTGTGCGGCTCGTGCCAATCGACGACCGGCAGCGGATGAGGATCGATGTGCTCGCCGAGATGATGGAGCGCGATGCCGCCGCCGGGGTCATCCCCGTCGCGGTGGTCGCGGCTGCTGGGACCACCAACACCGGTGCCATCGACCCGCTCCGCCAGGCGGGTGAGTTGGCCAGACAGCATGGAGCGTGGTTCCACGTCGACGGTGCGTACGGGCTGCCCGGCATCCTCGACGACAGGGTCGCCCACCTCTACGACGGGCTCGACCTGGCGGACTCGGTGATCGTCGACCCGCACAAGTGGCTCGGCGCCCCGGTGGGGATCGGGGCGACCTTTGTGCGCGACCGGTCGATCCTGTTCGATGCATTCACCCAGGAGCCTTCCGATTACCTCGATGGTGCTTTTGTCGACGATCCCGAGACGTCGCTCGATTCCATGGGGATCCCGTACGGTGACTTCGGCGTAGAGCTCTCGGCGCCTTCGCGTGGTGTCGTCGTCTGGGCGATCCTCACCGAGCTCGGGCGTGAGGGAATGACGGCGCGCATCGTCGAGGACAACGACTTCGCCAGGCATGTCGCCGGCCGGGCGCAAGCCGAGCCGGCGCTGGAGCTGGTCACGGAGCCGACGCTGTCGATCTGCTGTTTCCGGCATGTCGCCCCGGAGGGTGCAGATGCAGACGAGTTCAACCAGCAACTGCTGAGGAGGCTGGTGCGGGAGACCGGCTACATGCCGTCCTCCACGTCCGTGAATGGTCACTTCGCCATCCGGCCCTGCTTTATCAACCTGCGCACCACGCTCGCCGATGTCGACGGCTTCGTTGACGCAGTGCTTCGTATCGGTGCCGAGCTGGTAGACGATCGGGACGCGTGACGCGAGTCTCTTCCCGGGCCACAATGGTGGCATGGGACAGGGTTTCTGGATTACTCGAGCCGGCAGCACGTTCTGCCCGCAGTGCGGTGAGCCGCCGGTAGCCGAGGAGAGCCCGCGTCTATGGGAGCGGTGTCGGAGGTGGATCCTCCTTGCCGACAGGATTGGCCCGACGCTCACCTGCCGCAACGGTCACACGTGGCGGGCGCCGGGTCACGCAACCATGCGCGTCATGCGACGACCGAGGGTCGGGAGGGTGTTCCACCTGCCTGTGCAGATCCTACGGTCGGTGCGCCATTCCCGGCGGATGACGCCTGTCCCACTCACCTATGTGATGGCTGCCGCCGTGGGTGTGGTTATCGGCGTTGTCGTCGATCTTGCGGGCGGCCCACCCTGGTGGGCCGTGGGCTTGGCAGTGGTCGGGATCGTATGGCTCTTCTTCATGTCGACCGCCTTCTACGGGCCGTTCCGGCTGCGACGCCGCGACTACCTACACATGGTCAACCCGCGGCGTGCCGCCGAAGAGGATGACAAGGCCATGGAACGTGCGGTGCGCAACGGTGAGCTGCCGGTGTATGGGCTCGACGACTGGGCGGGCAGCAGGTACGTTGGCGGATCGGGCCGGGACCAGCATGGCCCGCACACCATCGGGCTGCGGTTCCTGGATCCTGACGATGAGCACCGCTGGGTCGAGGTGGAGACCGTTTCCGGGTCACGTGCCGGCCCGACGGGCTCGCGCCGCGTGATACTCGCAGAGAACCTCATCGGTCGGGTCACCGATCCGCCGGATTTGTCGAGTATCGAAGAGATGCTGGCCTGGCCCGACGCCCGTCGACGGGAGTATGAGAGCCGCGTCTCCGAGCTTGCCTGGGAGCCGTGCGAGCTCAGAGTGGACGGCGAGACCGTCGTCGCCGAGATGATGCGCTTCGACGACGGCATCGCCGTGCTTGCGGGCCACGACGGCAGTGTCATTGAGATCCTCGCCAGGAACGTCGAACCAGGTGAGATCGATCTCGTCACCGTCACGGACCTCACCCCGTTCCTCGAGGGTACCCGCCGCTACCGCGGCTGGTGACAAAGCCCGCCGGTCGTTAGCATCGCGTCGTGAGCACCACCCTTCTCCACCTCATCTGTGACTATGCCCCCGACGGGCTCGAGTTTGCTGAGATCAAGACCCGTCTCTACGTCGATCTCGCCGACCCGGGCGCAGTGCTGATCCATCACACGGCGACACCGCCACTCGACACCATCGCGGTGGGTTTCGTGACGGCCCAGATCGGTCTCGGGCCGAGCCCGGAACGCATGGTGATCTTCGGCAACTCGGCACCACGCCGTGACCAGGATGCGGAGTCGACCGAGAACCGCGGCCGTGGCCTCCAGTACGCCAGGCTGGACAACGGTGTCGAAGTCGTCTCGGTGTCTTCGCAGTATGCCTTCAGCTTTATCAGAGATCGGATCGTCGAGTACCGGGATGTCGCAAGCCCCGTCAGCGGTTCCCAGTTCCGATCTCGTGACTTCTTCCCCAAGTATGTGGCTGCGATCGTCGACGGCGATCGCTCGGTGCTCACCGACGACCTCGACCCTGCCGGGATCGAGGAGGTGCCTTCTCATCTCGTTGCCTGGACCGATGGCTTCGGCAACATCAAGACCACGGTGCGCAAGTCGCACCTCGCCGCGGCGGGGCTCAGCACCGGTGACAGGGTGCTGGTCACCCTCAACGGGGTGACTCTCGCCGGGGTCATCTCCGACGGCGGGTTCACGGTGCCCCGCGGAGTGCTCGCCGTCAACGTTGGCTCATCTGGCTACGACGATCCGTTTGTCGAGCTTTTCCTCCGTGTCCACCACATGAGTGAGAAGACAGCCGCGGTGCGCTTCGACCTCCCGGCAGGGGGCACCCCGCTCGACATCGAGCCACTCCGTAACCTCTGAGCCGGCGAGCTATTGGTCGGCGACACACACCCGACCGAACGAGACCGAACGACTCTGCTGTATCTCTAGACCCAAACCCTCGGATACGGTGAGCAGATCAACGTCCCGGATCGGCTGGAACCCGGCTCCGGAGAGCAACCGCCCCATTTCGTCCGGCCGCCAGGCCGATCGCCAGGGCTCGTGCCACAGCATGTCGCGCTGGCTTGTCAGGAGCGACATTGCCCTGGCAAACAGCCTGCCCGCCGCGGCCGTGATAGAAGGAGCCTGGTAATTCACTATCAAGCGGCTGGTCGGTGCCGAGCGACCGGCCAGCGCTCGGAGGGTTGCGGAGACCTCGACGCTGGTCAGGTAGGGAATCACGCCTTCCCAAATCCACGTGGTCGGCTCTCCTCGCTGATGACCCGCCTCCTGTAGCCGGGCATCGAGCGATTCGTGGGTTAAATCCACCGGTACGAATCGTACCTCCATTGCCGTAGGGTGCAATCCACCGAGTCGCTCCCTCTTGTCGGCCTGCGAGGCTGGATGGTCGACCTCGAAGACAACCGAGGACGCCAGTTCCGTCATTCGCCATGCGCGACCGTCGAGGCCGGCACCGAGATTGACCACCTGGGACGCAGGCTTCTCCCGAACGGCATCGTCGATTGCGACGGTGCGGGGCACCATGACCTCAGCGCTGGCGCGCATCATCTCGTAGCTCATACGCGAGCGCCAGTCACCCGTTTTGGTGCCTTCTCCTGCGCTTGTCACCGGCTTGAGCTCATCAGGACGCAGCAGCTGTGCCGCCACCGGATCAGAGAACCGATCGGTGGCGATCCGTCCGTCGGCAAAGGCGCGGCCCTGGCAGACGAGGATTGCGGTTCTGCTCGCCTCGGACGCATCCATGTGCCCAGTTTGCCATGATGCGGGTTGCAGCCAGGCGCTTGTTGTGTCCCAGGCATCTCGTATCCTGCGCGGCGTGGATCCAATAGCTGTCTTCGGTCGCGCCGTCGTCGTCAACCCCGGTCAGGAAGCGCCTGAGCCGTGGGCAAGCGCATCGCGAGTTGTGGTCACAGCCGACTCTCTCGCCGATAGGCAGCGCTGCGATGCGATCATCGACGAGCTACACGGCGCCTGGGTGTCGAGGCGGCCGGTGGTCATCGAGCTCGGTGTCGATCCCGCAGCGCTGCGCGAGCCCGAGACGACGTCGCTCGATCCGTGGCGGCTACGTCGCGGCTTCCTCTTCCCCAAGGAGCGGCTGCAGTTCCTGGTGTGGGCGAACAGCTACGACTATCGAAGCGGGGAGCTGATCTGGTGGTGGGGTCGCAAGGCGGAGGCACGTGGTGCCCGACCGGGGACGAGGCGAGATATCACCTTGCCCGATGGGATCGAAGCCTGGGTCGACGGCGGACCGCGCGGGCCGATTCCGGGTATGACCGATCCGACTGTTTCGACCGAATCGGTGGACCTCGGCAGGCTCGAACCGACGCCCGAACCGTCCAGTACCACCTCCGCCGGGCTCGCCCCTGACCAGGCGGCGGCAGTGGAACATGGCTCAGGGCCTGCGCGCATCGTTGCCCCCGCAGGTTCCGGGAAGACACGGACCCTCATTGCCCGGCTGCGACATCTGGTCGACGACCGCGGTGTCCAACCAGAGCTCATCTGTGCGCTTGCCTACAACAACCGGGCCGCCGCTGAGATGAGAGAGCGGCTCGGTGACCGTCGTCTCGATGTGCGCACCATCCACTCGCTCGGCTGGGAGATCCTCCGCCAGGCACAAGGAAATCTGGTGCTGCTCGACGAGCGAGAACAGCGGCGCAGGCTCGAAGGAATGGTGGAAGCTCCGCGCCGGCAGAACACGGACATTGTCGGTCCCTACCTGGAGGCACTCGGCGAGGTGCGCATCGGGCTGAGGCCACCCGACGATGTCGAGCAGTTTCGCGACGATGTGCCCGACTTTGCCCGTGTGTTCGACAAGTACCGTCAGTTCCTCCGCAGCCGGGGCGAGGCCGACTTCGACGAGCAGATATACGGGGCTATCGAGGTACTGCTCACCGACGCCGATCGTCGCCACTACTGGCAGGATCGGTGCAGGCACATGGTGGTCGACGAGTTCCAGGATCTCACCCCTGCCTACGTGCTTCTGATCCGTCTCCTCGCCAGTCCGGGGCTCGACGTCTTCGGCGTCGGTGACGACGATCAGGTCATCTACGGATACCTCGGAGCAGACCCGGCATACCTCATCGACTACGAGCAGCTATTCCCCGGTGCCCGGTCCCACCCGCTCGAGGTCAACTACCGCTGCCCGCCTACGGTTGTGGAGGCGGCGGCAACGCTGCTCGGCTACAACAGGCGCCGGGTCGACAAAATGATTCGGCCCGGCAAGCAAGACGCAGGCGACGACGATCTCATCATCGATCGAGTGCCGGGCGCCGAGCTCGGTATCAGGTGTGCCATGCGCATCGGGGAGTGGCTCGAGACGACGGCCCCGGGCGACATGGCCGTCCTGTGCCGGGTGAATTCGGCGCTGCTCCCTGCGCATCTCGCATTCGCCGAGGCCGGGATCCCGTTCCGGTCGCCACTAGGCCCTGAGGTGCTCGAGCGCACCGTGCTGGCTGCGGCTCTTGCCTGGATCCGGATCGGATTGCGGCCGGACGACATCAGGACGTCGGATCTCATGCAGATCGTGCGAAGACCCTCACGTGGGCTCACCCGGCTGACCGGCCAGATGGTGGGGGGCAGGCGGAAGGTATCTCTCGTCGATCTGGCCGGGCTGGGCAGTGGGCTGGACGGCAAGCAGGCTGCTCGATGGGACGAGTTCATTGCGGACATCGAGCACGTCGCCGATGTTGCTGCGGGCGGGAGCTCGCTGCGGACGATCCACTACGTCAGCAACGTGATCGGGTTGGCCGGCGCCGCCGAGGCACTCGACGCAGGCCGGCGGCGGGCCGACCGGTCGGCACAATCGGATGACCTGGTGGCGCTGCGCCGGGCCGCGGTGCTTCACGACGACCTCTCCGATTTCCAGTCGTGGCTGGTGGAGATGCTGCGTCATGAGGACGACCACGACGGTGTCGAGCTGAGCACGGTGCATCGGGTCAAGGGGATGGAGTGGGATCGCGTCATCGTCTTTGGCGCAGACCTTGGCCTGTTTCCCCACAGCCTGGCCGAGGACCGTGAAGAGGAGCGCAGGGTTTTTCACGTGGCGATTACCCGTTGTCGTGAGCAGGTCGTCGTGCTCGCTGATCAGTCACAGCCTTCGCCGTTTCTCGACGAGCTGACCGGCACCGCAAAACGCGCCGTGTCGAAGCCCGCGGCCGCTGGCTCGATGACGGTGTCTGCCGGTGACCGTGTGCGGGTCGCCGGAGGCTACGCCGGTGTCGTCACCGAGTTCGAGGAAGGCGGCGTGCTGGTGGCGACGGACTCCGGGAGCGAGATTCTGGTCGAATGGGGCGAGACGATCACCGCTCCGGGCGGATCCGGGGCGCTGACCAGGCCCGCTCCCGCCACCGAGGTGGACGAAGACCTGGTTGCGGTCCTCAAGGAATGGCGGCGGGAAACGGCTGTGGCAAACGCGGTCCCGGCCTACGTCGTGATGAGCGACAAGACGCTGTTGGCAATCGCAGGGCGGCGTCCCCAGAACGAGCGCGAGCTGATCATGGTCCCGGGGATTGGCCCCGCAAAGTTGGATGCGTACGGTGACGAGATCCTCGCCATCTGCGCTGAGTGACGGCGAGGGCTCAGCCGTCGGAGGTCACATGGTGGTCGTGTGCAGCGGCTTGACCTTCACGATCAATCGTTCCTCGTCCTCCTTCAGCCACGGGTAGTCATGCCCCGTGTACTTGTTGGAGAGTTGGTGGATGAAGGTGTAGTCGGGATCCGGTTCGATGGCGACGACCTCGCCGCGGATCTCGATATACCGGTACGGATTCTCGGGATCGAGTATGGAAAGAGCGACCCGCTTGTCCCGCTGTATGTTCTTGTTCTTCTGCTTTGACGCGGTCTGGCTGAAGTCGACCGTCTCGCCGTCCCACAGGTACCAGACCGGGTTGTTCTGGGGCTCACCGTGGGGCCCGATTGTGGCCACGTTGGCAAAGCCCTTTGCTTCGAGGATGTCGATGAGGCTGTCCGGGATCATCTGCGGCACCTCCTAGAGTCTTGGGGATGATTCGGGTCGTAACATGTTCGAGTCGATGCCCTTGTCGTCCTCCGAGTGTACGGTCGAGTGGCGCCGCTGATTGACGAGAACCAAGCGGCGCCCGAAGGAGAATCGACTATGCCTGACCGCGCTGCACCAGACTCCGGGGACCGACCTGCGATCACCGTGTTCATCGAGAACGAGGCGGGCAGCGACGTCAAGCATCACTACAACGAAGAGACATTCGAGGTGCTGCGCACTGAGCGGGTGGGCGTCGACTATCCCTATCCGTACGGCTTTGTTCCCGGAACGCTCGCTCCCGACGGGGACGCCGCCGACTGTTTCGTCATCACCGAGGTCGGTCTGCCACCGGAACGACGGTCACCTGTACCCCGATAGCGTTGATCGAGCAGACCGAGGGCGGCGACACCGACCACAACATCATCGCCGTGCCGGTGGGGGAGCCGGTTCCCGATCTCGCGGAGGTCAAGGAGCGGGTCGGCTATTTCGTCGCCCGGTTCATGGTGGGAGTTCCCGGCAGGGAATCGGTGATGGGGCGCTTGCTACCGGTGGATGAGGCGTTCCGCTATCTGGAGGAGTGCACCGAAGCGCATCGCACCCGCCGATGACGGTCAGCTTTCGGTAGGCGGCTCTCTGCGGAACTCGATCGGGCCCTGTAGATAGGTGCGCACGGTCGGGTAGGCGAGTTCGACATTTGGCTCCTCATCGAGAGCGTCGAGAATTGCCTCCCAGATGTGTTGAGCAGTGTTGCGCTGGCGGCGGGCGTCGACCAGGAACCGGGCCGTGTAGAGCACACCCGAGTCCTGCACGGTTAGGTAGACGATGGGGGTGAGGGCTCCGATCCTTATCTGATACGTCTTGGCCGTCTCCCTGATACGCGCACCCGCTTCTCGCTCAACATCGGGGGCGTGTACCCGCACCGCACTCTCGACGATGTCGCGAGCACGAGCACGGTCGGACTCGAAGGTGACCAGCACGGGGATCTCCTGCCAGATGAACTCGAAGCCCTCCGTGTAGTTGGCGACCTTTTTGGTGAAGACAATGCCGTTGGGGATGTGCACGAGCCGACCCGTCGACTGCTCCGCTTCCACCCAATTGCCTACCTCCATGAGCGAGAAGCGGAAGACTCGAATATCAACGACATCGCCCTTGGTGTCATCTACCTCGATGCGGTCGCCGACTCGAAACGGTTTTCTGCTCCAGATGTAAACCCACCCTGCCATGTTCTTCAGCACGTCGGAGAGACCGATGGCGACACCAGCGGAGACCAGGCCGAGGAATGTCGGAAGATCGTTGAATGCATCGACCCAGATCCACGCGATGACCGTGACCCCGATGGCCGTGGTCGTATACGTTGCTCCCTTGCGGGCGCGGTAGGCGACCTCCGCCTCCTCGAGACGGGCGTGAATCGTGTGCAGCACCAGCCAGCGTCCCAACCCGAGCAGCACGACGGTGACCGCGGTGGCGATCAGCTTCGTCTGGACATCGGTGGACAGATTGAGGATCTCGGCGAATAGGAGCATCGGGGCAATGCTACCCAGCCGAGGATTCCCACATGGTGAGATACCGTTCCAGTGATGCATTGGCCGTTTCGACGGGAGTCCCGGCGAGTACCTCCATCAACAGGCCACGGCTGACCGCGACACCAAGCCGTAGCTCCGCCTCATCGGCGTCGATCCCCATCCGCACCGCGATCTGAGTACCGACCTCGATCCACGGTTCGGTGAGGTTCGCCAGCAAGTCCTCGGTGCCCTGCCGGCCGCGTGACGCATATGCAAACACCTCGAAGAACAGGCGGATGAACGGGAGCAGCTCGGGGTTGGTGAGCGTCGCCCACTGGGTGCGCACCAGCTCGGTGGGGGACTGTGCGCTCGTAGCCATCTCCTCGAGTGCCGCGCGCTGCTGCTCCTCGATGGTGCTCACGATGGCGGCGACGAGACCCTCCCGCGAGCCGAAGTGGTAGATGAGCATCCTGTGGCTGGTGCCGATGCCTGCCGCCAGCTCGCGCAGGCTCGAATCGATGATCCCGTTTGTGGCGACGTAGTCGATGACACGGGCGAGAAGCTCATCACGGGCACTGGGCATGTACCCACGATAATGATGTGTACCATTTGGTACAACTACCTGCTACGGTTCATGCCATGGATATCAAAGACACACTCGAAATTGCAGCTCCCGTGGAAGAGGTCTGGGCGTTGACGCTCGACGTCGAACGCTGGCCGGAGATGACACCGACGATCACTTCCGTCGTAAGAACCGGTTCCGGCCCGCTCGCCATAGGAAGCACGGCACGGATCAAACAACCAGGGATGCGGATGGCGACGTGGACGGTCACCGAGCTAGAGCCGAACCGCCGCTTCGTATGGGAGACAAAGCTGGGGACGGTGACGCTGTCCGGGATTCACGAGCTGGCACCCGGCGATGCCGGGTGCCAGAACAGCCTTTCCATCGAGCTCTCCGGCTTCGGCTCGGTGCTGCTGCGGGCGGTAGCCGGGTCCCGGTTGCGCAAGACAATCGCAACCGAGAACCTCGGCTTCAAGCATGCCGCGGAGACTCGAGTCGCCGGCCGGTAGCTGCATCAGCATCGCCAGCCAGGCAGGCCTCGATCGACGTGCGCACCGCCTCTTCGAGTGGTGTTGTCGCGAATGGGCCAAAGATACTCTGGAACCTGGTGTCGTCTGCGACGAATTCCGCCTCCCATTGGTATGCGATCTCCAGAGACTCGCGGGAGATGCGGTTGAAGGGCGAGGCAATCCTGAGCATCAGCCGTGGCAAGACACCCGTCTTGACGGGTTCGTCGAGAGCGCCGTTGACCGTGTCGAGGAACTGCCTGCCGGTGACAGCGTCCCCGTGGGGGAGGATCCAGATGCCACCGTCGGCGCGATCGGACGTACCCAGGGCAACGTAGGCGCGGGCGATGTCCGGCAAATAGGCGACCGAGTGCAGTGCGTCGAGAGTACCGAGCCAGCGAGCTGCCTTGCCTGCGGCCGCAGGCGCAATGGCGAGGCTGGTGATCGCCGAGTTGTCGCTGTGTGGCCCGAAGTAATCCGAGGCGCGGCCGATGGTGACGCGAAGGTCACCGCGCTGGTGCGCCTCGAGGAGCATCTCGGTCATGGCGCGGCGCACCTTGCCCTTGCGATCGGTGGCGCGTTCGGGCGTATCGGCAGTCATGGTTCCGACACCCGGGCCGTAGCCGTAGAGATTGTCGACCATGACCAGCTTGGCTCCCACTGCGGCGGTGGCTTCGATGACGGTGCCGAGCATGGCCGGGAATTCCTCAGGCCAGCGGTGGTAGGGAGGCTGTGCGGCCATATAGACGACGGCAGCTCCGGCAACGGCGTGGGCCGCGTCTCCCGATGATGTGATGTCTGCGGCACAACGCTCGATCCCGGGCGGCAAGTCGGCCATGCCGGATCGGTTGACGGCGCGGACCGGCAAGCCTGCTTCGTCGAGGGCGATGGCGATGGCCCGGCCAGCCCCGCCGGTGGCGCCGAGCACTACGTGAAGTTCGTTTCCTGTCTGCATGGTCTCTCTCCTAGAGTCGCGAACACTGTTCGCACTATACGTGAACGTTGTTCGCATTGTCAATAGTGTTTGCAATTACAGTCGCGATGAGCGAGAGTGAGGGCATGACACCTGGCAGGAGAGAACGCCTTCGAGCGGAGACGATCGAGGAGATCAAGAGTGCCGCGCTAACCCAGATCGCTGAACAGGGTGCGACTGCGCTGTCGATGCGAGGCATCGCCCGGGCCATCGGGATGAGCCCGGCGGGTCTATACCGCTACTACGACGGGATCGACGCCCTGCTCACCGAACTGATCACCGACGCCTACAACGATCTGGCGGACGCGGTCGAGACCGGTGGTTCGGTCGGTGGTGGCCCGATCGCAAGGCTCCGCTCCGCCATGATTGCCTACCGGCGCTGGTCCGTCGATCATCCGAATCGGTTCCTGCTCATATTCGGGAGCCCGATCCCCGGCTACGCCGCACCGGAAGGCGGCCCGACGGTGGCCGCAAACCAGCGGATGGGGCAGGCGTTCTTTGCATTGGCGGCCGAGGCGTGGCGGTCCGGGAAGCTCACCGCGGTGCGATCGGACGCAGCCGCGGTGACCGGGGAGCGAGAGCTGGCGGCGATGATCGACCCGGATTTTCCACCGGGGCTGGTGGGAGCGTTCCTCAGCAACTGGGCGCACTTCCACGGTTTGGTGAACCTCGAGATACTGAATCAGCTCGACTGGATCTACCCGGACCCCGGCACCGTCTACGAGCGTGAGATCGATGAGCTGATCCGCCAGCTCAGCTGATCAGCGGCGACGCGGTCTCGCCAAGCAGTGCAACTCGCTCCGGTATGTGACCGTTGGCGGGCATGTTGATGGTGAACCCATCGACCCCGAGCGCGAGATGCTCGGACAGCTTCTCGCCCACCGTGTCCGGGTCGCCGAGGATGAAACGAGACTCGATCATTTGGCGTGTTGCCTCGTCCATCGACCCGGTGTCGAGCCCCCGGCCAGCTAAATAGGAGCTGAGCTCTTCTCTGGCTTGCTCCATGGTCGGTGCGATGCAGGCGGTGTGTTGCCATGAGACGGTGATCTCGGACCGGTCCCTACCGAGGTTGGCACAGTGCTCGTCCAGCGCTGCCAACTTGCGGGGCACTTCCTCAGGTGCGCAGATGAGATTCGACTCGTCTGCGTACTGCGCCACCATCCGCAGTGTCTTCTTCTCTCCGGAACCGCCGATCATCACCGGGATCTTGCCGACCGGGGGTGGCTGGTTGATGGCATCCTTGACCTGGTAGTGGTCTCCGTCGAGCGTGGGCCGCTCGCCGCGCAGCATGGGCAGCACGATCTGCAGCGATTCCTCGAGCTTCTCGAAGCGGTCGGTGAAGGTTCCGAAGGGGACACCAAACGAGTCGTGCTCCAGCTCGTACCAGCCGGCGCCGATCCCGAGCTGGGCCCTGCCACCCGAGACGATGTCGAGCGCGGTCACGGTCTTGGCCAGCACCGCCGGGTACCGGTAGGTGTTGCCGGTGACCAGGGCGCCGAGGCGCACCCGCGATGTCTCCCTGGCGAGCCCCGCAAGCAGTGTGTAGGCCTCGATCATGTATTCGTCCGGGTTGCCCAGCATGGGCAGCTGGTAGAAATGATCCATGACGAGGACGGTGTCAAAACCGCTCGAGTCGGCTTCTTTCGCCTGGCGGGCGATGACGTCGAAGAGTTGAGATGGACCGGTCCCCGGGTAGGTGAAGTTGGGGATCTGGTAGCCGAGTTTGGTCACGGTGTGCTCCTTGCAGCGACAGTCCACTGCCGACCCTACTCGCACCAGAATCAGGAGATGACGGGTCTTTACAGACAAATAACACTCTGCTTCCCGGCTGCTTTCAACCGGGCCCGATGCTTGGAGAAAGCAACCCACAGGAGGCAACTGTGAAGAAGAGGAACATCGTCGTCGTGATGGGGCTGGTCGCAGCTCTGGTAGTAGCCGCGGTCCCTGCGTTTGCGCAGGAGAGCACACCGGAGGGCACGGCGCCCGTCGAACGCGTCAGAGACGAGCGAACCTGGCCACCGGCGTGGCTGGACAAGACCGTTGCCGAGCTCCAGGCCCAGGTCGTCGAGAGGGCGCAGACCAGGATCGCCAGGATCGAGCAGGCCCGTTTCCTCGACGAGGATCAGAAGGCGGAGCGGATCGCTGCAATCGAAGATCTCGTCGCTGCGGTGGAATCAGCCGAAACCAGGCCCGAGGTGGTGGGGATCACGATCTCCCGGACCCAGCTGGAACGGCGGGTGATCGCGGCCGAGCGGGCCGGGACGGAGCCGGATTACGAGAGCCACATCGCCGATGACCTCACCCGTGCCGGGGCACGATTCGATCGTCTCAGCAAGGTGACCGATTGGGCGGAGAGTGCCGGTGAAGACGTGACTGCGGTCGCTGCCCTCCTCGATCAGGCGTCAGACGCCATGACAACGACAGACGGCGGCGGAACCGTCACAGAGCGACACGATGCGGTGCACACCGCCCTTGCTGCTCTGAGCGAAGCCGCGGCGATGCTCGACGGCATGTAAGCAACGTCGCAGGGGTAATGGTGGCCTGGGTGGTCAGGAGATTTCCTGGTCGCCCAGGCTGATCTTGAGGTTACGGGCGGTGAGCAACCAGGGATGGTCGAGGGGGACGGTCTTGCGGTTGCCCGCAACCTCGCTGAGGGGAACGGGGACGCACTCCCCATTCTGCATGGCGACCATCACGCCTGACTTGCCGTCGGCGATCATGTCTGCGCATGCGGTGCCGAGCCGGGTCGCCAGCAGGCGGTCGGATGGTGAGGGAGTGCCGCCCCGCTGCACGTGACCGAGGATGGTCACCCTCGCCTCCAGACCGGTCAGCGTTTCGAGGTCCTTGGAGAGCATGGCCGTGTGGTTCTCCGACTCCCTGGCGATGAGATCCAGGGTCTCTTTGGCCTTGGCACTGACCTCTTCGTCCTCCGACTTCTTCTCGATCTTGGCCCGATCCCGCACGGCGGCTATGTCGTGAGCCATCGCCCCCTCGGAGATGACGACGATGCTGAAACTGCTTCCTGAGGCTCGTCGTTCCAGTATCGCGTCGGCGATGACCTCGGTCCGGTACGGGATCTCGGGGATCAGGATGACGTCGCCGCCGCCGGCGAGCCCGGCACCGAGTGCGATCCAACCTGTGTTGTGGCCCATCACCTCGACCACAACGATGCGGTGATGCGAGTGTGCGGTGGAGTGGAGTCGGTCTATCGCCTCTGTGGCAATGCCCATAGCGGTGTCGAAGCCGAGAGTGGTGTCGGTGTGGGCCAGATCGTTGTCGATGGTCTTGGGGAGGGTGAGCACCGGCACGCCCTTCTCAGCGAGCCGCATGGCGTTCTTGGCAGTGCCCCCGCCACCGAGACAGACCAGGGCATCGAGTTGGTGCGACTCGATGTTCTCGAGCATCAGGTCGGTCATGTCGAGGACCTTGCCGCCGACGTCCATCTTGTGCGGCTTGTCCCGGCTGGTGCCGAGGAGGGTTCCACCCCGGGTGAGGATGCCGGAGAGCTCGCTGCCCTCGAGACGGATGAAGCGGTTCTGCATCAAGCCCCGGAAGCCATCTCTGAACCCGATCACCGACATGCCGTGGGTACGGATAGCTGCCTTGCCGAGCCCGCGTATTGCCGCGTTCAAACCCGGAGAATCTCCCCCCGCGGTCAGGATCCCAATCTGCTTGCTCATGCGTCCATCTCCAGCTGACTGCTCTCCGATCATACGCAGTCCCTCCCCAGGCCCGCGCCAACCTGGCGGCAGATGTAGCCGGCGAGACGACTAGCTTGCATCTCATGGACGACAACGCGCAGCGCCGACTCGAGGTGATAGCCGGCTCGCTCGGGATCGGGTTCCTCGATCGCCACATCCTTCTGTGCGCCGAGCAGTCGACGCCACGCTGTTCCGGCTACGAGGAGAGCTCGCAGGTCTGGACGTACCTGAAGAAGCGGCTCAAAGAACTGGATCTGGCGTCGGCGCCGCCCGGGTGGCGGGGCAATGACGTCGACAACCCTCCCGGCCCTCCTTCGGGGCCGGGCGGCACCGTGCTTCGCACCAAGGTCGACTGCCTGAGGATCTGCGAGCGCGGCCCGATTGCGGTGATCTATCCCGACGGGGTCTGGTACCACTCGGTCGACATCCCGGTCATGGAGCGCATCATCACCGAGCATCTGATCGGCGGCGAGCCGGTTGCCGAGTACGTGTTTGCGGTCGACCAGCTCGGGTTGTCCTCTCCGGAGCCGGATCAGTGATCAAGCGGGCGACTCGGTGGGTTGGCTACTGGGCGATCGGGTGGCTCGCCTGGCGGTTGTTCGGGCCAGAGCTCACCCCCCGGTTCAAGGGGCCACAGCGGAACGCTCTCCCCGTGCCGGGTCGCACCGTGTTCGTTGGCGAGCACGAGCTATTCGTACGGGAGGTCGGCCCCGAGGACGCCCCACCGCTCGTGCTCATCCACGGCTGGAATCTCGACGGAGCCATGACATTCCATCGCATCATCCCCGGTCTGGCTCGCCACTTCCGGCTCATCATCCCCGATCTGCGTGACCACGGTAGGAGCGATTGGGTGCGTGGCAGGGTCGAGATCACCGATCTGGCCGATGATGTTGCGGGCATCCTCGATGCCGTCGGCGTGTCTCATGCCACGGTGTTCGGCTATTCGATGGGCGGCATGGTGCTCCAGGAGCTCGCCAGGCGTCACCCCCGTCATGTCCGGTCGATGATTCTGGCGGCCACAGCCTCGTGCCCGATCGTCGAAATGCGCATCCCAACCCGGGTCGGGTTCTGGCTGGCACGCGGCGGGCTGCGTGTCTCACTCCATGAGATCTCGAGGGGAACGGGTGAGGTGCTCCACCGCACGGGTGCGGTCCTCGATGAGCACAGGCGGTGGATGCATCAGGCGCTGATCAAGCGTGACCCCGATCTGTACTACGAGATCGGCGCCGCCGTGTGGCGGTTCGACGCACGACCCTGGGTCGGCTCGCTGCCACAGCGGAAGCTGATCATCATCCCCACCGCCGATGAGATCGTCCCACCGGAGACCCAGTATGAGATGGCATCCTTGTTGCCCGATGCTGAGGTTCTGGAGCTCGAGGGTGGTTTCCATGAGTCTGTGCTCAACCGCCCCCTCGAATACATAGAGGCGATCACCCGGTTTGTAGCAGCCGGGTGACCACACCGACAACCGCCTCCGGCGCCTCGCGCACCACGTTGTGACCCGTCCCGGGGATGATGTCGGGTCGCTCCCCCCGCAGCTTTGCCATGGTGGTGGCGAGGGCTGCGTATTTGCTGTCGTCACCGCCCGCGACGAAGGCGACCGGCATCGGGAGATCATCGAGACGGTCCGAGACATCGGCAACCGACGCTTGGCCCATGCCGCGAAGTGCAGCGGCAATGCCTTCGGCGGTGTTCTCGAGACGCATCCTGCGATCGGCGTCGCGGACCGTCTCGTCGACCCGATCCGGGGCAACGAGTGGGTTGGCCAGCCACTCGTCGATGAAGCTGACAATGCCGATCCGTTCGATCCGATTCGCCAGGGCCGCGTCGGCCACCTCACGAAGCTTGCGTTCCCGGCCGGACAGCCCGGGTGAAGTGCCCACAACGACGAGTGCACTGATGAGGTCGGGATGGGTGAGCGCTATTTGCATAGCGACCCTGCCGCCCTGTGAATATCCGAGCAGAAGAGGTCGGCCGCACTCGCCGAGATATGCCGCCACCGTGTCGACCGCGGTCCGCATGGTGACGGGACGCACCGTGGTGTGCCCGTGACCGGGGAGATCCGGGGCGGCGACCGGCACGGGGATCAGGTCGGCGAGCGGCTCCCACATGCCGCCGTGGAGGGTGAAACCATGCAGCGCCACGACACGCCGGGGCGGCCTTCGCCGAAGGTGCGGACCCACAGCCCGCCGTGTTCTGGTGGCGAACTCGCTCATCGTGGGACGACGGCCCGGGCTCAGGATTGAGCAGCCGGTAAACCATGATCCCGCCGACGGCGGCAACTACAACGAGGATCAGCTTCTTCATCCGCTCATGATACGGCGAGAGCCGCCCTCTGAATCGCAAGATCGGTAGAGCCTCCCGCAAGCAGTGCATAGCTCGCTGTTGCTCAGGCCCATAGCGTGGCCGTGCCAACAGCAAGGAGGAATCTCATGTCATATTCGCTCAATCCGATTGGGGAGATCGATGTCGGCGACGACGGGTTCACGCTCCACATCGAGGAGCTGTACCGGCCGGCACTCACCGAACTGGATGGATTCAGCCACATCAATGTGCTCTGGTGGTGCCACTACCTCGACGAGCCGCAATATCGACAGATGACCGTCGTAGAGAAGCCGTATCGAGAGGGACCCGCACAGGTGGGGATCTTCGCTACCCGATCGCCGGCACGACCCAACCCGATCGCGGTGACGGTGACGAGCCTGATCTCGGTCGACATCGAGAGCGGGATAGTCGAAGTGGGATTCCTTGATGCAGAACCCGGCACGCCGATTCTCGATATCAAGCCATACCTGCTGGCAACGGACCGGGTCAGGGACGTATCGACGCCCGCCTGGTGTGCGGGATGGCCGCAGTGGCTCGAGGAGTCGGCGACGTTCGACTGGGCGGCAGTCTTCGAGAACGCTCAGTAGATGCGGAGCGGCCGTACGGGAAGGTGGATCTCGACGATCTCCTTCCCGGACGGCGCCGACTGGTCCGTGAAGTAGCGCTCATACGGGAGGCGATCGTCGGGCTCGTACCCGCTGTCGGGTAGCCACGCCACGATTGCCTGCCACGCCTGGCCGTAGTCCTGGTCGCCGAGTTCGAACCGGGCCGCGGCGGTGGTTCCTCCCTGCAGGCTCATCCGCCCGACGTCACCCATCGCTGCGGTCTCGGGGGGCACGCTGATACAGGCGCTGACGCGGAGCAAATCGTCGGCGGTGATGCTGGGATTGTCGTGGTAGACGGCGAGTATCCACGTTTCCGGAGTGATCAGGCCGCGTGGCTCCGCCCAGGACATCAGCCGGTTGAAGATGTCGGCAAACACTTCGGCCTGGCCCTGATAGCTGCCCGTGTGCCGTACGTATGCGACCTCCAGGTCGGGCACATTGACGACGGTGAGGCTCGTCGGTGGCAGGTCGCCGCAGCGAATCTGCCAGGTGGGCGGTCGCCCCGGCACCGATTCCCTGGAGAGAATCCCGAAACGGGCGTCGGCGTGGGGGAGCCGGTCGACGCGGATGTGCTGTTGATACCCGCCACGCCGCCAGTCGGTTGCGGACATTCCATAGAGCTTGCGAAACGCACGGGAGAACGAGGATGGATTCGGGAACCCGACCTCGGAGGCCACCTCCGTGACCGTGCGCCGATGGTGCTGTAGCAGCAGGCTGGCGGCCCGCTCCAGCCGGGTCCTGGTGATGAAGTGGCCCAAGCGTCTCACCGGTGATCGCAGCGAAGACACGGTGGAAGTGAAAAGGGGAGAAGTGAGCAACGTCGGCGATGTCGCTGAGCGTGATCTCGTCGGCGAGGTGAGCTTCGATGTAGTCGATGGCGGCGTTGACCCGCTCGACGTATACAGGCCGCCGCTCCCCGTTGGGGACAACATCGTCGGAAGTCCGTTGCGACATAGTGCGCGTTGAGGATAGGAGATCGGTCCGGGCCGCCGTTCAGCGCATACGTCAAGTCGGGATGGCGATGCGTTCGTCGTCGAAGACGGCCACCATCTCGAGTCGCCCTCCCATACTCTCGATGACGGCCCGCCACGTCGACAGCAGATTGTCGGGGGATGTCTCCATCGCCGAGATCGACGCCTGGGCGCGCGCGAGCCGTTCGGCGAGCTCAACCTGGGTGAGGTGCCGGTGCCGACGCAACTCTGCAAGATTGAACGCCACCGCGTCTGCCCGATACTCGTCCTTGATCTCATCAATGCTGGCGCGACGATCGGGGCTGATCTCGCCAACGATGTCACTGAATTTGCGATGTGCCATCGGTCGTGCTCCTTTCATCATTCCGTCTCCTCCAGGATCCCCTCGGTCCTGAGGTCATCCAGATACTCTTCATAGAGCCGCTCCGCCTCCGGGATCGCCTCGGCGTACCAGGCATCCCAGTTGCCGCTCTTGTCTCCCCCGATGAGCAGGATCGCCTCCCGCCTCGGGTCGAATATGAACAGCACCCGGAGATGCTTGGCAGCCCCCTGGGCCGCAGCTCTTTCATGTTGTGATACTTCGAGCCCTTGACACGGTCGACCAGCGGCCGGTCGAGCGCGGGTCCGTGTTCGGCAAGGAGCTCAACGGCAGCGATCACGTGGTCCTGTTGGACCGCGGGTAGACCACTAGACCATTCGGCGAACTCGTCCGTGCCATTGACTTCCCACGCCATGCCAGAAATATAGATTTGAATCTATAATAGAATCAAGTCGATATCGGTCCAGACAGTTCTGCGCATAGTCCGTCGCCTGGTTCACCGTGTGCTGTCAAGCTGACTCCACGAAACCGGGGGAACATCAAACCATCCGGGAAACCGGGGGAACCTCAAAGAAAGCTGCCAACGCTACTGCCACCGCACCCCAAAAGAGGTGATACAAAGCGTCGGTGTACAACACCGTGATGACGGCAGTGGCGATGAGCGCCACTGCAAAGACGGCCAGAGCCGCATTCATCCGGCGATCCCTGGCACGCATGCGTGCCAACCTGGCATCCATCATTTGATTTCTCCTTTTGGATCCCGGCTGGTTGCCGGGTGACTTTCAGACCCCGGACGGGTCTTTACAGGTTGTATGGTCCTTTTCCGAAGACGTGACGCAACAAGCTGCTGTTTGCCGACCTGTCCCCGATGGGTGTCGTTCCAGTCCGGGCCGGCAAGAAACACAGAAGGGGACAGGAAAACAATCGGGAGCTGCGTCGAGCCGAATTCGAAGAACAAGCACGCATCGACCTGCTCAACACATCCTGCTCAACACATCCTGCTCAACACATCCTGCTCAACACATCACTCGAATCGGTGTTGGCCGACCCAGCCCGGCAAACGGCCATCGACCTGGCGGTCTGCACCGAAGCGGGTAAACAACTGGGTACTGTGTTAGCGGCAAGCGAATGTGTTGAACTGCTGACAGTCACATCAGGCCAATACCGAAACAGTTCCTTTACCGTCTCATGCGGACATGGAGGCGGGCCGCTGCTCGTCGGGAAGTAGACACCTCCACAGTAGATACTGCATCCTCCGACAAGACGCACCGCAGCCGACCCGCTAAAACGATACGACCCTCACCAGCAGCAACGAGGCTGCTTACCAGCCGCTCTCAGACACTTGGCAGTGCACCAACTAGCGCCTCACCACTCGACTTTGTCGATTGCGGGTAGGTTGAGAAAAGTCTGGGTCGGGTCGCCATTTTGATACCAGGAGACTGTCCCGTCCTGGTATGCCACAACGACGTACCGACCTGTGCTGTCGGAATCCTGGTCAACAATACGTGCACCGGAACCAGGCTGCGTTGTCCATTCGCCTGATGCTGTAACGGTGACTAGTAGCTGCTGGCCGGACTGCTCGGCTATGAGATGCACCGCTCCAGTTTCGTCAACAAATGGTGCAGCCAACTCTCCGCCGAGATCGTCGCCGTCGACCCAGATCGTGTCCTTACCGAAAGAGTCGATGTCTGCTTCGACTACATGTAGTGCATAGGTTGCATCGTAAGTGATGATGCCAATACGACCATCGGGGAAAGCGGCTGCGTCGATCGGCATCCCGGAGTATCCAGGATCGGCCACGATCCGGCGAGTTGCGAAACCGCTATCGGGCGTGACCCATGTGTCGTCAACGACAACGAAGCCGCCGTTGGGGTCAACGAGCAGAACCGCCGGTGCACCGTCAGGTGTTTCATAGTGGTCTACGGCTTTGCCGTAGCTGTGTTCCACCCAAACGCCCGTGTCTGTATTCAGTTGATATACGGTGCCTGCCGCCGGTTCACAGCAAGTCGATACGACGAGAATGTCCGCCCCGTCGTCGCTGACTTGTAGGACCGACACCGCCGAACCCTGGCTCGGCCAAGACTCGATTTGCGTCACGGTGGACTGGGAAAGGCGAGCTCGCACCACACCATCTCCGCCGGCGGTAGCGGCTGTGAGTACAACAGGAGGCTCAGCGCTGCCGCCCCGCAGATGGGGGTTCGACGGAACGGTAGTGAGATCCTGGTTACCGTCGTCGGTGGAGTCCATGGCTGTTGAAGTGGTGACGGCTGTAGCCACCGTGGTGGTGTTGTCGGCGGTGTTGTCGGTGGTGTTGTCGGCGATGGTTGTGTTAGCGGCGGTAGACACTGTGGCTGGAGTGCCCTGTCCGGCGCAGCCGGATGTGGCAAGAAGACCACAAGCAAGCCACAGCGTCACTTGTCGCAAGCGAACCTTCATCTGACTCCGTCTCCTTGGGACGAGTTGGAAGCACAAGTCTCTGTCCGGCGCGTCGGTCTTTGTTTCGTGTACCTAGCGGTCCTTCGTCGTTGAGCTGGTGTGCCGCGCCGCTGAACTAGTGGACACCCTGAACTATCAACGTCTCTCGGAGGCATTTGGTGCCCAGATCAGGGACTGTCACATTCTCCGTGTAAGTGATGTGGGGGAGCTCTCACAAGTTACGTCCATTTTGGTGGTGTATGGCGGGGAAATGCTCGTGAATGGGTGATCACCGCGCCAGCCTCACAGGTATGTGTTAGCGACCGTGAGGAGAACGCGGTGATCAATGAGAGCATGGACGCGTTGGCTTGGCTGCGCAAGCAGCTTGAGACCGACGGTAATGATTTGCTGCGCGAGATGGTGCGTAGCTTTGCTGAGGAGCTGATGTCTGCTGAGGCCGATGTGGTGTGCGGCGCTGGCTATGGGGAGGTGTCAGCGGATCGGACGAACCGCCGCAATGGGTATCGGCTTCGTCGTTGGGATACCAGGGTCGGATCGATTGATCTGCGAATCCCGAAGCTCCGGGCGGGGTCCTATTTCCCAGATTGGCTACTGGACGCACGGACTCGGTCGGAGCGGGCGTTCATCCAGGTCGTTGCCGAAGCGTATGTTCGTGGTGTTTCGACCCGTCGTGTTGAGGGCCTTGTCGAGACGCTCGGGATCTCGTCGTTATCGAAGAGTCAGGTGTCAGAGATGGCCAAGGGCCTCGACGACACCGTGGCCGACTCCGTAGCCGGCCATTGGATCAGGGCCCCTATACCTATGTATGGGCGGACGCTTTGTCCATGACCGTCAGGGAGGGTGGCCGCATCGTCAATATCGCCTGTCTGCTTGCAGTTGGTGTCAACCAGGCAGGGCACCGTGAGATCCTCGGCGTTGATCTGGCCACCACAGAGGACGGCGCCGGTTGGCTTGCCTTCTTCCGGTCCCTGGTCGCCAGAGGCCTCTCCGGAGTGCAACTGGTGATCTCTGATGACCACACCGGCCTGGTCGACGCTGTTGCCGCGGCCCTGCCTGGCGCTTCGTGGCAACGCTGCCGCACTCACTACCTACGTAACCTCTTGACCAAGGTGCCCAAAGCCTCCGAAACGATGGTGGCCACGATGGTGCGCACCATCTTCGCTCAGCCCGACCCTGAATCGGTATGGGCACAGCATCGCCGTGTCGTCGAGCACCTCCATCAAGTCGGCTTGACCGACGCTGCTGACCATCTCGACCAAGCCGGCGCCGAGATCCTCGCCTTCACCGGGTTCCCGAAAGCCCACTGGAAACAGATCTGGTCCAACAACCCACAAGAACGGCTGAACAAAGAGATCAGGAGACGAACCAACGTCGTCGGGATCTTCCCCACCCGACCCTCGATCATCCGATTGGTCGGAGCGTTGCTAGCTGAACAACACGATGAATGGGCCATCGCCCGCCGCTACATGAGCCTCGACTCACTCACCCAAGCCAGAATCCGAAGCCTCGAACCCGAAGACCAACCACAGGAGGTGGCAGCACTCGAAGCAACCGGCTAGAAAGACAACAACCAGGCCGACGCGGCATCACCCATACACCACGTCGCCGGACGTGACCCATTCCGTTTCACGCTTGTCTCATGCGCCGACGGGGACCCTGAGACATGAACAGGAGAAGCAGTAATGGAATGTGACTGTCTGGCCGGGTGCCCATTCTTCAACGACAAGATGCCGGACACCGGGGGCCTCGGCACGATGTACAAGAAACGGTATTGCCTCGGTGACTTCATGAATTGTGCCCGGCACAAGGTGAAAGATGCCCTCGGCAAGCCTGCCGTGCCGGTCGACCTGTACCCGAACATGCACGACCGTGCCGCGGTCATCCTCGCCGCAGGCGTGTGACCGCACCCGCCTGCTGACGGGTC
Organism: uncultured bacterium; assembly: GCA_963777645.1. Taxonomy (GTDB): domain Bacteria; phylum Actinomycetota; class Acidimicrobiia; order Spongiisociales; family UBA5794; genus JAAETI01. The sequence continues at coordinate 172,059 of CAVZRA010000008.1, read as the reverse complement.
AGGACGAGACGTAGTCCCGCCACGAGTGCTGCGGCTCGTAGTGAGGTGATCTTGAGCAAGAAGGCGCGGTTGGCGGTGTCGCCGTATTGAGACAGCGATCAAGGGTCACTCCAGCTGGAGTGACACAGGTCTTGCCGGACAGCACCAACCGTACGGACGGGGGAGCTGACATCGAGGTCAGTCCCCCTCTAGATAAGCCGTCTGGTACTCGAGTTGTACTTCGTCGAACACTTGGTAGTAGTCAGACGAGCATTGCGAATCTGCGTCTTCGATCGACTCGCGGAAGCTATCGAACGCGCCATATCCGGGCAGATCCTCGATCGCCGTCGACGACTCGTCGTCCGAGCCTTGGCCCGCTTCTTCGAGGAGCTCAACGCGTGCCCTGCCGACTGCCTCCATGACGTCATCTGGTCGCGAGACGTCGAAACCGGATGCTTTCATGCATTTGACATACGCCTCACGGGCTTTGACAACCCGGACATCGGATGCAGCCCGCAGAGACACTTGCTGAAGCTCGTCGAGGTCCGGCGCCGCCAGAGAGAGGCCCCAAGCCTCCTCGTATGTCGATTGATAGCACCCAACCTCACCGCTTCCATCAGCGTCACCCCAGAAGGCTGCGTCAAATGCCTCCTGCTCATCCGGAGACATCGACGCCCGAACGTCGGCGTTCGGGTCCTCGGGAAGGTCGAGGGACTCCACGTCAATCGTCCCGTCCCCCCCGTCCAGAATGTCCTGCTGCGTCGCTTCCTCGATCAACCAGTCGGATGGCAGATGAGCGATGTAGTCGAATCCCTCTGCCCGCATACAGTCTGCAATGAGGTACTCGTGGGCCATGATCTTGGCTTCTACGCTCTCGAACTGAGTATCCACCGTCCCCGTCTGGCCCGGCGACGTCGCACACCCGGCCAGGATCAGAGCGAACATGATGGCCCGTAGACGGTAGCCCACTATTGACCGCCTCCGTCGCGCAACAGCTCCACGATCGTGGCATCACCGCGCTGCTCCGCCAGGTCCAGCGCAGACGCGGCCGAGACTCCCGTACGCTCGAGATAGCCATCACTCGGCCGAGCGTCGGGGTCGGCCCCATGATCCAGGAGAGCTGCGACGGCGCCTTGCTGGTCAGCCCCGACGGCATAGAACAACGAGTCGCCGAGATCGGCCCCAGCCGTGGCAAACAGCTCAACGGCGTCTACCCACCCCGATGCGGCAGCACGCTCTATGGCCGTCGGAAATCCATCTCCTCGGCGGTAGTCCACGTCAGCGCCAGCACCGATGAAGCGTCTCAGCACATCCAGATCATCCGCAGTCGGTGGGATACTCGACGCGTAGGGTTCCTTCGACTCGACGATTGCGGCGAGCGCGCCCCGCGGATCGGCACCCGCGTCGAGGAGCTCGAGAGCAGCCTCGTACTGTGATGTCGCGGCATGGACCTCAAGCGGAGTCTGATCGAAGGCATCGACGTGATCGAGGTTTGCTCCCGCTGCGATGAGAATATCGATCCCTTCCAGGTCGGTCTGCTGTAGTGCCACGCTTCCTTCCGGTCCCTCTGCATCTGGATCGGCACCGAGTGCAAGGAGGCGCTCCATCGCGTCATGCTCGAAGTGGCTGCTTGCAACGCTCAGTGGATTCACGGCCTCGCCCAGGGCATTCGGTGACGCTCCGGCCCCGAGAAGTAGCTCGACCGCTTCCGAGCAATGAGCCTCCAGCGCCGCCACGAGCGGTGACAGCTGGTAGTAGCCATTCCACTCGTCGGGGTTGACCCCGTCCGAGAGCAGTGTCGCCAGTTCGTCGACGTCGCCATGCATTACCGCCGAAAGCACTGGCATGGAGGACATCGCGTCGATGTCTGCCGCCGAATACGACTGAAGCTGCCAACCACAATCTCTGTCTCCCCAGGGATCCGGCACCTCCGTAGTTGATGTCGTCGAAGTCGGCGATACAACCAGCGAGGATGCGACACCCTGGTCACCACCTGCAGAGTGGGCCGCCGTGGGCGTGGACTGGGTGCTCTCTGTGGACGGCGACGAAACCGACGTTCCGCCCATCCCCTGACTCTCGCAACCACCAAACGCAAGGACGAGGAACATCAGGCCCACGACTCGTGCAATGGCGATCGTCCCCTTGGCCATGGCACCTCCTGAATCCAATACGGCACCCTCTCGCAACTGGCAAACACCGGACTAGTAGACCTGCATGCGACCGTTGGACCGCGAGTAGGCAACACTGTACATGGAAGCCAGGTAGTCACGATCGGGGTGATTGATCTTGATGCACCCTTGCGACTTGTAGTTGGTGGTGGCGCTATTCGACTGGGTGTGCATGAACAACTCGCTCCGCTCGATACCGCTCGGGCAATCCATCCGATCGAGAAACCAGACGCTTCCACGAATGACAGTGCTCCCCCACGTCTTGTTTGCTATGAAGTCGAATTTCGACTTCGGATCGCTGGCGCCGCGACCATAGATCCCGTTGGGAAGCCACCCGTGGTTGGTCGTGCAGGTGTTGGTGGTTCCATCTCCGGAGCCACCCTTCATGCTGATGCGGTATCGCTGCGATCCCACCGACACGTAGGCGACCACCAGACCATACGGTGCCGAGCCTTGAGGGAACAACTGCACCAGCAGCGTTCCGATGGCGACCTCGGGTTTGCTATTTGTCAATAGAGAGAGTGTCCCAACCACGGCAGACTCAGACCCAACGGTCAAAGCTGAGTGATATCCGATGGCGCCTCCGGTCCCACCCAGGAATGCGCCCTCAGCTAGATCCCCAATTGTCTCTGGTCCCTCCCACCAGTCGCCACAGTCACCACCAATGCAATCCAAAGCGGGGAGAAGTGAGCAACGTCGGCGATATCGCTGAGCGTGATCTCGGCGGCGAGGTGGGCCTCGATGTAGTCGATGGCGGCGTTGACCCGCTCGACGTAGACAGGCCGCCGTTCCCCGTTGGGGACAACATCGTCGGAAGTCCGTTGCGACATCGCTGTGGTGTGATTCATACCGGAGACCACCCCCTACGGGATGCCGAAGCCTTCCTCGATATGCTCGTTGGCGAGGAGCCAGCGCTGCTTCAATCCCCATCTTTCGACCGCATCGTCTCGCTATCCAGGTGCGAGGGTGAAGAGGATCCATTTGTCGGCTCCTGCTTTCGCGAGGACCCCGTGGATTGCCCGCACTAGAGATTGAACGGCGTCCAGCACCTGGAGCACGTTTGCACCGGCGGCATCGAAACGAATCGTAGTGGGCGGCCCGCCGGTATCGGGCACGATCCGCGCGTCCGCGATCCGCCCTCCCCACGTCCCCACGCTTCCCAATACCCACCAGGCATTTACCACCCGCTCCAGATCCGAACTCGGCCATGTGTCGGGACGAGGCATGCCCTGGCGCCACTCGAGTCGAAGGACGAAAACATCTTCGAGGTCGAACATGCCCTCTATTTGGAAGAAGGTGTTGGCGGAGAGTTCCATCAAGCAGTCTCACTAGGTACGGCTCGAAGCCACGGTACTACTGCACTACCGAGAGTTCTCGACATGCGTATCGAGCGCGTTCTGCCACCAGATTCGCTCTTCGCCTGGCGCCTGATCGAGCGACGGCCTCCCAGAACGCTTGCCGCACGGCCGCTGTTGCGCGGCGTTTCGCGCGAGAATAGGTGGGTGAGCGACGCATTCACCTCCGCTCGGGCTGCCTTTGACCGGTGGCGGGCGCGCTTCCCCGGCAACGTCTTCACCAGCGACCCGCACCTCGCTCTCGCCCTGCGCCGATACGTCGATGACGAGCGGTTCGCTGCCATTGGCGAGGAAGCGAGCCGGTTCGGCGCCGCGGTGGCGACCGATCTCGGTGCCATCGTCGAGAGCTACCGGACCCACCTCCCCGAGCTCGTCAAGTACGACGGGAACGGCAACCGCATAGAGGAGATTCGTTTCGACGACGCCTACCACCGGGCCGGGTCGATTGTCTGGGACTCCGGTCTCCTCGCCCACAGCGCCAGGGCCGGTGGGTCGTACGAGCAGGCGACACTGTTCTATCTGGCGTCGCTCGAGGGCGAGATGGGCCACATGTGCGCGGCGACCTGCACCACCGGGGCGGTCCGGGTGCTGCGCCGCCACGCCAGCGCCGAACTCCAGAACCGCTACCTGACCGCGCTCACCTCAGACGATTACATGCAGGCGCTGCGGGCATCCCAGTTCCTCACCGAAGTCCAGGGTGGCAGCGACGTCGGTGCCAACGCATCGGTCGCCGTTGCGTCGGGCGACGGGTACGAGATCACGGGCGAGAAATGGTTCTGCTCGGTCGCCGATGCCGGAGTGTTCCTTCTCCTCGCCCGCCCCGAGGGAGCGCCCGATGGGACTGCCGGGCTCGGCTGTTACGTCGTCGATCGGGAACGGGACGGATCGCCGAACGGGTTCTCCATCCGCCGACTCAAGGACAAGCTCGGCACCACCGACATGGCCTCGGGCGAGATCGACTTCGATCGAGCCGCGGCCGAGTTGATCGGGGAGCCGGACGCAGGATTCAAGATCATGGTCACCGCCATGCTCAACACCAGCCGCTGGTCTGAACGCGGTCGGCGACGTAGGGATCATGCGGCGCGCCTACCTGGAGGCCGCCAACTACGCCGCCGAGCGCACCGCATTCGGACAACGCATCGGTGACTTCCCACTGATGCGCCGCCAGCTCGCCGAGATCAAAACGGAATGGCTCGCCGCGCTCCACAGCACCTGGGAGCTGACCGGGCTAGACGAAGCCGTCGACGTCGCCGCCATGGGCGGGCCCGCCACCGATCAGGACGATGCGGGGTTCCACCGCTACCTGGTGAACGCAAACAAGCTCGCCTGCTCGCTGGCCGCCACCGATGTCGTCCGCAGAGCCATCGAGGTCCTCGGCGGCAACGGCGCCATCGAGGAGTTCAGCGTGCTGCCGCGGCTGCTGCGTGACGCCGTCGTCTACGAGCAGTGGGAGGGAACCCACAACGTGCTCACCGCCCAGGTGCTGCGTGACCTCGGCAGGCTCGGGCTCGCCGGCACCGTGGTCGACCGCACCGCAACCATGCTCAAGGGGATCGCCGAGCACGATCTCGGTTTGGTCGCCAATCGGGCACAACGTGAACTGGAGAATCTGACGGGGAAGGTTGCCGAGTGCGTCGCCGATCCTGCATACGGTTCACTCCACTTCCGGAGCCTCCTGGAGAGGTTGGTGCGTACGCACCAGGTCGCCCTGTTGCTGCGGGCTGCAGAAGATGCGGCTTCCCCGGAGTTGGCCGGAGAGCTGGCGGCCGCTACGGAGTTGTTGCTCGGTCGTCATGTTGCCGTCGGCTACCAGGCGGAGGACGACCCTCGCTTCGCCAACCTCGTCGACCGATTGCTCGGGACCGACCTCGACTGATCCGAGGTCACGGGAGCAGGGCGGCAAACCGGCGCATCATGTCCTCGAAGCGGTTCGGGGCGACACGCACCCTGCCGTCCTCGTGGCTGAGCCGCCAATATCCGGTGAAGCCGCCGTCTAGCACCGAGAGGCGTGCTTCGGTGCGGCGGCGACGGTCGCCGAGCCAGATCGACTCGACAACCCACATCGAACGACGCATCACCAAAGCTGCGAGGAAACGGTCCACCCACGCCGCACCGACGCCTGCGGCAGCAAGCTCACGTTCCGCTCGCACCGGGTTGGTGTCCACGATCGTCTCCACCGCAGCAAGCGTTGGGGCGGGTACCGCGAAACTGCCCGAGAAGTCGGGTTGAGATCGGGGCGTCAGCCTCACGATCTGGGCGAGGTGAAACGGGAGCAGCGGCGGGTCGATGTGGATCAGCTCGAACCGGCCCCGTTGATCGCTTTGCCCGAGCACCGCGGTGTCGCCGCTTCGCCATATGGTTGCCAGCTCCGGTTTGGCGAGTGGGTCGAAGGCATCGATGTCAACGGTGACAACGAGAGTCGGGTTGGTGATGGCGTCCACAAGCGAGCCGACCAATGGATCGAGCCTGGTCGCCGCCAGCACACCCCCCAGTCTGAGCTCGGTGACGGCGTTGCCGGCTGGCTGCTTGCCGGCATGGAGCGCGAGCAGCGAAGGCATCAACCGGCGCGGAATCGACAGAGAGCGGCGGTCGTGGTCGATGACCGGGCGGCTATCGCTCATCGGGCCGCCGGGGTGATACTGGAGACGACCCAAACGCCATCGTCGAGGATCAGAGTCAGGACGTACTCCAGCTCGTGGGTGACGCCGTTGCTCTTGGTCGCGGCGACCGCCATCCGGATGGCGCCCAACGAGTTGGCACCGAGGGGACGGGTGACGACGCTGGCATACGGGGCCGGATCGAACGGGGTGACGGCTGTTGGTGCAGCCAGATACCTGTTGAGGTCTTTGCCGCCGGTTAGGTACTCGTTGATGAACGTGACCGCAGCGACCGCCTGATCATCGGGGACGGGGTTTGAGAACAGAGCGCTCGACTGGTCGGCCGGTGTTGTCATGGGAACCCGAGCCGGGAGGCCGACCGCTGATGGCCGGCCGCCCACAAGAGCGACGAGCACATCGAAGTACTGCAATGGGGTTGGCTGGTATACCGAGTCGACTAGCTCCAGTGAATCGACGGCGACGGTGACGAGCCAGGATTGCTCATCCACCTGCCGGCCCGCAATGGCAGCCGCCTGGTTGATCCACATGTCGCTCACCTGCTCGGCCCCGTCGCCGGTTGTTGATCGCGACAGCTGCTGAGCCACGTACAGCTCAGCAAAGCCGGCGATGCCTGCGGGAAGTCCGGCGATCTCTGTTGTGGCAGGCGCCGGAGCCGACGACACCAAGCCGGGCCCGTACCAACCGCCTGCGACGCCAACACCAAGCGCAGCAACGACAAGAAGCACCACGACGAGCTTGTTTCGCTTCCGGGGTGCCGGTACCGGCTCCGGCTCTCGATAGTCCGCAGCCCGGCAGGAGTGCTGGATTGCCGGCTCCGGTGCTGCGGGGTCTTCGACGGGGGCACCGAGCATGTCAACGAGGCTCATGGGGAGATCTCCGGTAGCGGTAGCGTGATGAGCTCGCCCGGGTAGATGAGATTGGGATCGCCGGATCTGAGTGTGCCCCGGTTCGCCGAGATCACGGTGCGCCAGTAGTCGTCGATGTCACCGACCACCGGCCGGGCACCGAGGATCGCTTCGAGGTGTGCCGCAGAGATGTCCCACAGATTGTCGTTCGTGACCACGGTGTAGGTCGTTTCATTCTCAACCCGAGTAGTGGTCGTCGTGGCGACGGGGGTGGTAGGTGACGAAACGACCGTCGGCGGCTTTGCCACGGGCGGTCCAGGTGGCAGGGACGGTCCATCTGCGCTTTCGGCTGAGCCTTCCCTGTCTGGAGCCGCTAGTTGCCCGGCGTCGACGGCCTGGTTCTGATCGCGTGCAGGCGGTGCCTTCTCGTCCGCTTCAACATCGGTCCCAACCGGCACGGAGGAGCCGATGTGGGGGACGGGAATACCGTCGGTGGCAACCTCGTAGACGATTGGCACCGGGTCCGGCGATCTGGTTTCAGGGGCACGGAGCGGTCCGACCGGAGCGGTAGCGATCGACAGCGCAAGCGATGTGGCCAGGACCTGGTCGATCACCCTGCGGATCGGGGGCAGAGTGACCAGCGACAGCCACTGCGGTCTGCGCTCTGGGCTCACCAACCCCGCTGCGTAGTAGAGCACCGTTGTGATCAGCACCCACCAGCTGATGACGAGACCGATGAGACGGAGGATCGCCCCGACGACGTCGGTGGGGCTCGATGAGTCGATCCAAGCAATCGGGCTCGCCCAGTCGACGGCGAGACCCGGCACATCTCCCAGCGCGTTGAGCCCGATCGTCACCGCCGCCGTCATTGCGATCAGACCACTAATCCCAAGGGTCGATCCCCTGTTGCTATCCATGACACAACCTTAGACATAATCAAACACTGCTGTCAATATGCAACCACGGTTGACATATGTTATATATCGTTATAGTGTCTGCCGCTATCAAGTCTGGATAGCCAGGCGGGTAGAAAGGAAAGGCAATGTCAGCAGGAATGTTTGGCGCAAACCTGGCCGATCTCGACCAACTCCGGTCGATATTCGACAGCAAAGCGGGAGAGGTGCAGAGCCTCGAGTCGACGCTCACCTCGAAGGTCGCACCCGGGGCGACCGCATGGGAAGGGCCCGGGGCCGACAGATTCCGTGCGGCATGGGAGACTGAGTTCTCTCCGGCGCTCAAGAACCTCCGCGAGGCTCTGCTGCAAGCCGGTGTCGCCGTTGCCAAGTACCGCGACAACATCGAGATGGCCACCCGATAGGAAAGCGACACTCCTGAGGGAGGATTTCGGTGACTCCTGAAGAGCTCCGTCGCCGCGCCGTGCAGCAGCGGGCCGAAGCAGACGAAATCGCTGCAGACGCAGATCGGCTGCGATCTCAGGCGTCGGCTCTCCAGGGGTTGCTGGCGCCGCTCGTGACTATGTCCCAGCGTGTTTGGGTGGGGCCTGCGGCGCTGAGCTTCGAAGCCAACGTGCGTTCCAACAGCGATGCGGTCGACGCTCAGGCGAATCGGTTGCGCACGATCGCAGGCGAGCTGGATCAGAGAGCGGCAGGCAATCGGCGCACGGCGACGTCGCTCGATGCTCAGGCAGCGGCAGCCGAGGCGGTTGCGGCTGCAAGCGCGGCGGCAGCATCGGGTGGTGTCATTCCCGGCGGAGCGGTCTGATGAACATCGTGGTTCGTTGGCAGGGATCAGAGTATGAGGTAGGCGTCGACGTTGGCGACGAGACGATGTCGATTGGGCGCATGCTCGGCTCTCTTCTCGGAACAGAGCCATGCGTCATTGTGGTGGATGGGAAACGGCTCGATCCGGCGACACCGGTCGCCGAACTCGGGCTTGGCAACGGGTCGGTGATCGAAGCTGCGGCAGCCGGTGATCCCCGCCAGGTGGGGGCTCTGCTCGACATCGGTGGTATCGCACAATTTGTCGTGCGGCAGCTGGGTGTGGGGACACTCACCATCGGGCAGGCACCCGCCGACGTCCCGGTCGAGACGACGGGCAAGGTTGTCCTTCGGATCGACGCCGACGGGAGCGTCTTCGTTCGTAATCTCGATGGTTCGGCGGCCAGGCTCGACGGCAATCCGGTGCGTGGGGCCGAGATACCGTTCCGATCCGCAAGCACGATGACGATCGGCAATCGGGTGTTCTCCGTCGTTGGTGAAGTCGAGCCGCGACCACGCCACGGGGTGTTCAACCGGCCGCCCCGAGCCGTCTCCAACTACCGGCCGGTCGAGCTGTATCCCCCGAGACCGCCGCAGCAGCCGGGCAAGCCGATGCGCTTCGGCTGGGGTGCCCTCATCGTTCCGGTCATCCTCGGTGTCGGGATGGCGATTCTGATCCACCCGAGGATGGCTGTGTTCGCCCTCTTTTCCCCCGCCATGCTCCTCGCCAACTGGGTTGAAGACCGGCGCCGGCTGCGACGGGAACGACGGGAGATGGGCGAGGCCTATCAGGATGCACTTGCTCGCTTTCGACGTGAGGTATCTCACGCACACCAATTAGAGATCCGCCACAGGCGGGAGAGCATGCCGACGCCCGCAGATCTCGAGTTGTTGGCATTGCGTGTCGACTCTCGACTGTGGGAGCGAAGGCACGGCCACGCGGATTTCATGACGCTGCCGGTTGGCAGCGGTTGCCAGGAGTGGCGGCCTGTGTGGGCGGAGCAGCCTGTTGCTGAAGCCACCGACGTGGTGCGGCCGTTTGCGGAACTGCACGACGTCCCGGTTGTCGCGCACCTCGAAGCCGGCGATGTTGTCGGTATTGCAGGAGAGAGGTCGGTGGCAATCGGGCTGTTGCGTCAGCTGCTGCTCCAGGCGGCTGTGAGCCACGGTCCCGCGGATCTGTCGATCAGCGTGTTCACCGAGAACTCGCCGGAATGGGATTGGGCGAAATGGCTCCCGCATGTCGAGGTTGGGGGCAGTCGCAGGCTGGCCGCATCGTTGCAACAGATCGAGCAGGTTGTCGCCATGTTGCCCGGCGCAGGCGACGTCGACTCAAAGATGGTGCAAAATCTGCTGATCGTCGATCTCCCCGACCTCCTCACCGGGCCGCAGGCGATGATCCGGGAGCTTCTCAAGGAAGGGCCGAGACGCGGCGTGGCCGCGATCGCCGTTGCCAGGCGGACCGTCGACCTTCCCTCGCTGGCGACAACGATCGTTGCACTGGCACCGGGCCGGAGCCATGTTCGCTATCCCGATGGCAGCGAGGCGCCGCTCGCCGCGTGGACGATCGGTGCTGCCACTGCCCGCCGGATCGCACGAGCGTTGGCCCGCGTCGACGACCCGGAATCAGTGAGCGCCGGAGCCAATCTTCCTCCGATCGCACATCTGGGCCATCTGCTCGGACTCGGCGACCACATCGAAGACGCCATCGTGAGCAAGTGGCGCTCAGGTGACGGCCGATTCGCTGCTCCCATCGGTATCAGTGCGGACGGAGTCTTCTCCATCGACCTGGTCGCAGACGGTCCCCATGCCCTCCTCGGCGGGACGACCGGGTCGGGGAAATCCGAGCTACTACGCAGCCTGGTGACCTCACTTGCCGTATCGGTGAGTCCCACAGATCTCAACTTCGTTCTGGTCGACTACAAGGGGGGCAGCGCCTTCGACGCATGTGCCTCGTTGCCTCACACCGTCGGTTTGGTCACTGACCTCGACGATCATCTGGCCGGTCGTGCCCTTGTCTGTCTCGAGGCTGAGCTCCGGTACCGCGAAGAACGTCTCCGGGCGGCAGAAGTCTCCGACATCCGCGAATTCACAGCGAGTAGGGCCAACCCGCTACCGCGCCTGCTCGTCGTGATCGACGAGTTCGCCGCTCTCGCCACCGAGCTTCCCGACTTCATGAACGCCCTCGTCGGCATCGCCCAGCGGGGTCGTAGCCTCGGGGTGCACCTGCTGTTGGCCACCCAGCGCCCCAATGGTGTCATCGACGAGAAGATCAAGGCCAACACCAACCTGCGCATGCCTCTGCGGGTTCAGGATGTCGCAGACTCTGTCGATGTCATCGGCTCGCCGGAAGCCGCCGCCATAGGTCGCAGCCAGCCGGGGCGGGCGTTTGCCCGGCTCGGGCCGGGTGACACGGTGGCGTTCCAGACCGCCCTGGTTACCGGTCGTTCGCAGGCACAACGGGCGGTTTCCGTTGTCGCACACCCGTTCGTCTTTGGTGCTGAGCAGGGCCACCCCGAGTTACTCGCTCGCTACAATGACACCGCCCGGAGCGATCTCGAGCTCATAGTCGAGGCTGCCGGCAGGGCAACCCGGCGGCTCGAGCTGCCGCCGGCGCGGCTGCCGTGGCCGGACCCGCTGCCGGAGGCCATCGCTCTCGGCGATTTGCCTGTTGCAGATGCAAGCGGTGCCCCTTTTGCGCTCGCCGATGAACCGCACCGGCAGCGTCAGGTCGCAGCAGGGTGGTCGCCGGTTTCTGGAAACCTGCTTCTCTACGGCCTCCCGGGGAGCGGGACAACGTCGGCTCTTGCCTCGATTGCCATGGCCACCGCCATCGGCAACGATCCAAACCGCCTCCACATGTACATCGTCGACTTCGACGACCAGTTGCTGCAGCCGCTGCGCAGGCTTCCCCACGTCGGTGCAGTCGTTGTGGGCAGCGACCGGGAGCGGCAGCGGCGGCTCCTTCGGAGACTGGGTATGGAGCTGCACCATCGGCGCCAGTCGATTGCCGATGGCTCGGCGGATGCGGCCGGGTATCCGACGACCGTCACCATGCTCGACAACTACGGCGGCTTTGCCGACCACTACAGCGAACCCGGCGACATGGCCATTCACAACCTCGTCGCCCGCCTCATCGCCGATGGCCCCGGCGTTGGGATGATGACCATCGTTACCGCAAAGCACCCCGGTGACGTTCCCAGCCGGATTGCATCTACCATCGCCGCCCGGCTCGTCTTCCGGCTCGCCGACCGCTACGACTACAGCGGGCTTGGTGTTCCGCCGGTCGACCCGCCCACAACGCCGGGTCGTGCCTTCGAATCCGGGAGCGGGCGTGAGGTGCAGGTGGCGATGGCACACCCCGATGGGATCGCCACCGCCGTCGCCGGGGTCTCGTGGCCGGCACCGCTCAATCCACCCTGGAGCATCGATGTGCTGCCGAGCGAGGTATCGATCACTGAGTTCATCTCGAGGGGCAGGATCACAACCGGCGAGTGGTATCTGCCGCTCGGGATTGGAGATTCGTCGCTTGTCCCGGTGGGCTTGATCCTTCGTGACGGTGAACATGCCCTGGTTGCCGGGCCGGCTCGATCGGGCAAGACCACGGCACTGACCACAATCGCAAGGGTTGCCAAGGCCGCCGATCCCGGCTTGTACGTTGCAGCCATCACACCCCGTCGCTCGGACCTCGCCCGATGCCCTTCGGTCGACGCGGTCATCGAACCGGGCCGGGTGGCCGGGTTGAGTGATCGCTCTGTGCTGTTGCTCGTCGATGACGCCGAGCTGGTGGATGGCGGCGACGTCCTCGCCGAGATAGTCGCCAAGCGGGACTCCGGGATCAGGATCGTGGCCGCGGGCAACACCGATGTACTGCGCTCCCGATATGGGCATTGGACCCAGGAATTGCGTCGATCGCGGATCGGCTGCGTGCTACGACCCAATCCGCTTTCCGACGGTGATCTGTGGCAGACGCAGCTACCACGCAACGACCAGCAGGTTTTTCCGGCCGGTCGTGGCTACCTGGTTGCCGACGGTCGTGTCGAGCTGGTGCAGCTGGGAAGAGGTTGACGGTGGGGTTCTACGGGATCAACCCCGAAGGCTTGATTGAGCTTGCCAATACTGCAGACCAATACGCACAGCGGGTTGGCCTTGCCCGGAGCAACACAGATACTGTCCTCCGCCGTCGTGGGTACCTCGAGGCTTTTGGGCTCGATGTGCATCTTGCCGCAAGTCAACTTGCACTCACCGCCGAGTCCGAGGAGTTGCGATGGCGCGCCGGGGTCATGGCAGGGACCCAACACGTTGAGGTGACGAGGCGGGGTCTTCCTGCGGAGTTGGGGCTCGACCGCTTTGCGGCAACGGCCAACTTCACCCTCGATACCTGGCAGGACGACTATGCGCGGTGGCGTCTGGAGCGGATGACGGCGCGTCTGGCGATGGCGAGACCCGAGGAGCGGGCTGCTGCGTTCGAAGTGATGACAACCGATGACGGCGATGCTCTGGTTCGTCTGTACCCCGAGATCATGAGTGTTCTCGACGGTGCCCCGCCCGAGCTTCGCTATGCCGCCAACCGGGCACTGATCCGGGCCGAGATGACACGGCTCGAGGAATACGCCGACCGACTCGAAGAGACGACCGGGATCGGCATCACGCCAACAGCGTTGCGCCCGCTGATCGAGCGCATCGACGAATACCAGCGATGGCTCGACGAGGATCGCCAGATACTCCTATTCGACCCGTCGGGTGACGGCCGGGTCGTTGAGGTGTTCGGCAATCTGTCCGATGCTGCGCGGGTCGCCGTCGTCGTTCCCGGGATGGCCAACGACATCTACAACTTCAGCAACGGCGACGGAGGATTCCGAACAAATGCCAGGGACCTGTATGACGCGACCTCCGGTCTCGGGATCGCCACGGTTGCGTGGCTCGGCTACGACTCGCCCGACAACATCGGGGCGACGCTGCGCTCGGCGGCGAACCAGGGAGCGCCCTCCTTGCAGCGCTTCCTCCGCGGCATAGACCCGGGGGAGGAACGCACGATCACCGTGGTCGCTCACAGCTACGGCACGGTGCTCGCAGGTACTGCTGCCCGCACCGGGCTCGAGGCGGACAACCTGGTGTTTGTCGGGAGCCCTGGCACCACACTCGACGCGGCGGATGAGGCGGAGTTGCGTGACAGTGGGCGGGTGTGGGTGGCTCTTGCCGACAAGGACCCGATCGCACTTGGGATCAGTCTAAGCGAGCTGCCCCCTTTCTGGGTGCCGCCTGCATTCTGGGTGCCATGGCTCGGCACCGACATGTGGAATGAAGGTGCAGAGGCTCTCTGGCACGGCACCAACCCTGCCGACGAAGAGTTCGGCGCTATCCGGTTTACCACCGACGGATGCAGCGGCCATTCCTCGTATTTCGACGCCGGATCGCTCGACAACTTGGCGAAGATCGTTGCCGGTCTCTACACGGACGTCGACATCATCAGCAAACCAGGATCCGGGGGTTCTAGTTGGTAGCGGCCCGTTCGATCGTCCTGGTGGCGAGACCGTCGCAGCCGGGCGGGGCGTGACCAGGTCGAGTCGCCTAGATGAGATCCCGGTCCTGAGCCCAACGGGTCAGCTCACGGCGGTTGGATAGCTGGAGCTTGCGCAGCACCGCCGACATGTGGTTCTCCACGGTCTTGGCCGAGATGAACAGTTGCTCGCCCACCTCGCGGTAGGTGTAGCCGCGGGCAATGTGCTGGAGCACCTCTCGTTCCCGCTTGGTGAGCTTGTCGAGCTCGGGATCGAGGCCCTTGACTTCCAGTGAGGCGAAGGCGTCGAGTACGAACCCGGCGAGCTTCGGGGAGAAGACGGCATCACCGTCGACGACACGGCGGATGGCCTCTGCGAGATCGGTGGGCGACACCGTTTTGGTGACATAGCCGCGGGCTCCGGCGCGCACCGTGGCCACAACATCCTCGGGGGCGTCGGAGGCCGAGATGGCGAGGAAGAGCAGGTCGGGGTGAGTGGCGTGTACTCCCTCGATCACGGCCCGCCCACCACCGTGTGGCATGTGGACGTCGACCAGCACGAGATCCGGCTGTCTTTCCCTGATCATCTCGATCGCAGCCTCAACGTCGGATGCGTCGCCGATGATCTCCAGGTCGTCGGGGAGCTCCGCCCGCACCCCGGCGCGGAACAGATCGTGGTCATCGACGATGAAGACTGTTGTCATGGGTGTCCCCTCGGGAGTCGCAACCGGACTTCGGTTCCAGCACCCGGAGCGGAGATGATCTCGGCTGTGCCGCTGTTGCGCTCCATGCGACTAACGATAGATTCCCTTATTCCTTGCCGTGAGCCGGGGACTGTCGCAGGATCGAAGCCGGTGCCCCGATCCTTGATGAAGACGAGCACCGCGTCGTCGTTGACCTCGCCGTAGACCGAGATCGTGGCCACACCGGCGTGCTTGCTGGCGTTGAGGATCGCTTCCCTTGCCGCCCGTACAATCGGGTCGACGGGATCCGCGGTGTCGCCCACGACGACCACATCCACCTGCATGTCGCCCATGTCCTCGACTTCCGAGCACACCGCGATGAGAGCCTCACGGAAGCCCCCTGTCCCCTCGACGCTATTGCCCCGGTCCGGGAACAGCCAGGCGCGCAGCTCTCGTTCCTGATGGCGGGCCAGGCCCCGGATGTCCGGGGTCGAACCGGGGTCACGCTGGATCAGAGCCAGTGTTTGCAGGACGGAATCGTGTAGATGCGCCGCCATTTCGGCATGCTCCTCAGCACGGATGCGCTCGGTGTGCTCCTGCTCGAGGGCAGCCTCGGCTTCAGCGCGACGACGATCGCTGGTGCGCAGCGCAACAGCCACACCAGAAGCGGCCGCGACGGAGAAGAGATACGCGATCGAGTTGGCGAGATCCTGTGGCTCGAGGGGCGGGTCGAGGATCCTGGTCAACCCTGTTGCTGTGAGCACGACGGCCCCGACGATGCCGCCGGCCCAACCTAAGGCATAGATGGCGGTGAGAGCGCCGACGAGGGGATAGCCACCGGCAAACTGAATGGTCCCGGCGACATCCCCCGCCACCACCGTCCAGCATGAGATGGCCAGGTCGAAGGCAACGAACCACCAGGTGCGGATGATGCCCGGCCGCACCATGGCGGTCAGGATTGTGAGAGCCGCCCACACGAGGGCGAGCGACATGGTTGCCAGCACCACGTTCGGATGGTCGATCACCTTTGTGTCGTTGGCGAGGGTCACCGTGCCGAGGATGGCCAGCCAGATCGCGGCGAAGATGCGGTATCCGGTGACGATCCACAGCAGCGTTTGCTCGAGGGCGGCAGGGCGCTGATCCATGATCGGAGCGTACCGTGCCCCGGCCAATCCGGTTCGAACCTCGGGTGCTGATTCCGTATGATTCGGACATGAATCATCCAAGCGTTGCGATTCTCGGTGCCGGTTCGATGGGCGAGATCCTGGCTGAAGGGCTTCTTCGTGCCGGCTGGGAGATAGACAAGCTGATCCTGCTGGTGCGTCGTGACGAGCGGGCCAAAGAGGCGGAGCGACGCACCGGAATTCGTGTCACGCTCGACGCCGTCGCAGCCGTTGCCGATCGTGATGTTCTGGTGGTTGCGGTCAAGCCCAAGGATGTCGGCGGCTTGCTCGATCAGATCAAGGGTGCCGTCAAACCGGGTCAGGTTGTCGTCTCGCTCGCCGCTGGGGTCCCGGTTGCCGTTTTCGAGAACGTCCTCGATGGCATTGCTGTTGTCCGTTCGATGCCGAATACGCCGGCAGCCGTTGATGAGGGCATGACGGCATATTGCGGTGGTACCCATGCCGGCGAAGAGGCGCTTGTGCTCGCCGATATGGTTCTGGCGGCCGTCGGTGAGACGATCCGCCTGTCCGAGGACTTGCTCGATGCGGTCACTGCGGTCTCCGGTACCGGCCCCGCCTACGTCTTTCTCCTCGCCGAGGCACTCACCGAGGCTGCCATTCGCGAGGGCCTTCCGCACCACGCTGCCGAGAAGCTGGTGGTACAGACGTTGCGAGGTGCGGGTGCTCTGCTTTCGGTCTCCGAGAAAAGCGCCTTCCGGCTCCGGGCCGAGGTGACGTCACCGGGTGGCACAACGGCTGCGGCGATGCACGAGCTCGAGGATGGCGGCTTCCGGGCCCTTCTCGAGCGCGCCGTCCAGGCCGCGGCGAAGCGCTCCCGCGAGTTGGGTCAGGCATCGCTCGATCGGTTGGGCCCTTCGCAGTGAACATCATCGGGCGCGGCCTGCTTGGGTTCACAAAGGCTGGTCCGGTGCGGCGCATCATCACGGGTACCGGGCCTGGTCGAGCGCTTTCGACTCGTTTTGTCGCCGGGGAGACACTCGACGATGCGATTGCTGCTGCCGCGGTGCTCAATGCCGGGGGAGCGTCGGTGTCTCTCGATCATCTCGGAGAGCACGTCACCGATCAGTCACAAGCCGAGGGGGCCCGGGACGACTATCTGGCGTGTCTTGATGCGATCGGTGCCAACGAGATCGATGGGAACATCTCGGTGAAGCTCTCCCAGCTCGGCATGGGATTCGACGATGATCTGGCCGAGCAGTCACTCGAGGCTCTCGCGGTGCGGGCTAAGGCTGTGGGCACAACGGTCACAGTTGACATGGAGGAGAGCGCGGTCACCGGAGCCACCATCGACATCTACTCGACGGTGCAGCAGCGCAACGGGAATCTGGGTGTTGCCGTGCAGGCCTATCTGAGGCGCACTCCACATGACCTCGACCGGGTAATGCCCCTCGGTGGTCACATCCGCCTGTGTAAGGGAGCCTATGCAGAGTCGGCGGAAGTGGCTTTCCAGAGCCGTGCAGAAGTGGACGAGGCATTCGATCGGCTCACCCACATCCTGATGAGCGACAACACCGTGAAACCTGCGATTGCTTCTCACGACACGGCCCGACTGGATGTAGCCGCAAGTCTCGCAAGACGTCGGAGCGGGTCGTACGAATACCAGATGCTCTACGGCGTGCGTCCCGGGTTGCAAGAGAGGATGCTTGCTGCAGGTGATCCACTTCGGATCTATGTGCCATACGGGGCGGCCTGGTACCCGTACCTGACGCGGAGGATGGCGGAGCGACCCGCCAACATCATGTTCTTCCTGCGTGCCGCCATATCACGGGGTTGAACTCGCTTCAGGGCAATGCCCCGGGCTCGTCGCACATGTACGATGGGCACATGAATTGGTTACGCCGTACTGGCTCTATCGCGCTCCTGGCCGCAGCAGCGTTGCTCTTTGGGGCGACGGGTGTCTTCGCCGCCACCCTGTCCGAAGTTGTCGATGATGCGGCCACGACGGGCTACCACCTCGACAGTAACGTCTCGATCAGTGACAGCGACGCCACCCAGATCGTGTCGACAGCTCGCGACAATGGGTCGAGGTACTACCTGATCGTCCTCGAGGACACGCCGCTCGGCGGCAACACCGTCTACGCCGAGTCGGTTTACGACGAGCTCAGCATTGATGCCGGCACGGTCTTCGTGCTCTCGCCGGATGACGTCGGGTGGTTCACCAACGACGAAGGCTTCACGAGCGCTGACCTCAATGCCGCCTTCCAATACGCAAACGACCAGAGCGGCAGCGACGCAGAGTATGCCGCCAACTTCGTCGTCGGCCTCTTTGCTGAAGCTGGCACCACGTCGAATCCGGTAACCACCGCAGCGGCGAGTTCGTCTTCGGGCTCGACATCGGGAGGCGGCGGATCGGGTCTCATCTGGTTCCTCGTGATCATCGTTGGCATCGGTCTGCTCCTGTTCTGGCTGGTGCGCCGCGGCAAGAAGCAGACCGTCAACGCCGCCGCCGAGCAGATGGCAAAGGTGCGGGCTTCCGTCCAGAAGCAGGTCGACGACATCGCAAACGACATCCTCGATATGGAGGACGAGGTTCGGGTCGCCAACAACCCCGAGGTCCATGACTACTACAACCAGGCGAGCGAAACCTATCGGGAACTCGGTGATCGGCTACAGCAGGCAGACACTCCTGCCGAGTTGCTCGACATATCCAACGATCTCGACCTCGCCATATGGCAACTCGACTGTGCCGAAGCGCTTCTGGATGGAAAGCCAAAGCCACCCGAGCCGGAGCCAAAGAGCATCGAGCAGCCGCAGCCGGAGCCGGACGGGAGAGTGACGATTCCCGCACCACGTCCGGATTACCAGCGGCGGTCCTCGCGGCGCAGTTCGTACATGGGGCCGGGCATGATGGACATCCTCATCGGTGTCGCCGGTCAAGTGCTCGCCGGTGGTGGCACGAGCCGCGGCCGGAGCGGTGGGCTCGGTGGTCTCCTTGGCACGCGCAGCAGCACCCGCAGGTCGTCGACACCGACGGCTCGCAGCGGCGGTGGCGTCATTCCCGGTCCCGGCTCACCGGTGCCACGCAGTTCGACCAGGAGGACGACGAGGCGAAGGAGCGGTGGTGGCCGGGTCCGGGGTGGCGGCAAGCGCCGTCGTTGAGCGAAATTCGCACCGGCCAACCGTGTTGGCAAAGATCTACAATCCGATTCACGTGACAACGGAAGGAAACCAATGAGCTTTCTAAAGCGCTTGTGGGGCTACATAACGACGCTGTTCAAGGGTGGCGCCGAGAAGCTGATGAACCCTGAGGTCGAAATCGAGCAGGCGATCAACGAGGCCAAGAAGCGGGATCAAGAGCTGCGCAACCAGGCAGCGAAAGTTGTGGCACACCGCACTCAACTCGAGTCGAAGATGGGGAACGCCGCCGACGACGTGGGCGACGCCCGCGAGATGGCCAAGCAGGCAATCCTCAAGGCGGAGGAAGCCAAGACGGCAGGTGACGCCGAGGGACAGGCCAAGTGGACCAAGGCTGCCCAGTCGATCGCAATGAAGCTCCAGGCCGCCGAGAACAATCTGGCGACGCTGAAGACGCAGTACGAGACGGCGACGACTCAAGCCGACAAGGCGAAAGAGGCCGTTCAGCAGAATGCAATGCGGGTCTCCGAGCTGGCAGCCAAGCGTATGGAGCTGCTCGGCTCACTCGAGGCCGCCAAGATGCAGGAGTCGGTCAACCAGGCCGTCGACGCTATGTCCAACATGAGTGACTACGAGGCGCCATCGCTCGAGAAGATCGAGGACAAGATCGAGAGGCGCAAGGCCGAGGCAATGGCCAAGGCCGAGTTGCGCGATGCGACGCCGGAGGGTTCCGAGATGGAGCTCAAGGAAGCCATCAACATGGCACAGGCAGACGCCAAGCTCGAGGAGCTCAAAGCCGAGTTGGGACTCAACAACTAGAGAGCCCGCAAGGATTGACGGGAGGTCCCTCGTGACGTGGGGCCTCCCGTCTTCTTTGTCTCCCTGCTAGAGGTGGAAGCCCGCCGGGTCGATGACTGCGATCACTCTCGTCTCACTCCAGGCAAGCGCCGACACCCATTCGGGTGACGTGGCAGGCCCAGCGGCCCACTGCACGTCGTCTGCGGGAACGAGTCCGACAACTGACGAAACGGTGATCAGAACCCGACGGTCGGTGACGGGGATCGCCAGCAGCTGGAAATGGTCGTCCCCGAGTGGCTGGTTCTGGAGCACGGTGCCGCCGTCGTGGACTTCGGTGAGCCCGCCGCGGAAGGTGGCCATGCCGAGCATGCTCTCACTCATTGTGGGCACATGGTGGATGTCGAGACTCGCCGCTACTGTCTCGACGGATTCGATGGGGATCCCATACGTCACGTCGCGGACTGAGAACACGAGCATGTCGACACCGGTGACGACGCTGTCCGTCGGAGCAGGTGTTGCAGTTGGTTCGGTGGCCGAATCCGCGGAGGCGACCCCGTCTTCTAGGAGTGCCTCGACCGCGTACCTGACGATCTGCTGGAGAGTGGACGGCGGTACTGCGTTTTCGGCGTGCCGGCGCACGGCCTCGTAGGTTTCCTCGGGTAGGGAGACGGTAAAACGACGCATGGTGCAATCTGCATCATATCGTGGTGAACTCCGCACCAACATATTGGTGCGTGTTGCACCATGCGTGTTTCGGCTCAGATCCGCCCGACAATGAGCAATAAGTTGCTCCGGACAGACCCGGGTCGGCCAGTGCTCACGGTTGGTATTGCTCCTCGATGAAGGTCGCTTCACCGTTGCTGATGGTGATCCACACACCCGGGTCGAACCCCGTGTCCCGACCCTCGCGGGCGACCAACCAGTCGGCATAGGGGATGGTGGTCTGTGTCGACGGATCTCCAATCGAGGGCAGCCATGACACCTCGGCACCGGCTGCAACGGTGATGGTGCGGAGCTGTGGGTTCGTGTTGCGGATGTAGTAATCGTTGGGTGGCGGTGATTCCGCACCGTCTTCAGCAGCCGCGGTTGCTGCGGGTTCTCCGGTGAACCAGCAAGCGAGATCGAACTCCAACGCACCGGGAGTCGCTGAGTCGACATAACCGAACCAGAGCCCGTCTCCCAACACGTCGGTTCCCGGTGTACATCCGGAACCGTCTGCGAGCGTGTTCACATCAACGGTGGTTGTGGTGGCCGCCGTCGTTGTTGTTGCTTCGGTACTTGTTGTTGCTTCGGTGGTGGCGGGGGCGGTGGTCGTCGTTGTCGTAGGTGCGGTGGTTGTTGTCTGCTGTGCCTGGGTGGTGGGAGCGGCTCTCGTGGTAGTCGTCGCCGCCGAGCTACCACCGCCGCACCCTGCTACAAGCAGCGCAAGAGCGACGATCGCAGCCAGACCGGTGGAGCGGTGGCTGGTGAAATTCTTGTTCATCACATGGACGCTACTGCGTCGCAGAGGCAACCGGAACCACATCTTGCAGTGGCCTCGTTGCTGATGGTGATGGCTGCCGTCAGGCGATTCACCAGGACCGCACCGGAGCGCCGAGTACCCTGTCGGTAGCAAGAGTTGAAGGAGGTCCCGGGTGTTGCTGGCCGCTGCCGAAGGCTGCACGAATAGCACAAGCCTGATCTGCGACTGGGTCTACAACTGGACGAACAACCGGACATTGGCGGATGCCGTCGACTGGGTGGTGGATCGTCCCCTGCGTGTGGCGCTCATCGTGGTAGTGGCCTGGTTGTTGGTCCGGGTGGTGCGGCGTTCGGTCGATCGGGCGGTCAGGAACATGGTCCGGGATCGCGAGAGGCGTCTGGCCGCATGGCGCGAAGCCCACGACAAAGAGGCCGATGCAGAGGGAGCAGACCTCATGGCCCAGCGTCGCAGGGCCCTGGTGATGGCGCAGGCAGCCGACCAGTCGAAGCAGCGCGCAACGACGCTCGGCTCCATCATGCGGTCGACCGCAGCCGCCATCGTCTACACACTCGCCTTCTTGATGGTGCTTTCGCTACTCGACGTCAACCTCGGCCCGCTCGTCGCCAGTGCGGGCATCGCCGGTGTCGCCCTCGGGTTCGGAGCGCAATCGATCGTGAAGGATTTTCTCTCCGGCTTCTTCATGCTGGTAGAGGATCAATACGGTGTCGGTGACATCATCGACGTCGGTGAAGCGGCGGGGGTTGTTGAAGCGATCAGCCTACGCATCACTCAGATCCGCGACGTCAACGGCACCCTCTGGTTCGTGCCCCATGGCGAGGTCGCCCGGGTTGCCAACAAATCGCAGCAGTGGGCTCGTGCGGTCTTGGATATCGAGGTGGCGTACGGCACCGACATCGACCACGCCCGCCAGGTGATCAAGGCCGTTGCCGACCAGGTGTGGCGCGATCACCCCGAAAACGCCACGATCATCGAAGAGCCCGAGATCTGGGGCGTTGAGATGTTCGGGGAGAGCTCGATCTCGATCCGGCTCGTGGTCAAGACGGAGCCAGGTGAGCAGTGGGCGACGGGGCGTGAGATCCGGGGGCGTCTCATCAAGGCGTTTGCCCGCGAGGGCATCGAGATCCCGTTCCCGCAGCGCGTCATCTGGACCAAGAGTGAGACTCCTTAGGCGGCTCAGCTCAGCTCGACGATCACGCCTTCGCTCGGCCCCAGCCTGAGCTCGCCCGTGACCACCTCGTCACGTCGCTCTGTGATTGTGGAGAGAGCTATCCGTCCCGAGCGAGGGCTGCCAAAGCTCCTGGCCTCATCCGTGAAATTGAGGGCGACTGCGACCCTTTCACCCTCGTAGCTGCGCTCGTATGCGAAGACACCCGATTGGGTATCGAGCCGCCTGTAGGAGCCGTGCAGCACGGAAGGCGAGTCTGCGCGATAGCGCAACAGCTCCCGGTACAGATTGATTAGCGACTCGGGATCGCCGAGCTCTGTCTCCACATTGCGGCTGTGCCAATCCTCGGTCAGCGGCAGCCAGGTCGATGCGGCAACGGAGGGGGAGAACCCGGCGTAAGGGGACTCGTCCCATTGCATCGGGGTTCGGCAGCCGTCGCGGCCTGCGCCCGGGAGGTTGCGTCCCCACGGGTCCTGTTGTTGCTCGGGGGGAATGTAGGTCTCAGTGATCCCGATCTCGTCCCCGTAGTAGATGGTCGGTGTCCCGCGCAGGGTCAGCAGCAGCATGGCGGCGGTCCGCGCCGCAGCCGATCCATAACGGGAGATGAGCCGCTTCTCGTCGTGGTTGCCGAGCACATGATTGGGCCAGGCGCCCGCCGGCAGTGCGGCTTCCATCTCGTCGACCCGGCGAGCGACTTCGGCGGCATCCCAGGGGGCGTGAATCATCGAGAAGTTGTAGGGCATGTGCAGCTCGTCGAGGTCTTCGCCGTAGTAGGTCGCCCATTCGGCCCAGTCGGCGATGTGAATCTCTCCCACTGAGTACCGGTCCGGCTGGTAGCTGTCGAGCAGGGAGCGGAAGTCACGGAAGACCTGGTGGACGTCCGGATGTCCCTTGTCGTGGATGTGGAGGAACTTGTCGTACTCACCGTGTTCCTTGAACCGGCGCTGCCAGTCTTCGGGAACAGGCGGGTTGTCGCGGAGTTCGGGGTCCTTCATCATCACGTGGGCGACGTCGATGCGGAACCCGTCGACCCCTCGATCGAGCCAGAACCGGATCCCATCGAACATCGCTTCTTGAACTTCGGGGTTGCGCCAGTTGAGATCGGGTTGCTTGGCGAGGAACGAGTGGAGGTAATACTGACCCGTTGTCTCGTCATACTCCCAGGCCGGCCCGCCGAAGTTGCTCAGCCAGTTGTTGGGGAGTGAGCCATCCGGCCTGGCATCCCGCCATACATACCAATCACGCTTCGGGTTGTCCCTGCTCGAGCGGGACTCGACAAACCAGGGATGCTCGTCAGAGCTGTGGTTGGGCACCCAGTCGATGATGAGCTTCAGACCGAGCCGATGTGCCTCGGCGAGCAACTCGTCGAAGTCGGCGATCGTCCCGAACATCGGATGGACGTCCGTGTAGTTGGCGACGTCGTACCCGAAGTCCGCCATCGGCGACGGGTAGAAGGGCGAGATCCATACGGCCCCGACGCCGAGGGTGTTCGCGAGGTAGTGAAGACGTCTGGTGATGCCAGGCAGATCCCCGATCCCGTTTCCCGTGGTGTCCTGAAAGCTGCGCGGATAGATCTGATAGATGACGGTGGTCTGCCACCACGGATGCGTGCTCATCGGCTTGAGGCTACTTGACCGGTCGAATCCTGGCCTCCCGGTGCCTCCCGTTAAGATTCCGGGATGACGGTCTGGGAGGATCGATTGGCTGGGACTAGCGACAAGAGTGGGCGAAAGTTCAGCGGTCTCTTGATGGCCTTGGTGCCGTTGATGGTCGTCGGGGTGCTATTCCTGTGGTGGCTGGGCACCCTGCCGGGCCACTTCGTCCCGAAGGTGGGGCGTGAGGTCTTCGGCAACGTCCCGGCGCCGATCGTCGCTTTGTTCTACATGACCGTCGCCGTCTTCCTAGCGCTTGCCGTCTACCTGCTCGCCCTGCGTGCCCGCAACTGGGAACGAGGTGCCTGGGAGGACAGGTCGCGCTCCTCAAACAGCGCATACATAGGCTGCGTCAGGGCCTCCAGATGCAGACACTGTTGCGCGATCCTGCCGCCGGTGTTCCGCACGCTGCCCTCTACTACGGGTTCGTCGTACTGTTCCTCGGAACCGTCACCGTCGAGATCGACCACCTGCTGCCCAAGAGCCTCAAGTTCCTCGAGGGCGGTTTCTATCAGGGCTTCTCGTTCACGTTGGATCTGGCAGGGCTCGTCTTCTTGATCGGGGTCGTCTGGCTGGCCATCCGCCGTTACGGCGTGAGGCCGTGGCGGCTGCGTAGCAAGACAAAGCCGGAGGACGGCTGGATCCTGCTCACCCTTGCGGCGATCGGGGTCACCGGGATCGCGGTGGAGGCAGCCCGCATCGCCGAGGTGGGGAGACCCTCATTCGAGCATTGGTCTTTCCTGGGATACGCCTTCAGCTTTCTGATCCCCGGCGCCGCGTCCGGCACCCACCAGGTGATTTGGGTCGTTCACGTTGCGACCTTCCTCGCCTTCCTCGTTGTGCTCCCGAGCACCAAGCTCCGCCACATGCTGACCTCACCGGTGAACATGTATCTCTCCCCGAGAGAGCGACCTGTCGGGGCGATGCGGGAGATGCCCAACCTCATGGAGGCCGACGACATCGAGACCGTCGGGGCATCGGTCATTGCCGAGTTCACCTGGAAGCAGCTGCTCGACACCGATGCCTGCACTGTGTGTGGAAGATGCACCTCGGTATGCCCGGCCAACACAACCGGCAAACCGCTCGACCCGCGTGAGATCGTGCTCAAGCTCGGCGAGGTCGCTTCGGCTACGGCAGCGACAAGGCAGCCTGCGACGGTGAGCATGGACGAGAAGATCTCCATCACATCAGACAGCATCTTCGAAAGAGTCACTCCCGAGGAGCTGTGGGCGTGTACCACCTGTCGAGCCTGTGACGACATCTGCCCGGTGAACATCGAGATCCTCGACAAGATCCTCGACATGCGCCGCTACCTGTCGTTGATGGAGTCGGATTTCCCGTCCGAGCTTGGCAAGGCGTACATCTCGATGGAGAACTCGTCGAACGTCTACGGCATGGACCAGAAGACGCGCGGCGACTGGGCCAAGCAGCTCGACTTCGAGGTCAAGGTGCTCGGCGAGCCGGGGGTCGAGGCCGAGTACCTGTACTGGGTGGGCTGTGCCGGCTCTTTTGACGACCGCAACCGGAAGGTCACCATCTCAACGGCGAAGCTGCTCCACGAGGCCGGCGTCGATTTCGCCATCCTCGGTCCCCGCGAGCTGTGCACCGGCGATCCAGCCCGGCGCACCGGCAACGAGTACGTGTTCCAGGGGCTCGCCCTGCAGAACATCGAGACGCTCAACGACCTCGGGGTCACCAAGGTCATCACCCAGTGCCCGCATTGCTTCAACACGCTGAAGAATGAGTATCCGCAGTTCGGTGGCGAGTACGAGGTGATGCATCACTCCGAGCTATTGATGCAACTCGTCGATGAGGGGCGCATCACTCCCAAGTCGAACGGGCAAACCGTCACCTACCACGACCCGTGCTATCTCGGCAGGCACAACGACGTGTTCGTTGCACCGCGCCAGGTGATCGATGCCGTCGCCAGCAGGGTCGAGATGCCCCGCAACGGCACGAAGTCGTTCTGCTGTGGGGCCGGCGGCGGGAAGATGTGGTACGAGGAGCAGACCGGCAAGAAGATCAACATCGAACGCACCGAAGAAGCCCTCAGCTGCGAAACCGACATCATCGCGACCGGCTGCCCATTCTGCTACATCATGATGGATGACGGGCTCAAGGAGATCGGGGCTGATGAGCAGGTTGTTGTCAAAGACATCTCGATGTTGTTGGCTGAGCGGACCTTCGACCGGTAGTTCTAGCGGATCAGTGCCGGGGCAACACCTGCAGTTGCCCCTGCAATCAGATCCGCTTTGAACACCTGGGTCGGTTGTCGGTCGCCGTTCATCTGACTGAGCAGCATGCGGGCAACGCTCTGAGCCATCCTGTTGACGGGCTGACGCAATGTGGTCAGAGTCGGGTTCAACATACCAAGCAGCGGTGTGCCATCGAACCCGATCACCGACAGGTCCTCTGGTACCCGCAAACCGATCGAGTGTGCGGCGTTGATCGCTCCGATTGCCATCAAGTCGCCCATCGCAAGCACCCCGGTGACGCCGTCATTGATCAGGCGAACGGTGGCGAATTTGGCGCTCTCGGTTGTGAACAGTGTCTCGACGATCAAGTGCTCATCGAATTCGATACCTGCTTCGGTGAGCGCCCGTCGGTAACCGGCGACCAGATCCTGAGGAGAGTTGTATCTGAGCTCGCCTGCGATGCACCCGATTCTGCGATGGCCAAGGTTTGTCAGGTGCCGGATCGCGGTGTAGCCGGCATCGGTGATGTCGACAGTGACTGCCGGAATCGGGCATGGCTCTACGACTCCGTTTACCAGTACAACCGCGATCCCTTCGTCGATGAGTCGCTCGTAGCTGGTGTAACCGATCTCGCGGTTGGCATAGCTTCCGTTGACCACTATCACACCGGTGGCGCCAATCCTCACAAAGTGCTCGAGATAGTCGAGTTCGTGCGCCGTGGTCGGTGTTGCCGGGCCGATCACAGAGAGTATGCCGAGCCTGGCCAGCCTGGCTTCGATTGCCTGTGCGATTGCGGGGAAGATCGGGTTGTCCAACTCGGGGGTGATGATTCCTACGACGCCCTCCTGAGTCTGGTTCGACCCGAGGCTGTAGCCGAGCTCGCTGAGTGCATCGAGCACCTTGCGTCTGGTGGCGCTGGCGACGCCGGGACGTTGGTTGAGGACGCGGCTGACCGTCGCCTCGCTCACGTTGGCTCGCTCTGCAATCTCGTGGAGTTTTGGTTTCACTTGCGCCAATTGTGATCCGCACGCCCTCACTTTGCAAGGCAATTGCAAGATTGTGTGGAAATCTTGCAAAGATTTTGCTTTAATCGCAGGTAGCACATGTATCAGGGGATGCAGTGCCTTCAGATGAACGCTCGGGAGGAGAATCCTATGAGAAGGCGATTCAGCGCCTTTGCGGTCTTGCTCGTCGCGTTTGCCCTGCTCGCTGGAGCGTGCGGTGGCGACTCGGCGGATGAGACCACAACTACACAAGCCGCAGCAACGACGACAACGACGACTGCTGCACCGACGACAACGACTGCAGCGGTTGAGACAACGACTACAGCTGCAACGGATGAGACGACTACAACAACCGAGCCCCCTGTGGTTCGTGCCGACGCAGACCTGGTGATCTGGGCTGACGACACCCGCACGCCGGTGATCCGTCAGTTCGCTGATGACTACGCCGCCGCCAACGGGTTGACCGTTGCCGTCCAGGAGCTCGCCTTCGGCGATATCCGGGACCGGCTCATCGTCGCAGGCCCCGCCGGTGAGGGTCCAGACATCATCATCGGAGCTCACGACTGGCTCGGCCAGTTGGTGACCTCAGGTGTTGTTGCCCCCATGGACCTTTCGGCCGTTCAGGACCAATTCAGCGAGGCAGCCGTGCAGGCCTTCAACTACGAAGGTCAGATCTACGGTCTCCCGTATGCGGTCGAGAACATCGCTCTGATCAGGAACACGGACCTGGTGCCCGAGGCCCCCGCAACGTTCGAGGACCTCAAGGACACCGCCCTCACCCTGGTTGCCGAGGGCAAGGCGACCTTGCCGCTCGCACTCCAGGAGAATGGCAACGGCGATCCGTTCCACAACTACCCGATGTTCACCGCACTCGGTGGATACGTCTTCGGCCTCAACGCCGACGGCAGCTACAACCCGGATGACCTTGGTATCGACAGCCCCGGCGGTCTCGCCGCAGCCGACTGGTTTGCCCAGCAGGCAGCAGACGGCCTCATCGATGTCGACGTCACCTATGACGTCATGATCGAGTCCTTCGGACAGGGCAACTCCCCGTTCGCCATCACCGGCCCGTGGGCGATCTCACAGCCCGACACCGGGTTCGCCGCAACCGGCGTTCCCTACGTTGTCGAGCCGATCCCGCCGGTTGAGGGTGGGACGCCACGTCCGTTCATCGCGGTGCAGGGATTCATGGTCTCGGCGTTTGCCGAGAACCCGCTGTTCGCCCAGACGTTCCTCTTGGACTTCATGGCGAGCGAGGATGCCCAGTACAAGTTGTATGAAGCCGGCGGCCGTCCGCCTGCGCAACTGGCTGCCTTCGAAACCGCGTCGACGAACCCGGATATTGCCGGTTTCGGCGAGGCAGGCATCGACGGCTACCCGATGCCGGCTATCCCGGCGATGGGCTCGGTGTGGGAAGCGTGGACCAACGCCTACCAGCTCGTTCTCACCGGGAGCGATCCCGAGCAGGCGTTCAAAGACGCGGCCGAGCAGATTCGTAACCTGATCGCTGGCTGATGACTGATACCGGTCGAACAGCCACAACAGGCTCGACTGGGACCGGTGGCGGTGGTCGGGGGAGAAGGCTCCCCCGACCACCGTTCACCGTAGGTCTCGGCATCAAGCTGCTGTTCCTCGGGATTATCAACGCGGCCGCCATATGGGCGGTCGTACCACTGCTCGACGCTGATGCGTGGCTGGCGCTGGCCGTCCTGGTCGTTGCCACGCTGGCTCTCGATTTCGTATACCTCTCAAAGCGGACCCTCCCGCTCAAGTACCTGGTACCGGGCACGATGTTCATGCTCGTGTTCCAGGTGTACCCCGTGCTCTACTCGGTGAACATCGCCTTCACCAACTACGGGACAGGCCATGTGCTCTCCCAGGAGCAGGCTCTCGACCAGATCGCCAGAGTGCCGTCTTCAACTGAGACGGGGGAGCGGTTCCAGATGAGGGTGATGGCCAAGGACGGCGGCGCCGGAGAGCTAGGCCTATTCCTCACCGACGCGGCAGGTGAGACCTTCTTCGGAACAACAGACGGGCTGGTCCCGGCCGCGGCCGAAGACACCACCTTCGACGAGAACGGACTCGCCGTTGCTTACGACGGTTATGTGTGGCTGAACTTGCGACAGTCGCAGGATCGTCAGGACGAACTGCTCGAATACAAGGTCCCCACCGACTCCGGTGTGATCACCGTCCAGACGTTCAACGCTGCCGTCATTCAGCCGTCGCGGTATCAATACGACGCTGCCACGGGCACCATGCTCGATGTCGATACCGGCGAGGTGCTTGTGCCTTCGGAAGGCACGTTCGTTCGCCCGGACGGGCAGGTGCTCACTCCGGGTTGGCGGGTCTATATCGGTTTTGAAAACTTCACCAGCGTCCTCACTTCGGATGCCATTCGTGGGCCGTTCATCAGGGTGTTCATCTGGAACTTCGTGTTTGCCACCGGATCGGTCTTCCTGACGTTTGTCGTCGGCCTGGTTCTCGCGCTTGCTCTCAATCATCCGACGCTGCGCGGCAGGCGGCTATACCGCTCGTTGCTGGTTTTTCCCTATGCGCTGCCGTCGTTCATGACGGTGCTGGTGTGGGCGGGCATGTTCAACCAGGACTATGGCGTAATCAACAGTGTTCTCCATTCGAGCATCGACTGGCTGCGCGACCCGTGGCTGGCCAAGGTTGCGATCCTTATAGTGAATACGTGGCTCGGCTTCGCCTACTTCTTCCTGGTGTCAACCGGGGCTTTGCAGGCGATCCCCGCCGAGCTCAAGGAAGCGGCATCGGTTGACGGGGCAACACCGTTGCAGAGTTTCCGCAACGTCACGTTCCCGCTGCTCATGATTGCGGTGGCCCCGCTGCTCATTTCTTCATTTGCGTTCAACTTCAACAACTTCAACGTCGTGTATCTGCTGACGGGGGGTGGCCCGCCGATCGTCGGTGCCCAGACCCCGGCGGGGCACACCGATATCCTCATCAGCTACACGTACCGGCTTGCTCTCGAATCCGGTAGCGGGACGAACTTCGGCCTTGCCTCAGCGATCTCGATCGTGATCTTCTTCATTGTCGCCACCATCTCAGCATTGGCATTCCGCCGCACCCGGGTACTCGAGGAGCTGACCTGATGTCTATTCGCACTGCTGAAGCACCGGTTGCTCGCAGGTCGTTTGCCCACTGGTTCCGTGACAAGGGATGGCGGCACCTCGTTGCCGTCCTCGCTCTGATATTCGCTCTGTTCCCCGTCATCTGGGTCGTCTCCGCGTCGCTGCGGCCGGGCGGCACTCTGATCTCGCAGACACTCATTCCGAAGAATCCGAGTCTCCAGAACTACCGGGACCTGCTGCGTGGCGAGACCAACTTTGGGCTGGTGATCCCATTCACCAGCTGGTACCTGAACACCCTCCTCATCATCGGTGGTGCGGCACTGCTGAACACGATGCTTTCGGCCTTTGCCGCCTATGCCTTCTCTCGGATGCGGTTCCGTGGCAGGCGCGGCGGTCTTCTCACGGTGTTGCTTGTCCAGATGTTCCCGCAGGCGCTGGCATTTGTTGCGATCTTCCTGATCATGATCCAGTTCGGGAACTGGTGGCCAAGCATCGGGTTGGGGACACGGCTCGGGTTGCTCCTGGTGTACATGGGTGGTGCCATGGGGGTGAACACCTGGCTGATGAAGGGTTTCTTTGACACCATCCCCACCGATCTCGACGAGTCGGCGCGTGTCGACGGCGCATCGCACCACCAGATCTACTTCCGGATCATCCTGCCGCTGGTGCGGCCGATCCTGGCCGTCGTGTTCCTGCTGTCGTTCATCTTCCTCATCAACGACTTCATCCTCGCCGACGCTGTGCTCGGGCAGGGCAGCCCCGACAACTTCACCCTGTCGATCGGGTTGTACCGGTTCCTCTCCGACTCGTTCGAGTCGAGATGGGGGCTGTTTGCGGCCGGAGCGATCATGACCGGAGTCCCGGTGCTGGTGCTGTTCCTGTTCCTCCAGAGGTACATCGTCTCCGGCCTCACCCAGGGCGCTGTCAAGGGCTAACTCGCCAAAGGCGAGTTAGCTGAGGAGTTACCTTCGGAAACTCCAGGCTGGGGAGCGTGGAGTTTGCCCTCGGGGCAAACGTCCAGGCAGGGTGGGGCTTCTGCTAGCTGCGGGTGATTACGGCGGATCGGGCGGCGATTTGGAGAGTGCCGTTCTCGTGGCCGCCGTTGCCCCATACTGTCGTGCCCGCTCCGGGGACTTCGAGCGTGGCCGCCCGCGATCCGCGGTTGATGCCGACTACATACCGGGCTCGGCCTCGCCGCCGCTCGTATGCCACTGCGTTGACCGTTGCCGCCAACGGTGCCCACTCGCCGAGACGCAACGCGGGTGCTCGTCGCCGTAGCGTGGCGAGGCCGGCAAGGGTCTCGATGAGGTTGTCGCGCCCCTTGGTTTCGGCCCACGGCATCGCACCGCGGCAATAGGGGTCGTCGCCGCCTTCCATCCCTAACTCGTCCCCGTAGTAGAGGCCGGGCGCTCCCGGATAGGTCATCTGCAGCACCAGGGCCAGGCTGCTCCGCCATAGATCGCCGCCCGCCTCGGTGCGAAAGCGGGGCGTGTCGTGGCTGCCGATGAGATTGTGATTGACCAGCGTCACTGCAAGTGGGTGTCGGCCGTAGAGCCTGCTGCAATGATCGAGGAACTCGGCGCCATCCATGTCGCCACGGGCGAGGAACCCGAGGGCCATCGCCCGGAATGGGTAGTTCATCGCGGCGTCGAAGGCATCTCCTTGTAGCCACCGGGTGGCATCGCCCATCAGCTCGGCGAGGAGATACGCGTCGGGCTTGACGGAACGACAGGCAGCCCGAAACTCCGGCCAGAAGTCATCGTCGACATAGCGGGCTACGTCCATCCGCCAGCCGTCTATGTCGAACTCTCGCAGCCAGTAGCGAGCCGTCTCCAGCGCATGAGCGTGTGGCTCGGGATTGTGCAGGGCGAGTCGGGGCATGGATGGCACACCGAACCAGGAATCGTATGTGGTCTCGAGCGCCGGGCCGGTGTCTGTCACGTACTCGACGGCGAGGCCGGTCTCCTCCTTCCACACCGGCAGCCGCTCACGCATCCACGCTTTCAACCTCTTCTCCCTCACCTTGATGCGAGGCGGCCAGTCATTGACGACGAACCAATCCGAATATCGAGATGCCTTGCCTTTCTCGAGCAAATCGGCGAACGCAAAGAAACGCGGATGGACGTGGTTGAAGGACGTATCGAGGATCACCCGGATGTTGCGCTCGTGGGCTGCAGCAACCAGCCGACGCAGCGCCTCATCGCCGCCGAGGGTCTGGTCGACTGAGAAGTAATTGGTGGTGTCGTACTTGTGTATCGATGGCGAATCGAATATCGGATTCAGGTAGATGGCATCGACGCCCAGGGTCTCCAGGTATGGGAGCCTCATCACGATTCCGTCCAGGTCGCCACCCTGGGGCTGTCGGAATGCGGGGTCGGTTCCCCACGCCGCAGTTCCCGGCGGGTCATTGGACGGGTCACCGTTCTCGAAACGGTCGGGGAAGATCTGATAGACAACAGCACCTCTGGCCCACTCGGGGGTGTCTATCGCCGGTGTGTCGGGGTTGAGCTGCCAGCGATCGAGCCGCTCCACGGCGGCGGCCACTCCGGCACGGGTGACATAGACCGGCTTGCCCGACTCGCTGCTGACGAATGCAAAGCTAAGCCCCGCCTGATGACGGAGCGGGCCGATGGTGCCGGTCCACTGGGTGAAACGCCCCGCCTGGATCGGCACGAGCGGGACACCGATGATGCCGTCCCGGGATCGGAGCACGGCCCTGCCGTCGGTGAGGACGGGCTCGGTGTGGATACGCAGGCGGAACCTGCCGTCTCCGATTGGTTCGAGATCGGCGGGATTGTCGGCGTCAAAGCGGATATCCCACGCGGCGACGTCCCCCGGCAGGCCGTAGATACCGAGATCGTCTTCGTACTTGTTTGCCCGCGGCACCGATGCTCCTTGAGTGAGCGCAGGCTACCTAACCGGTCGCTGGGCGACAACGCGATTCGCGGGCCCCGAGAAGAGGCCTTATCACCGGTGGCCATTCGACGTACGGTGATTGGTGGCCACGGAAGGAGGTCCAATGGGGCGCACGATGCGTGTGGCCTTTGTTGTCTCGTTCGTTCTCAGTCTTCTGGTGGTGATACCAGGCGACAGCGCTGCTGTCGTACCGGGCGGAATCGGGCGTATCGCTTTCCTCTCCAATGCCGATCACCCTTCCGAAGAGATCTATGTTCGCGACTTCGCCGGAAGCACTCCGCTTCGAATCACATCCAACACGGATGCCGACTACACACCGCGGTGGTCGCCGGATGGAACCCGGATTGCGTTCAGCCGTGCGTTCGGGACGAGAACCGATGTACTCGTGATGGATCCCGATGGGGCCAACGAGTTGAATCTGACCCTGGGTGTCGGGTCATCGAACACACCGCTCGACTGGTCTCCGGACGGCACAAGAATTCTGTTCGTCTCCGACCGGGGAGGCAACTACGACCTGTGGGTCATGTATGCGGACGGCTCCGATCCCCATCAGCTCACCTCCACTATCGAGCCCGAGTGGGGAGCATCATGGTCGCCGGACGGTTCGCATATCGTCATGTCACGAACTGCGGGAGGGTCCGCTGATCTCTGGATGATGAAGGCAGACGGTTCAAATGTGACCCGCATCACCAACACTATCGACAACGAGTCCTCGCCTACCTGGTCGCCGGATGGAAGCCGCATAGCCTTCACGTCCGATGTCGGTGGCAGGGACATCTGGGTGATGAACGCAGATGGCTCCAATGCGATCAACCTGACCAACTCCGCCCTCTACTCGAGCTGGGAACCGGCATGGTCGCCCGACGGAAGCAAGATCGCGTATACCTCGGATCGCGACGGCGACTGGGATGTCTGGATGATGAATCCGGACGGCAGTGACCAGGCACATCTCACAGACAATCCGGCGAATGAGCGTGCCGTTACGTGGGAGCCGGTCAATCGGCTGCCGGTAGCAGTCGACGACGAAGTCCACAGTTCACGGGGCGGATCGATAGAGATTGCCGTTCTCGCCAACGACACCGATCCCGACGGGGAGCAGCTCTCCATCCGTGACGTGACCCGTATGCCCGACGAGGGAAGTGTTGTCATCAACCAATCCGGAACGATCACCTACACCCATGATGGATCGAAGCCCGGCCCGGGAAGCGTTCCCGTTTACACAGCCACCTTCGAGTACCAGATCGAAGACACCCGGCTCGGTACCGCCACCGCGACGGTTGCAGTTTGGATTCACCCTGCATTCGACGATGTGCCCGCGACGAGCATCTTTGTAGGCGACATCACATGGCTCGCCGAGACGGGGATCACAAAGGGATGCAATCCACCGGACAACACCATGTACTGCCCGGGTGATTCGGTGACCAGGGGTCAGATGGCCGCTTTCCTGGTGCGGGCGCTGGGATTGACAGACGACAGCGGAGGCGATCTGTATGTGGATGACAACGGCTCAGTCTTCGAGGGCGACATCGACAAGATGGGAACGGCCGGTATCACCCGCGGATGCAATCCACCGGTCAACGACCGTTACTGCCCGGGTGAACCGGTGACCAGGGGCCAGATGGCTGCCTTCCTCGCCAGGGCATACGGTCTCTCATCTGGAGCGTCGTCAGATCTGTTTGTCGATGACAACGGCTCCGTTTTCGAGGGCGACATCGACAAGCTCGGTATGGCCGGCGTCTCTAGGGGGTGCAATCCACCGGTCAACGACAAGTTCTGCCCGGACGAGCAGGTAACCCGCGGGCAGATGGCGGCGTTTCTACACCGGGCGACAATTCTGACGCTCGATTGACCGTGGGCCGCTGCATCGGGCGAACCGTCCTCGTGACACGCGAGCGCGGCGGGAGTTCGGCCTGAGGTCAACACCGCTTCTTCACGGGACCTATCCGCGCACCGACGGTCGGTGTACGGTGGGTGCTGGGACACCTTGGGAGGTCCGAAGTGAGTCGCTTTCTGCGAATGCTCGTGGTCGGTTTGTTGTCATCTTCGCTTCTGGTGGTGGCACCCGGCGAAGTCTCGGCAACGGTTCCGGGCGCCATCGGGCGGATCGCATTCACCTCTGATGCCGACCAGGTGAACAGGGAGATCTATGTGCGCGATTTCGCCGGCAGCAGTCCTATCCGGCTCACCACCAACACCTACGGGGAGTTCGCCCCCAAATGGTCGCCTGACGGCACGCAGATAGCCTTCACCCGCGATTGGAAGACCACCACCCTCTCTACCGACCTATTCGTCATGGATGCCGATGGGTCGAACGAGGTCAACCTGACCAACGGCGCCGGCACGTACAACTACATGGGTGACTGGTCGCCGGACGGGTTCTGGATCTTGTTCATCTCCAATCGCAGCGGCAGCCTGGCGCTGTGGAAGGTGCACCCCGACGGTTCCGATGCCCAGATGGTCTATGGCGATGTCGGACCGGAGACCGGGGCGGCGTGGTCGCCCGATGGATCACGCATTGTCTTCGCCCGGGTGTCCGCGATGACCTCTCTCGATATCTGGGTCGTGAACGCCGACGGCACGGGAGCGACCCAACTCACTAATCAGGTGGATCCGGAGGCCCAGCCGGCGTGGTCTCCCGACGGATCGCAGATCGCGTACGGCTATTTTTCC
The DNA here is from genome assembly GCA_963777645.1 of uncultured bacterium. Lineage (GTDB taxonomy): Bacteria > Actinomycetota > Acidimicrobiia > Spongiisociales > UBA5794 > JAAETI01. Next base: position 135,956 of record CAVZRA010000008.1, on the reverse strand, counting down.
GGCTCCTACAGCGATATCTGGGTGATGAATGCGGATGGATCCAACCCGGTCAAACTCACCAATAGTCCAGCGTCCGTTAATGTCTTTGCCCCGGCATGGGCGCCGGATGGGACCAAGATCGCTTTCGCGTCGAATGCCGATGGCGACTATGACATCTGGATGATGAATCCCGACGGGAGCGGACAGACTCATCTGACTGACAACGCGGCAGACGAAACGGACGTCTCCTGGGAACAGGTGAATCGGCTCCCGGTGGCGGTGGATGATATAGCGCATGTCTCTCGGGGCGGTTCAGTCGAGATCTCTGTTCTTGGCAATGATTCGGATTTGGATGGGGAGGATCTGTCGATCTGGGACGTGACCCGGATGCCCGCGGAGGGATCCGTCTCGATTGGTGCGACCGGATCGATCACCTATGCGCATGACGGGTCGGTTCCGTCGTCGGGCCCTCTGTTCTATTCCGACTCGTTTGACTATGAAGTCCACGACACGAGATTGGGGTCGGCAACGGGGACGGTCACGGTGTGGATTCACCCTGCATTCGATGACGTGCCGCCGTCGAACGTCTTCGTCAGCGACATCATCTGGCTGGCGGAACAAGGGATCACCAAGGGGTGCAATCCCCCGGTCAACACGTTGTTCTGTCCGGACGATCCGGTGACCCGGGGTCAAATGGCGGCGTTCCTGGTGCGGGCCCGCGGCTACACCGCTGGAGCGGGGTCGGATCTGTTCGTTGATGACAACGGCTCGGTCTTCGAGGGCGATATCGACAGACTTGGCACGGCTGGGGTGACCCGTGGGTGCAATCCTCCGGTCAACGATCGGTTCTGCCCGGATGCCTACGTCACGAGGGGTCAGATGGCGGCGTTCCTGGTCAGGGCGTATGGGCTATCGGGCGGGTCGAGCGATCTGTTCACAGACGACAACGGGTCGATCTTTGAAGACTCCATCAACATCCTCGGGGCTACCGGTGTATCGAAGGGGTGCAATCCGCCGATCAACGATCGGTTCTGCCCAGATGATCTGGTGACCCGACAGCAGATGGCGGCGTTCATCCACCGGGCGACGCCTTGAACCGAAGAGGCAAAGCCTGGAAATCGCCGCGACGAATCTATGCAGGTTCTCGGATGATCCACACCGCTCCCGACCTGGCCGGGACGGTGACGTCGTTGCCGGTCGCGTGGCCGTCGCCCCAGAGCAGTTGGGTTGGGGTGAGATCGAGAGTGGCGGTTGCAGAGGACTCACCCGCATTCACCGCAACCAGTAGCCGCTCGGTGGCGTCCCACCGCTCGAAGACGTAGAGGTGACCATTGCTTGAGACCTTGCGGTAGTTGGGCGATCGGAGCGCCGGATGGGCCCGTCGCAGCGTGATCAGCCCCCGGTGCGCCTCGAGCAGCGTCATATCCCACTCGGCTTCGTCCCATGGGAAACCGCGCCGGCAAGCCGGGTCTCTCCCACCGCTGAGACCGACCTCACTGCCGTAATACACACACGGTGCGCCGGGGAAGGTCATGGTGAGTAGTGTCGCCAGGATGAGCGAGTCGCGATCTCCTGACGCTGTGGTGAGGAAGCGGGCGGTGTCGTGTGACTCGAGCAGATTGAGGTTGGCAAGTTGGTTCTTCTCGGGGTAGAGCGACAACAGCCTCTCGATCTGATCCGCGTAACCCCGGGCGTCGATCGGGGTTACGTTCTCATACTCCTCGTTGCGAACCAGGTTCTCCTCGTCGATACGATCTCCTACGACAAACGACATGATGGCGACGGTGAGCACGTAATTCATCGTTGCGTCGAATCGGGTCCCGTCGTTCAGATACTCGCCCGCGTCGTGCCAGATCTCACCGACGATGTACGCGTCCGGGTTCACTCCTCGTACCCGTCGCCGGAACTCCTCCCAGAAGCCATCAGCACTGATCTCCTCGGGCACGTCGAGTCGCCAGCCGTCGATGCCCTTGTGGAGCCAGTGTTCTGCGACCTGCATGATGTATTCCTGAACGACAGGATTCTCAGTGTTGAGACGAGGCAGCGCCTTCAGGTTCCACCACGCGTCGTAGTTGGGAGGACCGTCGCAGTAGGCGTTGAGTGGCAGGTTGTTGATGGTGAACCAGTCGAGATACGGTGATTCGCCGTCGTTCTCGAGGATGTCGTGGAACTGGTGAAAGCCCCGTCCGACATGATTGAAGACTCCGTCGAGCACTACCCGGATGCCGTGGTCGTGACACGCCTCGAGGAACTCATCAAATGCCTCGTTCCCACCCAGCAGCGGGTCCACCCTGAAGTAGTCATCGGTGTGATAGCGGTGGTTGGACCCGCTCAGGAAGACGGGGTTGAGGTAGATCGCATTCACACCGAGATCCTGAAGATGTTCGAGATGCTCGACGATGCCGAGCAGGTCGCCACCCTTGTAGCCACCTGGGGTCGGCGGTGCATCCCAATCCTGCAGATTGGATGGCTTCGCCACCCGCTCCGACTTGGCGAACCGATCGGGGAAGATCTGATAGAAGACGGCGTCGCGCACCCAGTCGGGAGGCTGATCGAATGGTGTTGCCATAGGCGCGGATGCTACCGGAGATCGACTCTACGTTCGGTGAGGCTCCGTTGTCGCCGATACCTGTGCGTGTGCTCAAGTGCAGCAAGTATCGGCCGACCGGTGAGGAATACCAAAGAGGGATATTCGTGCCCCCCATGATTGACGGTCGTCTAGATGAGAATGTGTACTCGGAGCGTGCCCTGTTGATGGCGTTGCTCGAGAAGACTCCGGTCTCCATCTACTTCAAGGACCGCGACGGCAAGTTCCTGCTCGCCAGCCGTGGGTTGTGCAACCGTCTCGGTTGCTCCAGCCTGGATGACCTGATCGGCCGCAGTGACATCGACTTCTTCGATATTGCCCATGCCGGCAAGGCCGCCGCCGATGAGAGGCAGATACTCGACGGTTCCACGGACATGATCGATTGCATTGAGGAGGAGATCTGGTCGACCGGGAGGAGAGCGTGGGTATCAACGGTGAAGTTGCCTCTCCACGACGACAACGGTGGGATCGTCGGCACCTTCGGTGTGTCGATGGATATCACCCGCCAGAAGCGAACAGAGGAGGATCTGCGAGTCGCCCGTGATGAGGCACAGGCCATGGGCGATGAGCTCGAAGCCACCCTCAGCAACCTGGTCAGCGCCCAGGACCAGCTGCTACGGGCCCAGAAACTCGAAGCTATCGGGCAATTGGCAGCCGGGGTCGCCCATGAGATCAATACGCCTATTCAGTTCATCTCGGACAACACCCACTTCATTGCCGAGAGTCTCGCACTGATCGGCGAGGCATACGCTGCCGCCATCCGGGTGATAGAGGAAGCTCGTAGTTCCCACGTTGCAGAGCAAGCGATAGATGCGTTCGATGAGATCCACGACTCCAACGCGATCGAGGAGCTACTCGAGGATCTTCCCGACGCCGCCATCGAGTCGTTGGAGGGAACCAGCCGTGTGGCCGAGATCGTCGGCGCCCTCAAAGCATTTGCACATCCGGGCTCCGAATCGGACGAAGGCGTCGACCTGAACGAGGTCGTCGAATCGACGATCATCGTGTCGCGCAACGAATGGAAATACGTGGCCGAGCTTCACACGCAGCTCGCGTCGGATCTCCCCCTTGTCGTGGGCAACCGTGGTCGGCTCCAGCAGGTAATGCTGATCCTCATTGTCAACGCTGCGCAGGCCATCGCCTCGATGGATAGCGAGGAGAAGGGCGATATCACCGTTGGCACTCGGGTCCTCGGTGGCGACGTCGAAGTATGGATCGACGACACCGGTCCCGGGATACCGGACGACATTGCCAACCGGGTCTTCGAACCGTTCTTTACGACGAAAGACGTAGGCGTTGGATCTGGCCAGGGGCTCGGGCTTGCTCACAGCATCATCGTGGAGCAGCATCGTGGCAGCCTCGACTTCACTTCTACTCCAGGTGGCGGCACCAGATTCTCCATTCTCCTCCCCATCGGTACGCACCGCTAGGCGTGGCTCGGCCCCCGGAGTTGACACTCGGATACATCGGGGTTGACGATCGATTGCTGCGGCGCACAATGGGTACTCATGGACGTAGAGAGCGCAGCCGCTGAGTTCGCTGAGTTGTTCGGGAAGGCCTACCGCCGGTTCTACCGGAGGATTCCGGTCGGCCAGCATCGCCTGACCGGTGCTTCGACTGCCGTGCTGTGGCACCTGATCGATGCCGGACCGTTGACGGTGGCCGAGGCGGCGGTCCACCTGGGTAGATCGCAATCGGCGATGAGCGAGATGATCGACCGGCTCGAAGGACGAGGCCTCGTTGCCCGGGTCACCGATCAGCGTGATCGGAGACGCACTCTGGTCTGGCTCACCGACGTGGGTCAGGCTGCTCTCGATGATGCGCAGAAGGTGTTATCGGAGCGCCGGCTCAGTGAAGCCTTTGCGGCGTTCGACGGTCCCGAACGAGAAGAGTTGATCGAAGCGTTGCGACGATTCATCGACGCAACACCCCACCATGATGAGAGCGAGGATCGCTAAATGACGGCACAACGAGACTGCGAGAGCTGTGGAATGCCAATCGAGGACGGCACCTATTGCGAGTACTGCACCGATGGCAGCGGGAATCTGCAGTCGTTCGAGGAGCGGTTCGAGCGAATGGTGCAATGGACGCTTGGCCGTGACGAGACCATTACCCGGCCTCGGGCGGAGAAGGACACTCTGGCGTATATGGCGACCATGCCGGCATGGCGCGACCATCCCCGGGTGAAGGCTGCCGCAGGCTGAGTCTCAACGCTGCTGCCACAGCCGCCCTGGCAGAGATCACTCGTCGCGCAGGAAGTTCTCGATCTCCGCGGCCAGCTCATCGCCGGTGACGAGTTTGCCCTCCTCCGCAAGCATCTCGAGCTTGCGAACGTGCGCCTGGCTCTCAGGACGGCCCGAGATGGCCTCGTTGATCTTGGCGGCCTGCTCTGTGCTCTCGTCGATCAGCTCGGTGAGATCGAGGTCGAGATCGAGACGAAGGGCGATACGCTGGAGCAGGGCGACACTGCCGGCCGGATACTTCTCATTTACGTAGTGCGGGATCTGCGCCCAGTACCCGATCGTGCCCTTGCCGCGCTTCACTGCGGCGTGAGCGACGACGTTGACGGCAGCGCCGGGGACATCGAGATCGTCGTCGAGGGCAACGTCGTCGGCGCCCACAAGCTCGTCGCTCGATGCCGTCATCATCACTGGTGGGGGATAGGTATGGGGAACCGCTGCAGGGACGGCGCCGATTGTGATGATGAGGTCTATGCCGAAGTGCTGCATCAGGTCGGCGACTGACGAGGCGAATGCTTGCCATCGGAAATCGGGCTCGGAGCCGACCATGACAAGTAGATCCCGTTCCGGCAACTCCCGTCGGAAGACGGTGATGTCCGGCCATTCGATCTCGGTCATCTGTCCCTGGCGGAAGCTGACAACCGGTCTGTTGGAGCGGTAGTCGAAGAGAGAATCCTTGTCGAAATGGACGATCTCGGTTCCCTCATCGGTCAGGTATTCGGCGGCGCCGGTGCCCGAAGCCCCCGCATCGACCCAACCCGAAAGGGCAAGGATCAGGACCGGATTCCTGAGCTCGGGCTCCGCAACGATCTCATACAGGTCACTCATTAGACCTTGAAGGGTAGGTCGATTGACTCGCAAATGACGCCGCGACTGGCGGGAAGGCCGTACCCCGGCTCATCGGCCGACTGTCAAAACGACGCTCCGCCGGGTATCGGGGTATCTCCATCGGGCACCGCGAATACGACCACATTGCTTTCATAGCGTTTGATGCTCCGATTGAAGGCACCGCCACATGTGATCAAGGTCAGTACCGGGGGGCCCTTGCGCGAGAAGATGACGTCGAGAGGCAGTTCGGTCTTCTCATAGGTGGTTCGGGCAATCACGCGAAACCCGGTCTCGGTGCCGTCGGCATACAGCACGCTGAGCCGGTCGTTTACTTCGAGTGTGTGCAATTCGTAGAAGACTCCTGGCCCGGATCCGGCAAGATCGACATGTGCGGCGAATACGGCAGATCCGTCTTCACCCGGAGCCGGACCGAACCGGTACCAGCCGACTTCGGTCACGTTGTCCGGAACCGCCATCTGTCCCGACGCGTCTACCCCATAGGCCACCACCGGCGCATCGATACCGAGCCGCTCGATACGCAAGCCAATCGGGTCTGCGATGGGTACGTCTTCCGCGCTCGGGGTCGAGGGATCCTCTTGAGAGGGAGAGGTCGTCGCAGACGGCTCTGTTGCAGGATTGACGGGTGCTTGCTCCCCCATAATCGGACCTGTCGGCGTCATCGGTCGGAGCGAAGCTTCGACGGTGGCGACGTCACCGGAGGAGTCCGATCCGTTCGTCACCAGCAGATAGCCACCGGCGACAAGGAGGAGACCGGCACCGATCAGTAGGAGCGCAAGACGCCTCATGGTGTGGTCGATGTCGCGGGCTGAGGGGACCCGCATGGTGCGGGCCCCCTCAGCTGCCGGCAAGGGATCTGGCCGGGAGTCGGTATAGACATGCAGGCCTTCTCCTCGGCTAATCGTCGTTCCTAGGCGTTCTCACGCTTGGCGACCAGGACTGCTCCACCAGCAAGAGCGATCAGGCCGGCTGCGAGCATCACCAGAGGTAGCGTGTTGCTTCCGGTCGCCATGCCTGCGGTCCCGGTGGGCACGCCCTCCGGTGCAGACTCCAGCCCGGTGATGGTGTTGGCCACCACCTGGAATGTGCCTCCGGCGACCGAGCCGATTGCGTAGGCGATCGTGTTGGTGCCCTCGGCGAGAGCGAGGTCCGCATCGAATGCGACGGTGCCCGCATCACCGGCAGCGGTGATCTTGATGTTGTAGGTATCGGCAGGAACCTCAGCGTCGGCGCCGACGCCGTTGGTCACGCCTTCCCAGACTGCCCCGTCGTTGGCGAGGATGTCAACCGCACCGAAGTCGGCGAGGTGCCTGGCTGTGATCCTGGCGTTTCCCGCATCGGTATTGGTGTTGTTCTCAGCAAAGACGCCGAGCGTCGGGCTGCCACCTTCCTGCAGATAAGCAGCGATGGTCACATAGGCGCCACCGGTTAGATCAGCAGAGCCGGCGAGTGCCGGATCAGTCGAGTCGGGATCGGCGTTGGCCGGGTAGACCTCGAGATCGTAGGTGCCGGCAGGCAGCGTCAGCGGTCCGGCGACGGTGCCGTACTCGAAGTCCTCGAGTGTGAGGTCACCATTGACGTAGACGTCGACCGTTAGGTCGGGAACGCCGTGGACTACCACAACCTGTCCTTCGGATGACTGAGCTACGGCGGTCGCCGGCGCCAATGCCATCAATAGGGCTCCAAGAAGCACAAAGAGCTTGCGCATGGGGTTTCTCCTTTCGTGGCCCCCGAGGGGAGAGGGCCCGTCCCGTGTATTCAGCGTTACTTCGGGGCGACAGGATCCCTTGGATTAGATTTAGCACTAAGATACTCGCGAGTCTACGTCTCCTCGACACAGATTTCGCCCGCGGCGATTGCCCTCGCGGTGAGGATGACGAGTAGGACCACGAGCAGCGTGACCACGGTGAGAAGTATGTAGGCGGCTACCTCGGAAGAGAGTCAGGCCCGTCTTTTCGTACATCACCAATCCCATGCGATGAGGCCGCCCAGTCCCATGACGACGGCGAAATATGAGATTGGGAAGTTGGCCAGCCGTTTAGAACGCGTCGACAATCGAGGCTCCTGCTATTCGGGGGGAGGGCAGTCTGTATGCAGGTCTCTGCATACAAGTCACCGAAGGGCGAAGGTATTCGGGCACCGGTCGGTGGCACCTCCCTAGCTGACAGCTGCTGATAGCTCCTGCGGCTGGTTGCAGAGAGGGAGGCGAAGTTCGAAGGTGGACCATTGTCCGTCGTGCCGGTATGTGACCGAACCATCCATAAGGTCGGCAAGGGTGCGTGATACGGTCAGGCCGAGGCCGATGGCCGCAGGTTGGCCGCCAATTGGCCCCGACGACTCATAGGGCTCAAAGATGCGATCCTGTAGCTTTCCCGGGATCGGCGGGCCGCTGTCCCGTACCTCGAGGTATGCCCGGCCATCGTCGGTTCCTGTGAGGACCATCAGCTGGTCGCCACCGTACCGGTCGGCGTTGGTCATGAGGTTCCGGACGATCTGGCGGACTCTGATGGGATCGGCAAATGCGATGGCAGAGCGGAGATCATATGCGGGGACTTTGGTGAGTCGGGAGGAGATCGACTCACCCACCGAGGCGACTTCGGCAGCTAGATCGAGCCCTACCGGATTCGTCGGAATGTGCTCGAATGACGACCGGGCCGCCACGAGTAGGTCCTCTATGATCGCCGCCATCTCTGCACTCTGGCCGACGATCTCGCCGACCATGGATCTGATCGGATCGTCGACTGTGGCAAGCTCGTTGACGAGCTCTGCGTATCCGAGAACTGACGAAAGTGGTGTTCTCAATTCGTGGCTGACTGCGGCGATGAACTGATCCTTTGCCCGAACCAGGTTGGCCAATCGATCCCGAGCCTGGGCCTGTGTGGTTATGTCGTAAGCCGTCATCAGGAGTGCGTCGTTGACTCCGGGGTCGCAGGTAACGCTGAGCACACGACCGCTGATCGATACCTCGCGCGTCACTCTGATGCCCCGCCAAGCATCGGCGACCATATCAGCGACCTCGTGTGATGACGCCAACTGATCACTCGATATCGGTACCTGTTCGAACTCGCCGGCCAGAATCTCGATGCTCCCCGACGGGCCCACGGCCCCGAGGAGCACCGGGGTGACGGCGAGCACCGCATCCAGCTGGCTCTCCCGGCGTTGCAGCTCCCGGCGCAGCGTGTGCGCTTGCAGGCCGAAGAAGATGAGGATCAGTATCGCCAGCGCAAGGGCCAGGATGATGAGGACGATCGCAAAGGCAAGAGGTGCGCTGTCTGCTCGGTTGTCGATAACCGATGCGGTCACCGTCTGAAGGGTGATCCAGAGGATGCCGAGGGCAATGGCGAGCCTTGGGGGCGCTTCGAAACTGGCCGCGATGGCACCGGCTATGAAGAGACCAACCGCCAGGGTTATCACGAAGGATCCGGTCGCCGCAGCTATCGCAAAGCCGGCGATAGCGTGATCGGCCTGTGCAAGCGGATAAGGGGCGACGGTCCGGTGGGTCAGGAGGCGAAAGAGCGCCGCAGCGAACATGGTGGCTCCGACTCCGGCCACTATGGCTGCCCGCCACGGGGACAGATCGATGAGAAATCCGGCTGCTATTGCTATCCCATAGGAGAGAAGCCGTTGTTGATCATGAGCGCGAGCGATGCCGGGCGCGTTGAGCGCATGGCGATAGGTTACGGCGCGTATCGCCGCGATCGGACGCGTTCTTCCTGCTGACACCTTGATAGTGTCGGCAAGCGTCAGTCGGGCTTGAGGATCGCCCTCCTCATGGTCCGAGGGCCCGGTAGAGGAAGGCTGCCATTTGTCCTCTGGTGACGGGGTTGTTGGGGCAGAACCGGTTGTTGTCGGGTGGGTTGCATCCTTTGGTGATGCCGGAGGCGGCGAGGGCTTCGATGTCTGCTTGGAACACGGAGGTGTTGTCGTCGGTGAATGCGTCCGGGGTACCGGCCGGCAGGTCGAGTGCCCGGGTGAGGAACGCCGCCATCTGTCCCCGGGTCACCGTTTGTTCCGGGCAGAACCGGTCGTTGTCGGGTGGGTTGCATCCTTTGGTGATGCCGGAGGCCGCGAGGGCGTCGATGTCCGCTTGGAACACCGAGGTGTCGTCGTCGGTGAATGCGTCGCGGGTGCCGGCAGGCAGATCCAGCGCCCGGTAGAGGAACGCCGCCATTTGTCCTCTGGTAACGGGATTGTTCGGGCAGAACCGGTCGTTTAGTGGCGGGTTGCAGCCTTTGGTGACCCCCTCTTCAGCCAACCACTCAATCTCACTGAAGAAGGTGTTGGTAGAGGTCACATCGATGAATGTTGTTGGCTCGCCGACGTTGCTGCCGGGGAACTCGGTTGTGACCAGGACGTCATCGAACCAGATGTGTTGGGTGCGCGGAGAGCCGGGCATGTAATCAACGATGGCGAACTCGTTGAGCCGCAAATCAGTGGTGTCTCGCCAATGCATGCCCTGCACATCTATCTCGAGCTCGCCGTCGATCCACAACTGCTGGCTGCCGTCGTGGCTTCCCGGCGTCCCGGCATCGACATGGACGATCAACTCGTGCCACTGGCCGGTGACGATGGCGGTCTTTGGTTCTTGCTGTTTGAAGACGTTGCCGTAGCAACAACTCATGTCCGGGAAATAGGAATAGAACATGAGCGGGTACAGCCCATCGTCACCGTAGAGATGCTCAGGATCGACCGTCGTGGTGAAGAAGTCGTAACCGCTCGGCACGATGCCCGCCTTGCCGTGAGCGCTCCACTTGTTGTCGATGTGGTTGCCGGAAACAGAGGCGAAGTGCATGCCGTTGCCGTCGGCTCGTAGATTCTGAAAACCGTTCTCGAACATCACGTAGAACCGAACGTAGATCTCGTCGTAACCCGGCATGAACCACTTATTGATCTCTCCCCAGCCGTCGCCCGCCGGGATAGTGCCCTCGAGGGCGTAGTTGCCCGTCCTCACGTGATCCGGGTCGCTTGTGGATGCGTACCGTTCGGTGTTCACGTTGTCCCAAAGCGATAGATCGCCTGTCTCGAAGCCGTCGCTGAAGATCACATTGCCATCGGCTGCGGCCGGGAGCGGTGCAAGCACCGCGAGCGATACGGCCAGGACTGCCGCATAGACCACTCTGTTCATGGTGTGAGGGCGCGGTAGAGGAAGGCTGCCATTTGTCCTCTGGTGACGGGGTTGTTGGGGCAGTACATGTCGTTGTCGGGTGGGTTGCATCCTTTGGTGATGCCGGAGGCGGCGAGGGCTTCGATGTCTGCTTGGAACACGGAGGTGTTGTCGTCGGTGAATGCGTCGGGGGTACCGGCCGGCAGGTCGAGTGCCCTGGTGAGGAATGCTGCCATCTGTCCCCTGGTCACCGTTTCCTCAGGGCAGTACATGTCGTTGTCGGGTGGGTTGCATCCTTTGGTGATGCCGGAGGCGGCGAGGGCGTCGATGTCTGCTTGGAACACGGAGGTGTTGTCGTCGGTGAATGCGTCGCGGGTACCGGCCGGCAGGTCGAGTGCCCTGGTGAGGAACGCCGCCATTTGTCCTCTGGTAACGGGATTGTTCGGGCAGAATCGGTCGTTTAGTGGTGGGTTGCAGCCCTTGGTGACCCCCTCCTCGGCCAGCCACTCAATCTCACTGAAGAAGAGAGTTCCCGGGGGAACGTCGATGAACCGGGAACCGACACCCTCGATCCGCGGACCATACTCGGGGAGGGCAAACCCGTACTCGAATGCCCCCATATCGGGTTCGTTGACGATGGTCACACCGTCGTTGAGATTGTCGAGTGGTGTCCCGGCATCGATGGCCACCGCTCCGGACGCGGGTCGTAGATCGGCGGACCCGGGCTCGACTGCGATATTCCAGTCGGCCGGCAGTCCTGCACCGACCAATTCGAGGATCCCGATTTCTACCCCGTGATCTTCCACAGCGGCCGGCAGGTCGGCGATGTGGTCGTAGCGGACGTTCTCCCACTTGAACCATGGACCTCCCGGATCGATCTCCCGGGTGGTGCCCCAGGCGTCGTAGTCGAAGTCGCGGAATCCCTCATCCCTGACCGTGGTGAACTCGAACGCGTAGCGAGTTCCGATGAACACGTTGTTGCGGAAGATGGCGTTGCGCCACATCGCCCCGTTGTCGCCGTGCCCGTCGCCCACCTTGACACCGGTGTTGTGGGCCACGATGAACCCCGTGGTGTCGTTGTGCATCTTGATCGGGACGCTTTCGAGATTGAAAAACTCATTGCGGAAAATGTATGCAGGTCCACCTGCGATCGGCTGAACGCTGACTCCCATCCGGGCGTTGGTAACACGGTTCTGCCAGACGCGGACGTTGGCCTGGTTGTAGTCGATCTCGATGCCGTCATCGACGCAGAAGGCAGCATCGTTGCCGTAGATGTCCTGACCGAACGAGTCGCCGGTGTATGGCTGCACTGAGACACAGTCACCGAAATAGCGCACGGTGTTGTGGCAGACGACGTTTCCGGTACCCCGAAGATCGATTCCTCGCTCCCCGGGGATCACGCCGTCCTGGGGCCAGTCGGTGCGTCCGATGATCTCGTTGTCGCACACCGTCTGGCGAGCTTCGGTGCCGGAGTCCCGGCGGTTGACGATGCCAAAAGCAACGTCGTGGATGGTATTGCCGGTGATGAGGATGTCCTGTGTGTTCTGGGCGTCGATGCCCCACTGGCCGTCGCTGATGGAGAATCCGTTGAGGATGATGTGCGATGTGTCTCGATCGTATTCGCCGATGGTGACGACGCCACGGTCGGTGCCGCCACCGTCGATGACCACGTTGCCTTCAGCGATGAATGAGATGGGGTGGCCGGTCGAGCCAGAGGTCAGAATCTGAAATGGTTGGTATGTGCCGGCGGTGACGGTGAACGTGTCGCCCGATCGGGCTGCATCGGCGGCCGCCTGAAGGCCGCGGAACGGATCACCGCTCGATCCGGTACCGCCCCCGTCGCCCGGCACGACGGCGAGGTTGCGACCCGTAGTATCTGGCTTCGACCACTCCCTGGTCGTAGCGGTTGTCTGTTGCACAGTGCCGCCTCCGTCCGGATCGACCATGGTGAGGCGAAGGTCGTACGCCGTGCCCGGTTCGAGGAAGAGGGCGCTTGCCGCCCACCGGTCGAGACCGAGCGGCTCTCCGTTGACGATGATGGACGGGTAGGCACGCATTGCAGGAGCACCCGGGTTCCAGTCCGTTGCACCGCTCTTTCGAAACTCGAGGGTCATGAAGCTGTCCAGATTGGTGTCGCCCGATGCCTCCCAGATCACGCCGATGCTCTCGAAGCTGGGATCGACCCGGATAGCACCGGGCGTCAGTGCATCACCAGGGGCGGCGTCTGCTCCCGTGGGGGCGGCGGCAAGGGAAGTGAGAGCCAATGCCAGCACTACGCCGAAACCAAACAAGCGACTCATCCCATGCTCCCGAGAGACATCCGTGATTCGAGCGTAACCAATCCCGGGGGCAAATCCGCGCTTGTCGGTACAGATCTGTCGAATCGCAGCCGATAAAGCAGCGGAATGTCCCCTGGCAGTTTTGGCAGCGGAGGGATCGCTAGGTGGTTCGCGACATCAAATGGGAACCGCCGGAGATGGGCATCCCGCCTGGTGCGGGTGCTCGTCTTTGTCGTGCCGTTGATCGTTGGCATCGTCGCGGCAACGGCGGTTGCCCGTGTCCTGCCGGGCTATAGCACCCTCCTGCCCGGGATCTTCTGGTGGATCGTCGTGCTCGCCACCTCGTTCGTCGTTGTCAACCTGACCGACCGGATCGCCCGCAAATTCCTCCCGCTTGCGGCTCTCCTCGACATGTCCCTCGTGTTTCCGGGCGCCGCCCCATCGCGGGTCAAGGTAGCCATGCGGACATGGACAACCGCCCAGTTGCAGCGGAGCATCCAAGAGGCCCGTGATCGGGGCATCGATGATGACCCGACCCGGGCCGGGGAGACGGTCCTGTTGCTGGTCGCTGCTCTCAACGCACATGACCATGTGACCCGGGGACATGCTGAGCGGACTCGCGCCTATACCGACCTGCTTGCCGTCGAGCTCGGAGTCCCCGAGGCTGAGCGGGAGAAGCTGCGCTGGGTTTCTCTTCTTCACGACGTTGGCAAGTTGAAGATCGCCGAATCGATCCTCAACAAGGAGGGTCAGCTCGACGTATTCGAATGGGAAGTTATCAAGAAGCATCCCGCCCTCGGCGACGAGCTGGTGAATCCGATCAAGGAATTCCTCGAACCGTGGGGTGACACGATCCTGCACCATCACGAGCGTTGGGACGGCACCGGGTATCCCCAGGGCCTGGTGGCCGAGCAGATCAACTACGGCGCCAGGATCGTGGCAGTCGCTGATGCCTTATGATGCCATGACCGCACGGCGGTCGTATCAAGCGGCCAAGAGCCCCAGGGAAGCTCTGCGTGAGTTGAGTCGCAACGCCGGCTCCCAGTTCGACCCGAGGGTGGTGCGTGCCTTCCTCGACATCTCGGCGCAGCGTCTGCGCAGGCTCACCGGTCCGCTGGCGATGCTGGCACAGATCCCACTTGTTGCCGGTTTGCAGCGGGTTGCCGAATGGGCGGGCACCGCAACTGTCGGCACCGCTGCCGTGGCAGCCGCGGTGGCTACCGGTATCATCGCCCCGCTCCCAACGCTTGCACGCCCCCTGATGCTCCGGTTGCCGTTGTTGACGACTACTACCATCCGCAGGCTCCGTGCGTTGCCGACTACTCTGCCGTCGGCATCCACGATCATGGCCTTTCCAATCTCAGCCGACGTCCGTGGCGACCTTCTCATCTACGACCCACGCCCCATCGACCACCACAACGTCAGCCGCGGCGGCGTCGACTACCACGAAATGTCACCACCACGACGCTCAGTCACCACGACGACGCTCAACCACCACGACGTCAACCACCACGACGTCAACCACGACGACGTCCGACCACCACGACTACTACATCAACCACGGTTCCGCCGCTGAACGCGCGACTCCGGTTGCAGCCAACGACTCCGTCACAGGCCAAGCGGACCAGCACCTTCCCGATCAAAGTGATGGACAACGACTCAGACCCGGACGGAGATTCCGTTGATCGCTCATCTCTTGCTCGGTGAGTGCGCAAGGCGCAATGGTGACTCACGGGTGTCGACAGGTGCACGTACCACCACCCCGACCCCGACAACTGGACCGCGCCCGACACCTTCACCTACGTAATCAGCGATGGCAACGGTGGCACCGCTACCGGCACGGTCACCGTGACTCCTAGTTAGGGCCGATCACGTAGGCAATCCGGTTGCGAGGGAGCAACCACTCGTGGCCCCGGGTCATCCACGACAAGTACGTGGTCCTCCGTCGACGCCCCGATGACACCCGTCAGATCGAATGTCTTGCCCCGGCCCACGAGTCTTGCGGGCAGCTCTTCGACCTCGAATTTGCCGAGCAGCGCCCTGAAGGAGCTGACGCTGCGTTCCCCTGAGGTACCTGTGAATGCAGCCGGTTGATTGCTGCGCACGAAGTCGACGGCGTTGAGGTTGAACCCGACATCGAGAGTCCCCGTGCGTAGCAGGGCGAGGTCGTTGACCACCGCAATCAGCTCGCCTTCGAATTGGGCTCCTGCAACGGCGACCGTCACCCGGTCACCCCGACTCATCCATTCGAAACAGACGTCGACCAGGGAACGTCGCCGTCTGCGCAACAGTTCGGTGTCGTGCTCGACTGCCGCAAGCTCTTCGGTGTATTCGCGGCGGCCCCGCCGTGCAAGCGACTCGAGATCGGGATGCTCAGACCACCAGGTACCCATCGGTTGCAGCTCCGGCTATGCGTCCGCCTTCTCGTGCGTCGCCCGCCGACTTCTCCTCGTGAACCGGGAAACCCCTCAACCACTCGAGAACTTCGTCACGGAAGAAGCGAAATGGCCGGCCACCGGGGATCCGATAGCAGGGAATCGAGCCCTCCCTGTGCCATACGACGGACTACCTGGACGTTCATACCGAGGAGCTCCGCAACCATTGCAGTGTCGAGCACCGGTGGATAGTCGGATGTTTGGGCCATGTTTGCTCCTCTCAGGCTCCGCTCGTCGATTCTACTCGACTTATTGACGAAGGTAAAGGGTAATTAATGATAGTTGACGACGCGATGTCGATCACCCGTTGATGGAGACCAGTTCGATCTCGAAATTGAGCGCCTGACCGGCGAATCGATGATTGGTGTCGATCGTCACCGTCGTGTCGCCGACCGCGGTGACTCTCCCGTAGACAGTGCCGTCGATGAGCACCTCGTCACCGACTGTGACGTTGTCGGGGGCTTGCTCAATGGGTACATCGAAGATCAGTTCCTGATCAACCGGGCCGTAAGCCTCCTCGGGAGGGATCCGCACCGTCTTCTTCTCCCCGACCACCATGCCGTGAACCGCGGCATCGAAACCTGCAATCACCTGGTCGGTGCCGACCTCGAATTCGAGTGGGTCCCTGCCGTATGACGAGTCGAACTCGGTGCCGTCATCGAGCGTTCCCACGTAGTTGACCTTGACCACATCTCCGTCCTGGGCACCTTGCGATGAGGTTGCCTGGGACTCCGTTCCGCTTGTGGTGTCGGTGACTGTTGTCGTTGTTGCGGTTGCTGCCGTTGTTGTCGTGGAGTTGCCTCCAGGCTCAGACGAGCCACCACAACCGGCGAGCAAAAGAGCGACAGCAAGCACAAGGGTCAGTTTTTGTTTCATGGAATCTCCGGTGTCGACACGCCATGTTACGCCCACCACCGTGAATCAGGTCAGTGGGATTTCCTACGCAATGGCCCTCAAGATCAGGGCCGAATCTGCCGAAGAGTTGGTGCATAAGGTTGAGGTATAGGAGACAGGCTCATGCCGGGTGATCCATCCGGGCGAAACGACGAAGAGCTGCTCAGCCAGTTGGATGATCTCCGGGCACGGATGGATCGTCTGATGAAGGGCGGCACATCGACGTCTAACTCCGCCTTGCTCACCGATCCACCAAAGGATGCGGCGCAGACGGTCAAACCGCAGCCGTCCCCGGAACCCCCACCGGAGCGCACCCGGGTTCGGGACCTGATCGGTCCCACGGACCATGAAGTAGTCGAGGCGTATTCGGGTGGCGAGGACGCAGTCGCGTTCCCCGACGAGCGGCCGGATGACAAGGACTCCCAGGGAAGCCGTCCCCAGGAAGAGCGGCCCGTAAACAAGCCGCGTAGTGCAACTGTGGACGGTTCGCTGATTTCGGTCAACGGGACGTTGCGACGTGAGCCCCGGCGGCAGGTCAAGTCATTTGACGACATTGGCTCGGCGCTGGAGGAGGAGCTGGCTCGTGATGCTTCTGTGCCACCCGTCGAATCCAGGAAGGGCCCGGACCTCGCCAGCCGTTTCGGAACAGCCGATGAGCCGGTCCCTACGGTCGGTGAAGTCGAGCAGGAAAATGTGGAGGCGGAGCTTCCCGAAGAGCCCGACGAGGACCTTGTCGAGGTCGAGGTGGAGGTCGAGGACGAGGACGAAGAGGGCCTCGTGCTCCCTGCGCTGGCGCGCAGCCGTCGTGGCGCCCTTGTCGCAATCTGGGGATTCACCGGAGTGACCGGCGGGACCATCGCCATTCTCCATTTCGCAGGCGTGCTCTGACCGTCGAATACGGCGCCGTGGTAGAGACATCGCAGACAGACAACACGCCATAGCAGCAAGGAGTTCCCTAGTTTGGGGCCGAGGCTGTCTGGAGGAAGCATGCACAGACGTTGGCTGTCGGTGTTCATCGCCGGTTGGTTGCTGGTACTCGGCACGGGACCGGTGGCCGTTGCGCAGCTTGCCCCAGGAGGGACGTTCCGCGACGATGACGGCAACATTCACGAGGCGGCAATCGAGGCAATCGCTGCCGCCGGTATCACCAAGGGTTGTAACCCACCCGTCAACGACCGCTACTGTCCCGAGGACCCGGTCAATCGCGGGCAGATGGCGGCGTTCCTGGTACGCGCTCTGGAGCTGACACCCGCTGCGAACGACTACTTCACAGACGACGATGGGTCCGTCTTCGAAGCGCAGATCAACAGCCTCGCCGCCGCAGGCATCACCCTCGGTTGCAACCCCCCCGACAATGATCGTTTCTGCCCTGAGGACCCGGTCAGTCGTGGGCAGATGGCGGCGTTCCTGGTGCGTGGCTACGGATACACAGACGACGGTGGTGGCAACCATTTCACAGACGACGACGGATCCGTCTTCGAGAATGCGATCGGCCGGGTTGCCACCGCAGGGATCACCCGTGGCTGCAATCCGCCGGCCAACACGAGGTACTGCCCCGATCGCCCGGTGCGTCGTGACGAGATGGCGACTTTCCTCACCCGAGCCGGTGAGCTGACGCCGATCCCCCCACCGCAGAGGTGCTCGATTCTCCCCGAGGACAATATCTGGAACACACGGGTCGATGGTCTCCCCGTCGACGCTAACTCCACCGCATACATCAACACCATTGGTGCCAACACGACGCTTCATGCCGACTTCGGTTCCGGAGTGTGGCCCCCGGGGTCGAACAGCCCGATCGGGATTCCTTTCGCCGAGGTTGATGACACCCAGCCCGATGTTGCCATCCACTACACGGACTATGGCGGCGAAAGTGACCCGGGGCCGTTCCCGGTGCCTGCGGATGCTCCCGTGGAGGGTGGTCCAGACGCGAGCGGGGATCGTCATGTGCTGGTGCTCGATCGAGGTGACTGCATGCTCTACGAGCTGTATCGGGCATTTCCGCGCAGCGACGGCTCCTGGAACGCCGGCTCGGGTGCGGCATACGACCTCACCTCAGACGATCTGCGTTCCGCAGGGTGGACCTCGGCGGACGCTGCCGGGCTGCCCATTTATCCCGGGCTAGTGACATACGAAGAGGTGGCTTCCGGGCACATCGACCACGCCATCCGCTTCACCGCTGATGACACGAGGAACACGTATGTATGGCCGGCGCGACATTTCGCATCTAGCCTATCCGGCTCGCAATATCCACCCATGGGGCAGCGGTTCCGGCTCAGCGCCGACTTCGACATTTCCGGGTACCCGGCTGAAATCCAGGTGATCCTGACTGCCATGAAGGAGTACGGGTTGATTCTTGCCGACAATGGGTCTTCGTGGTTCATCTCGGGGGCTCCCGACGAGCGCTGGGACAACGAGATGTTGCATGAATGGGATGACATTCCCGGGTCGGCGTTCGAGGCGGTCGATGTGACATCGCTGATGGTCGACCCGGATTCCGGCCGCGTCACTCCCTGAGGCACCCTGCGAGCCCGGGTGCCGACCGACGCCGGTGCGCTGTTGCCTGACACCGGTCGGGTGACTGCTGTTGAGCCCAGCTACAGGGACACCGGCGAGATACCAGGTGGTGTCTTTGCCCCGCGCTGGTGACGGAACAGCAACCAGATGAGGGGGAGGCCGAGGAACATCGCAAGAGCGCCGATCGTCATTGCTGTGCTCAGGCCGAACGCATCACCGACCGCACCAAAGGCGATGGCGGCCACCGACCGGATGGCAAAGCTGAGCGAAAGGTAGACACCATTGGCAAGGGCGCGGCTCTCGGGAACCTGCTCCTGAACGAGGGCCATCAGCACAGGTGGGACCGAGAGAAGCGTGACACCAATAACCGGCAACAATGCGAGCTGGGTGACACCGTCGGCGGCGAGGAACAACAACAGCGCCACCGGGGCGGTCGAGAATCCGAAGATCAGCACCGCCCGCCTGCCGATGTGATCGCTCACCCAGCCACCCGCCATTGCCCCTGCGATCCCGGCCGCCTCGACGATCGAGAGCGCGGCCCCGGACAACCAGTGACTCCTCCCGGTATCGGTCAGGTAGAGCGGGAGAAAGGTCGTCACAGACATCATCATCAGGCTACGGACAACGATCATTCCGGCGAGCAGCACCATGAGGCCCCGCATCGAACGTATCGCCGAGCGCCACGGGACCGGCTCGGCACCTTCCTCGCGGTGCAGCACTGTGTCCCCGAGCCGGAAGTGGAGAACGATCGACGTAGCGATCCCGGCCAGCGCCAGGAACGCCAGTGAGCGAAGCGAGAGGATCGCCAGGGCACTAACTACGACCAGCGGGCCAATGGTCCGCCCGGTCTCACCGCCGACCATGAAGAAGCCCATGCCTCGGCCCAACCGGGACCCGGACAGATAGCCGACCGCCACCGGAGCGGTGGCGTGGAAGCTGGCGACGCTGACCCCCGCAATGAGTAGCAACACGGCAAGGCCCCAGTAGCCGGGGGCCCAGCCGAGCAGGCTCATCGCCGTTGCGGTCACCCCCGGTCCGAGGACGACAAGCCATCGCAACGCCCGGTTCCTGGCCAGGTGGCCGATGAAGGCCTGTAGCAAGGAAGGAATCTGGAGGAACACGGTCAGCAGCCCTGCCGCCGTGTTGCTCAATGCGAACTTCTCGACAAAGCGTGGCAGCAACGGTGGCAGGAAAGCAGTGAACGTGTCGTGCACCGCATGGCCGGTCGCGATGGTGACCACACGTTCGGTCTGGAAGCCGGTGCCAGCCGGTTGGTTGTCGGGAGTTGTGTTTGCCGTTGTCATGATCGAGCGGCCCATCATGTCACAAACCCGCGATGTCGATGACTTCGTGGCTCCGGCCGTTTCGAGCGGACGATTGTCCGGGGGGGTCGCGTCCATTCGTGGCGGGGGCCGCCGTCGGGCCTGGGCCACCCGGGAGAGGTACCACTATTGTTCACTCGTCACGTCGACTGGAGAGTGTCTATGCGCAGGCAGGGCAGCATCTTGCTCGGGTTGGTCCTCCTCGGGATCGGGACCGTCTACCTGCTCCAGGCAGTCGGCTTCTGGCCGGAGCGTTCTTCGGCTTGGCCCGGGGTCTTGATCGTGATTGGGTTGGCGATTCTCGTCGATCGTCTCTATCAGCGAGAGCGAGAGTCGTGGCTTCTCCCTGTGATCCTGATCGGGATTGGTGTCTTCATCCTCCTGCGCGATGCGAACATCGTGCAGTCGGACTTCGTCTGGCCGGCGGTTCTGATTGCCGCTGGTGTCGTCCTCATCTCCGGGGCGATGCGTCGTGGCACCGTCGCCACCAGCACAATCAACATCCCGCTCCAGGGAGCGAGTCGTGCTCGCATTCGCATCGACCACGGGGGTGGTGAGCTCCGCATCGGCAGCCTTGCGGAATCCTCGGGTCAGCTGTGCACGGGATCGGTGGGTGAGGTGGAGCAGAAGGTCAGTCGGTCCGGCGACCGGCTCGACGTCTCACTCAGGCAACGTCACCGCACCTTGGTGCGCTCACTGGGTCGGGAGTTCCGACTCGACTTCAACCCCGGTGTCGAACTCGAGCTGGATCTCCACACAGGAGCGTCCGATTCGCGTCTCGACCTGACCAGGCTCCTGGTCAACTCCATCGAGCTGAAGACCGGGGCGAGCTCGACGGTGGTGTACTGCCCCGAACGCGGGCAGATGCGGGCGTCGGTAGACGCAGGCGCCGCTTCCGTCGAGTTCTATGTCCCGGCGAGCGTGGCCGGCAGGGTCACCACCGACACCGGGCTCGCCGATGTCGACATCGATACACAGCGGTTCTTGCCGAGCAGCGGCGGCTACGAGACACCCGACTTCTCGACTGCGGTGAACCGGGTTGAGCTCAATGTCAGGGGCGGGCTCGCCGGCTTCAAGGTTCGCTGATCGGAGCAGAAGACCGGCTCCTGATGCTGATGGAGGCTATGCGGCCAGCGCAGAGGCGACGAATTGCTCAACCGCGGCGAACAGCGCATCGGGGCGAACCGGCTTCGAGAGGAAGCCGTCCATGCCTGCGGCGATGCAGCGGTCCCTTTCTTGCTTCGTCGCATGACCGGTGAGCGCGACGATCGGGGTGCGAACGAGACCTTGGAGCGCTTCCTCGGCTCGTAGGGCCGCGGTGGTGTCGAAGCCGTCGAGCCCCGGCATCTGGAGATCCATGAGAACGGCGTCGAAGTGGGATTGTTCGAACACGTCGATTGCCTCGACTCCACTGCGCACGGCAACCGCTTCGTGGCCGCGCTCGGTGAGCATTCGCATAGTCAGCACGAGGTTGGTCTCGACGTCGTCAACGACCAGGATCCTCATCGACGGACGGGTGGCAACCATCGAGTCCGGTGTGAACAGCGTGTCGGTGTCACCTGCTCTGGCGGCGGCGATGGTTGCCTTGACCACATCTGCGAGTACACCCGGTGCCGCCGGTTTCTTGACATAACCTTTTACACCGGCTTCGCGGCATCGGGGCTCGTCGCCTTCCCGAGCGGCAGGGACAAGGAGGGTCACCGGCGTTGCGCCACCGGCGCGTTCCATCAACGTTGCTGCGATCTCAAACGGCTTGTATGCCGTATCCAAGACGATGGCGTCGGGGTGCTGACCCTGGGCGACGGCATCGACGGCCGCACCTAGATCTGCAACCGTCAACGGCTCCATGCCGGCGCTTGCAAGCTCGGCCTCAATTGTCCGTCTGGTGTCGGGGTCACTCGACATCACCAGCACCACGCCGCTGCTTGGAGCGACAACTGCGCTTCGAGCGGAACTCTCATCGACAGTGCCTACCTGGATCTCAAAATCAAATCTGGTGCCCTTGCCGATCTTGCTGTGCACTGAGATCGACCCGCCCATCGCAGTCACGATCTTGTGGACGACGCCGAGCCCGGTACCACCTTGAGATGTCGTGGCCCCGATCGATCGCTCGAACAGGGTCGTCTGGAGGTCCTGGGGGATGCCCGCTCCCGTGTCCTCGACACTCAGACGTAAGAAAGACGATCCATCGTGCTCGTAGAGGTCGGTGACCGCGATGGTGACAGTGCCGCGTTCGGTGAACTTGACGGCGTTGCTCACCAGATCGATGAGGACCTGCTGGAGACGGGCGGCGTCTGCGGTAAGTACCTCGGGGATCGATGTGGGTACATCCACTCCGATGTAGATGTCTCTCTGGCGCGCCTGCAGCCCGAAGATGCGAACAATGTCGGCGAGTGCGTCACGCAGATTGAACGGACCGGCGTCGAGCTCGATGGTCTCGTTCTCGATGTTGCGTACGTCGACGAGTCGATCCGCCAGATCGAGCAGGGCCTCTCCGGCTACGAGCACGGTCTCGAGTGCCTCGCGCTGGGTCGGGGTCAGCTGATCACGCAGGACGATTTCGGTCATACCGATGATGGCGTTTAGCGGCGTGCGCACGTCATGGCTGAAGTTGGTGAGGAACCTGGTCTTGGCTTCGGTCGCGCCCTCAGCCTCGTCGCGAGCGGCGATGAGCTCGGACCGGGCCTGGGCGTGAACCAGGCCGTGTCGGATGGAGCGAAACAGCAAATCCGCATCCAGTCTGTCCAGGGCGAGGCTGTCGGTTGCCCCTGCTTCCAGTGCTTCGAGGTCGAGGTCGTAGTCGACGGTATCGGTCAGCACGATCAGCGGGACTGTGGAGCCCATCCGAATCGCTTCGGCAACGAGGTCGATGCCGTTGTGGCTGATGAGCTGCTGATGAACCAGGTAGATGTCGTGGTCCTCGGCGGTGACGGCATCGAGCCCCGCCTGGTAGCTGGGTACCCAATCCACTGTGCATGAAGCGCGTTGAGACTGATCGGCGAGTTGGCCGATGGTGCCGTGGAGCGCTGCGTCCGGGGTGATCAGCAGCACCCTTATCGGTTGATCGTTTAGGATCTGCCTTGGGATCACGTTCACTCTCCGCGATTTGTCTAGTCACCCAGTCGGCATTTCACCTCTGTTGATAAGTCAATCGGCCCCCAGATGTCGCCTGTGACCCACCCTGCTGACAACTCGAGTCTCCCGGATCGGTTATTGCTCCGGGTGCGTGTGGTGGGTAGCCACGTTGTGCGCTTCATCGTCGCCCGCGGGGTCGACATGAATGACCGCCTCACCTGCGTTTGGGAATTCGTCGAGCAGATCGCTTTCGACATCGTGAGCTATCGCATGGCCCACCGCCATTGTTATGTCCGGGTCGACCAGGATGCAGAGCGTGATCAACAGGAGGTGGCCCTGGTAGCGAGCCCGGATGTCGTTCACACCTACGACGCCGTCTCTTGTCAGCACGACCTTCTCGATGCGGTCGACTATCTCCGGGTCGACCGCATCCATGAGCCGTTCCAGCATCGTGCCCGATGCCTGCCAGAGCAATCGCAGAATCAGCACCGCAACCACAAACCCGGCGGCGGGGTCAACCCAATTCCAGTTGAGCAGAGCACCGACCCCGGCGAGGACGACGGCGAGAGAGGTGGCGGCATCTGCCCGGGCGTGGTCGGCGTCTGCGACGAGGGCAGCAGAGCCGATTCTCTTGCCAACGCGGCGGCGGTACCGCGCCACGAGCTCGTTTCCCAGCGCCCCGACTAACCCCGCTGCGATGACCCATCCCGCCTGATCGAGAGGTCTCGGCTCGGCGATACGCCGGATGGACTCCCAGGCGACCCCTCCCGCCGAGAGCCCGATGGCGACGACAATGACAACGCCTGCGAGATCCTCGGCACGGTGGTAGCCGTAGGTGTACTTCTTGTTGTGCGGTCTCCGGCCCAGGGAGAAGGCCAGCCAGAGCGGGATCGCCGTGAGTGCATCGGTGAAGTTGTGGATCGTGTCGGAGAGCAGAGCGACCGAGCCGGTGACGACGACCAGGATCGCCTGTAGCACTGCCGTCGCTCCCAGCCCTGCGAGCGAGATCTTGGTGGCGCGGATGCCCTCACCACCGAGATCACCCGCCGGGACGGCCCGATTCTGGTGATTGTGGTCGTGACGGATCAGGTGCATGAGCTTTCTGAATCGCGTTGTCGGTGCCGCGTGGTCGTGGTCGCTCATGGTCTTGACCCTAACCGGGCGCAACCGGAGACGGCTGCGCCCGGTTGGTGACTGTCAGTGATGCTCGACTTCGTGGGTCCACCGGTACGGGGGCGGTACCGAGTTGGCGCCTTCCCAGACCACACGCCGGAAGTACTCCGGGTCGGTGTTGCCCTCGGAGTTGATCAGCAACACCTGAGAGCCATGGTCGAGCCCCAGATATTCCTTGAGATCGTCGAACTCCGCGTAGTCGGCGATGAATGACAGCGCCCCGAGTGTGACCGCACCCGACTCGCCCGAGACGATGAACGGGTCACCGGCGAGCGGGACACCGTAGACACGCATACCCTTGGCCGCGACATAGTCGGGACAGGACACGAAGGCGTCGATGGTGTCCCACAGCACGTCCCAGGCAATCGGGCTTGGTTCGCCACAGGCAAGTCCTGCCATGATCGTCTGCAGATCACCGGTGACGTCGTGCGGTCTGCCGTCTCCGATCGAAGCAGAGTGGAAGAGACACTGTGCCTCGCTCGGCTCGACGACGACGGTGGTGGGGCGATCGGCACCAAAACGGCTGCTGTAGAAGCCGGCAGTTGCGGCGGCAAGCGCACCGACGCCTGCCTGGATGAGCACGTGTGTCGGTTTCACAATCCCGGTTCCGGCCAGCTGCTCTTGCGCCTCGGTCAACATCGTGGTGTAGCCCTGCATGACCCAGCTCGGGATGTCGGTGTAGCCCTCCCACGAAGTGTCGGAGATGATCTGCCAACCGTTTGCCTCAGCGTCCTGACTCGCCTGATGCACGGCATCGTCGTAGTTGCCGTTGACGACGCGCACGTCGGCGCCGTATGCCTCGATGGCGCGAATGCGGGCGATCGACGTGTCCTTGTGCACGTAGATGACGGCTTTGCAGTTGAGCTTGGACGCACCCCAGGCGACTCCGCGACCGTGGTTGCCGTCGGTGGCGGTAGCAAAAGTGATATCGCCGACCCTGGCCCGGGTCGCCTCGCCCACGAGCTCGTCGTAGCTGAGATCCTCATCAACGAGGCCGAGCTGGGACGCGGATGAACTGGTAGATCGCGAAGGAACCGCCGAGCACCTTGAAAGAGTTCAGGTCGAGACGCTGTGACTCGTCTTTCACCCAGATCCCTCCGACACCGAGCATGGTCGAGAGATGGGCGAGGTTACGCAGCGGGCTGGGGCGGTAACCGGGGATCTGTCTGTGGAACCGACGTGCCCGCTCGAATACGCCGTCGGGGAACACGTTGGAGACCGCATCGCTCGTGGCGATCCCGCGCGCACGCGGGTTGGCGATCCATTCGATGGGTTTGTTGTCTGTGCTCATACCAAAATGCTAGCGCTATTCTTTGACATTTTGTAAAGCGAATATGCCGGAGTGAGGGCGTTCAGCCGCTGACGGCAACCGCAGTGTCGAGTGCGATGCGGACCATCTCGCCAAAGGTCGTTTGCCGCTCCTCGGCGCTTGTGCTCTCGTGTGTCAGCACATGATCGCTCACGGTCATCAGCGCAACGGCTCTCGCCCCGTATTCCGCCGCAAGGCCGTATAGCCCAGCGGTCTCCATTTCGACTGCGAGTACGCCCATCCGCTGGGTGAACTCGAGCCTGCCGGCCTCGTCGGGGTGGTAGAACAAATCGGTGGTGTAGATATTGCCAACGTGAACGGGATGCTCGGAGACCCCGGCGGTGGCATCAACACAGGCGCGGAGCAGGTCGTAGTTGGCGGTGGCAGCGAAGTCGTAGCCACCAAAGCGAGCACGGTTCACGTTGTTGTCCGTGCAGGCACCGATTGCGATGATGATATCACGTATCGCAACATCATGGCTGAGGGCCCCACAGCTCCCGATCCGGATCAGATTCCTCACGCCGTACACCTGGACCAGCTCGGTCGCGTAGATGCTCGCCGACGGGATGCCCATCCCCGTGCCCATCACCGAAACGGGAACATCGTTGTAGGTGCCCGTAAAGCCGAGCATGTTGCGCACCGACGTGACCATCCTGGCATCGTGAGGTAGTTGTCTGCGATGTGCTGCGCCCGCAGCGGGTCGCCAGGAAGAAGCACCGACTCGGCGAAATCTCCCGGTTCAGCACTGATGTGCGGCGTGGCCATCGTCGACATCCTTCTCGTTGCACCGTTACACGTTGCCGCTGTCATTCCCCAGGCTAACGGCCTCGACTGCACGAACGATAATCGACCTCGCTCCGCCCAGAGCAACAATGGCGAGAGCGACCAGCCCGAAACCAAGGAAGGCGAGCAGACAGCGGCATTGCCGAGTCCGGTATGTGCGGTCGATCACGAGCCGAAGAATGCACCGACCGCCAGCGAGATGGTGCCGATCACAGCGGATGCAGTACCGGCGATGTGACCCATCGGCAGCATGGCGATCGCGTTGAGGTTGGGCACCAACAGCGAGTGGACAGATGATGAGCACGGCGAGCCCGATGACAAATGGCCGGAACGTGAGGTGACCACCTGCCACGACGCCGAGTGTTGCCAGGACTGCACTGGCCACCACGTACCCGACCAACACCATGTGGACCAGGCGCCGGGTTCCCACCCGCTCGACGAGTCTGGGCGTTGGTCAGCATGGCGACACCCATCACGGCGGCAATACCCCCGAAGATCAACGGGAAACTCGTCTGGCCTGCCGTAGAAGTCTCCGAATATACGTTCCGAGCTTGCCAGATATGAGGTGAACACCGAGAAGATGGCAGTCATCGCCAGCGTGTATCCCATCGTGTGCGGTTGGAGAGGACCATTCGTGGTCGCCGCCCAGATGGCGCGAGGCTCGATCGGTCTGCGGTCTTGCTCACGGCAGCGTCTCGGGCAGCACGCGGTGCCCATGCCGGCGATCACGGCCACGAACACAACGCAGAACACGAATATGGACTGCCACGGGAACACTGTGATCAGGGCAGCACCGATGGACGGAGCCAAGATGGGCACCATGACGAATACCGCCATGATGTAGGACATCGCCCGCGACATCCGATCACCGCTGTAGTAATCGCGCACGATCGAGATCGAGACCACCCGCGGAGCGCGGCACCGATCCCCAGACGAACCGGCTCGCCAGCATGAGATTGAGGCTCGGTGCCAGCAGACGGCGCCAATCGCCCCCAGGGCATAGATGCCGAACCCGGCATAGAGCACAGGCTTGCGCCCGAAGCGGTCGGCAAGCGGCCCGTAGAAGTACTGCGCCAGCGCCATGCCGATGAAGAACACCGTCACGATCTGCGCCACCCGGGTTGAATTCGCGGCGAGCCCGTACGAAGCACGGATCTGTCGAATGCGGGCAGCATCATGTCGATGGCTATGGCGGTGAGAGCCATCATCATCGAAACGAAGGCGGTGAAGTGCCGGTTGCTGAGACGGCGCTCGGTTGTGGCGGCGGTTGACATGCTCTCCGGGCTCGATCGCGGGCATGCACACGGTACCAGTGCGTCGGCCACCCGCAGCCGGGTCAAGTCAGCCCGGCCAACCTCGCGTTGAGAAACGCTCTTGTGTCGCCGTTGTTGGTTAGGTCGATGGCCCGGCGGAAGGAGATGGTTGCCTCGTCGAACCGCTCCATCCGCAACAGCAACTCGGCGCGTGCCGAGTGGATACCACGGGTAGTCGCTCAGCTCGGCGGCGACTGACTCGAGTGCGGCAAGTCCCTGTTCGTTGCCTTCGGCCATTGCGATGGCAACGGCACGATTCAGCGCCACGACCGGGGTGGAATGGACGGACAGCAACCTGTCGTAGAGAAGGCGGATCTGATGCCAGTCGGTCGATTCGAAGTCGACCGCCTCCGCATGGAGTGCGGCGATGGCTGCCTGGAGCTGATATGGCCCGGGTCGGCCGGCTCCGATTGCACGTTCCAGCATGTCGAGCGCCGGCCCAATCTCGTCGTGGCGCCACCGGGACCGGTCCTGGTCTGCCAGCAATACGACTCCTTCGGCCCTGGCGTCACGACGGGCGTGGATGAGCCGCATCAGGGCGTTGACTCCCAGGACTTCGGGCTCGTCCGGGAGTAGGCGGTTGATCGAGTCACCGAGGCGAATGGCGTCATCGCATAGCGAGGCGCGGACGACATTGTCTCCTGTGGTTGCCACGTACCCTTCGTTGAAGATGAGATAGACCACTGTGAGCACGGCATCGAGCCGCTCCGGCATTTCCTCATCGGTGGGTATGCGGTACGGGATCCCGGCGTCGCGGATCTTTCGCTTTGCCCGCACTATCCGCTGTGCAATAGTCGCCTCCTTCGTCGAGAAAGCTCCGGGCAATCTCTGCAGTAGACAAGCCGCCGAGAGTCTTGAGTGTCAGTGCCAGCTGAGCTTCGACGGCAAGGGTCGGGTGACAACAGGTGAATATCAGTCGGAGCTGATCGTCCTCGATCGTGCCGGGAAACGTCGATGTCGGGGTACTGCTCGTCCGCCCGGATGCGGTGCTCCAACTCGGCGAGCTTCTGGTCGTAGTTGGCGCGACGTCGTAGCCGATCGATGGCCTTGCGGCGTGCCGTGGTCGTTAGCCAGGCGCCGGGATTCCTGGGAACCCCGGCGTCCGGCCATTTCGTGAGCGCTGCGGTGACGGCATCCTGTACCGCGTCCTCGGCGAGGGCGAAGTCGCCAACCTGTCGGATCAGTGTGGCGACAACCTTGCCGTACTCGCCACGGAAGACCGTCTCGATGGCCGCATGATTGGTCACTCGGCGATCTGGTTGTTTTCCCAGTCCCAGATCGGCCGAACCTCAACGGACCCGAACCACGAGCCCGGGAGCTCGGCAGCGACCTTGATGGCAGCGTCGAGATCTTCGGCGTTGATCAGGTAGAAGCCGCCGAGGACCTCTTTGGTCTCTGCGAAAGGGCCATCGGTTGTCAGCGTCTTGCCGTCACGAACCCGGACGGTTGTCGCCGTTTCGACACCGGCGAGAGCCTCGCCTCCCAGGTTGATGCCGCGGGCGCTGATGGCTCTCGGTGAACTTGTAGTACTCCTCCATGACCCGGGCCATGTCCTCTTCGGTCGCCTCAACTGTGGGATCCGAGTAGATCAACAGTGCGTACTTCATATGCTCCCTCCCAGGAGTGCTGCGGGTGGCACTTCTGCCGCCCTCTGTCAGGACGACGATTGGCAGCGACGGATTTCGACACTACCCGCGAGATTTCTCTTTTCGTTCCGATGCCACCAGGCAAACCCACCCCGTCACCCCCTATTCTTGGACCATGAGTGACTATCGCCCCCCGCTCCGTGACATTCGTTTTGTGCTCGAGAACATCGTCGATCTGAAGGAACTCTCAGCGCTGCCCGGTTTCGAGCATGTCGAAGCAGAGGATGTGTATGACGCTCTTGCCGAGGCAGGGCGATTCCTATCCGAGGTTGTAGCGCCGACCAACCACATCGGGGACACCACCGGCATAGCCCGCAGCGACGACGGCTCGGTCACCGTTCCCGCGGAGATGGTTGCTGCCTACCGCCAACTTGTTGAAGCGGGGTGGCCCGCGATCAAGGGCGACCCCGAATACGGCGGACATGGCTTTCCCGGTGTCATGGCCACGGCGTGTCCAGGAGATGCTGACCGCCTCCAACATGGCGTTCTCGCTATGTCCCGATGCTGACCACGAGTGCCGTGGAGGCGTTCCAGCATCACGGCACTGATGAGCTGAAGGCCGTCTACCTCGAGAAGCTCATCTCGGGAGAGTGGACCGGCACGATGGCGCTGACCGAGCCCGAGGCGGGCTCCGATGTCGGCGCATTGCGAGCGAAAGCGTGGCCGGAAGAAGACGGGACGTGGCGGGTGCAGGGGACGAAGATCTTCATCACCTGGGGCGAGCACGATATGGCGGACAACATCATCCACTTCGTGCTCGCTCGTGCTCCCGAGGCTCCTCCCGGGACGAAGGGCATCTCGCTGTTTCTCATTCCGAAATACCTGGTCAACGAAGACGGTTCGCTCGGTGAGAGGAACGACGTCGAATGTGTCGGCGTTGAGCGCAAACTCGGTATCCACGCCAGCCCGACCTGTGTGATGGCATATGGCGAGCAGCGGGGGGCGGTTGCATATCTGGTTGGCGAGGTCAACAAGGGTATGCACTGCATGTTCACGATGATGAACGACGCCAGGCTCCATGTTGGCCTGGAGGGCCTCGGACTGTCGGTGCGGTCGTACCAGCAGGCGCTCGACTACGCCAGGATCACGCAGACAAGGCCGGCGCTCTCGAGCCCCACCGAAGGGCCAGTCATGCACCGATCATCGAACACCCCGATGTCCGCCGGATGCTGATGACCATGAAAGCCAACATCGAAGCTCTACGGGCTCTGATACTTCGACACCTCGGCCGCCGGTGATCGCTCCGAGCATGCCGCTGTCGAGCAGATCGCGCAGGTAGCAACGCCAAGCGGATGGCGTTGCTGACGCCGGTCGCCAAGGCGTGGGGAACCGATCTCGGGGTCGAGCTCACCTCTCTTGGCATCCAGATCCACGGGGGGATGGGGTTCATCGAGGAGACCGGCGCGGCCCAGCTGTGGCGCGACTCACGGATCGCCCCGATCTACGAGGGTACCAATGGCATCCAGGCAATCGATCTGGCTATGCGCAAGTTGCCCATGGACGATGGGGCAGTTGTTGCTTCGATACCTGGCCGAGATCGAGGCCACCGCCGCCAATCTCGTCGATGCCGGTGATCGGCTCGGGCCGATCGGGGAAGCCCTGCATCGGGCCGTCGGGGAGCTTCGGAAGACGACCGAATGGCTGCTGAACGCATCACCTCTCGACACACTCGCCGGGGCAACGCCCTACCTGAGCCAGTTTGGGATTGTTGCGGGTGGGTACTACCTGGGGAGGCTGGCTCTCGCGGCGCATGGCCGCTTGGCAGGAGACCAGACGATCCGTGGCTCCGTACCAAGGTCGATGCCGCCGACTTCTACGCCAAGCAGATCCTGCCCCAGGCTGCCGGAATGGGAGATGCCGTCTCGGCGGGATCGCCGATCAGTTATTTGCGATTGCCGGGGACATGCTCGACTAAATCGCGTTGTTGCGAGCTGCGATGGCGTAACGTCTGCCGGAAGCTCCTGCCGGAGCCGTCGATGTTCATGGACTTATGAAGCGATATCTGAACTGGGTGTTGGGTGGTCTTGCCGCGGCAACCGCGATCGCCGCGCTGCGGCACAAGACACGAGGAGCGGCCGCCTGAGCCTGAGCCTGAGCCTGCTGCTCGTCGTGGAACAAGCGGGGCGTCGGCTGCAGAAGACGATGTCACTGCTCAATGCGGTGAGGCTGACGGATGAAGCGAGCATCACATCCCCATCATTGCCGGCAGCCTCTCGTACTACACGTTCCTTGCGATTTTCCCGGCCGCCATCGCCGCCATCTCGATCTATGGCATCGTTCTCGACCCGACCCGGCTGACCACCCAAATCAATGACCTCACCTCCGCATTCCCGAGCTCGACTACCAGTCTTCATCTAGCACGAATTGAACAAGATTGTTGCTTCACCCTCATCGGGTCTGGCGATTTACTGCAGTGGCCAGCGATCATTGGTGCCCTCTGGTCCGCCTCAGCGGGAACGAAGGCGCTGATGACGGGATCGATATTGCGTACGACACCCCCGAGGATCGACCGTTCCTCTCCAGCGACGATGGCGCTCGGGATCACGGTTGGCTCTGATTGTCTTTGTTGCTGTCGCCGCTTCGGCAGCAACGTTTCTTCCCGGACCTGCTCGACGCAGTCGGAGCCCACCGGCTGATCCGATTCGTTCAGTTCGGCCGCTGGCCGATCATCTTCGTGATCGTGATCGTCGGTCTGGGCATTTCTTCAAGGTCGCCCCATACCGACCCGCCGCAGAGTCCCCGTGGATCTCGGTCGGCTGCCGTCGTCGTAGCGTTTGTCGGTTGCTGGCGACGCTGGGTCTCTCGCATCTATTCCAACCGTGGTCAGCTCGCTGGGAGCTGCCTACGGGTCTGCTCGCCGGTGTCGATCGTCCTGATGCTGTGGTTCTTCATCTCGGGCCTTATTGTGCTGCTCGGTGCGGAGGTCAATGCCGAGCTCGAGAAGCGAGGGACCTGGCGCAGCCTCAATATCCGTAACGGCGCTCGCATCGGCGATACTCGCGCCGAGATCCGAATCTGGCGACTAATTTGGGTAGTCCGCGGGCCCACAATCGCCCGAAACTTCATGACATCGACCTCACGACCTTTAGGAGCTCGGCATCGAACCCGATCTAGCCGGCGCGCTAGTCGAGCAGGGAATCGCTCGACCCTTTTCCGATCCAGCTGCTGGCGATCCCCGACGGGCTCGACGGCAAGGACGTCTGCGGCAAGGCCCAAACCGGATCGGGCAAGACACTCGCCTTCGGGCTGCCCATCATCCAGCAGCTGGAGCGGGCCCAAGTGAAGCAACCGCTGGCCCTGGTGCTGGTGCCGACCCGCGAGCTGGCACAACAGGTCGCATCGCGTTCTCGATCCGCTTGCGGAGCTGCGTGGCTTCAGGACCGTGGCCGATCTACGGCGGTGCGCCGATGAGCAAGCAGATGAAGGCCCTGCGTCGTGGCGTCGAGATTGTGATCGCAACACCGGGCCGGC
The DNA here is from genome assembly GCA_963777645.1 of uncultured bacterium. Classification (GTDB taxonomy): domain Bacteria; phylum Actinomycetota; class Acidimicrobiia; order Spongiisociales; family UBA5794; genus JAAETI01. Next base: position 102,986 of record CAVZRA010000008.1, on the reverse strand, counting down.
TCATCGACCTCATTGATCGCAAGGAGATGCTGCTCGAAGATGTGCGCATGGTGGCCATCGACGAGGCCGATCAGATGGCTGACATGGGTTTCCTCCCCCAGGTGCGCAAGATCATGAGCGGGATTCCGTGTGGGTCATCAGACATTCCTGTTCTCGGCGACCCTCGATGGCCAGGTGGGAACGCTCGTCTCCGCCTACATGGATCAACCGGCTCGCCACGACTGCCGAGCCGGACGGGGAGGCCATCGACACGATGGAGCACCGGTTCTTGAAGGTCCACCACATGGACAAGGTGAAGATGGCAGCTGCGATAGCCGCTTCGGCGGAACGCACGCTCATGTTCGTCCGCACCAAGGCCGAGTGCGACCGTGTCTCCGCTGCCCTGCGTGATCTCGGTGTCCGAGCGGAGTCGATCCACGGCGATCTCCACCAGCGTCAGCGAGACAAGCGCTCTTTCGGGCTTCATGGATGGCTCCAATCCCGTCCTGGTTGCGACGAACGTCGCCGCCAGGGGGCTCCATATCGATGATGTCGACGTGGTCCTGCACTACGACCCGCCCGATGACCCGAAGACGTATCTCCACAGGTCGGGCCGGACGGCACACGCCGGAGAAAGTCCGGGCTCGTAGTCACGTTCGTTGAGTGGGATCAGGTCAATGAGGTACTTGGTATTCAGCGTCGGGCGGGTCTCAACGTCCCGATAATCAAGATGTTCTCCAACGACGATCGGGTGGCGGATCTGACCTCCTGGAAACCCGACCCGGACATGGTCCCGTTCCGGGGCAAACGATCACACCCAATGGCCCGTCGCCGCCGGCGGCGCTGAACGCCTCGCCCTGCCGTTACCCTGCCTCCCGGCCGCTTCTAGATGTCAGACAAGGAGCAACCATGGCCCAGTACGACTCGCAACCCGAGATGATGATCGATCTCGACAAGACATACTCGGCTACGTTGCACACCAATCACGGCGACATCGACATCGAGTTCGATGCGGCATCGTCGCCTTCGACCGTGAACAACTTCGTCTTCCTCGCCAGGGACGGTTTCTACGACGGGGTCATCTTCCATCGGGTTATCAAGGGCTTCATGATCCAGGGTGGCGATCCGACCGGGACCGGGATGGGCGGGCCCGGGTACAAGTTCCCGACGAGCTCGATGGGCCGGGTCGCTACAGCCGCGGCACGGTTGCGATGGCGAATGCCGGCCCGAATACCAACGGCTCGCAGTTCTTCATCATGCACACCGACTACGGGCTGCCCCACAACTACTCGATCTTCGGCTCATGTCACCGACGGGCTCGATGTCGTCGACGCGATCGCCAACGACGCCGACCGGCGCACAAGATCGCCCCCACGTCTGACTGTGTGATCAATTCGGTGACCATCACTGAGAGCTGAACCACCCACGTATGCTTCGCTGAGAAGGGAGCATCGTGAGCAGCATCGGTGATCAGACGGCGTCGCGGGTGGCCTATCGGACCTGCCCGCTCTGCGAGGCAACCTGCGGTCTCGAGATTGCGCTCGACGGCGACCGGATCATCCGGATTCGTGGTGACCGCGAGGATGTCTTCAGTGCAGGGTTCATCTGCCCGAAGGGCTCCTCGCTCAAGCAGCTGCACGAAGACCCGGACCGGCTGCGGGCACCGCTGGTGCGGCGCGACGGGGTGCTATCGGGGGCAACATGGGATGAAGCCTACGAGTTCATTGCGTCCCGACTGCCTCAGATCATCAGCGATCACGGCCGAGACGCCGTTGCCGTCTACCTAGGCAATCCCAACGTCCACAACATGAGCGGCGCCATATACAACCGGGTGTTGCTCAAGATGCTCGGTACCAAGTCGATCTTCACGGCAGCAACTGTGGATCAGATGCCAAAGCATGTCTCTTCGGGTCTCATGTTCGGGCATCCCGATGCCATTCCCGTGCCGGATATCGATCGCACCGGCTATCTACTGATGCTCGGGGCAAACCCCAAGGTATCGAATGGGAGCCTGGCAACGGCGCCCGACTGGCCGGGGCGGATCGAGCGGATACGGGAGCGGGGCGGGAAGGTCGTTGTTGTCGACCCACGCCGCTCCAAGACCGCGGCTATCGCAGACGAGCATCTGTTCATCCGACCCGGGTCCGATGCCTCGTGGCTGGCGGCCATCTGCAACGTGATCATCACTGAAGATCTCGCCGATCTCGGCGATCTGGCACAGCACGTTGCAGGGCTAGATGTGGTGACAACCGCTCTCGCCGGGTTCACGCCGGAGCGGGTTGCTGCGGCATGCGGTATTCCTCCTGAGACAACGCGACGCATCGCCCACGAGTTTGCCGAGTCCGGGTCGGCGGTCGCATACGGCAGGATCGGGACCCATACCACGATGTTCGGCACGGTCGCCTCATGGCTGGTCGATGTGCTCAATGTGGTGACGGGGAATCTCGACTCGCCGGGCGGAGCCATGTTCCCCGAGGCGGCAACGGAGCGTCCGCGGTCGCGGCGCGAGTTCCGCACCGGCCGGTGGGTGAGTCGGGTCGACGGTTATCCCGAGGTTCGGGGGGAGTTGCCGGTCGCTGCTCTGGCAAAGGAGATCGAGACCGAGGGGGAAGGGAAGATAAGGGCGCTCATCACGATCGCAGGCAACCCCGCCCTGTCGACACCGGACGGTGCTCACCTGGAACGTGCTTTGGCCGAACTCGACATGATGATCAGCGTCGATATCTACCTGAACGAGACCAGTAGGCACGCCGATGTAGTGCTGCCGGCACCGTCTCCGCTCGAGCGCTCTCACTACGACTTCGCCTTCACCGCACTCAGCGTGCGTAACATCGCCAACTACTCACCGGCGGTCATTCCCCGTCAGGAGGGAGCTCATGACGAATGGGAGATCCTGCTGCGGCTCGCTGCCATCGCCGCCGGAATGCCTGTGGAATCCGATCTCAGCCCGTTCGATGACCGCGTCTTGATGACGATGATCTCAAGCGCCGTCGGGGACGTTGAGTCTCCCATTTCCGGTATGGACCCGGCCGACGTGTTTGCGGCGACGACGGGTGGTCACGGCCCCGAGCGCATCCTCGACTTCCTGGTACGCACCGGCCCATATGGTGATGGCTATGGGGTCGGGCAAGGGCTCTCACTCGATGTGCTGCGTGCCAACCCTCACGGCATCGATCTCGGCCCACTTCGCCAGAGGATGCCCGGGATGATCACCACCCTGTCGGGACGGATGGAGCTTGCCCCTGACCAGATCGTCGCGGAACTACCAAGATTGGCGGTGCGGCTCGATGGTGAGCAACCGATGGTGCTCGTTGGCAGGCGAACGCTGCGCAGCAACAACTCGTGGATGCACAACCTCGACGTCCTGGTCAAGGGAAAGAACCGCTGCGTCCTCCAGATCAACCCCGATGACGCCGGTCGGCTTGGCATCACAGACGGCGGCCCGGTGACTGTGACCTCCCGTACCGGCTCGGTGACCGTCCCTGTCACGATCACCGCGGGCATCATGCCTGGTGTGGTCAGTCTGCCCCACGGCTGGGGTCACGACCGGGAAGGTTCGGCGATGGCGACGGCGGCGAAACACGCAGGGGTCAACTCCAATCTGCTCAGCCCCGCCGATCTTCTCGATCCGTTGTCGGGCAATGCCACCTTGAACGGGATTCCTGTCGAGGTAAGACCGGCGTAGCGACACTGCTGGTGGAGCAGAATTCGTGACGCGAGCCGTGTCCCAACTCCGCTCGATTGCACGTAGTGTTGAAGAGCACCCTCACCACAGACTCTGGGCGCCAAATGGAGGCGCCGACTGTCGTCGTCAGGAGCGCGTAGGTGAGCTACGTTGCCGCCCGCGCGAGGGTGTGACAACGACGAGGGTATGAAGGGAGACACAGTTTTGAATGAGCACCCTATGACCCGCGCTCCGCGCCGGCTCACGATGATCGCCTTTTTGGTTGCGATCGTGGTGGCAGCGCTTGCGCCGGTGGCCGCAGATGCGGCAGATGGAACGTTCACCGATGACGACAACTCGATCTTCGAGGCGGACATCGAGTGGATGGCAGGCAACGGGTATACGTACGGCTGTAACCCACCCGACAACGACATGTTTTGCCCGGATGATCCGGTGACGCGTGGCCAGATGGCTGCGTTCATGTCGCGGGCGCTTGGGTTGACTGACGGGGTTGGTGCAGATCTGTTCACCGATGACGACAACTCGATCTTCGAGTCGGCCATCGATCGGATCGGCACCGTCGGCATCACGCTCGGCTGTAACCCACCCGACAACGACATGTTTTGCCCGGATGATCCGGTCACGCGTGGCCAGATGGCTGCGTTCATGTCGCGGGCGCTTGGGTTGACTGACGGGGTTGGTGCAGATCTGTTCACCGATGACGACAACTCGATCTTCGAGTCGGCCATCGATCGGATCGGCACTGTCGGCGTCACGCTCGGCTGTAACCCACCCGACAACGACATGTACTGTCCCAATGATCCAGTGACGCGTGGCCAGATGGCCGCGTTCTTGCACCGTGGTCTCGCCGATGTCGAGCTACAGCTACTTGCTTTCAACGATTACCACGGCCATCTGCAATCGAGCACGCCGGGCCAGGTCGATGGTGAGAGCGCCGGTGGCTCGGAATACCTATCGACCGCGCTCAGCGAGCTGCGAGCCGGCCATGAGAACACGTTGACCGTGGCTGCGGGTGATCTCATCGGTGGTTCTCCGGCCTTCTCGGGGCTCTTCCACGATGAGCCCTCGGTCGAGTCGCTCAACGCGATGGGGCTCGATGTCTCCAGTGTCGGCAACCATGAGTTCGATGAGGGAGTCACAGAGTTGCTTCGCATGCAGCAGGGTGGCTGTCACCCGGTCGATGGCTGCTACTTCCGATGACGACCCGTATGCGGGTGCCGATTTCCCATGGCTGGCAGCCAACGTGGTTAGCGAGACATCGGGTGACACGGTGCTGCCGCCGTATTGGATCACTCAGGTCGGGACGACGCACGTTGCTTTCATCGGCATGACGCTCGAAGCGACCGACACCCTCGTTGCCGCATCCGGCATCACGGGGTGGGACTTCCTCGACGAAGCCGAGACTGCAAACGCCCTCGTTCCGACACTGCAGGATCAGGGTGTCGAGACCATCATCGTGTTGTTGCATGAGGGTGGGTCACAGACGCCGCCCCCCGGCGCCATTGACGCCTGCGTCGGCATTTCAGGCCCGATCGTTGCGATCAACGATGCGCTCGATCCTGCGATCGATGCCTTGATCACCGGTCATACGCATCTCCCGTACAACTGTCTGCTCGACGACCCGGACGGACAGCCTCGCATCGTGACGAGTGCCTACTCGTACGGCAGGGTGGTGTCGGAGCTGAACCTGGTGATCGACCCGCGCACGGGCGATGTGGTGCGTGACGAGAGCACCGCCGTCAACCATGCGGTCATCCAGGACGGGTTGACTCCCGATCCGGCGCTGACCGCGGTGATCGACAAGTGGACACCGCTGTTCGAAGCCTTCGGCAATGACCCCATCGGGACAATCACCGCGGACATCCTGCGTGGTGGTACGCCGCCAGGGGACGACCGTGGCGTCGAGTCTGCGGCGGGGAACCTGGTTGCCGATGCCCAACTGTGGGCGACGGCCGACCTCTATGACGCTGACATCGCGTTCATGAACCCCGGCGGGGTGCGCTCCGATCTGTTGTATGCCGAGTCGGATGGTGAGGGCGATGGCGTCGTCACCTACGGTGAGGCATTCACCTTCCAGCCGTTCAGCAACACGCTGGTCACCTATGAGATGACCGGTGCCGAGATCATCTCGGTCCTGGAAGAGCAATGTCAGCCGATCGGTTCGAGCCGTCCCTTCCTGCACCTGGGTGTTTCGGAAGGTTTCACATACGATCTGTCAACGACCATGACGGCCGACGAGACTGCACCGTCGATCACGGTCAGCAACGTCAAGCTGAATGGCGCTGACCTGGAGCCGACAGGTACCTACAACGTTACGGTGAACAACTTCCTCGCAGACGGGGGAGACAACTTCACCACGTTCGGCACGGTCTCGACACTGCGGCGTGGCGGGGGCAACGACCTCCAGGCCCTCCTCGACTACTTTGCAGAGTTCAGCCCGGTTGCTCCTCCGAGCACCGACAGGGTGAACGAGATCCCGTAGATACATTTGCGGAGTGTGGTTCCCTCGACGTGAGAGAGAGCCCCCGCAATTGCGGGGGCTTCTCGTTTGTCCTGATTGCTTGTGCCGCCACGAGCGCAAACAACGCGGCCCCGCTGATGACGAGGCCGGTGGATGATCAGGTGCTCAGCTCGCCCTTCGGGAGCGGCGGGCCCGGTCACGGAGCCTGCGACGGAGCCTGCGGCGGTCTCCGGAGCTCATGCCACCCCAGACGCCTTCGCTCTGGTTGGTGGCCAATGCGTACTGGAGGCATTCCTCCTGAACAGGGCAGATCTGGCAGATCTTCTTCGCCTGCATCGCGGCAGCTCATCTTCACCTGGGGGGAAGAAAACGTCGGTGTCGGCGCCTGTGCATGCCGACTTCGTCACGCCATTCGTGCTCCGGTTCCCAGACCTCTTCGTGTATTTCAATTGCCGTAACCATTCTTACGTACACCCCCTTCTCGGGCGTAGTCACTCTCTGCAACGGGTGGGGAGATGGCTGTATTCCCCAGCCCTGAGAGCTGAGTGCCGATGATGCACTCGTGTTTGCACCACGGTCAAGGCATTTTCATGTGCTTCTCATATAGTACGGAGCGGGATTGACGATTTGGATGGGAAGTTGAGGCCCGGAAGTGCGATCATACAGCCGACTACACCCAGGAACTAGGAGAACTGGCGGATTCGTGTCGGGTTTCGCGGTCGATCGATGGCCGACATGGCCCGTCTTGGCATCCATATTCCGCCGGGTTTGCGATCAGTGATGTTGTGTGCCGGCGATTCCTCGAGACGGGCGACATCCCAGACGACGCCTGGGAAGAGATCAGCGGAGCGCTTTCGGTGACAGCGATCGCCTTTGCAGCGTTCAGGGATCGGCCATCCGCTGCTCTTCGCAGTGCGGAGCAGCCCGCGGCGCCGATGCCTGGCGTGCTCAACTCAGCCCTGTACCTTGGCACTACCACCGAGTTGCTCGCGGAGCTCGCCGGACCGTTTCCGGTGAGGAGCTGGCCGCCCTGGTCAGGCTCGGGTTCCTGAAGTCACTCGGCAAGCTGCGCGGTGTTCCGCCGGCCCGGTATCCGGCGTTGGTGGCTGACATCGCAGGGCCGTGCGCCGGCGAGTACGTGGGAGCACGGCCGCAGATCGAGGCGATCGCCGACGGGTATGCGAGCCTGATCATCGACGAGTCGCAGCGTCCTATTCCCGGTGAGCTGATCGGTCAGCTGCGAGAAGGGATCGAAGCTGTCTTTGCCTCGTGGGACGGAGCCGAAGCCAGCCGGTTCCGGCGTCAGGCAACGAGATCGATGATGACGAGGGCATGGGCAATCGTCATTCATCCCATGGTGTTCGGAGAGGGGAGCGAGCGACTCGGGGCGGGTACCGTCTTCTCCCGTGACCCGACACACCGGTGAGCCGACCGTGCCGGTGGCTTCTACGTCGCCGGGGGTGAGCAGGCCGGGGGCCGACCTCGATCATCCCGGTCTGAGCCCGGTTGCCGGCGACAACCTGTGTTCGCGGAGCTCGGCGATGTCGCTCGCCTGCCTCGAGATCGCATGGTGCGACTGACTCGGATCGACTTCGTGCGCGAGCATGGTGAGATACTGGGTCATCGCCGCCAGACCGGCGGAGCGCACGGCCCAGGCGGCGGTACGAGTAGCCGTCGACCTCGTCGACGAGGGTATGCTCAGTTTCGAAGCCGCTCTGCTCAGCGTCGAGCCGGAGCGGCTCGCCGGCATGCTTCACCCGCAGCTCGTTGCCGAACCGTTGCACCGCATCCACCGCTGGCTCGCGGTGTTGCCGCCATCACCGGGAGCAGCAAGCGGACCGGTCGTCTTCAGGCGCGGCCGACGCCATGGCGGCTGCGGACGCATGGCGACCCCACCGATCCTGGTTCTTCGCCAGCTGCATCCCGGTGATCTCGATGGTGTCGCCCGGCGCCGGAAGCTGATCACCAGCCATGGTGGCGGCACTTCGCACGCAGCGGTGGCCGTCCGTGCCGCCGGCACCCCTTCGGTCACCGGTGTTGGTGAGCTGTTCCCGGAACGCTCCGCGGTGCGATTCGGCGACAGGGAGTGCACGCAGGAGAATGGGTCACGATCGATGGCTCTACCGGTCTCATCTACGCCGGGCAGCTGGAGATCGCCCAACCCGCCCGGTGGGTATCTACCTCGATCGGTTGCTGGAGTGGGCGGACAGTCGCCGGCGGCTCGGCGTGTGGGCAAACGCAGACACTGCGCATCAGCGCCGCGGCGGCCCGGGCTGCCGGTGCCGACGGCATTGGCCTGGCGAGGACTGAGTACATGTTCCAGGGTGAGCGGCTGGGTGTTGTGCGTCACATCCTCTCTGCGGAACGCGGCAGGGATCGCACCGATGCGCTCGAGGAGCTCGAGAACCTCCAGATCGGTGACTTCGAAGAGCTGCTCGAGCCATGGACGGAACGCCGGTCGTGGTGAGGCTGCTCGACCCTCCGGTGCACGAGTTCCTCCCGTCCCGGGTCGATCTCGAGCTGGAGATGGCGCAGACGGCGGGCGGCCGGTGAGCCTATCGACGATCTCGAGGTTCTCGACGCGGCGGTGAGCACAGTGGTCGGAGGTGAACCCGATGCTGGGGCTTCGAGGTGTCCGGCTTGCGGTTGTGATTCCCGAGATCTACCGGGTGCAGGTGCTTGCCGCGCTCGAAGCGGTCCGGCGTCGGCTCGATGCCGGGGGAGACCCCAGCTCCAACTGATGATCCCGCTCGTCGGGTCGATCGAGGAGCTACGGCTGGTGCGGGACATGATCGAAGAGGAAGTCCATTCGGCCGGCCGGCTCCTCGAGATCGGCATCGGCACCATGATCGAGCTGCCGAGGGCGGCGTTGATGGCAGGAGAGCTGGCGCTTGCCTCGGATTTCTTCTCGTTCGGGACAAACGACCTGACCCAGACGACCATGGGTCTTAGCCGCGACGACGCCGAGGCAGCATTCCTCGGCATCTACCTCGAGCAAGGTCTTCTGGCCGCCAATCCATTCCAGCAGATCGACCCGGTCGGAGTTGGCAGCCTGATACAGCAGGCCATTGCTGCCGGGCGGAAGGTCAACCCCGGCCTCGAGATCGGGGTGTGCGGAGAGCACGGTGGTGATCCCGTCTCGATCGGCTACTTCCACAGGTGGGGTGTCGACTACGTCTCGTGCAGCCCACCCCGTCTCCCGATCGCCCGCCTGGCAGCGGCACAGGCAGCGCTGCGAGAAGAGTGAGCAGCCGGGCCCAACCTACAGGTACTGTCCCGGCGAACCGCCTGCCTCGTCGCCTGTCGGCTTCGAGGGCGCGACGGCGCCGCATCTCGTCGAGTTGGGCGGCGGCGGCGGCTTGCTGGCTGAACAGCGAAGCCTGGATTCCGTGGAAGAAGCCCTCGAGCCAACCAACCAGCTGCGCCTGGACTATGCGCAACTCGGACTCCGAGGTGTCCTCTATGTGCAGCGGTTGGAAGACTGACTCGAGCTCTTCCTGCAGATCGTCGCTGAGCGACTCGCGCAGCTGAGAGAGGGAACGGGTATAGATCTCGGCGAGCCTGCGGCGTCCCTGCTCGTCGGCACCGGCCTGGCGCACCTCGTCGAGCATCGCTCTCGTCATCGATGCGATCCGTATCAGCTTCGACGGTTCCGTGATGAACGAGCCGGCGTCTTCTTCGTGGCTCTTCGTATGCTCGCCGTCTTCGACCACCTGTGCCTGGAGCGGCAGTTCTCGGGGTCTTTCGTTGTTGTGTCTCGTCTGATGTCGTCATACCCCAATGATACGCACACCCGACCGGTGGATTTCGGCGATCCCGATCCGGTACGCTCCATGGGTGACCACTCGCGACGTCAGGTTCGATGACGGATTCGACGAGGAGACCCCCGGGCAGCCGAGGTTTCGGCGCACCCGGCTTGCTCTGAAGTGGGCCTTGATCACACTTGTGGTGCTCACCGTCGCTGGTCTTGTCTTTGTCTTCTGGTTGACCCGGCGCCCCTTCCCCCAGATGTCCGGACAAGCGGTGATCCATGGCCTGGACGGGGAAGTCGAGATCATCAGGGATGACGGTGGCGTTCCTCACATCTATGCAAGCTTCGCTGCACGATCTGTTTCTGGCCGAGGGTTATGTACATGCCCAGGACCGCTTCTGGCAGATGGATACCTGGCGTCATATCGGGACCGGGCGGATCTCGGAGATGTTTGGCGAGGATCAGGTCGAGACCGACTCGTTTCTGAGAGTGATGGGGTGGCAAGCTCTCGCCGAACAGCAATATGCAGACCGCGAGCCAGCTGGGAAGGGAGGCGCTTGATGCTTACACCGAAGGCGTCAACGCCTACATCAGCCGAGCGATCGCCTGTCGGAATTGGGGTTTGAATACTCCGTTCTCGACCTGGTCAACCACGACTACACACCCGAGCCGTGGACCGCAACCGACTCGATCGTGTGGGGGAAGGTGATGGCATGGGATCTGCGCGGCAACATGGACGAGGAGATCGCCAGATCACTGATCCTCGATGACTTCACCCCCGATGAGCTGGCGCTGCTCTACCCGGCCTATCCGGAAGAGAACCCGGTCATCGTCGGGAACTCACTGCCCGCGGGTGAGCGGAGCCAGCCTTGCGCCGTTCCCGGTCAACGCGTTGCAGACGATCGGTGCGACCACCCTCGATAACATCGCACAGGTCGACTTGGTCACCGGCAGGAACGGGAGTGGGCATAGGGTCGAATAGTTGGGTCATCGGCCCTGACCGTTCTGCAACCGGGGCGGCGATCCTCGCCAACGATCCCCATCTCGGGATCCGGATGCCTTCGATCTGGTACCAGGTGTCCCTGCACTGCGAGCCAATCACCAGTCGCTTGTCCGCTCGATGTCACCGGCTTCTCCTTTGCAGGCATGCCGGGCATGATCATCGGCCACAACGATCAGATCGCATGGGGCTTCACCAACCTCGGCCCCGATGTCATGGATCTGTACGTCGAGCGCATCAACCCTGATAACCCGAACCAGTATCTCTATGACGACGAATGGGTCGACATGGACGTTTCCACCGAGACCATCGAAGTCGCCGGTGGCGAACCGGTCACGTGACCGTGCGGAAGACCAGACACGGCCCGATCATCTCCGACAACTACGGGATCCTGGAGGACTTCTCCGACACCGCCGGCATCCCGCTACCCGACGACTACGCCATCTCGCTCCGCTGGACTGCGCTCGATGCCGGGAATGCGATAGTCGATGCGGCGCTCCAGCTCAACCTGGCCCAGGACTTCGACCAATTTCGGGACGCCCTGCGACTCTTCGACGTGCCGGCTCAGAACGTCGTATATGCAGACCGGGCACGGCAACATCGGCTACCAGGCACCGGGGAAGATCCCGATCCGGGAAGGATGGGATGGTCGGGTTCCTGTACCGGGGTGGAGTCACGAGTACGAGTGGTCTGGCTTCGTCCCATTCGACGATTTGCCCTTTCACTACAACCCGGAGGAGGGCTACATCGTCACCGCCAACAATCCGGTCGTCGATGACTCGTACCCGTTTCTGATCACGACCGATTGGAACTACGGGGATCGTGCCGCCCGCATCGTGGCAATGATCGAAGCGGACCCTTCGATCGACGTTGCCGACGTGGCGGCGATGCAACGAGACACCCTGAACCCTCATGCGGCCCGGCTCGTGCCGTGGATTGTCGATGTCGATCTCGCCGGTGAAGACGAAATCTATCGACAGGCCCGGCAAATTCTCCTCGACTGGAATCAGGCAAATGAAGTCGACTCGGCGGGTGCTGCCGTTTTCGAAGCAGTGTGGAGCAACCTGCTTCGCCTCACGTTCCACGACGATCTCTCCGAGGATCTGTGGCCGGCCGGCGGCAGCCGGTGGTCGATTGGCCGTCGCCGAGATGCTCCCTTATCCGAATCTCCGGTTCTGGGACGATCGGACGACAACTCCCGTCGAGACCGGTGACGAGATTCTGCGTCTGTCATTCATCGCCGGTGTCGATGAGCTGATAGATCTCCTCGGGGATGACCCGGCATCGTGGGAATGGGGCAAACTCCATGGGGCGACCTTCCGCAACGAGACGCTGGGCGAATCCGGAGTTGGGTTGATCGAGGCACGATTCAACCGCGGCCCTTACCCGGTTGCCGGTGGTTCCGATCTAGTAGACGCCACCGGTTATTGGGCCGACGAAGGCTTTGAGGTGACCTGGCTGCCTTCGATGCGGATGATCGTTGATTTCAGCAATCTGGAGAACTCGCTCGCCATCCATACCACCGGTCAGTCGGGTCACGCATACAACAGCCACTATCAGGACATGATCGAGGACTGGGCAGATGGGCAACTATGGCCGATGCGGTGGCGGTCGCGCCACCATCGAGACGCACTCCGAAGGCACGTTACGTCTTATCGGCGGTTGATCCAGGCTCAGGCAACGGAGAAGCGGATCTCGTGATAGCCGGTGGCCCCGTTTGGGGCGGGGCGGGCCTTGTCTGCCGTCTGCGTCTCGCCGGTGCCGTCGGTCGCCCTGACCCTGACAAGGTGGTTGCCCGAGGCCGAGGGCATCTCGACCCGCCATTGCACCCACGCCTTGTCGGAGAGCGGGGTGGTCAGCTCGGCGTCGACCCATGCACCGTCATCGAGCTGTACTTCCACTCGCTCGATGCCGCGGGTTGGTGCCCACGCAACGCCGGCGAGCACGAGAGGATCCTCGGTGACTTTTGCTCCGTTTTTGGGATGGTCGATCCGTGATTCGGTCTTGATCGGTCCCTCCTTTGACCATCCTCGTGGCACCCAATAGCCGTCGACACCTTCCCACGTGGTCAGCTGGATCTCTTCGATCCACTTTGTCGCCGAGACATATCCGTACAAGCCGGGCACGATGAGACGGGCCGGGAAGCCGTGGTTGGGAGGGAGCGGTTCGCCGTTCATACCGATGGCCAGCAACGGCTCGCGGCCGTCGTAGACGATCTCGATGGGAAAGCCAGAGGTCCAACCGTCGACCGACCGGCTGAACACCTGCTGCGCTCCATCTTGGACACCTGCCCGCTCGAGCAGGTCGACCAGGCGGACGCCGGTCCATTTGGCGTTGCCGATGAGATCGCCACCCACCTCGTTGGAGACACAGGAGATAGTCACGTAATCCTCGTACAGCTCCATCTTCATGATGTCGTCGAGAGAGAACTCGACCGGATTGTCCACCATTCCGGTGATCTTCAGCGACCAGGTCTCCGGGTCCGGGCGGGGAACGACCAGAGCAGTGTCGATACGGTAGAACTCGTCGTTGGGCACGACGATGGGGGTGAGCCCGGAGATGTTGGAGAACATCGAAGCCGGGGGCGGCGCCGGCACGGTGAGGTCGGCTACCGGCAAGGAGACTGATTGACGTATCGTCTCGGACCGGTCGATGATCAGTCGGCGACCACCGAGGCCGGCGACTGCTGCGACCGCACCGGCTCCTGCGGCCTGAGCGAGGAAGCGACGCCGTGAGATGTCATCGGCGATGCCGTCGGTCGGGGTCTCGCCACCGATCATGAACTGGAGCACGAGTGCTCCCACCACTGCCGAGGCGGCGATGGCGGTGATGGTGAGCGGCAGGTTGGCGCCGACTTCACCCCGGGCGGCGAGGATGCCGAGGACGGCGAACACCCCGAATGCCGTCCGACCGATCCAGGGTCGCTGTAACGTGAGGCGCGGCCGACGAACCAGCCGATGATGATCGAAATGACCACCGTTCCGATGGCGAGTGCGCCCTTGTCGGCGGTGCCGAACACGTTGACGGCGAACTCCTTGACGAAATCGCGGTGACGAGTCGATGACGATCCCGCCGACCGCATGCTATTGCCGAAGGGACCAGCGAAGTGATTCCTGCGATGAGTTCTGAGAGGCCGAGGGCGATACCTGCAGATACAGCCCCGGCGAGCCCGGCACGGGATGTTGTCGTATTCATCATGCTTGCACCATACGATCCAGCTTCTGTCTGGTTTGTGAACACGCCATTACCAAACCATTAACACGTGCTGGCTCCGTGGGTGTCTCAAGAACGTTTTCCGGCCACGAACGCCAGGAAATCGTTGAGCGGGAGCGAGTTGATGACCTTGTCTCTCGTCACCCAGCCCCTGCGGGCGTTGGCGACGCCCAAGCGGAGGTTCTCGTACTCAGAAGTGTGGTGGCTGTCGGTCGATATGACGAACCGGAGCCCGGCGATCTCGCGAGCCCGGAGCAGCAGCTCGGACGGTACGTCGAGTCTGCGGAGATGGCCGTTGATCTCGAGAGCGGTGCCCGTTTCGGCGGCGGCCTCGAATATGGCGTTGGCGTTGATATCGATCCCGGGGCGGTGACCGATCCGGCGGCCGGTGAGATGACCGATGGCGCTGACCGCGGGATTCTGCATTGCTGCGATGATTCGGTCTGTCTGCTCCTTCTCGGACAGATCGAAGTGGGTGTGCACAGAAGCGACACACCAGTCGAAGCCGGCCAGGAGCTCTGCGTCGTAGTCGACGCTGCCGTCGGGAGCGATGTTGAGCTCGGAGCCGCGCAGGATGGTCAGGTTCGGGTGTTTCTCCCGCAACCGCTCGATTTCGACCTTCTCCATTGCGATCTGCTCTCTGCTCAAGCCGTTGATGCGGAGGTCCTCGCCGTGCTCGGTCATAGCGATGTAGTCGAGGCCACGGCGGGCGGCGGCAGCGACCATGTCATGCAATTCACTCCTGCCGTCGCCTGACCAGGTGGAGTGCACGTGCAGATCTCCGCGGAGATCGTCGAGCTCGATGAGATCAGGGAGTGTCTCGAGGCCCACCTCCCCGATGCCCTCACGCATCTCCGGCGGGATGAAGACCATTTCGAGTGCTTTGTAAATGCCCGCCTCGGTACGTGAGGCGACCACCTTACCGGTCTCGACTTCTTCGAGCCCGTACTCGTTCAGCAGCATTCCTCGGTCGATGGCGCGCTGTCTGAGCTCGATGTTGTGTTGCTTGGAGCCCGTGAAATACAAGATTGCGGCACCGAACTGCGACGGATTGACCACCCGGAGGTCGATTTGGAGGCCCTGGGCGGTCAGCACCGACGTCTTGGTGTCCCCGTGCCCGATCACCTCCGAGACGATGGGAAGCTCGATAAACGTGTCCATCACTCTTGTCGGCTTGTTGCTGGCTGCCACGATGTCGATGTCGGCGACGGTGTCGCGGAAGCGACGCAACGACCCGCAGTACTGAGCGTGGGAGACTTCGGGGAGGGCGGCGAGGGTTGCCACGAGATCCTCGGCAATCGGGAGCGCCTCGGCGATCGGCGTCCTCTTGTCCTTGCCGTGCAGCCCGAGCCTCTGGATGGCGGCCGCGATCTTCTCTTGTGACTTGTGGCCGAGACCGGATATCTCCTGGAGAGCGTCGTTGGCGATTGCTTGCTCGAGTTGCTCGACCGAGGCGATGCCGAGCCTGTCCCGGAGCAGCACGACGGTCTTCGGCCCCAGACCGGGTATCCGGGTCAGTTGCATCATCTCCGGTGGATACTTCTCACGAAGCGAGACAATGCGAGCCACCTGGCCGGTATCGATGTACTCGCGGATCTTCGAAGCAGTGCTCTTGCCGACACCGGGGACCTCAACGAGCTGTGTCTCGGTCATGTCTTCGACCGGTTCGGTCAGAGCCTGGATCGCGGAGACTGCCTTCTCATAGGCGCGCACCCGGAAGGCCTGCTTGCTGCCCTCGTCCATGGTGAGGAGATCGACTAGCTCCTGAAGGACCCTGGCGACTTCCTGGTTGCTTGGCATCTGCTGCCTCAGTAGTTGAGCGCGGTGAACACCAGGAAGACTACGAGCAGAACGGCACCTTCGAGACGACTCACTTTCTGGTCATGCCAGGCAAACCATCCGGCGAGGATGATCACCACCACCATCAAGGCGATCGACTCCCTGCTCAGGATGGTGATCATGCCGGGACCAACCACCGCGGCGGTGCCCGCGACCGCAAGGGAATTGAAGAGGTTGGATCCTAGGACGTTGCCGATGACCAGATCGGACTCGTGTCGGCGAACTGCTGCAATCGTTGTAGCAAGCTCGGGAAGGCTGGTGCCGATACCGAGCAGCACCCCGAGGAACGCCTCGTTCAGACCCACCCGGGTTCCCAGATCGAGCGCACCGTTGAGCAGTATTCGGGCGGCGAATACGGTAACGGCGAGGGCAGCGCCTCCGATGAGCAACTCGCCAACAACGGAATGGGCAACCTCGTCGTCGCCGACTTCGATGATCCCGTCGGTGTCGGTGGAGGCCCAGCGGATGAGCAGCACCAGGGTGACGACCATGCCAAGCAGCAGCATGACGCCCTCGTTCCGGGAGATCTGGCCGTCCCACAACACCACGGCCAGCGTGCTGACCGCGACGACCATGAGCACACCTTCCCGGTACAGGATCCGGGTGCGGCTCCTGATCGGAGCGATCAGCGCCGCCACACCGAGGACCAGAGTCACATTGGCGGCGTTGGAGCCGGTCACGTTTGCCATTGACACGTCGAGTTGGCCGTCGAGCGAGGCGATGGTCGACACCAGCAACTCGGGCAGAGAGGTGCCCAATCCGACAATGAGGGCACCGATGAGCACGACGGAGATCCCGAGCGAACGGGCGAGCCTCACCGCCGCCTCGACAAAACGATCCGACGCGCCAACGAGCAGGATCAAGCCGATGATGACGTAGCTGGCGGAGAGGAGCAACCGGGTTCCTTCGCGGTGAGAGATGATGCTAGCCGTGCTCGTATCGGGGTCGGCCGGAGAATGATCTACAGCTGATATCGTTCCGAACTAGTCAGCGAGGTTTAGTCCCGGGTAGTTCTGCCGACATTGACTCGAGCAGACAACAAGGGGCTATGCCCAAGCTGGATCAAACGGGAGTAGAGGCATGGCGCCGGAGACTGAACGAGTACACCACACATGGATCCACTCGGATCGCAGGATCCCCAAGGGGTTTGTGCAGCCGATCATGCGTTTCATGCGGCTGGAGGCGGCAGGCGGATCGGTGTTGCTCATCGCTGCTGTGGTAGCCCTGATTTGGGCGAACGCGCCATTTGGCGCGACCTACAAGGAGTTCTGGGACACCCACATAACAATCGAGATCGGTGGGTACGTATTCGCCGAGCCTCTGCAGCTCATCGTCAATGATGCCCTCATGGCCATCTTCTTCTTCGTGGTCGGGCTCGAGATCAAACGTGAGCTGGTTGTCGGCGAGCTACGCGACAAGAAGAAGGCAGCTCTACCTGCGATTGCGGCGCTCGGCGGAATGATCGTCCCCGCCCTCATCTACGTGGCGTTTGTTTCCGGGCAAGGTGGGGAAGCCAGCGGTGGTTGGGCGATCCCGATGGCGACCGATATCGCTTTCTCGGTTGGCGTCATCTCGTTGCTGGGCAAGCGAGTTCCCACCGGGGCCAAGCTGTTCTTGCTGGCGCTGGCGATTGCCGACGATATCGGCGCCATCATCGTCATCGCCGTCTTCTACACCGACGACTTGTCTCTACTGTGGCTGGCGTTGGGCTTGCTTGGATTGGCCGGGGTCTACTTCGCCAATCGGGCGGGGATCCGGTCGATGCTCTTCTATTGGGCCGTCGGTTTTGTAATCTGGTTCTTCATCTTCCAGTCCGGCGTCCACGCCACTCTGGCCGGCGTTGCCCTCGGCTTGATGACACCGGTGTTCCCGCTCTACTCAGAGGACGAGTACCACCGCAGGACGGGCTGGATCCTGGGGCGGTTCGAAACCAATCGCTCGGCACCCAACCATCGGGAACGACTCGACTACGACGCTATGCAGATGGCTGCTGTGGCCGCAGAATCTGTCTCCCCGCTGGATCGGCTCGAGGAACAGCTCGCTCCGTGGTCTTCGTTCGTTGTTGTCCCGCTATTCGCATTGGCCAATGCGGGGGTCAGGTTCGCAGACTTCGAGAACGGCATCCTCAATGCCTTGACGAGCCCGATCACGCTCGGTGTCGGCTTCGGGTTGCTGATTGGAAAGCTGACCGGTATCAGCCTTGCCACATGGATTGCGGTGCGGGCCGGCATCGGCAAGCTGCCGAGTCATACCGGATGGTCGCAAATCATGGGTCTGGCGGCACTCGCAGGCATCGGGTTCACCGTTTCGATGTTTGTCACCGAGCTCGCTTTCGATACACCGGCACTGACCGACTCAGCGAAGGTCGGCATCTTCATCGGTTCCGGCCTGGCCGGCATCATCGGCACCGTGTGGTTGCGTAGAGCGAAGTCGCCGGATGAGTCTTTCCCGGATGATGATGAGCAGCAGGTCGAAGGGGCAATGGCCTAACTGGACCAGACAGCCTTCAATCGATAGGAACGCCCCCATATCGGGGGCGTTCCTCACGTTTGGTCACGGTGGGGACGTCACAGCTTCAGGATCACCGGCTGAGAACGGAGCGTCTCTGCAAGATCGGGGCGGCCGCTCGATGCGATGCGGTCGGCGAGACCCACTCTGATGAACGGATCGAGGTCGCTTGCCTTCGGGGAGATCTTGTTGAAGGCGGTCTCGTTGCCGGACATCGCTGCGGCGAGGAGCCCGACACGGGTCGCTTCGGCGAGCGCTCCACCTGCTGTCACATAGGCTGCACAGAAATCGGCGACGGTTGCCGAGGCAAACGTCTTGATCAACGGCTCGAGGAAGGTGCCGACGTTGTCCTTGACGGTGAGAGGGAGGATCAACTCCATCGTCGCGTCCCCAAAACGCTCGACCATGCAGGCGATCAACTCAGGCCACTTGCTGAGCGCTGTTGGATCGTTCTCGAGGAGGCTGTAAGCCGTGGCAACGGCCTGCTCCGGATCCCCGGTCTGTGCGTACGAACCAACCAAATGGTCGAGAAAGACGCGGCGGTTGTGCTCGATGGTGACGACCCGCTGATCGGACCCGGCGAATCCGAATTGCTCGGCGATCGTGATGAACTCTCCGGGATTGCCGAGTCGTGCGCTTGCCCTGGCGAGGACACCGATGGCGGTGTCGTCGCCTGGGAGGAGCCGAAGTGCCTCGGTTGCTGTCTCGAAGGCCTGTCGATTGTCACCGATTCCCAGATAGCGGTCGGCAATCAACGCCTTGATCTGTGCCTCCGTGACGGAGTCGTCTGCGGCTCCCAGGCTTTCCTCGAGCAGCTCGATGGCCCGTTCCGGTGACTCGTCCGCGTAGCTGAGCGAGCGAGCAAGATGTATTGCGGAGCGCGCATCTCCCTCGGTGTCATGCTGGGTTTCGGCGATCTCGAGGTTTCGCTTCGCTTTGCCCCTCGAGGCGACCAGGCTCCTGGCGTAACCGTGGTGGTTGATCTTCATGTGGTCGAGTCGGTGGCCGTTGAGCGGTCTGGTGTCTCCGGCCAGGTGCACCGCCTCGTGGAGGGCACCGTGGAACGCGGTACCGGATCCGTGGAAGAGGCGCACCGCGACGAATCTGTACATTTCGGAACCGTCGGCCTCCAGATTGGTTATCTCGAGGTTGAAGGAGGAGTGTTCAGCAGCGTAGGTGGCAAGGTAGCGCCGGGTCTGTTGGGGATCCGGGCACACCAGTCGCTCGTCGGCATCGATCCACAACACGTATTGGGCGTCACGGCATTGTTCGAGGGCATGGTTCCTGGCAGCACCAAAATCGTTGTCCCAGGTGCGTTCGATGACGTTGGCACCTGCCTCTCTTGCTATCTCGATCGTGCGGTCGGTACTACCGGTGTCACAGATCTCAACCCGGTCGCACACGTCTGCGAGGGAGGCCAGACAGTCCGGCAGCATCGCTTCCTCGTCGCGAACGATCAGAGAGGCCACGATCAGTGGCGGGGTAGGGTCCGGGTCCTCGACGAGGCGATGGATGCAGCTGGTTGCGTGTGAGGCGAGTGAATTGCCGGCGACGGTGATTCCGTACGCGGCTGAGTTGATCGAAGCGAAGGGGTCCGCAACGGGACGGTCGAGCAGCGAGACGAGTTCTCTTGCGTTGCCCGCTATGCAAGCGGGACGGATCCGGGTCGCAATCCGGGACGCTTCAGGGACAGGGAGTTGATCGAGGGCTCGCTCCGCCGCCTTGTCTGCGGGCAGCGAGCCAACGAAGTGATCCATCCCTGGATCGTTTGTGTAGGGGACGGCAAAACGACTCCCCTGCTGGAGTTGGCGTTCCAGAGCAACGACGCCCCTGGTAGTTATCACGACATCATCGTGGATCAACAGCGTCGGCTCCCGCGGCAGCTGGGCGAGCGCAGCCCTGATCCCGGCGTTGCCGTACTCGACAACAGTCGAGGCTCCTGGGACGGAAGCGATGGCATCCTCGCCGATGAGAGATGCGGCCACCGCAAACACCTGCTGGCCGTTTCCGGCGAGTTTGTGGGCACGCCGTACCGCGTTCTTGGTTTGCTGGCCGGGGCCGTACGCAATGACGACGACATGCATAGAGGCACTCCTTCGGGACTACGCCCCTAGCCAGTCGGCACTTATATCACCCAATCAAGAAGAAGGGGCGGCTCAGCCGCCCCTTCTTCGGGTTTGATGTTTGCTTGTGTGCTCAGCGGAGCAGCGCGAGGACCGAGGAAGGCACCTGGTTGGCCTGGGCCAGCATCGCAGTACCCGCCTGAACCATGATCTGATGCCGGGTGAACGACACCATCTCCTCAGCCATATCCGTGTCACGAACCCGGGACTCAGAAGCCGTCAGATTCTCAACCGCAACACTCAGATTCGCCACCGTGTGCTCAAGACGATTCTGAGTAGCACCCAGAGTCGACCTGGTCGACGACACAGTGTCGATCGCCGTGTCGATATCGCCGATAGCGCCGTCGGCATCTCCACCAGAAGCAGCGAGATTGACCCCGTCGACGCTCAGCCCTGCTGCGCTCAACGTGCCGACGGTGACACTGAGGGTCTGGCTCATGCCAGAACCGACGTGGAACGTCTGCGCGCTTGCGGAGAAGATCGACTGGCCTGCGAATGTGCTGTTGGTGCCGATCGCGTCGATCTCGTCCTGCAACTGGCTGATTTCTGCCTGCTGGGCGGTGCCGTCGGTGGTTGCAGTGTTGGCAGCATCAACAGCCAACTCACGCATACGCTGCAAAATCGAATGCACCTCATTGAGAGCACCCTCAGCAGTCTGAACAAGACTCACACCATCCTGGGCATTACGAATCGCCTGCCGTGAACCCGAAATCTCTGCACGCAAAGACTCAGACTTCGCCAACCCGGCCGCATCATCAGCAGCACGATTGATCCGGAAACCCGAAGACAGTTTCTCGAGCGACTTACCCAACTGGGTATTGGTCGCAGAAAGATTGCGGTACGAGTTATACGCCGCAATGTTCTGATTGATACGCACTTTCGTGTACCTCCTTGTAGGACGGTGCGTTCCTCACTCGTCAACATCCATGTCAACGCTTACAGAACTAGTCGGCGCAGTCGGGGTGGAGGTAAGGATATTCCTGGCGTTAATCGATTATCAGGCCTGGCGCGCCTGATACGAGCCGAGTACGAGCAGATGAGCCAGTGTCGCCGGCACGGGTTCGAGGACCTGCCGCAGCCCGGCAGGTCCCTGGGGATGAACGAAGATCGACGAAGAATCGGTAGCTCCATGCTTCGTCACTTGGCCGCGACTCGATTCTCGTCAGGTTCGCCCCCCGCAATCCGAGTTCTGTTAGCGCGAGGGCGAGTGCCCCGGGGCGGTGGGCGGTCACAAACATGATGCTCGTCTTGTCGTCATCGGGGTCCACTTCAGTGGCGCCCTTGGCGAGTACGAAGAACCTCGTTGTGTTGTGATCCCGGTCCATGACGTTCTTGCGGATCACCTCCAGATGGTGGGGCGGGCCCGCCTCGGGTGGGCCGAGCGCGGCAATCTCCCGATTACCGTCGGCGGCTACCTCGCGCACTGCACCTGCCGTATCGTGCCTCGGTACCGGGCGAATCCCGAGACCGGCAAGGGTGCGTTCCGCCTGGGCGAGCGCCTCGGGGTGCGACTTGACGAACTTCACGGCGTTCGAGGGTGGCTCCGGGCACTCCGAGCAAGGCATGGCGGATCTCGACGAGATGCTCGCGGCGAATCGAGACCGGCTCGCGACCCTCGGCTGCCGGCCAATCTGTCGAGTACCGGCAACACGCTGCCGGTCGTGGAGTTCTCAACCGGCTAACACGAGCCGGTCGACTGTCCTCGTATCGAGAGCGTCGAATGCGGCGACGAAGCTAGGGTAGCCCCACGGGTTCGTCGTCGGGGAATATCTCTCCGACCGCTCTAAAACTGTACGAGTGGGCTTCGCCCTGATAGCCGATGCGCATGGCGCAAGAGCATACCGCGGCCTTCAAACTCGGACCCGTTTTCGGACCGCTGGCCGAGTTTGGGCTGTGGCCCAAACTCGAACCCGAGCGAAGCTCGGGCGCCATCTCAAACCTGTTCTGGGCCATTGGCCGATTTTGGGCTGTGGCCCAAACTCGAACCCGAGCGAAGCTCAGGCGCTATCGTCCCTCGAAGATGGGACCAGTAGGTGTATTTGATTCGGGTGTCGGCGGTCTCTCGGTGCTCAGGGAGCTTCTCCAGCTCGCTCCCGACCTCCCGGTGATCTACCTCGCCGACCAGGTCATGGCCCCGTACGGGGAACGCAGCCTCGGTGAGGTGAGGGCCCGCGCTGGTCACGATATCGTCGTATCTGATCGCACGTGGCTGCGAGGTGGTCGTGGTCGCATGCAACAGCGCTTCGGCTGCGGCCCTGCATCATTTGCGTGACATCTTTCCCGACACCCGGTTTGTGGGGATGGAGCCTGCGGTCAAACCTGCCGCCTCTCTCAGCGAGCGGGGCGTCATCGGAGTTCTTGCCACCGACGCCACGTTCCAGGGAGAGCTGTACGCATCGGTGGTGGACAGACACGCCAACGGCGCCACTGTCGTTGAGCAAGCCTGTCCCGGTCTCGCCGATGCCATCGAGAGACTCGGAGTCGATGCTCCCGCCACCCGGGAGCTGGTTGCCAGGTATGTGACACCTCTCCGTGAAGCTGGAGTGGACACGCTGGTACTGGGCTGTACCCACTACCCGTTCGTTCTCGATGCCATCAACGAGGCCGCCGGTGAGGGGGTGACCGTTGTCGACCCGGCACCCGCGGTTGCTCGCCAGGCGATGCGGATGGTCGGGGAGGCGCAGACAGACGGAGACGTGGAGTTCCTCACCACAGGGTCGGTGCCGCTCTTCGCCAACCAGATCGATGCCCTGCTCGGAGAGGAGGCCGAGCCGTCGCTGCTCGTGCTCCAGGGCCCGGTCCGGGTCCGCGTTCGTCGTTGGAGATCTCACCGCACAACCGGTGGGGGCGATCGTCAATGCGGCTAATGCCTATCTCCAGCACGGTGGTGGCGTCGCCGGTGCGATCGTTCGGACAGGAGGGCTCGTCATCCAGACCGAATCCGAAGAGTGGGTGCGCAGCCATAGCCCACTCGGCGTTGGCGAGGCGGCGGTCACCGGTGCCGGTTCACTACCCGCCGATCATGTGATCCACGTGGCAGGGCCGATCTACCGCGCAGGGCAGGACAATGAGTCGATGCTACGAGCCGCCGTTTCCGGAGCGCTGGATGCCGCTGCGCACCTCGAGGTTGCCAGCGTCGCCTTCCCGGCGATATCAGCAGGGATCTACGGATACCCTGTTGACCGGGCGACCGCCGTGCTTGCCGATGAGGTGGTGGCATGGCTCACTCATCATCCCGATGTGCTCGATGAGGTGGTGCTGGTCGCACTCGATCGCTCAGTTGCCGAGTACTTCCGGGCCGGCTTAGCCGAAGTCACCTAAAGCCGGGTCAAGTGAGCCAGCGCACCCTGCGCCGGTGCGATATGGTGCCGGTGGAAGGCCGGTCGACGGGTCACGACCCCCGACCGGGTAGGAAGGAGACACCGATGGTATCGAGGGATCACATCGTCCAGTTGGAGCGAGTCTCGGAACGGATGCGCTCGATCAATGACCAGGTGTCGCGGCGGCTTGTGTCCACATCCCGGGAACCAGGGCTGATGGAAACTGCATATGCAGCCATTCGCGGCGAGGCCTCCGGTTCCGCGGGGATGGCCGCGTTGCGAGCGGCGTTGCTCGCCGATGGCGTCGGTGAGGAGCATCTCGACACGATCGAAGCGCTATATGTTGGCTGTTTGCTCGACCCCACGGTTTAGCGGAAGCGGGCCAAACCTCGTCTTGCGGCGCGGTCTGCGCCACGCTGGCTACGGCGTACCAATGGGAAGCCAGATCGCGATGTTCGTCCCGAGGCCGGGCCCTGATTCGACATCGATCTTTCCGCTGTGGTGGTTGACAACAATTGAGTGGGCGATCGCCAGCCCCTGGCCCTTGCCTTCTCCGACATCTCTGGTCGTGAAGAACGGATCGAAGATGTGCTCTTTGATATCGTCGGACATTCCGATACCGTTGTCGGTCACCTTAACCAGGACACCGTCGCGTTCTGAGGAAGTCTCGATTCGGATTATGCCAGGGCCTTCGTTGCCCTGCCCCGCACGGTCAGCCAAAGCATGGGCGGCATTGACGACGATGTTCAGGAAGACCTGGTTCAGCTCTGCTGCAACTGCATAAATGTCGGGAAGCCGCTCGGATAGCTGCCAATCGATCACAGCGACGCTCTTCCATTCGCTGCCTGCAACTGTGACCGAAGTGCGCAGCAGATGATTGACATTCGTGGGGCTCTTCTGCTGAGATCCGCGTTGTGCGAACTCCTTCAGTGAATTGACGATGTCGGCGACGTGGTCGATTCCTTCGAGAGTCTCGTCGAGTGCATCAGGGACTTCTTCGACCAGGTCGGTCAGATGTCCGGATCGGATCATCTGCGCAGCCTCCGCAACGAAGGCTTCCAGATCGGCGCTCTCGCCCGCAAGCGGTTCCAGGCGATCCAGCCAGACGCGGAATGAATCGAAGGCCGTGCGCAGGTAGATCGCGTTGTCACTGATGAACTGGATGGGTGTGTTGATCTCATGGGCTATACCCGCTGCCAGCTCCCCAAGGGACTCGAGTTTCTGTGCCAGACGCAGCTCGGTTTCCATGCGTTCCCGCAGGGCGGTCTCCTCCTGGAGTTCCATGTAGAGGCGCTCCACCGAGGCGTTCTTGACCTCCAGCTCTTCATGGGCTGCGGTCAGCTTGCTCAGTGAATCTCTCAGTTCGGCCTTGGTTGTCTTCAGCTCGTCGACCGCCTTGCGCCACATCTCTCTGATCTCGGAAGCCTGCTTCAGGCCCTGCTCGAGGAGAGCGATTCGCTGTTGCAGGTCGGCAATCGAGGCCTCTTCTGTGGCCGGGGCCCTTGGCATCAGGGCTCCATGTCGGCGTAGATGATGTCCAATCCGCAGCGAAGATTCTCCAGGTAATCCAGTGCAAGCGGAACGTGGTCCTTCTTGATGACCGAACCATGCTGGGGAAGGATCCCGTCGAGCTCGATCCCGTCCAGGCGTCTCACGAAACCCCGTGCAGCGAGGTTCGATGCCATGTAGTCCATATGGAACAGATCCATCTTGGCGATGTGCTCGGAGAAGTCGTTCACGGTCAGGGTCCAGTCGAGATCGAGCGCGGCAAAGATGTCGCCGGACAGCAAGAACCTGGATGCACTGTCATAGGTGGTGATCGCCCCAGGGAAGTGGAGGAAAGGCGCCTCTATGAATCTCAGTTGGTTGCGGGAAGGCAGGAGATAGCTTGGCTCCTCCGTTGTGTCGTAGAAGTTGTAATCCGCAACGCCGTAGTGGGGGAGGAGGACATTGGTCCGGGGGCTGGTGAAGACTTTCATGTCCGGATTGATTTCCAGCCAGCTCACCATCGATGCTGCGACATCAGGATCCTGGTGGCACAGGATCATTCCGGTGACCGCCGCCGGGTCCATCAGCTCACTGATGTGGTGCTTCACATCCTGGAAGTGATCGGCGCTCCCCGGGTCAACCACTGATTCCCTCGTCCCCGTCCTTGATGAAGTAGACGTTGCAGCGGAACGCAGTCAGATCGGAGATACCTACCCAGTACACCCCGTGATCGCCACTCTCGAACATCGCGACCGGATGGTCTGACGTCGGGTTTCACGTCGCTCAAGTCGGCCAACAGATCCATCTCTTTCTCTCCTGCAGAGAAGCTCGGACTGGCGGAAAGCCACCGTCCAGTTTGCCCATTCTTCGGCATTCGCCGCCGGTCACTGAAGCGTTGATGCCCACCGGCCGGCGGCTAGATGCCGCCGAAGAGTCGAACGGCGGTGTCGACGAGGTCCCGGGTCGAATCGTGATCCCGACTCTGCCTTGATTCTCTCGATGAGCTCATCTGGCCCGAATGCCGCTGCCGGTCTGCGGGTGGATCAGATTGTCCGCCGCCTCTGCAATGGCGATGATCCTTGCCGAAAGCGGGATATCGTCTTCGACGAGGGCCGCCGGTCCGGCCCCGTCCCAACGCTCCGCCTGGTACCTGATGGCGTCAGCGATCTCGGGACCCGAGGAGGCGAGCACGTATCGCGCTCCACGCTCGGGATACGACTCGTCCGTGCTGTCCTCGCCGAGCTGAATTCGACCAACCTCGTGGAGCAAGGCGGCGAGTCTCAGATTGTTTAGCTCTCTACCCTGGTAGCCGAGCTCTCTACCGAGATCTGCGGCGAGTTCGGCGACCCGAGTTGCTATGCCCCGCTGGGCTCGGGACCAGCCCATCGACCATGCGTACCAGAAGCTGTGCCACCGTGTACTCGGTGACTGAGGCCAGCAGCACGGTCACCTGATCTGCAGTCACGTATGCGCTCTCATCTGCCTGTGCCGCCGCGATCACGGCCTGCTCCGCCTGCTCTCTGATCGCCATGACTTCGCTCTCGGCGCTGGCGATGACCGCCCCGACGGCCAGCTTGAGCTTGATTCCCGGCCGGGCGGAACGCCTCCGCGATCTCGATGAGATCGTTGGCGAAGGCCTCCGGGTCGAGTAGCAACTGTTTGCCGTCGAGTACGGCGAAGGTCGAGCTCCCCGAGGCTGAACACCTCACACGAGTGTCGTTGAGCAACGTCCCTGTAGAAGCTGGCCAGGCGCCGTCCGGAGCAGATTGATGGCTCGACTGTCGGTCCGATCCCGTACTTTGTCGAGATTGGTGATCTGCATCATCACGACGTTTGGGGGTGTACCGGCCTCGATGAACTCCCCGAGTCGCATCTCGAATGAGGCGACCTCCGGCAGGTCGGTTATCGGGTCGCGGTGCCGGTTGCGACCCCCGCTTCTCGCTCTTCTCCTGCTGCTCCAGGAATCCTTCGACCAGGACTTCGGTGTGGTGCTCCGGGATCGGCGAACGAGCCAAGAGCCCGCTCGTTGCCCTCGGCGATCACCCCGCTACAGCCCGCCTGCATCAATGCGACCGCGGTCTCCTCACCGCCCGGGTGACAGATGACCACCACCGGCGTCGTTTCAGGGTCAACTCTCTCGGGGATCCGGGTTGCTCTTGCCGCGGCCGGTACGAGTGGAGATAACAACGACGGTTGCCGATCCGAGCTGGTCGAGCTCGCTGCTGACCTCGAAACCGCTGTCCTCGCGGGCCCGGTTCAGGGATGCTTCGTTGACTCCAACGGCAACCAGAAGCCCCCGGATATGACCAGACGACGCCGAATCCGCGCCGCTGGCTGCTTTTCGTTGCGCTCCGAGAGTGCCTCGGTCGCCGTCGTCATCTCACACCCCGCCTGTTGCGACGAGCTCGTTCTCGTCATCGACGGTGACACGGACAGACCGGTCGCGCGCGGTATACGAGGCAGTGACGCTGTCGAGGTCGAGAATCAAGCCGACAGTGCCGTCCCCGAGGATGGTCACTCCGGAGACGTGATTGGCTTCGAGCGAACCCGGAAGCGGCTTGACGACAACCTCAGTCTGGGTCATCAACTGGTCGACGGTGAATGCGCAGCGGCGGCCCTTGTATTGATAGACGAGGGCGGGCGTTGGAGTACTGATTGTTGCCTCTCCTACCAGCTGCGAGTTCCCGGGGATGACGGGGAGGGTGGCTCCCCGCAGGGTGATCACCGGGTCTCCCTGGATCCAGCGCAGATCGGACTTGCCAATGACGATGGTCTCGACGATGTGTGCCAGCGGCACTGCCCAGGTCTCGTGACCGACCGAGACGAGCATCGCCTCCAGGACGGCAAGCGACATCGGCAGCTGGAGTCTGAAGGTACTGCCCTCACCCTGGCGAGATTCGACGCTCACCGAGCCTCCAAGCCGGTTCACAGAAGAGCGGACCACATCCATCCCGACCCCGCGGCCGGAGATGGTGCTGGCCTCGGTGCGAGTGGAGAGCCCCGGGGCAAACACAAGGTCGAGCTTCTGGGTGTGGGTCATTGCTGCGACATCGTCTGCGGTGACGATTCCGTTCTGTATTGCCTTCTCGGCGACCCTCTCAGTGTTTATGCCGGGGCCGTCGTCGGTGACCTCGATTATCACCTGGTTGCCCTCGTGATAGGCGGCGAGCTTCATCGTGCCCGCCTCTGGCTTGCCCGCGGCGCCCCGCTCGGCGAGGGGTTCCAGACCGTGGTCGGCGGCGTTGCGGAGCAGGTGCACCAGCGGATCGCTCAGCTCGTCGACCATCCGCCGATCGAGCTCGGTCTCGGCGCCGACCATGTCGAAGTCGATCTTCTTGTCGAGAGTACGTGCCGTGTCGCGGACGAGACGGTTCATCCGTACGGAATGTCGACTCCAGTGTCACCATGCGAACCTTGGCAACCAAGTGCCTGCAAGTCGGAGATGAGCCTTGCGGTGCCTGCGACTGATTCGTGTAGCTGGCGATCGCCGGTATGACCGACCTGTTGCTCCAGCTGACCCCTTGCGATAACGAGCTCGCTGACCAGGTCCATCAACGCATCGAGTCTTTCGATCTCGACGCGAACTGTTGCACGCTGGCTCGGAGCGGCATCGCCCTTCGCCCGTGTCTCCGTGGCGGAGATTTTCCTCGGTCACCTCTGCTACGTCTGCGATGCCTGTGATTCTGGCAATCAGTGCTGCGAGGTCGTCGACACGGCTCATGTCGATGGAGAACTCCTTGATGCTTGCCGCCGATGATCTGTTCCCGGTCCGGGGTCGTCGAAGTGACGGTTGCTGCTGTTGCGGCGGTGCGGAGCACCATTGCCGACCGTGCCCCGCGGAAGCTGGCAGTTATCGGCGAGCTTGATGGTGAGTCGGTGGGCCGGTGTCCCTGATGGCGCTGCAGCTGGTTCCGCGGCGGCGGCTTGCGTTGGCGCAACCGTGCCGGTCTCGTCAGCGCTGTTGTCTCCGTTGAGTGCTGCCAACTGTTGCTCGAATTGCCCGATGAGGCTGAAGCCGGGATCTCGGGGTTTGTTCCAGCTCCTGCCTCGTCGATCATCGCCGACAGAACGTCGCAGCCGGACAGGAAAAGGTCGATTTCTTCGGGGGATGGGCCCCACCTCCCTGGCGGTAGTGCTCGAGTAGGTCTTCCATGCGATGGGCGACGACTGTCATCGCCTCGATGCCGACTGTTGCGGCCATACCCTTGATGTTGTGGGCGAATCGGAACAACTCGGCGATTGTTGCCGCAACCGCTTCTCCTTGTTCGTTCTCGAGTCGGAGCAGGCCCGCAACCAGCTCCTCTGCGTTCTCTCGAGCTTCCTCGATGAACTGATCCAGGTATTCCGTGTTCATACCGCTACCGCCTTGATTTTTTCCTTGCGTACGTAGAAAGGATCGATCCGATCGCCTCGAGGCCGATCTCCGCGGGGTCGGAGATTCGCTCGGCACCGCCGATGAAGAGGATCCCACCGGGCCGCAGCGCGTCGCGAGCCTGCGATGGAGGTCGATCTGGGCTTCCCGGCTGAAGTAGATGACGACGTTACGGCAAGCGATCAGATCGAATTGTCTGCCGACCACCGGCTCCGCAAGCAGGTCGTGCTCTCTTGAACTGAATCGAAACGGCGAAGAGCAGGGTCGACCACCCAGAAATCGCGGTCTTCTGTGAAGTACTTTCGCTTGATGCTCTCCGGGGTCTCGTTGAGCTCCTGTTTCGGATACCGGCCGAGCATTGCCTTGTCGAGGCTGCGCTGGTCGATGTCGGTGGCGATGATGTCTGCGGTCTGGCCGTTCTCCCTGGCGCTGATCGCCATCGAATATGCCTCGGCGCCCGTTGATGCTCCGGCACTCCACATCTTCAGCCGGGGACCGAGCTTTGGCAGCAATTGTTGCGGCGCAGCAGCTCCCACGAATCAGCATTGCGAAAGACCGATGTGACGTTGATCGTCAAGGCATCGGTCATCCTGGCACGCAGTTGACCGTCGCGGCGAAGCTGGCTCACCAGACTCTGACTCATCTTCATATCCCGGCCCTGTCGCATGAAGCTCGAGATCCTCCGTCTGCAGCTGGGCATCGCGGATCCCGCCGATCTCGAGTGTCTCGTACCGGCTCATGATGCTGCGAACGTCGTCGAGGACAGTCATTGGGTCCTCCCGTGATCGTCGCCCGTGGAGGTGTGCCGGAGTTGCCTTCGAGCACGTCGGCCAGGAATGCCGGTGGGCCGACCCTGCTCGGCCAGCCCAGCGTTTCGAATCGCGCGGGGCATGCCGTCGACCGTCGACGAAGGCCCGTCCTGGGCGATGATCTGGCCACCGCTGCCGTTTGATTTCGCGGCAACCGATGCAGACCGTCGGTTCCCATCCCGGTCATTACCATCCCGGTCACGTTCTTGCCAAATGCTCTGCGGCTGTGGACAGGGTGATATCTGCGCGGGGCCGCAGCCCGCCGATGGGCGCACCGTCGGTGAGGCGGACCGGTATCGCCGCTGATCTCCATGTGGGCGTGGCCGGGGGCGATCAATGCCTGCCGACGGCCGAGTCGGTCACCGTCCTCGGCCTCAGCAACCGTGACCGGGCCCGCCCGATTCAAGTCGCTCAGCCATCTTTGCGGTGAACTTGGGCGGCATGTGCTGGACAACCGCGATCGGGAAAGCCGGTGCTTTGGTGAAGCAGGAGAAGAACTCGAAGAGGGCTTGTGGCCCACCGGTTGAGGATGCGATCACCGCGAGCGAGGTCGGCCGCAGACGGTCGAGGCCTCGCGTTGCGGGGAACGGCCGGTGGTGCGGCAGAGTCGGATTGGGGGAGCTTGGCGGAGAGCGCTGCCCGGAACGTTCTCCGCAGCCGAACCCGGAACACATCGATCCCCTCCTCAGACGCTCGGCTTCGGCACGAAGTCGAGCGCCCCGAGGGCAAGCCCTTCGATGGTTGTTTCGGCGCCCGCTGTGGTGTGGGCGGAGACCAGCACGATCCGTGTTGGGTTGCGTGCGCATGGTCTCCTTGAGGACGTCGAGCCCGTTCATCCCGGGCAGCTCGATGTCGAGCGAGACGATGTCCGGCCTGTGCTCGGCAATCAATTTGACCGCCTCGGGCCCGCTGGCCGCAGTGGCCACGATTTCCAGGCCCCGGATCGAGCTCAGGGCGTCGGAAACCGTCTGCCGCATCAGGGCGGAGTCGTCGACGACCACAACACGGTTCGTTGACGCTCATGACGCTGCCGGTGCCAATTCTTCGACGTCCGCGGTGGAGCGGAGGATCGACTCGACGTTGAGCAAGACGATCAGACGCTCGTCGGCATGGATGATGCCGTCGACACCGCCGACGGCACCGTTGCCGAGCTCCGGTGGAGGTGGCTGGAAGTCCATCTCGTCGAGGTTGAACACCTCCGAGACGCTGTCGACGAGCAGATCCGATGGTTGTTTCGGCGTATTGGACGACGAGAATTCGACCCTCGGGTTGATCGGCGCTCAGACGGCATCCCGAATCGCTGCCGCAGAGTCGATCACCGACATGATGCGGCCTCGGAGATTCATGACGCCCCGCACGTACGACGGCGATCCGGGGACTGCTGGTGAGCGGGCCGAGCTTGATGATGCTCTCGACCATCTCGATCGGGATTGCGTATTCCTCGGCTCCGAGCCGGAATGCAACGAGCTGTAGTTGGTCCTGCTTTCTGTGCTCTTGCATGTTTTCCTCCGTGAGTTCGGATCCTGGCTACGCCAATGCGTTGTTGATTGCATCAACAACGCGTGCCGGCTCGAAGGGCTTTACGACGAAATCGACCGCACCTGCGGTGACTGCCTCAACGACCAGTGATTCCTGGCCCATTGCGGACACCATCACTACCTTGGCGGCCGGATCCTTTTGAGCAGCTCCTTGAGAGCCTCGACCCCGTCCATGTTGGGCATGGTGATGTCCATCGTGACCAGGTCGGGCTTGGCAGTGGGGTAGGTGCTGACCGCTTCGTTGCCGTCGGCGGCCTCGGCGGCGATGTCGAAGCCCGCCTGGGTCAACACCCCTTTGATGGTGCTACGCATGAATGCGTTGTCGTCGACGATCATTATCCTTGCCATGCTCCGTTACGCTCCTTTGGCTTCTGTGATGAGGTCCGCGACGCGGAACCCGAGGGTGCCGTCGACGATGACGACTTCCCCGCTCGCCACAGGGTGCCGTTGGCGAGCATGACTACCTTGTCTCCCGACGGTTTGAGTGAGGGTCACGACGCTTCCTTCTCCCATGTGGAGAAGCTCACCTATCGTCATTGCGACGTTCCCGAGCTCGACGGCAATGTCAAGCTCGACGGAGTTGATGACCCCGCCACCAACCTGACCGATGCCTGCTGATACCGTCGCGGCCGGCGGTGTCCGGCGACCGGCCGGTGGCAGGTGCCGGTACAGCTGCCGATGTGCCCGGTGGCCGCCTCGGTGTCGGGCGCCGGCGCTCGCCATGGGCGGCCAGCCATCGGGATCCGAGGCTCTCGGCGAGATCTC
Source organism: uncultured bacterium (assembly GCA_963777645.1). Classification (GTDB taxonomy): domain Bacteria; phylum Actinomycetota; class Acidimicrobiia; order Spongiisociales; family UBA5794; genus JAAETI01. The sequence continues at coordinate 70,135 of CAVZRA010000008.1, read as the reverse complement.
GGTCGATCTTCCAGAAGACCTTGGAATGGGCCTGGCCGTCGATCTCGCCCTGATAGGTGACAACGACAGCGTTCCCGTCCGACCTCTTCAGGCTCTGGGCTTGTCGAAATGGTGGGCGGAGAGATGTCGATCCGCTCCTCGAGACCGTCGCTGAGGGCAGTGGCCGCACCGGCCATTAGCTGGTTCATCGCCTCCGACAGCGCCGACATGCCGAGCTCACCTAGCAGGTCGTCTTCTTCGACGCCCATACCCTTGGTCATGATCCTGACGATTGCCTTTGCGTCCTCCTGGGAGACGACGAGCCACGAGTCACCGGTGAGCGCACCGTCGAACTCGACGCTGAGCTGTATCCCTTCCTCGACTTTCTCGGGAACTCCGTCTCTGCGAGTCTCCGATCTCGATGAGATTGAACTCGACGGGCACGCCTAGAAGCTGGCTCAGATTCTTTGCCGAGCCCGCCGATCATGGCTGCTGCCGCACCCTGGAGGCCCGCTACCGGTTGATGATGTGTTTCAGTGGTCATCTTCCATCCATTGGGTGATCCGGAGGGCAACCTTGCCGTTGTGGTGGCCAACCTCACCGTTGAACAGATGCGATGTCCCCTACCGAGACGACGGCGGGCTCATCGACGGGATTTCCGAGAACGACGACGTCTCCCGGCTGCAGCACCGAAAGCTCACCCAGGGTGAGCGTTGCCCCGTTGATCCGGGCACTGAGCTGGAGCGGGGCTTCCTCGATCCGCTCTGCGGCGGCGCCGTATGTTGCTCCGTCCTCGGCGGACGTTCCCGCCCCGGACGGTTCTCGAGTACCGCCTCAAGAACTGACGGGGATAACAAACGCTGAGAATGCCCTCGCTCGGATAGGCCGCATCGAGGTGAACCCGGAAGGACTGGACGAGAACTGAATCGGATGCAACCGAGACGTGGCCGATCGCCGGCCGGGACTGGAGTCGGCGACTGATGGTTCGAAGGGGATGTGGGTTTCGAATGCGGCGCGGATAGACCATCCGATGTGGTCGACGATCTCGCCAAGGAGTATTGCCTCCAGATCGGTGAAGGCGCGGAACCCTGCGGGACGTCCTGTTCCCCCAGAAGCACGTCGAGCATGGCAAACCGAGGTGGTTGGCGATGTCGGTGACTGCGACGAAGTCGCCTGGGTTCAGATTGATGATGCCGACCATGGTCGGGCTGGGCAGGGCGTGCATGTACGACTCGAACCTCGCCTGGTCGATTCCCTGGTCCTCGACGATGACCGGCACCTGGAGCAAGCCCGGTGAGTCGTTGGGCGAGATCGGTGGTGAACGCTTTGTGCAGCGCTGAGATCTCAGCAACGGTGCCACTGTCGAAGGCTTTGCCGACGTGATAGTCGTATGGCTCGACCTTCTTGCCCGCGGCGGCGATCAAAGCATCGATCTGGCTCTGGTTGAGAGTTTTCTGGGGCACGGTCGCCTTCACTTATCGACGATTACCTGCTCAAAGTCGGCCGTTGCATGGGTCGCTAAAGGACACCTGACAACGGTGAGCGCAGTCGACTCCTCAGCAAGAAGACTCCACTTTCTTCGAGGCCGCGGTGGCCGACAGGTGTGCCATGGACCACGGCTTCGGTGAGATCCCGGTCGAGCAATGGAGCGAGGAGAACAAGTAATGGTCGCTCAGGATCAGTACCTCGATGCTTACAGCGAGATCGCCAACATCGGCACCGGCAATGCGGCTACCGCCCTGGCGTCGTTCCTCCACTCGCGAGTGACCCTCGATCCTCCTGCCGCGTACCGGGTCGACCTTCCGCATGCGTGTGATCTGCTCATCGACGGCGACACGAACACATCGGTAGTGCTGCTCGAATGCACCGGCGAGCTCGACGGGGTGATAACGCTCTTCATCGCCGATCCTGCACCGTATCTCGAGGCACTCGGTGCTCCGCCCGAGCTCGAGGCTGACGCTATCGCCGAGATCGGGAACATCTTTGCGGCTCGCTTCCTCGGAGCGATCGGATCCATGCTCGGTATCGAGGGCCACTACTCGCCACCGGCGACAGCGAATGGCGATCGTGGTGCCATCATGCAAACCGTGCTCGCCCTTGCACCCGAGAGTGAGCAATACACCCTGGTCCAATGCTGGTTCCGTCTCGAAGACGGGCGATCCCCGGCCGAGCTGATCTACTTCCCCGGGAAGTCGTCGCTGCGGCATGTGGAGTCGCTGCTCTGATGGCCCGGTTTGTTGTAAGCATCGGGCAGACTGCGGTCGCCACCGCCTCGGACGACGTCATCGAGATGATCGGCCTCGGCAGCTGTGCCGGCATATTTATCTCAGCGCCGGGCGCGATCGCAGTTGCCGCTCACTCCCTGCTGGCCCGTCCCCGCAACGGAGATGCTTCCGATCAGCCCGGCAAGTATGTGGAGACTGCCGTCCCGCATCTCGTTGAGCAGCTGGCCAAGGCGGGAGTCCCCAAGGCGCGGTGCAAGGCTTGGGTGGTCGGTGGAGCGCAGATGTTCACATTTGCCGGCAACAGCGAGTCTGCTGCCATCGGTCAGCGCAATACCGATCTTGCCGCAGAATTGCTGCGGAAACACGGGTTCCGCCCCGACACGTCGTTTGTCGGAGGTACCAACGCCCGGCGTGCGTCGTTGCAGTTCGATACCGGCGAGTTCGTCGCCAGCGCAGTGGAGGAGTAGGCAATGTCAGTGAGCAATGCACTTGAGGAGATCGTCCCGACGACAGTGGATCGGCTGGTCGGCGACCACCATCACATCCGTGGCTGTGAATCATGTCGAAGCGACGTCGTCGCGCTTGCTCTAACAAATCTCGCCCCAGGCTATTCATCTACCGATATGGGCAGGATCCTCAAGCGGATCGCCCTGGAGCGGGCGCAAGGTCAGGCTCGGATAACCGTGGCGGTTCTCGCCGCGATCTCGGTTGTCGAGCAGAGTCCCCACCACCTTGACTGACCAAGGCGTCGTCCGGGGCCTAAAGACGGCCATCGCCCGGCCGACTCTCACTCTGTCACTGACTCAGGCAACACGAGCAATGAAAGGGTTGGGATGAACTCGACCACAAGACCGCCTCTCTTCCGATGGATTGGGCACCATATCGATGCAGCCGCCGCCCGGGCGGCCGTCCTAGCGGTTGTGCCGCTACTGGGTGCTGAAGCCTTGCTGTGGATCGGTGCCCGGGGCACTTCACCGACTGCACTCCAAGCCGGCGGCATCTTTGTGATTGCACTCGTTGCCATGGCTTTCGCTCCCAGGGCTGCCCGAGGCATCAAGAGATCTCGTCGCAACTCGGATGAAGGTTTGGACGCACTTGTGTCGATCGAGATCCCGAAGATCGTTGCCGCCGCCAGGCGGATTGCCGCAGGCAACCTCAACACATCGGTTGGTCTCAGTGTCGTTGAGCCCTCGGAGGGAGCGGACGTCGACGACTACCGCATGATCATGACGGCGCTCGCCGAGGTTGAGGTCTCCTTCACGGAGATGGCGAGAAGTCTGACCACTGTGGTGGGAACCGCGGCTGAGAGCAGCAGACGGGTGCAGGAAGGATCGAACCGACTCGCTACGGCATCGCGTGAATCCACTCAGGCGGCCAGCGATGTAGCCGACGCTATCGGCTCGGTTGCCGACGGTGCCGTGTCCCAGGCAGCCATCACCGAGCGAGTCTCCGAGCACGTTTCCGAGATAGAGCAAGCCGTTGCCGCCGCGGTCGAGTCGGTCGGGGCGGTATCCGAGATCACCGAGCAGGCCGACGATAGGGCAAGCGCAGGACGTGATCAGTTGGAGCACGCTACCGCTGCGATGGATCGGATCACCTCCTCATTTACGGCGGTCGCCGGCACCGTTGCCGAGCTTGGTGACCGGTCGGAGAAGGTTGACGAGATCGTCGATCTGATCAGGGCGATAGCCGAGCAGACGAACTTGCTTGCTCTCAACGCAGCGATCGAGGCTGCCCGGGCGGGCGAAGCAGGTCGCGGCTTTGCCGTCGTCGCTGCCGAGGTCAAAGCACTGGCCGAGGAATCTGCCTCCTCCACTCAGGACATTGCCGAGTTGGTGGGGGCCATGCGCAAGTCGGCAGCGGAGGCCCGCGCCACGACCCAGACCGGCCAGGAGGACGTGGTTGCGGGTGCAGAGGTGATCGGGCGGGCAACGGCGGCCTTCGGTGGGATCGCAGACGCGGTCAACGATGTCGACGCACGGGTACGTCAGGTTGTCGGCTCTGTCAACGCGATTGCGGAGGCGACAGGGGCAATCGGCACCGGAGTGTCCGAGCTGGCGTCGGTTGCTCTTTCGAATTCGGCCGTCGCCGAAGAGGTGGCAGCGTCCTCAGAGGAAATGGCGGCTACCGGGAGCGAGCTGAGCGATACAGCAGCCGAGCTGTCGCGGAGCTCTCAAGATCTGGCAGCGGCGTTGCGAGGCTTTACCTTCGGTGACGCAAGCCTTGACTTTCCCGCGGCGATTGCCGCCCACCGTGCCTGGAGCAGCAGGATCGCCGACTACCTCAACGGTCTGGAGCCGATCCATCGGGAAGACGTGGCATCACATCGCGAGTGCGAGCTGGGTCGCTGGCTATACGGATCCGGTTTGGTGACATATGGCCACCTTCCTCAGATCGACACGATGGAGCGCGACCACAAGAGCCTCCATGCTCAGATCCTCGAGGTGATCGATGCCCACGACGCCGGCGACCGCGACGCAGAACAGCGGGCCCGCCACGAGCTCGAGGCCCTCTCGGAGAATGTCGTTGCCGACCTCGAGTCGCTGCAACATCAGACGTGATTTCGGTCGGCGACTAGGAAGATCGCCGCTTATGTCAGAGGCCCCCCGGCCGACGGGGGGAAACACAACCTAAACGAGATGGATCTCGCGAAGCATCAGGGAAGAGCGCTACTGCGTTCTTCCCTTTCGCGTCTAGAAGAAAGGCGAACATGGTTCCGATCTCCGACCAAACAATGGCGGCAATCGAATACGCCATGGGCGCGCTCAACACCAGGGCCGAGGTCATCGCCAACAATGTGTCCAACTCCGAGGTCCCGGGGTTCCAAGCTTCCCGGGTTTCCTTCGAGGACCAGCTGCGGCGGGCGCTCGACAGCAACAACATCGGGCGGGTGCGCGGGCCCGAGATCACCGGTACCGGCGATCCGGGCGACGCCATAGGCAACAACGTCAACATCGAAGACGAGGTCGTCGACATGATGGAGACCAACCTGCTCCAGCAGGCAATGGTCGAGGCTTTCAACTTCAAGGCCGGCCTGATGCGCTCGGCAATCGGGAGGACTTCGTAATGGGTGCCTTCGACGCTCTCGACATCGCTCGCTCCGGCGCTGACGTCTCACAGCTGTGGCTGGAGGCGATCGCCCACAACATCGCCAATGTCAACACGATTCGCTCCGCCGACGAGGATCCCTTCCGGGCCAAGCTCATTCACGCTGAGGAAGCGCTGAATGAGAACGGTGTGGGTGAGGGGACCCGGGCGGTCGAAATTGTCGAATCCGATGGGGATCCGATGCTTGTGTACGACCCGGAAAACCCGCTCGCCGACGAGGACGGCTACGTGGTACGCCCGGTTGTCGATCTCTCCAAAGAGATGGCGGACATGATCGCAGCCCAGCGGAGCTACCAGATGAACCTCCAGGTGATCAGGACCAACGAAGAAACGTATCAGGCCGCATTGAGGATCGGACGCTAATGACACTGCCACCCATCTCCAGCATCGGCGGCACCGCCGGTATCGAGGCTGCTAAGTCCGTCACAACTGAGAAGGCCGCCGAAGGCTTCGGAGACACGATCTCCTCAGCGCTCGAAGCGGTCTCTGACGCCGAGTTCAACGCCGACGCCATCGCCCAGGACATCGCCACCGGTGGCGAGACCTCGGTGCAGGAACTGATGACTTCTATGACGAAGGCTCAGCTCAGCGTCGACCTGCTCGTCCAGGTTCGTAACAAGGCCATCGAGGCGTACCAGGAAATCATGAGGATGCAGATCTGAAATGGAACGTCGTAATCGCCTCGGAGATATGCTGGTCTCGCTGCCCCTGGCCCACCAGGTCGTCATCGGTATTGCCGCCGTTGTCCTGGTAATGGCCGCTTTCCTGTTCTTCAGGTGGGTGAGCACACCTTCGTATACGGTGCTGTACTCAGGTCTCGACGACTCCACCCTCTCCACGGTTGTCGACGAGCTAGATCGTCAGGGTGTTCCCTACGAGATCGAGGCGGGTGGGTCCCGGGTGCTGGTACCCAAGTCCGACGTCTACACCATCCGGGCCGCGCTCGCAGAGGCCGGTGTCGAGAACGGTGCCGCTCCGCAGGGGTACTCACTCCTCGATGACCAGGGGCTCAACGTCTCCGACTTCCGGCAACGGGTCGACTACCAGCGTGCCCTCGAGGGAGAGATGGCTCTGACGTTGCAGGCGATGAACGACATCAGCACCGCAACCGTCCATCTCGTCATCCCTGAGGAGTCGCTCTTTGCGGAGGACGCGCAATCGGTAACCGCCTCGGTGTTGCTCGAGACTTCGTCGCCATTGAGCGACCTCGAGATCGAGACCGTGACCTTCCTGGTCGCGTCGGGCGTCGAAGGGCTGGAACCGGCCAATGTCACCGTTGCCGATGTCGAGGGAACGGTATTGCACGCTGCAGGCGACATCGCAGAGGATTCCGCCGTTAGCAACCGCAATCTGCGGATGACCCACGATTTCGAGGACGCCCTGACCAACGATGTGCTCAACCTGCTCGCCACTGTTGTTGGGAGCGATTCCGCATCTGTTGTGGTGCGCGCCCAACTCAACTTTGACGAGCAGTCGGTCGAGACACAGACGTACGACAAGGAAAGTGCGGTGGCGCTTCGCGAGTCCACCGTCGATGAGAGCTACATCGGGACAGGGGCGCCGGCGAGCGGAACTCTAGGCGTCGAAGGCGAGCAGGTGACCGTCGACACCAACGGCGACTACACCTACGACCGCAGCGAGGTCATCAGAGAATACGGTGTCGACAACATCATCGCCCATGAGATCACCGCTCCCGGGAAGGTCGAGCAACTCTCGGTGGCGGTAGTGATGGACGATGGCTCGCTCACCGGGGTCACGATCCCCGCCACCACTGAGATCGAGTCTCTGGTGGCGGCAGCCGTTGGTCTCGACACCACACGGGGCGACACCATCTCCGTCTCCACGATCCCGTTCCCGGTTCCCGAGGTCGCTGCAGCCGACACGACGCCGGCGGCAGCGGAATCATCCATGGACGTCATGTCGCTGATCCCGCAGGCAGTCGGCGGGCTCGTTCTCCTTCTCGTCATGGGCGCCCTCCTGATGATGGCCCGTGGTTCGAAGAAGGCCAGGTCGGCAGCACTCGAGGTAGTCCAGCCCGCATTGGGCAGCGGCCCGTCCGCGGTAGGGAAGGGCGAGACCGAGGAGGGCGTGAGCATTCATCCCGAGGTCATGAATCTGGTACAGAAGCAGCCGGAGGAGATCGCAGTGCTGCTACGGACCTGGCTGGCTGATCGTCGATGAGCACGTCCCTGCGTCCCGAGGAGAAGGCTGCAGCCCTGATTGTCGCCGTCGGTTCGACGGCGGCTTCCGGGATGCTCGACCACCTCAGCGACGCCGAGGTCGAGCAGCTTGCGACCGAAGTCGCCAAGATCGGCCGGCTCCGCCCCGAGACCATTGACGCCGTCTTCCAGGAGGTCTATGACGCGGCCAGGTCGAAGGACATGTTCGCATCCGGTGGTGTCGATTACGCCAGGGACATGCTGACTCAATGGAACAGCACCCAGGGCCCGCAGGTATTGGAGCGGATGATGAACGATCTGGAGGCGGTCCCGTTCGGGTTCGTCCGTCAGATCGATGCGGAGCAGCTCGGCGACGTGCTCGCAGGTGAGCATCCACAGACCGTCGCGGTGATTCTCGCCCACCAGCCCGCGGCGTACGCCGCAACGGTGCTCAAGAAGTTCAACGAGGACTTTCAGGCAGAGGTGGCGGTGCGGGTTGGCAAGATGGGCAGGATCTCGGGCGAGGTGATCCGTTCCGTCGAGGGTGTGCTCAAACGCCGGCTCGGACCCGTTGCCGCCGATGAGCCCGGGGTGGCCCGGGGCGGGGTCAAGGAGCTGGCCAATGTGCTCAACAACTCCGATCGGGCAACCGAGCGTGCCGTCATGGAGCGGCTACGCAACATCGACGAACAGCTGGCAGACGAGGTTCGTGCTCTCATGTTCGTCTTCGACGACATCCTGACGCTCGACGATCGCTCCATCCAGCGGGTGCTGCAGGACGTCAGCACCCAAGAGCTTGCCCTGGCGATGAAGGGAGCAAACGATGAGCTCTCAGACGCCATCATGCGCAACATGTCGTCCAGGGCCAAAGAGAGCTTGCTCGAAGAGATCGATTTGCTCGGGCCGGTTCGCCGCACCGATGTCGATCTAGCCCGCACCAAAGTGATTTCGGCGGTGCGGCTGCTCGAAGAAGCAGGTGAGATCGTGATCTCCCGCGGTGAGGAGAACGAGCTCATTGAATAGGGTCATTCGCAATGCAACCGTTTCGGCTCCCCAGGCGTTTGGCAACGCCGGGTTGGAGTTCGTCGATGCCTCTACCGCAGATCTGATCGAACGGGTCCGTGCCGAGGCCTTCGAAGCGGGGAGGCGGGAAGGGTACGAAGCAGGGACAACCGAGATGAAGGGCACCGTTGCCAGGGTCGATGGGGCCTTGCGAGATGCGGTGCGGGGGCTTGCCGAGCAACGCGCCGCCGACACCCGCCAGACGATCGAGATCGCGCTCGAGATAGCGGCGTTTGTCGTGGGAGAGCTTCCTCTGGATCAAGGGCAGACCCTGGCGGGGCGGATCGCAGATGCCATTGCGGGTCTCGACGACGAGGACGTTGTCGTTGCGATCCATCCCCAGGATTGGGATGCCGTTAGTCAGTCGGTGAGGCTGCCAAACGGTGTGACCATACAGCGGGACCCATCGCTCCGACCGGGTGAAGCCCGGATCGCAGGTCGCTGGGCAACAGCCGATCTCACCAGGGAGGCCGCCCTCCAGGTGGCGAGAGAGGCATTGCTGTGACGACGCTGCTCGAATCCCGGATGGCCGAACTGGAGGGAATCTCGCCGTGGCGGGTCTTTGGTCGCGTTGCTCGGGTGACAACTCACGAGATCGAGGTGCGTGGTCTCCGACTCAAGATTGGTGACTCTCTTGCCATCCGTGCCGGCGACGGGGTGCGCCAGGCCGAGGTCATCGCTTTGACTCCTGAGGGCGCAAGGGTGCTCCCATTTGGTGAGGTTGCCGGAATTGGCAAGGGTGACATCGTCGTTGCCGAGCGTGCCGGGCTGTCGATGCCGATGGCAGAATCGCTGGTGGGCAGGGTCATAGACGGGCTTGGCCAACCCATCGACGGTGGGCCTTCTCTCGTCGGCGAGCCCACCGATGTGAGCGCTCCCGCCCCTTCGCCGCTCGAGAGGATGCGCATCAAACAGCCGCTCCCGACCGGGATCAGGATGCTTGACACCTTCTGTACCACAGGCAAGGGCCAGCGCATCGGGATCTTTGGTGGATCCGGTGTCGGCAAGTCGACACTCCTGGGAATGATGGCCCGTGGCACCGGCGCCGACATCGCCGTGCTCGCTCTCATCGGAGAGCGTGGTCGTGAGGTTCGCGAGTTCATCGAGGACGAGTTGGGCCCCGATGGGATGAAGCGCTCGATCGTTGTGGTTGCCACCAGCGACCAGCCTGCGCTGATGCGGCTCCGGGCCGCACTGCTGGCTACCAGGATCGCCGAGTGGTTCGCCGATCGCGGCAAGGATGTCCTGTTGCTCATGGACTCGCTCACCAGATTGGCGATGGCCCAGCGTGAGATCGGCCTTGCTGCAGGGGAGCCGCCGACCGCCCGTGGCTACACCCCTTCGGTCTTCTCGCTGATGGCTCGTCTTCTCGAGAGGGCAGGGCCACGCTCGGTCGGGACCATCACCGGCTACTACACGGTGCTCGTCGAGGGCGACGACATGAACGACCCGATTGCGGACACTGCCCGCTCGATTCTCGACGGTCACGTTGTTCTCGATCGCAGGATCGCCATCTCGGGGCGTTATCCCGCCATCGACCCGCTCGCTTCGCTGTCCCGGCTGGCGCCTCGTCTGGTTTCGCCCGACCGTCGTTCCATCGTGGTTGCCGCTCAGGATGCTCTTGCCGCCGCCGAGGAAGTCAGGGAGTTGGTCGAAGTCGGTGCGTATGTGCCGGGCACCAACCCGGCTGCAGACCGTGGCCTCGCCGCCAAGCCCGGCCTGGTCGAGTTTCTGCGCCAGCCGTCTGGCGAGATCGTTGGCTTTGAGGCTGCCTGGGAGCAGCTCGAGGCCCTCCGCTCACAGGTCGGGATGGCGTCATGATCAAGCGGAACCCGTTCAACGTGCTGGTCCGGTTACGAGCGATCGAGGAGAAGCAGGCGCGTGCTTCGCTCGCCAACACCCGGCAGGCCCATGAGCAGGCGAGGCGCAAGCTCGATGAGCTCCGGGAGAAACAGTCTCAAGAGTTGGGAGTGGAGGAGGTGCTCGGCGCTGCCCAGTTGCGGTCGCTCCAGCTGCGAGGGCTCGGTTCTCATGAGATGCTCGTCGCCGCGGCCCAGGTAGTCCAGCAGTCCGAGCGGGCACTGCACACGAGATCCGATGCGTGGCGCCGCGCCGCAGCCGATCTGGATGCTGCTGAGCGTCTCGACGAGAAGAAGAACCAGGAGATCGCTCTGGATGCCGCCAGGTCGACGGAGAAGGCCATGGACGATCTCATGGGCATGCTGCACACGAGAACCGGGGATGGTCTCGTATGACGATGCCGATGCTGAGGGTTACCCATGGTCGGATCAACGAAATCCAGGCCCAGTTCCGACGCAACATGCCTGCGACAAGCAGCTTTGCCGACACTCTGAAGGCGGCGGAGGCCGATGTCGCCCCTAAGACGGCGTACGTCGTCGAGGCGATGGCTATGCCATCGACCTCGCCCACCGCGGTGCTCCCTTTTGGGATCCTGGGTACCCCGATCACACTCACCGGAACGAGCCTTACCGGCGCCATCAGCGGTGACTGGAGGGACTCGCTCCCTCCCGCCGGTCGGCAATGGGCAGACGAGATCGAAACCGCTGCCAACGGTGCCGGCCTCGATCCCAGATTGCTGGCAGCGATGATCTGGCAGGAATCAGGCTTCGACCCCGGCGCCGTCTCACCATCGGGTGCGATCGGGCTCACCCAGCTCATGCCGGCCACCGCAGCCGGGCTCGATGTCGATCCCGCAAGCAGCATTGAGAACCTCGCAGGGGGTGCCCGCTATCTCTCATGGGCCATCGACGAGTTCGGCTCGATCGAACTCGGGTTGGCCGCCTACAACGCCGGACCGAACCGTGTTCGGGAAGCCGGTGGAATCCCTGAAATCCCGGAGACCCGGGCCTATGTGCCTGCGGTCCTCGACTACTACCGACAGCTCGGAGGCGTCGCGTGATGATCGAACCACAGAACACAATGATGCCGATAGCTGCCGCAACCGCGCCGGTGGAAGCGCCCCATAGCGACGTCACGTTCGGAGAGATGCTGGCCAGGACGCTGGGGCTGAACCCACAGCTGGCAGCAGACGCAGTCCAGGCAATCGCCGGTGACGAGAGCGGTGCCGGCCAGTCTGCCGATGGCGCCGGGGTAGAGGGCGATTACAACAGAAGTCTCGATAGGGCCAATGCCCGTGAAGACGGGATCTTCACCGGTGTTGTTCCTACCCGTCAATTCTCCATCACCCGTCCGGGTGGCAATGGGTCGGTCGTAACCGAGCCGGCGATCGTTGGCGATGCGATTGAGCCATCTGTACCCGATCCAGGCGATCCTGTGGCCGGGCCGGTAAGGGGCGAGAGCGATCCGACGCTGCCCGTGGTTGGCCCCGAGGGTCTCCCCGAGGCCGATGCTGTGCCGGTCGGGACCGTATCCACCGCTACCGACCCGTCACAGCCACCGATCTCCGAGGCCGCACCGACCGCCAACCAAACCGAGCTACCGGTGGTGCCCGAGGGATCCGACCAGGCACCGACACAACGGGCCCCGGTTGATCCGGCACCGATCGATGCGGTCCCCGTTGACCCGGCCCCCGTCGCACAGGATCGGCAACAGCCGCTCCCCGTTGAGGCGGTGCCGCTCGACCCGGTCAAATCTCCGGTGTCAGACGATGGCGATACGTTCGAGCAAATGCCCGCTATCACCCGTTCGAGGCCGACCCCGCCCGATGGCGAGTTGGATCTCGAGCCAGCCTCGGCCGGGCCCGTGTCAACCCGGAATGTGGTCACCAGGCCGGCGCCACCGATGACGCCGCGCCCCGACCAGAGCCAAACCGTCGCCGAGCGGACGGCCGTGGTCGCAACGCCCGGCGTGGTCCCGATCGAAGAGGCTGCTATCAGCCTCGGCGTCGAGTCACCGGTGCAGGTAACCGACGGCAAGATCAAACTCGAACCGGCATCATCCCACGGCGCCGAGCGGACGATTGCGCTCTCACCCGAGAGTGCTACCCACAACACGACCACCGTTAGCAGCTTCACCTCTCCTGCCGCACCCGTCATGCACACCGCGCTCGCCGAGCGGGTCCTCCAGGCCGTCGAGCTGCAAGCCAACCAGCCACCGCCCCGCACCATGATCATCGATATCCCCGAGCTCGAGGGTCTCAGGCTCGTTGTATCGGTGCGCAGCGGCGCCGAGGTGCATGTGGTTCCGACCTCCTCATCACCGGTGACCTCAGGTCTCCAGCCTTTTATGAGGGAGCTCGAGGGTGTCCTCGCCGACCGCGGGTTCGTGATGACCGGTGATGGCCGCCGCCGCGGTGGCAACGAGTATCGGCGTGATGACGAAGACCTGCCACGTCGGGCGCGACCCTCGTATGAGTCGCCCGACCGACAATGACTTGAGGATCTGACATGGTCAACCCAGTATCCAACACCACCCAGGCTACCGCCAGTCGCAACGACACCGCGCTGAGCCAGTTGGACAGCGACGCATTCCTGAAATTGCTTGTGGCACAGATGAAGTATCAGAACCCGCTGGCACCCAGTGATGCCTCAGCGATGCTTCAACAGACAGCTCAGTTCACCACTGTGGAGACGTTACAGGCGATCTCCGAGACCAACCAGGCCCTGCTCGGGTTCCAACAGACAACCGTGGCAATGGGGACTGTTGGCAAGGATGTCTCTGCTTACACGACAGACGGAGAAGCGGTCTCCGGACGGGTCGACACCGTCCGGTTCACTGCCGACGGGCCCATTCTGGAGCTCGACTCGGGGTTCCACATCCCGCTGGCCAATGTCGATCGAGGTGCGTACCCCCGAGGCATCCGGTCTGAGCTCGATCGGTCGACGCAATGGTCACTAAATGGTCATTAAGCGAGAGCTCCGTCTCCCGACAGTAAGGCCGAAGAAGTAACTGAACCAGCCGAAACGGATTTCGGACCGGAGAGCACAAGGAGGTGCGATTCACATGATTCCGGTTACACCTATAGCGGGTCGCACGGTGTTGTTGAACGCCAACCTCATCGAGGCGATCGAGGAGACACCGGATACGGTCATCGTGCTCACCGGTGGACGACGCATGGTCGTCGTCGACGTGCCCGCCCATCTCGTGGCCAGGATCGAACGAATCAGAGCTTCTGTGCTCGCTGCTGCTCACAACCAGCGACCACGTGGTCGAGCCAACCTCTATGCCATCGACGGGGAAGGGGAGTAGGAGATGACCACCTACCTCGGCATCATCGTCGCCATCATGGCGATCGTTGTCGCGACGGTCATGGATGGCAACTCTTTTGGTGCACTCATCGGCCCCTCCTCACTCGTTCTTGTTGTCCTCGGCAGCATCGGAGTCTCTTTGAGCGGGTTCCAGGTCGCCGATCTCAAGCCTGTGCCCAAAGGGATCCTGCTGTCCTTCACTCGCAAGGAGCCGGATCCGGGTGAGGCCATCGACCGTCTGATGAAGTTCGCCGAGATTGCAAGGAAGGAAGGCGTACTCGCCCTCGAAGAGCAACTCGAAGGGCTCGACGACGCGTTCATGAAGCTTGGCCTGCAGCAGATCGTCGACGGTGTCGACGGCGACATGGTTCGCGATGTTCTCGAAATCGAACTGGCCGCGCTCGACGAGCGCCACGCACCGGTCATCGGTTTCCTCAAAGCCCTGGGTGGCTATGCCCCAACCATGGGCATGGTCGGCACCGTGGTTGGCTTGATCAACATGCTCGGCAATCTCTCCGATCCCGGCCCAGCTCGGCCTCGGCATGTCGGTCGCCTTGCTGACGACTCTCTACGGAGTGATCTTCGCCAACCTGGTCTTCCTCCCGATCGCAGCCAAGCTGCAGCGTCTCCATGATCTCGAGGTGGCGCAGAAGGAGCTCGTCATGGACGGCATCCTCGCCGTGCAGGGCGGTGCCAGCTCCGCGCATGGTGGTTGAACGTCTCGAGGCCTACATCAACCCGAGTCAGCGTGTCGGTCACCAGGAGCGCTCGAAGCGGGTTAGCGGGAAGGCTGCCTGATGGCACGTGAGCGCAAGAAACCAGAAGAAGCGAACGAGCTGCGCTGGCTGACGACCTACGGCGATGTTGTGACACTGCTGCTCGCCTTCTTCGTGATGCTCTATGCGATCTCTCAGGTCGACCAGCAGAATTCCAGATGTTCGTATCCGGGCTTGCGGACCCGTTCGACAACCCGGCAGTCGCGGAGGGCCTCCTCAATTCGGGCACCGGTTTTGTCGGCGCCGACATTGGCGACGGATCGCAAGATCTCGATACCTTCGGATCCCCTGCACTGCTCGATGGTCTTCCTGAAGCTCCAACAAATCGACGATGCCGGCGGTGTATTTGAGGACAACCAGCCCGCCGAGCCAAACGACAACATCGATGAAGACCCCGGAGCGGGTGGCGTAGATCCGGATGCCCTCGTGACCAACGAGCAGTTGGTCCACGTGCGAGATGCTATTGGCTCTGCGTTGGAGGCGGCAGGTCTCGACGCCATGGTCGACTTCGAGATCAACTCCCGCGGCCTCGTCATCGCTATTGCAACGGACCACGTCCTATTTGCCAGCGGGTCCGCCGAATTCGGCTCAAACGGTGAAGCCATCATCGCGGCGATCGCACCCACCCTTGCGACTTTCAACAACGAAATCCTGCGTGGAGGGGCACACCGACACAGTTCCGCTGAACAGAGACGGCTACGACAACTGGAACCTGTCGACGGACCGAGCACTGGCCGTGCTCAAGGCTTTGACCGATTGGGATGGTATCGATCCGGCCCGTCTGGCTGCGACGGGCTATGGCGAGTTCCGCCCACGTGCAACAATGGAACAGAAGAAGGCAAGGCGGCCAACAGACGTGTCGAATTGGTCGTCGTCGTTGAGAGAGGTGAGTCCAATGGCTGACGAAGAATTAGGCATTGTCGAAGAGCCAGAGAAAAAGGGAAAAGGCAAGTTGTTAGGGATCATCGGAGGGGTCGTTGTGCTACTCGGCGCCGTGTACTTCCTGTTCCTCGGCGGTGGTGGCGGAGAGGCCGATACCGGTGTCACGACGACGACAGTCGTCACTGATGGGCCCGTGATCGAGGTCGACGAGATGACCGTGACTCTTCCGAGGATCCGGTGCGCTATGCCCGGGTGAAGTTCGCAGTCGTACTTCCGGAGGGTGGCGACACCGTGGTCGTCGGCGATCGGGTGCCTGTGCTCAAGGACGCCATGCTCGATGTGCTCTCCGGCTACACCGCCGCAGATCTGGTTGGCCCGGATGCGCTGAGCAACCTGCGGGAACAACTGACCGCGGCAGCCCACATCGTCTACGACCAGGGCGAGGTGCTGCGGGTGGTGGTCACCGAGCTGCTGGTCCAGTAACTGCGTGTTCGCCTTCGGCGAACACGTTGGAGTTCCGCTGGGACGGAACTCCCGCTCAGGATGGTTCGCCTTCGGCGAACACGTTGGAGTTCCGCTGGGACGGAACTCCCGCTCAGGATGGTTCGCCTTCGGCGAACACGCGAACACGTTGGAGTTCCGCTGAGGCGGAGTGCTTGATTGGCCCTGGTTCCGGCCGACGGGATTGGCGTTGAGTCGTTCTCAGACGCCTCACCCAGACCGGAACAATGGAGCCAATCGTTGCTGACCTCGACCCATAGCTCGGACATACTGTCTGTGATGGTGGAAGCCACCGTCCCGGCAGTTGCAGCTGTCGCCGGGATCCCCGTTCAGGCCGGGCCGCCGGTCACGGTGTCGCCGGCCCAGGCAATCGCAACTTCCGGGTCGATGATGAATCGTTCCCAGCTCACCGCCGGCGCCGGGTCGGGCTCGCTGATCACCATCGTCCCCGCAGGAGGGCTCGTCACCGCGCGTGGCGCAGTCGACGCCAGGACATTGGCCGGAGCGCTCGCCGACGGTGCCGCTGCCGGTATCGCTGCCGCCGGAGGGCCCGTCTGCCAGCAGTCGGCTCCGACACTTGTGGCCTCCGCCGCCGGTCTGAACCTGACCGGCATGCAGGCAGTTGCATTCGACCTTCTTGCCGGAGCCAGGACGGTTTCGGTCGTTCTCATAGTCGAGGCCACACTCGGCTCCCTCCTGGGAGGCTCCATTCCGGTCGATGAGCCTGCCATGGGGGAGCCGAGTGTGGCCCCGGCGCAGCTACCCAGCCTTGATCGGGTAGGCATCGTTCCGGCAAACCGCCCAATCGAGACTCTCAAGGATGTCGTCACACGGTTCAGCGTCGAGATCGCCAGGGGCACTGTGCACGTGCGGGATCTGGTCACCATGGGCCCTGGGCAGCGTGTTCGAGCTCGATCGAGAGGCAGGGGATGCCGTCGATGTCCGGGTCAACGGCGCGATGGTCGCTCGTGGCGACATCGTGGTCATCGGCAAGCAGCTAGGTGTTCGCATCACCAAGATCTACGAGGGCGATCGATGCTCGCCGTGAACCTCCTCGTCAGATGTGCTCCCCGGCTTTCGCTCGTGGTCATCACCGTGCCGCTCGTGCTCTGGTGGTATGTGCGTAAGCAACGGGGATCGCTCGCCGAACCGTCTCCGAATCACCGACAAAGCCGCGCTTGGCAAGAACACCTGGGTAGCGGTTATCGAAGTCGATGAGCAACGCTTCCTGGTCGGCGCCGGCGAGTCCGGTGTTGGCCTCATCTCAGAGCTGGAAGCTCTACCCGAAGCGGTCCTGCCCCGGCAACGGATGCCGGGCCTGCCCCGTTGAATGGAATCACCGAACAGCCACGGAATGGCCTGATTCGCCGACTGCAATTGATGACATTGCGCGGTCCGGCTCAGTCTTCGTGGAGGTCGTTCGGTGCGGGTCGTAGGTAGGTCACTTCTCGTAGCCGCAGTCTTCGCCGTAACCCTGCTCGGAGGACGGCGGCGGCGCAGACTCCGGATCCCTTCTCCCAATCGCAGCCGACACTGATTCTGTTGCGGCTACTAGACCACGACGACCACACCGCACCGCCGTGGCGCCGCTGGTCGAGGTCCCGGATGTCGAGTCGGTGCCGGACATCGCCATCAGTGTGAAGTCCGACAGCGGGGCACTCAGCAATACGGTGATCATCATCCTCCTGCTGACCATAGGGGCGGTGGCGCCAAGCATCTTGCTCCTGATGACATCCTTCACCCGGTTCGTCATCGTGCTCGGGCTGACCAGGAACGCCATCGGGGTGCAGACCATCCCGCCGTCGCAGGTGCTGATCGGGCTGGCCATGTTCCTGACGATCTTCGTGATGGGCCCGGTGTTCAGCGAGGTCAACGAGGTGGCGGTACAGCCGATGTTGCATGGAGAGATCGGCCAGGCGGAAGCGATGTCCGCGGGCTACGAGCCGTTCCGGGAGTTCATGATGGCGCAGACTCGTGAAGAGGACCTGCGGCTCTTCATGGACCTATCGGATTCGCCTCAGCCAGCGAGCGAGACGGATATCCCTGCGACCACACTGGTGCCGGCATTTGTCATCTCGGAGCTGCGGTCAGCATTCGTTATCGGCTTTGTGATCTTCGTCCCGTTCCTCATCATCGACCTGATCGTGG
Organism: uncultured bacterium; assembly: GCA_963777645.1. GTDB lineage: Bacteria > Actinomycetota > Acidimicrobiia > Spongiisociales > UBA5794 > JAAETI01. The sequence goes on along the minus strand of CAVZRA010000008.1, from coordinate 52,127 downwards.
CGGCAGTACTGATGTCGATGGGCATGGTGATGCTGCCCCCTGTGTTCATCTCGTTGCCATTCAAGCTGCTGCTGTTCGTGCTCGTCGATGGCTGGGCGTTGCTGATTGGATCCGTCGTCGAGTCGGTTAGGGGGGCAGTCGGATGACTGATGCCCAGGTGATCGAGATCATCGTCGAGGCCTTCCAGGTGGCTTCCAAGATCGCAGGGCCCCTCTCTGATGGCGGCACTGTTTGTCGGTGTCTCGGTTTCGCTGCTGCAGACGATCACGCAGATCCAGGAGATGACGCTGACCTTTCGTGCCCAAGCTGGTAGCGATGGGGCTCATCGTCATCTTCTCGGGGCAGTGGATGATTCGCATCCTTACCACCTGGGTTATCAGGCTCTGGTCGATGATCCCGACGATCGCGGGATAGCGGCATGGCGACTCGACTTCGTCGTCAACGCCGATTGGGTCGCCGGGATGCTGCTCGCCAGTATCCGGGTAGCCGGGCTTCGTCGTCGTCTCACCGATCTTCAAGCCGATTCCGAAGCTGGGTCGCACCGGCTCTAGTGCTTGTCCTCGGCTACACCTTTGCGCAGCCGACTCGCCGACTCGGGCGATATCGCCGTGCTGCTCACCGGTGGATTCACCAATGCCATGGTTGGGCTTGCGCTTGGCTTCCTCACGGGGCTCATCTTCTATCTGTTCACCGTCGGGGGGCCCTCATCGACTTCACCTCGAGCCTGAGCGCAGCCTCCATCTTCGACCCGCTCACCAGCGATCAGGGTCACCGTCTTCGGCCGGATATTCAATCTGATGGCGCTTGCCCTGTTCCTTGTTCTTGGCGGAGACCGTCTCATCGCAGCGGGGCTGGGTGCTCAGCTTCGATGCGGTCCCGGTGACCGGCACCATCTCGCTGGCAGGTGGACTCGGGGATGTTGCTCTCGAGCTCATGGGGCGGATGATGATCGGAGCTATCGAGATGGCGATGCCTGCACTCGCCGCCCTATTCATCGCCGAGATCGTCCTGGGTATTGCTGCCCGTTTCGCTCCCCAGTCGAATATGTTCCTCATCGGTTGCCGGTGAAGTTCTTTGCCGCCCTTGCCAGCATCAGCGCAGTGTTGCTGCTGGTCCCCGAGACCATGGACGGGGTGATGCGCATCATCCAGGACACCTTCAAGTCGGGGCTGCTTGGCATGTAGCTCTGGCTGCGGCGGCCGCGCTCTGTAGCGGCCCGGATGGTGCGGATGTTTCCTGGCTTGCCGGATATGGGCGGCCGAGTCGCGTCTAGCCATGCTGTGCCTGTGAGGTGTACGTTGGGTAACCTTCGAGTCACCAGCTGATCGCTGCTCGGTGATGAACGCCAACACGTCGGCTGTCGTGACCTCGACGGGGTCTTTCGGGAGCGACGAGAAGAACACCCTCAAATCGAAACCGGCCGCCAACACCGTGTTCGGGCGACAACGGGCAGCCAGAGACTCGAGATACCCATCAACTGTCTCGTGGCCAAGACGAACCTGGACCCTGCCACCCGCAGAAACCGACCGCGAAAAACATGGAGACCAAGACATACACACACCCTCTCCGGCCCCGAACGAGGCCACCACCCAGGGTCCCAGACCAACCACCCAGCGTCCACCAATCCCGCCCCCGATTACCCCCCATATCCTCACTTATCCGCTCGGCGGGCGAACACTGATCGTTGACATCCTGTTTCGCGTTTGCAGGGCTTCACGCCATGGTTGGAGTGGTCAGTCGCCTGCCAGTCCGAAGAACACCACGACAGCACGTCCGAGCCTAAGCATGTCTTGGTCGGCTAGGCGGCCGATTCGTTCACCAAGCTTGGATCGGGGAACGGTTGTGATCTTGTCGACCATGAGACTGCCTGTCTCGCGAAGACCATTGTGTTCATCGGGCACAACGGGGAGACGGATCAGCGGCGCCGCTGTCGGGTCAGTGGTGAAAGCGCACACCGTCACCGAGTCGGTGGCATCAAACCGGTCGTCTTGAATGATGACGACGGGCCGCGGTTTGCCGGTGTAGCCAGTCCCGGCTGCGGCCGTCCAGACCTCGGAGCGTCTCACTTGTCGTCGACACTGAGCGCATCGATGAATGCTTGATCGTCGGTGGCGAGCTTGCTGGTGGCGATGGCCGCGGCCTGGCGGTGTGCTTCAGCAGCGAAGTCCGGAGAGCGGACGTCTGCCACCCAGATCTGGATTGGCCGCATTCCTTGTGCCCGCATCCGCTTGCGGTAGTTGCGAACTCGATTCGAGACGGAAGACCTCTCTTGGGGCGTAGCCATGCTCTGATGTTACATGTAACGCCGAGCCAATTGAACCCCTATCAACCAATCTCGCTCAACAACGAGCATTTCCGAGGTGAGCGAGATCGAAGCCTCTTTGTGTCAAGGGGGTCTTTTTGGGGTGTTTGGGCGCGGTGGGTTGGCCTGGCCTGTTCAGGGGGCCGGGTTGGTTCTAGTGTTGGGCTGGGTCCGGGAAGTGACTTGTCCGAAGAGCCGGCCTTTCAGGATGTTGAGCCGGTCACGCTGAACTCAGAGTCGTTCCTGAGTGTCCTCCCAGACCCGTTTCGATCAGGTTGCTGTGGAGCGTCGGGCATCTGCGATGAGGCGCTGGTAGACCCGATCGGAGATCTTCCGTTTCAGCGCCCGGATGGCTTCCTTGCTGGTTTTGCCTTCTGCGATCTTCTTGTCGTAGTAGGTGCGGCCCTCGCCGGGATAACGGAGCTGGCAGATGGCGGCGATGTGGATGGCGTGGTTGAGTTTCCGGTTCCCTCTTGGGTTGAGACGATGCCGCGGCCTGTCGCCTGAAGACGCTTCGATCGGTGCCGTGGCGTTGTAGGTAGCGAAGTGTCCTTTGGTCGGGAAACGGGTGACGTCTCCGGTGAACCCGATGATGATCGCAGCACAGATCGGACCGATCCCGACAATGTCAGTCAGGGTTGTTGCTGACGCGGTAACAGCCACTTTGATTCGTTTCTTCGAGGCTTTCAACATGGTGTCGAGTCGGGCAATGTCATCGACCAGTTCGGTAGCGATAACCAGCCGATGCCGTGTTACCTCCCCATCGACTGTGACCCGGTGAGTAGCTGATTCGCTTTGTTAACAGTGATTTCTGAGCCGATCCCGCCCGGTTCGAGCTCGAGCAACAATGCATGTACGCGGGTGCAGTGCTTGTTACGTAGCCGGGCCATGTAGCGGTGTCGTTTCGCCAGTATTCGCAGCACTTGGGTGTGGTCATCTGGCCGGACCCGGGCCAGCCGATCAGAACGCAACGCCGCGATCGCGACCGACCGGGCATCATTCGGGTCGTTCTTTTGTGACCTCCCTGAGCCCAACACGCGAACCCGCGACGCCAACAGCGGTGGCACATCAAAAACAGTCTCACCGGTCGCAACTAGCTGTTGAGCGACCAGATATCCGAGCCCGTTCGCCGACTCGACAGCCCATTCCCGCTTCTCGAAACCAGCAGCCCATTAGCACAGCCGGTCCGTCTGGCTGGTTGATGCACGGAGCTTGAACTCGTCAAGTACTGCTTCGTTGTCGTCGACCGCCACTGCAGTGTGGGTTGCCTTGTGCGGATCAATACCGATCATGGTCATGACGATGCCTTCCTCCCAGACGATGGTGAACCGAGGTGGGCACTCCTGATTTGGGTCGATGTGTTCTCGTCTCTTTCGAGCCACACCCCAGTCGGGTAACCGGTCGGCAAGCATCTCGTTCGAAAGCCAACCCCAAAAGGGGTGGCAGGCACTGATAGAGCCCACCGATCGGACCACCCGAACGCTACGGAACCACCGCAACGCATGCCACCAGTATCAATCAGGCACTGATGCGCTTGGCAGGGCGAGTACCCACAGTCGTGCCGCCATGAGTGCTGGTCCGTGCCGTAGGTGCCGACTGTCGGTCCGAGGTATCGGGGGAGCCCAGCCGGTCAACGAATACGGCGTGAGAACGATCGGTTTCATCGAGCGCGCTGTATCGGCGCCTATCCGGGCGCCGCATCTAGCATTCGTCCGGTGATGGCTTTCATCAGCACATCGGATGTGAGACTCGTTGGAGTCATTGTCCTGCTCGCGGGGCTTGGTTCTCTACTCGTCGTTGGCCGCAGACGTCCCACGGCGTGGTTTCTTGCGGCAGTCGGAGCCGTGCTTGCGACATGGGGTTCGATGCTCGTGTGGGAATCTGGGGTCACAGTCATCGATGGCCCCGATGGTTTCAGCTCGTTGTCAGACATGATGGGTTCAACGTTCGATTCTTGGCTGTGGGTCGTCGTATTCGGAGTAATCAGCGGTCTGGTTTGGTTCGGTGCATTAGCGGCGCTTGCTCGTCGTAAGCCGCGGGGATGGACCTCAATTGCGATCTTCGGTGGAGCGCTCCTCGCCGCAGCATCCGCGGGTCTTCTCGATTCGTCTATCTAGCGACGGGCATGCGAACAATCAGCGCAACACCGGACACCCCGCCCGTCACTCTTGGACACCGGCCAACCAGACCCCACAACACTCTTGATATGTCCTAACTATCTGATAACGTCGAACATATGTTCGATCCACCTGTTCCCGAGAATATGGAGAGTATCCCTCCCGGTGCCGGGCTGGCCCGGGTGTTGGCTTCTCTCGACTGGGAGCATCTCTCCGACTACGACTTGATCGGAGCATTGCGTGCGCAGGATCGTCAGATCTCTCACTACCAGGCGGGCCGTTCGTGGACGATGAACCGGATTGCCGAGATCTACGAGGAGGAATCCCGGGGTTGGGCCGTTGGCAGCGAGGCGGTCGACGGTGCGGCGGCGGAAATCGGAGCAGGGCTGCGGCTCACCCGGCGCTCTTCCGAATCCCAGACGGACTTCTCGATGGCACTGTGTCGGCATCACCCCGGGGTGTTCGAGCCCTTCCCTTTGGCAGGATCGACATGGCCCGGGCGCGGATACTCGTCGAGGCAACCCTCGCGTTGTCGGATGCGGACGCTCACGGGATTCTCGAGCGGATCTTGCCCGATGCCCGGATGCTGACCACGGGCCAGTTGCGGCACCGCATGCAGAAGCTGTGCGTCGATGCGAACCCCGACAGTGCGAAGAAGCAGTTCAAGTCCTGCTACGACGACCGGATGGTCGTCCTCGAGCCCAATCTGTCCGGGACGGCGAACCTCAAGGGCCTCAACCTCGATCCAGTCGAAGCCACCGTCGTCAAGCAGCACATCCACAACGAGGCGATGAAGCTGAAGCGTCGCGGCGACGGCCGCACCATCGACCAGATCCGTGCCGATGTCTTCATGGATCTGCTCACAGGGCGCCATCTCGGCTCACACTCGAGCGGCACGAGCGGCGGTGGCGTCCACCTCGATGTCACCATCGACGGCCTCACCAAGCTCAGCGAGCAGTCAGGCGATATCGAGGGCTTCGGCCCTGTAATTGCCGACATCGCCCGGCAGATAGCCCACCACCAGATCCACACCGAGTGGACATGGACATTGCGTGATCCCGACACCGGGCTGCCCATCGACGGTGGCATCACCCGGCGCAGGCCCACGGCAGCGCAAGCCCGCCGTGTGCGCGCACAGCATCGAACCTGTGTGCATCCCGGATGTCGCATGCCCGCCGTCCACTGCGATATCGATCATCGCATCCCGTGGAAGGAGCGTCGCGTCACCTGCACCGGTGATTTGGCGCCCCTCTGCAGACACCACCACGTCATTCGTCACACCTGGGGATGGAATTACCGTCCCCGCGCCAACGGCGACCGGGTCTTCACCACTCCGCTCGGACATCGTCACACAACGAGTGGCCACCCTCCCTGATCCAACCGGCAAGGCGCTGGCTCCACGACTCACTTACATCGCACTACTTCCCGCCGACAGAGACGTGAGGCCGAAGGAGCGGCCGACTTTGCCGACGGAATGGCTTGGACCCACGACCGGAGTCTTGTGTGAGCCGTTCCCAAGACAAAACTGAGAAGCCAACAGACCGACGGAAAAGAGAAGCCCGTCGTGAAGGTCGCGTTGCCAAGTCTCAGGAAGTCGGCGTCGCCCTCTCCATGGTGATGCTCGTCCTCGCCCTTCGTTTCCTGGCTCCGGCCGCAGCCCGCGAGATTGCAAGCCACGCCAGGCAGATCCTCTCGGGAGCGGGGCAAGCAACCCTCGGCGCAGACCTCGGTGATCACGTGATAAAGATGATCCTCGTCGGTCTTGTTCCGTTCCTCGGGGCGGCAACCGTATTCGGTATCGCGGGCGGGGTCGCCCAGGTCGGGTTCACCCTGGCCCCTAAAGCAGCCAAGCCAAAGCTCTCCAACCTGTCGCTCAAGAAAGGCCTCGGCCGATTCAAGCCCTCCGTCTTCATCTGGGAGCTGGTCAAAGCAGTCGGCAAGGTCGGCCTGCTCGTCGCTTTCATCTGGGGACCGCTCATGGCCTGGATGGGCAGGCTCGGCGAGCCGCTTGGAATCGGCGACGCCATGAAGTTCACCGGCGACCAGGTCTGGGCAATCGTGATCCGCGCCGCAGCGCTCGCCGTCGTCATTGCAGCTGCCGACTACGCGGTCACCCGCTTCCGGCACGTCAAAGAGATGAAGATGTCCAAGCAGGAGATGAAGGAGGAGTTCAAGAGCTCCGAGGGTGACCCGATGGTTCGTTCCGCACGGAGACAGCGTGCCAGGGAGATGAGCCGTAACCGTATGATCTTCGACGTTGCCAACGCCGACGTTGTCATCACCAACCCGACCCGTCTCGCCATTGCCATCCAGTACGAGCCCGACGAAGTCGCTCCGAGGATCGTTGCCAAAGGTGCCAACAAGATCGCAGCCAAGATTCGGGCAGAAGCCCGCCGCAACGGAATCCCGCTCATCGAGAACAAACCGCTTGCCAGGGCTATGTACCGCAAGGTGAAGGTTGGTGGCTTTGTCCCGGCCAACCTCTTCGAGGCAGTCGCTGCCGTTCTGGCCGTCGCCTACAGTCGCCGGCCCCGGAGAGGAAGGGTCGCGGCATGAAGCGCTCGTCGATAGTCGTCCCTCTCACCATCATCGGTGTCGTCATGATGATGATCATCCCGATCTCGGCGTCGGTGCTCGACATGATGCTCGCCGCCAACATCACCGTTGCCGTGCTCGTGCTGCTTGGTGTCATCCTCCTGTCCGACAGCCTCGACTTCTCCGTTTTCCCATCATTGCTACTGGTCACCACGCTCACCCGGCTCGCGCTCAACGTCTCGTCGACCCGGCTCATCCTCCTCGACGGGAACGCCGGGCAAGGTCATCGATACATTCGGCAACTTCGTCATCGGGAGTTCTGTGATCGTCGGCCTTGTCGTGTTCCTGATCCTGATCGTCATCCAGTTCGTCGTCATCACCAACGGCGCCACCCGTATCGCCGAGGTGGCGGCCCGGTTCACCCTGGACGCCATGCCGGGCAAGCAGATGGCCATCGATGCCGATCTCGGTGCCGGGCTCATCGACGAGGCCCAGGCGAAGCAGCAGCGGAAGCGCATCGCAACCGAGGCCGATTTCTACGGCGCGATGGATGGTGCCTGCCAAGTTCGTCAAGGGCGATGCGATCGCCAGCATCATCATCGTGGTCATCAACCTGTTCGGCGGCTTCGCCATCGGAATGGGCTCGCTTGGCATGAACTTCTCAGAGGCCGTCAGCACCTTCTCGCTGCTTTCGGTCGGTGACGGTCTGGTCAGTCAGATCCCGGCACTGCTCATCTCGATCTCGACCGGTCTGCTGGTTACCAGAGTTGGTTCTGAAGAGGACATCGGCGCCGAGATTGGTGGCCAGTTGCTGCGCAACGCCAGGGCGCTTCGCTTCGGTGGTGTCGCGATCGGTGCGCTCGGCCTACTGCCCGGCCTACCCAAGATCCCCTTTTTCACTCTCGCCGGTCTGCTCCTGGTTGCCAGCAGCCGCAGGGCCAGGCTCGATGCACGGGAGCCGGAGCAACCAGGAGAATGTGCCGGAAGTCAAGCTCGATCCGGACGATCCCGAAGCGCTCATGGGGGAGATGCGTGTCGAGCCGCTGGAGCTGAGGCTCTCATACGACATCCTCGACCTCATCGACCCAGCCAAGAATGGCGACCTGCTCGATCGGGTCAAGTCGCTGCGTCGCCAGATCGCTATGGAGCTCGGTGTCGTCATGCCATTCGTTCGCACGAGGGACGACGTCTCCCTGCTCTCCTGCCACATACAGCATCGTGCTGCGAGGCACCGAGGTAGGCACGGGGCACCGCACCGCAGGACCAGATCCTGGCGCTGCCGCTCGGGGACGGTGAAGAGCTGCGCGCCATGGGTGGCGCCGAGACTGTTGAGCCGGTTTTCGGGCTCAAGGCTTTCTGGGTTCCCGATTCGGCGCGAGTCGGCCGCCGCTGCAACCGGGGCCACCGCCGTGGATCGCTCCTCGGTGATTGTCACCCACATTGCAGAGGTAGTGCGGGCAAATGCCGCCTCGCTGCTGAGCAGGCAAGATGTCCAGGCCCTCATCGATGGTCTTCGCTATGACGAGCCGATCCTCGCCAACGAGGTCGGCACCGAGGCGCTTACCCTCGGTCTGCTCCACGGTGTGCTGCGCAAGCTCCTCGAAGACCGTGTCTCCATCCGCGATCTCGGGCCAATCGTCGAAGTCATCTCCAACCGTGTCCCGGAGACCCGCACGGTCGAGAAGCTGGCTTCCGCCGCCCGGGTCGCAGTCGGCAGAGCCATCGTTGCCAAGATCGCACCCGAAGGCCGGCTCGCCGTTATGACGCTCGCCCCAAGCCTCGAGGCAGCCATGCACGAGTCCCTACGAGAGGTCGATGGATCCACATTCATCGTCATGGACCCGAGCAAGCTGGATGTGGTTCGGATCGACACCGATCACCTCGCCGGCAGCGCCGCCAGGGCTCAGAAGCCGTATGCGCTGGTGGTCGGCCAGCCACTCCGGGCACCACTCACCAGAACCCTGAATGGGATGGGCCTTGACGTGCCCGTCCTCGCCTACCCGGAACTACCACCAGATATCGAACTCGAACCAGTTGGAGTCATAGGAGCAGCGTTAACCCATGCTTGATTCACCAAACACCGAAACGATGACGGTCGAAGCGGCAACTGTCGAAGACGCCCTCGCCGAGATCTCAGGGCACTTCGGTGAAGACGCCGAGATCATGCGCGCTCAGAAGGTCCATCGAGGTGGAGTCGGTGGATTCTTCGCAAAAGAGATGGTGCAGCTGACGGCACGAAGACGAAGTGATGCTGCTCCCGCTCCACTCCGCCCGAAGACACGCCCACAGACACCTCCGCAGGGTGGAGGCATCATGGACGTTCTCGAACGTATGGCTCAGAGTGCCGACGCCGGAGACTCAGACTTCCGGACCGTGCTGCAACGGGAGTTGGCGACCACAGACCAGCATGAGCAGGTCCCGGCCCTCCCGGCAGCCTTGGTCGAGCCGGAGCCAAGCGACATCGATATTCCCGCAGGCGGCATCCTCGACGAGGACCACTTTGTCCCGCCATTCGCCGAAGACCTGCCCAAGCCAGTCGCCGTCGGCCCGGCATTGCTCTCAGTGCCCCAGCCAGAATCGGAGCTGCCGACCCCGCCGGTCGAGGATACCCCCGACGAGACGATAGGCCCGCTCCTAGATTCTCCCATGAGCGAAGAGGATGACCTCGTCGCTGCTGCCGTCGCTGCCGCCGAGGCGGATGCAACAGTCGAATCGGCCCCGCCGGGTATCGAGCCGAATCCTGAGGTACAAGAGGTCACCGATGATGCGGATCGATGGTGGCGATCAGCACAGCCGGTGGATGCTCCCGCAGGCATGGGCCCGATCGCTTGGAGCACTACGGCGCTGCTTCGCCTTGGCCTTCCAGCACCAATCATCGCCGCTGTTGCCGGCCTCGATGACAACGACGACATGGGTTGGATCAACGGCATCGCGTCCGTGGTTGCACCACATTGTGGGCCGCTCCCACAGGGTGACGTGATTGTTGTTGGTCCACATGCCGAGCGTCTCGCTGAGCCACTTGGCCTGCCCCTCATCCAGTCCGGGGACATGGCCCCATATGCGGGATCGTTCTGTGCGATGGTCGAAGACAGCCCCGAGGATCGCAAGTGGCTCGAGTTCGTGCGCGGGGGACGCGGTATTCATCTGGTCATCGGAGATGAGCCCTGGCAGGACCTCCTGATCGGAGAACCCGTCGCAGTCTCGTGGGTCGGAGAGACCGCCGTCGCCGACGCTCTCTACCTGGCCTTCACTCTGGGGGCAACATTGGGGTTTGGAACGGTCGACGGGTTTGTCTCCTCGATGGTCCGTGCGCAGCCGACTGACGTTGCACTCGCTGTGAGGCGGATGGTGGGGCGCCGATGATCGGCAATCCAATAAATCGGTTAGCTGCCTTCCTCGGTCTGTCGCAATCGGGGTTATCGCCTTCGGCGTTGCGTCCGGCAGCCTCGAGTTGCCGGATGCGGCAATGCGCGCCGGGATGACGCTGGCAGCAGTGATCGCCGTTAGGGCGATCGGGAGAGTCGGCCTTTCCGCTCTCGCCGGCTCGATGGAGCGTCAGATCGTTGATCGTCCGCAGCGCAGGGTCACCGACCAGGCCGAAGCCGGGAAACGGTAAGAGCGGGGTCGGGGCTCTCGACGATCCGCCAATGGCGGTAGTGATGGGGATCATCGATCGCCCCGGCTCCTGTCCGATGGTCTCAGGCTGGACGTCGCAACTTCGGTAGGGGATAGATGACGGAATCACATGGACTCCGGAGTGTCATCGGAAGAGGTGTCGGTGGGCAACCTGTTCACAACGGGTCCCTGCGGGAGTACCTCCTTGTACCTCGCCGCCCGCTTCCATGCGGGTGGACCCTCACCCTGTCGGCCGATCGCACCCGCGGCTTAGCGACCATCCGCATCGTCAACTCCTATTCGCATCGTGGACCTGCCGACAGTAGAAGATGAACCGGTGGGCTACCTCTTGCCCGGAGCATGCCATGGCGATGTCAACGAAGCTTCTAGTCAATGAGCGATACATCGCCCTGGTAGGGGTGCTCAATCGTGAGCTGATCATTCTGGAACGCCTGATCTTCAAACTCGCTCAGGCCGATATGCTCGCCCGTGCCGACGAAGTCCCGGTTCCTGCCCAAGATCTTCGATGAGGTCGATGCGATCCGTGGCGACCTGGGAGCGCTCGAGATGGCGCGCTCGATGCTTGTCGGTGACGTACCGCTGCCCTCGGCCTCGCAAACGATAGCTGACTCTCCGCCAGCTGATCGACTATTGCGCCGGACCTCGCCGTTGAGCCCCTCGAGGGTCTACAACGGCGGTTGACAGCGGCGATGAGAGAGGTCAAGGAGCTTCAAGAGCTCGGTTCCCGCGCGGTCGTCGAGCGGATCGACAAGATCGACTCGTGCTCTGGAGCGGGTGGAACCGGCGGCGTTTTGGCCAGGTCGGTTACAACGCCGCCGGCTATACCGTGGCTCCGATCATCGGTACTTCCCGCTTCGACTATTCAGCCTGATCACCCGGTCCGGCTCTAAGGAACCAGCGGTGACTCGTATGTGATGGTTGCCCGTCGGATGTTTACGCCTCCGGTCCCGCCTCGGGAGTGATCGAGGATCGCGTACGAATAGTTGACGTATCAACCTCGGGGTCGGTGATCGACCGTTGTTGACCCTGTGATGGCGCAGGCGTCACCCTTTGAGACGACGCTGGCGAGCACTTCAGCCTGGCCTGTGCCCATCCCGGGGTCCGGTCTGCGGACAAGAGTCGCCTTGTAGTTCTCGGCCGTCGTCGAGTCACAGAATGTGGCGGAGAGACCGGTTATGACCGCGCCGTCGGGGACGGGGATCGACGCTGCCGAGAATCGTGTCGGAGTATCGCCGACGTGCCGACCGCGTAGTAGTCGTAGTCGGTGAACTCGTGATTCGTGCCGATGGGTGAGAAGCCGAGCTGGTCGATAGCAATCGTCGTTTCGACCTGGATGTCGCCGAACCGGTGCATGAAGGCGGCCATCTGGGCCCTGGTTACCGGGTCATTGGGGCAGAACCGATCGTTGGCAGGGGGGTTGCACCCTTGGTGATCCCGTAGTCGGCGAGCCATGAGATGTCGTTGTGGAAGACATTGCTGGTGGGAACGTCGGTGAAGTCGTGAGCTGCAACGGCCACGGCCGTTCCGATCAGCGTCACCGCTACCACCATGGAAGCCGCAAGTACGGTCCTGCGCATGACTGTGGTTCTCCTCTGTAGACCGTGACGAACTGTAATAGTGCAGCAAGCCACTCTCATTTGGAGTTGGGACGACCCCGAATGGGGGTCAGAGAGGCGGTGGGTCCTGTAGTGCCTTGCGGATCTGATCCGCATTGGCGACGGCGGCGAGGTTTTCCTGTTTTACCTGCTCGTAGATTTCTTCCCGATACACGTCCACCTCACGAGGAGCGTCGATACCGATGCGGACCTGGCCACCCTTGATCTCGATCACGGTCACGACGATGTTCTCGCCCACCATGATCGATTCTCCCGGTCTTCGTGTCAGTACCAGCATCAGGTCCCCGGCAATTCGATCGGCGTCCTTGTCGTGTAGCTGGTCCCGGTCAACACCAGCTGCCGGCCCTTGCGTGTCGTGGAATTCACGACAAATGGGCCGAGCAAGATTGAGGAATATCTGACGGGTGTCCGGGTCGATCGACACCGGGACGAAAAGCACCGCATCTTCGGACGTTCTCGAGCTCCAGCTCTGCCTGTTCAACATCTGAGAGCACCGGTGCATAGTCGGGGAAGAACAACCAGGGCACACAGACGATCATCGACACATTGTGTTGTCGAGGCTCTGCAACTGCTGGAATGCACCGTCCTCACGCAGCTCGACTATGACGAAATGTTCCAGGTCGGGTAGGCCGGGCAACCCGTCGGGGAAGTGCAAAGCCTTCTCCAAGACGGCCTTGTGCTCGCTTTGATTGTTGGTGCGCTCGTCGGTCATCGAGGACAGACTAATGCAGTAGGCCGGAGTGGCGTGTTTAGTCGGGTCTCGATCAGCGGAGGAAGTCGATCAGTGAGGTCTGTGAAGACTGCGCAAAGGCCGCAAGTGCCGCTTCATATGCAGTCTGCTGCAGCTGGAGATCCATCACTGCCTCGGCGATGTCGACGTCCTCGAGCGAGGAAAGCTGGATCGGTCAACGTCTCGATGTTGTGTTGGGTCCGGACATTGCCGACTCGATCTGATTGGTGCGGGCACCAACCGTTCCGAGGCCGCCGAGAACGGTGCTGAGGCTGTCGTCCAGTTCGGCGATCGCCGCATCGATCGCCGATGTGTCGTCTGGCGTTGAGCGCGGCCTCCAGATTGTCGAGCACTGTGAACACGTCGCTGCCGGAGGCGAAGCCGAAAGCAACATCACCGGTGACGTTGACGGTGATGACCTCGTTTTCACCAACCCGGCGGTTGATCTGCCCGGCGTCTCCTGTGTAGGTCCAGTTCCCTGCGATCTTCTGGATGGCATCGCCGGAAGCTGAACCCCGAGAACAGGCCGCGTCCCTGGTGGGTGGTGTTGGCGAGCGCACCACGTCGTCGCGGAGATTACTGACCTCCACCGCGATGGCTTCTCGCTCTCCTGAGCCGATCTGGGTGGACCCTCTGACCGCCAGCTCGCGGGCACGTTGAATCTGGCTGACTACATCCTGGAGGGTCGTGTCGGCGAGATTCAGCCACATCTGACCATCGTCGGCGTTGCGGGTCTCCTGCCTGCGAGCGCTCAATGACGCCCGGAGCTCGAGGGCCCGGCTCATCCCGATCGGATCGTCGGAGGACCGGGTGAGCTTCTTGCCTGTCGACATGCGTGCCTGAGCTTCGGAGTATTCCGACAGCCGGTTCCGATCCTGGATAGTGCCGCTTGATAGGCGCCGAGGTGTGTGACTCTCATCGCTACGTCCCCACTATGCCTGTCCGATTGATCAACGTGTCGAGATTCTGATCGATAGCAGTCATGACACGGGCAGCAGCTTCATATGCCCGCTGGTAGGTGATGAGATTCACCATCTCTTCGTCAATCGACACCCCGTGAGCCTGGAGACGGGCGTTCTCTGCCGCTGTGGTGAGTGCCGCCTGGCTGGTGGCTCCGGATTCGGCGGCGGCAGTCATCTCGCCAACCGTCGAAATCAGGTTGCGGATGGCAGTCGTCGAGACTGGTGGTGCCACCGTCGGCTGCCAACGACCAGCGAAGGTTTGAGAGCGCTTCGGCGTTGAGCCCATCGTAGGAAGCAACCGGAGCACCCGAGCCGGCAGCGCGATCTCGGTGTGACTGGTGACGGCCACCGCAAGTGAAGCAGCCTCGTCGCCGACGGCATACGTGAGCAGATCCCCGCCGGAACTGCCGTCGGGTGTGAAGCCGGCAGCGTGCTGCGTGTTCAGGGCATCAGCGAGCTCACGGGCAAAGGTGTTGAGCGAGTCGACGAAGCCGGGGAGCTCGGTTTTCAGGTAGCTCTGGAAGCCGGCGAGCTCTCCGCCGACGTTAACAACTGCCCCCGAGGAATGGTTGATCTGATAGGTCGTCGGGTCGTACGAAAGTGGGCTCACAACGGTGTCGGACACCAGCGACAGCCCGTTGAGGCTGATTCGAGCTGCACCGTTGTCCGTGATCGCTACCGAAACCCCTGCGATATTGGCCAGCTCGTCGATCAGCAAATCCCGTTGATCGAGTAGGTCATTTGGTTCCCCGGGCAACGCTCGGGCATCGAGGATCTGACGGTTGAGATCTGCGACCTGCGGAGCATGGCGTTGGTCTTGTCAACGTAGACCGACAATGACCCGGACGCCGATGTCTCCTCGATCTTCCATTTGTCGGCGACGCCACCGATCGTCGTGGCCAGGTTGTTGAGGGAGGAGATCATGCCTTGCCGGGTAGATGCGTTTGGCGGGTCGAGGGCCAGTTCGTCGAGGGCAGTCCACAGACCATTGATTGCTCGGTCGTGATACCGGCATTCGGTTCGCCCATCACTGCTTCGGTGCCGGCGAGGAGATCTGCGAGAGTCGTCGAGCCTTCCCTGGGTGCTTGCCGAGATTCGGACCTGGGCATCGAGCCCGGTGACCCGGGCGCGGGTGATGCCTGCAATGTCGACACCCTGTCCGACGACGCCGTAGCGCCGGTAATAGGGGGTGCGGCTCACCAGATCGACCAGTCTGTCTGGTGTAGCCAACGGTCGAAGCGTTGGCCACGTTGTTCGAGAGCCGTGTCCATCGCTGCCTGGGCTGCGGTCAGGCCGCTGAATGCTGTGTAGAGGGAGATGAAATCGCTCATCAGAGAACCCTGTTCACGCGCATCGGATGGTCAGGAGTCCTGTAGCCTTGCCGGCCGAGTCGTAGATGTCACCGCCCGCAAACCCGAGCGTTCCCTGGATCCCGTCGAGGGCCACCGTCGCCAGACGCCGATTCTCACGGGTCAGTATCTCGATCTCGTTGACGAGACCCATGAACGTGTCCCTGTGGTCCTCGAATGATCGACCCGGAGTGAATCCGGTGCATTGTCCACGAGGAAGTCGAGCCCTACCGAAGGACGGTGCCATTGAAACTCTTCTGCGACATCCGCAACGACGGAGCTGCGCTCTCCTCGGCCTCTCTGATCTCATTCATCACGGCATCGACCTCGGCAATGGCGGGACCGACGAAGCGGCGATCGTCGGCGATCAGCACGAGGTTCGCCGACACCAGCTTGAACAGGAGGTACTCGAGGAGTCTCCGCTCGTACCAGAGCGTGTCGGCGAGTTCTGCCATATGGGAGATTCGGTTGATAGTATCCATTGGGAGATCAGTCGGCCGAACCGGTTTGCCGGGACCTTAAGCCTCAATTGATGATTCACCAGGGACCCTCGATCTACTCAAGGTGAGTCATCGGCAGTGCCGAATGTAGGTCCATCGGCCCGTCGTGGGCCACTGCCGTCTACCCATTACGATTGGGGCGCGAATGAATACTGGTGATGCAACCCCGGAGAAGCGCTGAAGCTCGCATTGCCGAACTCGAAGAATGGCTCGCAGAAGCCGAAGCCGACAACGGCGTGCTCCGCCTTCAGCTGGACATGCTGACCTCGACCGATATCGTCACGGGACTCCCCAACAGCAACGGTATCGCGGCCCAACTGCAGAAAGCAGCGGCGCGCTACTCACGGTCCGGTGAAGCATTCGGGCTGATGCACGTTGCCTTTCCCGCCTTCGAGCGCATTGCAGAAGAACGCGGGAGACATGCTCTCGAGGATGCGATGCGACACGCCGGCTCCCTCGTCGGCGCTGCCGTCCGGCAACTCGACACGGTTGGTCGGATCGATGACGACGGTCTGGTCTGCGTGATGCCGATGATGTCCGACGACGGGGTCAATCCGGTGGTGAGAAGGATCGAGAGAGTGCTCGACTCCACGCCATTGCAGCTTGACGACGGCGAAGAGATCTTCCTGATCCCGGCATTTACAATTGTCATTTGCAGCACGGCCGCCCGGGTCGATCCCCCGGCCGTGATGAACCGTCTGATCGAAGCTCGTGGCGAGGCAGTGCCCGGCAACATCGTGGTTCGTCACGCCAGCTCTTCGTAAGCGGGCGGTCAAACCTCTCCTTAATCGGTGACGCCAATCGCCGACGGTGTCCTGTGAGCGTACGTCGCACACGATGTGTGGCTGCAAGTGGTGACCGGCCACTGCGCTTGCAAACGGACGCCGCCCACGGATGTGGTGGCTCAGTCTTCTACGGACGGAGTGACATCACACTAGGGGTGATGAACATGATGCGTTCGATGTTTGCCGGTGTATCCGGTCTTCGTTCCCACCAGACCATGATGGACGTGGTGGGTAACAACATCGCCAATGTCAACACAGCAGGATTCAAGAGCGCCCAGATCACCTTTGGTGAGGCGATGGCGCAGACTCTGCAAGGCCCGGCAGGCGCCGGTCTAGAATCCGGCGGTACCAACCCACTACAGATCGGTCTTGGCGTCCAGGTTGCTTCGATCGACGGTGTCTTCACCCAGGGTGCCATCCAGATTACCGGTCGTCCCACCGACATCGCTATCCAGGGTGATGGCTTCTTTATCCTCCAGGACTCCGGTGGCCGTGAGTACACCCGGGCAGGAACCTTCCGCTGGGATGAGTCGGGCAATCTTGTTGCCCCCGGAGGCCAACTCATTCAGGGCTGGATTGCAGATCCCACCGGAGATATCCAGACTCAGACCGCGGTGCCTGGAATCAAGCTGCCGCTCTCACAGGTCATCGATCCGGTCGAGACCTCGACCGTCCATGTCGGTGGCAACCTGTCGTCCGACGCGGTCAATCGGTGATATCCACACCACCTCGATCGTTGTCTACGACTCGCTTGGCGAGCCGCTGGAATTGATGGTCGAGTTCGAGAAGACTGCCGCGAACAGCTGGGACATCTCGGCATCGATGGAGGGAACGGACCTCACCCTGAGTGGCACCTCCGTCACATTCGACACCGACGGGTATCTCACCAGCGGAGGCACGATCGCCGTCAGCGGCTATACACCGCCGGGGGCAACCGCGCTGACTCTCGATCTCGTACTCAACACCAATTCGCCGCTAGTCCAGTTTGGTGGCAAGTCGAGCGCAGAGAGCATCGATCAAGACGGCAATGCCATCGGCTTCCTAACGGACTTCTCGATCGCATCTAACGGAACGATCAGCGGTCAGTTCTCAAACGGTGAGACCAAGGTGTTGGCGATGATCGCCACCGCAACCTTCAACAACCCGTCTGGTCTGATCAGATCCGGTGAGACCCGTTTCGAGGCATCGGTCAACTCCGGTCAGCCATTGATCGGTGAGCCGGGCAACGGCAACCGGGGCCTGCTCGCATCGGGTGCTCTCGAGATGAGCAACGTCGACCTGGCCCAGGAGTTCACCAATCTGATCATCGCCCAGCGCGGCTTCCAGGCCAACAGCCGGGTGATCACAGCCTCCG
Source organism: uncultured bacterium (assembly GCA_963777645.1). GTDB lineage: Bacteria > Actinomycetota > Acidimicrobiia > Spongiisociales > UBA5794 > JAAETI01. Next base: position 34,241 of record CAVZRA010000008.1, on the reverse strand, counting down.
ACGAGGTCCTGGCCGACCTGGTGAATCTGAAGCGATAGGAACGTGTTAGCAGCCCGGGGCCTAACGGTCCCGGGCGTATAGCGGGGCTCTGCCGTGACAGGGCCCCGACGAGGGTGTTAAGCGCCCCGGCCCCCGGCCGACAGTAACTGCAAGCAAGAGAGGCTGAAAGTCAGCCCTGCAAGGAGACGACGAATGATCGCCGTTCATCGACTGAGAGGTGAGCCGATGTTCCTCAACGCCGACCTCATCGAGTCGATCGAGGCAACGCCGGACACGGTGCTGACCCTGGTCGACGGCAGACGCATCGTCGTCGCCGACGATCCCGAGGAAGTGGCGGAGCGAATCATCGAGTTTCGCGCCTCCGTGTTGGTCAGTGCCGCCGAGATGCGTAGTGGCTCGAACCCGGTAGCCACTATTCATCAGTAGCCGATTTCAGTCTCGTGGCGGCATGAGGCTGGCTTCGCCCGGGATCCCGTGTTTGAGCAGTGTGAATGTCATCAGCACCGCCGCTACCGGGACCTGCTCGATTGCCTCGATGGTGTGCGAGACCGTGTTGACGATGGCGATCTCGCTCTCGGCACGTCGCAGCGCCCACCGCCGTGGTCGGCGTAACCCGATCCGTTCGACTGGGATCAGCGTGTAGCTGATGTCCTGCAGATTGATTCCGTAGCTCCGTTTGGCATGGAGCAATCCTGAGCCTGCGATCTTCCCGGTGGGTGACATGATGAGCGGTGTGATCATTGGACCTGAGGCGACGGACATGATCCGCCACTCCGTACCGTCGGGAAGGACCACTTTTCGGCCGGGGCCCAGCAACACGCGGATCGAGCCATCTCTGCCGAGGCGTGCGATCGTGCCGTTATCTGCGATGAGCTCCTCGACGGGAAAGCGCCAGCGCCCAACCCGACGCAAGGCGACGACTTGCGTGATGGCTCCATCCATGTGCACATGGTCCCAGCGCCCCTTGGGGGAGTCAACCAGTGGGAGGCAATCCGGGTCGTCGCATCGAGGTCTTACGCTCGACCCAGTCCCGATTCTGCCCGGTGGCCGCGACGACGACCCTCTTGAGGGTGGGAGGGAGAATGAAAGGGTCGTCGTCGGGAGGGGATCTTCAGCCGTTGAGAATCAAGGCGAGGTCGTCGTCTGCTGCGTCGAGCCTGCTCCGCCAATTCGTGTCGTTTGACAGCTGTGCGACGTAGGCGGCCCGAGCCCGCTTACCGGCAGAGTCATCGCTGACCGCGGGAGCGCCCTCGTAGAGGGTGCCAAACCAGGCACGAAGCGATGTCAGGCCCTCGGAGCGGATCTGCGATACCCGGGCCTGGGTCACCCCGAGATCCTTGGCGATGTCTTGCAGCATCTCACCCTCGAAGTAGTAGCGCCTGATGACCTCAGCATGGGTCTCGGGCAAACCGGTGACCGCAGTGCGAAGGGTTCCGAGCATCTCACGCTGCTCCAAGGCAGCTTCCGGTTGCACGGTGGTGTCCTGGTCGATGATCATGTCACGGAGCGAAACGGTCTCGTCGGGACGCTGGTGATCGAGGTAGAGCAACATGGAGGCGGCCGATTGCGCCTGAGTCTTCTCGAGCTCCGAAATGGTGACGCCGATCGCCTTGGCAAGCGTGGTCACGGTCGGGGTCGCGGCCGGTCTCGTCTCTGAGTGCCGATGTAGCTTCTTCGACCTCGCGATAGCGACGACGCACCGAGCGTGACGCCCAGTCTCTGGTCCTGGTCGAATCGATGATGGCTCCACGGATCCGGATCGCGGCAAAACGCTCAAAGGGAATGCCCGAGTCAGGGTTGTAGCGCCGGGCGGCCTCCACAAGACCGAGCGCACCGGCGTTCCAGAGCTCTTCACGATCTACATGCCGGGGATAGCGTGCAGAGACCTTGGCAACGGTGCGGCCCACCAAATCGAGATGTTCGCGAACGAGATCGTTCGTCTCATCCTCAGCGTGTCTCGTGTCCATGACTTCTGGCCTCCAACGATCGCCCCACCCGGACGATGCCGGTATTGATTGGGTTGGAATCGGGTTGCAGCTATCTAGCCTTGATGACCATTCTCGAAATAGTCACTGTGCGTGGCCTAATTCGCCGGCGATGACTGCCGATAGTGGTCTGTGAAGCGTTGACATGGATGTTGACGAGTGAGGAACGCACCGTCCTACAAGGAGGTACACGAAAGTGCGTATCAATCAGAACATTGCGGCGTATAACTCGTACCGCAATCTTTCTGCGACCAATACCCAGTTGGGTAAGTCGCTCGAGAAACTGTCTTCGGGTTTCCGGATCAATCGTGCTGCTGATGATGCGGCCGGGTTGGCGAAGTCTGAGTCTTTGCGTGCAGAGATTTCGGGTTCACGGCAGGCGATTCGTAATGCCCAGGATGGTGTGAGTTTTGTTCAGACTGCTGAGGGTGCTCTCAATGAGGTGCATTCGATTTTGCAGCGTATGCGTGAGTTGGCTGTTGATGCCGCCAACACTGCAACCACCGACGGCGAAGCCCAGCAGGCCGAGGTGACCCAGCTCATCAGCGAGCTGACCGCGATCGGCACCAACAGCACATTTGCAGGTATGACCGTCTTCTCCGACTACAGCGGTGGATCATCGCTCACGTTCCATGTGGGCTCCGGTTCCGGTCAGACCCTCGAGATCGCCAGCGACCTTCAGCTGAATGTCGCAGGAACTGATGGGATTTTCAACGGTCACGACATCGGCGCGATCAGCCTGTCCACCGGGGCCAATGCGGCGATCGGTGTCATCGACAGCGCGATTGATGATGTCTCCACCGCCAGGTCGACTCTGGGTGCTACTCAGAATCGTCTTGAGCACACGGTGGCGAATCTGAGTGTTGCGGTTGAGAATCTGACGGCTTCTGAGTCCCGGGTTCGTGACACGGATATGGCTGAGGAGATGGTGTCGTTCACCCGGCATCAGATCATGGTTCAGGCGGGTACTGCGATGCTGGCCCAGGCCAACCAGGTGCCTTCCTCGGTCCTCTCGCTTCTCAGATAGGACTGCACCGGACCAGAGACTTGTAGGACGACGGACGGTCCCTACACAACACGAGCGGCGGCCTTCGGGCCGCCGCTCCAGGTTTGTCTGCAATGCCAGGGACATATGCCGAGAACGCCATGAAAACCCCTTAGCGCAGCGGCTCGGTGGCCGACAGAGAAGCCAGCGTTGACATGGATGTTGACGTCGGCAAGAACGCACCGTCCTACAAGGAGGTACACGAAAGTGCGTATCAATCAGAACATTGCGGCGTATAACTCGTACCGCAATCTTTCTGCGACCAATACCCAGTTGGGTAAGTCGCTCGAGAAACTGTCTTCGGGTTTCCGGATCAATCGTGCTGCTGATGATGCGGCCGGGTTGGCGAAGTCTGAGTCTTTGCGTGCAGAGATTTCGGGTTCACGGCAGGCGATTCGTAATGCCCAGGATGGTGTGAGTTTTGTTCAGACTGCTGAGGGTGCTCTCAATGAGGTGCATTCGATTTTGCAGCGTATGCGTGAGTTGGCTGTTGATGCTGCCAACACTGCTACCACCGACGGCGAAGCCCAGCAGGCCGAGGTGACCCAGCTGCTCGCCGAAATCACTGCGATCGGTGGCAACAGCACATTCGCAGGCATGACCGTCTTCTCCGACTACGGCAGTGGATCATCGCTCACGTTCCATGTGGGCTCCGGTTCCGGTCAGACCCTCGAGATCACGTCGAACCTGAAGATCGATACTGCAGGCGCCACCGGCATCTTCAACGGTCACAACATCGGCGCGATCAGCCTGTCCACCGGGGCCAATGCGGCGATCGGTGTCATCGACAGCGCGATTGATGATGTCTCCACCGCCAGGTCGACTCTGGGTGCTACTCAGAATCGTCTTGAGCACACGGTGGCGAATCTGAGTGTTGCGGTTGAGAATCTGACGGCTTCTGAGTCCCGGGTTCGTGACACGGATATGGCTGAGGAGATGGTGTCGTTCACCCGGCATCAGATCATGGTTCAGGCGGGTACTGCGATGCTGGCCCAGGCCAACCAGGTGCCTTCCTCGGTCCTCGCGCTGCTCCGCTGAGCACACAAGCAAACATCAAACCCGAAGAAGGGGCGGCTCAGCCGCCCCTTCTTTCGTGTGATCGGCGTCAATGCCTCGGCGGGTGTGCCCGGTTGGCCTCGTGAGCCAGAGTTCCGGAGATATAGCGGTCGAGCGCCTCATCGATCGAAGCCACGGAGGTCAGCACGAGCTCGAGCCCACTCGCCTCAACGTGTCTGGCCATCGGCAGGCCCATCCCACCTGCGATCAGGACCTTGCAGTCGGCAATGGGATCGAGCAGGGCGCTGTGATTGTGGCCTCCAACCGGGTTGTCCGCATTGGCGGGGCGGGCCAGTGTCTCCCGTCCGGTCGGGGCCCCGTCGGTGACGGTGACCACGACAAAGCCGCGGAGCCTACCGAAATGCCGGTTGATGTTCGTTCCGTCGTCTGTGGCGAATGCCAGCCTTTGTACGTCACTCATGGCCAGGATGCTAGAAGCAGCAGGAGACGTCGCAGACCATTCGTCGATAAGGCGGTTGAGTGACAGGAAGACTTGCCGACTGAATCTGCGTGAGCAATTCGACAGCAGCCGCCCGCGCCAAAGCGAATCTTCACCGCGAGCGCACCGAGAAGAGAAGTGTCCTCGCCGCAAAGGCGAAGATTGCCTCATCCCCGGATACGTTCGTCGGGCGGCAACCGCTGTTTGACCGCCGGCTGGATGTCGTTGGATACGAGATCTTGCTTCGTTGTGCCCCGGACCCGCAGCTCCTGGCTGGAACCGACGACAATCGCGCAACCTCAGACGCGATTATCACCACTTTCACCGATATGGACCTCGAAGAGATCCTGGGCGGCAAGCGGGCGCTGATCAACCTCACCCGCGATCTGATCCTCGAAGGGATACCGACGCTGCTGCCGCCGGAGCGAGTCATCGTCGAGGTGGTCGAGACTTCCAATGTCGACGATCGATTGATCGCGGCGCTGCATCGTCTCAGGAGCCAGGGTTACAGCATCGCACTCGACGACTGGATCTCCTTTGGCAAGCTCAGGCCACTGCTCCCGGTTGCGGACATAGTCAAGATCGACATCCAGCAGTTCGAGTCAAATCGTCTCATTGCCGAGGTGGGGTGGCTCAAGACGTTCGGCGTGCAGCTCGTGGCGCAGAATGTGCAGACCTATGCGGAGCTGAGGCGTTGCCGGGAGCTGGACTTCGACTACTTCCAGGGCTTCTTCCTCAGCCGTCCGCAAGTCCTGAAGCGTACCGCGGTGCCGCCGAATCAGATTGACACGCTCGAGTTGATTACGCAGATGCAGGACCCGGACGTCGCCATCGAAGATCTCGCCGCCATCATCAGGCGCGACGTCGCCCTGAGCTACAAACTGCTACGAATCGTCAACTCGGCCTACTACTCGCTCCCGCGCCACATCGAATCGATCAAGGACGCCATCGTTCTCCTCGGCACACGCCAGATCGGAAGCTGGGTGAGTCTGATCAACCTTGCCCAGATCGCCAGGAAGCCGAAGGAGCTGACGATCACAGCGCTCGTTCGCGCCAGGATGTGCGAGTTGGCGGCGATGCTGTCGGGGCGGTCCGACGGCGATGCGTTCTACACCGTCGGTCTCTTCAGCGTGCTCGACGCCCTGCTCGATGTCTCTATGGAGACCGCTCTCGAGGGGCTGCCGCTGTCAGACGAAGCGCGCGAGCGCCATTCTCGGCCGTACCGGAATCATGGGCAGAACCCTGGCCGGTGTGATTGCCTACGAGCAGGGCGATTGGGAGAGGGCCCATTGTCCCGGGGTGAGCGACGGTCAACTGGCCGCGATCTATCCGCGACGCCGTTGTTGCTTCCGACGAGATGTGGGCCCGGGTATCTACCTGAGCCATCCGGGCACGCAATTGCTTACGTGACGCAGGCGGATGCCGACTGATTCTGTGAGCGTTGACATGGATGTTGACGTCGGCAAGAACGCACCGTCCTACAAGGAGGTACACGAAAGTGCGTATCAATCAGAACATTGCGGCGTATAACTCGTACCGCAATCTTTCTGCGACCAATACCCAGTTGGGTAAGTCGCTCGAGAAACTGTCTTCGGGTTTCCGGATCAATCGTGCTGCTGATGATGCGGCTGGGTTGGCGAAGTCTGAGTCTTTGCGTGCAGAGATTTCGGGTTCACGGCAGGCGATTCGTAATGCCCAGGATGGTGTGAGTTTTGTTCAGACTGCTGAGGGTGCTCTCAATGAGGTGCATTCGATTTTGCAGCGTATGCGTGAGTTGGCTGTTGATGCCGCCAACACTGCTACCACCGACGGCGAAGCCCAGCAGGCCGAGGTGACCCAGCTGCTCGCCGAAATCACTGCGATCGGTGGCAACAGCACATTCGCAGGCATGTCCGTCTTCTCCGACTACAGCACCACCAATCTGACGTTCCACGTCGGCTCCGGTATGAGCCAGACCCTCGACATTGACAGCGACCTACGGATCCAGACCAGTGGCGCTTCGGGCATCTTCCACGGCACATCGGCGATCAACCTCGCAACGATCAGCGTCTCCGGCGATGCCGATACTGCGATCGGCGTCATCGATGATGCCATCGATGCGGTCTCCACCGCCAGGTCGACTCTGGGTGCTACTCAGAATCGTCTTGAGCACACGGTGGCGAATCTGAGTGTTGCGGTTGAGAATCTGACGGCTTCTGAGTCCCGGGTTCGTGACACGGATATGGCCGAGGAGATGGTGTCGTTCACCCGGCATCAGATCATGGTTCAGGCGGGTACTGCGATGCTGGCCCAGGCCAACCAGGTGCCGGCTTCGGTCCTCACGCTGCTCGGCTAGGTACCGACAACAACAAGTGTCCTTTCCTTCCTTTCGCGGGTAGGGAAATGACCGACAGGAAGGGGGTGGCACGTGCCACCCCCTCTCACAAGGGAAGAACCAGCACAGAATGGATGGAAGCCGCCGATGGCAGTTCCACTCTTCAACATAGGAGGTCTTGCCTCCGGACTCGATACGAGCTCCATAATCGACAGCATCCTCGCCGCCGAGCGCACTCCGATCACCCAACTCCAAACGAGGCGATCCAGTCATCAGCTCGAGGACAGCGCATGGTCGGCGATCAACACCCGCTATTCGGCGATCCGTTCCGCTCTCGACAACATCAGCTCTGCCTCCAAGCTCGACGAACTCTCGGAGGCGACCTCATCAAACGGGGACGCCGTCTCCGTGACCGTAACCGGCGCCACTGCGGCTGGTACGACTGCGTTCACCGTTGGTCAGCTGGCCACCAACCATCAGCTCGCTTCGACCTCGAACTTCACCGCAGCCGACGCCATCGTGGGAGCCGGGAACTTTGTGATCACCAAGGGCGGGACCGATCACACGGTTACGACCAATAGTGACACCACTCTTGCCCAGCTCGCCGCAGACATCAACGCACTCGACATCGGTGTCTCAGCATCTGTCATATCTGTCGATGGCACCGACTACAAACTGATCCTGAGCTCGAAAGAGACAGGAGATGCCAACACCTTCACCACTTCGGGCACCGTCACCTCACTGACAACGATGAACACTCTGCAGCAGGGTGTCGATGCCCAGATCACTCTCGGCTCGGGAGCATCGGCATTGACGCTGAGCCGGTCTTCCAACACGATCAGTGACCTCATCCCCGGCGCCACCATCGAACTCAAGAACACCACAACGAGCGCGGTCACCATCACCACGAAGCGAGACATCGATGGGACCGTGGACGCCATCTCCAAGCTGATGAGCGAGATCAACTCGACGTTGAGCACCATCGCCAAGGCCACCAAATACACCCCAGACAGCGATACGGCAGGGCCGCTCGTTGGCAACAGCACCGCTCGATCTCTCGCCATCGATCTTCGTGCAGCCATCTCGGCGACGCTGCAATCGGGAGCGACCTATCCCACAGCTTCCTCTGTCGGTATCGCGTTGAACCGTGACGGGACCTTTGACGTCGATGAGTCAAAGCTGCGGGACGCACTCGAGAATGACTTCGATGGAGTCGTTGGTCTCCTGGTTGAAGGGGGCAGCGCCACAGATTCCCGGGTTGGCTTCGTCGCCTCAGCTGACGCAACCGTGGAGGGTAGCTACGACGTCGTCATCACCCAGGCCGCCACCAAGGCAACGGCAACCTCATCGGCATACAGCGCTCCCGGCTCTGATTCGACCTTCCAGATAATCGTCGGCTCGAAGACGGTCGACGTCTCGATCACAACCGGGATGAGCGTCACCGAAGCGGTAGCAGCTATCAACTCCGCACTCACCGATGCCGGGGTGACCAGTGTCACCGCTTCGGAGACCAACGTCTCCGGATCGGATTACATCGAGCTGAGCCAGCGCTACTACGGCTCGGGAGCGTCATTCGAGGTAGCCGGCGACCCCTTCGGGCTCACCGGTACCTACGCCGGTCTTGACGTCACCGGCACTATCGGCGGCGAAGCGGCCACAGGGAGCGGCCGGTCGCTCACCTCATCGGCCGGGGACCCCGAGGGATTGATCCTTCGCATAACCGCATCCACCGCAGACGTGAGTGGTGCCGGGGGAACGCTGTCGCTTGGCAGCATGACTTTTGCCCGTGGTGTCTTTGGCACTCTCGACCAGACGATCGGTGCCGCCGAAGGCACCGGCGGCAGGATCGCAAGGGCTCAGGATCTGACCGCATCCCAGATCGACCTGATCGACGATCGCATCGAGGTTCTAGAAGATCGTCTCAGCCGTAGGGAGGCTCAGTTGGTCAAGCAATACGCAGCTTTGGAAACTGCGATGGCGAACCTCCAGACTCAGTCGAGCTGGCTGTCGTCGCAACTGTCTTCGCTCAGTGGTGGACAGTGATACTCAATGCAAAGGAGAACGGGGATATGACCAGCCTGGCCGTTTCGTACCAGGCAGCAGGGAATGCCTATCAGAGCCAGGCCGTGGGAACCGCCGGGCCTCTTCAACTGGTGCTCATGCTGTACGACCGTGCTCTGGCCGCTATCGCCAGGTCCGAATGGGCACTCAAGAATCGGGAGCTGGGCTCGATTGAGCTCGCCCACAGGGAGCTCACCAGGGCTCAGGACATCATCACCGAGTTGATGCTGTCGCTCGACCACGACAAGGGCGGCGAGATCTCTGAAGCGCTCAATGCGATCTATCAGTTCTGCCTCGACCAGTTGACCCAGGCGAACATAAGCAAAGATGCCACTGCGCTGCCATTCGTCGCCAAGAGCCTCACCGACCTGCGGGAGGCATGGGCGCACATCGCAGCTGAGACGGGGGAGTAGGTCATCGGGCTCGAATCCGTCACCGCGCTGTTCTCCGAACTGGAGGAATCCCTCGCCCGGGGCGACTGGGACGCCGTCGCCGCGTCGTGTTGTGTTGAGCCAGATGTGACACAGGAAGACGAACAAGAGCTGCGGCGGTTGATCATAGAAGCCGATCGTATCCAGCGGCTCATCGCCAGTTATCTGGCTCAGGTCCATCACGACCTGGAGATGGCGCCACAGTTGCGCCGGGCGGCCACTGCCTACACCCGTGGCGATGGCACCGCGCTGTGACCTCTAGTCAATCAATCTGAGCTCGACCATCGGGATCGCAGCCACCATCTTCACGCGGCCCTCATGGGTGCCGTCGTAGGAGACGCCCATGAGGTCGGTCAACCGGGCCGCCGCCCTGGCATGCGCCGATTCGTATTGTGCGAACACCGTGGCCGCCTCGCTGTCACCGAGGAAGCGCTGGTCGACTTGATGGCGCTTCGATCCCACCCAGAGCGCCAACGCGGGCCTTGCTTTGATGTTGCGGTACCAATCCGCTTTGGGTCCCGTCCCCGAACACAACACGTATGCGTTCCCCTGGCGTTGCACCACCTCGAGCGGGGTCTGGCGCAGCTTGCCGCTGCGTCTTCCCTCATGCTCGAGCATCACGATTCGTTTGCCGAGCAGGAAGCCGAGTCGAGCGCGGAAGAGCCACACGGGCGCATGCAGCAGGCGTTTGAACAAGCCGCTCGGCTTCTGTTTGAAGTTGAATGAAGACATACGACCAGAGTACCGAGGACAGCATCACATGGCGAGAGTGACCGTCAGCACAATGATTCCGGCCCGTGTTGAAGAGGTGTGGGCCGATATCGAGCGGTTGGAAACCCACTCGGAGTGGATGGCGGACGCCGAATCGATCGAGTTTGTCGGCGACGTGCATCGCGGAGTTGGTGCCGTGATGCGGGTCATCACCAGGGTCGGTCCGCTACGCACTATCGACGTGCTCCGTGTCGTCTCGTGGGAGCCTCTGCGCTCGATAGGTGTGATCCACGAAGGCCTGATCACCGGCAACGGGGAGTTCCGCCTGGAGCAGCTGGAGAACGGCACCAGGTTCACCTGGGACGAGGAGCTCACATTTCCCCGTCGCCTCGGCGGTGAGCTGGCAGCGGTGGCGGCACGGCCGATCCTCGGGTGGATCTGGAAGCGAAACCTGGCTCGTCTCACCGGGCGCTTCGAGCGAATCCCTCGAGATGTTTGATCGTTTCAGCCGTTAGCATCGGCGTATGGCTATCGACATCGCCGGGTTTGTGACCTATGTGAAGGATCACGCCATTGAACATGGCTTTCACGTCCACGACGAACGGCATTTCATTGAGACTTTCTCGCTTCGCCAATCCTTCGAGGTGGATTTGCACCCGGAATCAGCGTGTGATGGACCTCTCGATCTGAATCTCGCGTTCGACGTAGAGCCCAGGGTGCTGCTTCGCCTCGAGGATTGGGTCAAGGAGCATGAAGAGGATATCGGGGAGGCGGACGGCAACTTCGAGCTTCCCATCTACTTCAACTGGGCGCTACCGACGATGAAAGCTCCCCCGGACCTCGTCGTGCTTGCTGCGGAGTTGGCCGGGATCGCCGGGGTCCAACTACCTATTGAGGTCTCCGGGGTCGAGTCGACAGGGGCACTCTCAACGGGATCCGATGTCCGGCTCTCGCTCGTCGGTCGTGTCGAGCTGTCCCTGGTCGATGTGATGATGGGTCAGGAGCAGCTTTGCGACATTCTGGATCGGTGCCGTGACGTGAGCGAGTACCTCGTTGAAGCATCAGAAGCCTGGGAAGTCGAGTATCCGCCGCCGGTTCCGCCCTTGTAGCCGGGTGCGGCCCGGCGTCGAAGGGCGACCGAACGAGCTCGCGTCTGTGCAGGCGATCTGTCGGGCATGCCACCGTTTCAGTTGCCGGGTTGGGAAAAGTGCATGTAGTCCGCCGACGCCCATACCCCTCCCCAGGACCAACCGACGTCGGCGAATACATCGATCACCGGATCGCCGAGATTGATCATGCCCGGGACGGGGTCGTCGCGGTTGGCGGCGTAGCTGGAGCCCTCGACAGGGAGCACGTTGCCTTCCCGAGCCCATGGGTTGATCAGCGGGTTGACATCGATTGCCAGACCGAATGCGTGGTTTGACCAGCGCTCAGTCCCGTCGACATAGCGGCAGTTGAACCCCGAAGTGACATTGGCCGCCATCGCTGCCTTGTCATCGCCGCCGTAGTCATCAACCAGAGCGATCCGCTCGATGGGGAACCCGATATCGAACAGACCCTCGAACGCGGTGACGACATCGTCGGCGACCGAAGTGTTGACCACCATCCTGCCTTTGACTGCCTTGCCGTAGAAGTTCCAGTAGGTGAGGGTGAGCAGCGAAAGCTCCGACCAATGCAGCGGGCAGCCCTCCCGCCAGGTGAGGGACACTGTCTCTTCGGTGACCGGCGCTACCGAGTATTCGAAGGTTGGCGGAGGGGGTGTCGTTGTGGTCGTCGGCAATGGTGGAGTGGTAGTGGGGGGCGGAACCGGGACCCGGGTCGTTGGTGGTGTGTTCGGCGTGACCGTTGTTGTCGTTGTCGTCGTCGTGGCTGTCGTGGTCTCGGCGACCGGTGCCGCGGCGGATGTCGAGCCGGTCGCCGTGGTGTCTTCGGTCGAGTCCGACCCGCATGCGGTGGCGATGAGCGCCATCACCACCAGCCCGCCCAAACAGACCTGCATCCTCATTGGCGCCAACGTACCTCACATCCCGATATAGCGATCAACTCTTCAAGAAGAGGCTGATCATGTCGTTGATCTCGATCGGCTTCTCCAGCGGCAGCATATGACCGACCTTTTCGACGATGATGATCCTGGCATCGCTGATAGCGGCTGCTAGCGGTTGGGCAGAGGCGGCAGGTGTCATCTTGTCGTACTCCCCAAGAAGGAGAAGCGTCGGGCATCGCACCTTGTCCGCCATCTCCAGCGTGTCGGTGTAGTCGTCGCACGCACCGAGATCATTGCCGAGGACTCCGCTCTCCGCGGCGTTCATGAAGTCGTTGGCGATGGCAAGCACCCACTTCTTGGGGCGCCCGTAGCCGCTGTGGCGCGGCAACGTCCACTTGATCACCATCGCAGCCGCGGAGCCGTCCTTCGCCATGGCTGCCTCGAGCAGATCCGGGTTGACGGCCATCCGGGCCGAAGTGCCGATCAGCACCAGGTGACCAACCATGTCCGCATTGCGGGCTGCGGTCTCGAGAGCGATCAGCGAGCCCATCGAGTGACCGACCAGGGTCACGGGCTCCGGCCCGGTGCGGCGAATCTCGTCACCCAGCCATAGGGCGTATTCGGTGATCGAGGGGGATGTGGGACCATCCGATTCTCCGTGACCGGGCAGGTCAACGGCGATCGAATCGTCGAAGAACTCGGTCTGATGATGCCAGCACGAGCTGTTCAACCCGGCTCCGTGGACAAAGACTATCGGGCTCATCCCTCGATCTTACGTCTCTGGCAATCGTCCTCCCGGATGACAAATAAATCAGCCGTGTGGCCGACGCCGGAGGGGGGCCTTTCCCATAGGTTGGTTGTCATAGCTATTTGGGCTTCTGTGACGGGATCGGAGAGGACCGATGACAACGACACCAACTGCAACGCGTCTCGCTGCGCGGATCGAAGACGGCACCAAGGTCTATGGAGAGGGCGACACCGAGGTCCGTGCCCTCGACGGGGTTACCGCCGGGCTAGAATCCGGGCGTGTTCACTGCGATCATGGGGCCATCGGGGAGTGGCAAATCGACGCTGCTCCATTGCCTCGCCGGGTTGGACGCGCTCACTTCCGGTCGTGTGTACATCGGCGATGTCGAGCTTGGCCCTCTCAAGGACAAGGAACTGACGCTGTTGCGTCGCAAGAAGGTGGGTTTCGTCTTCCAGGCCTTCAACCTCATCCCAACTCTCAATGCAAGGGAGAACGTCCTTTTGCCTCTGCTGATCGCAGGGGATGATCCCGATGCGGCATGGTTCGATCAGGTAGTGACCATTCTCGGTCTTGGTGACCGGCTCGACCATCGGCCGTCCGAACTGTCCGGTGGTCAGCAGCAACGTGTCGCCGCGGCGCGGGCACTCGTGTCCCGTCCCGAGATCATCTTCGCCGACGAGCCGAGCGGCAATCTCGACTCGACATCTGCCGCCGAGCTGCTCGACTTCATGAGGCGTGCGGTGAAAGAGTTCGGTCAGACGATCGTCATGGTCACTCACGATCCGGTTGCGGCTTCGTATGCGGACCGGGCGATCTTCCTCGGGGACGGCAAGATCGTTGACGAGCTGCACGACCCGACCCCCGACAGCGTGCTCGATCGCATGCGTCAGTTCGGGGCGTGAGTCATGATTCGCACTGCGCTCAAGATTGCGTTTGCGCACAAGCTGCGCCTCGCTTTGACTGCGCTCTCCGTCATGATCGGGGTTGCGTTCATCGCAGGCACCTACATATTCACTGACACGATCGACAACACGTTCAGCCAGATGTACGACAACATCTATGCCGGTCAGGATGTCATCGTTCAGTCGGCAAGCGAGTACGACGTCGGCTTCAGCGGGCCAGCGCCCATGGATGCGAGCGTGCTCGACATCGTGCTTGCGGTCCAGGGAGTTGCAGGAGCCGAAGGCAACGTCGGCGGCTTTGCCATCATCTACGACAAGGATGGTAAGGCGATTGTGCCGACCGGCCCGCCGACGATCGGCGGGTCGATGACGGCCGACCTCCGTCTCTCCGGGAACATCGTCGTCCGCGACGGCAGGGTTCCGACGGCGTCAAACGAGGTGGCAATCGACGCCCGTACTGCCGACGATAGCGATCTCAACATCGGCGATGTCGTTAAGGTGCAGACGTCCGAGCAGGTCGCCGAATACAAGATCGTCGGCATCCTGAGGTTCGGAGACTCCGACAATCTGTCCGGAGCGACGTGGGCCGGGTTCGACATGAAGACGGCGCAGCAGCTTTTCGGTCTCCAAGGGAAGTACTCGTCCATCAACGCCGTCGGTGAGGAGGGCACCAATGCCGAAGTACTTCGCAACACCATCGCTGCTGCGTTGCCAGACGGTATAGAAGCCGTGACTGCGGCAGATGAGGCCGCTTCCCAATCCGAAGCGCTCTCCGAGAGCCTGGGCTTCTTACGCACGGCATTGCTGGTATTCGCCGCAGTCGCCGTGTTCGTGGCCTCGTTCATCATTCAGAACACGTTCCGCATCATCGTCAGGCAGCGTCAGAAGGAGCTGGCACTGCTGCGTGCCATTGGAGCTAGCGGGAACCAGGTGATTTGGATGGTGGTGATTGAAGCGCTGCTGGTTGCCCTGGTGGCGTCAGTATTGGGGATCGCTCTCGGCTTCGTGTTGTCGAGCGGGCTCATGGCCGTGATGGGCATACTCGGATTCGATATGCCGTCGACTGCGGCGCCGCTTGCCATGCGCACGATCCTGATCTCGCTGGGTGTTGGCGTCCTGGTGACCCTGGCAGCTGCAGTGCTACCGGCGATTCGAGCGTCGCGGATTCCACCCGTGGCGGCCCTCCAGGATGTCGACGTTCGCCTCCGGATGTCGGATCGCAGGCGAGCCATCATCGGTTCGATCGTTCTCGGAGCCGGCCTATTGCTTGTCCTGGACGGCCTGTTCGGTGGCGTCCTCGATATCGGTCCACTCAATGAGCTGTCTGTGGTGGGCGTCGGTGCACTCCTCGTGTTCCTCGCCATCAGCATGCTCAGTTCCCGCGTGGTCGGCCTGGTGGCTCACACGCTCGGTTGGCCCCTCCCCAAACTTGACCACCTCACCGGAACGCTTGCGATCGAGAACACGACTCGCAAGCCCCGTCGCACTGCAACGACGGCATCGGCTCTGATGATCGGGCTGGCTCTGGTCGGTTTCTTCTTTGTCCTCGGCAGCTCGATCAAGGCGTCCGCCAGCGCCGCCATCGAGAAGGTCTTCGCGCCGACTACGTGCTCAGCGTGAACGGTTTCGCCGGCGGGTTCAGCCCGCAACTGGGAGAGACCGTCAGCGAGGCTCCGGAGATCGTCGCCGTAACCGCGCTTCGCTTTGGCGCATGGGACAACAAAGGCACCGACGATCTCGTCATGGGCATCGACACCGACACAGTGGAGCAGACCATCGAGCTCGGTGTAGTCGAAGGCTCCCTCGATGCTCTCGGCAAGGGTGGCATCTTCGTTCTGAAGGACATTGCCGACCAGGAGGGGTGGAAGCTGGGCGACACCGTGCCCATGGGCCTTGCGACAACCGGGCTCCAGGAGATGCCGATCGTCGGCATATACACAGAAGCTAACGTCGTCCAGTCGAACTACCTGATGGGTATGGGCACATACAAGGCCAACTTCGAGGGGTTCGGCACCGACGTCGACTACGTCCTGGCGGTGAAGGATGCCGACGGTGTGACTCCGGAGGCGGCGCGAGCCGTGATCGATGCGGCTGCTGCCGACTACCCGAATGTCGAGGTGCGGGATCAAACCGAGTACCGGGAGTCTCAGGCCGCCCAGGTGGACACCATTCTCGTGATGTTCAACGCGCTGCTGGCGTTGGCTGTGATCATCGCCATGGTTGGTATCACCAACACTCTCGCTCTGTCGGTGTTCGAGCGAACCAGGGAGATCGGTCTGCTGCGTGCCGTTGGCATGACCCGTGGTCAGATCCGCAGGATGATCCGGTGGGAGGCAATCATCGTTGCTGTCCTCGGTGCCCTGCTCGGTGTTGTCCTTGGCCTGTTCTTCGGGATAGTGGTGACTGCGGCGCTGGGGTCTCAGGGCATCGACGTCCTCGCCATCCCAACAGTGCAGATCCTTGGCCTGGTGGTCTTCGGCGTCATCGCCGGTCTGCTGGCAGCGATCATGCCTGCCCGCCGCGCCGCCAAGCTCAACATCCTCGAGGCCATCGCCTACGAGTAGCCCGCGATTCGCACCCACCGCAGAAGGGCCACCCACCACCGGGCGGCCCCTCTCCGTCCCTCCCGTTCGTGCGGATCGTGTGCCCACATGAGGGGGCGGAGTACGCCAGAAGGGAGCGGTGCGGAACGGTCAGGAGTCGCCGGGGGTCACCAGGCCGGATTCGTATGCGACCACCACTGCCTGCACCCGATCACGGAGCTCCAGCTTGGTGAGGATGTGAGAGATGTGGGTCTTGACCGTCGTTTCCGACACGAAGAGAGTCTCGGCGATCTCGGAGTTCGACAATCCCCTGGCGAGTTGGCGCATGACTTCCTCCTCCCGGTCGGTCAGGTACTCGAGCCCAGCATGCTTTCTGAGGGGGAGAGACGTCTTGGTGAACTCCTCGAGAAGCTTTCTGGTGATGGACGGCGAGAGCAGGGCATCGCCACGGGCTACGACGCGAATCGCCTCTATCAGCTCGTCTGGTGGGGTGTCCTTGAGCAGGAAGCCGCCGGCGCCGGCCCGCAGGGCGTCGTAGACATACTCGTCGAGGTCGAACGTAGTCAGGATGATGATGGCGGGGCACTGTGCGCCCGGGAGCTCACCCTCACACAGAAGACGCGTTGCGGTGATCCCGTCCATCTCCGGCATCCGGATATCCATGAGTATGACGTCGGGTGTCAGCCGTCGTGCGGCTTCCAGAGCCTCATGGCCGTTTCCCGCTTCCCCGACGACCTCAATGTCCTCCTCGGCGCCGAGGATCATGGCAAAGCCGGCACGAACCAGGGCCTGGTCGTCGACGATGAGGACGCGAAGGCGGTTCATGTCTTCATGATGCCGGGATCGGGATCCGGGCAGAAACCCGGTAGCCACCACCGGGCCGGGGGCCGGCATTCAGGGCACCATCGAGCATCGTTGCCCGCTCATGCATCCCGACCAATCCTTGCCCATGATGGCCGGTTTCCAGTGTCGTCGCGGCAGCACCGCGACCGTTGTCGGAGACTTCGATTGTCAGCGTGTCGCCGTTGTAGCCAACGACGATCCTCGCTTGGGTATTCGGGCCGCCGTGCTTGAGGGTATTGGTCAGTGACTCCTGAATGATCCGGTAGGCGTTTATGTCGATTCCGAGCGGCAGGCTTCTGACCTCACCGTTGATGGTCAACTCGGTGGGCAGACCCGCACTGTCCATCTGGGCGACCAAATGATCGAGAGACTCCATCCCGGGTTGCGGATCCGTAGCCCTTGGATCGGTGGTGCGCAACATCCCCAGAAGCCTGCGAACTTCGGTGAGTGCCCTGTGCCCGGCTTCCTGTGCTGCCTGTATGGCACCATCGGCCCGTTCCGGGTCCCCGGGCAGCACCTTGCGTGCTGCCGCCGATTGGATGGTCATCACCGTAATCTCGTGGGCGACGACGTCGTGGAGCTCACGGGCGATCCTGACACGTTCTCTCATGACCGCATCGGCAGCTTCCTGCTCGCGCCGGTGCTCCGCCTGAATGGCGCGAGTCTGCAGTTGCACTATCTGTTGTTGGCGGAAGTAGCTTTCTCTACCGATGAGGAATGGGAAACCCAACACCGCTATCTCCGACACGAGTGCGAATGGGGAGACATCCAGCGTCACGACACCCACAAGCGTCCAGGCGAGCACAACATCAATGGCTACCGCCCCCGTGATCAACGATCGTTTCGGGGGCAGCTGGGCACCGATCGTGTAGATGGCGAGTGCGATGCCGATGAATGCCCATGATGTTGGATAGTTGATGCCGCGGTCGATCATGAAGGCCACGATGATGAATGTCAGGACCGACAACGGATAGCGGCGTCTCCAGATGATCGGGATCGTTTGACCGGCGATCAGGACGTATCCGAGGGCATTGAGTGGAGTGACCCCCGGGTCGACCCCGTCCTGCCAGACGACAACAGAACCGATGCTCACCAAGAACATCCCGATGGCGAGAGCGACATCCGTTAGGAGGGCACGCCTGCGGTCGTCGAATTCCATGCCCGGATCGTAACCCCAACCGGCGTCCGCAGGCATCGTCCCTGTGGGTGATTGCCGCTCATCCCCACGGGTGATCACCCTTCTCCGGTAACGTGGCAGTGCGCAACCCAGGATTGACAATGGACGAGCCCAAACCGGCAGCAGCGTTTTTTGACCTCGATCGGACCTTGATCGCAGGATCATCAGCCTTCGTGGTAGGGGCGGCCGCGTGGCGTGCCGGGATGATGCCAACGAGCGAGTTGCTGGCAGATGCCCGCAAGGCGATCGCATTTCGGTTCACCGGTGCTTCCGACGAGAAGGTCAACACGGTTCGCGACCGGATCCTCAGTGCCATAAAGGGCCGCAGCGTCGACGAATTGACCGCTCTCGGAGACGACGTCATTCCCCGCTTGCTCGACGACGTAAGGAAGGAATCTCAGGGATTCATCGGCCTGCACAGCGAAGCTGGGCGGGACACGTTCGTTGTCAGCGCCTCCCCGATCGAGATCGTCGCCACACTGGCCCGAGAGCTGGGGATGACCGGGGCGATTGCCACGGTGGCCGAGACCGTCGACAACGTCTACACCGGTGGCCTTGCCGAGCCCTTCTGTTACGGGCCTGCCAAGGCAGACGCGATTGGCAGGATGGCCGCCGAACGCGGCTACGACCTGGCGTTGTGTTATTCATACAGCGACTCGGTGAGTGACCTGCCGATGTTGGAGATCGTCGGGCACCCAGTAGCCGTCAATCCGGACAAGGGCCTCGAGTCGGTGGCAATGGCGAGGGGGTGGCCGATCGTGGAATTCAGCAGGACTGCGCGACGGGTGGTGCGTACCACGACCGCCGCGGTGGGCGCCGCCGGCCTCGCTGTTGCGACGTATGCACTGGGGAGGCGGCACGGCCGAATGTACAGCCGCGAGGGACTGATGGCCCGGTTCAGCTGACCATGCCGGAGCGTGAAGTCGGAGCAGGCCCCCATCCCAAGCCATGGCCTGACGATGCTCGCCTGGACGAGGAGCTGCTGGCAAATGGCGACCGGCGCAACGTCATCGACCGCTACCGCTACTGGGCTCGTGCCGCCATCATCGCCGATCTCGACGAGCGTCGTCACTCCTTCCACGTCGCCATCGAGAACTGGCAGCATGACTTCAACATCGGGACCGTTGTGCGCAACGCCAATGCGTTCCTGGCGGCAGAGGTGCACATCATCGGGAAGCGGCGTTGGAACCGGAGGGGGGCGATGGTCACCGACCGCTACCAGCATATCCGGCACCACGTCACGGTTGAAGACTTCGCCGCCTGGGCTGAAACTGAGGGCCTCACGATCATCGGCATCGACATCATCCCTGGCTCGCTACCGCTCGAGCATGCCGTACTGCCACAGCGATGTGTACTCGTATTCGGCCAGGAAGGACCCGGGCTCTCCGTCGACATGCAACAGCGCTGTAACGTCGTTTACTCGATCGCACAGTACGGATCGACCCGTTCCATCAATGCCGGGGTGGCTTCCGGGATCGCCATGCACACCTGGATTCGGCAACACATCGCAGGTTGAGCCACAAGGACGTTCCTTGAGCCAGCGCACCGGATGCCGACAGGAGGCATCGAGACCATCACATGACTCATGGAGGAGTCGTGGCTATACGTTCCCGAAACATCAAGGACGATGCATCGCAACCCCGCTGGGCTGGGCTGCGACCCATCGATGTCTGTCCTTGGATCGGGGTGAGTCTCGCCTCCCTTGTCGGAACCGCAATCCTGTGGCGCAACGTCATCGAGGTCGCTGTCTTTGCCATTGTCGTCGCGCGGGGAGCGCTGTGGCTCTCGGCAAGCAACCTGACATCAGCTCGCCGAATCCGTTCTGACGCCGATCGGTCGATCAGGATCGAGCGAGCAGCAGCAGCCGCATCGGGAGCTCTACTCGAGCGTGACGTCGCCGACCCGGTGGGAACGGCTCTGGCGGCGTTGATCGACGGCGTCGATGCCGATGCCATCTTCCTGGAGACCAACTCTCACGAGCAGCCCGACGAGCATGGCAACCTGGCGACGGTCCGTGACATCCTCCACGCCGGTCAGATCGACCGGCCGGGGACCTGGGAGCTAACCGGCTGGCGAGTTGCTCCGCTCGCCCAGGACGGCGTTCAGTGCCGGGCTCGACCACACCAACAAGGTGTCTCGAGCTCGATGCGATGACTGTCGCCTACTACCGGGCGATGGAGATCCGCAGCGAGATCCTACTGCCGATCACTATCGAGGGGCGTTGGATTGGCAGCGTCGGGTTCATCTCCGCCGACCGGGACCGGGTCTGGACCGATGCCGAGCGTGGCCTTCTTAGGTACAGCGCTGAGATGATCGGAGCGTATTGGGAGCGTCGTGACGCCAGGGCGCGACTCGAAGAGCTACTCGCCGCAAAGGATGAATTCATCGCGTCGGTTAGCCATGAGATCCGCACTCCGCTGACCGCTGTTGTCGGTTTTGCCTCCGAACTCAGACGAGAACATCGGCAATTTCTCGCCACACGAGCAAGCCGACCTGATCTCACTGATGGCCGCGCAGAGCCAGGAAGTCGCCGACATCGTCGAAGACCTGTTCACCGCCGCTCGGGCGGACGCGGGGTCCATCGTGGTCGCGCCGGAGGTTGTGTCGGTCCGGAAGCTGGTGGGAGAGGTGCTGTCGTCGCATTCGGGGACGTGTCGACTTCGTCATGAAGGACGACCTCGACGTCTGGGCCGACGGACGCCGGTCCCGGCAGATCCTGCGCAACTTGCTCACCAATGCCGACCGCTACGGAGGTGACGTGGTGAGCGTCCATTCATGCTCGCCGATCTGGCAAGGCATGATTCAGATCGAGGTCAGAGACAACGGAGAAGGTGATCCCTCCCCGCTGCGTGACCGTGTGTTTGAGCCGTACGGCCGGGCCGGGTCGAGTTCGGCGCAGCCTGCTTCGGTTGGGCTCGGGCTCTCGGTAGCGCGGCGACTGGCAACATGATGGAGGGCAGTTGGAGCTCTCAGACGGAGGAAGGATGGACCGTCTTCACCCTCTCCTGCCGGAAGCCGTCGTGCCGGCGCAGATTGCCGGGTGAGCACGTCGCCGGAGCGTCGTCGCCGAGTAGGTTCTCCTCATGGAGAAATGAGCAAACAGGAGAGATCCGGCGTTTCCTCATGCACGGCACCAGGACCGGGCAAGCTGGCTGTGGTCAAGAAGGACGGGCAGCCGCTAGTCACGCCGATCTGGTTTGTGTTGACGGCGACGACATCGTGTTCACCACCGACGAGGCTTCGGGCAAGGGCACGCATTCCGCGTGATCCCCAGGGTTGCGATGGCTGTTGACGATGACGACACCCCCATTTCCTTTGTCCTCGTCGAAGGCACGGTGACCGTCTCGGAGGACCTGGACGAGCTTCTGCGCTGGGCGACAGCTATCGGGGGCCGGTACATGGGCACCGATCGGGCTGAGGAGTTTGGTAGGCGTAACGGGGTCCCGGGCGAGTACCTAGTCCGCATTCACCCGACCCGCATCGTGGCAGGGCGAGCATCGCCGACTGACCACTACAGCCCCTCGATCAGGCTCGGCGTACTCGTCGAGTTTGCGCAGCACGATGTCGGGCAGCCGACCGCGGGCAGGCTGAACAGGGCTCTACTCGACCCCTGCTTATGCCAGCTGGCCAAACTTTTCGACGTCCCGGGGCGCACCGAATACTCCGATCTCGATTGTGGCTCGGGTCCCGCCCTGCTGCCTCGCAGCCTCCCTCAACTCTGTAATCTTGTCCGCCACCGGATACCGCACCGTAGATCGGCATCCAACCGTCGCAGAACTCGATGATGTGGGCGATCGTTCTTGGGCCCGGCAGCTCCGCCGAGGATGATTGGAGGATGGGTTTCTGAAGCGGCTTTCGGCCATGCCCAGCTTGGCTGCAGCTCTAGCATCTCGCCCTGATATGACGCCTCCTCCAGGGTCCAAAGCTCTTTCATCATCAGGACCTTCTCCCGGAGCAGGGCACGGCGCCCTGTGTATCGGACACCGTGGTGGGCCATCTCCTCTTTGTTCCACCCGTACCCGATGCCAAACTACATCCTGCCGCCGGAGAGTTGCGTCGACGCTGGCGACCTGTTTGGCGAGCCAGATCGGGTCATGCTGGGCCACCAGCGTGATGCCGCTTCCCAGTTTGAGTGTCGTGGTCGCTGCCGCCGCCGCCGTGAGCGACACGAACTGGTCGATATGTGTGCCAGTACATCTCCGGAAGCGGCGGTGCCTCGGGATTGCCTCCCCATGGGGTTGCCCTGCCGCTCGGGATGTGGCTGTGCTCGGGGAACCACAGTGATTCGAATGCCTCGCTCCTCCGCCGCCTCGGCGACCGAGGCGGGATCCATGGTCTGATCGGTGGGGAAGATGGTGACGCCAAACTTCATGGTGAGCTCCGTTCTTCAGGCTGGTGTTACGGGTGAGACGCCTGAGGCGGTGGTCGGAAGTGAAGAGTCGGCGTAGCGACCCGATCCCGATTACGACCGATGTGGTGGCAACTGTGCCGAGGATCAGGTACATGATCGCGGCTTGCACCAGGACGGCGTCTATCGGGTTCGACCCCGGCGAGGATGAGACCGGTCATCGCACCCGGCAGAAACACGAGCCCGACCGCCTTTGTCGATTCGATCCTCGGGGTGAGTGCGGTCTTGATGCGCATTCCGCACATAAGGCTTGCCAGCCTCTCGGGAGGACTGGCCGAGCGCAAGCCTGGCTTCCACTTCGAGACCTTTCTCAGCAGAGCTCATCGGCAACCCGGCGGGCGGCGACCACAGTGCCACCGAGCGAGTTGCCGATCATCATCCCGCCCAGCGGGACGATCGCCCGCGCCTCCATCGGGAAGATCCCTAGCCCGAAGATCACACCCATCGTCACCACGGTGGCAGCAATCGAGGGCCGCCATCGCGATCGAGAACAAGCCCGGGGATTTCGGGGGCGCGGCTGCGCACCGTCCATGCCGCAAATACCACCATCGCCGGCTACCCATAGCCACGAGAAGGCGGTGCTACGGCCCGGCTCCAGCAACCAGGCCAGACACGAAGCCCATCACGATCAGCTGGGCAAACGCACGGACCACGGACCAGACAGATCCCGCTCGAGTCTGCAGCTGCTGGCCGAGTGAAACAGCAATGGCCACCCCGACGAGTATCAAAGAAGTTGCAAGGCCCAGAGGTCCGACATCACCCTGGCCCATCAACGATCTCCTCCCCGGTGGTCAATGTCTCCAGGGCGAGTTTCGCTTCTTCCGTTCCCGGGCCACCGCTGTATATGGCGTGGCCCCCGGACAGTACGAGCAGGTGTTCGGCGAGTCTGTCGATCTGTGCCAGATCGTGTGTCACCCAGATGACATCGAGTGATTGGTCCCGGCAGAACTCTTGACTGTCGCCTCCAGCGCCAGGATTGCCGCAGGATGCAGTGATGCGGTCGGCTCGTCCATCAGCAAGACCTCAGGTCGACAGATCGAGCGCCCGCGCGAGGCAAGCCCGCTGGGCCTCGCCACCGGAGAGATCGTCACCGGTCCTGTCGAGCAACCCGGGCTCGAGTCCAGCTGTTGCCAGCATTTCCTCGAGTGTCTCCTCGGACGCAGTGCCGTCGGCAACCAGCAGGTTGTCGCGGACCGTTCCCGGGAAAGACCGTCGGGCGTTGGAAGACCATGCCGACCCGGCGGCGCAGCCGCAACGGATCTATCGGTCGTGATATCGGTGCCCCGGAACCGCACGGTTCCCGCGGCTCGGTACCTCGAGACGGTTGCACAGCCGCAGCAGGCTCGATTTGCCCGACCCTGAGACTCCAGCAATCACGGAGAGTCTTCCCCGCCGGCAGCTGTGCGGCCACTGCATCGAGCGCGGCGACGCCGGCGAACGCCAGGGTCACCTGATCGAACGTGAATAGGTCACCCATGGTGGTTCCACCGGCGTACTTGGAGAGTGTGCTCAACGCCCTCCTAGCGGTACAGCGGATTGCCGACCTCAGCGTCGATCTCGTAGCGGTCGATCGCTTCCTTGACGACCCCCGGCTCGATGACCCCGTCGGCAGCGAGCCCGGAAAGGGCACCGACCACGACATGGCCTGTGTCGACCTCGAAGAAGCGGCGTAGCGCCTCCCTCGTATCGGAACGGCCGTAGCCGTCCGTGCCGAGTGTGATGTACCGGCGTGGCACCCATCGTCCGACCTGATCCGCAACCATCTTGATGTAGTCGCTGACGGCGACGACGGGTCCCCCTCCGTTCGAGAGCATCTCGGTGACGTATGGCACCCGCGGCGTGTCCCCGGGATGGAGCCTGTTCCACCTCTCGGCGTCGGCCGCCTCTTCCCGCAACAGCTTGTAGTTGGTGGCACTCCACAGATCGGCGGCGACACCGTAGTGCTCGATGAGCTCGTGCTGCGCTGACCGGGCCGCGGCGTGTGCCGGCCCGGAGAACAGGATGGTCGCCTCGTGCTCACCACCTTCGGGTCGCTCGGCAAACCGGTATAGGCCTTTGACGATGCCCTCGTCCGCACCTTCCGGCTTTGGTGGCTGCACGTAGTTCTCGTTGTAAGCCGTCAGGTAGTAGAAGATGTCCTCGTTGCCGACGAACATGCGACGGATCCCGTCCTTGATGATCGCAGACACCTCGTAAGCGAACGCAGGGTCGTATGCCTGGCACACGGGCACCACGGATGCGAGCAGGAGGCTGTGGCCGTCCTGGTGCTGTAGCCCCTCGCCAAGCAGAGTGGTTCTGCCGGCGGTGCCTCCCACCAGGAAACCACGGGCCCTGGCATCGGATGCTGCCCAGATGAGATCTCCGACACGCTGGAAACCGAACATCGAATAGAAGGTGAAGAACGGCGCCATCGGCACACCACGGGTGGAATGAGCCGTCGCCGCCGCTATCCAGCTCGCCATGGCGCCGGCCTCGGTGATTCCCTCCTCGAGGATCTGGCCATCTTGACTTTCCACGTAGGAGAGCAGCATGTTGTGGTCTACCGGTTCGTACATCTGACCTTGAGCCGCATAGATCTTCAGCTCTTTGAACAGAGCATCCATGCCAAAGGTGCGCCCCTCGTCGGGAATGATGGGTACCACACGCCTACCGAACTTCTCGTCACGAGCCAGATGAGCGCAGCAACCTGACGTAGGCGCCCGTTGTCGATACGTCGTTCGTACCTGAGCCGGCATCGAACTCCTCGTATACCTTGTCATCGGGCATCTCGATGGGTTTGCGCAGCTCCACGGGCCGCTTGGGGACGAGACCGTTGAGGGCGGCCCTGCGCTTCATCAAGTACTGTGTACTCGGGAGAGTCCTCGGCGGGCCGGAAGTACGGTGGCTCGGCTTCTCCCGCGAGAGCTCCTCGGGAATGTCGTTCTCCAGATGAAGTCGGTTGCGGAGGTCGAGTAATTGCTGACTGGTCAGCTTCTTGATCGAGTGAGTGGCGTTGCGACCCTCGACGTCGGGACCGAGCGTCCATCCCTTGATCGTCTTGGCGATGATGACCGTTGGCGCGCCCTTGAACTCGGCAGCCGCCTTGTATGCGGCGTACACCTTGTGGTAGTCGAGCCCGCCACGACGCAGCTTCCAGATCTCGTCGTCGCTCATGTCCTCGACCAGCTTTCTGAGCCGGGGATCCGGGCCGAAGAAGTGCTCTCGCACATAGGCACCGTCTTCGGCCTTGTAGCGTTGGTACTCGCCGTCAACGGTGCTGTTCATCTTGTCGACCAGGACACGATCGCGGTCTTTGGCAAGGAGCGGATCCCAGCCGCATCCCCAGATCACCTTGATGACGTTCCACCCGGCGCCGCGGAACATGGCTTCGAGCTCCTGGATCACTTTGCCGTTGCCACGGACCGGTCCGTCGAGACGTTGCAGGTTGGCGTTGACTACCCAGATGAGGTTGTCGAGCTTCTCACGGCCGGCGAGTGAGATCGAACCGAGGGTCTCCGGCTCGTCGGTCTCGCCGTCCCCGAGGAAGCACCACACCTTGGACTCGTCGGTCTTGTCGATCTGGCGATGTGCCAGGTACTTGTTGAAACGGGCCTGGTATATGGAGTTGATCGGGCCAAGCCCCATCGAAACGGTCGGGTATTCCCAGAACTCCGGCATGAGCCGGGGGTGGGGGTATGACGAGAGGCCACCTTCGATCTCGCGGCGGAAGTGGTCGAGATCGGTCTCGTCGAGACGTCGCTCCATGAATGCACGGGCGTACATACCGGGGGCGGCGTGGCCCTGGAAATAGATGTGATCGCCGGGAGTACCGTCGCTCTTGCCTCTGAAGAAGTGGTTGAAGCCGATCTCGTAAAGCACGGCGCTCGACGCAAATGTCGAGAGGTGGCCGCCGATGCCCTCGGCCTCGTGATTTGCCTTGACCACCATGACCGCGGCGTTCCACCGGACGAAGCGGCGAAGGCGTTGCTCGATGTCCTCGTCGCCGGGGAACCAGGCTTCCTGGTCCTTCGTAATCGTGTTGATGTACGGGGTTGAGACCGAAGCCGGGACACCGACGTTCTGGGCGCGGGCGCGCTCGATCAACTTGGCCATGAGGAATCGGGCCCGGGAAGCGCCCTCGGCGTTGATCACGTTTTCCAGAGAATCGAGCCACTCTTTGGTCTCTTCCGGATCGGTATCAGGCAGTTGGTGGGTGAATCCGTCGATGATCATGCTTCGGCTCCAAGAAGATGTGTCCACGCCCGAGGTTACCGATCGGTGGCGAGGTTGGCGACGTTGGTCCTTGCTGATGGTTACCTTCGGCCTTGGTCGCGTGCGGTAGATTGGAAACGATGAGACTCGATCTGAACAAACGGACCGACCTGGCTTTGCGGGCGATGCAGGAGTTGTGTCGACTTGACGATCGTGTTCCCGGCCCTGATCTGGCCGATACACTGAAAACGACCAGGCAATACCTTCCCCAGATACTCAATCCGCTCGTGAAACGCCGCTGGGTACGCTCGACACCCGGCCCGCATGGCGGCTACGAGCTGCTGGTGGGTCTGCCGGATGTCTCCGTGCTCGAGCTGATAGAGGTCATGGAAGGGCCAACGCTCGACAATCGCTGCGTGCTCAACGGCGAGACATGTCCGCAGGTGGAGCCGTGTGCCCTTCATGGTGCCTGGCAACATGCCCGTGGCGCCCTGATGAGGGAACTCGGTGGTTTGAGCCTCGCCGATGCGGACAGCGCCGATTGCGCTTCGCCCGCCTAGGTGTTGCCCACCGCGCTCCTGGTTTGGCCAACTATCGTTGAGCCATGATCGATCACCTCATATACGCGACACATGATCTCGATCGTACGGTCGATGAGTTGACGCGTCGCCTCGGTGTCGCACCGGCTGCCGGGGGGCACCATCTCGGGTTGGGAACTCGAAACGCACTTCTATCCCTTGGCTCCTGCTATCTCGAGCTACTCGGCCCCGATCCTGGACAGCACCGCCCATCGGGTGGCTATTGGTACGGGTTGGAGAACATCGAGGAATCGAGGCTCATCACCTGGTCTGCCCGTGTCGAGCACATCGAGCGGGTTGCCTCATACGCACACGGCCGCGGCTACAACCCGGGGGATGTGCACAAGGTGTTCCGCGAGACACCGGATGGCGGGGTGCTCTCATTCCGACTCACGATGCCCACCGGAGACGGTGGTGGCGTTGTCCCCAACCTGATCGAATGGGACGAAGTATCGCCGCATCCCTCGACGACATCCCCTCATGGAGTGGAGCTGGTACAGCTTCGCGGTTATCACCCGGTCCCGGAGTCAATCCGTTCGATGCTTGAAGCCCTCAGGGTCGATCTCGAGGTGCGTATCGCCGACCGTCCCAAACTGGTTGCGATCCTCGACTCGCCATACGGCCCGGTTGAGTTGAGCTGAGGCAGGCATGAAAACGGGCAGAGGATTAACCCTCTGCCCGTCGCCCTCCAACCACGTTGTTGCGTTCCCACCAACGCCCCTCAGGGCCGCTGCATCAGGAGGGTTTGACGATCCGGAGATCGTCCTGCAGCGTGCTTCGCTGACATATACGATGCACAACCGGTGCCCGTGATACAACCCCTTTCTGCCGGCCCGGGTTACGCCGCCCCGACGCAGACGAATGAGCGAGCAGTGAATTGGACGCTCGGATCCTGGCTTTGCGCAGCCGCTACCAGGGCGTGAGCCGGATCCAGACCGTCCGAGAGCGAGCGGTGTAGCGACGACATCACCGTATGGGTAGCCGCATCGGAGACTGTGAAGAGAGGGGCGATCACGCTGCGGGCGCCCATCGACAGGAATGATCCAGCGATGCTGAGTACCTCGGCTCCCGTGGCGAGAACCGAGCCCGCTCCTGAACAGGCAGCAAGCACGATTGTCGCCGGGACCGCAGGTAGCCGTTCGATGTCGTAAAGGGTCAGCTCACCGTCGTCGAGCACGAGACTGCTGAACAGTGGGCTGTCGGTGCGGGGCTGTGCGTGGCAGGCGAAGTGGACGAGTGACGAACCGGCAAGGCGGCTGATGGTCTCGTCGACGGTGGTCGCCGTCGTTGCCTTGAGCATCCCCGCGATCTCGGCCGCCTCATCTCCAGCATGTGCCAGATCGGGCCCACTCACCACGAGCGGGGATGTCCCGGCGATGGTGCGCCGTGTCGCGTCCAGCCACGAGGTCGCCGATGGTGCGACGACAACAGGTATCTCGAAGAGCATCCCCCAGGGAACACCGTGGAGCACGCCGGACGGGATGACCACGACGCGTCCCGGGTTGATCCCGAGGGGGGCAATCAGGTGGCGACGCAGCATCCCGGTTGAGTCGATTGCCGAGTCGATAGCAGCAAGACGGGACTCCGGGCTGGTCGAGGGGCGTGCGATGCGTTCGGCGGCGAATCTGAGATGGTCGATGGAGCCCGTGATATGCCGGGCGTCGCCCAGGGCGACGAGGTGCGACCGGTTGTGGTCGATCACGATCGCATGGAGGATCGGGCCATCTTCCACGAAACAGACGAGTGTCCGATCTCCGAGCTCGTCCTGAACCGCTTGCAGTCGGGCGGTGGGTGTCTCAATCGCCCTCCCGGCGCGTTCCCTCGCAATCTGGCGCACCATGGCTTCCTGGGCGACGACGCGGCGCTGTGCTGTTCCGATATCAGCGGGTTCGGCGCGTCGCACCTCGGCCATGGCCCGGCGCAGGTCGGCGAGAGCATTCTCGAACTCGGCGTCACGGTCCTTGGTGCCGGTTGCGGTCCGGGTGCGGCGCCGCTCGGCCCAGGCGAATGCCCGTGACGCCGAGCCTGACGTGATGGCAAGGCCGATACCGATGCGGGCGAGCTTGGCTCCGTAGGCGGCGGCATGCATACGGAGGTCGGTGGCACCGATGCCACTGCGATAGCACGTCCAGCCGATTCATGCCGGCGCGCACCGGCGGCGGCCGCACCCCGGCTGTTGCCGATGGCGAGACGAACCTGAGCGATCGCCGTCCATGTTTGGATCTGGAGCCACAACGGGCCGGATCTGGCGTACCTTTTAGCGGCATCGAGCAGACTGCTGGCTGCGACGGTGTCTCCCATTTTCAATGCAACCTCGACGCCGCGAAGTTGTTCGACGGCTGCGGCGTATAGCTCCCCGTTTGCGGTCATCTCGTCCGCGGTCTTGCGCATCGACCGCAGCAGCCCGGCGGACACCTCGCCTGACGCGGTGCGCACCCGATGGTCCGCTGCGGCGATGTCGAATCGCCAGCGCCCGTCGGGGGGTGTGTCGGCCCTGGCCAGCTCGACATGCCGGAGTGCTTCGGCGTAGTCGCCTTTGTCGACGAGAACCTCGACCAGCAGCAAGCGGCTCGATACGAGCACAGCTTCGTTGTCTCCTGCTTTCTCTAGTCGAGGGATGGCACTCCGAAGGATCTCTTCGGCCTCGCGCATGAGACGGGCCTGGATCAAGATGAAGGCGTGCTCAGCGTCGGCCACGGGGTTGGTGGCACCCGCTGCGGTTCGTAATTCCACCGATCGTGCGTGCCACCGCATGGCCCCAGGAACATCGTCACGCCAACCCAGTACCTGGCTGAGATGCAGGGCGGCATCGGCGGCAGACACGTGGTGCTCGAGTCTGGTGCCGATCGCGTAGGCCCGCTCCAGGTCGGCGATCGCTGCGTCGTAGTCGCCAAACGCGACATAGATGAGGGCGCGGTTGTAGAGGGTCAACTCCAGATAGTTGTCAGCCCCCTGCTCGTCGAAGCCGGAGACGGCGGCCGTCAACGATGGCAGCGCTTCCCGGTGCTCTCCACGCATCATCAATAGGAAGGCCTGCTGGAGCCTGCTCAGGTCGGCCTCCTGCCCGTCGAGGAGGGCTATCGATTTGTTGATCGTCGTATTGCTCAGCTCGTGCTGCCCCGCCTGGGCGTAGTTGAAGGCGAGCGAGCGCAGGATCTGGCCGAGCAGTCTTGGTGTTCCTGTTGCCAGATCGGCGGCGCGCTCCAGATGGTCGGTGGACTCGGCACCGTTGGCGAGGGTGCGATGTGCCAGACCGCAGGCGAAATGCGCGGTTGCGGCCACCTCCGGATCAGGCGCCGCTTCGAGCACGGCGTGTGCGGCCTCGAGGGCGCCACCCGGTTCTTCCCTGGCTCGTTCCAGGGCGGTTCTCGCCTGCTCGAGCGGCCGGTCGGTCACTGCGGCACAGACGCCGCCAGCTCGTCCGGCGAAGGCGCGCACTGCCCGCCAACCTGTGCGGCGACACAACCGGCCGCGACGGCGACGGCGAACGACGTACCGGTGAAAAGCGCCCAGCCTTCGAACCGAAGATCCTTGACCCCGGCCGGCCGATCCAGAGAGCCCGAGTCGATCTTGTAGGTGCCCCCGAGGAACGGGGCGGGAACCGAGACACCAGGTGCGCCAAGCCGGGCGGCGATGCCCTGGTTGGACCAGCCCGCCAGACTGTGCTTTCCGAGTGCATGCAACGGCGACGAAACGGTGGCGCAGGTCTTGTCCAGCCAACCCAGATCCATGGTCCGGCGCCGCCATGATCCGGTCCCAACGACGTCGGGATCAACGGCCGGGTACACCGTGGGATCGATCCCGTCGTTCCCTGCCGAAGCAAACATGAGTGTCGATTCGAAATGCGGTTGCAGGACCCGTTCGGTTACCGGCATCAAACCGAAACGGGTCGAGCCACCGAACGGGATGACCAGGATGTGGATGCGGTGTCGTGACAGGAGTCGCTCGATAGCTTCACCGAGCCTGCGATCCGAGGTGCCCCCGGCGGAGTCGGATGGTGAAGATTCAATCGTGCCTGTGTAGATGGTTGCCTCGGGAGCCAGCTGTTTGAGAATGCCTACGATCGCATTTCCATGCCCGATGTATGGTGGTTGCTGTCACGGCCGGGTTGGGGAGCGGCATCTCCGCGTCGAGGACGACACCGTTGCTCGCCCAGGACGGGTGCCCGCCTTTTCCGGGTGAGAAGAAACCGAGGTCGACGACGCCGATGTTGACGTTCTTGCCCTTTCCCTTTCCTCGGCTGGGTGGGGATCGCGCTCGCGCGAACCGGCGCTGGGTCGCCGCGCCGCAAGGCCTTTGACATGTGTCGCAGGGAACAAGATGTACCCGGGCTCAACCGGGATGCTCGCCCCGAGTTGCTCAATGAGGACATCGGTCGACCGATTGACGTTGAGGCGCACCTGGATTATCCCGGTTCTGCCAATCCTCTCGATCGAGGTGCCTTTGCTGCCGATGCCGAGACGACCGAGTGCCGCCAGCAACTCGTCGAGAGCCTCGTTCGGGCACCATCAGCACGCCACGCTGGTAGTAGAAGCCACATTCGCGCTTGCTGTGGACGACGGGGATGCCGGCTATGGTCGCCCCCCGTCCCCCTTTGAGCAGATCGCCGGTTCCGGTGAAAGCACCCAACTTAGTCCTCCTCAACGAGTCACGTCTCGATCATATCGGTAACCGCCGGGCCAACCGGGGGCCAGGTGAGGTTTGTGTATCACCCAGGAACTGTCGATGTCTTGTTCAGCGTGACCAGGAGAATGCGGGTGCATTGGGTGAGCAGACCAGAATTCGAGTTGCGATAGGGGTATCGTCGTTGGTGATGGCAGAGCCACAGACTGCAGATCTTCTGGCCGCCGCCCACAACGGCAGCCAGGAGGCTTGGAACTCTCTCGTCGACCGCTACGGCCGGCTTGTCTGGTCTGTGGTGCGCGGGTTCCGTCTGGATGCCGCGACGGCAGCCGATGTCAGCCAGACGGTCTGGTTGCGGCTGATCGAGCATTCCGAATCGCATCAGGGACCCGGAGCGTCTTGGCTCGTGGCTGGCCACCACCGCCCGCAACGAATCCATCCGGGCGTCCAAGCGCCTGGCGCGAAGCATCCCGACCGAATTCAGATCGAAGTTGTCGATGAGGGCGCCCCGGGTATCGATGAGCGGCTTCTCGAAGACGAGCAACTGCGCGAGGTCCTGGTCGCATTTGAGGACATCTCGGCCCGCTGTCGCCGAGCTGCTCCAGATGCTCTGTCTCGACCCGCCTCTCGAGTACGAGGAGATCTCGGAAGATGCTCGGGATGGCAATCGGAAGCATCGGGCCGACAAGGGCTCGCTGCCTGGATCGGATCCGAAAGAAGCTGGAGCGGCGATGAGTGACGACGAGTCACGACGAAGAGTTGCTGGGCAGGCTCGGTGCGGCCCTCGAAGCGGCATACCCGGTCCCGGAAGATGTGCTCGACGCCGCCAGGGCGACCTTCACCTGGCGAACGATCGAT
The DNA here is from genome assembly GCA_963777645.1 of uncultured bacterium. GTDB lineage: Bacteria > Actinomycetota > Acidimicrobiia > Spongiisociales > UBA5794 > JAAETI01. Next base: position 1,344 of record CAVZRA010000008.1, on the reverse strand, counting down.
GCAGAGCTTGCAGCGCTCGTTTTCGACTCGGCAACCGAAGCGCTGAGCGGAGTTCGCAGCGCCGAGGGCACCAGACAGATGACGTTCCGCAGCCCCGGAGTCGAGATCGAGCTCGAGGTGGTTTCGGAGACCGGACGGCGTATCGTCGGCCAGCTGGTGCCATCCCAGGAGGCAGAGATCATGCTGCATCATCAGGACGAGACCCTTGTGGCACGGTCAGACAGCCTGGGACGGTTCGTGTTCCCTGACGTCCCCCCGGGGTCGATGCGGCTCAGTTGCGAGCTTCAAGATGTATCGGGTTCCGTGGTGCAAACGGAATGGATGCTCATTTGAGCTATCAACCTCCTGGTTCGGGGAGCCAGGACTCGGCGTAGTTGCCTCCGGCATTCCACAGGATCCATCCGGCACCACGTGACTCGGCCTCGTTGATCTCGGCCTGAACCTGCGAGCCGTTGTAGTAGAAGGCCTGTAACCAGGGTCGCATCAGGGTGTCTCCGGAGAGACGAGGCATGCCCGAGTCGAGCGCATCGGCGACCACCGGGCCGGGGTAGTCGTTCGGCTTTGGGAACCCGAGCCAGCCGTCCGAGTAGTGGCTCGGGTAGATCATGGGGCTGACTGCATCGAGCACCCCGGAGACTGCCTCGGGCATCTGCCCGATTCCCTGGTCGTTCGGAGCCGAGAGCACGATGGCGAAGATATCGGCGGAGATGGCGCATCCCAGCGGATGCAGGCGGTCTCTGGCCTCGGTGAGGAACGCACTGACGGCGCCGTCTCGGTCCTCCTGTGTCGTCGGGCTCTGTTGCCGGGCGACGGCGGCCGCTCTCCCGGTTGGGTAGCGAACGTAGTCGAACTGGATTTCGTCGAAGCCGAGCCCACATGCTTCTTCGGCAAGCTCGAGCGGATACTCCCATCCGTCCCGGTTCGCCGGATCGATCCAGCTTCCGGCCAGCTTGTGCTCCGGCCGCTCTCTGACCCAGATAGAGTCCTCGAACGTGACGATCCGGGTGATGGTGTAGAGCCCGGCCTCTCTTGCCTTGGCCAGTCGTTCTTTAGGGTCGTACATGGGGTCGATCGACCCGATTGCTGCGGCGAACTCGGAGTTTGATTGGTAGAGCACTTTGCTCGTCTCGTCCTTGGTATCGAAGACAAGCGTGTTGACGGTGGAATCAGCCGCGAGATCGAGCAGATGATCGAACGCTTCGGCATCGGCGGCAACTGTGCTGGTGACCCTCAGACCGCGCACGATGCGGGGGGAGAGCGAGACGGTCACCTCGGAGGTGGTTCCATCCCATTCGGCCCCGCCGGATATCCATCCCATCCGGCTCACTTCGATCGGGGACGCGC